>NZ_BDAU01000030.1 GCF_001612615.1 Nocardia amikacinitolerans NBRC 108937 | reverse complement strand
GTCGGTTCGGGAGTTCGAGGGCTGGGCCCTCGAAGATTCTCTCAACCGGGGTTTCACGGGGTGTGTGGATAGTTTCATAGAGTTACGGCGGCTATAGCGGTGGGGAAACGCCCGGTCCCATTCCGAACCCGGAAGCTAAGGCCACCTGCGCCGATGGTACTGCACTCGACAGGGTGTGGGAGAGTAGGACACCGCCGGAACATCCTTTCACGATAGGGGACCCAATTCTGGGTCCCCTATCGTCGTTTGGGGCGCTTTCGCGCCCCTGGCGCCGTCGAGTCCGAGCCCCACCGACGGCACGTGATTCAATTTGATGGGGCCCTGAACAACCTCAGCGGAACCTAGAGAGGGATCACCGTGTCCGAAGACAACGACGGTCGGAAGCCATTCCGACGTAGCGCTTCCGCCTCCGGTCAGCGCGACGCCGGTTCTGACCGGCCGTCCCGCGGCACGGGTGGCCCCTACGGATCTTCGCGCGGCGGGTTCGACCGCAAGGGCGGGTCCGGTGAACGCGGTGAGTCCGGTGGACGCGGCGGCTTCCAGCGCCGCGAGGACTCCGGCGGCCGTGGTGGTGCCGGAAGACGCGAAGGCGCCGAAGGTCGCGGCGGTTTCCGGCGAGGTGAGGAGTCCGGCGAGCGCGGCGGTTACGGTTCGCGCGGTTCTTCCGAAGAGCGCGGTGGTTTCCAGCGTCGGGGCGAATCGGGCGAACGCGGCGGCTACGAGCGCCGCGGTGACTCCGGCGAACGCGGCGGTTTCAAGCCGCGCCGCGACTCCGACGACAAAGGTTTCAAGCCACGCGACGGTTCAGAGGATCGCGGCGGCTATGGCCGCGGCGGCTCGGGCGAGCGCGGTGGATTCCAGCGCGGCGGCTCGGGCGAGCGCGGTGGTTTCAACCGTGGTGGGTCCGGCGAGCGCGGTGGTTTCAACCGTGGTGGGTCCGGTGAACGCGGTGGTTTCAACCGTGGTGGGTCCGGCGACCGTGGCGGTTTCAACCGTGGCGATTCCGGTGAGCGGGGCGGTGCCGAGCGTGGTGGATACCAGCGTGGCGGTTCCGAAGATCGCGGCGGTTTCGGCCGCGGTGGCTCGGGCGAGCGTGGTGGATTCAGCCGCGGTGGTGGCGAGCGCGGTGGTTTCGATCGTGGCGGTTCCGAGCGTGGTGGATACCAGCGCGGTAGTTCCGAGGATCGCGGCGGTTTCGGCCGCGGCGGCTCGGGTGAGCGCGGTGGGTACGAGCGGCGCGGTGATTCCGGTGAGCGCGGTGGTTTCAAGCCGCGGCGCGACTCCGATGACAGAGGCTTCAAGCCGCGCGGTGAGCGTGGTGGTTTTGATCGCGGCGGGGATTCCGGCGAACGGCGGGGATTCTCCGGGCGCGGCGAGGGCGAGCGTGGCGGATACGAGCGTCGCGGTGACTCCGGCGCGCGCGGTGGTTTCCAGCGGCGTGGTGACCGTCCCGATTACCCACGGCGCGAAGGCGGTCGCGGGGATTCCGAGGATCGCGGTTTCGACCGCGGCGAGAGCGGCGAAAGCGGCGGGTTCAAGCGCCGGAGCGAATCGGGCGATTACGACCGCGGACAGCAGGATCGTCGACGCGGCGGTGAGGGCGCTCGCGCCGGCGGCGGCCGGTCCATGGACCGGCGCCCGCCGCGTCCCGAGGAACCGGATCTGCCCGAGGACGTGCAGGCGTCCGATCTCGACACCGCCATCCGTCGCGATCTGCTGAGCCTGGACAAGGGCAACGCCGAGACCGTGGCGCGGCACCTGGTGATGGCGGTCCGCCTCGTCGAGGACGATCCGCGCCTCGCGCTCGCGCACGCACGCGCGGCAAGACAGCGCGCGGGCCGGATCGCGGTCGTGCGCGAGACCGCTGGCGTCGTCGCGTACCACGCGGGTGAGTGGGCGGAGGCGCTGTCCGAGCTGCGCACGGCGCGGCGCATGTCCGGCGGTTCCGGTCTGCTCGCCGTGATGGCCGACTGCGAGCGCGGTCTCGGTCGTCCCGAGCGCGCGATCGAGCTGGGTCGTAGCGAGGAGGCTCGCGCGCTGAGCGGTGACGAGGCCACCGAGCTGCGCATCGTCGTGGCTGGCGCGCGCATGGATCTCGGTCAGTACGACCAGGCCGTGGTGACGCTGCAAACGTCCGACCTCGACCCAGAGCGCACCGGTTCCGCCGCGGCGCGCCTCTTCTACGCATACGCCGACGCCCTGGTCGCCGCGGGCCGCACCGACGAGGGCCTGACCTGGTTCCTCAACGCGGCCTCCGCCGACCTCGACGGCGAGACCGACGCCGAGGAACGCGCCGACGAACTGACCGGCGACACCGACCTGTAGTTCGAGTCGAGCCCGGCGACCGCGGACCGGCGATCGCCGGGCTGTCTCACCGTCCCGACTCTGCGATTGTTCGATCGCCGAATCAGCGAAGGCCTCGCCGCGCAGATAGGCACGAGTGTTGGTGGATGGAAGTCCCAGGTCGTCGTCGAGGTCGGAGGCGGTCCGGCATGCGCGACGACGAACCGTCGACGCCGGCGATCCGGGCTCGCATCTCGTGCCTGATTCGGTGAATGCAGCGGTTGGTCAGACCCCGCGGACGTCGTGAGTGTTGGACGCGCCCGCCGCTGAGACACTCGGATGTCGCTGTGAGGTGTCCGTCCGGGCGCGCCTGAGTGGGATCGAACTGCGTTACTCGAGGTCTACACCGCGCGTCGGTCACGAACGAACAAGGCGCATCGGCCCCTGAGACGCTCGGCCGCCGCTGTGAGCTGTCGGCCGGTGTCGGTCCGAGGTTGCGCTGATGAGCAGCGGTCTGCTCGTTGTCCCTGAAGCGGCGGCACGATCGTGTGCGGGATCGCCGGGACCACCCTTCAGCACCCCGCGTCAGCGTTCGTAACCGACTGTGAAGCGTGGGCGCGGAACGGGTTTCGGGCTCGGGTAGACGGCCGGAACCGGGGTTCCACCGAGCGACGAGGCCACCGCGGGTGGCTGTGGAGTCGGCAACGCGATGCCGTACCTGTCGGCCGCCTGACGTAGGGTCTTAGGTCTCGGCGTGTTGTCGAGGCGGCTCGGATCGGCGGGCGTGCACGGCGACTCGGCCGCGGAGATCGGGCCGTGAGCGCGCCGCGACCCGACTACTGCTCGCCGCGCACGGAATTCGGCACGGCGCCGGAGGGTGACACGAAGTGAGAGTGGTGTGAAGCGGCTACGAGATCGCTACGAAGCCCTGCTGCTGGACCTGGACGGCACGCTGTACCGCGGTCCCGCGGTGATCGAGGGTGCGCCGGAAGCGTTGGCGGGCAACGGCGAGTCGGAGCAGCGGCTCGTGTACGTGACCAACAACGCCAGCCGCGGCCCTGAGGTCGTAGCCGAGCATCTGGCGGACCTGGGCTTCCCCGCGACCGCCGAGGACGTGGTGACCAGCGCCCAGGCGGCCGCGCGGCTGCTTGCCGAACGCCTACGTCCCGGCGCCGAAGTGCTCGTCGTCGGCACCGACGATCTGGTCGCCGAGGTCGACGCGGTCGGCCTGCGCGGCATCCGCCGGTTCGACGGGACCGTGCCCGCCGCCGTGGTGCAGGGGCATTCCCCGCAGACCGCTTGGCCGGATCTGGCCGAGGCCGCCTACGCGCTGCGCGCCGACGCGCTCTGGGTGGCGGCCAACACCGACAAGACGCTGCCGAACGAGCGCGGTCTCGCACCGGGCAACGGCGCGATGGTCGCCGCGCTGCGCGCCGCGTCGGACCGCGAGCCGATCGTCGCGGGCAAGCCGTACGCGCCGCTGCTGGAGGACGCGCTGGTGCGCGCGGGAACCCGCAGCGCGCTGGTCGTCGGCGATCGGATGGACACCGACATCGAGGGCGCGCAGCGCGTCGGACTCGAATCGCTGCTCGTGCTGACCGGCGTGAGCACCCTGGACGAGCTGCGCGCCGCACCCGAGGCCCGCATCCCCACCTACGTCGCGGATTCGCTGGACGCGTTGAACCATCCGCCGGTCGACGACGACTCGACCGACGACCTGTCCGAGCGGCTCCGTCGCAACCCCGGTCGGGCGGTGACGGTGCGCGCGTCCGGTTCGGAAATCCGATAGCGTTGGCAGCACGATGACTACTCCGACGCCCCGCCCGCAGGGACCCGGCGTGCCCGGTCCCGGACCGAACGCGCCCCGCCCCGGCATCCCGCTGCCCGGCAGGCATCTGCCCGGCGCGCAGGGCCGCCCGGAGCCCGCCGACCCGGACCGGATCCGCAGCGAGATCGACAGCCTGCTCGCCGAGCTCGACGCGCGCGGCGCCGCCTTCGGGGCGGCAGCGGAGAGCGCGGAATCCGGCGTCGACATCACCCGGCGCGCGCGCATCCTGGAGCAGGCACACGACGTGCTGGTCCAGGCCCTGGCTACGGTGGACAAGATCTGAGGTGGCCAGGCGGGCGCGAGTGGACGCCGAACTCGTTCGCCGCGGGTTGGCGCGATCGCGGGAGCACGCGGTCGAGCTGATCGGCGCGGGTCGGGTCCTGATTGCTGGATCGGTCGCCACGAAACCGGCGACCGCGGTGGAGGCGGGCACCCCGCTGCTGGTGCGGGAGGAACCCGACGAGGTGCAGTGGGCGTCGCGCGGTGCGCACAAACTCCTCGGCGCGCTGGAGCGTTTCGAGGCCGAGGGCGTGCGTGTCGCTGGCAAGCGCTGTCTCGACGCGGGCGCGTCCACCGGCGGGTTCACCGACGTGCTGCTCAGCAGGGGCGCGCGCGAGGTGGTGGCCGTCGACGTCGGGTACGGCCAGCTGATCTGGCGGTTGCAGAACGACGACCGGGTGCGCGTGTACGACCGCACCAACGTCCGCAACCTGACACCCGAACTCATCGACGGCACGGTCGAACTCGTCGTCGGTGACCTGTCCTTCATCTCGCTCGGCCTGGTGCTTCCCGCACTCGCCGCCTGCGCCGCCGACGGCGCCGACCTGCTGCCCATGGTGAAACCGCAGTTCGAGGTGGGCAAGGAAAGGGTCGGCTCCGGCGGCGTGGTGCGTGATCCGGCGTTGCGCGCGGAGGCCGTGCGGACGGTCGCCGCGGCGGCTGCCGAGCACGGGCTGCGCACGCTCGGCGCGGTGGCCAGCCCGCTGCCGGGTCCGTCGGGCAATGTCGAATACTTTTTGTGGCTGCGCAAGGACGGGCAGTTCGAATACGACGCGGAACAGGTCGCTGCTCTCGTCGAGCGTGCGGTTGAGGAGGGTCCACAGTGAACGCGGTGGCGCCGGTATCCGGCGGCCGGGAGATCCTGCTCGTCTCGCATCCGGGCCGGGCCGAGATCATCGAGACCGCCCACCGGGTGGCGAAGATCTTCACCGAGGCGGGAATCGGGCTGCGGGTTCTGGACGACGAGGCCGACAGCACCCGCTTCGACGTCGAGGCCGGGCCGGACGCGGTGGCCCTCGCGGCCCCGGGCGGCTATCCGGTGCGGGTGGTCGAGCACGGCCCGGACGCCGCGGTCGGCTGCGAGATGGTGCTGGTGCTCGGCGGCGACGGCACGTTCCTGCGCGCCGCCGAACTGGCGCGTCCCGCGTCGGTGCCGGTGCTGGGAATCAACCTGGGCCGCATCGGTTTTCTCACCGAGGCCGAGGCCGAGCACCTGGACGAGGCATTGGGCCAGGTGGTGCGCGGCGACTACCGCATCGAACACCGGATGACGATCGACCTGTCGGTCCGGGTGGACGACGAGGTGGTGGAGACCGGCTGGGCGTTGAACGAGGCAAGCATCGAGAACGCTTCGCGGATGGGCGTGTTGGAGGTGGTGCTCGAGGTCGACGGGCGTCCCGTCTCGGCGTTCGGCTGCGACGGCATCCTGCTCTCCACACCGACCGGTTCCACGGCCTACGCTTTCTCGGCGGGCGGGCCGGTGGTGTGGCCGGAGCTGGAGGCGCTGCTGGTGATCCCGAGCAACGCGCACGCGCTGTTCGCCCGGCCTCTGGTGACCAGCCCGGAGTCCAGGATCGCGGTGGAATCCGTTGCCACGGGCCACGATGCGATAGTTTTCCTGGACGGCAGGCGCACCATGGCGCTGCCGAAGGGCGGCCGCGTCGAGGCCGTCCGCGGCGCCGAGCCGGTGCGCTGGGTGCGGTTGGACTCCGCGCCGTTCGCGGACCGGATGGTGCGCAAGTTCCAGTTGCCTGTGACCGGCTGGCGAGGCCGACGGCGAACGGAGAGCACACGTGCTGACAGAGATCAGGATTGACAGCCTCGGCGTCATTTCCACGGCCACGGCGCAGTTCCACGAGGGTCTCACCGTCCTGACCGGTGAGACCGGCGCGGGCAAGACCATGGTGGTGACCAGCCTGCATCTGCTGAGCGGGGCCCGCGCCGACGCGGGCCGGGTGCGGCTCGGCGCGGCGCGCGCGGTGGTGGAGGGCCGGTTCACCGTCGAGGACGTGAACGAGGCCGCCCGCACCGAGGTCGGACAGGTGCTGGAGTCGGCGGCGGCAGAAGCCGACGACGACGGCAGCATCATCGCGATCCGCACGGTCGGCAGCGACGGACGCTCCCGCGCGCACCTCGGCGGGCGCGGCGTGCCCGCCTCGGTGCTGGCTGATTTCACCGCGCCGCTGTTGACCGTGCACGGCCAGAACGACCAACTGCGCCTGCAACGCCCGGAACAGCAGCTCAACGCGCTCGACCAATTCGCGTCCGAGACCGTCGGCCCGCTGCTGCGCAAGTATCAGGTGCACCGCCGCTCCTGGCTGGACGCACGCAACGAACTGCTCGAACGCACCGCGCGCAGCAGGGAATTGGCGCTGGAGGCCGATCGGCTCAAGCACTCGCTCGCCGAGATCGACGCCATCGCACCGGAACCCGGCGAGGACGTGCGGATCGTCGGCGAGGTGCGCAGGCTCAGCGACCTGGATTCGCTGCGCGAGGCCGCGGCGACCGCCCACGACGCGCTGGCCGGTCCGGCCGACGCGCCCGAAGACGGTTCCGGCGCACTGGAATTGCTCGGCGCCGCGCGCTCGCGGCTGGAATCGGCCGACGACCCGGCGCTGTCCGCGCTCGCGCCCCGGCTCGGTGAGGCCATCGCGGTGGTCGTCGACCTGACCACCGACCTCAGCGGCTACCTCTCCGATCTGCCGTCGGATCCCGGCGCGCTCGATTCGCTGCTGACCAGGCAGGCCGAACTCAAGAGCCTGACACGTAAGTACGCGCCCGACATCGACGGCGTCATCGCGTGGGCCGACGAGGCGCGCGCCCGGCTGGATTCGCTGGACGTCTCCGAGGAGGCGCTCACCAAGCTGGCCGCGGAGGTCGACATCGCCGCCGAACGCGTGCGCGCGGCGGCTCGCAAGCTCACCGCGGCCCGTACCAAGGCGGCGGGCAAGCTGGCGGCGGCGGTCAGCGCCGAGCTCGGCGGTCTGGCGATGGGGAAGGCGCGGCTGGAGGTCGAGGTGCGCCCGGTGCCCGCGGGGGCTCAGGATTCCGCGCCGTTGACCGTCGACGGCACCGAACTGCACGCGGGTTCGTCCGGTGTGGACGAGGTCGAGTTCCGGCTCTCCGCGCATTCGGGCGCGCAGTCGCTGCCGCTGAGCAAGAGCGCATCCGGTGGCGAGCTGTCGCGGGTGATGCTCGCGCTCGAGGTGGTGCTCGCCAGTTCCGATCACGGCGCGACGATGGTGTTCGACGAGGTCGACGCCGGTGTCGGCGGCCGGGCCGCGGTGGAGATCGGCCGCAGGCTGGCCAGGCTCGCGCGCACCCACCAGGTCATCGTGGTGACCCACCTGCCCCAGGTCGCGGCGTTCGCCGACACGCATCTGGTGGTGGACAAGTCCGACGACGGCAAGGGCAAGGTCAACAGCGGTGTCCGTGCGCTCACCAAGGACGAGCGGGTCATCGAGCTGGCCCGCATGCTCGCCGGTCTGGACGACACCGAGACCGGTCGCGCGCACGCCGAGGAACTCTTGGAGACCGCCCGCGCGGAGCGCGCCACCGCCTGAGTTCTCGGAAACGCGAAAGGCCCTCGCCCCGAATCGCTTCGGAGCGAGGGCCTCGTCACGTACGGGTCAGCGGAACGCCTTCTGCGCGCCCTTGATGAACTGGTTGATCAGGACCCGCAGGCCGGCCTCGACTGCCTTGGCGGGCACCGGAAGGCTCGGTTCCGATTCCATCGTGTACGTCACCCGGGTGCCGCAGTCGGCGTCGGCGAAGGTCACGATGCCGACGTGGCGCTTCACCGGGACGCCCTTGACGATCTTGTATTCCATCCGCTCGCCGGGCACCAGCTTGGTGGTCTCCTCGATGAAGCCGAGGCTGCCGCGGCCTACCACGTACTGAGCGCCCACGCCGGAGGGCGTCGGAGAACCCGGCTTCTTCAGGGTGAACTGCACGCCGGGCAGGTGGCCGTTGATGCCGTCCCGTTCGGCGAAGAACTTGTAGACGGCCTCGCGCGGGGCGGGGATTACGGCGTCGACGGTGCTGGTGGCCATGCGTGTCTCCTCTTCGAGCTGTCTGTGACGGAAGTGTATAGGTACCACGTCACGCCCCGGAGTGCCGTGTAGGCGCGGTCACATTCCGTCGATTCGGTTTCGGCGCGCGCTGACGGGCAACTGCGGGTACATCGACAGTCGAACTTCAGGAGGACGACGATGTTCCGAACGGGTCTTCGCTTGGCGTTCATCACCGCGGCCGCCGCCTCGGCGGTCGTGCTCGGCGGCGGGCTCGCCGCCGCGGCCCCGACGCTCACCGCCGACACCGCGGAGGAAGGCAGCATCGCGGTCGGCAGCAACCCGGCGGGTGAGCAGTGGACATGCGTGCTCGTCGGCTCGGCCGAGGAGGCGGGGAGCCGCTTCGACATGGCGCGCGCCGGAGAGAGCCGCGGCGGGTTCGCCGCGGGCAGCACGGTGACCGCGGGATGCCTCAACACCCAGTCGTTCGCCATCACCGTCGTCACGGGCGTGACCTCGCTCGACGACGCCGACTGACGCGGTCCGGCCGCCGAGGAGTTTCGGTAGGCGGCCCGGCTCGGTCGTTCGAAGACCGGGGCGGGCCGTCTGCGACAGCACTCGCGTCGGAGCGCCTGATTTCGAGATAGGCAGGCCGGAGCGCGCTTCCGGCCTCGACAAAGACTTGGTCCGACGGCGCGTCAGGGCCGCCGGTATTCGAACACTCGGCGAGGAGACCGCATGAAGGCCGTGACGTGGCAGGGCAGGCGCAAGATATCGGTCGATTCCGTGCCGGATCCGCGCATCGAATCGCCCACGGACGCGATCGTGCGGGTGACGTCCTCGGGCATCTGCGGTTCCGATCTGCACCTCTACGAAGTGCTCGGCGCGTACATGAGCGAAGGCGACGTGCTCGGGCACGAGCCGATGGGCATCGTCGAGGAGGTCGGCTCGGAGGTGACCGCTCTGTCCAGGGGCGACCGGGTGGTGGTGCCCTTCCAGATCAGCTGCGGTCGCTGCGTGATGTGCGCGGCGGGTCTGCCGACCCAGTGCGAGACCACGCAGGTCCGCGACTACGGCAGCGGCGCCGCATTGTTCGGCTATTCCAAGCTCTACGGCCAGGTGCCGGGCGGGCAGGCCGAGTATCTGCGTGTGCCGTACGCCGACCACACGCACATCAAGGTGCCCGAAGGTCCCGGTGACGACCGCTTCCTCTACCTTTCCGACGTGCTGCCCACGGCGTGGCAGGCCGTCGAGTACGCCGGGGTGCCGGACGGGGGTTCGGTCACCGTGCTCGGCCTCGGCCCGATCGGTGATATGGCGTGCCGGGTCGCGGCGCAGCACGGTTACCGCGTGATCGGCGTCGATCGCGTGCCCGAGCGCTTGGCGCGGGTCGCCGCGCGCGGTATCGAGGTGCTCGACTTCGAGGCGGTCGGTCAGCCGCTCGGCGACGTGATCAGGGCGCTGACCGAGGGCCGAGGCACCGACGCGGTGATCGACGCTGTCGGGATGGAGGCGCACGGCTCGCCGTTCGCCTCGATCGCCCAGCGCTCCGCGGCCTACCTGCCGGACGCCGTGGCGCAAAAGCTGATGGACAACGCGGGCATCGATCGTCTCGCCGCGCTGCACTCGGCGATCGACATCGTGCGCAGGGGCGGGACGATCTCGCTGGTCGGCGTGTACGGCGGGATGGTCGATCCGATACCGATGCGGGTGCTTTTCGACAAGCAGATCCAGCTGCGGATGGGCCAGGCCAACGTCACCCGCTGGGTCGACGACATCATGCCGCTGCTGGTGGACGGCGATCCACTCGGCGTGGAATCCTTTGCCACGCACCGTCTTCCACTGTCCGCCGCGCCCGAGGCCTACGCGATGTTCCAGCAGAAGTCCGACGGTGCGGTGAAGATCGTGCTGGAACCGAGCGCCTGAGCTAGCGCCGCTTGCGCATGGTCAGCACGCCGGCGATCCAGCCGACGGCGAACATGACGAGCAGGATCAGCCACATCGGCGATTGCACGCTGATCAGCAGGAATTCGATCGTCACCTTGGTGCGGTTCTCGAAGACGAACACCACCGCGAGCACCGTCAGAGCCAGTGCGGCCCACTGCGTGGGCGAGATCCGCGACAAGAACGAACGGGATTCGGTGGCCATCGGTCGATCCTCTCTGCCCGGGTGCCTGCCGTGCCGTCGCCGCCGCTGCGGCTACGCCGCGAACGTGCTCGGCAGTGAGAAGTCGCTCCAATGTAGCCGAGTCGCTCGAGTGGCGGTGACGATGACACGGAATTGCCGCCTCGACCTCAGTCGTTGGCGATGCAGGCGTCGATCTCGAAACGGTAGCCGCCCAGGCGCGTCGGGCTCAGCCGGGCCGCGGAGTGCTCACGGGCCGATTTCGGAGGTTCACAGTGTCTGCTGGAGTTCGGCGGCGAACTCGTAACTCGCCTCCCACCCCGTGGGCGAAGGCGCGAGGATCACCCGTTCGGCGCCTGCGGTGGCGTATTCGGCCAGTTGGTCGGCGGCTTGCGCGGTGGCGGTGGGCAGCGGCGGGGCGACCACTGTGATCGTCGGCGCGCGGCGGCCGAATCCTTCGGCGAGCGTGGATAATTCGCGCGCGCTCGCGGAGATCTGGGCGGGACTCGCGCCGATCGTGATCCAGCCGTCGGCGTATTCGGCCGCCCGCCGTCGGGCGCGTGGACCGTCGCCCGCGACCAGGACGGGTGGCATCGTCGCGACGGGGGCGAGGGCGAGCTCCGTTCCGTCGGTGAGCGTTACCCGTTTCCCGGCGACCAGGTCGGGGAGGAGGCGCAGCGCCTCGTCGGTGCGTCGGCCTCGGTCGGCGAAGGACGCGCCCGCCGCGCGCCAACCGACGTCGCCGTGTGCCGGATTGCCGGTGCCGACGCCGAGCAACAGGCGGTTCTCCGACACGTACTGCAACGCGCCGACCTGCCTGGCCGCCCAGGTGACCGGGCGCATGGCCAGCAGCAGCACCCCGTAGCCGACGCGCACGCGGTGGGTCGCCGCGGCCGCCGTGGCGAGCACCACCGTGCTGTCCAGAATCGGGCCGCTGGCCACCAAATGATCGGCGGCCCATACCGATTCGAGACCCGCCGCTTCGGCCGATCGCGCGGCCGCGCGGACGTCGCCGAGGATCGGGTGTTCGGGATCGGGGGACGAGGTGGGCAGGATGACGCCGAGCTGCAAAGTCATGCCGGCGACGTTACGAGCGGCGCCGCACGTGGCCAATGTCGCGAAAGCTCATCCTCATGTCAGCGACACTCACCGCCGAAGGCGCTGCGCCGCCGACCCTTTCGAGGCCGCATCGGGCGGCGTCGGTGAGTTGGGTGAGCAGACACAGCAGCGGCCGTCGCGGCGCGCGAACACATCGGTGGCCCACGTCGACGCGCTGCCCGTCTGGAGCGTGAAGACAACGGTCCGGTCGGTTCGATTATGGGACTGGCTTGTATCACTGTGACGAATGGGGCGCGTGGTTCCGGCGCGCCTCCACCAGTGGTTGAGGGTTTGCGGCCATCATCGGGCCATGAGGATGCTGGCGTTGTTGTCGAAGAACACCGAAACGCTGCCCGGTCTGACCGGGACGGCCCGGGTGGATCGCAACACCCGGCGCCTGCTGCGGCGGGTCGGTCCCGGCGATGTCGTCGTACTCGACGAGATGGACCTGGATCGGATCACCGCCGATCGGCTGGTGCAAGCGGGGGTGGCCGCGGTGATCAACACCTCACCCTCGATCTCCGGCCGCTATCCCAACCTCGGTCCGGAAGTGTTGGTGGCCAACGGCATTCCGCTGCTGGACACCGTCAGCTCCGACGCCTTCACCAAGATCAAGGACGGCAGCCGGGTCCGCATCGACGGTGGCGTCGTCTACGCGGACAAGCTGACCAAGAAGGAGCCGGAGGTCCTGGTCGAGGCCATCGAGCTCACCGAGGCCGCGGTCGCGGAGCGGATGATCGAGGCGCGCAACGGCCTGGCCGATCACCTCGAGGCCTTCGCGGGCAACACCATCGAGTTCGTCCGCACCGAGAGCGCGCTGCTCATCGACGGCATCGGGGTTCCGGAGCTGGATCTCGACATGAAGCGCAGACACGTGGTCGTGGTGGCCGACGGCCCCGACCACGTCGACGACCTGAAGCGGCTCAAGCCGTTCGTCAAGGAGTACGCGCCGATCATGGTCGGCGTCGGCCGCGGCGCGGACACCCTGATGAAGCAGGGATACAAGCCCGATCTGATCGTCGGCGATCCGGAGGAGATCACCTCGGCGACCATGAAGTGCGGCGCGGAGGTCATCCTGCCCGCCGACACCGACGGCCACGCCAAGGGTCTGGAACGCATCCAGGATCTGGGCATCGGCGCGACCACCTTCCCGTCCTCCGGCTCGCCCGCCGACCTCGCCCTGCTGCTGGCCCATCACCACGGCGCCGCGCTGATCGTGACCGTCGGCGCGGCGGCCTCGCTGGACGACTTCTTCGACCGCGGCCGCCGCGACAGCAACCCGGCCACCTTCCTGACCAGACTCAAGCTCGGCACCAAGCTGATGGACGCCAAGGCCGTCGCCACCCTGTACCGCAACCGGGTGTCGGGCGTGGCGATCGCGATGGTGGTGCTTGCCGCGCTGATCGCGGTCATCGTGGTGCTGCTCGCCTCCAACTCCGGCGGCGAACTGCTCGACTGGGGCGTGGCCACCTGGAACCGCCTCACGATCCGAGCCGAGGGCCTCCTACAAGACTTGTCGAACACTCAGGGGCGGTAATGATCTCACTGCGCCAGCACGCGACATCCCTCGTGGCCGTCTTCCTCGCACTCGCCATCGGCGTGGTGCTCGGCTCGCAGACGCTCGCCGCCGACCTGCTGTCCGGACTGCGCGCGGACAAGACCGAGCTGCGTCAGCAGGTCGACGCGCTCGGCGCACAGAACCGCCATCTCACCGACCAGCTCGACGCCGCCGACCGGTTCATCGCGGGCTCCGCCGACCGCATTCTCGGCGGCGCGCTCGGTGGTCGCTCGGTCGTGGTCTTCACCACTCCGGACGCGGACGCCGCCGACGTCGAGGCGGTGTCGAAGGGCATGCAGACCGCGGGCGCGACCGTGGCAGGCCGGATCGCGCTGACCGACGCGTTCACCGACGCGACCGAGGGCGACCGGCTGCGCACCGCGATCACCAACGTCATCCCGGCGGGCGCGCAGCTGCGCACCGGCGGCGTCGATCAGGGCAGCATGGCGGGCGATCTGCTCGGTCTGGTGCTGCTGCTCGATCCGGCCAACGCGCAACCGCGCAGCACCCCGCAGGAGCTGAGCCTGGTGCTGGAGACCCTGCGCGGCGGCGGCTTCCTCGCCTACGGCGACACCCCGGTGCAGCCCGCGCAGCTCGCGGTGGTGGTGACCGGCAACGGCGCGAAAGCCGAGGAGAACAGCCAAGGTTCGAATCTGGCCCGGTTCGCGGGCGGACTGCGCGGGCGCGGCGCGGGCGTCGTGCTCGCGGGCCGTTCCGGCGCGGCCGAGGGCGCGGGCCCGATCGCGTCCGCCAGGTCCGACGCGACACTGGCCACCACCCTGACCACCGTCGACAATCTGGATCGGGAGATCGGCAGGGTCACCGCCGTGCTCGGGCTCACCGAGCAGCTCAACGGCGGCGCGGGGCGATACGGCACCGGTGCGAAGGCGACCTCGCTCACCCTCGCCGCGCTGCCGCGCTGAGCCCGCGGACCGCCGCTATCCCTCGGTACGTGCGGCCGACGCCGGGCGATCCCGCTCATAGTCGAAGACCCGGCGCTCTGACCGACTTCTGGCGATCGGTCAGCAAACGTGCGTGGCGTTCGTTTCACCGGGCCTGGACGTGTTACCGTGAAGACCCGTGGGTCAAACACGGATTCAGACGCGAACCGCTACCAAACACATCTTCGTCAGCGGTGGTGTCGCCTCCTCATTGGGTAAAGGCCTTACCGCTTCCAGCCTCGGTCAGCTGCTGACGGCGCGCGGTCTGCGCGTCACCATGCAGAAACTCGACCCCTATCTGAACGTCGATCCGGGCACCATGAATCCGTTCCAGCACGGAGAGGTGTTCGTGACGGAGGACGGCGCCGAGACCGATCTCGACGTCGGCCACTACGAGCGGTTCCTCGACCGGGACCTGTCCCGCGACGCGAATGTGACCACGGGGCAAATCTATTCGTCGGTCATCGCCAAGGAGCGCCGCGGCGAGTACCTGGGCGACACGGTGCAGGTGATCCCGCACATCACCGACGAGATCAAGAGCCGCATCCTCGCGATGAGCGGACCCGATCTGCAGGGGCAGACCCCTGACGTGGTGATCACCGAGATCGGCGGCACCGTCGGCGACATCGAGTCGCAGCCGTTCCTCGAGGCCGCCCGGCAGATCCGCCACGACGTGGGTCGCGACAACGTCTTCTTCCTGCACGTCTCGCTGGTGCCGTACCTGGCGCCCTCTGGTGAGCTGAAGACCAAGCCGACCCAGCACTCGGTGGCCGCGCTGCGCAACATCGGTATCCAGCCCGACGCGCTGATCCTGCGCTGCGACCGCGAGGTGCCGCAGGCGCTCAAGAGCAAGATCGCGCTCATGTGCGACGTCGACGTGGACGCCTGCATCTCCACCCCCGACGCGCCCTCCATCTACGACATCCCGAAGGTGCTGCACCGCGAGGGCCTTGACGCGTACGTGGTGCGCAGGCTCGGTCTGCCGTTCCGCGACGTGGACTGGACCGTGTGGGGCGACCTGCTCGATCGCGTGCACTCGCCGCGCGAGGAGGTCGAGGTCGCGCTGGTCGGCAAGTACGTCGACCTGCCCGACGCCTACCTGTCGGTGACCGAGGCACTGCGCGCCGGCGGATTCGCCTCGCGCGCCAAGGTGAAGATCCGCTGGGTGCCGTCCGACGAATGCGAGACCGAGTCCGGCGCGGCGGCCGCGCTGCGTGACGTGGACGCGGTGCTGATCCCCGGCGGCTTCGGTATCCGCGGTATCGAGGGCAAGGTCGGCGCCATCCGCTTTGCCAAGTCCAGGAAGATCCCGCTGCTCGGGCTGTGCCTCGGGCTGCAGTGCGTGGTGATCGAGGCGGCCCGCTCGGTCGGCCTGACCGAGGCCAACTCCGCCGAGTTCGAGCCCGACACCCCGCATCCGGTCATCTCCACCATGGCCGACCAGGAGCAGGCCGTCGCGGGCGAGGCCGATCTCGGCGGCACCATGCGCCTCGGCGCGTACCCGGCCACCCTGACCAAGGGTTCGGTCGTCGCGCAGGCCTACGGCGCCGAGCACGTGTCCGAGCGGCACCGGCACCGCTACGAGGTGAACAACGCCTACCGCGACAAGGTCGCCTCCAGCGGTCTGAAGTTCAGCGGCACCTCGCCCGACGGACACCTGGTCGAGTTCGTCGAGCTGCCCGCCGACGTGCACCCGTTCTTCGTCGCGACCCAGGCGCACCCGGAGCTCAAGAGCCGCCCGACCCGCCCGCACCCGTTGTTCGCGGCGCTCATCGCGGCGGCGCTGAAATACAAGCTGGCCGAACGACTTCCGGTGGACATCCCCGGCGAGGAACTGGCGAACGCGGAATAGGCATCGAATGAGCGACAGAGGGGGAGATGTGCCGGGCCGTCACGATTTCGAGACCGTCGCGAGCAAGACGCTGTACACCGGGGCGATCCTGGCGCTGCGCCAGGATCGGGTGGCGATGCCAGGCGGGCACGTGGTCGAACGCGAGGTCGTCGAGCACCACGCCGCCGTCGCGGTGGCCGCGATCGATGACGACGACAACATCGTGCTGATCCGCCAGTACCGGCACCCGCTCGGCGCCCGGCTGCTCGAGCTGCCCGCGGGACTGCTCGACATTCCCGGCGAGGATCCGCTCGAAGCCGCCAAGCGCGAGCTCGCCGAGGAGACCGGGCTCGCCGCGCGGGAGTGGGCGGTGCTCGTCGACGTGGCGCTCTCGCCGGGCTTCACCGACGAGGCGCTGCGGGTCTACCTGGCAAGCGGGCTGTACGACACCGAGCGGCCGGACCCGGAGTTCGAAGAGGCGGACCTGGAATTGGTCCGCATGCCGGTCACCGAGGCGGTGCGCGCGGCGCTGGCCGGGGAGATCACCAACGCCACCGCGGTGGCAGGCGTGCTCGCCCTCGTCGCGGCGCGATCCGGCGACACGCCGCTGCGACCCGCCGATGCGCCGTGGCCGGGGCAACCCACCGCGCTGCTGCGGCGTAAAGCGGCGCCACCGCAGGAAACCTGACAGTATTCCAGGGTGGTTGCGCGCGAGATCGACTCCTACCTCGACCATCTCGCGGTCGAGCGCGGAGCCGCGCGCAACACCCTCGGCGCCTATCGCCGCGATCTCGAGCGCTATCGCGATTTCCTGATCGGGCGCGGTGTCACGGAATTGGATCGGGTGGCGGAATCCGATGTCGCCGACTTCACCGTCGCCCTGCGCTCGGGCGGTGAACAGCATCCGCCGCTGGCCGCGAGTTCGGTGGCGCGCGCGTTGATCGCGGTGCGCGGACTGCACCGCTTCGCCGCGGCCGAGGGCCTCACCAGGACCGACGTCGCGCACGCGGTGAAGCCGCCCGCGCCGGGCAGGCGGCTGCCCAAAGCGCTGCCCTACGACAAGGTGCTGCGTCTGCTGGAGGCGGCGGGCGGCGCCATCGCGGACGAGAACGCGGTCGACGGCGGACCGCGCGGGTTGCGCGACCGCGCCCTGCTGGAACTGCTCTACTCCACGGGCGCGCGCATCTCCGAGATGGTCGGCCTCGACGTCGACGATCTCGACACCGAGGACCGCGCTGTCGTCCTGCGCGGCAAGGGCGGCAAACAACGCATGGTGCCGATCGGCCGACCCGCGCTGTCCGCGGTGGAGGCCTATCTGGTGCGCGGGCGTCCGACGCTGGCCGCCGCGGGCAAGAACGCCGCGGGCGCGTTGTTCCTGAACGCGCGCGGCGGGCGGCTGTCGCGTCAGAGTGCTTGGCAAGTCCTGCAAACCGCCGCCGAACGCGCGGGAATCGGCGCGGCCGTCTCGCCGCACACCTTGCGGCACTCGTTCGCGACGCACCTGCTCGACGGCGGCGCCGACGTGCGCGTGGTGCAGGAACTGCTCGGCCACGCCTCGGTCACCACCACCCAGATCTACACGCTGGTCACCGTGAACACGCTGCGCGAGGTGTGGGCGACCGCCCATCCGCGCGCCCGCTGAGCCGCGCGCATCGGCGTCGATCGCTCGTCGCCGACCCGGACAGCGGGTATCGTCCGAAATCGAAGTGCTTCCGGCAGCTCGGTCGCGACACGTGCGGCGAGTCGGGGTGGGAGAGCATCGCGACAGCAACGCGGGTGTCGCGTGTCCGAGCGCGGGTCTCGCGCGGTCAAGCGGTAGCGTCTACCGAGAGCTGGACCGTACGAAAGCGAGGTCGGGCCTGATCGGCCTCGCTAGGCTCGGCGAGGCAACGGGCAGGGAACGTCTAAGGAGCAGCGGATCGTGACGACAGCCGGCGCGGCGGAGCCGCCGATGGGTGCTGGGGCGCAGCCGCTTACGGGGCCCCGGTCGGACGGGTACTCGGACGCCGCGGCGGAAACGCTGTGGGGCAGCGGAGCCGAGCCCGTTCCGGACAGCCCGGAACTGGGACCGACCGGACGCCCACTGCGCCTGGTGCCCGACCCGCCGCCGGTCGCCCGGCACGGCGAGGCGCTCATCGTGGCCATGTGCAACCAGAAGGGCGGGGTCGGCAAGACGACCTCCACCATCAATCTCGGCGCGGCACTTGCCGAGTACGGCCGCCGCGTGCTGCTGGTCGATCTGGATCCGCAGGGCGCGCTCTCGGCCGGACTCGGTGTGGCCCACCACGATCTCGACCTCACGGTGCACAACCTGCTCGTCGGCAGCCGCACCTCCATCGACGACGTGCTGATGCGGACCAAGGTCGAGAACATGGACCTGCTGCCGAGCAACATCGATCTGTCGGCCGCGGAGATCCAGCTCGTCAACGAGGTCGGCAGGGAACAAACCCTCGGCCGCGCACTGGAACCCGTGCGCGACCGCTACGACTACATCCTCATCGACTGCCAGCCCTCGCTCGGCCTGCTCACCGTCAACGCGCTGGCCTGCTCCGACGGCGTCATCATTCCGATGGAGTGCGAGTACTTCTCGCTGCGCGGGCTCGCGCTGCTCAACGACACCGTGGAGAAGGTGCGCGACCGGCTGAACCCGCGGCTGAGCCTGTACGGCATCGTGGTCACCATGTTCGATGCCCGCCTACTACATTCGCGCCAGGTGATGGCGCGCGTCGTCGAGGTCTTCGGCGATCTGGTCTACGACACGGCCATCGCGCGCACCGTCCGTTTCCCGGACGCCAGCGTGGCCGGTGAACCCATTACCACGTGGGCGCCGAAATCCGGTGGTGCCGAAGCATATCGGTCGATGGCGCGGGAAGTCATCCACCGGTCCGGCCGGTGAGCGACGCAACCGACCCCGCACGACAGAGGACGACCACGCAGACGATCGGCCCGCACGTTGTCGAAGCGCGGGGCGATTCGAGTGAGCCGCGAGCGATCGCGGAATCGGGCGATGCGGTGACCTCGGGCGATGCCGCGGCGCCCCGCGATTCGGCGACGTCCGGCGATCCGGCGGCACCGGGCGAGCCTGGTGGTGCGGTGAACTCGGGCGATGTCGCGGAGCCGCGCGATCCGACGACGCATGGCGATTCGACGACTCCGCGCGAGGGCGCGACGCAGGACGATGCGGCGGCGCCGGGCGATGCCGAACCCAGCGAGCAGACCGAAACCGGATTCCGCCTCAAGCTCAGCAATTTCGAGGGGCCGTTCGATCTGCTGCTCACCCTGATCAGCTCGCGCAAGCTGGACGTCACCGAGGTGGCGTTGCATCAGGTCACCGACGAGTTCATCGCCTACACCAAGGCGTTGACCGCGAGCATGAACGAGCAGAGCGGGCTGCGCGCGGACAAGATCCTCGATCAGACCACCGAATTCCTGGTCGTCGCCGCGACCCTGCTCGACCTGAAGGCCGCGCGGCTGCTGCCCTCCGGTGAAGTCACCGACGCCGAGGATCTCGAGCTGCTGGAGGCGCGCGACCTGCTGTTCGCCCGGCTGCTCCAGTATCGGGCGTTCAAGCAGGTCGCCGAGTTGCTCGGCGAGCTGGAGGCGGTCGCGCTGCGGCGCTATCCGCGCTCGGTCGGCTTGGAGGAACGGTTCGCCGGTCTGCTGCCCGAGGTTACGCTGGGAGTCGACGCGGCCGGATTCGCCGATATCGCCGCCGCGGCGTTCCGTCCGCGCCCGACGCCGAAGGTCGGGCTGGACCACCTGCACGCGCACGCGATCTCGGTCGCCGAGCAGGCCGCGCTGGTGCTGGAACGACTGAAGACGCGCGGCGCGGGCGGGTGGACGACGTTCGCCGAGCTGGTCGCCGACTGTGAGGTGCCGGTGCAGATCGTGGCGCGCTTCCTCGCGCTGCTCGAGCTGTACCGGGGCAAGACCATCGAGTTCGACCAGCCCGATCCGCTCGGCCCGCTCGCGATCAGCTGGATCGGCGACCCAGAGGACGGAGCACCGGCGCAGGCCGTGACGATCGAGGAGGACTACGGGTGACGGACTCGACCATCGACACCACGGCCGCCAACATTGCGGCCGACGAAGCCGCCGCCATGGACGGCGATTTGGCCGTTGCCGACACCGAGGACACCGCAGCACCGAGTTTCCAGGCGAGCGCGGCGGATGCCGAGGACACCGGAGCGCCCGGGGCGGCGGATGCGGTGGTGCGAGTACCGGACGTGGCGGAAAACACGTCGGGCGCCGCTCGCGCGGAAGCAGTGGCGGGGTTCACCCCCGAGACCCTCGACGACGCCGAATTCCGCTCCGCGCTCGAGGCGATGCTGCTCGTCGTCGACGCTCCCGCCCCGGTAGAACAGCTGGCCGCGGCCCTGGACGACACCACCGAACGGGTGGAGGCGGTCTTGCGCGCGATGTCGGCGGAGCTGACCGCGCGCGGCAGCGGCATCGATCTGCGTTTCGTCGGCGACGGGTGGCGCTTCTATACTCGCAGCGAGTACGCACCGTATGTGGAGCGCGTACTGCTCGACGGCGCCAGGACCAAATTGACGCGGGCGGCGTTGGAGACATTGGCGGTGGTGGCCTACCGCCAACCGGTGACCAGGACCAGGGTGAGCGCCGTTCGCGGCGTGAACGTCGACGGCGTGATGCGCACGCTGCTCGCCCGCGGGCTGATCGCCGAGGCCGGGGTCGACCCGGAGACGAACGGCACGCAGTACTGCACGACCGAACTGTTCCTGGAACGGATCGGACTTGCCTCGCTGTCCGACCTGCCACCGCTGGCGCCCCTGCTCCCGGGCGTCGACCTGATCGATGAGATCAACGAGAGCCTGGAAACGGACCCCCGTTACACCAGGCTGAAGAAACCCGCCGAGGCCGACCTGGATCTCGGCACCGAGGATTGACAGGACAGATGAATACTTCCGCTCGCCGAGATGGCACACCGGATCGTAGGAAGACAAGCGGCCAGCCCGCCAGGGGCGGCGCGAGCCGCAACGTAGGCGCTCGCGGCGCGAGGGCCGCCCAGCGGGGAGGCACCTCCCGCGCGGCCACGCCGTGGGGGTCGGACGAGAGCGGCGGTGCGCGCCGCGGCACCGGCGGTTCGAGCAGGGGCGGTGAATTCCAGCGGGGCTCGGGCCAGGGCGGTTCGGGCCAGCGTAATTCGCCCCAGCGCGGCGGTTCGGCTCAGCGTGGTTCCGCGCAAGGGGGTTCGGCCCAGCGTGGTTCCGCCCAGGGCGGTTCGGCCCAGCGCGGCTTCGACCGCGGCGGCTCCGGCCATGGCGCTTCGGCGCAGCGGTCCTCGTGGGGTCAAACCGGGTCCAAGACTCCGGCCGCACGCAAGTCGAAGAATCCCAAGCCGCAGCGCCAGATCCCGGCGCAGCCGCTGCTGAGCAACGCCAAGCCGGCCCGCCGCCAGAACGTCGAGCCCGCGCACACCGAGGGCCCCGTCAAGCTGCCGTGGGGCGAGGGCGAGCGGTTGCAGAAGGTGCTCGCCAAGGCGGGCGTGGCTTCGCGGCGCGCGGCCGAGGAGATGATCGACCAGGGCCGCGTCGAGGTCGACGGCGCGATCGTGCGCGAGCAAGGCCTGCGCATCGACCCGCAGACGGCGGTGGTCCGGGTCGACGGAACCCGCGTCGTTGTCCGCGACGAACTCGTGCACGTCGCCCTGAACAAGCCCAAGGGCTGGCAGTCCACTATGTCCGACGATCTCGGCAGGCCGTGTGTCGGCGATATCGTCGCCGAGCGGATCGCGGCCGGACAGCGGCTGTTCCATGTCGGACGGCTGGACGCCGACACCGAGGGCCTGCTGCTGCTGACCAACGACGGCGACCTGGCGCACCGGCTCATGCACCCCTCCTTCGAGGTGTCCAAGACCTACCTCGCGACGGTCAACGGCGAGGTCAACAACAAGATCATCGGCAAGCGGCTGCGCGACGGCGTCGAGCTCGAGGACGGCCCGGCCAAGGTGGACCGCTTCCAGGTGCTCGAACTCGGCGAGGGACGCTCGCTGGTGAAGATCGTGTTGCACGAAGGGCGCAAGCACATCGTGCGCCGTCTGCTCGACGCGGTCGGCCATCCGGTGACCCGGCTGGTGCGCACCCATATCGGCCCGGTGGCGCTGGGCGATCAACGGCCGGGCACGCTGCGTGTCCTCGGTCGCGATGAAATCGGCAAACTCTACGAGGCGGTGTCGTTGTGAACGGTGTGGAGATTCCGGTCGAGGTTCCCGGCGCGCTGGCCGGGCAGGCTCCGCTGGTGGTCGCCATGGACGGGCCTTCGGGCACCGGTAAGTCCAGCGTCTCCCGGCGCCTCGCCACCCGGCTCGGCGCCCGCTACCTCGACACCGGCGCCATGTACCGGGTCGCCACCCTGCGGGTGCTGCGGACGGGCATCGAGCTCACCGACAGCGCGGCGATCGGCGCCGCGGTCAAGGAGCTGCCGTTGACGATCGGCACCGATCCCAGCCACGAGGTGATCGAGCTCGACGGCGAGGACGTTTCCGCCGAGATCCGCGGCGACGCCGTCACCAAGGCGGTCTCGGCGGTGTCCGCAGTGGCCGAGGTGCGCGAGCTGCTCGTCGCGTTGCAGCGCGAGATCACCGCGACGGCGCAGCGCATCGTCGTGGAGGGCCGCGACATCGGCACCGTCGTGCTGCCCGACGCGGACGCCAAGATCTATCTGACCGCCTCCGCGGAGGCGCGCGCCGAACGGCGCAACCAGCAGAACATCCGGGAAGGCCGCGGCGACGACTACGCGGCCGTGCTCGCCGACGTGCAGCGTCGCGACAACCTCGACTCCACCCGCAAGGTCTCCCCGCTGCGTCCCGCCGCGGACGCGGTGCTCGTGGACACCAGCGAGCTGAACATGGACGAGGTCATCGACGAGCTGTACCGCGTTGTCGCGCAGCAGATTTCGACAACGGGAGGGAATCGGTGACCGAGGACGTACTGGCCGGTGACGGCGTATGGAGCGACGAAACCGACTGGGAGATCGCCGATCTCGAGGGTGAGCAGGAGGGCGAGGAGCATCTCGCCATGCCGACGCTCGCGGTGGTCGGGCGTCCGAACGTGGGCAAGTCCACGCTGGTGAACCGGATCCTCGGCCGCCGCGAGGCGGTCGTCGAGGACATCCCCGGCGTCACCCGCGACCGCATTTCCTACGAGGCGAGCTGGGCCGGTCGGCGATTCCTGGTGCAGGACACCGGCGGCTGGGAGCCCGACGCCAAGGGTCTGCAACAGCATGTCGCGCGTCAGGCCGAGGTGGCCATGGCGACCGCCGACGCGATCCTCCTCGTGGTCGACGCGACCGTCGGCGCGACCGCGACCGACGAGGCCGCGGTGAAGAAGCTGCGCCGGTCGAAGATCCCGGTCATCCTGGTCGCCAACAAGGTCGACGACCAGCGCGTCGAGTCCGAGGCCGCGGCGCTGTGGTCGTTGGGGCTCGGTGAGCCGCGCATGGTCTCCGCCGCGCACGGCCGCGGCACCGGCGACCTGCTCGACGACGTGCTCGCCGTGCTGCCCGAGACGCCGCGCGAGGGTACCGGCGGCGCAGGACCGCGCCGCGTCGCACTGGTCGGCAAGCCCAACGTCGGCAAGTCCAGCCTGCTCAACAAGCTCTCCGACGAGGAGCGCTCGGTGGTGCACGATGTCGCGGGCACCACCGTCGACCCGGTCGACTCGCTCGTCGAACTGGGCGGCAAGATCTGGAAGTTCGTCGACACCGCGGGCCTGCGCAGGAAGGTCTCCAACGCCAGCGGCACCGAGTTCTACGCCTCGCTGCGCACCAAGTCGGCGCTGGAGGCCTCCGAGGTGGCGATCATGCTGATCGACGCCTCGCAGCCGATCACCGAGCAGGACCTGCGGGTGATCAGCCTGGTCGCCGACTCCGGACGGGCGCTGGTGCTCGCCTTCAACAAATGGGACCTGGTCGACGAGGACCGCCGCCTCCAGCTGGAGAAGGAAGTCGATCGCGAACTGGTGCGCGTGCCGTGGGCCCAGCGCGTCAACATCTCCGCGCACACCGGCCGCGCCGTGCAGAAGCTGGTGCCCGCCATGGAGACCGCGCTGGAATCCTGGGACAAGCGCATTCCCACCGGCCGGCTGAACACCTGGCTCAAGGAAGTCGTCGCCGCCACGCCGCCGCCGATGCGCGGCGGTCGGCTGCCGCGCATCCTCTTCGCGACGCAGGCCTCCACCCGGCCACCGACCTTCGTGCTGTTCACCACCGGCTTCCTGGAGGCGGGCTACCGTCGCTTCCTGGAACGCCGCCTGCGCGAGGAATTCGGTTTCGACGGGTCGCCGGTGCGGATCTCGGTGCGCGTGCGGGAGAAGCGCGAGCGGAGGAAGTAGGCGGAATGTCGCGGGCCCCGGGAGGACGTCGTCCACCCGGGGCCCGTGGCATAGGTGTCACGCCGGGCGCGTAGCCTGCTCGGCTTCTCTGCGAATGCCGCTCCGACGGCGCTCCTCGCGTGGACACTGAGCGTATGGGTCGCGCGGACGCCGAGTGTGTGCGGGTTGCGTGGGCGCCGAGCGTGCGGGTGTGGGCGCCGAGCGGGGTCGCTTGATCGCCGAGCGTGCGGGCTGCGTGACTGCCGAGCGTGCGGGTCGTGTGGGCGTTGAGTGTGCGGGTGTGGGCGCTGAGTGTGTGGGTCGCTTGATCGCTGAGCGTGTGGGTCGTGTGGGCGCCGAGTGTGCGGGTCGCTTGATCGCTGAGCGTGTGGGTCGTGTGGGCGCCGAGTGTGCGGGTCGCTTGATCGCTGAGTGTGCGGGTTGTGTGGCTGCCGAGTGTGCGGGTTGTGTGGCTGCCGAGTGTGCGAGTTGTGTGGCTGCCGAGTGTGCGGGTTGGGTGGGCGCTGAGCGTGCGGGTTGGGTGGGCGCCGACCGTACGGGTCGCGCGGACGCCGAGTGCGCAGGTGTGGGCGCCGAGCGGGGTCGCTTGATCGCCGAGTGTGCGGCTTGCGTGACTGCCGAGCGCACGGGTCGTGTGGGCGCTGAGTGTGCGGTTCGTGTGGGCGCCGTGTGTGCGGGTTGCGTGACTGCCGTGCGTGCGGGTCGTGTGGGCGCCGTGTGTGCGGGTTGCGTGACTGCCGAGCGTACGGGCCACTTGGACGTCGACCGTACGGATCGCGCCGTCGGTCCCGTACGGTCGGTGAGTGGACGCGGGTGACTCCGGGGAGATGGCGGATGGCGGTGATACACGGCGCTGGCGGGGCATCGCCGCGCTCAGCCCTGGGCGACTGGTGATCGTCGGCCGGATCGGCACCGCAGCCTTGCACGCGCACCACTCCGTGCAGATCATCGTCTCCGACGCGAACATGGTGCTCGCCGACGCCACGGGGCAGCAGGTGGTCTGCCGCGCGGCGGTAGTCCCGCCTGACGTCGCCCACGCGGTGATCCGCGGTGCGCCGCATGGAGCGGTGGTGCATCTGGATCCGGAGTCGGCACCGGGTGCGCGGTGGGCGGCTGTGGCGCGACCACGCGAGTCGGTGCGCGGATGGGCTCGCGCGGCAGTGGAATTGGGGTTGGACGCCGCCGCACCCTGGCTACGGCCGGAGCAGTGCTCAGGCGAACCCTGGCCCGCCGAATCAGATGCTGCCGAATGGTCGCTCGGCGAACCGGGTGCTGGTGAACGGTCACCCGGTCAGGCGGGTGCTGGTGCGGAGGTGTCGCCGCGGGGATCTGGTGAAGTGTCACCTGGCGAATCGGCTGCTGGGTCTTCGCGGTTTGGCGAGGTCGGGTCGGATGCGGTGCGGCATGTGGCGGGATGCTGGCCCAGCGAACCGGATGCGGGTGAACGGTCACCCGGTGAGTGCGGCGCTCGTGAGCTGTCGTCGGGTGAGGCGGGTACCGGTGAGCCGTCGTCGGGTGAGGCGGGTACCGGTGAGCCGTCGTCCGGTGAGGCGAGGATTGGTGAGTCGTCCTCCGGCGAGGCGGACGCTGGGGAACCGTCGCGGGTGCCGCTCACCGAGGAAGCGGCCGCCTTCGTCGGTTGGGTGCGGTCGGCGCTCGAGTCGGGGTCGGAGGCGGAGTGGTTGCGTGTCGGCGCGGGCGAGGGGGTGCGCCATCCGGCGGTGGCGAAGGTGCTGCGAATGTTGCCGGAGCGAATCGCCGAGGGACCGGTTCGGTTGGCCGACTTGGCTCGTGCCGTCCATCTGTCGGAAAGCCGTCTGGCGCATGTCTTCTCGGCCGAACTCGGCTTGCCGTTCCGCCCGTACCTGCGCTGGCTCCGTGTGCAGCGCGCCGTCGAACTGCTCGCCGCGGGCCACACACTCACCGAGGTCGCGCACGGAGCGGGCTTCGCCGACAGCGCACACCTGACCCGCGTCTGCCGCGCCATGTTCGGCGCTCCCCCTTCCCAATTCGGTGACCTGGACTGGCGAGGCGCACTCCACTGACAGTCTCCGTATCACGACGCGCATCGTCGCAATCCCGCTGAGCAGTGCGAAAGGTGGTGGGGTTTCGATGGCACATACCTTTCACACGCCTCACATAGCCATCGCCTATGTGAGGCGTGTGAAAGGTGTGTGGAAGGTGCCGCGCAAGCGGGGGTCAGCCGCTCAGCGCTGATCGGAGGTGTTCGTAGCCGGGGGCGAGGCGGCGGAGTTGTGTTGCGAGTTCGGTGTCGTTGCCGGTGATCAGCGGGTGCTGGAGTCCGCCGATGACGCGTGACTGTTCGGCCGCGATGTGTGCCGCCCGATGTCGGCCCACCCTGGACAGGCTCGTCGCGGCGTCGGCCAGGCGGCGCGCGCCCAGACGTATACCGAAGACTCCCAGCAGATCTCGCGCGTCGGGCGTGAGCCCCGCGTCGACCAACTCCGCGATTCGCTCCGTGGATTCCGGCGCGCCGGTCAGCCAGCGGACCGCTCTCGGCATGGCGGCCTCGAGTGCCTCGTCGACGGAAACCACACGCGCCCGCACGAATTCCGACCGCATGACGAAAGGCGCGTCGGCGTAGGCGATCTCGTCGGCTCGCCACGCCGCCGCGAGATCGGCGACGGGCAACGTCGCGTACGGGTGACCCTGAGGATCGTGCAGGACAACGACATCCGCCTCCATGACGAGCGCCACGACGTAGTGGTCCGCGCCGATGGCCACGCCTGAGCCGGGTCGATAACTCAGCAACCCCATGTCGAGCGGACCCAGCAGAACAGGGCCGTGGTCGAGCGCGACACGCAACCGGTCCACGGCCTCGGCGGCTGACCCGCCGTTGGTGCGCGCGCACCGCCATCCCAACAGATCGATCGCCGCGTCCAAGCCGATCTCCGGGTGCCAGCCGACCGGATCGAAGTACGGTCGTTCGCCCTCCACCTGCGCGCCGAACGGCGCTCCGGTCAGCGTTTCGATGACCCCGACCGGCGGTGCGTCCGCACCGAGCAGCATGGCGAGGGAGTTGCTGTAGCAGTAGGGACCGGAGCCGATGTAGGGGTGCATGGGCCCCAGCCAACGACCTGCCACAGTGGGAGAGTCAAGCAGCAGGTTTGTTCAAGACTCCGGCCCGGCGGATCGGCGACGCTCGATGACGAGACATTCCCGCCATCCCAGGAGGAAACCGTGGCTCCGATGCCGCCCACCGTCCGCACCGCCTTCGAGGACGAACTGCGTTCGGCAAGCGCCGCAACAGATCTCGACGACATGTGGCGCGCGTTGGAACGCGCGCACATTCTGTCCCAGCCGTGGCCGTGGCCGCACACCCGCTCGCACTGGCACATGCTGAAGCTGGCGCTGCGGTGCCGCGACAGGAAGGAGGCGCTGGGGCAGGTGGTCCGGCTGTCGGGCGCGGGTCTCGCCTCGTCGCTCGGCAGGGTGCCGATCGGCAATACCGGTCGCGCCACCGTCGGCATCTTCCAGCCCATGCCGATCCCGGCCGATCTGGCCGCGATCCTCGAGGCGGGCAAGAGCGCGCGCACGTAGCCGAATATCTACTACAGGCTGTCGTTTTGGGCGTAGGATGGCGGCAACAACTCGTCACGAGCTCAGGGGAGGCTGAACGATGCGAGCGGTAGAGCGTATTCGAAACCATGCGCGGGCGATGCGACGGGCCAAGCGTCATCGCATGGATCTGGTCGGCTGGCTGGCGCGCAGGCCGCAGCTGCTGGCGAGCACGGCGTTCTACGAGACGATGTCGATTTTCGCCAACCGCCTCGACCCACGTCTCAAAGACCTGGCCGAGCTGAAGACCGCGGGTCTGGTGAACTGCGAGTTCTGTCTCGACATCGGCTCGGCCATCGCGCAGACCAGCGGGCTCACCGAGCGGCAGATCACCGATCTGCCGCGCTACCGGACCAGCGACGCCTACACCGAACTGGAGAAACTGGTCATCGCCTACGCCGAGGCCGTCACCGCGACGCCCGCGATCGACCTGGACGAACTGCGCGAGCGACTGCTGAACCATCTCACCAAGGCGCAGCTCGCCGAGCTGGCCGCCGCCATCGCCTGGGAGAACCAGCGCGCCAGGCTCAACCAGGCGCTCGGTGTGCGGCCCACCGGCATGGCCGAGGGCATGGCGTGCGCGATTCCGGAGACCGGACTGGGCTGACCGGAGTGCCGGACGGGCCGATCGGCCTCCGCCTGGCATCATCCGACCCATGGTCATTCCCAGCTCGCTGCCGGAACGTCCGCCCATCGGGACCCCCTTTCGGACGGGGTGGCCGGTTCGTCTCGCCGATACCGACAGGCAACAGCGACTTCGCCTCGACGCCGTCGCCCGCTACCTGCAGGACATCGGCTTCGAACACCTCGACGCGGTGGAGGACGGCGACACCCACCGCGGGTGGGTGGTGCGCCGCACGGTGATCGACGTGCTGAAGCCGGTCGTGTGGGGCGAGCGGGTCACCCTGCACCGCTGGTGCTCGGCGCTGTCCAACCGCTGGTGCAACATGCGCGTGCAGATCTGCGGCAGCGCGGGCGGTCTGATCGAGACCGAGGCCTTCCTGATCCACTTCGGCATCGAGAGCGGCGTGCCGACCAGGATGAGCGACCGCTTCATGGCGCCGATGCTGGCCAGCACCACCGAGCATCGCCTGCGCTGGCGGGCCGCCCTCACTGAGCCGATGCCCGACGTGGCGGCGGCCGATGTGGAGGTGCTGCCCTTCCCGCTTCGGGTGGCCGACATCGACGTGCTCGATCACGTGAACAACGCCGTCTACCTCGGTGCGCTCGAGGAGCTGCTGGCCGGACACGGCGAGCTGATCTCGGCCGCGCACCGGGTGATCATCGAGTACGCCAAGCCGCTCGAGTCGCGCGACGAGGTTCGGGTGATCGGCCGTCGGGCAGGCGACACTTTGGACGCCTGGCTCGCCGTGGGCGACGAAGCGCGCGCGGTCGCTCGCGTCACCCCGCTCTGAGTGGTCCGGAGGGACGCGGCGGTTTCGGGCACCGTGGAACCTCGTGACCGAAATCCTTAGGTGAGCTAACGTGACGATGAGAGACCAGGTGACTCATCGTGGAGGCGTACCTATGGCGGACGTAGCGCGGGCCGCGCGACAGACCGAGCGAATCGCGCGGTTGTACGCCGAGCACCGGCAGATCCGGGACGCGAAACCGAGCGCGGAGATCAGCGCGGCGATCCGGCAGCCGGGGATGCGGTTACCGCGCATCGTCGAAACCCTCATGACCGGCTACGCCGAGAGGCCCGCGCTCGGTCAGCGCTCGGTGGAGCTGACCACCGACCCGCGGACCGGCCGCCGGACGACGCGTCTGCTGCCGAGCTTCGACACCATCACCTACGGCGAGGTGTGGGCGCGGGTCGGCGCGGTGGCCGCCGACTGGCAGCACGAGATCGGCTTGCGCGCGGGCGATTTCGTCGCCGTCCTCGGCTTCACCAGCGCCGAGTACACCATCCTGGATCTGGCCTGCCTGCACGTCGGCGCCGTCGCGGTGCCCTTGCAAGCCAGTGCGCCCGTCGCGCAGCTGCGCCCCATCCTCGCCGAGACCGCGCCGCGGATTCTCGCCACCAGTCTGGATCTGCTCGACCACGCGGTGGACTGCGTGCTCGCCGGCCATGTTCCGGAACGTTTGATCGTCTTCGACTACCACTCCGGCGCCGACGATCAGCGCGCGGCGCTGGCATCGGCCCGCCGCCGACTGGCCGCCGCCCCGATCGTGATCGACACCCTCGACGAGGTCATCGACCGCGGCCGCGGACACGCGCCCGCGGCGCTGCACGATCCCGACGACGATCCGCTGACCCTGCTCATCTACACCTCCGGCAGCACCGGAACGCCGAAGGGCGCCATGTACACCGGCAGTTTGGTGACCGCGATGTGGCTGGCCCAGCCGCTGGTCGCGGCGATCAACCTGAACTACATGCCGATGAGTCACGTGGCGGGCCGGATGACGCTGCACGGCGTGCTCGCCCGCGGCGGCACGGCGTATTTCGCCGCGGCGAGCGACATGTCGACGCTGTTCGAGGACATCGCGCTGGTGCGGCCGACCGAATTGTTCTTCGTGCCGCGCGTGTGCGACATGGTCTTTCAGCGGTACCAGAGCGAACTCGACCGCAGGGCCGAGGGTGGCGTCGCGTCCGCCGAACTCGTGGAGGAGGTCAAAAGCGAACTGCGGCAAGACTTCTTCGGTGGTCGCTACATGACCGCGATCTGCGGCAGCGCCCCGCTCGCCGCCGAGATGAAGGCCTTCGTGGAGTCCGTGCTCGACCTGGACCTGCACGACGGCTACGGCTCCACCGAGGCGGGCGGCGGGCTGGTGATCGACACCCTGGTGCGCAGGCCGCCGGTGCTGGACTACAAGCTCGTCGACGTCCCGGAACTCGGCTATTTCCGGACCGATTCGCCGCACCCGCGCGGCGAGCTGCTGCTGAAGACGACCGCGATGATCTCCGGATACTACAAGCGGCCCGATCTGGACGCCGAGATCTTCGACGAGGACGGCTTCTACCGCACCGGCGACATCGTCGCCGAACTCGGCCCGGATCGTCTGGTCTACGTGGACCGCCGCAACAATGTGCTGAAGCTTTCCCAGGGCGAATTCGTGACGGTCGCCAAGCTGGAGGCCGTGTTCGCGGGCAGCCCGCTGGTGCGGCAGATCTTCGTGCACGGCAGCAGCGAACGCGCCTATCTGCTCGCGGTGATCGTGCCCACCGACGAAGCGCTGAACCGGTGGGAAGGCGCGGAACTGGCCGCGGCGCTGAGCGAATCGCTGCAACAGGTCGCCAAGGACGCGCAGCTGAACTCCTATGAGATCCCGCGCGACTTCCTGATCGAGACCGAGCCGTTCAGCGCGGCGAACGGACTGCTCTCCGGCATCGGAAAGCTGTTGCGCCCCAAGCTGAAGCAGCGCTACGGCGCGCGCATGGAGCAGTTGTACGCCGACCTCGCCGCGGCCCAGAACGACGAACTCCTCGCCCTGCGCCACGAGGCGGGTACGCGGCCGGTGCTGGAGATCGTCGGACGGGCGACCCGCGCTCTGCTCGGCTGCGCGGGCGCGGATATCCGTCCCGACGCGCATTTCACAGATCTCGGCGGCGACTCGCTGTCGGCCCTTTCCCTGTCGAACCTGCTCGGCGATATCTTCGGGATCGAGGTGCCGGTGGGCGTGGTCACCAGTCCGGCGAACGACCTGCGCAGGCTCGCCGACTACATCGACGCCGCACGCGAAACCGAGGGGCACCGGCCGACATTCACGTCCGTGCACGGAGAAAGCTTGCGTGTCACCGCCACTCAGTTGTCCCTGGAAGCTTTTGTGGATCCTCCGACACTGGCCGCCGCGACGGATCTGCCCCTGGCGGCGGGTCCGCCCCGGACGGTGTTGCTGACGGGCGCCAACGGCTACCTCGGCCGGTTCCTCTGCCTGGAATGGCTGGAACGGCTGAACAGTTCAGGGGGACAGCTGATCTGCCTGGTTCGTGGCGCCGACGCGTCCGCCGCGCGCAAACGGCTCGAGGAGTCCTTCGACACCGGCGACGCCAACCTGCTCGACCGCTTTCACGAACTGGCCGACAGCAGCCTCGAGGTCCTCGCCGCCGATATCGGTGAGCCGAACCTCGGTGTGGACGAGGCGACTTGGCGTCGGCTCGCCGCCGATGTCGATCTGATCGTGCATCCGGCGGCGCTGGTCAATCACGTCCTGCCGTACCGGCAGTTGTTCGGCCCCAACGTGGTCGGCACGGCCGAGCTGATCCGACTGGCGCTCAGCACGCGTCGCAAGCCGATCACCTACCTGTCGACGGTGGCGGTCGCCGCGCAGATCGATCCGTCGAAGTTCGCCGAGGACGGCGATATTCGCGAGATGAGTCCCGTGCGCGTCCTCGACGAGAGCTACGCCAACGGGTACGGCACCAGCAAATGGGCGGGCGAAGTGCTGCTACGCGAAGCAAACGACCGCTTCGGGCTCCCGGTGGCGGTCTTCCGCTCGGACATGATCCTGGCGCACAGCCGATACACCGGTCAGCTCAACCTGCCGGACATGTTCACCCGGCTGCTGCTCAGCCTGCTCGCCACCGGCATCGCGCCGCGATCGTTCTACCAAACCGACGCCGACGGTCGGCCTCGTCGCGCCCACTACGACGGCCTCCCGGTGGATTTCACCGCCGCCGCCATCACCGCGCTCGTCGCCGCGGCCACCGACGGCTTCCGCACCTACGACGTGCTCAACCCGCACGACGACGGAATCTCCCTGGACACCTTCGTCGACTGGCTGATCGAGGCGGGCCACCCGATCCACCGCATCGCCGACTACGGCGACTGGTTCACCCGTTTCGAATCCGCCCTGCGCGCCCTCCCCGAGCACCAGCGCGCCAACACCCTGCTGCCGCTGCTGCACGCGTTCCGGCGACCGGCTCGGCCGCTGCGCGGCGCGGCGCTGCCCGCCGAGAACTTCCGCGCCGCGGTCCGGTCCCTCGGACTTCCCGAAGCGCCGGACATCCCGCACCTGTCGCCCACGCTGATCGAGAAGTACGTGAGCGATCTGCGACAGCACCGGCTGCTCTAGTCCGGCGTCCATCCGCTCCGAACCTCGCCCGCCGCTACGTAGTCCAGCGGTCGACTCTGGATCTCAGGCGGTCCCGGGGCTTCAGGCGAATCGCCGAGCATGGCATGTTCGCCGACGGCCTCGCGATCGGCTCGTGGCTCGAGCACCACTGTGCGCGCCCCGGCGCCTCGGTGCGCGCGGCTACGGCCAGACATCCTCGCGGTGGCCGACGCGGATCAGGAGTGGTTGCGCCACCGGGAGAAACGGCGTTCGAGGGCGACGAGGATCCCGTTGAAGGTCAGGCCGAGCAGCGAGATGGCGAGGATGCCCGCGTACATGTCGGGGATCTGGAAGTTCTGCTGCGCCGCGGTGATCAGGTAGCCGAGTCCCGCTCGCGCGCCGACCATCTCGGCGGCGATGAGCACCAGGATCGAGGACGCAGCCGCCATTCGGACGCCGGTGAAGATCGACGGGACCGCTGCGGGCAGCACTACCTTCTGGAACAGCCGCAGCGGGCCGAAGCCGAGGGAGACCGCCGATTTGATCAACAGCGGATCCACCGTGCGCACGCCGGTGATGGTGTTCAACAGGATCGGGAAGAAGCTCGCGTAGAGCACCAGCGCGACCTTCGAGGTCTCCCCGATGCCGAGGATCAGGACGAACACCGGAAGCAGCGCCAGCGCGGCGGTGTTGCGGAACAGTTCCAGGATCGGATTCAGGAAGTCGGCCACCGGCTTGTACCAGGCGATGCCGATACCGACCGGGATGGCGACGAGCAGCGCGAGGGTGAAGCCGATGAGCGAGCGGGTCAGGCTGGTGGACACGTGCTCCCACATCTCGCCGCTCGCCACCAACTCGGCGAATGCCCGCGCCACCACCGAGAAGCGCGGCAGGAACACCTCGTCGACCAGCCCGAGCCGCGGCGCGGTCTCCCACAGCGCCAGGAACAGCGCGATGACCACGGTCGGCTTCACTACCCGCCAGGCGATCCGAAGCGCCGGGGCGAGCAGCCGGGACGACTGCCGCTCGACCACCGGTGCGGACGTCTCGAATTCCGCTGGTGCGGCTGACTTCTCCAGCACCTGCACTGCGCTAGACATGGGCGTTCCTCCTGTCGTTGCCTGCGAAGCCGATCTCCGCGCGTTCGAGTCCTTGCGCGCGACTCACTTCGGTCCGCAACTGCTCCCAGATCGCGTGCCGATATTCGCGGAAACGCTCGCCGGAGCGGATGTCCGCGCCGGACACGCGGTCGATATCGATCTCGAGAATCGACTTGACCCGCCCCGGTCGCGAGGTCAGCACCGCGACTCGCTGCCCGAGGTAGACCGCCTCGTCGATGCCGTGCGTGATGAACAGGATCGTCTTGCCGGTCGCCTTCCAGATGCGTAACAGCTCGTCCTGCAACGACTCTCGGGTCTGCGCGTCCAGCGCGGCGAACGGCTCGTCCATCAGCAGCACCTCGGGGTCGAAGGCGAGGCTGCGGGCGATGGCGACGCGCTGTTTCATGCCGCCGGACAACTCGTGCGGATAGCGGTCGCCGAAGCCCGCCAACCCGACCAGTTCCAGGTAGTGGTCGGCCAACTCCCGGCGCTGCGGTTTGCGCAGTCCCTTCGCCTCCAGCCCGAACTCGATGTTCGACCGCGCGGTGCGCCAGGGCAACAGCGCGTACTGCTGGAACACGATGCCGCGATCCAGACCGGGTTTGGTGATCGGCTTGCCGTCCAGCAGGAGTCGGCCCTCGGTCGGCTTGCTCAGCCCGCCGAGCAGATCCAGCAGCGTCGACTTGCCCGAGCCGCTGGGACCGACCAGGACGAGGAACTCGCCCTCGCGCAGGTCGAGCGAGATGTCCGCGAGCGCGGTGAACTGCTCCTGCGAGCCGCGGACCGCGAACTGCTTGCGCACTCCTTCGAGGCGCAATTTCACCGCTGTGCCCGTCATTTCGCGAGCACCTCTCCGGTCGGGCCGGTCGTCGGTCCGTAGGTCCCGTTGGCGTAGGGGTTGTCCTTGTTGGTGAACAGGTCCTTCGCCGACAGCTCGCCCTCGGACAGGTCGCCGTTGCGGACCAGCCAGTCGATCCAGATCTGGAGTTCCTGCTCCGCGATCACCGCGCCCGGAACCGGAATGCCTGGGCTGCGCCAGTACTTCAGCAACTGGGTGTTCTCGTTGCGCCCGCGCCGGTTGATGATGGACTCGAAGCGCGCGAGCACCTCGTCGCGCGGTGTCACCTGTAGCCAGCGGGTGGCGCGTGCCGTGCCCTGGACGAAATCGCGGACCGCGGCCGGATGCTGCTCGATGTAGTCGTTGCGGAAGACGTAAGTGCCGTAGTCGAACTCGCCGAAGATCGCCTTGTCGATGAAGAGGGGGCGGATGCCGCCGCGTTCGACGGCGGTCTCGCGGAACACCCCGCCGAGCGCGGCGACGTCGATCTGCCGGTTGCGCAGCGCCTCCTCGGTGTTCACCGGCGGTACCACCACGAGCTCGACCTGGTCGATCTCCTGCTCGCTCAGGCCCTGCCGGTGCAGCCACTCGCGGGTGACGAACTCGTGGTGCGCGCCGAGGGTGTTGATCCCGACCTTCTTACCGATCAGGTCCCGTGCCGAGGCGATGCCGGAGTCGTCGCGGACGAAGTAGCCGGTGTACGAGAGCTCGTCGGCGCCATAGGAACTCAGGACCGAGGTGACCTGGGCGCCGCCGGACACCAGCTTCACGACGGCGCCGTTGAACGCGCTGCCGAATTCGATCTGCTTGGTGGCCGCGGCCTGGATATTGGCGGGCCCGCTGGTGGTGTCGCCTTCCCAGCGCAGCGCGATCTCCGAGAAGTAGCCGAGGTCGGCGGCCAATTCGAAGGCCGAGACCTGGCCGGTGGCCCCCTGATAGCGGAGCACAGTCTTGCCGTCGGCGGTGGTGGTGGGTTCGGACGAGCCGCACCCGGCCAGGACCGCGACGGCGGTGGGGATCGCGAAGGCGGCGGCGAGCGCGCGGATCACCCGCGGTCGTCGGTTCAGGGACAACATCTTTCGGTTCTTTCGCTGAATGCGCCCACCGCCCGGAAATGGGCATGCCGGTACGGCAGGTGAGCTGGGAAGGGCTACCTGGTCGAGGGGCGTGGCACCGCGCCACCGTTCAGCGGCGACAGACTCCGTGCGGGACGCGCATGAGATCCACCGTGCGGCGGCGGATCAGCCGGGGACCGACCTCACCCATGCGGACCTCCTGCGTGTAGCGGCGAATCGAACGTGCAAGCACTATCGCCGGGCAGGGCTCGTCGCGACAATGGTTCCGCGCAGGGCGCGCAATACTGTGGTCCCGCCGTACCTTCGCCCGCGCTCCGGTGTGCGCGGGCATCCCACAGACTTGGTCCGGTGTTTCAGAGGTGGTACCGCACAACGGGACTCCACAGCACCCAACTGTCGATCCCAGCGGCCGCGGTCGCATCGATCTGGGCCTGCACCTCGGCGTGGCCGTAGGTGACACCGAGGCTGAAGTCCTGCAACCACGGCACCACCTTCGCGCCGGTGCCCTCGGTGACCCGCCGGAAGTCTTGCAGCGAGCGAAGCACGATGTCGTAGGGCTGCCCGTTCGGGTTCGCGACGCCGTATTCGCCGGAGTTCCAGTGCGAGGGATAGACCATCGGAGCCACGTAGTCCAGGTGCGCGGCCATCATCGGGATGTCCTGGGCGATCTGGTCGGGACGGGTGACGGCGATGCCGAACACCGCCGCGCTCTGGAAGGCTCCCGCGTCGTGCACCGGGTCCCGGCTCTCGCGCAGGAACTCCGCGATGGAGACGATCGGGTCCACCGTCGCGCCGGGGAACGCCATGCTCGACAGGCTGCCGTCCGGGCGGCGGATGTAGTCGTACATGATCTCGTCGAAGCCGAGCGCGGCCGCTTCGACGGCGAGATCGATGTTGTACTTGCGCACCTCCGGATGCGCGAAGTTGGTGAACGCGATCGCGCCGTAGTGGCTGGAATACGGCTGGCCGCCGGGATTCTGCACGACCCAGTCCGTGCGTCCGCCGCGCCATGCCCATTCGGCCAGCGTCGGGTCGCGGAACGCCACGATCCGGCCGATCACCCGCAGGCCCATGTCGTGCAGCTGGGTCAGCGCGGCACGCGCGTCGTAAATCGCGGTGGCGGCGCCGGATTCGCGCGCCAGCGGCACCTTCGAGTCGTAGCCGACGACGCCGTCCTCGTCCTTGATGTCGAGCTGAACGGTGTCGATCCGGCCGGAGCGGGCCAGGTCGAGCACGCCCTCGCGCAGCCCTTCGTGCGACCACGCGTGCGCGGTGACGTGCACCGCCCTGATCCTTGGCAGCTCGACGGTCGCCGTGAGGGGCGTTCGGCTCGCGTTGCCCGCGGCGTCGACCGCGACCAGCTCGTCGCCCTTCGGCGCGCGAGGCAGGGTGATCTCGAAGGCGCCGTCCTCGGCGACCGGCACCGAGACCGAGCCCACCGAGACCTGCTGCGCGCCGATCGCCTTGCCGCGCAGCGTGACCGGCTCGCGGTAGGAGCGCACCGGCCGGGGCGGGTCGAGCTGGACCGTGGGCGGCGTCGTGTCCACCGTGACGGCCACGGTGGCGCGCGGTTCGGAGCGCAAGAAGCCGAGCGGGCCGTCCGAGGGGATCTCGGCGGTGAATTCGTATGTCCCATCGGGCAGAACACCCGGGCGGTAGACGACGTCGTCACCCTCGACCACACCCGTCACCGGCGAGCCGTCGAGCTTCATGCGGACTGCGTTCGGGTCGTGGCCCGCCGCGTCGACGCGCAGCGCCAGCTCCGGCGCGGCGGCGGCGCCGACGACACCGGCGGGCAGTCCTGTCACCGCCAGTCGCTCTCCCTCGGGCCGAAAAGCCGTGACCAGGACCGCGACGGCGAGAATCGACCCGACAACGGCCACCGCGATCGAAGCGAGCCGCCGAGCGCGGCTTTCCGGAACACGTTTGAGCAACGCGCACACCAACTTTCACCTCAGGTTCCCCTACTATCCACGGCGGCCCGCCCGATGTCGGGCATTTCGCCCATATGTCGGCGAATCGATACGGAGCCCGCGTACGGTGAGCCGATGGCGAGCACTGGCGCCTTCGCGTATCGATGGGCACTGTCGGCACTGGCTTCCGCACTGCTGCTCGGGTGCGGGACAACGGCGGAATCCGCGACACCCGAGCCTGTTTCCGCTCCGGCGCCCGCCGAGCCCGCGCCCGCGCGGGTGGACCCGGCCGCGGTCGGCGCGAACGAACTGGGGCTCGTCCCGGTGCTGATGTATCACCAGGTGACGCCGAACCCGGCGGGCGAATACGACCAGACGCCCGAGGAATTCCGCGCGGAACTCGAACGGCTGTACCGCGAGGGCTACCGCCCGGTCACGGCGGCGGCCTATATCTCGGGCGCCATCGACATCCCCGCCGGTACCCACCCCGTCGTGCTGACCTTCGACGATTCGACCGTCAGCCAGCTCACGCTGACCGGCGACGGCCGCCCAACGCCCGACAGCGCGGTGGGCATTCTCGAGGAATTCGGCGCCAGCCACCCGGATTTCCGGCCGACCGCGACCTTCTACGTGAACAACGAGCCCTTCGGCGACGACCCGCGCGCACTGGCCTGGCTCACCGAGCACGGATACGACATCGGCGCGCACACCGCGTCCCACGCCAACCTCTCCGGATTGGACGCGGCGGGGGTGCAGCGCGAACTGGTGCAGAACCTGCGGGCCGTCGCCGCCGCCGCGCCTGGCGCCCGGGTGCGCACGATGGCGTTGCCGCTCGGCATCTTTCCCGCCGACCGGCGGCTCGCCGCCGCGGGCGAATGGGACGGCGCGCCCTACACTTTCGAGGCCGTGATGCTTGTCGGCGCCGAACCCGCGCCCTCACCCCACGGCCAGGTCGACCCGGCCGGTATTCCGCGGATCAGGTCTGGACGCGGTGCGGTTCCGTTCGATTCGGCGCACTGGCTGGACCGGCTCGCCAAGGACCCCGGCCTGCGCTACACCTCCGACGGCGACCCGAGTCGCGTCTCCTTCCCCCGGAGCCTCACGCCCGAACTCGGTGCGGCATGGGCGGATCGAGCGCAGCCCTACTGAGCGCAGGCGTCGATCCGGGTATCGCTCAGCGGTGCGACCGGTACTCGGCGAGCAGCCGTCGCACACCGTCGACCAGGTCGTCGCGCCACGGAAAGCCAAGGCGGGCGGCGACTTCCGCGCCGACATCGGCGAACAGGTCGACCGTTGCGTCCAGCGCGCGCCTGGCGTCGTCCGCGTCGAAGCGGCCGAACGTCTCGTGGACCCGCCGCCAGTGCTCGGCGGGCAGCCATTCGTCCATGTGGTGGCCGATGTACCAGGTGTAGCGCGGGCGTTCGGGATCGGTCGCGCCGTACCACTCCAGCATCTGGAGCAGGTACTCCTTCATGGTGTTGTCACGGAACTTCGCCACCCACAGCTCGCCGCGGTTCAGGTAGATCGGCACCTGAGTGGCCTCGAAGAAGAATTCCTCGGTGACCGTGGTGAATTCGTCGAGATCCGGCACGGTCGGCTTCGGGGTCTCGCCCGTGGGCGCGGGAAGTTTCGCGGCGAGACCGGTGCGGTCCCAGTGCACGCGGAAGCCGCGCTGGTACAGCTCGTCGAGCCCGTGCTCGATCATGTCGGTGAGGCGTTCCTCGCCCGCGATCGTGACATCGATCTTGCGTCCGCCCGTGAACACCACGAGCAGGGGAGCGGGCCACGGGCGGTCTTCGTCCTCGTCTTCGAACGACACGTTGAGCAGGACGGCGCCGAAACGGTCCAGCCAGCTCTGGTCGGCGAAGAGTTCGCGCCACTCCGGAGTGATGATCTCCAAGTCGAGATCGGAGTAACGATCGATCCGGTCGCCGCGGCCGTGCGATCCGGTCTGCACGAGCGCGGTGATCCGCTCGTCCTGTCGCGCCCATGCGACGACGGCGGCGAGGAGTTCCTCGGCATCCTCCATGGGACGACCGTACCAAGGAGCGGAATTCCGGCGGGCCAGATGGGATTCGGGCTGAAGCCGGGACCCGACTCCCAGCTGACCTGCTCGGCGATGGTGGGCGCGTTTCGGGGGCACCGCGTCCCACCCTGCAACCTCGGGGCTACCGAGGTGATTCCAGCGTAAGCCAATGATTTGCTATGCCAGCTCGTTTCGAGCGAATGACGCCGTGTCGTTACCGAAAATTCGCAGACAGGGTGTGGTGCTGGTCCTGATTCGCCGGATGTCACGAGGTGTTGCGAGATGCCTGCGGGGCGGTCACGGTCGCGCCACGGGCCGACGCGCCGTACGCCACGGCGGGCAAGAGATGGACCGATCGGCTATGACAAGGCACACTTCGCCGTGTAAGACCGCGGATTCGGTGTATCCCTCAGTGGTCGAGTGTTTCGTGACCCCGCCGCTTCTGGGCGGGACGTAGGAAAGGTCGTGGTCGATGATCCGGGAACGCGTGGACAAGGTCCTGCTGTCGGCGATCGACAAGGGCGCTCGCTTGCAGACGCCGTTGGTCGAACGCTACGGCGACTGGCTACGCGCCGCGCATCCGGACGAAACGCCCGAGCAGGTGCTCGAACGCGTGCAGCGGCACTACCTGACCGCGGTCACCGCGAGCGGCGTCACGGTCGGCATCTGCGCCGCGGTGCCCGGCATCGGCGTGCTCACCGGCTTGGCGGCGATGGGCGTGGAGACCGTCTTCTTCGTCGAGACATCGGTGCTCTACGCGCTCACGGCCGCGGCGATCCACGGCGTCGAGCCCGAGGAGGTGGCCCGCGAGACCGCGCTGGTATCCGGGATCGTTTTCGGACCCGGCGGCGTCGAGTTCGTCGGCAAGAACACCGCGAACTCGGCCAAGAACTGGGCGTCCGAACTCGCCAACCGGATTCCGGTGGTGTCGAGCCTCGGCGAGGGCCCAGTGAAGCGGATCGTCGTCCGGACCATCGCCAAACGCAGCGTGCTCGCCTTCGGCAGGGTGATTCCGGCAGGCATCGGCGCGATCATCGGCGCGACCGGCAACCGGGTGCTGGCCAGGACGGTGATCGCCAACGCGCGCAACGCATTCGGCCCCGCTCCGGCGAGCTGGACCGTTGTCGAGCTGGATGAGGGGCCGCGCGAGATACCGCTCCTCGACGCATGAGGAGCCGAAGCGATTCGGCTCCGGCGCGAGGCGGGGAGTGCTCGGAAGGCTACTGCTTCGTGGTCCCGTAACGGGTTTCGCGCGGAGTGGCCGGCCGGGCGCTCGAGCCGAACATGACGCGCTGCCACCATGGCTCGAGTCGGCTTGGTTCGGGCCAGATCACGATGGCGGGATCGGGTTCGGACGGCTCGGTTGCGGCGTTGTCGACCATGCTTGCCTCCTCGGCAGGTGGGCTGGGCGCCGACATGGTCGTGTCGCGATACACCGCGGCGTGCGACATTGCACCGGACCGACCGGCGAACCCAAAGACTTCCTGCCCCCAACGAGATGACGCGAACAGGACGCCGACCCACTTCGTATTCCAGGTAGCGACAATTTTAGCTGATGTCGGCGTTGCCGGGCCGAAACTTTTCGGACGGGGTCCCCGTACTCAGCCCGGTTTGCGAACGCCGAGACAGGTGCGGCTTCCGATTCCGGCCGGTAGGTAGCGTGATATCGGCCCGCGGTGGGAGTGTGGATTGATGGCGACGGAGGAGAATTTCCGGTGCGCGGGTGGTTCGTCGAGGCGGGCGATCAGGTCCTCGGCGGCGCTCGTGGCGGCGCTGGCGTTGCTGCTCGGCGGGCTCGTCGGGTGCGGTGCGCAGCGCGACGGCGTCGCGGCCGCGCCCGGTGAGGTCGTCTCGGTGACGCAGGTGCTCGGCGCGACGACGGAGCAGACCGCCGCGTATCTGAACCAGTGGACGATCCAGACCCCGGTGCGCAACGGTGTGGACGCGTACCGGGTCGTCTACCGCACCTCGGCGCCCGACGGCGCCGATACCACCGCCAGCGGCCTCGTGGTACTGCCGCGCGGCGAGGCGCGCAGGCTCCCGGTCGTCAGCTACGCGCACGGCACGATCGTGCGCAAAGACGAGGCGCCGTCGGCCGACGCCGAAACCGATCGGGCGCGGACCGTCCTGTTCGCGGCCGCGGGCTACGCCGCGGTCGCACCGGACTACCTCGGTCTCGGCGAGGGCCCGGGCTCGCACCCGTACGCGCACGCGCCGACCGAGGCGAGCGCCTCGGCGGATCTGCTGCTGGCCGCCCGCGAGGTGGCCGAGCGGGAGGGGCGCGAACTGGACGGCACCTTGCTGGTCACGGGGTTCTCCCAGGGCGGCCAAGCCGCGATGGCCCTGGCCCAGCGGGTGACCGCCGAGCCGAGTCTGGGGTTCACCTTGGCCGGTGTCGCGGCGGTGAGCGGTCCCTACGCCCTCCAGGAGGTGCAGAAGCCCGCCGCGTTCGACGGCCGGATCACCCCGCGTGCCGCGGTGCTCTACATCGCCTACTGGCTCACCGCGATGAACCGGATCTACCACCTCTACGACGATCCGAGCGAGGCGTTCCAGCCGCCCTACGCCGAGCGCGTCGAGCAGCTCTTCGACGGTCGGCACGACATCCTCGCCGTCTCCACGGGCCTGCCCGCCACCCCGCGCGAACTGCTGACGCCGCGGTTCCAGGAACTCGCGCTCGATCCGACCGGCGCGGCGCTGCGCGCCATGACCGACAGCGACGACGTCTGCGACTGGACGCCCCGCGCACCGGTGCGACTCTACGTCTCCTCGGCCGACCGCAGCGTGCCCGCCGCCAACGCCGAGCTGTGCCGCGCGGACCTCGGCGACCGGGCGAGCGTCATCGATCTCGGGCCCGTCGACCACTCGGTGACGGTGCGCTTGGCGCTGCCGCAGGCACTCGCCTGGTTCGGCGAGCTGGCCCCCGCTCCGTAGCGGCTCGCGCGATCGACGAAACATCTTGCGGGGCAACGCCGCTGGTGAGACACGCGCGGGTGGCGCGAGCGGTGACCATCGGTATATTGACCGTCAGGTCGGGGCCTTTGATTGGAGTGATTCACTGATGCGTCAAAGATCGACGTTCGGCCTCGGACTCGGCGTCGCGTCGTCGTCATGACGGCGGCCGGGATGCTCGCGCCCCAAGCGGTCGCGCAGGAGCTCGCGCCCGGCGTCTCGTGCGAGGGTTACAGCTGTCGCAACGACACCGACGACACCTACCGGGTGGAGTCCGTGGTGACGTGCTCGGACGGGGCGGGCCAGTTCCCGGTCACGACGTACGCGCTGCCGCGGGCCACCACCGAACTTCGGTTCGGCTGCCCGACCACGACCACTCCTGGCCAGTTGCAGCAGCAGCCGCCGGTCCTGAACCCGGACGGTCCGGGGTACGTCACCCCGCCGCCCACCATGGGGCCGCCGCAGGTGAAGATGACCCATCCGGTTCTCGTCGAGCACCGCAGCGCCGTGATCGACAACAACCCGCCGCAGGAGCCCACGGGGTCCGCGGGCTGATCGCCGGGAAAGGCGGGGTGCTCGGCGCCCCGCCTTGGTTCCAGCCGGGGACGATCAGGGGAGATTCGTCCGCGTGATCGGCATCGGCCGCTCGGGAGCGCGCGCCTGCTGAACGGTGGTCGCCAAGACATCGGTCGGCGGAAGTGGCGCGCGCCGGTATCGGCCGCGATGAGTGGCGGCGGCGATGCCCGCCGCGACGGCGATCAGCAAGGCCATCGCGGCGGCCAGCCAATTCCTGCGCGAGCGCCGCCGAGTTCGTCGGCGCGTTACGTCGTCGAGTGCGCGCATCAACCGGTCTTCCAGACCGGCGGGCGGGGGCAGCGCATCGAGAATGCTCAACGCGGCCAACGTTTCTCGCGTCGATCCGACCCGCGCGTCGAACTCCGCGGCGCGCGCCCGACCTGCGGCGGCCCTACGCCGCTCGATGAGTTTGCGCTCGAAGTCGGTGACGGCGTGCATCGCGTACGGGTAGGCCAGCTCGAGCAGGTCCGCCTCGGGCTGTTCTGGGGTGTTCATCGGGTGCCACTTCCTGTCGGGCATGCTCCGCCGTCCTCGCGCGCCGAGCCGGCCACGGTCTTGTTCGATAGAAAGGACTTCGGTCAGGTCCGGCGCGCGGATTGGTCTCGACGGGTCGATTTCTTTCTCCCTGTGTGAAATTTGCGCGTTTCACCTCGCGGGTGTGGCGGTCGCTGGTGAAATGAGTTGGCGTTTATCGGGACTCGGCCGGGGCGGCAGGAGGTGTTCAGGTGAATCGATCCGACCGATCTGCCGCCGCAAGGGCTCGGGTGTCGGTCCTGCTGTTCTCCGCGATGATCGCACTGGTCACCGTGATCGTGCCCGGCTCGGTCGTCGCGCGTGCGGAGGCGGGCTGCCCGGCGGTCGCGGGGGTCTTCCTGCCGGGAACATGGGAGACGAATCCCTGGGCGGACGAGTCGGCGCCGGTCGGCATGCTCGCGCCGCTGGCCACCGCGCTGTCGGCGGATCTGGGCGACGCGTTCGCCTTCCGGTTCCCGGCCTACGAAGCCGCGGCTTTCGACCGCATGCCCTACGGCGACAGCAAGGCGACCGGCGTCGAAGCGGCGACGCGCGCCATCGACGACTTCGGACGCGATTGTCCCGCAACGAAATTCGTCCTCGCCGGATACAGTCAGGGCGCCGACGCGATGGGTGACGTCGCCGCGACGATCGGCTGCACCGGCGCGCCGGTCGCCGCGGACCGGGTGCTCGCGGTCGGCTTGATCGCCGATCCGCGCCAGGGCACCGGCGGCGCGACCCTGGTCGGGCCGCCAGTTCCCGGGCATGGCATCGCCGGGCCGCGCCCGAGCGGATTCTGCGCGGTCTCGGCGGTGACGGCCCAGATCTGCGCCACCAAGGACAGGTACTGCTCGACCGACGCGGCGACCCATCCGCTGCTCGCGTCCCTCGGCCTGCTGCTCGCCCAGCCGACCGACGCCGACCAGGCCACCGCGAACGACACGAACACCGCCGCGCTGAACAGCCTGCTCGCCTCCGACTTCGGCGACGTACGACTGGCCGAGCTGCCCGCCGCGATCGACCGGCTCGGCGGATACGGCGCGGTGGGGCCGGGGGCGACCGCGCGGATCGCGGCCGCGGCGGGCGGGCTGGTCGCGACGCTGCGCCCGTTGCGCGAACTGGCGGGCTGGATGGACGAACATCCCACGGCCCGAGACGAACTCGTCGAGGGCGATGAGCCCGAGCGGCTGGCGGCGGCCGTTCTGGACGGGGTGGCCCGATCCGATATCGGCGCCGCGCTGGCCGTGCTCGACGCTCTCGCGGAGCCCGACCGCGAGCCCGCCACCGCGGCGAGCCACGCAGTCGATGTCGTCGCCGACGCGACCGCGCCGCTGCTCGAGCTGGTGCGCACCGAGTCCGAGCAGGCGTTGCGCGAGGCATGGCGGGTGCTCGCCGAGCTGTGGCCCTCGGTGCTGATCGGGCGGATCGCGTCGGTGGCCGCCGACACCGTCCATTTCGCGGCGCGGCTGCCCGCCGTCGGCGAAGCGCTGGCCCGGTTGGGCGCCATGATCGCGAACGGGCTCGACTTCGCGGCCGTCGCGCGCGAGCTGTACGACATTGTCGCGCAGCTCAATTCGGCGTTCGCGCCGCTGGTGCGGACGGTGGGCGACGACCTGCGCGAGGTGTCGCGGCTGCTCGGCCTGATCCCGGACGACAGCGGCGCGGTCCACCTCGCGGCGCAGCTGGTGCGCGCGCTCGCGGAGATCGACGCGCCCGCGCTGGTCGCTCAGGCGACTCTGTTGCAGGACGATCTGTGGGACGTCGTCCAGGCGGCACGGTCCGGTGCGGCGCCGCTCGACATCGCGGCGCGGGCGCACGCCGTGCTCCCGACCCTGCTCGGCTTCGTGACGTTGGCCGCGGACGACCTCGCCGGCGCGGCGGGCGCGGAACTGCACCGGCTCACCCGCGACGTACTCGGCGCGGTCGGCGGACAGGGACCGGACGCGGTCCTGCGACTGATCTCGGAAGCGTTGAGCGCAACCGCCTTCGTCACCTCGGGCGCGCACCAGAGCTACGGCCACTACGTCATCGACGCCGACGGCCGAACCGCCGTCGACTGGCTGGCACAGTGGTTCCTCGCCCGCGCCCGCGCCGGGTGAGGGGCGTGTCCAGGAGCGGGCGAACGCCACCGTCGAACGTCTAAACCTTCGGAGACGGTTCTCACAGCCCGCGGCGACGAGATGTTCGCGCCGTCGGCCGGTTGCGTCGGAGATTTTCCGCGCGACGACGCCAACTGAAGGATGTTCGTTTCCGATGGCTGTGTGGCGTCCTCCGCCCGTCGCGCGCATGCCGGGCCGGGCCGGTGTGGTCGTGGCGGCCGCCGGGCCGGTCGTCGGCGGATCCGGACAAATCGACGAACCTGTGAGTTTGCTGTGAAGGCTATTGGTGGAGAGCGCAATTCATCGGTAGCCGCTTGGTGGCTCGGGCGCTGATCCGCTGTCGAATCTCGGCGTGGGCGACTCGGTCCGGCGCGTCTTCGAAGCGGGGACGGTTGGGCATCGCCGCAGTCCGGTTACCCGGCCTCCGAGGGCGTCGCCGAGCGGCCCGGCGGGCTCGTTCCGCGCGGTGTGAAGCGTCGGTTTCCGCAGGTCTGAAACACTATCGAGCCGGACCGTTTCGGTCGCTCGACCAGCACGAACTCGTTGACAAACTTAGGTATAGCTAACCTATGCTTCCGCCCCGTGACCACGACCGAGATGAGGCGAACCGCCCCGCGACGGCGCCGGATTCCGGTGTACTTCGCCGGGATTGCGGGATTGCTGCTGTGCATCGTTCTGAGTCTCGCGCTCGGCGCGCGATCGGTGCCCGTCGCGACGGTGGTCCAGGCATTGCTCGGCGCCGTGCAGAGCCGCGACGCACTGGTGATCATCGATATGCGGCTTCCGCGCACGCTGGTCGGCATCGCGGTGGGGGCCGCTCTCGGGCTCGCCGGAGCGATCGTCCAAGGAGTCACGCGCAACCCGCTCGCGTCCCCGACCACCCTCGGGATCAACGCAGGCGCCGGATTGGCCGTGGTGACAGCGATTTTCGCGCTCGGTCTCGACCGGCCGGTGCAGTTCGTCTGGTTCGCCTTCGCGGGCGGCGCTGCCGCGGCGGCTTTCACCATGGCGCTCGGACGGCGCAGCGGCGGCTTGGACCCGGTCCGGCTGGTACTCGGCGGCACCGTCCTGCAATTGGTGCTGGTCTCGTGGACCTCGGCGGTACTGGTGTTCAGCGAGCGCACGCTGGACGAGGCGCGTTTCTGGTTGGCGGGTTCGATCGCCCAGCGCGATCTCGCCGCCCTCGTTCCTGTCGCGCCCGCGATGGTGCTCGGTCTGCTGATCGGGGCCGGGATCGCGCCCGCCCTCGACACCCTCGCGCTCGGCGACGAGGCGGCGAAGTCGCTCGGCGCGCCGGTCGCCCGGATCCGGTTGGCCGGAACGTGTGCCGTTGTGCTGCTTGCCGGTTCGGCGGTCGCGGTGTCCGGGCCGATCGCCTTCGTCGGCTTGGCGGCGCCGCACCTGGTGCGTCCGCTGGTCGGCAATTCCCACCGGCTGTTGCTCCCCGGCTGTCTGATCGCGGGACCCCTGCTGTTACTGGCCGCGGACATTCTCGGCCGCCTGGTCGCCCGTCCGTCCGAGGTGGAGGTCGGTATCGTCACCGCCTTTCTCGGCGCGCCGCTGCTCGCCCTGCTCGCCCGCACGCGGGAGGTTCGCTGATGGTGGTGGAAACGACGACGCCTGTGGCGACATCCCCGATCTTCCGACGACGGCGCGTGGCCGTGCTGATCGTGGTGTGCGCAGTTGCCTTGGCGCTGTTCACGATTCTGGCGATCGCCTTCGGTGAGGTGCGGATGTCGGTTCCCTCGGCGCTGCGGGCGGCCTTCGGCGTCGGCGATCCCGGCGAGGTGTACGTCGTCCAGGAGTTCCGCGCGCCGCGGCTCGTCGCCGGAATGATCGCGGGCGCCGGTCTGGCGATCGCGGGGGCGGTGCTGCAACGACTTTTCCGCAACCCGTTGGCCTCGCCGGATGTCATGGGCGTGACCGGCGGCGCGTCGCTGGGCGCGGTGCTGGTGCTGGCGGCGGGCGCGGGGCAGACGCTGATTCCGCTCGGCGCGCTGGGCGGTGGCCTGTTCGCCGCGTTCCTGCTCGGTGTGCTCGGCTGGCGTTCGGGGCTGCCGGTCCTGAGGCTCGTGCTGGTCGGCCTCGCGGTGCAGGCGGGCTTGGCGGCGGCGGTGAATCTCGTCGTCGTGCGCTTCCCGAAAGAACTTGCCGGAGCGGCGATGCAGTGGACGGCGGGTTCGCTCTACGGCCGCACCTGGCCGGAAGTGCGCGGCGCCGCGATCGCCTGCGTGCTGGTGCTGATCGCCTTGGCGGTGCAGCACCGAACCCTGGCCGTGCTCGACCTCGGCGACGAGTCCGCAGCCACCCTCGGCGTCGCCGTCTCCGCCGCGCGGCTGCGGCTGCTGCTGACGACCGTCGCGTTGGCTTCGCTTGCTGCCGCACTGGCCGGACCGGTGTCGTTCGTGGCGCTCGCGGTGCCGCACCTGGTGCGCATGCTGGCCGGGCCGCCGACGGCCGCGACGCTGGCCGCGACCGGTCTGGCAGGCGCGACGCTGCTGGTCGGCTGCGACCTGACGGCCCAGCACCTGCTGCCGATCGAGGGGCTGCCGGTCGGCGTCGTCACCGCGACGGTCGGCGCACCGTGGCTGTTGATCCTGATGCTGCGCGACAGCGGCCCGGCCCACCGGAGGAACGCGTGAACGAGCTCGAGGCGCGGGACCTTCGCCTGCACTACGGCGACCGGGTCGTGATCGACGGCATGAACCTGACGTTGCCTGGCGAGGCTGTCACGGCGATCGTCGGACCCAACGCCTGCGGCAAGTCGACGCTGCTGCGCGGACTGACCCGCCTGCTGCGGCCGTCCGGCGGGATCGTCACCCTCGACGGCGCCGATGTGCATCGGATGTCCGCCCGCGCGCTGGCCGCGAAGCTGGGTTTGCTTCCGCAACAACCGATCACGCCGGAGGCCATCACCGTCGAGGCGCTCGTGCGGCTCGGCCGCTATCCACACCAGCGGCTGCTGCGGCCGTGGTCGGCGCACGACCAAGCGGCGGTGGAGAACGCCTTGCGCCGCACCGGAACCGACGAGCTGCGCGACCGCCAGGTCGATCACCTCTCCGGCGGCCAGCGCCAGCGCGTCTGGATCGCACTGGCCCTCGCCCAGGACACCGGCCTGCTGCTGCTCGACGAGCCGACGACCTTTCTCGACCTGCGCCATCAGCTCGACGTCCTCGACCTGGTCGCCGATCTGCACGCGCACGAGGGCCGCACCGTGGTGATGGTGCTGCACGATCTCGGCCAGGCCGCGCGCTATGCCGACCACCTCGTCGTGCTGCACGACGGGCGACTTGCCGCCGCTGGCGCACCCGAGGACGTGCTCGACGCCGACCTGGTGCGCACCGTCTTCGGCGTCGACTGCCGCGTCGTACCCGACCCCGAAACCGGCACGCCCCTGGTCGTTCCCATGGCCCGCGGCGGCCGACATACCGGCCGGGGGGAGCACGTCGCCGTTCGAGCCTGAGGGCCGGCGGACGCACGACAGCACCCGTCCGGGGTGGTGTCGCTTCATCTAGGAAAGTCGAGGATCTCTCATGTCCACAGGACGATTCCGCCTGCGCGGATTCGGCCGGATCGCCATCGCCGCCGTCACGGCGGGATTGGCGGCCACCGCGCTCGTCGCGTGTGGAAACGATTCCGGCGCAACAGAATCCGCACAGGTCACCGGCGCCGACCCGGCGGCCTTCCCGCGCACGCTTGACACCGCGATGGGGCAGGTCACGATTCCGCGGGTGCCGGCGCGGATCGTCGTGCTCGACACCGCGGAGCTCGACTCGGTCACCCTGCTCGGCATCCGGCCCGTCGGAGCTGTGGTGCCGCACACGAAGACCAGGGGCGGGTTCCCGGAGTACCTGGCGAGCAAGGTGGACGGCGTCACCGACGTCGGCCCACTGCTGGAGCCGAACCTGGAGCGCATCGCCTCGCTGCGCCCCGATCTGATCCTCTCCTCGAAGGTCCGCCACGAGAAGATCTACGACAAGCTCAGCGGCATCGCCCCGACGGTGTTCACCGAGACGACCGGCGGCCCGTGGAAGGCGAATCTCGCCGTGCACGGCAAGGCGCTGGGCCTCGAACAACAGGCCGCCCAGGCGCTGCGCGCGTACGAGGACCGCGCCCGCGCGCTCGGCGTCGCGATCGCGTCCGCGAACAACGGTGTCCTGCCGAGTGTTTCGGTCGTTCGCTTCCTCGCGGGTCCGACGCGGCTGTATCAGAGCAACTCCTTCAGCGGCGTCGTGCTCGCCGACATCGGGCTGCCGCGTCCGGCCTCGCAGGTCTCCACGGATCCGAAGAAGATCATGAAAGAGGTCAGCCCTGAGCAGATCGACCAGGCCGACGCGCAGCTGATCTTCGTCGCGACGATCGACGATCCCGGCAAGACCGAGAAGAACGCCGTCACGGCGGGCCGGGTCTGGCAGGACCTCGCGGCGGTCAAGAGCGGCAAGGTGTTCGAGGTTCCTGACGAGACCTGGATGTCGGGGATCGGCGTGCAGGCAGCCGATCGAATGCTCGCCGATGTCGCAACGGCGACCGGAGTGGGGCTGCCCGGCAAGTGATCGCGGTCGCGGGGAGCGGCGATTGGGCGCCACTCCCCGCCACCGCCTCCCTGTGTTCACCCTTCGGCAGGAAAGGGCTCACCCGTGCAGTTGTATCTGCTCGCACACAACCCGACCGACTCGGTATCGGAAGGATTCCTTCCCGCGGCCGCCGCGCTCGGCCTCGACGTCACCGTTCTCACCGACCAACCCGAGGCGCACCGGCGCAGGCATCCGGACATCCGGGCGCTCGACTGCGATGTCCGCAGTCTGCCAGCCATCGTCACGGCCATCTCCGGCGGGCGCGCGCCCGACGCCGTCTTCTCCAACAGCGATCACCTCCAGACCCAGACCGCCCTCGCCGCCACGTATTTCGGTCTGCCAGGCAAGGATTGGCGCGCCACGTTGCGGGTGAAGAACAAGGTCGAGATGCGCCGCTTCTTGGCGGCGGCCGGGCTCGACACCGTCTGGTCACGGGAACTGCGCCCCGGCGACGAGCTCGCGCCACTGGCCGAGATGGAGCTTCCGTTCCCGTGCGTCGTCAAACCCGCCGAGGGCGTGGCCAGCGAGGATGTCGTGCTGGTCGGCGGATGCGCGGAGCTGCTGGCGCGGTGCGCGGAGATCAGGCTGCGGCGACCCGAGGCCACGCTCATCGTGGAGGAGTACCTGCCCGGCGAACTGCACACGCTGGAAACCCTGGGTGACGGGACGCGCAGGCATGTGCTCGGCGGATTCCGCACCACATTGTCACCGCCGCCGCACTTCATCGAACTCCGGCACACCTTCGTCCACGCCCATCCGGAACCGGTCCTCGCGCAGGTGCTGTCCCAGCTCGACGCGTTGGGTGTCGGGTTCGGTTCGTGCCACACGGAATTCGTCGTGGACCGGGGCCGTGCCCGCCTGATCGAGGTGAACTATCGCGCGATCGGCGATCAGTGCGATCTGCTGCTCGCCCAGCTGCTCGGCATTCCGTTGTTCGAGCACATCCTCCGAACCCACCTCGGGGACCCGCTGCCCGACGATCTCGGCGCACGCACCGACGGCGCCGCCCGCATCGATCACATCTGCGCTCCGGGTTCCGGAACCCTCACGGCGGCACCGGAATCCCTCGATGCCGTGGTCGACGGCGTCCGCCTCGCCTACCGGCCGCTGCGTGCGATCGGCACGCGGCACGACTTGCGGCACACCAACCGCGACTACGTCGGCGTGCTGCGCGCCGCGGGCACCGATAGCGCTGCCGTCGACCGCGCCGCGGAGTCGTTCCTGGCGACGCAGCACTGGGAGGTGCTCCCGTGACCTCGACATCCACCGTGCCGCAGGCAACCCACCGCGTCGAGGGACCGGACCGACGCGAAAGCGCCTTGGTCACAAGAATTCTCGAGACAATGCTGCGCGAAGACGTGCTCGGCCTGCGCAGCGGGAGCGTCACCGTCCGCCGCGCCGACGGTCGCTGGTTGCGTCTGACGAACGCCGTGGACCACGAGGCGCTGCTGCTTCCGGTGACAGCGGACGGCTTCCTGTGCGACGACGCCCCGCGACTGCCGTTGCTGCTGCGCGAATCCGACGGTCGCGAACTGCGCACCACCGCGGAGATCCTCACGGCGCTTGCCGCGTTCGCCGATCCGCTGGACCGGCCGGGCTTCAGCGCGTTCGCCGAGGAATGCGCGCAGGCGCTCGCCGCGACGCGACTGCACGACGCCACCCGCGGTCGGAGCGCCGCGTTGCTCATCGCCCACCACGGCGATCGGCTGGAACGGTGGACGGGCGCCGCGGCACTGGCGTTCGACACGCTCGCCGCCCGGCACGATCACCCGGTCTATCCGACCTCGCGTGCTCGCGCCGAGCTGAGCCAGGCTCAGCTTCGCGCGTACGCGCCGGAGTTCCATCCGCGATTCGCGCTGCGCTGGCTGGCCGTCCCGCGTTCGGCGGTAACCGTCGGCGGCGGCGTCGATTTTCCCGCGTACTGGCCGACGCCACACCAGCTGGGGTTGCCGCACTCCGCGCACGACCATCTGATGCTGCCGGTGCATCCGCTCACCGTCGGCGCTCCGCTGCATCGGGCGCTGCGCGATATCGGCATCGAAAACGATTGCGCACTGGTGGATTCGGCGTATCTGGAAGTCTCGCCGACGCTGTCGATGCGGACGGTGGCGCTCACCGAGGATTTCGGTGAGCACCTCAAGCTCCCGGTGGCCACCGCCACGCTCGGACGGCGGAATGTGCGCACCGTCAAGCCCCGAACCTTGGCCGACGGTGCGCTGACCCACCGCATCCTGAGCACCGTGCTCGCGCGCGAATCCCGTTTCCGCGACACGATTCTGCTCGCCGACGAGAGCACCTACGCCCACGCCGGGCACGAACTGCTCGCCGTCCTGCGCCGGGGCATGCCCGCGGAGGTGCGCGATTCGGTGGTGGTACCGATGGCCGCGGTCACGGCCAGGGCGCACGACGGCCGCCGGGTGCTCGACCACCTCGCCGACGCGTTCTACGACGGCGATCCGACGGCGCTTTTCGACGCCTGGATCACGCTGCTGTTCGACTGGCAGGCAACGTTGTTCGAGTACGGCATCGCTCTGGAGTCGCACCAGCAGAACGTCTCGCTGGTACTCGACGGCGCGGCCTCCGGTCGCGCTCGGCTGCGGTTGCTGTTCAAGGACAACGACACACCACGCATCCACACCGCTCGGCTGCGCGACCGGCTCGGGGCCGAGCCCGCCGTCTTCGCCGATCCGCGCGTCAACGTCGCCGACGACCGACCGCTGACCGACCTGTTCACCACCATCACGGTGCACCTGTGCGCGGCCGCGTACGCGTTCGAACTCGCCGCGCTCGGTTACGGCGTGCGATCGGCGCTGGTGGGGTTGGTGCGGGACCGGCTCGCCCAGGCGATCGATCGGCTGCCTCCCGAGCCTGCCGCCTGTTTGCGCGCGCACGTGCTGGACGCCGAGAACCTGCCGGTGAAGGCGATGGTCAGCGCCGGAACGCTGTTCGACAAGGAACGCAGCGGAGCGACCGACATCAACAAACACTATGTCCGCGGGCCGAATTACCTGCGCGTCAGCGGGGGAGCGCGGTGAGTACGACGCTGGAGCGATCCGCGAAACCCGTTGCTGCCGAGACTGACCGGCGTGTCTACGCCGTCGCGGGCTCCTATTTCGTCGCCTCGTTCGCCGCGCTCGGCCTGCCGCCGTACCTGACCCAGATCCTCCCGGAGCTCGGCGATCCCACCGCCCGCTTGGCGGGCGTCCTCTATGTGGTGCCGACCGTCTTCGGCGGTCTCGGTGCTCCGCTGTGGGGTCGGCTGGCCGACCGGTTCGGCCGCAAAAGGCTGCTGCTTCGCGCGCAACTCGGTCTCGCGATCGCCTTCGTCGTCGCGGGAACGGCCGACTCGATCCCGATGTTCACCGCGGCTCTGGTGTTACAAGGCGTGCTGGGCGGGACGTTCGCCGCGTCGAACGGCTATCTCGGTGCGGCACTGCACGGTTCGGCGTTGGCGCGGGCGCTCACCGTCTTGCAGGGCAGTGCGAGGGCGGCCTTGGTCTGCGCGCCGATCGCCGTCGGACTGTTGTCGCCGTGGCTCACCCCGCACCGCCAGTACCTGGTGCTCGCGGTGCTGCCGCTGGCCGCGGCACTGATCCTGGTGTGGCTGCCCGAGCCCGATTCCGCACGGGGACCGGCGCCCGCGACCGGTGCGCGGCCGCCAGGAGCTTCGGATCACGCGTCGCCGCGCCGGTTGTTCGCGGTGGAGTTCGTCTTCGTCTTCACGACCGTGATCTCGTTTCCCTACTTCATCGCGTTCGTCGGCGATCGGCTACCCGACCTCTCGCCGCTGGCCGCCGGTGGCTTGTTCGCCCTGCCCCACCTCGTCTACTTGGTGATCTCGCTGCCCGTGCAACGGAGGTGCCGCGCGGCCGGACAGCCGATCGTGCTCGGTTTCGGTTGTCTCGCAGTGGGACTGGCCGCGCACGCCGTGGCGGATTCGCTGATCGAGCTCGTCGCCGCGCGGCTGCTGCTCGGTATCGGGCTCACCCTCGGCCTGGTCGGCCGCAACATCCTCGCCGCCGACTGTGCCTGCGGCAGGGCGCCGGGCGGTCTGTTCGGTTCGCTGGAATTCTTCGCCAAAGCGGGCGCGGTCGCCGCCGGGCTCGCCGCGACCGCGGCCAATGCCGGATTCGGGCCCGCCGCACCGGCACTCGTCGGCGGTGTCACCGCCCTGCTCGTCGTTCTGTCCGTCTCGGTCCGCCGAATTCCCCTCACCCGCCGGAGTCGTCCTATGTCCTTGTCCACCAACACCATCGAGCTGACGTCGACACGGGTGCCCGCCGGTTCAGCGGAAGCGGGCCTGCCCCACGCCGATACGGCGACCGCGCACACGTTGCTCAACTGCCTGCTGCGCGAAGTGTCCGGACCCGAACAGCAAGCCACCGTCGCGGGCGACCACCTGTTGCTGCGGCTGCCCCGTCGGGGCGTGCTGCTGCGCGTCCGGCTCCGCCGGACTTCGCTGTTCGGCGCGCACCGTTTCGCCGGGCCGGTCGACGAACTGCGCGCGGGCGAATGGCAGCCGGTCGGCTGGCGTCGCCTCGCCGAGCACACCCGGGACGAACTCACCCTGCGCACCGGCGTACGCAACGAGGAGTTCGTGGACCAAGTCGCGGCGAGCCACCGGACGATCACGACGACGCAGGCGAGCAGGCCGCCGATCGGCACGGCCGCGCTGGACTACCTGGATTCCGAGCGCGCGCTGGTATTCGGTCACCGCTTCCATCCGGCACCCAAGGCGCGCAGCGCTTCCGACGACTCGTGGGCGCGGTACGCGCCGGAGCACGGCGCCGAGTTCGGCCTGCGGATGCTGGGCGTCCGTGCGCATCTCGTGGCGGAGGAGTCCGCGGCCGCCGCGGCGACGGACGCCCTGGATCGACTGCACCCGACCGTGCCGGCGGGCTACCGCCTGCTGCCCGCGCATCCCTGGCAATTCCGCATGCTGCGCGACCTTCCCGCCCTGCGGCACGCCATGGACCGGGACGACATCCTCGACCTCGGCGTCGGCGATCGCCGGTTCGCGGCCACCGCGTCGGTGCGCACCCTCTACGACGGCGAGACGTTCCTCAAGTTCAGCCTGAACGTGCGCATCACCAACTGCCTGCGCAAGAACGCCGCCTACGAGCTGTCCGGCGCGGTGGCGCTCACCCGAATCCTCGCGCCGATCCTCGCGGAACTGGAATCCCGCTTTCCCGGCTGCGCCGTGCTCCGCGAGCCCGCCTACCGCAGCCTGGCGCTGCCAGGACCCGACGGCACCGCCGACCGCACGCTACTGGAGGGCTTCGGCGTGATCGTCCGCGAAGGGCTGGCGACGCGGCTGGCTCCCGGCACCACCGCGCTGCTGGCCGCGGCTGTCGCCGACGAGTACCCGAGCAGCCAGGCACAGATCTCCCGACTGCTCGCCGACGCCGACTCCAGCGCGGCGATGCGGTGGTGGCGCGCCTATCTCCGGCTACTGATACCTCCGGTGCTGGCCGCCTATTTCGACCACGGCGTCGTGTTCGAACCGCACTTGCAGAACGTGCTGATAGTCGTCGACGAGTCGGGTATGCCGACGCGGGTGCTGCTGCGCGATCTGGAAGGCACCAAGCTGCTGCCGGAATCGCACGCCGCGGCGCTATCCGGTCTGCTGCCCGAGGTGGCGGCCCGGATGACCTACGACGACGAGCGCGGCTGGGACCGGGTCGTGTACTGCCTGATCGTGAACCACGTGGCCGAAATGCTTGCCGCGCTCGCCGATTCGCATCCCGATCGGGAGGCGGAGTTGTGGGAAGCGGTCCACGAGGAGTTGACCGCGTACGCCGAGGAACATGGCTGCCCGCCGCGCCTCGCCGCTCTGCTCGCGGGCGTTCCGTTGCCCGCCAAGGCCAATCTGCTCACCCGATGGGAACGCAAACCGGATCGGGACGCCGACTACGTCCGGCTTCCCTCGCCCTTCCCCTTGCTCGGCGTGACCCGCGCCGCCGAGGTCGCGTCGAGCAGCCGGATTGCTTCCCGCATGCCGGAGCCGAGCGTCAGCGAGGCGCAGGCATGAGTGGTCTTTCCGCACCGGTCCGGGAACGCGTCGAAACCCTCGACGCCGCCGAACTTCCCGCCTATGTCTACGATCTGGACGCCCTGCGCACGCATGCCGCGGCGATCCGGGCGGCGCTGCCGGACAGCGTGGAGCTGTACTACGCGGCCAAGGCGAATCCGGAGCCGGAGATCTTGCGTGCGCTCGCCGACGTCGTCGACGGCTACGAGGTGTCCTCGGGTGGCGAGCTCGCCCACGTGGCCGCTGCGGTGCCGAATCGGCCCTTGGCGTTCGGCGGACCGGGCAAGAGCCCCGACGAACTCGCCGCCGCGCGGGTACACCGTGTGCACCGCGTGCACGTGGAGAGCATCGGCGAATTGCGCCGTCTCGCAGCGCTTTCCACACCGGGCGAGCCGATCGGCGTCCTGCTGCGGGTGAACCTGCCGCTGGCCGACCGCGCGCTGAGCGGCAGTGCGCTGGCCATGGGCGGCCGCCCGACACCGTTCGGCCTCGATCCTGGGCAGGCCGAGCTCGCGGCGGCCGCTCTCGCCCGTGGGCGATTTCCCGGGCTGCGCTGGCACGGTGTGCACGCTCATCTGGCCAGTGGGCTCGAGGCGGCCGAACTGGTCGCGGTGGCGGAATCGATCGTCGACTGGTCGATCGGTCTCGGTGCACGACACGGTGCGGACCTCACCGAAGTCAATGTCGGCGGCGGCATGAACGTCGACTACACCGCGCCCGACCGCCGCTTCGACTGGGCCGCCTACGGTGCGGGTCTGCGCCGGATCACCGACGCGCGGCCGGGGCTTCGGCTGCGCATCGAGCCAGGCAGGGCGCTGACGGCCTACAGCGGCTGGTACGTCACCGAAGTGCTGGACGTGAAGCCGAGCCATCACGCCGAATTCGCCATCGTGCGCGGCGGCACGCATCACCTGCGCACGCCCGCCGCCAAAGGACACGACCAACCGTGCTCGATCGTGCCGACCGAGCACTGGCCGCATCCCTGGCCGCGCGCCGCGACGACCACGGAGCGGGTCACCGTCACCGGTCAGCTGTGCACACCGAAAGACGTTCTCGCCGAGAGCGTGCCGGTCAGCGGGCTACGCACGGGCGACCGTATCGCCTTCGACCTGGCGGGCGCCTACGCCTGGAACATCTCGCACCGCGATTTCCTCATGCACCCGCCGCCAAGCTTCCACTTCCTGCGCGAGGCAGAAGCATCCGAGCGAGGTCGTGAGTGATGCTGCGCGCCAACGAAGTCAAGCGGAAACTCGCACGCGGCGATCTCGTGCACGGCCTCTTCTGCACTGCGGCCGCGCCCGAGCTCGTCGAGATGATCGCCCACGGCGGCTACGACTTCGTCGTGCTGGACACCGAGCACACGCTGCTCGGCGGACGCGAACTGACGCACGCGATCCGGGCCGCCGAAACGTGTAGTCTCACGCCCTTCGTGCGGATCGCGGAGGGCGACTTCGCCACGAGTCTGCGGGCGTTGGACGCCGGTGCGATGGGAATCGTCGTACCCCACGTCCGTTCGCGCGCCGATGTGTCGGCGGCGATCGATGCCCTGTACTACGCGCCGCTTGGCAAGCGGTCCCTGGGTAGCGGCCGATCTTCCGGTTTCGGCCGCTACGAGCCGGTCGAACACCTGCGCCGCGCCAACGACGAGATCATGCTCGTCGCGCTGATCGAGGACGCCGAGGGCGTTGCCGACATCGACCGGATTCTCGCGGGCGGTGGCGTCGACATGGTGCTGCCAGGACCGGCGGATCTCTCGCAATCCTTCGGCGTACCTTGGCAACTCGGCGATCCGCGGGTGCGCGCCGCGCTGGATCGGCTGCGCGCCGCGTGCGCCGAACACGGTGTGCCGTACTGCGCGATGGCGCGGACCCCGCAGCGATACGCGCAGTGGCGCGACGCCGACGTGCGCGCCTTCGTCTGCGGTGACGCCGTCGACCTGGCCGCGGCCGCGCTGCGCCGCGGCCTCGCCGAACTTCGCGGCTGACCGCCGCGAGTCCATTCCATCGACACCACGGATGGAACTTCCGAGAAAGGAAAACCCATGATGAGGAAGAAGAAGGCACTTCGTGGCCCGATCGGGGCCGCGATCCTGAGCATCGCCCTCGGCGTGGTTGCGGGCACCGGCACCGCGGCCGCCGACACCGACGCGGTGGGGTACCGGTCGTCGGTGACCGAGAAGTCGACGATCATCTCGACCGACGCCGGGTCGATGGCCGTCGAGGACGGCGTCTTCAAGATCAAGGCGGACAACGGAGTCGTGCTGGCGGGCACCGAATTGTCCTTCCGCGTCGATGATTTCGTGTTCCCGATCGCGGCCGACATCACCGACCGCACCGCGACCCTGACGCCGCGATTCGACCTCGAACACGCGGTGTACAAGCCGGTGGCGCTGCCGTACGAGGACAAGGCGCCCTGGAAGAGCGAATACGAGCGCGAACAGGCGGCGTGGAGCCGGATGACGAGCACCATCGGCATGGGCGCCACCATCGGCACCCTGGTCGGCGGGCTCACCGGCGCGGGCGTCGGATGCGTCCTCGGCGGCATCGCGGGGGCGACGGTCGCGGCCGCCACCATCGTCGGCATGTTCGGGCCGTTCATCCCGGCCGCCGCGGTCGGCTGCCTCGGCGGAATCCTCGCCATCGGCGCACTGGGCACCGTCACCGGTCAGCTCTTGGTGACCGCGCCCGTCGCCATCATGGCCGCCGCGCAGTACTTCACCACCATCAATTCCCCGATGCCGCCCGCGCAGGCGAAATGATCGCCGCCCGCGTCCCATCCTCGACCGATGATGGGACGCGGGCCGCGGAAACCCCTGGCTGCCAATCGAAGTCGACCTCGGTGGGGTAGCCGTGCCTGGCGTGATCGAACGTGGAGCGGATCACCCGTGTGTCCTTGGTGAGCGCGTCCACGATCTGCCAGCCGACGGCGTGGCGATCCCGATGCAGTTCCGATCGGGTCGTCGCGGACATTCGCACCCGCGTCACGTCGTCGGTGCACGAAACGGTGCAGTCGAGCATCGAGTCGTCGGTGGCGGAGTCGAGGAGTCCGCGCGCGACCTCCTCCACGATCAGGCCGAGTTCGGCCGCGCCGTCGGCGTCGTCGTAGGCGACCACCGCCGTCGATTCCACGGTCGTGCGCAGCATCGTCAATCCGATGGGTCGCGCGGGTACCCGCACACTGACCGTTTCGGTGGCCGGTCGGAGTGCTCGAGTCGATGTCATCGTGTTCACCGCCTTGCGGGGCTGGGATGTGATCGTCATCGCCATGGGAGTACCTACGGGAGCGCTTTTGCCACATCGGGCCCGGTTTATTGTCCGCGCGGCGGGGCAGTCGGTGGTTGTCGACCGCCCCGATCGAAGGAGTCGCGATGACCGATCTCGCAGCGGATGCCGTGCGCGGTGTTTTCTCCGGAGTGGCGAGGTTGCGCCACGCTCGGGTCTTTCATCCGAACGGGCTGCGCCTGTCCGGGCGGCTGCACGCCGAACCCGAGTACGAGTACCTGTTCGGGGCGGGGGAGCGGGCGGTGCTCGCGAGGTTGTCCAAGGGCATCGGCACCCCCGCCGGACTGCCGGACGTGCTCGGCCTCGCGCTGCGGGTACTCGATCGCGACGACCACCCGTGGGACTTCGCGTTGGCGACCACCGGCACCGGCTCGCTCAGCCGCTTCGTCATCACACCGGCGCGCAGCTGGCGCACGGCCAGGTACGGCTGCCTGATGCCCTACCGGCTCGGCGACTCCGCGGCGACCTGGATCTTCGCCGAACCCGATGACGATCAGCCGGAGACCCCGTCGCTCGACGCCCTGGCCGACCACCTGCGTGCGGAGCCCGCCACCTTCGTCCTCTCGGCGAGCGAGATGGGCAAGCCGGAGCACCGGCTCGCGGAGGTCACGCTGCATCCGGCCGACCCGGGCGACTACCGCACCGACTTCTTCGACCCGATGACCAACCATCCCGACGAGGTCAAGATCCTGCCCGAGGTGATCGGGCGGGTCCGCGAACTCGCGTACGTCGGCAGCCGCAGCGGTCGCGGCGAACAGCCGTGAGAGCGGTGCGCCGGGTCGGACGGCCGATCCGGTTGGCCGCGGTGCTGCCGCTGATCGCGCTGGCAGCGGCGTGCGGCGATGAATCCGAAGAGGACCCCGCCGCATCGAGTCCACCGCCCGGCCCGCCGCCGATCCCCGCCGTCACCATCACGATCCAGGATCTGGCCTACCCGCGAACGCCGCCGATCACCCCCAACGCGAACATCACGGTGGTGAACAACGATCTGGTGGAGCACAGCATCACCAGCAAGCGGCCCGGCTTGTTCGACCACGACATCGATCCGGGACAGTCCGTCACCTTCCCCGCCCCCGCCGAGATCGGCTCGCACCCCTTCTATTGCCGCTACCACGGCCTGATGGACGGGTGGCTCAGCGTGCGGCAGTAGCCCACCACCTGGCACACACCCCGTGTACGCGTCACATAGCCGGTGCCTATGTGCGGCGTGTGAAACCTGTGTGGCACGAGCCGGGTCAGGCGCCGATGGCGGGGGCTAGGTGGGGCCAGGATTCGTGGAGGTCCATTTCGAACAAGCCCCAGGTGTGCGATCCGGTGGGCCGCTCCACGTGGATCGCGGGGATTCCGAGCTGGTCGAGCCGGCCAGCGAACGCCGCGGTGCAGGCGTTGGCGATGGCCTCGACGGGCGGGAAGGGCAGGCCGCGGTCGATCGTGCCCGGCACGCCGGAGCCCGCGGAGAGGTAGACGGCCTTACCGGCCAACGCGCCCGCGCGGGCGAAAGCGTCGTGCGCGCGCCATCCCGCGTCGCCCGGCGGACCCCACATGTTGGCCGGGTTGGCGCCGCCGCGGACCACTTGCGCGGTGACGAAGGCGATACCGAGCGGATCCGACGTCCACGGGCATCCGCTGTAGGCGGCGACCGCGCTGTACAGGTCGGGCGCCTGGATGGCGAGGTCGACCGCGGAGGCGGCGCTCATCGAGACACCGGCGATGGCGTTGCGGCCGGTGGCGCCGAGCTGTTCGTCGACGACCGCGGGGAGCTCTTCGGTGAGGTAGGTCTGCCAGCGGTGGCGGCCGATCGACGGGTCGTCGGCGCGCCAATCGGTGTACATGCTGAACGCGCCGCCGACCGGCATCACCACGTTGACGTGCTTGTCGGCGAAGAACCGCACGACATCGGTGTCGTCCCACCAGGAGATGCCGTCCTGGCCGCCGCCGATGCCGGTCAGCAGGTACAACGTCGGCGCGGGACCGCCGCCCGCGGCGCGGATCACGCGGTTGGTCACCACGGTGTCCATGGACGGCGAATACACGTCCATCCGCACCGCCGCCTCGCCGAGCGGCGCCTCGCCGACCACGTGCGCCGCCGGAGCCGCGGAAACCGACGCGAACGACGGGCCGACACTCACCGCGAGGACACCGAGAAGCGCGAACAGATATCTACGAGCCGTCACCTCAGAGGTCTACCCGCGCAAGATCACCTCTACCGCAACGACTTTCATCGACACCGACATTGGGGTCTTGCGCATTGTCCGCAGTCGGATCGAGACGATTCGCTCGACACCTGCCAGGGACCCGAGGAAAGGCGAGACGGTGCCCGCGCTGTATCCCGCCGTAGGAGTGCGTGCGCTAGTCCTCGTCCCGATCGGGTTCGTCCCGCGGCGGCAGAATGGGTTCGCTGTCGGCGGGCTGCCCCTCTTCGATGCGCCGCCCGCGCGCGAGCTCGGCGTCGAACTCCGCCCCGAGCAAGATCGCGACGTTCGACAGCCACAACCACACCAGGAAGACGATCGCACCGGCCAGCGAGCCGTACACCTTGTTGTAGGAGCCGAAATTGGTTGCGTAGAAGGCGAATCCGGCCGACGCGGCGATCCACAGCAGTACCGCGAGCACGCTGCCCGGCGTGAGCCAGCGGAAGCCGAGCTGACGAGCGTTGGGCGCGGCCCAGTACAGCAGCGCGAACACCAGACTGGCCAGCACCGCGAGCACCGGCCATTTCACGATGCTCCACACCGTCACCCCGGCCGATCCGAGCCCGAGCCACTGGCCGACGGTGTCGGCGACGCGGCCGCTCACCAGGACACCGATCGCGCACAGCGCGACGAGCAGCACGGTCACGGCCGTGAGCCCGAGGCGCAGCGGCAACGTCTTCCAGAGCGGCCGCCCCTCCTCGGTGTCGTAGACCGCGTTGGCGGCGCGCACGAACGCGCCGAGATACCCGGACGCCGTCCAGAGCGCCGTCGCCACACCGATGATCGCCAGCGGTCCGGCCAGCGAACGCGAGCGCTGTAGTTCCTCGACGGCCTGCACCACGACCGTGTTGCCGCTGCCCGGCCCGATGTCATCGATGGTGTCGATCAGTGAACGGGTGGCATCTGGTCCGGCGAGGCTCAGCAGCGAGGAGAGCACGATGACGGCCGGGAACAGCGAGATGACGCTGTAGTAGGTCAGTGCGGCGGCCCAATCGGTCAGGTTGTCCGACCGGAATTCCGCGACGGTGCGGCGCAGCACGCCCCACCACGATCGCCACGGCAACGCCAGTGGGCCGCCGATATGGGCGCGCGCTCGCACCCGCTGAGCAGTCGTCGCTTCCGTCATCGCACCAACCTTCCGTCCGCTTGGCGCGTACCCGGCGAGTGTTGGGCGAAACGGGCCGCGCGGCTCGGTTCCGCGGGGACGCCGTGCGCGGCAACAGAGCTCGCTCCCACACCGCGCCGAGCCGCTGCTCTCCTTTCGGCGAATTTCCGCGGCCGTCGGCCGAGCGTGCGCACGCGTCGTGCGCGGTGCGTTGCGGGGGCTGTACTTTCGACGGGGTGAGTGCGTGGTTGGGCCGGACGTTTCGCCGGGTGGAGCAGATGGATCGGGCGGTTACCGGTGCGGTGGCACGGCTTCCGATGACGGCGGTCGATCGCGGCATGGTGCGGTTGACCCGGGCGGCGGACCGGGGCGTGCTGTGGACGGTCGTCGCCGCGGCGCTGGCCACCCGCCAGGGTTCCACGCGCCGGGCGGCGCTGCGCGGCGTCGTCTCGGTGGCCGGGGCAAGCCTGACCGTCAACCTGGTGCTCAAGTCGTTGATCGCGCGCCGCAGGCCCGCGGCGCAACTGCTGCCGCCGCATCGGCGCCTGATCCGGGTGCCGACCTCCTCGTCGTTCCCCTCCGGGCACAGCGCGGGCGCCATCGCGTTCGCCACGGCGGTGGCGCTGGAGAGTCCGCGCACTGCGGTGGTGGTGGCGCCGCTGGCCGCCACGGTCGCCTACTCGCGGGTGCACACCGGAGTGCACTGGACCTCCGACGTGGTCGTCGGCGCGGCCGTCGGCGCCGGTGTCGCGATGGCCTCGCGCCGGTGGTGGCCGGTCCGTGAATCCGACGAGGCGGAGGCGCACGCGGTGCGCGAGGTGCCGATGCTCGTCGAGGGCAAAGGCCTTGTCCTGCTGGTGAATCCGGTGTCCGGCGATCCCGGCTACGACCCGACCGACGACATCGCCGCCGCGCTGCCCGCGGCCACCGTGCTGCGCACCGAGCCCGGCCGCGACTGCGTCGAGCAGCTGGAGGAGGCGCTCGCGGCGCGCACCGAGCGGGCGTTCGCGGTGGGTGCTGCGGGCGGTGACGGGACGATCGCCGCGGCGGCGGCTGTCGCGCTGCGCCACGAACTGCCGCTTGTCGTCGTTCCCACCGGAACCCTGAACCATTTCGCGCGCGATCTCGGCGTCTACGACCTGCGCGAGGTGGTCGACGCCACCGGTGCGGGCGAGGCGGTCGCCGTCGACATCGCGAGCGTGGAACTCGACACCGAGGACGGCGCGCGCACCCACTATCTGATCAACACCGCCAGCTTGGGCGCGTACCCGGATCTCGTTCGGCTGCGCGACAAATGGCAGCCGAGGTGGGGGAAATGGCCCGCCTTCGCGGCCGCCCTTGTGGTGGTCCTGCGGGACGCGCAGCCGGTCCGTATTCGCCTGAACGAGAGCTGGCACGACGTGTGGTTCCTGTTCATCGGCAACGGCGCCTACCATCCGCACGGCGCGGTGCCCGCGTTCCGCGCCCGCCTCGACGACGGCATGCTCGACGTCCGCTGGCTGCGCGCCGATCTGCGCTTCTCCCGCACCCGCGCGGTACTGGCCCTGCTCCTGGCCGCCATCGGCCGCAGCAAGGTGTACAACGAACTCCAAGTCCCCGAGCTGATCGTCCAGGTCCGTGAACCGGAAGCGGTGGCGGCCGACGGCGAGGTCCTCGGCGAGGCCCGCCGCCTGCGCTTCTCGGTCGCGGGCCAGGTCGCCGCCTACCGCCGCGACGAAGACAACCCCCGCTGGGCAGCCCGCCCCCGCCCCCACCACCGCCGCCCCTTCCTCCGCCGCTGGCTCTGATCGCGCGGCCTTGGGGGTTACCGCTGCGCTCGAGGCGCCGGTGCGATGGGCAGGTCGCTACGGCTCACCCACGGCGGCCGGTGAGGTCAAGGGCGATGTCGACGATCATGTCTTCCTGGCCGCCGACGAGGCCGCGTCGTCCCGCCTCGACGAGCAGGGTGCGGACGTCGATTCCGTAAGCGGTAGAGGCGTTTTCGGCGTGCCGCAGGAAGCTGGAGTACACCCCGGCGTAGCCGAGGGCCAGCGTCTCCCTGTCGACTTGCACGGGCCGGTCCATCAGCGGACGGACGAGATCGTCGGCGGCGTCGGTGAGGGCGTCGAGATCGGCGCCGTGCTTCCACCCGGTGAGATCGGCGACGGCGACGAACGCCTCCAACGGCGTATTGCCCGCGCCCGCGCCGAGCCCGGCCAGCGAGGCGTCGACCCGGGTGACGCCCTCCTCGACGGCGATGACGCTGTTGGCGACGGCGAGCGAGAGATTCTGGTGCGCGTGAATGCCGATCTCGGTGCTCGGATCGAGCACCGCGCGGTAGGCCCGAACCCGTTGGCGCACACCGCTCATGGTGAGCCGCCCGCCGGAATCGGTGACGTACACGCAGTGCGCGCCGTAGGACTCCATCAGCCGCGCCTGCTCGGCCAGCCCGGCCGGAGTGTTCATGTGGCTCATCATCAGGAACCCGGAGACGTCCATGCCGAGCTCACGGGCGTAGCCGATGTGCTGCGCGGCGATGTCGGCCTCGGTGCAATGGGTCGCCACCCGCACCGAGCGCACGCCGACGTCATAGGCGCGGCGCAGGTCCTCGATGGTGCCGATGCCGGGCAGCAGCAGCGTGGTCAGCCGGGCGGTGGTGAGCGCTTCGGCCGCCGCGGCGAGCCATTCCCAGTCGGTATTGCTGCCCGGTCCGTAGGTGAGGCTGCCGCCGGACAGGCCGTCGCCGTGCGCGACTTCGATCGCGTCCACGCCCGCCGCGTCGAGTGCGGCGGCGATGGCGGCGACCCGATCGGTGGTGATGCGGTGACGCAGCGCGTGCATGCCGTCGCGCAGCGTGACGTCTTGCAGGAATACGTGGGTCATCGGGTCAGCTCCCGCGCCGAGGCGATCTGTTCGGCGACGCGCAGCGCCGCGGAGGTCATGATGTCGAGGTTGCCCGCGTACGCGGGCAGATAGTGCGCGGCGCCTTCGACTTCGAGGAACACCGACACCTGATGCGTTACCGGCCGGTCGCCGACGAGCGTGCGCACCGCGTCCTGCGGCACCGGCGTGATCTGGATGTCCTGCTTCAGCCGATAGCCGGGCACGTACGCCGCGACGGATTCGACCATGGCGCGGACGGATTCGCGCACCGCGTCCCCGGCGCGCTGTTGCGGATCATCGATGAGCGCGAGCACCGTGTCGCGCATGATCAGCGGTGGCACGGCGGGATTGAGCACGATGATGGCGCGTCCTCGCTCGGCGCCGCCGACCGCGGTGATCGCCGCGCCGGTGGTCTCGGTGAACTCGTCGATGTTCGCGCGGGTGCCTGGCCCGGCCGACTTCGAGGCGATCGACGCGACGATCTCGGCGTAGGGGACGGGCGCCACGCGCGAGATGGCCGCGACGATCGGAATGGTGGCCTGTCCACCGCAGGTGACCATGTTGACGTTGTCCGCGTCCAGGTGCGCGTCGAGGTTGACGGCGGGGACCACGAACGGTCCGAGCGCGGCCGGTGTCAGGTCGACGAGCCGCTTCCCGTGCGGGGCAAGGGCTTCGGCGTTGGCGACGTGCGCACGGGCGGAGGTGGCGTCGAACACGATGTCGATCTCGGCGAAACCGGGCATGGCGATGAGGCCACGCACGCCGTCGGCGGTGGTGGGCACCCCGAGTCGCGCCGCCCGCGCCAGACCGTCGGAAGCGGGATCGATGCCGACCATCGCGGCCATTTCCAGGGTGTCCGAGAGCCGGAGCACCTTGATCATCAAGTCGGTGCCGATATTGCCCGAGCCGATCACGGCGACCTTGGTGCGTGTCATGCGGTTTCCTCCAGGGTGAAGCCAACAGTGCCGAGCGTCTCTACGCCGTAACGGATTTCGGAGTGCACGTGCGCGCCGGGCCGCAGCGGCGCCATCGGACCGAGCGCGCCGGAGAGCACGATCTCGCCTGCGCGCAGCGGGTCGCCCAATGCGCGGGCGGTGCGCGCCAGCCAGGCCAGCGCCTCGAGCGGATCACCGAGGCACGCCGAACCTGTTCCGGTGGAAACGATCTCGCCGTCGAGCAGCATGCTCATGCTGACCTCGCGCGGCTCGAAGTCCGCCAGCGACAGCCGCCGCTCACCGAGCACGAACCATCCGCTTGACGCGTTGTCGGCCACGGTGTCCCCGAAGGTGATGTCCCAGTCGGCGATTCGGCTGTCGACGATCTCCAGCGCGGCGACGGCGTAGTCCACCGCGTTCCGCACGCTGCGGGCATCGATTTCCTCGGTGTCGAGATCGGCGGACAGCACGAAGGCCAGCTCCGCCTCGATCTTCGGTTGCAGCAGCCGGGGCCGGTCGGCCACCGGGGTGCGAACGTCCATGTCGGCGAACAGGACTCCGAAGTCCGGCTGGTCGACGCCCAGCTGTCGCTGCACGGCGGGTGCGGTCAGGCCGATCTTGCGGCCGACCACCCGCGCGCCGGATTCGATACGCCTGCGGACGCCGAGTCGCTGCACGGCGTAGGCGGATTCGACATCGTCGCTGCCGATGAGGTCACGCACGGGCGCGGCGGCCACGCCGGTGTCCGCGGCATCGGCGAGCCGTTGCGCCGCGGCCAGGATCGCTGGGCTCTCGGTCACGGTCGAGGTCATCGGGACTCCTCGTATTCGGGGGTGGTCATGTGCTCGGGGTGGGGTAGTGCGGCGTGGCCGGTGGGCAGGCGCAGCTGCCGCACCAATTCCGCGACCAGCGGCCCGGTTTCACCGCGCGGTGCGATTCCGAAGACGAACCGATCGGGTCGCAGCACCATTACCGCGCCGCGGCCGACGCCGGCCTTGCCGAACCACGACGCCAGCGCACCGGTGTGGTCTTCGATGTCGGCCACCGCGTCACCCTCGCCCCGTCCGTCACCGGGCTTGCCCTGCGGGCGTCCACCGAGCGGGTAGACCGTGACGAAGTGACAGCCGAGCCCATTCAGCACGGCCAGGTCGTCGGCCGAGCATGCCGAACGCGGGTCGACGCCGTAGCCGAGCACGGCGAAGCCGAGACCGAGCACGTCGTCGAACCGGCGGTGCCTGCCGTCGTAGGTGCGCACCTGCGGCTGCGGAGCCAGGGTGCCCTCGACACCGCGGAGCCCGCGCCGGGGCAAACCGAGGTAGGCGCTGCGGCGGAACCTGGGCGGCGGCTTCATCTGCGCCCCGCGCAGCCAGCCGCCCAGCCCCGGCGTCCGCAGCGCGGTGGTCACCGTGAGGTCCCGGAGCCGAGCGGCCACCGGATTGTTCACGGAGACCAGGTTTTTCATCCACACCGACAGGGTGATCATCGCTTTGGCGTGCGGGCGACGCTCGGACTCGTAGCTGTCCAGGATCGCCGGGTCCGCGCCATGGCGCAGGATCGCGGTCAGCTTCCAGGACAGGTTGTCGGCGTCGCGCACACCGGAATTCATGCCCTGGCCGATGAACTGCGGCGTCATGTGCGCGGCGTCGCCTGCCAGCAGGATGCGTCCGTCGCGCCAGCTGTCGGCCACGACCGCGTTGAAGGTGTAGACGAGCTTGCGCAGCACCTCGACCTCGTCGGGATCGACGAACCGGGCGATGTGCGCGCGGACGTTGTCGGCGTCCTCCATCTCCTCCTTGGTCTGCGACTCGCGCAGCATGAACTCGAAGCGGTGATGCCCACCCGGCTGCGGACAGGACACGATCGGCAGTTCGGGCTCGCACACGAAGTTGAAGTACGGCAGATGCCGGAACGCGTCCACGCCGTCCTTGGCCTTCAGATCGACCACCAGCCAGCGCTCGGGGAAGCTGGTTCCGGTCATGTCGATGCCCAGCTGGGTGCGCACCACGCTGCGGCCGCCGTCGCAGCCGACCAGGTACTCGGCGCGCACCCGCTCGGCGGTCCGGCGATCGGTCTCGGGTTGCCGTTTGCCGTAGCCGGTGCCCGCGCAGGCGGCGTGCTCGACGCTCACACCCGTGGCGTCTTGGTCGAAGTCGACGACCTCGCGGCCGCGTCGCACGGTGACGTGCGGGTAGCGCTCCAGCGCCCGCTCGAGGGAGCTCTCCAGATACGGCTGGTAGAGGAAGTTGACCACCGGCCAGCCGAGGGGACGCTCGACCTGGTTGAACTGCGCGAGCAGCTTTCCGTCGGAGCGGACCCACTGGACGGTGGAGTCGATGTTCATGTCCGCCGCCAATTCGTCCGCCGCACCGGCCGTTTGGAAGATCCGCATGCCCTCGTCGTCGGTATAGACGGCGCGCGCGAGTCCGTAGTACTCCGGCTCGCGCTCCAGCACGAGCACCCGCACGCCGCGGCGGCCGAGCAGGTTGGCCAGGGTGAGCCCGGTCGGTCCGAGCCCGACGACTACCACGTCGTAGTCGAATTCGTTCATCGAGACGGTTCTCCCGACAGTTCCGGCACCGTGATCTCCGGTGTGCGTACGGTTTCCATGGCGCGGCGGAACTGGGCGAACGTGTCCAGCACCGTCTGTCCGACAGTGGTGTGGCCCCAGATGCTGATGCCCTGATAGGTGCTCGGCTCCCAGGTCGCCTCGCGTTCGGGTGTGATGACGATCGGATTCCAGCCGACCTCGAGCTCGAAGCCGGACGGTGTCACGCAGTAGTAGGACAGCTCCCGGTCGTTGGTGTGCTGGCCGACCGACCACGCCATGCGGAAACCGAGATCGGTGACGCGCTGGAAGGAGGCCAGCATGTCGTCCAACGTCGCGGACTGAATGTTGATGTGCTGCACGCGGGTCCGGATCGGGTCGATCTTCACTCCGCGCACGTTGGCGATCGCGATCGAATGGTGGCGCTCGTTGACCCGCAGGAAGCGGATCTTCATCGTCAGTCCCGAGATGTTCTCGTCGATGTAATCGCTCAGGCGGGAATCGAAGATGGTGTGGTAATAGCCGCGCATCGACTCCGGTTCCCTGGACACGATCGCGACATGGCCCATGCCCGCCTCGCCGGTGACCCAGCCCGAGCTGAGCATTCGCAACGGTTCCGGCGTGGTCACCGCGGTCGTGAAGATCTCGGTGGCAATGCCTTTGGGGCCGGGAAAGCGCCAGAGCCGCTCCACCCCGCGCAGGACGGCTTCGTCGGGCGTGCCCTCCTCGATCGGGACACCGCGGTCGGCGACCCTGGCGACGATCCGGTCGAACGTCTCGTGATCGTCGATCTGCCAGCCGAGAGCCGTCACGTCCTCGGCGGGACCGCGCTCGATCAGGAATCGGCACGCGTGGTCGTCGAGCCGGAAGCGCAGCGTATCGGCGTCGAGCCGATCGACGTGCATGCCGATCGCCAAGGCGCCGAAGCGATCCCAGTCGGTCAGCTTGCGGGACCGCACCGCGACGTAGCCCAGGTGCACCGCTCCGAACACCGAGCCGTCGGAGTTCGGGCGCAGGAAATCGGTCATGGCCTCGCCTCGAGGAACGTGGTCGCGAGCCCGTTGAACAGGTCGGCGCGCTCCCACTGCACCCAGTGGCCGGTCCGTGCGGCGAGGAACAGGTCGCAGTTGGGCATCCGGTCGGCCAGCATGCGGCCGCCCTCGGGCCGGTTGACCTGGTCTTCGGCACCCCAGATCACCAGTGTCGGATGCTTCACCTCGCCGAGCCGAGCATCGCGGGTGAAGTCCATCCGCCACACCGTCCGTAGCGCCGAGGGGCCCGACGGCCTGCGCAGCGGCGGATTCGCGACGACGTCGGGGTCCAGGCTGGCCCGATACCGCTCATCGATCAGCTCCTCGGTGATCGCGCTCGCGTCGTAGACCAGGTGATCTCGCACGAACGTGGCGAGTTTCTCCCGGCTCGGGCCGTCGCCGCCGTAGTAGGAAAGCAGCGACCGCAAGCCTTTCGTCGGCAGCGCACGGGTGGTGCCGATGCCACCCGGGCCCATCAGGATCAGCCTGCCGACCTTCTCTGGGCGGTCCATCGCCAACCGCAGCGCCGCGGCGCCGCCGTAGGAGTTGCCGACCAGGTGCGCGCGCGGCAGGTCCAGCGCGTCGAGCAGCCCGCCGACCGAGGCGGCGAGATCGCCGAACGGGTCGGACTGATCGACCCGCTTGGTCGAGCGGCCGTAGCCGGGCATGTCCGGGACGATGACCCGGAACCGCCCCGCCAGCGCCTCGATGTTGCGCGAGTAGTTCGAGAGCCCGGACGCACCGGGGCCGCCGCCGTGCAACAGCACCACGGCCGGGCCCGCGCCGAACTCGGCGAAGAAGATGTCGCGGTCGCCGACCCGAACCGTCCGTCCGGCGTCGACCCCCTTGTCGATGCTTGTCACAAGCCACCTCCACAGTTCAGATGATGAAATCATCAGTTACGAGGAAAGTGTTTGTCAAGCAGAAATGATGAGAACATCAGAAAAGATGATTGTCTCTATTAGGTGTGGCGCGCGCCGCGGCACCGCGGCCGGGAATCGTCTCTGATCGTTTCCTCAGTTACGATTCTGGTGACGATTCCGAGTGGGGAGAGGGCCGATGACCACCGAACCCGTAGTGCGCAACCGCGTCGACCGGCGCCGTGAGCGCACCCGCAACGCACTGCTCGGCGCGGCACGCAAGTTTCTCTCGGAGGGCCGTTCGGCGGTGAGCATCCAGGAGATCACCGACGCCGCCGACGTCGGATTCGGTTCCTTCTACAACCATTTCGAGTCCAAGGAGCAGCTGTTCGACGAGGCGGCGCGCTCGGCGTTGCGGGTCTACAGCGAGATGCGCGACGCCATCGTCGCGCTCTACGACGACCCGGCCGAGGTGTTCGCCGTCAGCTTCCGCCTGACCGGACGGTTGCAGCGGCAGATCCCCGAGATGGTCAAGGTCGTACTGAACTGGGGCATGTCGATCATGCTGCTGGACGAGGGTCTCGCGCCGCGCGCCCGCCGCGACATCGTCGCCGCCCAAGAGGCGGGCCGCTTCGAACCTATGGACCCCGACCTAGCCGTGATGGCCGCGGGCGGCTCGATGCTTGGCCTGCTGCAACTGCTCGACGCCGAGCCGGACGCCGACGCGGGCGCCCTCTCGGACGAGATGGCCTTCCGCGTGCTGCGCATGTTCGGCATGAACAAGCGCGCCGCGCAGAAACTCACCTCCACCGAGCTGCCGCCGCTGCCGCAGCTGTGACCGTCAGGGCCGGTAGGCGCGCCGGGTGAGCTCGACGAGCGAGTCGGCGTAGTCGGCGGTGAGCGGGCGGCCTAGAGCGCCTGCGGTCCGGCGAGCCCGATACTGCCCGCGAGGTCGGCGAGGGTGGCGTCGAACAGCGCGTCCGGATCGCTGACGGGCATCGGGTAGTTGCCGAACACCTCGAGGGTGACGTGCCCGTACAACCGCGCCCAGAGCGTCATCATCAGGTAGGCCACGCCCAAGTCGAGCTTCTCGGCGGGGAACTTCTGACTCGATTCGGCGAGCATGGCGAGCAATTCGGTCTGGAAACCGATCAGATCCTCGCGCAACGCGTCGGGAATCGTGTCGGTCGCAGGGGTCACCAGGTCGTAGGTGGTGAGCAGCCTGCCCGCTGCGCCGAGGAAGACCCGGCCGAACGGTTCGTCGAATTGCCTTATCCCGCCCGGGTTCTCGCCGTTCGGCGAGGCGAAGACGAGGGTGAACTCGTGCGGGTGGGCGAGGGCCCAGCGCCGAAAGCCCTTGCAGATGGCGAACAGTTGCACGACGCCGTCGTCGGGCAATTCGGCGACCTGCCCCGCGAGTTCGTCCGCCAGGTCGACGCAGATGTCGCGGCGCAGCGCGGCGACCAAGTCCTCGCGGGAGGCGTAGTGGCGATACAGCGCGGGCGCGGTGATGCCGAGATCGCGCGCGATGGCGCGCAGGGTCAACGCCTCTGGCCCCTGCTCGGCCAGCACCGTTCTGGCCACCCGCCGGATGTCCGCGTCGTGTACCGCGGGCATCCGGCCCCGTCGTGCGGGTTGTGTCATTCGTATGCGACCTGCCAGCTCTTGATGCCGTTCAACCAGCCCGAGCGTAGCCGGACCGGCTCGGAGATCTGACGCAGGTTCGGCATCACGTCCGCGATGGCGTTGAAGATCAGATCGAGTTGCAGCCGAGCGAGATTCGCGCCGACGCAGAAGTGCGTTCCGGTGCCGCCGAAACCCACGTGCGGGTTGGGGTTACGGGTGACGTCGAAGTCGAAGGGCTTGTCGAAGCGCTCCTCGTCGAAGTTGGCCGAGGCGTAGAAGAGTCCGACGCGCTGGCCCTTGCGGATGGCCTGGCCGCCGATCTCGGTGTCCTGCAACGCCGTCCGCTGGAAGGCGATCACCGGCGTCGCCCACCGGACGATCTCGTCGGGCGCGGTGCGCGGCCGCTCCGCCTTGTACAGCTCCCACTGCTCGGGGAAGTCGATGAACGCCTTCATGCCGTGCGTGGTGGCGTTGCGGGTGGTCTCGTTGCCCGCGACCGCCAAAAGGATGACGAACCAGGCGAATTCGTCCGATCCGAGCGCCTCGCCGTCGAGGTCGGCGGTGACGAGCTGGCTGACGATGTCGTCGGCCGGGCACTTGCGGCGCTCCTCGGCGAGGTTCCAGGAGTAGCCCATGATCTCCGCGGTGGCCAGCTTGTGGTTGCCGTCGAAGTCCGGATCGTCGTAGCCCATCATCTGATTCGACCAGTCGAACAGCTTGCCGCGGTCGGACTGCGGCACGCCGAGCAGCTCCGCGATGGCCTGCAGCGGCAGCTCGCACGCCACCTGCTGGACGAAGTCGCCGCCGCCGGTCTTCTTGGCCTCGTGGACGATTCGCTCGGCCCGCTCGTGCAGCGCGTCGCGCAGGCTCTGCACGGCGCGCGGGGTGAAGCCGCGGGAGATGATGCGCCGCAGCTTGTCGTGGATGGGCGGATCGGTGTTGACCAGCATGGCGCGCTGGATGTCGATCTCGTCGCGGGTGATGTCGCCGTTGAAGCGGATCACCGCGGTGTTGGCGTTGGTGGAGAACACCTCGGAGTTCTTGGAGATCTCCTTGATGTGGTCGAGCTTGCTGACCACCCAGTACCCGCCGTCGTCGAAGCCGCTGACGCCGTTGGGCTGGTCGACCCACCAGACCGGGGCGGTCCGGCGAAGCTCGGCCCATTCCTCGACGGGCAGACGGCTGGCGAGCAGGTCGGGGTCGGTGAAGTCGAAATCGTGCGAGATGGACGGTGCGGACACGGTACCTCCTTTGGAACACGTTCCACAGGAGTGAACCACACCACACCCTATTTGTGAACACCATTTAGTAAATCGGGTTCACTTGATTTTCGGATCAGTCCGACGGCGGTCCCGCGAGGATGGCGGTGACGACGTCGACGAGCTCGCTCATCACCTGCTCGGGGTTGAGCTGGACGCCGGAGATCGCGAGCAGGTCCTGTGTCTGGTGGACGTCGCCGAGAACTTGGAAGGTCAGGGTCATGGCCTGCGTCAGGCGGAATCGGATGGTGTGGCGAGGGAGGTCGGGGAAGGCTCGGCCGAGCAAGGTCATGAAACGGCGTGCTTGATCGGCGAACCCCTCGGCGACGGTGGACAGCGCGGGGTGGCCGCTGCCGAGAACGCTCGCGATGAACTTGACCCAGGATTCGCCCTCGCCGGTCGCCATCTCCCATACCGGCAGCACGAACGCCTCCGCCAAGCCGCGGGCGCTGACGACGCCCGACTGCTCCACGTCGTCGAGCAGGGCCGCGCGCCGGGTCGCGACCGCGTCGCTGCGCTGCCGGATCAGCGCCTCGATCAAGGCTTCCTTGGACCCGAAGTGGTAGTGCACCGCGGCGACATTCGCGCCGGCGGCCGACATCACGGCGCGCAGCGACACCGCGTCGATGCCGCGTTCGGCGAACAGCCGCTCGGCCGCGAGAATCAGCCGCCGGTCGGTCGGCATGGCTAGTTCTTCTTCGCTGATTCGAAGCTCGGCACGGTCCGCTGCGCTGGTCACCTGCTGCATTGTAGTGACCGTTCGCCCAGCGCAGACGATATCTCTATCAACTGATGCAATCACTTGATAGAGTGCGGTTCGTGAGTACGCCGACCGTTCCCGCGCACGACTTCGCGGAACTGACCGCGCTGGTGACGGGCGATCCGTCCGACACCGTTCCGGTGGTGGAGGTCTTCACCGGAACGGTCGTCGCGCACCTGCCGCAATCCTCGCCCGCCGACGTCGCCGCGGCGTTCGACCGCGCCCGCGCCGCCCAAGCCGAATGGGCGCGCTGGCCGGTGCGGCGTCGCCTCGCGGTGTTCGAACGCTTTCACCGTCTGGTCCTGGAGAACCACCGGACGATTACCGACTTGATCCAGATCGAGACGGGCAAGGCGCGCCGCATGGCCTTCGAGGAGCTGTGCGACATCCCGATGGTCATCGGCCACTATCTGAAACGCGCTCCCCGGCTGCTGCGCTCCGTTCGGCATCCCGGTGCGATTCCGCTGGTCAGCACCTCGACCGAGATCCGAAAGCCGCGCGGGGTCGTCGGCGTCATCGCGCCGTGGAACTTTCCGTTCGCGATCGGCTACTGCGATGCGATTCCCGCACTCATGGCCGGGAACGGGATCGTGCTCAAGCCGGACAACCGGACTCCGCTCAGTCCGGCGTTCGGATTGCGGCTGCTGCGCGAGGCCGGGCTTCCGGAGGGGCTCGTGCAGATCGTCTGCGGCGACGGGCCGGTGGTGGGGCCCGCGGTCGTGGACGGCGCGGACTTCGTGATGTTCACCGGATCGGAGGCCACCGGTCGGCTGGTCGCGAAACAAGCGGGCGAGCGCCTGACCGAATCGTGTTTGGAGCTCGGCGGCAAGAACCCGATGATCGTCTTGGCCGACGCGGATCTGTCCGCGGCGGTGCACAGCGCGATCTCGGGGGTCTTCGACAACACCGGTCAGCTGTGTTTGCACATCGAGCGGATCTACGTGCACGAATCGGTGTATCCGGCGTTCCGCGACGAGTTCACCGCGCGCGTCGCGGCGCTGCGGGTCGGACCCGGCTACGACTTCGACACCGAGATGGGCGCTTTGGTCTCGGAAGATCAGTGCGCTCGGGTGGCGGCGCAGGTCGAACAGGCGAAAGCTGTTGGCGCGCGGGTCCTCACCGGCGGTCATGCCCTGCCGGAGCTCGGGCCGACCTTCTACGCACCGACGGTGCTCGAGGGCGTCACCGCGGAGATGGACGTCTTCGGGGCGGAGACCTTCGGACCCGTTGTGGCGTTGTACCCGTTCTCGACCGTCGACGAAGCGGTCGAGCTCGCGAACGACACCCGGTACGGGCTGAGCGCGAGCGTCTGGGGGCGCGATCTGTCGGCGGCGCGCGCGGTCGGTGCGCGGCTGGCGGCCGGACACGTGAACGTCAACGACTCCGCCGCGCTCGCCTACGCCGGAAAAAGCGCGCCCTCAGGCGGATTCAAGGCGTCGGGGATGGGTGTCCGCAATGGCGACGCGGGTCTGCTGAAATTCACCGAGTCGACCAACGTGGCGACGCTGAAGCGGCAGGTGCTCGGGCCGGAGCCGGGCCAGCCGTACGAGAAGTACCTCGAGCGCACCCTGACGACGCTGTCCCTGCTGCGCCGCTTGCGCATCCGCTGACCGCCGATCCCGTTTCCTCACGGCGCCCTTCGAAGCCGCGAAGAAACCTCCGTACCGACTGCTGCTCGCGGTCTATTTCCTCGGCGGGCCGATCGTCACCGTGACCGGGAGACGGGCCTGCGGCGTCGCGGTGCGGCAGCCGGTGAAACCGGCTAGGGGACAGCCGGTTTCACCGCTACGTCCGCAACCGAGTTACGTCAGCGGTCGAGCCGCTCCGCCGCGAGGGCGCGCACGGCCTTCTTGTCGGGCTTGCCGAGACCGGTGAGCGGCAGCTCATCGATGACGAGCACGTGCTTGGGCACCTGGACCGATCCCTTGCGCTGCCTCACGGTCTCCTGAATCTCGGCGATCATCGTCTCCACCGCGGCCGAATCGCTCGGCGCTGTGGGATCGAGCACGACGACGGCGGTGACCGCCTCGCCCCAGCGCGGATCGGGCACCCCGACGACCGCGACGTGTGACACCGACGGATGTTCGGCGACAACGTCTTCCACCTCGCGGGGAAAGACGTTGAAACCGCCGGTGACCACCATGTCCTTGCTGCGGCCGACGATGTGCAGGAAGCCGTCCGCATCCTGGCGCGCCAGGTCGCCGGTGCGCAGCCAGCCGTCGCGGAAGGTCTCCGCGGTGGCCTCGGGCTTGTTCAGGTAACCCGCCGCGACCAGCGGTCCGGAGACACAGATCTCGCCGACCTCGCCGGGCTCGACGACCTTGTCGTCGGTATCGAGCAACGCGACGCGCAGCGCTGCCGAGGGACGCCCACACGAGGTGAGCCGCGCCGAATCGTGTTCGCGCTTACCGAGATAACTGATCGCCATCGGCGCCTCGGACTGCCCGAAATACTGCGCGAAGATCGGCCCGAAACGGTCGATCGCCTGCGTCAACCGGGTCGGGTCGATGGCCGAGGCGCCGTAGTACACCGTCTCCAGCGACGAGACGTCGCGGGTCGCGAGATCCGGGTGGTCGAGCAGCGCGTAGAGCATCGACGGCACCAGCATGGTCGCGGTGATCTTGTGTTCCTCGATGGCGCGCAGCACCTCGCCCGGCTCGAAGCGGGGAAGCACCACGCATTGACCGCCGAGCAGGACGACCGGGAGGAAGAAGGCCGCGCCCGCGTGCGAGAGCGGCGTGCAGATGAGGAATCTCGGCCGCTGCGGCCATTCCCATTCCGACAGCTGGATCTGGGTCATCGTCGCCATGGTGAGCGCGGTTCCGATGACGCCCTTGGGTTTTCCGGTGGTGCCGCCGGTGTAGCTGACCGAGATGACGGCGTCGGTCGGCAGGTCGGTGGCCTCGATCGGCTCCGCGTCGAACGCCGCGGCGGCGGCGGTCAGATCGACGCCGACATCGGCCAGTTCCGGCGGCACGGCGCCGAGCACGAGAACCCGCTTCAGCTCCGGCACCCGGTCGACCAGCTCGCGGGCGCGTTGCACGAAGGCGGGCACCGGATCGAGCACCAGGGTGGTGATGCCCGCGTCGGCGAGCACGTAGGCGTGATCGTCGAGCCCGCCCATCGGGTGCAACGCGGTGCGCCGATGGCCGCGCACCTGCCCGGCGCCGATGGTGAACAGCACCTCGGGCCGGTTGAGCGCGAGGACGCCGACGGGCGTGCCGGTGTCGACGCCGTTGGCCGCGAACGCGGCGACGTAGCGGCTGATCGCGTCCAGCACGTCGGCGCCGGTGAGGACGGTGTCACCGAGGGTGAGGACCGGACTGTCGCGGTGCCTGCGCAGCCCGGCGAGCAGGCTGTGGCCGTTGTGCACCGGCAGGCGCAGGTGGGTGTCGTGATCGATTGTCGTCATATGGTTTTCAGCTCCGAGCACTCGTTGATCGTCGTTCGGCACTATTCATGCGTGCGCCTCGCGGACGCGTGGTTCCGTCGTGCGCGGCTCGCTCATGACGGCCCCGCGTACAGTGTGACGACGCAGGCGCCGCCGAGACCGAGATTGTGCGCCAAAGCGATTCGCGCGTCCGGCACTTGCCGGTCCGCGGCCAGCCCGCGCAGCTGCCAGCAGAGTTCGGCCGTCTGCGCGAGTCCGGTAGCGCCGAGCGGGTGACCCTTGGAGATCAATCCGCCGGACGGGTTGACCACCCAGGTGCCGCCGTAGGTGGTGGCGCCGGACTCCACCAGCGCGCCCGATTCGCCCTCGCCGCAGAGACCGAGCGCCTCGTAGGTGATGAGCTCGTTGATCGAGAAGCAGTCGTGCAGTTCGATCACGTCGACCTCATCGATGGTGATCCCCGCGGTGTCGAGGGCGCGACCGGACGCGGCGCGGGTCATCGGCGCTCCGACGACATCGATCATCGACCCCGTGGCGAAGGTGGACGCGTCGTCGGTGACCAGCTCCTGGGCCAGGATCTCCACCGCCTGCGCCTCGAGCCCCAGTTCGCGCACGACGTCCTCGCTCACCAGCACGGCGGCCGCGGCGCCGTCCGACATGGGCGAGCACTGCGAGCGGGTCAGCGGACCGTGCACCGGCACGTCGGCAAGCACCTGATCCAGCGTGTAGGCATTCTGGAACTGCGCCAAGGGATTACGCGTCGAATGCGCATGGTTCTTCACCGCTACGGCGGCCAGCTGTTCGGGCGTCGTGCCGTAGCGCTTGGCGTGCTCGAGCGCGGCGTTGCCGAAGAACTGGGTGGTCATCGGCGCGGTGCCGAAGTCGTAGTGCGCGGACATGATTCGCAGGTGCCCGTCGACCGTGGTGGTCTTCGGCGGTGTCGCGGGACCGGCCATGGCTTGCTTGGTCATCTGCTCGAACCCGACGGCCAGCGCCACGTCCGCGAGACCCGCGCCGATCCACTCGCGCGCCAGCATGATCGCGGTGGAACCGGTGGCGCAGTTGTTGTTGACGTTGACCACCGGAATGCCGGTCATTCCGACGTCGTACAGCGCGCGCTGACCGGCCGCCGAGGGCTGGAAGACGTAGCCGACCGCGGCCCGCTGAACCCGGTCGTAGCCGATTCCCGCGTCGCTCATCGCGCCGCGCACCGCTTGGCCGACCATCTCGGGGTAGGTCCATTCCCGGGACCCGATCTTGACGAACGGCGTCATCCCGACGCCCACGACATACACCCGTCGCATCCTCGAACTCCCTTCTCGCTTCATGCCCGACCTCGCTTCTCGCGCAACGGCTCTCGTCGCCGCACAACGGTTGTGTCCGGTACGAAGCGTGCGAAAGGGCCATTCACGTCGTCGGCCGTTCGTCGCCGACGACCCACAGGGCGTGGAACTGAGAGGCGCCGCCCATGGCGTGGCCGATGGCTCGTCGCGTGCCGGGGACCTGGTGCTCGCCCGCCATGCCGCGGACCTGCAGCGCGGCCTCGAGGAAGCGGACCAAGCCGGTGGCTCCGGTCGGGTTGCCGGACAGCACACCGCCCGACGGGTTGACCGGCAGGGACCCGCCGAATCGCGTCGTCCCGTCGTCGACGAGTTTCCACCCTTGGTGCAGCGGGGCGAGGCCGATGTTCTCCAGCCACATCGGTTCGTACCAGCTGTACGGGATGTACAGCTCCGCGACGTCGACTTCCCGTGCGGGATCGACGATTCCGGCCTGCCGGTAGGCATCGGCGGCACACTCCGCGCCCGCGCGCGGGTTGACCTCGTCGCGTCCGGCGAAGTGGCCGGTCTCGGTGCGGAACGACATGCCGTGGATCCAGGCGGGCGGGCGCGCCGTTTTCCCGGCCTGCGAGGCGGCGGCGAGCACGATCGCGGCTGCGCCGTCGGAGGACGGGCACGATTCGAGGTAGCGGATCGGGTCCCACAGCATGCGGGACTCCTTGACCTTCTCGACGGTGATGTCGGGCATGTGCACGTGCGCGTACGGATTGCGCAGCGCGTTGAGCCGGTGATTGACCGCGACTTGCCAGCCGATGTGTTCCGGCGCGCCGGAGCGGCGAATGTATTCGCGGATGACCGGTGCGAAATGGCCGCCCGCGCCCGCGCCGAGTTTGGCGCTGAAGGGCAGTCCGCGGGAGAGCGCCCAGGTGAAATTGCCCTCGGACTCTTTGGAATACGCCGCGACGAGCACCCGTCGCGCCAACCCCGCCTCGATGAGGTGCGCCCCGTAGATGGCGGCGTGCCCGCCGACGCTGCCGCCGGTGAAGACGCGCGTCACCGGAAGGCCGCGGGCGCCGAGCGCGTCGGCGAGGTAGAGCTCCGGGTTCATCACCCCGTCGAACAGGTCGGGCGTCTTCGACAGCACGATCGCGTCGACCTCGCCCAATTCCAGCTCGGCGTCGGCCATCGCGGCCGCGACCGCTTCGCGCACCATCGCGCCGATGGTCGTCTCGCGGCGCTTGGCCTGCTTGCCCTGACCGATGCCGATGACGGCGACGGGTTCACTCATGCCGGGTCTCCTTCCAGCAGGCAGACCATATTCTGTTGCAGCGCTTGACCATTGGTGGCGTGCGCGAGCGCTCGGCGGGCTCGACCGGAACGAATGCCCTTGGCCGCCTCGGCGATACGGATCAGGCCGGTGGCCGTGGTCGGTCTGCCCGCCAACGGACCACCCGACGGATTGATCGCCGTCGGCGCGCCGAGGCCGAGCTCGCGCACCAGAAGCGGTTCCTGCGCGGAGTATTCGATGTGCAGTTCGGCGATGTCGACCTCGCTCGCGGCGAATCCCGCGGTCGCCGACGCCCGCGCGGCGGCGAGGTTCGCCGACGGCGCCCTGGTCAGATCGCGCGAGCCAGGGTAGTGCCCGTCCATCCGGTGGTCGATGCCGCGGATCCAGGCGGGACGTTCGCACAGCGACCTGGCCACGTCACCGGCGGCCAGCACGACGACGCTCGCGGCATCGCCGACCGGTGACACATCGTGGTCGCGCAACGGCGCGGCCACATAGGGCGCGGCGAGCAGTTCGTCGACCTCGTACTCACCCGACACCTGCGCGTGCGGATTGGCCTTCGCGTCCGCCAGGCTGCGCGCGACGATCCGCGCCATCTCACGCTCCGTGGTCACCTCGGACTGGAGTAGCGCGCACGCCTGGATGCCCGCGATCGCGTCGCGGTGCGGGCGCAGCGGCGTGAGGTAGTAGGGGTCCAGCTGGGTGGGCACGACCTGGTCGAGGTCGCGGGGCAGCGAACCGCGGCCGATCCCGTACACCAGCGCGATGTCGCCGTGTCCCAGTTGCAGCCACGACCACGCCTCGTAGAACGCCCACGCGGCGTCCATCTCCACGTGCGACTCCGCGATCGGCGGCCAGGCGCCGACGGCGTCGAGCGAGTCGATGTAGGCGAAGGTGCGTCCCTCGTGGAAGTCGTGACTGCCGGAGCACACGAAATCGACACGGTCGCGGTCGAGTTGGATGCCGGAGAGCGCCTCCCTGATCACCGGGAGCAGGATGCCCGCCATGTCGTCGCGGCGGTTCGCGGCGAGGCAGGCGGACTGTGCGGAGCCGACGACGGCGATCTCACGCATGCCGAACCTCCTCGGTTGCGACGGGACGATAGTGGCGGATGCTCATCCACGACGGCTCGAGCTCGCCCTCTTGCCAGACCGGCTCGACCTCCATGCCGATGTGGACCTCGGCGATGTCGACCTCGCGGATCAGGTGCATCAGCCGGGTGTCCGCGCCGTGCGGCTGGATGTATGCCACCACGTACGGCGGCTCGATCTCCTGTCCGGGGAACGGGAAGCTGACGACGCAGAAGGTGGAAACGACTCCGCGCCCGTCGAGTTCGGTCGGCGCGTCGAGTTCTACGAGGCAGCGGGCGCAGAATTCCGGAGCGGGCAGATACACGTGGTGGCACGACGGGCAGGTGCTCGCCAGCAGGCGGCGCTCGGCGAGGCCGCGCAGGAATCGCGAGCGACCGACACCGGCGACGAACGTGTACTCCATCCGCAGCGGCGTCGGCATCAGCGAAACCGGTTCCGGCAGTGGTTTATTCATCGTCGTCCTCCGGCTCGAAACAGCGGAGATCCGACATCTCGCCGCGGCGTTCCTCCGCCCACCGCGCCCGCACCCGCAGGCCCCGCCGGATCCGCGCCGGATCGCCGCCGACGTCGAGGGCGTGGAAGAACGTGCCCTCCGTGCCGTCCACGGCGATGAGCGCCCAGGCGAAATCGGCGTCGACCGGATCGCCCGCCCGATGCCGAACCCAGGTCCACGACTCGACAGCGCCGACCGGCTCCAGCTCGACGAGCTCGCCCAGCTCCTTCCCGGTCACCGGATCGAACTCCGGCGGCGGGCACACCACGGTTCCGCGCTCGGTCCGCGCACCGAACAGCCGCTTCTCCCGCAGCCCGGCCAGGAACGTCCCGACCACCGGCCCCACCGTGCGCTCGAACGGGAACTCGATCTCATACGGGGCCCGTAGCCCCTCGTCGACCTCAGCAGCGGACATCGGCAGCTCCTTTCCCGTCCGGAGTCTGCCTCAATCACGTGATTGAAACAAGTGCTTGAGCCCGCGTGCGGGTCTCGCGATGTCAGTACCCTCGCCCGAGCAACCCCGCCGCGCCGGAGCAGAGTTCGTCGATGACCTGGGCCGCCGGGGTGACCGCGGTAACCTGGCCGACTCCTTGGCCCGCGTCGACCGGTGCGGTGCGCGGGTCGTCGGCGGCGACGGCGGCCGCCAACTCAGCTTGGGCCGCCTCGTTCGTGCGCAGGGCGTCCTCGTGGCCCGTCCACCGGGTCGCGAAGTCGTTGCGCAGGACGCGTGCGGGAAACCTTGTCGGCCAAGGCAATCGCATCGCGACGTCGAATGCCGTGGTGGCGATCGTGTCGGTGCCGTCGGCCGCGAGCATCGCGCGGCGGCTCGCCTCCGGCAGCGACGACTCCGAGCAGGCGGCGAGGTGCGTGCCGAGCCACGCCCCGCTCGCGCCGGCGGCGAGCACGGCCGCGAGACTCGCGGGCGACCCGATGCCGCCCGCGGCGAGGACCGGCACCGTCACGGCGTCGAGCACCGCGTCCAGCAGCGGCAGCGTCGCCATTTCCACCGCGCCGTGACCGCCGCCTTCCGCGCCTCGCGCGACCAGAACGTCGATGCCGGCCTCCTCGGCTCGGCGCGCCTCGGCCGCGTTGTATACCTGTGTGGCCGTGCGTATTCCGTGGGCGCGCACGCGTTCGATCCAGGACGGGTCCGTCCCGAAGCTCACCGCGATCAGGGTGGGCGCCGCGGCGATTGCGACCTCGAGCAGTTCCGGTTCGGCGGCGACGACCCAGTCGACCAGACCGATACCGAATCGCCCGTCGAGGGACTCCGTATACGGAAGTTCTCTGCGCAGCGCCGCCGCGGATCCGGCGCTGCCCATGCCGATCATCCCCAGCCCGCCCGCCGCCGTGACCGCCGCCGCCAGCCGACCGCCCGCCACCCCGCCCATCGGTGCGTTCACCACCGGCACGCGCAGTCCCATCGCCCGCGACCACTCCGTGCTCAGGGGCGGTCCGGCGACTCGATAGTCCGAAGAATGCGGTTCCCGTTGCGACGCGGCCATGCCTCCATGCCAGCACAGCGGCGGGATTGAAACGCGGCGGGGTGGGTAGATCGAAGCGACGACGAAGGAGGTCCGCCATGCCACGCGCGAAATACACCGACGACGAGAACAACGACAAGTCGAAGGCCGACAAGCCGCCGGGACCGACCGACCAGGGCCGCGACGGCGGAATGGCGACCAGGGAGGTCGCCCCGGAAATGGCCGCCACCGAGGACGCCCAGGAACCCCCGGACTGATCCGTCTGGCACTACGCCGGGAGCTGAACACCAGAACGGGGTCAGCTCCCGCACGGCCGGGGCGGAGGTGGCTCACTCCAGGTCGATGGCCAGCGCGGGGTCGAGGTGCAGGGTGCGGCGGGTTCGCCAGGGTGGGGGAGTGAGCATGGCGGTGAGCTGGGGTCGGGTCAGGGCGGCGCGGAGTTCGGGGGCGGCGCGCAGGTGAGTCATGGTGGAGTACAAGGAGTTCGGGCGGACACCCCACATGATCGGGGTGATCTTCCACGGGCCGTCCAGGCTGTCGGCGGGTGGGCGTAGGTGCGTCGGCGTCCTTCTCGGTGTCCGGCGGGTGGTCACCGTGTCACGGGGACATCGGATCTCGATGGTCTCGGCTCCCTTGGGATCGAAACCCGCAGCGAAATGCGTTGCGTCCCAAGGGAATTCCCAGTCGAAGTTGCGCGTCGTGATCCGGATGGCGTCCGGGGAGAAGGACAGTCGTGCGGTACGCCGGTAGGAGAGGGTCAAACCCGTCAAGAGGAGGAGCGCGACGAGGAGCGCGATCCCGCACAACGTCGACTCGAGCTCGCGCGCGAGGACGCCGAGCCACAGCGCCGCCACCGCCACCGCCGCGAGCCCGGCGAGCACGGGAGCCAAGCGAACCGGGAAATAGCGCAGCACGAAGGTGTTCTCCGCGTCGCCCGCGCGCACCTCGGGGCGATCCTCGATGCCCATGACGAAATAGGTGAGCGCGGCGATCCCGCCGAGCAGCAGCAGAAGACCGCCGATCCCCACGACGGACCGGTTGCCGAACACCATTCCCACGACCGAACACGCCGCGCCGCCGACCAACGCGACCAACGACGCCACCGACCACCCGATGGCCCGAGACTCGGGCCACACGCACCGCCACGCGTACCCGGGCGGTGCGCCGGGATGGCCGGGAACTGTAGGTATGCTCATCGCCTTCCGTTCAGGGCTCGTCGTCGCACCGAACCCCGTCGTCCGGCACCGCCCTGAAAGTAGTCGTAGACCCCGACCAACCCGAAGACCAACACGGTTTGCCACGGCTTTCTCGGCATTTGTGAAACACGCGTGTGAACCTACGGGTAGACCGGTCGGTTTCTGGCAAAGTGCATGGGTATGAGCGATCAGGACACCGAACTGATCTACCTCGTAGAGATCTCGCGCCCCGGCCGGAGTGAGGAGCTGTGGTGGCGGGTCGGCAATGTCGGCACACCGGCGCAGACCTCGGCGGCGCTCGCCGAACTCGCCAGGCGCGTCTGCCGGGATCTGCTCTCGCCCGAGCCGCGGCGGTGCGACCGCGCGCGTCGCTGCTGGTATCACTGCCGAGTTTCCTGGCCGGACGGCGTAGTTCTCGACGAAGTCGAGGGACGCGTGCAGGCATTCTTGCTCGCCGTCGAGTTGTGGCGAGCCTCGGCGATAGCGGGGTCCGCGATCAAAGACGTGGACACCTAGAAATCCCGAGCGTCCGATCCGACTTTTCGGTTTTCGCGCACGCGCCATCGCCCGCCACTATCCTTGATGCGTCAGTTTCTCCAACACGGCTCGAAACCTGTCCTGTCGGGGCGGCATCCGCCACCCCGCCTAGAAGCTGGGAGAGAACCGAATGGATATTCAGGACATTCACGAGAAGTTCGACTCGCTGGACATCGACGGCGACGGCTACATCGACCGCGAGGAATTCATCCAGCACTACGAGCGCAGGGGCCAGGACATCGACATCCTGGCGTCCCGCTTCGACGAAGTCGACATCGACGGCGACGGCAGGATCAGCAGGGACGAATTCCTGACCGCCGCTCGCGCACCGCTCTGAACCGGCCTTATTGGAGCGTTTTCGCTCCGAGCCGAAGAGCGTTGCCGATCACTAGCTCCACCGGAACGCGCGAGGGCCCCTCCGCCGAGGGGCCCTCGTGTTCCCTTCGGCCCGCGCGAATTTCGTAGCGTCTCACCGGCGCCGAGCGGCTACTCGGTGATTCCCAAGGCTCGCCATGCCGCGGCGAGAACCTGCCGACGACGGGCGGGCGGCCACGGTGCGCCCTCGTCGAACCCGCCGACGACGAGCCCGTCCACGACGACGTTCAGCAGATCGGCGGCGTGCTCGCGCTCCGCGATTCCCGCCTGTGCCAACAGGTTTTCCAGCGCGGCGTCCCACCAGTCGTTGAACGCGTCGAGTTCGGCGCGCAGGACCGGCTCGGTGGGCGCGCCGAGGATCAGCGCGAGCCAGAACCGGTGGGTCGCTTCGTCGGCCGTCAGCACGGCCCACTCGACCAGCGCGCGCAACGCGACCGCGCCGCCGTGGCCCGCCATGGCGTCCTCGGCTTGTCCGCGCCGCGCGTCGACCTCGCGCCGTACCGCCATGCGCAGCATCTCGTCCCTGCTGCCGACGTAGTGCGTCACCACCGAGGTCGACGCGCCGACGCGTTCGGCTACCGAACGGATGGTCACGGCGGCGAACCCGGCCTCGGTGGCGAGGCCGACGACGGCGTCGCTGACGGCCGTGAGTCGGGCGGTGCGATCGACGGTACGTGGCATGGCCACAGCCTAGCATTTGTGCAACACTTGTTTTACAACAAGCGTTGCACAAAGGAGCTGGCGATGGAACGAACGACGGTCGCGGTCATCGGCGCCGGATTCGCGGGACTCACCGCGGCCCGCGCCCTCCGCGCACACGGCATCGACGCACTCGTCCTGGAAGCGGCCGACCGCGTCGGCGGCCGCGCCAGGACCGAGCGTTCGGCCGCGGACACACCGGTGGATCTCGGCGGCCAGTGGATCGGCCACGACCACGCCCGAATGACCGAGCTCGCAACCGAATTCGGTATGACACTGTTCCCGACGCCCAGCGTGGGCAAAGCTCTCGTCCTCGACGGCGGACGCCGGGTGCGGATCGGCCCGCTCACCGCGGCGGCGACCGGGTGGGCGCTGCTGCGGCTGGAATTGTTGGCGCGCAGGGGTGCTCACCGCCGGTGGGACGAGGTGACGGCGTCGAACTGGGTCGGCCGGATTCCCGGGTCGCGTGCGCGTCGCCTGCTCGAGGTGATCCTGTCCGAAGCGCTGGCTTGCGATCTCGACACCGTCTCCGTCGCGGCGCTCGCGGTGGGTGTTCGGTCGGCGGGCGGTCTGCGCGTCATGCTCGGCACTGCGGGCGGTGCACAGGAATCGCTGCTCTCGGGCGGGGCAGGCGCGCTGGCCGAAGCGCTCGCGGCCGAACTCGGCGACGCGGTTCGTCTCGCACGGCCGGTCACCGCGATCACGCGATCGGACGACGGCGTCACCCTCACCACGCCGACCGGTCCGGTGCACGCCGCGCGCGCGATCGTCACCGTGCCCGCGCCGGTCGCCGCCGCGATCCGGCACGACCCGCGACTGCCCGCCGAACGCCGACGCCTTCAGGACAACGTCCGAATGGGCACGATCTACAAGGCGATCGCCGTCTACGACCGGCCCTTCTGGCGCGAGCGTGGCCTCAGTGGCGAGATCGTCGCCCTGGACGGTCCGGTGCCCGCCTCGTTCGACATCTCACCGCCGACCGGCCCCGGCCACCTCTGTGTGCTCGTCCCCGGACGGGACGCAAGGGAACTGGATCGGCTCGCTCCCGCCGACCGGCGGAACACCGTGCTGTCCGCCTTGGCGAACCATCTCGGTCCTGCCGTGCTGGACCCGCTCAGCTGGCACGAGAAGTCCTGGCACCACGATCCGTTCGTCGGCGGCGGGTACTCCGGGCTTCCGCTTCCCGGCACGCTCGATCTACTCACCGCCGCCGCGAAGCCGACCGGTCCGATCCACTGGGCGGGCACGGAAACCGCGCCGCGCTGGACCGGCTACCTCGAAGGCGCGGTCGTCTCCGGTGCGCGCGCCGCCGACGAAGTCGTGGCGTCGTTGCGCTCGACTTGCCTTGGAGTGCACTCCAAGTCGTAGCGTGAGGGTCTCGGGCTTGCCGATACACGAGGAGACCACACCATGGAACTCGGCTTTCACATTCCGATCTTCGACATCGACGGTGGAACCACCGCCATCGCGGGCGAACTGGCCAGGGTCGGCGCCGCGGCCGAAGCATCGGGTGCGACCTGGTTGTCGTTCATGGATCACTACTTCCAGATCGAGCCGACCGGCCTTCCCGCGGAAGCGAACATGCTGGAGGGCTACACCACGCTCGGCTTTCTCGCCGCGCACACCTCGACGATCGAACTCGGCTTGCTCGTTACCGGTGTGACGTACCGGCATCCCGGCCTGCTCGCCAAGATCGTCACCACGCTCGACGTCCTGTCGGGCGGGCGGGCCGCGCTCGGTATCGGCGCCGCGTGGTTCGAGCGCGAGCACCGCGGGCTCGGCGTCGAGTTTCCCTCGGTCGCCGAACGATTCGAGCGACTCGAAGAAGCTCTGCGCATCTGCGACCAGATGTGGGACCCCCGGAACAACGGGCCGTTCGAGGGCAAGCACTACCGGTTGGCCGAGACGCTGTGTTCGCCGCAGCCGATCCACCGCCCCACGGTGCTGATCGGTGGTGGCGGGGAACGCAAGACGCTGCGGTTGGTCGCGCAGTACGGCGACGCGTGCAACCTGTTCGGGACCTCGCCGCAGGACGTCGAACACAAGCTCGACGTCCTGCGCAGGCACTGCGACGATCTCGGCCGCGACTACGACCGGATTCGCAAGACGATCATGGCGAACAACCCGCGCCCCACCCCGGACACCCGCGACGAATTCGTCCGCTCGATGGCCGATTACGCGAAGCTCGGCGTGCACACCGTCATCATCGTCCCGACCAGCGGCTCGCCTGCCGCGTGGATCGATGAGATCGCGCCGGTCGTCCCGCAACTGGCCGACCTCGGCTGACCGCCGCACTCGCTCCAGCCCGGCGCGGCCGGTGCTCACCGAGCTGTCAGGCTCCCGGCGCATCGTCACCGATGCGCCGGGAGTCCGCTCACCGTGGCGTCACGCCGTCGGCGCGGGGCTGAAGACGCAGAAGAAGTTGCCGGAGGTGTCGAGCAGGTCGGCCGACACCAATCCGTCGTTGCTGGTGACCGGCGGCGTCACCACCTTGGCGCCCAGCGCCTCGGCCGCCGCCAGCGTGGCCGCGACGTCCTCCACGACCACCAGGAAGGTGGCGTGGTTGGCCGAGGTGTCCGTGGTGTGCGCGATGCCGCCGCTCGGCGCCTCGCTGCCGGGGTAGTGGATCAGTTCGTAGCCCTGGTCGCCGCTCGGGTAGGGGCTGAAGGTCCAGCCGAACAGCTCGCCGTAGAACTTCTTCACCAGTTCGGGCTTGTCGCTGCCGACCTGGAACCAGGCGACGGTGTTGTAGGCGGGAGTGGTCATGGGATTTCGCTCCGGAATCTCGGGGTCGTTGACTTGCCGGATCACGATCTCCCGCCGCGGCGACAACCCCCTGTCGGTGTTTTCGAATCGGTTCTACAGCGCGACGATCCGGAGTCTGGTGTCGGGAATGTCCAACGCCGGACCGTCGAAATCGCGGTGCGGCGCGGGCTGTTCGGTCGCCGCCGCCGACGCGATCCGGTCCAGCCGGAAGCAACGCGGATTGCCGCGCAGCCTGCACCAGGCGGCCAGGTACCACCCGTTCGCCCCGTTCACCAACGCGAACGGCTCGACGTCGCGCTCGGTGCGCGCGCCGAACCGGTCGAGATAGCCGATCCGCAAGACCCGCCCGACCTCGATGGCCCCCTCGATCACCGCGGGAATCGTGTTGATCTCTTGTGCGTCGAGCGGATCGATCAAACGGATACGTCCGGCGAGCTCGCGCGCGGCGGCCGCGTTGCGTTCCGGCAGCACCGCCAAGATCTTGCGCAGCGCGCTGTGGCCCGCCTGCTCGAACGGACCGCCGCGATGACGGGCCAGCGCGACCGCCAGCGCGACGGTCTCCGCGGGCGTGAAGTTCAACGGCGGCAAGGACATGCTCTTCTCCAGCGCGTACCCACCGCGCCTGCCCACGTCGGCGTAGATCGGGATACCGGCCTGCTGTAGCGCGGCGATATCGCGTTCGATCGTCCGGACGCTCACCTCGTACCGTTCCGCCAACTCCCGCGCGGTGCGCAGCCGCGGGGAGATCGCCCGCAACTCCTCGACTATCGCGTACAGCCGATCCGTCCGGTTCACGCCGCCACCGTAGCGCCGCCCACCGACAGATCTCGGACCGTGATTCCAGCCCTCGGCCCGAATTCGACAGGCGGGTCAGACCCAGGTCGCCGAGTCGGGATCGACGCCGTTGGCGCGCGCGTTGGCGTCGATGATGTCGCGCAGCCAGGCGCTCAAACCGGTCTCGATGCCGTCGTAGAAGGTGGCGAATCCCGGGTCGGTGGCGTAGGTGCGCCCCAGGCAGACGTGCATCGAGTGGGTGCAGTCGAAGTACACGCCGAGCGAGGCCCGGTGCCGCTCGGCCAAGGCGTTGGCCTGCTCGCTTCCCGGCATCACGCCGGCCCGAAGCGCCGCGCCCAGTTCCGTGTGCAGCGCGTCGACATCCTCCGCGATCTGTTGCCAATGCTCGGCGGTCCGGCCCGCGGCGCGCTCGGCGTACTGCGCCCACTGCACGGTGTCACCCCAGCGATCGCGTGCTTCCGCGGCCCAGGACGGTTGCCAGTGCTCGCCGAAGATCGCCACCTGCTCCTCGGCGGACAGCAGGATGCCGGACTCCCGCGCCTCGATCATGCGATCGAGCGCGTCGCCCATCCGGCGCAGGTGGGCGCCGCGCTCGCGCAACTGGTCGCGCTGTGTGCGCAGCGCCGCGAGGGCGTCGGCCGCCTGCGCGTCCAACAGCGCCGCGATATCGCCGAGCGGCACGCCGAGCTCGCGGTACACCAGCACCCGGTGAATGCGAGCGAGGTCGGCGGCCGTATAGCGCCGATAGCCTGCGTCGGTGCGCTCGGACGGGTGGACGAGCCCGATCGAATCCCAGTGGTGCAGCGTTCGGATCGTCACGCCGACCAGCGACGCGACCGCGCCGACGGTGAGATCGCCGTCTTCGTCCATGGCTCGATTCGTCACGCGGATCAGTCTGGCAGCCGGTTCACTCGCTGGGCGGTTCGATCCCGATGCCTCGCAGATGCTCGGCCTCCGGGCTGTCGGGATCCCACGGTCGCGCGGCCGTCATGATCACCCGGGTGTTCTCCGGAGTGCGGATCTCGAGTTCCACCGAGTTCCACGGCATCCGCCGGGGGCCGGTCGCGCAGCCGGGGACCAGCTCGTCGCACGCGGCGGCGATCGCGTCGAGCTGGCTCAGCACGCAGGCGAAGCTCACGGTGAGCGCGGGCGCCTCGGCGGGCCGCTCGCCGTGCACGAGCAACACGTCCTGGAAGGCCCAGCGGCGCAGGTGGGTGAGTCCGCCGGGGATCGAGAACAGGTCGAAGAACCCGAGGCCGCGGGTCCAGAAGTCGACCGATGCGGCCAGATCCGGCGTCGGCGCCGTGACGAACATCGGCATTCCGTACAGGCCGTGGAAGAGCTCCGGTGGTTCGGCGTTCAACTCGGGAGTGGGAACAGGGCTGATGTCGAAGGCGGGGAAGGTCTCTGTCATGGCGCCATCGTCGACCCTCACGCGACGTGAGGGTCAAGTCGTGCGCCGTCGTGCCTCGGAGACCATCGAGGCACGACGGGGCGTGGGCGTCCGCTAGGCGATCGTGACGGTTTCCAGGTCGAGGTCGCGGAAAGGCGTGACGGTCACGTTCCGCAGCCGCTCCGACCAGCCGGTCTGCACGCCGGGGACGACGAGCGGGATCGCGGGCATGTCCTGCAGGACCAGGCGTTCGGCCTGCTGGTAGAGGCTCCAGGACTCCTGCTCGTTCGCCGTGGCGTCGGCGCGGGCGAGCAGCGCGTCGACCTGCGGGTTGCTGTAGCGGCCGGTATTGGACGAACCGCCGGTGCGGTAGAGCGGGTTCAGGAAGTTCTCGATCGAGGGGTAGTCGGCGACCCAGCCGGTGCGGTAGATCGTCCGCATCTGGTGGGCGTTGATCTGGCGGCGGAACTCGCCGAGCGTCGCGACAGGCTGGAACCGGCACTCGCGGCCGAGCGCGGCGGTGATCGACGAGCACACCGCGGTCAGCCACTTCTCGTTGGCCGAATCGACGTTGGACGCGATCTCGATCGGGCCCTGGAATCCCGTGCTGTCGAACAGTTCTCGCGCCTGCTGCGGACGATGCTCGCACAGTGCTCCGCACTGGCCCTCGGTGGCGCCGCGCACGGTGGACGGCACGAGTCCCGGCGCCGGGATGCGATCGCCGGTGAACACCGTGTCGATGACGTGCTGACGATCGATCGACATCGAAATCGCCTGGCGCACCCGGGGATCGGCGAAGCGCGGATCGTAGAGCGGGAACGTGATCGACTGCAGACCCGTTCCGGCGCGGGTGAAGTGACGGCCGGCGAGATCCTGCTTGTAGCGTCCGGCGACGAGCGCGTCGCCGGGCAGCACCTCGAGGAAGTCGAGGCGGTTGGCGACGACGTCGCCGTAGGCCGCCTCCAGCGTCTTGTTGAAGCGGAACTCCGCGCGTTCGATGGCGGGCTTGTGCGGGCCGGAGTAGTTCTCGTTGCGCTCGATGGTCAGGCTGGAACCCGTTGCGTGCGAGACGAACTCGAAGGGACCGTTGCCGATCGGGTGCGCCAGGTAGCCCGCGCGATCGGAGAAGAACCGCTTCGGCAGCGGCGCGTAGGCCAGGTAGCCGAGCCGGTTGACGAAGCTGGGCAGCGGAGCGGCGAGCGTGATCGTGAACCTGTGGTCGTCGAGGACACGCAGGCCGCTCATCGTGCGCGCGGCGGGGCTGCCGGAACTCGCGACGGGTGTGCCGCTCGGGTCGGGCGCGTTCACCGCGTCGAAACCCTCGATGACGGAGAGGAATCCGGCGCCCTGCTGCTGATTGGGCGCGTACGCGGTGTAATTCCACGCGTCCACGAAGCTGTGCGCGGTCACCGGTGTGCCGTCGTGGAAGGTCCACCCGTGCTTCAGCGTGACGGTGAAGACCCGGGAGTCGGTGGTCTCGATGGATTCGGCGACGGCGTTGCGCGGCGCGGCGGTGCGCGGGTCGTAGTCGACCAGACCCTTGAACAGGGTGCGAAGGATCTTCGAGCCACCGGCGTCGGTGGTGTCACCGGGCACCAACGGGTTCTCCGGCTCGGTCGTATTGAGCGTGAGCGGACTGGCCGCCGGCTCGGGGGAAGTCGTGTCCGCGCCACAACCCACCGCACCGAGGGCCGTGAGACAGGCGGTGAGAACGCATAGCGCGAGTCGAGATTTTCGCATCGGGTGCTGCCTTTCCTGCGTGATGCCGAGCGTCCGACCGCGACGAGGATGTGGTCGGATGCCCAGAGTCAGTGCAGCAGCGCCGTGCGTTGACCGTAATACGTTGCACGCCAGGACAATCAAAACCGGTCAATCGTTCAGGACTGCGTCGCGGTGAAGCCGATCCACATCGCCGTCCACCAGCAGCCTTGGGAGACGAGAGCGGTCACGATGCCACGCAGGACGAGCGGAAAGCCGAGGTGGGGTCCCGCCGCGGCCATCCGCCGTTCGAGCGCCATCGCCTGTACTCCGTTGACCAGCAGGATCGCGACCAGCGCCAGCTTCACGCGCGTGGCGAGGACCTCGAATTCGGGTTCGAGCAGCATCCCGCTGCCCACCAGTCCCGCGAGGCCGACCCAGATCGGCAGGTGCAACCGGCCGATGTCGTGCAGCAGCTGCGCCGTCGTCACCCGCCTCGCCAGCCACAGCAGCGCCGCGTAGTCGCCGACCAGCACCGCGCCGAGCCCGACCACCAGCGCCGCCAGGTGAACGAACAGCGCGACGCGGTGCAGTTCCTCGCTCACCTCCAGGCGGCTCGACACCCAGATCGCGACCGCGAGGAACCCGCCCGCCGAGAGCGCCGCGAGCGCGGGCGCGACCGCGCCGCCGCGAGTTGCCGGTGTCACCTTCGCGACGTCGATGGACATGACGCCTCGTCCTCTCCCTCGGACAGATCCCTGCGTCTGCCAGTGGAACAGGCGCGCGCGTTGACCTCCGCGTATCGGTCAACCGTCCATCAATCGACCCGCCGGAACATCCATACGGTTTCGGCGCCGGAGGATTCGCCCGCTCGGCCCTGGGTACGCGGCGAAGATGGATGCCTCGAACATTCGGACCGGCATCACCCTGCGCGTCGACGGTGAGCAGCGGTCCCTTCGGGTCGACAACCGCACCACGCTGCTCGACGCGCTGCGCGAGCAGCTCGGCGTGACTTCGCCGAAGAAGGGCTGCGATCACGGACAGTGTGGGTCGTGCACCGTGCTGCTGGACGGTCGCCGAACCACCACCTGTCTCACCTTCGCCGTCGCCCAGGACGGCGCCGATATCGTCACCGCGGCCGGTTTGGGTGAGGGCGGCGAGCTGCACCCTGTGCAGGAAGCATTCCTGGATCGCGACGGGTTCCAATGCGGCTACTGCACGCCGGGGCAGGTGTGCTCCGCGGTCGGGATGCTCGACGAAGCGAAGGCCGGTCACCCCAGCCACGTGACCGACGATCTCACCGCGGAGCCGGAACTGACCGACGACGAGATCAGGGAACGGATGAGCGGCAACCTCTGCCGCTGCGCCGCCTACCCCAACATTCTCGCCGCGATCCGAGCGGCCGTGGGACTGTGATCCCCTTCGAGTACCGCCGCGCCGCCACCGCCGAGGACGCGGTGGCGACGGTGTCGGCCCGGCCGGATGCCGCGTATCTGGGCGGCGGGACGAACCTCGTCGACCACATGAAGCTGGGCGTGACCGGACCGCGCCTGCTGGTGGACGTCAGCAGGCTCCCGCTCGCCGAGGTCGAGGAGACCGCCGACGGCGGTCTGCGGATAGGTGCGGCCGTGCGCAACACCGATCTCGCCGCGCACCCGCTCGTGCGCACCCGCTACCCCGCGCTGTCCAGGGCGCTGCTCGCGGGTGCGTCCGGGCAGTTGCGCAACCTGGCGACCACGGCGGGAAATCTGTTGCAGCGCACCCGTTGTCCGTACTTTCAGGACGTCACGACGCCGTGCAACAAACGCGAACCGGGCAGCGGATGTTCGGCGATCGGCGGATACGTCCGCTACCACGCGATTCTGGGAGCGTCAGAGCAGTGCGTGGCGACCCATCCGTCGGATATGGCGGTGGCCATGACCATGCTCGACGCCCGCGTGGTGGTACAGGACGTCGACGGTACGAAACGCATCCCGATCGCGGACTTCTATCGCCTGCCGGGTGACCGTCCCGATCTCGACACCGTGCTGAGTCACGGCCAACTGATCACCGGGGTCGAGCTGCCCGCACCACCCACCGGTGCGCGCTCGACCTATCGCAAGGTGCGCGACCGCGCCTCCTACGCCTTCGCGCTGGTCTCGGTCGCCGCCGAACTCGTCCTCGAATCCGGCGAGATCGTCTCCGCCCGAATCGCTCTCGGCGGCGTCGCGCACAAGCCGTGGCGGGCCGAGCATGCCGAGGCGGCGCTGGAAGGCGCCCGGGCGAGCGAAGAGATGTTCGTCCAGGCGGCGCGGGCCGAACTCGCGCAAGCGCGCCCGCTCGACGGCAACGAGTTCAAAGTCGAACTGGCCCAACGGACTCTGGTCGCGACGTTGCGGACCCTCACCGAAGGGACGCGGCGATGACACTGATTCCGGCGACATCGATGGGCGCGCCGCTCGCCCGGCTCGACGGTCCGGCGAAGGTGACCGGCACCGCGCCTTACGCATTCGAGCATCGAGTCGAGCGGCCCGCCTACCTGCATCCCATCCAGGCCACGACCGCGCACGGGCGGGTCGTCGCGATGGACACCGCCGCCGCAGAGGCGCTGGACGGTGTGGTCGCCGTGCTGACCGTCTTCGACGCGCCGAAGCTCGCGGATACCTCGGACGGCGAACTGAGCATCCTGCAAGACGATCGGGTTCACTTCCGCGGACAGCTGATCGGCGCGGTCGTCGCCGAGTCGGCCGAAATCGCGCGGCAGGCGGCATCTTTCGTGAGTGTCGATTATCGAGCCGAGCCGCACGACACCGAGCTGCGCATCGACCACCCCGGGTTGTACGCGCCGGAGAAGCTGCTCGAGACCGAGCCCGCCGACACCGACGAAGGCGATGTCGACGCCGCCATGGCCGCCGCGGCGGTGACGGTCGACCAGACCTACACCACCCCGATCGAACACAACAATCCGATGGAACCGCACGCCTGCATCGCGGTGTGGGACGAGACCTCTGGGCGCCCGCGGGTAACGCTCTACGACTCGACGCAGGGCGTGCACGCGGTGCGCAAGACGCTCGCGCCGTTGTTCGGCCTCGAGCCTGAACAAGCGCGGGTCATCGCACCGCACGTCGGCGGCGGGTTCGGTGCGAAGGGCGCGCCGCACGCCCACAATGTGCTCGCCATCATGGCCGCGCGGCGCAGCAGGGGTCGTCCGGTGAAGCTCGCGGTCACCCGTCAGCAGATGTTCGCCCTCGTCGGCTACCGGACACCCACGATCCAGCGGATCAGGCTCGGCGCGGACCGGGACGGCACGTTGACGGCACTGTCGCACGAAGTCGTCGAACTCACCTCGGCGGTCAAGGAATTCGCGGAGCAGACCGCACTGGTGTCGCGCATGATGTACGCGGCGCCGAACCGTCGGACCTCGCATCGCCTTGCGCCGCTGGACGTTCCGGTGCCGTTCTGGATGCGCGCGCCAGGCGAATGTCCCGGTATGTTCGCCGCGGAGGTCGCGATGGACGAACTCGCGGCCGCCTGCGGCATCGACCCGATCGAGTTGCGTCTACGCAACGAACCCGATGTCGAACCGGCGTCGGGCAATCCGTGGTCGGGGCGGCACCTGATCGAATGTCTCCGGACCGGCGCCGAACGGTTCGGTTGGGCCGAGCGCGATCCGGCGCCCCGAAGCCGTCGACAGGGCGACTGGCTGCTCGGTACCGGCGTCGCCGCAGCGACCTATCCCGCCTCGTCCATGCCGGGCAACGTCGCCCGCATCGTCTACTGCTCCGACGGCCGATACACGGTGCAGATCGGCGCGGCCGACCTCGGGACCGGCACCTGGACCGCGCTGACCCAGATCGCCGCCGACGCGCTCGGGTGTGACACCGCCACGGTCGATCTCCAGATCGGCGACACCGACCTGCCCGCCGCCTCGGTGGCCGGCGGGTCTTCGGGTATCAGCTCGTGGGGCACGGCGATCGTCGCGGCGGCGCGGGCCTTTCGTGAGGAGCACGGCGAAAAGCCTTCCGCCGGAGCGCAAACCATCGCGGAACCGCCGGAGAACCCCGACGCAGACAAGTTCGCCATGCATTCCTTCGGCGCCCATTTCGTCGAAGTCGCCGTCGATCGGGACACCGGCGAAATCCGCGTCCCCCGCATGCTCGGCGTCTTCTCGGTCGGCCGCGCCATCAACGCCCGCACCCTGCGCTCCCAGCTGATCGGCGGAATGACCATGGGCTTGTCGATGGCGCTGCACGAGGAAAGCGTGCGCGACCATCGATTCGGCCACGTCGTCACTCAAGATCTCGCCACCTACCACATCAGCGCGCACGCCGACGTCCGCGACATCGACGCGATCTGGCTCGACGAAGTCGACGAGCACGCCAATCCCATGGGCTCGAGGGGGGCGGGCGAGATCGGAATCGTCGGCGCCGCGGCGGCCGTCGCCAACGCCGTGTACCACGCCACGGGTGTGCGTGTCCGTGACCTGCCGATCACGCCCGACAAACTGCTGGTCTGACGAGCGTCGCTCGGACGACATCGAGGAAGTCGGCAGGCGGCGAGGACGGGCGCGCTCGAATGGCGTTGCGCGTCAGCGGTGTTGCTGCGAGGCGGCCGCGTCGGCGCTGAGGTCGGAGAGGGAGAGCGGATGGGAAGGGGGACGATCGAGGATGGGTGTGCGGTGGGCGTGGAGGTTTCGGTCGATGTGGAGGAGTTCGCCGGAGGGGAGCAGGCGCCAGTCGGGGTCGTCGTCCATCTCTTCGCTGGCTACGACGAAGGTGGGGACGCGGGCAGGCTCGGTCGAGCGGACTCGGACGGTTCCCGCGGTGCCGCTGTGCTCGAGGTGGTCGCCCGGTTCACGGTCCAACACGTAGAGGTCGTGGGTGGTGGGGTAGCGCAGCGCCCACAGCTCGGTGGCGGTGGTCAGCAGCATGTTGATCGCGAAGATCGGCAATCGGTCGGCGATCCAGTGCGTCGCTTCGGTGATGCCAGCGGTGACGTCGCCGTTGTGTGCGTCGATGTGTTTGGTGATCAGGGCGAAGAAACGTTCCGAATCGGTGTCGCCCTCGACCAGCTCGCGGTATCGGCCGAGTTCCTCGTCGAGGCGGGGAAGATCCTCGATGACGCCGTTGTGCGCGAAGATTCGCCCGTCCTGGGTGAACGGGTGGGTGTTCTTCGTGCTGAGGTCGCCGGTGGAGGCGTGCCGGATGTGGGCGAGGAATGTGGCCGACTCGCGGTGCTTGGCTTCCACGGCGAACTGCCGGTCCTCGTACGCGGCCAGCGGCTGTTTCTCGACAAGCGGCCGACCGGCGGTGTCGAAGGTGCCGAGCCCGGTGCCGTCGGGATTCGCCTCGCTCTGGCGGTCCAGGCTGTCGGCCGCGTCGAGTAGCCAGAAGCTTGCTTTCACCCGTCGCGGGGCGGCGGTCAGTCCGAACAGTCGACACATAGTGCATCACCCCTGCGCCGGTCGCACCGAATGATCTCGCCCGAGCCTATCGCGCGTTCGCCCCGCGGATCGGCGACTCGGCAGCCGCTGACCGCGGGAAGCGAGCACGCAGCGACGCGCGCCGGAATCCTGTCGACTCCGGCGCGCGTCGCACTCGCAACGGTCCGCCGACTATCGGCGGGACGGCTCCCTGACCTCGCGATTTCGCACTCGTGCCCGACGATTACCGCGAGCGCCGATCAACGCAGAGCGAGACCGACCAGACGCTGACGCAACCAGGTGAGCGGGGTCGCACCCCCGGCGGCGACCCGGTAGGTCGGGTAGCACTGGTGGGCGCCGGAGGCCAGGAAGTCATCGATCTGCTTCTTGCGCTCCTCGTATGCCGAGTTGTTGAGCTGGTCGTGCAGAAGCCCGAAACCGCCCGCGGCCATGGCGTCGTTGATGAGTTCGCCCGCCTGCTGCTGGTACTTGTCGAACAGGGCGGGGTCCGGGTTGGAGACCTGCGCGAAGAATCCGGCGATTCGGGCGGCGTAGTCACCGTCCGGGGTCGCGCAGTACAGGTCGCCGGGGGCGCAGAACGTGAAGGTGTGCGGGGTCAGCCAGCCGAATCCACCCAGGCGCGGGCCGCCCGCGCCCGCGCCGGGCACCGGCGGGCCGATGAGGGTGTCGGTGGGGGAGCGGCGCGGGTCGGCGATCAGGCCGACGAGTTCGACACGGTCGGGCGAGACAACGCCGAGCCCGGTGCCGATCTCGGCGGCGAGATCGCCTGCGGCGTCCGCGCCTTGGCTGTAGCCGAGCAGCGCGAACCGCGTCGTCGCGCAGCGCTGGGCCGTGTCCGCGATGAGCGCGCGGGCGGTGTCGATGGCTTCGCGCTTGGACCGGCCGTACACCTCGCCTTCCCAGGGGAACGCGGTCGCGGTGTAGGCGACGTAGTCGGTCCAGACGTCGCCGGGCAGGTCGTCGGCGACGGCGGCCAACATCCCCTTGCCCGGTTCGGTTTTCGAGGTCTCCCAGGTCCCGGGAACCGCCACGACGTGGATGTCGGGGCAGTGCGGCGGGCTGGCGTGTGCGGTGGTGGAAGTGACGGCGGGCGACAGGACTGCGGCGAGGGTCGCCACCGCGCAGGCGGCTGTGTTCGTCCATCGAGTAAACATCGCGTACTCCGTGTGTTCGCTGGTGGGCGAGGACGACGGCTCTCGGGTCGAGCGCCGGTGTCGTTGTCTTTCAGGTAGGCACGAGTGCGTCGGAAATCGTCCGGGGGGACAGACAATATTGTGGCGGAAAGTTTCGTTTGTGCACGGTGATGCTCGAGGATTGCCCCACCCGTGTCGGCGCGAGCGCCCGAGCGGCGGTGCCGACCGGCGGTGGGCGCGTCCTTCGACGGTGCTCCGGCGGGGACCGTGCGGTGAGGTTTCGGGCAGACTGGGCGCGGGGATCCAGCCAACGATCCTCGGACCACGCCCGGCAGAGCACGATCGCGAACAGGAGTGCGCGCGATGACCGACGTCCGCATCGGCGAGCGTCCGGCGCCGGTCGTCTCCGCGCGCGGCCTACCGCCGGTCGGCGGGTGGTCGCGGCGGGCGCGGACGGCGCTCACCGCTTCGACCCCGCGCGCCGTGGTCCTCGTGGCGTGCTGTCTCGTCGTGGCGCAGGTGGCGCTGCGCGGCTGGATCGCAGGCCGCGGCTATTTCTATTGGGACGACCTCGTTCTGGTCGGGCGCGCCGGTCGCTACGAGTTGTTCTCCGCGGACCTGCTGCTCTACGACCACGACGGTCACTTCATGCCGCTGGCTTTCGCCACGGCGTGGCTGGTGACAAAGGCGGCGCCGCTGGCGTGGGCGGGGCCGGTGCTCTCGCTGATCGTGCTACAACTCGCGGCCTCGCTCGCGGTGCTGCGCATGCTGATCATCGTGGTGGGCAAACGCCGCGCGCTGCTGGTGCCGCTCGTGCTCTACCTGGTGTGTCCGCTGACGCTGCCCGCGTTCGCGTGGTGGGCGGCGGCGTTGAACGCGTTGCCGTTGCAGTTCGCCCTCGCCTGGGTGATCGGTGACGCGGTGCTGCTGGTGCGCACCGGGCGGCGCCGGTACGCGGTGTCGGGGATCGTCGTCCTGGTCGCGGCGCTGCTGTCCTTCGAGAAGTCGGTGGTCGTTCCGTTCGTGGCGTTCGCGGCCGCCGCCTTGACCCACCACGTGGACGGTCACGCCGGGGTCATCCGAACGGTCGCCCGGCGCGGGGCGATGCTGTGGGTGGGTTGCGGTGTGGCGCTGGTGGCGTGGCTCGGCGTGTATCTCAGCGTCGTCGATGTCGCCGCCGTGCACGGCGACGGGCACGATGTCGGGGAGTTGCTGCGCAGCGCCACGTCGCTGGGTGTCGTGCCCGCGTTGTCGGGCGGGCCCTGGGTGTGGGAGCGGTGGTTGCCCGCCACGCCGTGGGCGGCTCCGCCGGACTGGGCGGTCGCTTTCGCTTGGGTGGCGCTCGGTGTGCTCGCGGTGGTCGCCGTCTTCTTGCGCCGGCGGGTGACGGCGGTCTTGGTGACGGTCGCGGTCTACGTCGTTGTGGTGCAGCTGCCGCTCGCGCTGATCCGCAGCGGACCGAACACCGCCACCGAGATCATGCAATCCCTCCGGTATCTGGCCGATGTCGCGGTGGTGATGGCGCTCGCCGGCGCGCTGGTGCTTCGGGCGCGGCCCCGCGACTCCGAGCTGTGGGCGCGGCGGTTCGTCGCGCCCGCGATGGCGGTGCTCACGGTGGCGTTCGTGGTGAGCAGCCTGTGGTCCTCGTTGACCTTCGCGCGGGCCTGGGCGATCGGACCGACCCGCACCTACCTCACCAACGTCACGGCCGCGCTCGGCGAACAGGACGCGCCGCTGCTGGAGCAGGAAGTGCCATGGGCCGTCCTCGCGCCCTACGCCTATCCGCAGAACCTCGCCGAGAACGTGCTCGCACCGGTCGCGCCGCCCACCGCGTTCGCCGACTCGACACCTCGGCTGCGCATGATCACCGACACGGGCGAGATCGTGGACGCCGTCGTCTGGTGGAACCGGCACATCCGCCCCGGCCCCGACCCCGCCTGCGACTACCGGATCGCGGGCCCGACACCGGTCACGCTTCCGCTGGACGGTCCCATGCTCGACAACAACTGGACCGCGCAGCTGAACTACGTCGCCGACCGAGACGGGCAGATCACCGTCGGCCTCGAGCGCGGGCGGCCGGTCGTCGTCCCGGTCCGAGCCGGGCAGCACACGGTGTACGTCCGCGTGGTCGGGGGCGGATCGTTCCTTCGGATAGGTTCCTACACAACAGGTCTCGGTGTGTGCGTCGGCGTGGGGCCGGTCGGTGTCGCCTCCTACGACCGCTGAACGCGACCCGTGCGCTACTCCGATTTCACAGCGGCGCCGCGTCGTCGGACGCTGTGCCACGCAAGTGGCGGGAAGCGCCGATGGCCAGCCGAATCCTGCTGGCGTCCCAGTCCGGTCGCGCGATGTCACGGAAGACCTCGGCGCGGATCGCGGGCTCGCAGGCGTCGAGCAGCAGACGGAGTTCCCGGTCGTCTTTCGCCTGCTGGTAGAGCATCCGCAAAAGCCAGAAGGGCAACCGTTCCAAGCCGGTACCGGTCACGGAGGACCGCAATTCCGGCGCCCAGCCATTGGCCGTCGCCAGTAGCACCTGGGCTTGATCGACCGGTGCGGCGAGGCGCTCGTTCCCCAATCTGCGGTAGGCGCGCTCCCGTGCGTCGTCGCCCCAACCCGGCTGGTCGAGCTCGGCCGCTACCCAGGCGAGAACCGTGCTGTGCGCGATGTTCGGCCGAACCCTCGGCTCGCTGATCGGGCCACGGGACACCCGGCCCCCTGGTGTGTGCCGTAGTGTCCACAGCGCCCTGCCGACGTGCTGCCAGAACCGACGTTCGTCCAACAGCACCGACCGTTGGACCGTTCGATCGACGGCGTCTCGCAGAATCCGCAAGGTGCGTGGGACCGCTTCCGTTCTGAGCCGTTGCAGGATGTCGGTCAATTCACACAAGGTCGTCAGCGTGGCGCTCTCCGCGATGGTGGCGACGTCGGTGGCGAGCAGATCGTCGAGAATCTGGTTGGCCTCGACCGTTCGGTCGAGAGCGCAAAGCGTGCGGATCAAGCCGACCGTGGGGCCGAGATCGGCCACCTGCCCGAAGCGAACTCGACGTCCGATTCGACTGAGGTCCAGCTGGTCGACCGCGGCGGAACCCCAACGGAAGTCCCAGATTTCGAGCATGCACACGAGCGCGTCCGCGCGTCGCGGGCTGGCGAACATCTTGACGGTCTGCACGCGCGAGCGGTATGTGGCTGTGATCCACTTCGCCTGCCGCGTGCCGCGGGACAGACCGGCCCGCGCGAAGTTGCGCGCCGCGGTGGCCTGGAGGACCGGATCCTGCAGATTCACCAGATCACCGTCGAGGACGTACATCAGGTGGCTGTCCTCGGTGAGTTCGCCGAATACCACGGGGGCGAGTTCGGGCTTCGTCTCGTGAATCGAACGGACGAGGGCGGACGCGGTGACGGAGTCGTGCAGCATCGCGGCGCGCAACAACGCCGCGAGCGTATCGAGCCGGCGATCGCCGATTCGGAAACGGCTGGGTGTATCGCGCAGCTTCTCGACCACTTCGCGCGCGCACGCGCGGTCCAGTGCGATCAGGTTGTCGAACCCGTGGACGAAACGATCGGGGTTTCGTCCGCGTCCGAGGCGTCGAGCCCAAACCTCTGCCCCGCCGCTCGCCTCGAATATCATCGCGCCCGCGCCCGGCACGTCGGCGTCCCCGAGAGTCTTCGCGACCTCTGCGCACACGGCGAGTGCGGCAGTCGGAGCCGATTTGCTCAGCCCTTCCACGAATGCGTGCAGCTCCCACTGATCGCGGTACATGGTGGCGACTTCGGGGTACAGGACACGACCGAGGCGGTGAAACATCACCCGGCTGTGCGCAGTACTGCCGCGGAACATGAGCTGCACGATCTGCTCCGGTGGAATCTCTGCACGGAGCCTGCGGAAAGCGGGCTCACCGAGTTCCGGGTCGGCGGCGAGCAGCAGCGCGATCTCCGCGCCCCAATGCTTGCGTCCGCGACGGACCGACTGCACGACCTGCTCGAGCACCAGATCCAGCACTCGGTCGCGATAGCTGGCCCCGACTTCCCAGAGCGCTTTGACCAGTTGATAGCAGGCCGACATCCGCGGATCGACGATCATCTTCCTGATCGTGTCTTCGCCGATCTCCTCGGCCAGGTCCGCGGCGAACGAGCTGCGCCACGCATGGAACATCCCCCCGACCGCGTGCGTCGCGGAAAGCAGCAGGCCGGCGCCGAGCGCGTCGTCGTTGCTCTTGATCCGGTTGGCGAAACTTCGTACGAGTCCGGCATCGACCTGATCGCCGGACCTGCACAGAATGCGTGCGGCAGTGAGGGATTGCGATCTCGCTATCGTCCGCAACAGGGTCGCGGCTTCCATCGGATCGGATCGGCGCATCAGACTGCGCGCCTGAATGAGGAAGTCGTGCCAATTGCTCAGCAACCACCAGCTGAAAGCGGGCTTGGTCGTGTAGACGCTGTTCAGCACGTCCGCCAGCTCCGCGGCGGTGGCGAATCGCATCGCGGCGGTCAGCGGCACCTCATACGACTGGAAAAGGACTTCCAGCTCACCGTTCTCGAACTCGTGGTGCAGGCTCATCGATTCGATGAGTACTCCGACTCCGTCCTGCTCATGGGGATCGTGGGTCAGCAGATCCTGCACCGCGTATTCCTGGCCGATGGGAAAGTCCTGCACGTCATTGGGTGATTTCCAGAGCAGGCGGCGTTGCATGTTCTGCACTTTCCGCACCAGCCGGTAACTGGAGACCTGATCGACCCGCAGGCCGCCGAGGACATCCAAGAACCGTTCGGCGAGAAGGGATTTCACGGCTTCGCTATCGATCCGTTCCAGCTCGAGCAGCAGCGCGAACCGTTCCTCGGGGAAGCCGGTTCGATCGGCGATGATTCTGTCGACGACGGCTACCAACCATCGCGCGAACTCGTCGGTGGTCTGATCGGAAATGACGAAAGCGGTGTCCTGTACGGCGCGTATCAAGGCGAGCAGGCGCGTCGGATGCCACACCGCCGATGTCGAATCGAGGCGACCGAGCAATTTCTCGACCATCGTTCGCGTCATCTGTTCGGGTAGCACATCGATGAGTCCGAGAGTGCGGACGACGCTCATCAGTGGCGCGGCCGAGCACCACCCCGCCAGGAGTTCGTCGTCCTCCGCTCGCTGGAGCAGTTGCTCGCACACCGCGCGGTGATACAGCCGGGAACCGATGAGCAGAGCGGCTACCTCGGCGCTGTTGTCGCGCAGTGCGGTGGTGAGCACCGGCGCGAGCAGGTCGGTGATCGTCGCGTTGCGGCGCTGGACGAGCGACTCACCGCCGCGCGCCGAATCACGTTGGGTACTTTCCCGATACAGGTCGATCAGTTGCAGACTGTCATCGATACCGGCCAAGCGAATAGTGGACTTTTCCGGGTCGACCGTGACGCCGAACAGGTCGCGATCGTCGGCTTCCAGTGCGTCGAGCTGCTCGGCCGGGATCTCGCAGCGCATCAGGCTCAACGCGGCCGCCCGCACGAGGGGCTCGCGTTCGCTGTTCGCGAGCTCGGCGAAGCGCGCCGCCACCCGGGCGTCCGGGTCCTGTCTCGACAGCGCCTGGGTGATTCGCCGAAGATCACCGCCACGGCCGACCAGCGCGTGCGCCGCCGCCGCGTCGAGGGAGGCGTCCGACATCGCGAGGTTGTCGACGAACAGCCTGCGCGCCGCCGGGCCGACCACCGACGTCACGGTGAACAGATTCTTGGTCTGCCAGTCGATCTGGGAGTCTTCGCTGTCCTGCAGGACAGCGAGAACAGCGACCTTCAACTCGCGGGCCACGTGCTCGAATACCTCGTCGACGTTGTCCGCGCCGATCGGTTGGAGGTTCTCGAAGACGAGGACAGGCCGCTCGGTGGGATTCTCGAGTACGCCGAGCGCATGCGCACCGACTGCCGCCGCCTCGTATTTGTCGGGCAGCTCGTGGTTTTCGCTGTGTTCGATGACCTGCACCGCTCGCGGGTTGCGCTTACGTGTCGACAGCAGTGTCGCGAGCCTGCGTACCGCGGTGCTCTTGCCGCTCCCGGGCGTTCCGCCGAGGATCGCGACCGTCGGTGCGTTGTTCTCGGTGAAGTACCTCGCCAGCTTGAGGCTTTGCGTGGTGTCGAGATCCGCGATCGGCGGGTGGCCGGGCGTCACGTGCCAGTCGATCACCCGCCATCCCGCCGCGGCCAACTCGTGGGCGTGCCGTTCGCGAAGCCAGCGCGTCCAGTCGGCACCCCAGACCGCCGCGGCTGCGGAGGCGAGCGTGAGGGGGCCGCTCAGCGCTTTCTCCGTCTCGTCGGGACAGAACAGGCGCCATCCGTTCTCGGTCGGAGCGAGCAGTGACCTCCCCGAAGCCTTGGCGGCTCGCTTTCGCGTGGCCAGCGCGTGACCGACCAGCGGGTGACACTCTTCGCCGATGATCTCGCCCGCGCTCAGTGGCTGCGGGTCACCCAGCCCGGTGATTCTGCCGAGGTGCCAGAGAGTGACAGGAAGTGTGGTGGCCGGTGCGGCGAAGGGCACGTCCGGGGGCCAGCACACCGATCGCGGCAGGTCCGTTTCGGTCGGCCACGCGGCAGGCCACACCGAAGGAAAGGCGCCCACTGTGGCTCGCAACGCCGCCTTCACCGTTTCGTCCGAGCTCTCCGGCAGCCGCTGCACCCAGTCGGTACCGGATTCCTCGTGCGTCGTGAGCAGGACGCCCCGGCCGTCCGGCTGCTCGACGATGATTTCCGGCCCTTCGCTGTGGAGCGCCGCGGGCGGTGTGGTCGTTGCCTTCATGTGCTCGGCCAGCTCCCAAAGACCGAGCAACAGATCATCCGACAGCCTGTCGGCGCCGGGCACATCCGAAATGCGTTCGAGCTCAGCCGGAGTCGCGACCATCCGACTCCAGACGACTAGCTCCGATGCCGGGGAATCCAGGCCTTCGCTCTCGTCGTCGAGCAGGCGGCGGACGAGAGTCGCGACGTCGACGACGGCTGACCACGCAGGCTCGGACGGCACGTCCCCGGCGACGACGGCTCGGATGAGAACCAGCCCGGCCACGAGTTTTTCGCGGGTGGACCGGTACTCGGTCGGGAGTTCGGGCCGGGATGTGGTCATGATGTCACCTTGCCCATTCCTCGAGGGCGGTGTCGGCCGGTCGGTCGAGTTCCCGCGGGGTCGACGCCATGGTCAGCAATCCGGATGGCCGAGCAACCAGGAGGTCGCCGGAGTCCAGCACCGCGAGCCCGATCGGTGGGTCGTCGAGCGGTACGTCGAGCACACGTTCGGATCCGTCGCGGTGATGAATCTGCAGCCACCCGCGACCTCCGGTCGGGCCGCCGCCCACCACGACCATGCGCGAATCGGCCGCAGCGGCACGGATATTCGGAGCGCGTTCGCCACCGAGGCGCTCGCTGTCGCCCTCGGCGCCCCGCAGATGCAATCCGCCGCCGACGTCGATGATCAAGATGGCATCGCCGCCCGGTGCGGCCGCGGTGAAAAGCGGTCTCGGAGACACGGGGAAATGCGCCACTTGGGATTCCGACAGGGGCGCGAGCCGCAGTCTTCGGACACGGCCGGTACTGGTCACCAACCACCCGACGGGATCGTCCACGGACCCGGCCACCAGAATCGAGTGCAGCTCGGATTCGAGTGCGACCGCGCGTCGTGCGGGCAGCCCGGAGGCGATTTCGCTGCTCCACACTCGACTGCCGGATCCGACGAGTACTCGCCCGCTTCGGTGCAGAGCGACATGCAATTCACCCGGCGGCGCCGCCGTCGACGCAAGGCGGGCGAGATCTGGCCTGCGCACCGGCTCCGCCTCGTTGTCGCACGGGACGGACCACACGTCGCCGTCCCAGGTCGAGACGAGCGCGACGGTACTGTCGGCAAGCCGCGCCGCGCTGATCGCGCAGGGCACACCGGACAGGCGGACCGGCGAGCGCACGGCCCCACCGTCTTTCGGGTTCCAGAACTCGAGTACGTCGTTGTCGTCGAGGGTGATCGCGATCGTGCCCGCCGCATCGGTGGTGAACCTGGCGAAGCGGCTGGTGCGCGGTCTGGCGGGGTGGACCCAACCGACTTCGTGCGCGGGCCGACAGCGTGTCCGTACCGCGGTCGCGACCGCGGCCAGCCCGAAACGGTGGCTCGCGATGTCGAGCAGCAACGCCCGGTCGGCGAGGCTGCCCTCCTCGGAAACAACGCCGGCCACCAGCGATCGGCGGGTGCGATCCGCGCCGTCGGTCAGCTTCCGCACGGCGGCCGCCACGAGACCGGCCGGCGCGCTGAGCAAGAAGCCGGGATCGTCGAGCAGTCGGCCACTACCCGTTTGCAGTGCCAGACCCCATGCGACGAGTCGCAATACGGAAGGGTCGACGGTGTCCCATTCGACTCGAGACGGATCGGTGAGCTGGGGGAGCAGCGCGAGGAAATGCTCGGCAGGCTTCATATCCGCCGATCGGCGCTTCCGGTCCGAAGAGCCGTACGGATGGAAGGTGGTACGCCAGCGGTCGGCGCCTTGGGAACCCTTCTCGCACTTCACATATCGACCGAGTTGTGCGGCGGCGGCGGTGACCGCTTCGGCGGTGATCAGTGCGCCGGACGATTTCGACGCCACGGCCGCCCACTCGTGGGCGGGCACCGCGATCGACTCGTCGAAGGAGCACAGCGCACTGAGCGCGTCGACCACCGAACCCGCGTCCTCCGCGAGATCGGCGAACAGGATGGCCCGGCAGATCTTGCGTGCGGCGGCAGTCGCCGCCCGCTTCGCGGTGCGCTCGGCGGCCGAGCGGGCTTGGCCTGCCCTGGCTTCGGCGTAGGCGTCGCACCCGGCGACGGCGACGGCGAAACCCGGCCCCCATCGTTCGGCGTTCGCGACCAGGTTGCGCAATGTCGATTCGGATTCGTCCTGGTGCACCAGACGAAATCGGGTGGCCAGGTAGCCGCCGATATCCGCGTCGATGTCCGCACCGGACTCGTCGAGATCGATCACCGGATGACCCGCCCGCGTAAGGAGTTCCGACCGCGGCGGCAAGCCGACCGCCAGGCGAACGCTAGGGACGGCGGCGAGAGTGAGGATGTCGTCCCAGGACTCGCCGTCCTCCTCGACGAGCTGATCGAGGACGACAGCGATCGGCTTCGGCGATTCGCGCAGCGCCGATTCCACCTCGGCGACGGTGGCGTCCGCCCTATCGAGTTGTCGAGCGAGCTGCCGGACAACGGAATTGCGCGCGCCCCTGCCGGTGAGCACCCTGACCGAGAGCGCGGGCCAACGCAAGCGCGCTTCCGTGGTGAGGGCGGCAGACCCTTCGGCGGTGAGGACGACGTTTCCGAGCAGCGCGCTCTTTCCCGAACCGATGGCGCCGGTGACGACGATTGTTGTCGCGATGCCTGCTCCGGCGATGTGCTCACGCAACATGCGCATTTCACGTGCTCGCCCGGTGAAGAAGTAGCCGGGCTTGTCCGCGGCCGAGACCCCGCGTGCCGCGGCCGCCCAGTTGCTGGTGATGGGAAGTTCGACTGGCAAGGACGAGGATTGGTGGCATGGGTTCGGCAGCACGCGGCACCCGGTCGTGGAATGCGCCGCGGCGAGCCACACCGACTGGCCCGACCCGAGTGCGCTGTCGATCTCTTTGGCCAGGTGCGTCGGTTCGAAGTGGCCGACGGTCCAGGAGGGCTTCGAGTTTCGTCGCAGTGCCTTCGCGAAGGCCGAGGCGAATGTTCGTTGCGCGGCGGTCTCCAGTCGCCTGCTCGAAGCTATCGCCCAGAATTCCACACGCTGCGCGGTGTTCGTCAGTGGTTCGCGCGCACTGCTCAGCGCCGCGTCGACACCTTGTCCGGCATTGCAGGTATCCAGAATGAGCACCACTTGACGCAAGGTCCTCCGCTCGGCCAACGCGGTGAGCACCTCCTGCGGCGCGAACAGGCGCCCATCGGATTCGACGAGGCGAAATCGGGACTGGTCCGCGATCACCCCGTGGCCGGTGCAGTAGATCAGCAGGGTTTCCTGATGGTCCTCGGTGGTCTCTCCCCGCGAGGCCCACGTCAACAATTCGCGTTGGAGGTCGCCGTGGCCGCGTTCGTCCTCGGTGAACGAAGCCAACTCCGTCAGCCCGAGTCTGGTCAATGCCTTTCGCATGGTCCGGAGTTCGTCGGGCACCCCGTCGAGGTCCTCCTGCTCCGTGTACGTGCTTACGCCGGAAAGACAGAACAGCTGGCGCGCGCTCATCCGAGTGTCTTGTCGATCGCGCGGGCGGTGCGGACGTTCTTCAGGTAGCTGATCGCCGAATGGGCAGCGCTGCGCGAGTTGTCGCAGGGCTGGTCGACGATATCCGGGTGATACAGTGCCGCAAGCTTTTTGACCATGGCAACGGCATCGTGGCCCGCGGCGATGTTCGTCCACGAGGGGACACGACCGGGCCACCGGGAGCGGTCCTGGGGCTGGTGGCGTCGCCTGCGGATCGCCTCGAAACCCAGTGGTGATCCCAGGGTGATCAGCGCGGGCGGACTGTCGACCTCGTTGCGTTGCAGCCAGTCGTATGCGACCACGCTGCCCAGGGAATGCCCGATTACCAGACGCGGCGATCCTGCCATCGCGCGCGAGAACTCGTCGAGAACGCGGGCCTGGAACTCGGCGTCTGTCAGATATCGATGAACCTGTTTGACGAAGGAGATCAGTATCGAGTCGACGCCTTCGAACAATCGACTCGCCTGTATGGCGACGAGAGCTTTCTGGAGGGTGTTGGGAAGGTACAGCTTCTTCCCCTCGCTGTCGGCCTCGGGCAGCGCGGCCGCGATCGCCTCGACGAGTTCTTCTTCGAGGCCTGGCTTCACATCTATTGCGGCGTAACTTGGTTCGGCTCCGGATTTGCCGTCGTTGTACTCGTGTCCGTAGAAGGCGCATTCGAGGGTCAGCGAATCGGCGTGCACACTCCTGACATTGCGTAGCCCCTCGACGATCGCGGCCAGCCAAGCGTCGTGCATCGCTTCGCGCGACGAGCGGTGCTGCTGTATGCCATGAATCGCGACGATGTCGGCCATGGTCCTCCTCAGGCGATCGAACGAATACGACGTGAACGTGTTTGCACCGGGTGTGTTCGCGAAATCGGTTGGCAAACAAGTTGTTCGGCTGAAGTCTCAGGATTTCGGGATTCGACCCATGCGACAGTTCGGGCGTCCGATACGCCGGTGGGAAGGCTGCGCCAAGCGGCAGAACAACAGTCATCGATGGCCCTTCACGGCAGATCGTTTGCCGCAGGGAAGCCCCGAATCCCCTGCCCCTGAAAGATATTTACCACACGAAGCGCCCGTGGGTGAGAGCTTTCGTCTGCCTCGATGACGTCGCTATCGGTCATCCGACAACACGTGGCAACTCGGTGTCGGCCGGTCGGATGGGTGTCGAAGTGTAGGGCGGGATCGGTGCCGAGTTGGAGTTCTCCGCGAGCCCATCGAGGGGCGGTGCTGCTCGTCCGAGCTGGCGCCCGGTCGTGCGCGCGCCATCGACCGTTCGCTCCGGCCGCCGCGCCGAGTCGAAGAACGTTCGGCGTGGTCGGCGGCGTAATCGGGGTGGAGCGAGGATGATGGGGAATCGTGTCCGAGAATCAGAAGGTCGATCTCAAACCGCGTAGCCGCGACGTCACCGACGGACTGGAGAGGGCCGCCGCGCGCGGGATGTTGCGTGCGGTCGGTATGGGGGATGCGGACTGGGAGAAGCCGCAGATCGGGGTGGCCTCGTCGTGGAACGAGATCACGCCGTGCAATCTGTCGCTGGACCGGCTCGCCCAGGGGTGCAAAGACGGTGTCTTCTCCGGGGGCGGCTACCCGATGCAGTTCGGCACCATCTCGGTGTCCGACGGCATTTCCATGGGACACGAGGGGATGCATTTCTCCTTGGTCTCCAGGGAGGTGATCGCCGACAGTGTCGAGACGGTGATGCAGGCCGAGCGGCTCGACGGCTCGGTGCTGCTCGCCGGCTGCGACAAGTCGCTGCCGGGGATGCTGATGGCGGCGGCCAGGTTGAACCTGTCCAGCGTGTTCCTGTACGCGGGTTCGATCCTGCCCGGCATCGCGAAACTCTCCGACGGCAGCGAGCGCGAGGTGACGATCATCGACGCGTTCGAAGCGGTCGGCGCCTGCGCGCGCGGGCTGATGAGCCGTGACGACGTCGACGCCATCGAGCGGGCCATCTGCCCCGGCGAGGGTGCTTGCGGCGGTATGTACACCGCCAACACCATGGCCAGCGCGGCCGAGGCGCTCGGCATGTCGCTGCCGGGCAGCGCGGCGCCGCCCGCGACCGACCGCCGCCGCGACGGTTATGCCCGGCGCAGCGGCGAGGCGGTGGTGGAGTTGATCCGGCAGGGCATCACCGCCTCCGACATCCTGACCAAACCCGCGTTCGAGAACGCGATCGCGGTCGTCATGGCTTTCGGCGGCTCCACCAACGCGGTGCTGCACCTGCTCGCCATCGCGCACGAGGCGAACGTCGACCTGTCGCTGGACGATTTCGCGCGGATCGGTCGCCGAGTGCCACACCTGGCCGACGTCAAACCCTTCGGCAAGCATGTGATGACCGACGTGGACCGCATCGGCGGCGTGCCGGTGATGATGAAGGCGCTGCTCGACGCCGGTTTGCTGCACGGCGACTGCCTGACCGTGACGGGCCGGACGGTGGCGGAGAACCTGGCCGAGATCATCCCGCCGGACCCCGACGGCAAGGTGATCCGCGCGATGGCCTCGCCGATCCATCCCACCGGCGGCATCACCATCCTCACCGGGACCCTCGCGCCCGAGGGCGCCGTGGTCAAGTCGGCGGGCTTCGACTCGGATGTATTCGTCGGCACGGCAAGGGTGTTCGACCGCGAGCGAGCCGCGATGGACGCGCTGGAGGACGGCACGATCACGGCGGGCGACGTGGTCGTCATCCGGTACGAGGGGCCCAAGGGCGGTCCGGGGATGCGTGAGATGCTGGCCATCACCGCGGCCATCAAGGGCGCGGGCCTCGGCAAGGACGTGCTGCTGCTCACCGACGGGCGGTTCTCCGGCGGCACCACCGGTCTGTGCGTCGGGCACGTCGCTCCGGAAGCGGTCGACGGCGGCCCGATCGCGTTCGTGCGCGATGGCGACCGCATTCGCCTCGACGTCGCCGCGGGCAAGCTCGATGTGCTGGTCGACGAAAGCGAACTCGTTCAGCGCGGCGAGGGTTGGAAACCGTTGCCGCCGCGCTACACCCGAGGTGTGCTCGCCAAGTACACGAAGTTGGTCGGCTCGGCCTCCGGCGGTGCCGTCTGCGACTGACGGCTGAAGGCGCTGGGGCAGTAGGTGATTCCAGCGCGTGCAGCGGTCGCTACGAACTCGGCGATATCCGGTGGTGTTGCGCCGCCACCGACGACACGGCACCTCGGCCGACAGCGCGGCTGCCCCGGCGCACCGCAGGAGGTGACGCGGCGTCGGCGTACCGGTCTACGTGGTTGAACGCGGTCGGTGTCGGCGCCGACGGCGCCGCGGCTACCGGGCTGTGGGGTGGAGGAGGATGGGGGCATGGGCATTTCGCTTGACCAGGCCGACTCGGTGATCTCGGCCGCTCGGAAGGTGGCGGGGGAGTTGGGGGAGGCTGTGGCGGTTGCGGTTGTGGAGGTCGGCGGGAAGATGGTGGCCTTCGCGTGCATGGATGGTGCGGCGCGGTATACGACCGAGATCGCGAAACGTAAGGCGGAAGCGGCGATTGCGCTGGGGTTCGACACGGTGCACATGACCACCGCGACACCGGAGGGGCAGCCGTTGGTTGGTGGGCCGCGGCAATCGGGGACACACTCATTGGTGCCCAACGGCGGGGGTGTGATCATCCGGGTCGGTGGCACAGTGCTCGGCGCGTTGGGTGTATCCGGTGCGGCCTCCTCGATCATCGACCATAAGATCGGCACGGCCGCTGTCGCCCAATGGGATTGACCGTTCACCGACAAACCGCGTCGAGCGGGAGTGCCGGAAGGCGAGGTGGTCGTGCAGCAGTTGTCGATCAGCCGGGTGTATGCCTGGGCGGGCGCGTCGGGGGAGGCTGGTCGAGAAGATCCTCGCCTTGCTCGTGGGCGGTGGGGCCGAGGAAGCGTTGCGGGTCGATGAGGCGGGTCAGCCAGGCCGATGTGGCGCGGTGGTCGGCGAAGCCGCCGGGTAGTTCGTCGTAGGTCACCTGCCAGACCTGGCCCGGCGCGGGCCACCAGGTCGATGTGTGGTGCCATCCAACAGCTTTCAGCGGCAGCAGATACCGGTCGATCTCGGCCAGGGCGAGGGGGAACTCGCCGCGGTGCACGTCGCCGAGGGAAGGGCGCTCGCCCGCCTGGATGACGACCCCGCCACCCTGTGCGCGGGTCACGGTGATGCCGGGGGTAATGAAGACCGGCAGTGCGGTGCCCGACAGGTGCGTGAGGAAGGCGGGTCCGAGAACGGTCAGCCAGCCGGCGCCCACCACCCGCTCGGTCGTCGCTTCGAGCCAGCCGTCGACCTGTCCGACGTCGAGGGCGAAAAAGCGGCGGCACCAAGAAAATACGTGCTGGTACGGATCGTTGGCGGCGTCGTGGTCCCAGACGTAGGCGCTGTATCCGCCGTGGCCGGACCGTACCGGCAGCAGCTCGGTCAACTCGGCCGTCAGCCGTGCGAGCCGCTCCGGATCCTCGTCGACGGGAACGATGACTTCGCAGAACGAGGCCCGCGTGCGGTTGTCGTCGGTGGGCGGGATGCCGCGGACGTTGAGGGTGTAGGAGCGCTCAGCCGTGGCCCCAACCCGCACCAAGACTCGGATTCCGAAATGACCGCCGACATCGACGCGCATCTGCGCCTCCCACGACTCGTCGTCGGGATGTTCGGCGTCCTCGGGAAAGCCGCCGAACGCGTTCGGCACGGCCCAGACCATATCGCCATCGACGGGGAAATGACGGCGGAAGGCCCGGAAGCAGCCGATCACCTCGTCCGGCGACGGATAGGAGCCGAGGTAGAGCACCGAGTTGAGCATCACCGACGCCTTGGGTTCCTTCTTGCCCACCCTCAGATCGCCGGGCTCGACGACAGCAGGCATCGGGTCGTGCGCCTGCGGTGCCGGAGCAACCGGGACGGCCGCGCGAGGCCGGGTGGTCGACGCGGAGCGCAGTTCCTCGAGAAGCCGAGCCTCCTTCGCTTCGCGATGCGCCGGGGTCCAGTCGGCGCGCGCGTCCTGCTCACGCTGCACCAGCCGCGCCAGATAGGACTCCACCGCGGTCAGCCGGTCGGTCAGGAAAGCTCCGAAGCCGGGATACCTGGCACGCTCCTCGTACAGGAAATCGACCACCTCGCCGGTGCCGAGCAACAGCACCACGGAAGGATCGTTGTGTGAGGCGCCGACGATCAGGGCGTCCATCAACTCGTCGGGCGCCTCGCAGTCCTCCAGCGTCTCCTCGTAGTACGGGTAGGTCTCGTCGTTGGTCAGCTCCTTCGTGCCGAATAACGTGCTGCCCCAGGGGAATTCCGGCCAACCGTCGTGCAGGCGCAAGAAGTCCAGGTACTCCGGCGAGAAATCGCCGCCCCGTGCCCGCCGGGCCTCGGCGACGGCGGGCGTCGAGGCGGGCGGGCGCGGCCCTGGCCCCGGGTCGTCCCCCTCGCGCTCGGCGATCTCGGACAGCACGGTCAGAATCCGAGAAATGGTCGCCTCGAGCATCAGCCGCGAACCCGGTCGAACTGGCTGTCCTCCCGCAGCCCGCCCAGTCCATGTGCGTTGTACGAAAGCTGCATATCGATCTCCAGGTCTCTGCGGCCCCCAACGAATTCGGGTGTCAACGGCATCGTAGAGGGGTCCCCCGACCGATAGCTCGATCCGCGAGCTCAGTGGAATTCAGGGATCAGCCGCACGGCGTATAGCTATCGGAGTCGGCGCAACTGGGGCGGGGACCCCAGCGGCAGCACCTCCCATTCGAGGCGCACTGGAAGACGTCGCTCCAGGCGCCGCCTTCACCGGCATGGGTTACGGCGTAACACCAACCGCAATACACCCCCGGTGACGTCCCCGGTCGGCATTTGCAGCCGTTTTCGACGCAGGCGGCATTGGCGACTTCGGGGAAGACCGCGGTGAGCGCCGACATGGTGGCGGTGAACACGGCGGTGAGCCCGAGGCGGCGGAGCACATCGCGGCGCGCGATCACGAGTGGGCCTCCTGGGATGCGGGTGGATGAGGAAAGGGCAGATCGGCCGGTTCGGTTTGCGGCACCGCGAGGGGATCGGCCGCTGATTCGGGTGGCCGGCGTCGGTGGGCGATCAGGCTCAGCGCGGCGGTGATGGCGGCGATTACGACAACCTGGACCGCAGGGCCGAATTCGGTGATGCTCGGACCGCTCACTCCGCGCAGGGCGACCACGACGAGCGCGGCGACGAGCACCATGTTGCGGACCACGACCGGCCAGGAGATCAGGGTTCCTACCTTGCCGAGGCATCCGCACGAGACTTCTTGCCCGCGGATCAGCGCGATCACCACCGCGGCGGTCACGATGCCCAACGTCGCGATCGCGGCGATCGCGCCGGCGCGTCCGAAAGCGCCGAGCGCGAGCATCACGCCTACCACCACCTCGGTCAGCGGCGTCAGCCACGCCATCGGGAGCAGGAAGGGACGCGGGAGCAGTTTGTAGGAGTCCAGCCAGTCCACTCGCCACGCCGCCGTGGTGGAGAACTTGGCGATCCCGGCCAGGACGAGCAGGCCCCCGATGGCCAGCCGGACGAAAAGCTCGACAACGATCCAGATCATCGGCGGCCACCACATCGACGCGGCGACCGACCATCCCGCCCACCGCACCGACCAGTCGCGGTGCTGACTCCCGAACATGAACTGCGCATGCGCCCTCCAACCAACATCGACTGCTGCCAGAGACCAATGGACCCGAGCTCGTGGACAACTCGGAGCGAAGACTTCGATCAGCCCGCGTAACGCGCAGGGCTGGAAACAACCCCGCAGAGATTAGCGGAATCGGTAGCTGCCGCACGGCATTCGGGGCCGCGTGTTCGGGCCGGGCCGAAATGCGATCGCGGCGCGGTGGTTCTGAGGTTTGCCGCTCGCTAGCGGTTCATGCGGTGCTCGCGCGCGAGGGACTCCAGGAGTTCGACCGGAGCGGGCAGCGGGATCGCGCCCTCTTCGCCGGGCGCGGTGAGCCGGGATTGCGCGACCCGCTCGTGCAGATGCTCCATCCGCATGTCGAGCCGGTTCGCGGCGTCGGCGGCGTCGGTCAGCTCGGTGAGCAACTCGTCCGGGATCTCGCCGCCGTACTTGTAGTAGATCTTGTGCTCCAGACTCGCCCAGAAGTCCATCGCGATGGTGCGGATCTGCAACTCGGCGGGCACGTGCTCGACGCGGTCGCTCATGAAGACCGGCAGCTCGAGCAAAATGTGCAGGCTCTTGTAGCCGTTGGGCTTGGGGTTGGCGATGTAGTCGCGCACCTCGTTGACGGTGACGTCGGACTGGCTGGTCAGCATGTCCGCGATCCGGTAGGTGTCCTGGATGAAGCTGCAGGTGATGCGCACGCCCGCGATGTCGACGATGTTCTTACGGATGTCGGGCAGGGTGATCGGGATGTTCTTGCGTCGCAGCTTGTGCAGAATGCTCTCCGGCGACTTCAGCCGCGATCGGACGTGCTCGATCGGGCTGTACTTGTGGATGTAGGTGAACTCGTCCTTGAGGATGTTGATCTTGGTCATCAACTCCGAGGTGACGAACTGGTACGACATCATGAATCGGGCGAATTCGGTGCGAAAGTGTGCCAGGTCGTCGTCGCGCACGGTGTTCGGTGAATCCATCAGTATCGCTATCCCGCCAATCCGGATCTGCCGTGTCCAGCCAGTCTGCCACCACGGGCTGAGACGTTGCTGAGGCGTCAGGCCGCGGTGCCGTCCTGGGGCGCGGCGTCGAGCGAGGGCAGCGGTCGGCGACAGATCTCGGCGGCCTCGTCGGCGGGCAGACCGAACATGCGCAGCAGGTCCTCGGTCACCTGATCGGCGGCCTCGGCGTCGTCGCGTTCGGGGTTGTCGTGCAGGAGCCTGCCGAGGCACAGCGCGGCGCCCGCGACGATGGTCATGGCCAGCTCCGAGTCGCGGACCTGGAACCGTCCCGCGTTGGCCGCCGCTTCGATATCGCGACGGGCGCGGGGCGCGAGTCCCCGCTCGGAGCTCACGAGACCGAGCCCATCGGCGAGCAGCACCTTGCTCAGCGTGGGGTTGCGGCGGTGCAGGCGGCCGGTGAGGCGGAAGCTCTGGGCGAACACCTGGGCGGGGTCGTCCAGGTCCTCGCACAGCAGGTCGAGTACCGCGCCGTGCCGGTCGAGCGCCTCCTCGACCGCGGCGTGGAACAGGTCCTCCCGGCTCTGGAAGTGGTTGTAGAACGAGCCCATGCCGACGTCCGCGGCCTGGGTGATCTCCAGGATCGGCACATTGAGCCTGCCCTCGGCCAGCAGCGACTGAGCCGCGCTCACCAGCGCTGCGCGGGTGCGCGCCTTGCGGCGCTCCAAGCGGTTGGGTTCCGAACCGGTCATCGCAGTCCACCTCTCCCTGACGTCTTCGCACGTCATAGTAGCGCCCGGGTCAGTAGTGACGAATTTGTCAGAAGCCTTGACTGAACGATCGGTCGTGAGTGACGATATCGTCAGAACTTGGAAGGGAGTGGTCGATGAGCAGCCAGCACGATGTGCACAGCGGTCTGCACAGCGAGCGCGGCGCGTTGGCGGGTGAGCATCCGGGCCGAGCGCGCAATCCGGTGGTGAAGGTCCTCGATCTCGCGTGGCTGGAGTTCGAGAAGGCCGATCTGGCGGGCGCCGAGACCTTCGCGCACGCGTTCGGCTTCACGACGGCGCATCGAACGGCCGACGAGGTGTGGTTGCGCGGCACCGACGCGGGCTCGCCCTGCGTGCTGATCCGCCGCGGCGCGCGGTCGCGGTTCGTCGGTCCGGCGTTCCAGGCCGCTGACTCCGCCGATTTGCTGCGACTGGCGACCGCGACGGGCTCGAAGGTGGCGCCGCTGCCGGAGTCGCTCGGCGGGTCGGCCGTCGATCTGGTCGATCCGAGCGGGCTGCGAGTCCGGGTCGTCGCCGAGACGCATCGGCTGCCCGCGTTGCCCGCGCAGCAGCCGCATGTGCTGAATCTCGGGCACGACGTGGTGCGGGTGAACGCCACGCAGCGGCCGCCGCGGGTGCCCGCGCGGGTGCAGCGGCTCGGGCACGTGGTGGTCCAGTCGACCAGGTACCGGGAGACGCTGGACTGGTACCTGGGGACTCTCGGCATGATCGTCAGCGATTTTCAGTACTACCCGGGACAGCGCGAGCGGGGGCCGGTGATGAGCTTCATCCGCTGCGATCGGGGTTCGACTCCGGCCGATCACCACACGCTCGCGCTGACTTTGGGGCCGTCCAACCGATACGTGCACTCGGCGTTTCAGGTCGCCGATCTGGACGCGCTGGCCGCGGGTGGTGAGTACCTGCGCGAGCGTGGTTACCGCCGGTCGTGGGGGATCGGCCGCCACATCCAGGGCAGCCAGATCTTCGACTACTGGCGGGACCCGGATGGCTTCTTGGTCGAGCACTTCAGCGACGGCGACATGTTCGACTGCACTGTGGAGCCGGGTTGGGCACCGATGAGTGCCTCGGGTCTCGCGCAGTGGGGTCCGCCCGCCACGAAGGACTTCCTCGGCATCTCGCCGGGCGCCGAGTCGCTGCGCGAGGTGCGCGCGATCGTCGACGCGCTGCGCGAGGACAACGAATTCGATCTCCGCCGCTTGGGCGGCCTGTTGAAAGTAGCCAATTCATGAGTGTTTCCGTTCTCCGTACCGCCGACGCTTGGTGGGTGCGCACACCCGCAGGCGCGGCCCGCATCGACACCGCCGCGACGACCACGCGGGAGCTGCTCGCCGACCGCGCGGCGATCGCGGCCGCAGCTGCCAGCTCGGACATTGTTGCGGTGGAGAGTCTTTCGTTGATCTCGCCGGTGACCGTGCCATGCCGGGTGGTGGCGCAGATGACGAACTTCGCCTCGCACGTGAAGGACTCGGGCATGGATCCGGAGACGGTGCCGTTGACGTTCTTCCGCAAGGCTTCCGGCTCGATCAGCGGCCCGCACGACGACGTGATCCGCCCCGCCCACGTGAACCTGCTCGATTACGAAGTGGAGATCGGCCTGGTCTTCGGCCGCGAGATGCCGGTCGGCTCGGAGATCGACGCGGAGAATCTGGCCGACTATATCGCTGGCTTGGTCGTCACCAATGACATCTCCGCTCGTGACGTGCAGTTGCCGAAAACGCAGTTCTACGAGGCGAAGTCGTATCCGACGTTCACCCCGGTCGGTCCGGCGCTGGTCTTGCTGGAGGCCGACGAGTTGAAGCGGTTCACCGATCTGCGGTTGCGGCTGTGGGTCAACGGCGAGGTGCGCCAGGACATGACGGTCGCCGACATGATCTACCGGCCGGTCGAGGCGCTGCGCGCACTGACCCGGTTCCAGCGAATGGACGCCGGTGATCTGTTGCTGACCGGAACACCGGTCGGCACGGCGATCAGCGCTCCTGCCAAGCCCATCGAGATCATCGGTTCGCTGTTGCCGCCGAAGGTCAAGTGGAAGATGTTCTTCAAGGGCCAGGCCAAGAATCCGAAGTACTTGAAAGACGGCGATGTCGTCGAGGCCGCGATCGGCACCGACGACGGTGTGCTCGATCTGGGCCGCCAGCGCACGGTCGTGAGGTACGCCCGGTGACCGAGACGACGCTCGAGACCTCCGCCGAAGACCTCCTCTGGCCTCGCTACGCCGATCCGGCGGATTTGGCCGCGATCGAATCAGTGCCCTTGGCGGCGCGCGGTCTGCCCGAATCCACCTACGCCCTGCTCGTCCGTGCCGCGGCGCGGTGGCCGCGACGCGATGCGTTCAGCGTGCTGCCCGAGGCCGCGCGCTGGCGAGAACCGTTGCGTCGCAGCTACGCCGAACTACTCGCCGACGTGCACCGGTATGCGAACCTCCTGCACGAGCTCGGGGTTCGCCGGGGCGACGCGGTGGCGCTGATCGCACCGAATTGCGCCGAGCTGATCCCCGCAACCCTCGCCGCGCAGCTGGCAGGCATCGCCGCACCGATCAACAGCGGTCTCTCGCGTGATCACATCGCCGAGTTGCTCGGCCGGTCCGGAGGTCGAATCCTGATCGTCGCCGGGCCCGAACTCGCCGCCGAGAGTTGGGCATGCGCGCGTGAGCTCGCCGCGCGAGGACTGGTGGACGCGCTGCTGGTGCTGCGACCCACCGCTGCGGTGGACCAAGCGCCCGAGCTGCCCGCCATCTCCGGTGTGCGCGTCGGATATCTCGATGCCTTTGCGGCCGAGCAAGATTCGTCGCGTTTCGTCGGAGTGCCGCCCACCGCCTCGGATCTGGCGGCCCTGTTCCACACCGGCGGCACCACCGGCGTGCCGAAGCTGGCCGCGCACCGGCATTCCGGTGAGGTCGCCAACGCGTGGATGATCGCCGCCAACTCACTGCTCGACGAGGACGCGGTCGTCTTCGCCGCGCTACCGCTGTTCCACGTCAACGCGCTCGTCGTCACCCTGCTCGCACCGCTGTTCCGCGGCCAGTCGGTGGTCTGGGCGGGACCACTCGGCTACCGCGACTTCACCCTCTACGCCGAGTTCTGGAACATCGTGGCGCACTACAGGATCGCCGCGATGAGCGCGGTGCCGACCGTGTACGCCGTGCTCGCCCAGTGCCCGATCGATGCCGACATCTCCAGCCTGCGCTACGCGATGGTCGGCGCGTCACCGCTGCCGCCCGCGGTGCGCGAGAACTTCCAGACACACACCGGCGTGACCCTGGTGGAGGGCTACGGCCTCACCGAGGCGACCTGCGCGTCGGCGCGCAGCTTCCCGGACCGGCCTCGACCGGGCGCGGTCGGGCAACGCATGCCCTATCAGCACGTCGCGGTCGTCCGCGTCGCCGAGGACGGTACGTGGGAGACGCTGCCCGTGGGCGAGACGGGCGTTTTGATCATCAGCGGCCCAACGGTTTTCGCGGGCTACGTGACCGGACGTGACGAGCGTGGTCACCTCGTCGACGGTCTCGGCACACTGGTCGACGGCCGGCTGAACACCGGCGATCTGGCCCACATCGACGACGACGGCTTCATTCACCTGCACGGCCGCGCCAAGGACCTGATCATCCGTGGCGGCCACAACATCGACCCGGCCACCATCGAGGACGCGCTCCTGCAACACCCGCAGGTCACCGCCGCGGGGGCGGTCGGACGCCCGGACGCGCACTCCGGCGAGGTGCCCGTCGCCTATGTCGCTGTGACGGCGGGCGCGGACGTCTCCGAAGACGAGCTGGTCGCCTGGGCCGCCGAGCGGGTGCAGGAACGCGCCGCCGCACCGAAAACGGTCACCGTGCTCGACGCGCTGCCGGTCACCGACGTCGGCAAGCCGTACAAGCTGGGACTGCGCGCCGACGCGACCCGCCGCGAGCTGCTCGAGGCACTTGCGGACAGCGCCGGAGTGCGCGCCGTCACGGCTGCGGTCGAAGACGGTGCTGTCGTCGCGACGGTTGAACTCGATGCCGCCACGTACGAGCGGGAAGTCGCGGCGATCCTCGGCCGCTACGCGATCACCTGGAAAGTCCTGGTAGCGCAATGACAATCGTCTCGACTGTCCTCGCTGGCGTGCTGGCGGCGGGAACGGGTCCGACGCTGCTGATGGCCGGTGCCATCGCGGCGCACGTCCGCGACGGCGACGGTGCGGCCGACATCGCACCGGCGGCCGTGACCGGCCTCGCCGCCGTCGCGTACGTGCTCACGCTGGCCGGAGTCCAGCCGTGACCACGCCCATAATCCCCGTCGTGCTCGTCGGAGCGGGCCCGGCCGGACTCACCGCGGCGACCCTGCTGGCCCGATACGGGATCGAATGCCTCGTGCTCGAGCGGTGGGACGACGTTTATCCGCAGCCGCGGGCCGTGCACCTGGACGGCGAAATCCGCCGCCTCCTCGGGCATCTCGGCGTCGGCGACGAGTTCGACGCCATCTCCCGCCCGGTTCTCGGTCTGCGCCTGCTCGATCCGAGCCTGCGGGTGCTCGCGCAATTCGATCGCGATCCGGCGGGGACGCGCAGCGGGCATCCGGAGGCGAACCTGTTCGACCAGCCGGAGCTGGAAGCGATCCTGCGCGCGAACCTTGCTCGATACCCCGTCGCGACACTGCGCGGCAACGCTGACGTCACAGCCGTGGCGGAGCAGACCGATTGCGTCCGTGTCGATTTCACCGACAGGACGAGCGGTCGCGCCGAATCCGTGTGTGCGCGATACGTCCTCGGTTGCGACGGCGCCAACAGCCTCGTCCGCCGTGCGATCGGCGCCCGCATGCGCGATCTACGGTTCGAGCAGCGCTGGCTGGTCGTGGACATCGCCACGACCGCCGACCTCGGACACTGGGACGGGGTACACCAGGTCTGCGATCCGGACCACGCCGCGACCTACATGCGCATAGGAAAGACGCGCTACCGCTGGGAATTTCGGCTTCGCCCTGGCGAAACCGCAGACGACTACGCGGATATCGCCCGGCTGCGTCCGCTGCTCGCACCATGGACGGCGGGCGTCTCGGACGCGGACCTCGAACTGGTGCGGGTGGCCGCGTACACCTTTCGCGCCCAGCTCGCCGACCGCTGGCGCGCCGGTCGCATCTTCCTGCTAGGAGACGCCGCCCACCTCACACCGCCGTTCATCGGTCAGGGCATGGGCGCGGGGTTACGCGACGCCGCCAACCTCTCCTGGAAACTGGCCGGCGTCCTACGCGGTGAGCTGCCCGATCGTGTGCTCGACACCTACGAGACCGAGCGAAAGCCACACGCGCGGACCATGATTCGGCTGGCCAAGCTCACCGGCGTGACCATGACCCAGGGCGGCGAGCTCGGCAATCGCCTGCGCGGCCTGATCGCGCCCAGACTGCACCGCCTGCCCGGCTTCACTCGCATGCTCACCAGCGGCGAATCCCCACCCCTGCGCCGCTCCGGCCTTGTCGACGCTTCGCCGCTGCGACGCGGCCCGGCCGGTCGGCTGACGCCGAACGATCGGCTCCCCGATGGGCGAGCGGTCGACGAGATCATCGCCGGACGGTTCGCGATCGTCACCGCGGTCGACCTGTCGCCCGAGGATCGGGCGCGGGTCGAAGAACGCGGCGGTGTCGTGCTCGCCGCCGCACCGGGAACGGACCTGCACCGCTGGCTGCGCCGCGGTCGAGTGACCGCGCTCGTCCGACCGGACGGCGCCGTGCAGCGCTGCGGCAGAAACCCGTCGACCCTGTGCGCGGCGCAGCCACGGTTCGCCCCAGCGCAAAGCCCACTCGCGTCGCCGAATGATTGCTGACCATTGATGCGTTTATGAGGAAATCATCACTTGACGTGTTATCGTACGGCGTCGGTGTTCTGGTGACTCCGTGAGAGGACCCGCATGTCTCGGTATCTGTTCGCGCTCGGCCAAGTCGTAGCCCGTCGCCGCTGGTGGGTCCTGGCGATATGGATCGTGCTGCTGGGCGCCGCGATCGCGTTCGCCGCGGGAACCGGTGGGAAGACGAACGACAACTTCACGGTCCCCGGCACCGAATCACAGGATGCCGTGTCGTTGCTGCAACAGCGGATGCCCGCGTTCAGCGGCGCGCAGATGCAGGTCGTCTTCGCGACGCCCGGCATGGCCAAGGTGACCGATCCGCAGGTGACCGGTGAGATCGAGCAGGTGATGGCCGGGTTGAAAGGGCTGCCGCAGGTCGCCGCGGTCGTCGACCCATTCCAAGCCAAGGCGGTGTCGCCGGATCAGCGCGTCGCGCTGGGCACCGTGCAGTTCTCGGTGTCGGCGGGAGAGGTCGCCGAGCACACCCTCGACGAGGTGAACCGCGTCGCCGACCCGGCCAGGGAAGCGGGCCTCGATGTGGAGTTCTCCGGCGCGGTGTATCCGGGTTTCACCGCCGAGATCCCGCACACTCCTGAGCTTCTCGGAATCGTCGCGGCATTGATCATCCTGTTGATCACCTTCGGCGCCGCGGTCGCCGCGGGCCTGCCCATCGTCACGGCGATGGTCGGTGTCGGTATCGGTATCACCGGAATCCTCGGCGTGGCAGCGTTCGTCGACGTGCCGTCGGCGGCGACGTCACTGGCATTGATGCTCGGATTGTCTTGCGGCATCGACTACGCGCTGTTCGTCCTGTCCCGGCATCGGCACCACATCGTGCTGGGAATGTCCGCGGCGGAGTCGATTCCGCTCGCGGTCGGGACCGCGGGCAGTTCGGTGGTGTTCGCGGCGGTCACGGTGATCATCGCGCTGTGCGGCTTGGCGGTGGCGGGCATCCCGTTCCTCACCGTCATGGGTCTGACCGCGGCGGGCGCGGTGCTGGTCGCCATGCTCGTCGCGCTGACGTTGCTGCCCGCGCTGCTGGCGTTCGCCGGCGATCTGGTCGCCAAGTTCATCTCGCCGCCGCTGCACCCCGGACGTCCCGAGGAGGTGGCGCGCATCGCCGCCTATGAGCCCGAACGCACCTTCGGACACGCGTGGGGACGTTTCGTCACCCGGTTCCGCATTCCGCTGCTGATCCTCGGTATCGCGATCCTCGCGGTGCTGGCGATTCCGGCCACGCGCATGGAGCTCGGCCTGCCGAGCGGCGCGACGCAGCCGGAGTCGAGCACCGCGCACAAGGCCTACGACCTCGTCGAGGAGTCGTTCGGCCCTGGCTTCACCGGGCCGCTGCTTGTCGTGACCGACCTGTCCGGCGCCACCAGCCCGGATGTCGCGCAGACGGTGATGGGTCGGCTGCAGCAGGAATCCGGCGTCGTCGCCGTGCAGCCCGCGGGCACGGGGAACGGACTGCTGCTGATCCAGGTCGTGCCCGAGAGCGGGCCCGACGATCCCGCTACCGGAGATCTGGTCAACCGGCTACGGGACGACCGGGACCGCATCGTGAGCGATACGGGCGCAACGTATCTCGTCGGCGGCACCACCGCGGCCAATATCGATACCTCGCGGCGGCTCGCCGAGGCGCTGCCGATCTTCCTCGCGGTCGTCGTCGGCCTCGCCCTTGTGCTGCTGACCATCGCCTTCCGCACCATACTGGTGCCGCTGTCGTCGATCGCCGGATTCATCCTCTCGGTCTTCGCCGCGCTCGGCGCGCAAGTCGCGGTGTTCCAATGGGGTTGGGGCGCGCAGCTTTTCGACGTCACCAAGGCGCAGACGCTGAGCTTCCTCCCGATCATCACCTTGGCCATCATCTTCGGCCTCTCCAGCGACTACCAGATCTTCGTCGTCTCCCGGATCAAGGAGGAGCACACCCGCACCGCCGACGCGACGGCCTCGGTGCGGAACGGCGTCGGCCACGCCGCGCGCGTCGTCACCGCCGCCGCGCTGATCATGTTCGGTGTCTTCGTCGCCTTCGCCACCGTCGACAACCCGATCGTCAAACCCTTGGCGTTCACCCTCGCCGTCGGCGTCCTGCTCGACGCCTTCATCGTCCGCCTGACCCTGGTGCCCGCCGTCATGGCACTCGTCGGCAACCGCATGTGGTACCACCCGCGCTGGTTCGCCCGCTACGTCCCCGACCTCGACATCGAGGGCGCCGAACTCGAACGCCGAGTCGGCCACGACGCTGAATTAGCCATGCGATAGCGGTTTCGCCGCTCGGCGAACGGCGTCCGAGCGGTGCCGCGGCCCGCACTTGCCTTTCGCCGTCGATCCGCTGTTGCCGCCCGTGCGCTGCTCTCCGGGCGATACCCTGGATCGGGGAGGTTTCGCGGAAAGGAGTCACCGTGGGGCAACTACCGCAGGGTCGGATCGCGCGCATGATCCGCGCGATCGCCCGAGGCTGATTCCGGACCACCGATGCACGAGCCGCTCGACCTGGTCGATTCCGCCGAACGAACCCGCACGGCACTGACCAACGCCGTCGCGCTGTTCACCGAGGCATGGGCGTCCGGTTCTCCACCCGATCTGGCGGCGTACCTACCGAGCGAACCTGCCGCGCGGCGCTTGGTGCTGATCGAACTGATCAAGATCGATCTCGACTACCGGTTCCTGCGTCATCGGATCCCCAAACGGCTGACCGAGTACCGCGCGGAGTTCCCGGAGCTGCGCGACGGTCCGATGCCCGACGAGCTCGTCTACGAGGAATTCCACGCCCTGCGCCGCAGCGCGCTCGCCGGTACGCCCCGCACGGTCGCCGCGGACACACCGGCCATCCCCGAGACCGCCCAGGCGAGCGACTACCACAGCACGATGATCGCCCGCCCGAACGCGCAAGCGCTGCTCGACGCCTTCGACGTCGGCGACCACGTGGACGACTTCGACCTGCTGATGCGCATCGGCGCGGGCGCGTTCGCCCAGGTCTATCTGGCTCGGCAGCAATCGATGCAGCGCCTGGTCGCGGTCAAGATCTCGCACAACCACGGCAGCGAACCGCAGACCCTCGCTCAGCTGGACCACGAGTACATCGTGCGGATCTTCGACCAGCGGCTCATCGCCGACGGCGAGCTGAAGCTGCTCTACATGCAGTACCTACCCGGCGGAACATTGCTCGACGTGCTGCGCTTGCGGCGCTCGACACCCGAGGCGCAGCACAGCGGGCAACTCCTGCTCGACGCGGTCGACGCCGTGCTCGCGGAGAAGGGCGAGGTGCGGCCCGCCGAATCGGCGATCCGGGAACGAACCGCCGGGCTGACCTGGCCGGAGACGGTCGCTTGGCTGGGTCGCCGACTCGCGGACGCGCTACAGCACGCGTCCGAACGAGGAGTGCTGCACCGCGACATCAAACCGGCGAATGTGCTGCTCAGCGCCGAGGGCATCCCGAAGCTGGCCGATTTCAACGTCAGCTTCAGCAAACGCGTCAAGGGCACCAGCCCGCTGGCGTACTTCGGCGGGTCGCTGTCGTACATGTCGCCCGAACAGCTCGAGGCCTGCCATCCCGAGCTGCCCGCGACCGCCGCCGACCTCGACACGCGAAGCGACATCTTCGCGCTGGCCGTCATGCTGTGGGAACTGCTGACCGGACGGCGTCCCTTCGCGGACGAGGCGTACGCGGGCGAGTCGGAGACGTCGCTGGCCCGCATGCTCGAACTGCGCCGCCGACCCATCGACTCGCGATTCCTCTCCGATCTCCCGCCGGACTGCCCACCTGCCCTCTGCCGGGTGCTGCTGAAGTGCCTCTCGCCCGACCCCGCGGACCGCTACTCGTACGGTTCGGAATTGGCGCAGCAGCTCGATCTGTGCCTCGAGGCACGGGCCCGCGACCTCGTCTACCCGCCGCCGAACAGTTGGCGGGCGCGTCTATCGCGGTGGCCGACTCCGATCCTCTGGTTGTCTTCGCTGTTCGGCATCGGCCTGGCTACGGCCTACCTGGCTGTACACGCGCAGAAACTGATCAGGGAGCGGGTCCCCGACGTGGTCAACGTGCAGATGAACAGGGGCGTGATCGCATGCATCCTGGGTGTCTTGCCGTTGGCGATCGTCATCTACGTGTACATATCCCGCGAGGTGCTCGCGGTCTTGCGCGGCTTGCGCGAGGGCAGGCGCTACGACGAGGCCACGCTCGCGCGGGTGCGCAAGCGAACACTGGTCTGGGGCGACCTGTGCGCGCTGAACACCCTGCTCGGCGCGCTGATCGCCACCGTGACGGGCGTGCTGATGGTGCGCTATATGACCGACCTGCCGCTGCGGTTGCAGATCCACGCCGCGATGACCGTGCTGGTGGCAGGCACCATCTCCGTCGCCTACACGTTCTTTCTCTCCACGTTCTACATCGTCCGCTGCGTCTATCCCAGCTATCTGCGCCACGGCCGGAGCACCGCGCGCGACTCCGCCGGTCTGCACTCGCTGCGCCGAAGAACTACGGTCTATCTGGCGATATCGGCCTCGGTCCCGGTGATCGGCGTCCTGGCCGGATTCAGCGCCCTCGAATCCGACGAGCTCTACCTCGTGCGCGATTCGGTCCTCGGCTTGTGCGCGGGCGGCGGCCTCGCGTTCGTCGCCGCCTATTGGCTGTACCGAAAACTGGATGCCGACCTCCGCGCGCTGGACCGGGTGATCTGACCGAGCGCGTGCGATATCGGTGCGGCTCAGTGCAATACGTACCGGCTGGTGGGGACGACGTCGATGTCGCGGTCGGCGCCGAAAGTCGCCACGCTGGCCATCATGCGTTGGATGCGCCGGTTCAGTTCGGCGGGGTCGCCGCCGCTGCCGTAGAAGGCGTGCGGGTCGCGCAGCGCGGCCGAGGGGAACAGTTCCTCGACGACCGCGGCGACGTCCGGCGCCGTGTCGGTGACCGGTTCGAGGACGCGGTTCTGGACGTAACCGAAGGTGGCCTGGGTGGTGATGGCGACCTCGGTGTGGTGATTGCGCCACCGGTCGAGCCATTCGTCGTACGGCAGTTCCGGCGGCCTGCGCAGGAACGCGACGTTGGCGAAGCCGGGGGTGCGCTCGCCGATCGCCACCGACGGCGGCGGGAGCGGCGTCCTGACCTCGACCCGCCAACCCTCGTGGCGCTCGGAAACGTGGCCGAGTGCGTCCAGCACCGCGTTCAGGTCGCAGGCGGTCGGGGACGACAGGGCGAGCACGGCTTCGATCGGTGCGTCGAAGGTCGTCAACCGGAGCATCGCGTCGGCCACGTCGGCGTCGGAGACGTTCAGCCGCACGGCCTCGGCGCCCGCCGCGACCAGCCGCTGGGGCAGCTGCGCGTGGTGCAAGTCGCCGACACTCCAGAGCGCGAAGATCAGCTCCTCCGCCACACCGCCTCCTAGAACAGGTTCTAATACGGTGAGTCTAACCAGCGGAACCGGCGGTGCGGGCGATATGGGTCAGCGGTGCCGGTCTCGCGCGAATAACCCTGCCGCACAGTATCTACGGAGCGTGTAGTAGACATGTGCGGGTGGCTACCAGGTTCCTTTCCAAGCGCACGGTCCTGCTGCTCGTCCTCACCGCGGTGGTGTGTGTGGTTCTGGGCGGCTGGCAGTGGTCTCGGACGGAATCGGTGCTCGGCATCGATCAGAACATCGGCTACGTCCTGCTGTGGCCGTTGTTCGCGGGGTTCCTGATCTTCGCGTCCGTTCGGGCTCGGCGCTTGGAGCGGGAGTCGATGGTCGCCCATCCCGAGAACTGCTGGGCCGCGGCGGAAACCGTGCGTCGGCGACCGATGCCGTGTCCGCAGAGCGCCGACGACGTCGAGCTCGCCGCCTACAACCGGTACCTGGCCGACCTGAACGCCCGGGAACTGCGCCACAAACTGCGTGCCGCCGGTCTCGACATCAGCGCCGCCGACCGTTGACCCGGAAACCACAGCGACGTCCTCGACGCGGGGCCGCCCCACTCAGAAGGGGGCCGTTCCACTCAGAATCCGTGGGCCGTCAGTCAACTGTCGAGGTCGTCGCGGAAGCGGGCGGCGGTCGGTTCCAGGGTGAGACCGCGGGTGGCGCCGTCGAGGAGGACGATGGTGACGTCGAGATCGAGTATCAGGTGAGGGTATCGACGACGTAGGCGGCGGCCTCGGCGAGCAGGGCTTGACCGTAGGGAGCGTCCGGGGTGGCTTTGCTGGACATGAGGGCGAGGACGAGCGGAGCGGAGTTCGGCGGCCAGACGACGCCGATGTCGTTGAGTGTGCCGTAGTCTCCGGTGCCGGTCTTGTCGGCCACCGTCCAGCCCTGCGGCACGCCGGCCCGAATGCGTTGCGCGCCGGTGGTATTGCGTTCGAGCAGATCGCGAAGGAATGCGCGCTTGTCGGCGGGCAGAGCGTCGCCGAGCACGATCTGTTGGTAGTCGGTGCCCAGGGCACGGGGCGATGTCGTGTCGCGCAAGTCGCCCGGAACGGCCTGGGTGATGGCGGGTTCGGTGCGATCCATTCGGGTGATCGTGTCGCCCAAGCTGCGCGCGTAGGCGGTCAGCTCGGCCGGGCCGCCGAGGTCGCGGAGCAGCAGATTGCCCGCGGTGCCGTCACTGAAGCGGACTGCGGCGTCGCACAAGTCGCGGATCGTCATGCCCGTGTCCACGTGCTTCGGCGTGACGGCGGCGTTCTTCAGCAGGTCGGCCTCAGTGTAGGAGACGACGGTGTCCAAGTGCGACAGCGGATTTCGTTGCAGAACCGCCGCGGCGACCAAACCTTTGAATGTCGAGCAGAACGCGAATCGTTCGTCCGCGCGGTGGGCGACGGTGGCGCCGGTGCCCGTGGCGAGAGCGTAGACGCCGAGGCGCGCGTCGAACTTCCGTTCCAATTCGATCAAGTGCTCGTGCCTGATCTCGGTCGGTGTGGCCGGGATCGAGGTCGGGACAGGCGATGCCGATCCCGAGTCCGCCGTGCACGCCGCCAGTGGCAAGAACACGGCCGCGCCGAGGAGCGCGCGGCGGCTGAGGTTCGGTCTCGACAACGTCACAGGCTTCCTTCCGTCGGTGCGCGGTGACCGAGGCTGTCCGCCACGCGATCATCCCCTGGTCCCACGAATACCCGACCACCGGAAGGGCTACAACAGTTCCGCGTACATACCCCCGTCCAAGACGCCGAATTCGATCTGGCGCGGGAACATCGGCGTGTCACCGGCCGAGAGGCAGGCGTGATGCTGGGCGATCACATCGATCGCCCAGTCACGAAGCGCCGTCGGGAGCAGAAAGACCCGCTCGTCGGTGCACTGTATATAGGGGCGTGTCGGTTCCTCGCCGATTGCCAGCGGGTTGACCAGTCCGACGGTAGCCACGTCGAGAACGAGTCCGGTGCGATTCGGTGCGGCCACAACCGGCGGATCCAGCTCCACGGTTTCCATGCCTTGTCACGGTAGCTCGGAATGTGCCATAGCGTGACCGAGATCGCGAACTCCGCTCGAAGATCGCGGGGAGCGGTCAGCTCGTGCCCGCCGTGGCGGCCGAGGTGCGCGTCCGCACCGTGGATCCGGACATGACGTCTGCCCACCAGGAGCTGAGGGGGCTGGGGTCGGGCCAGACGACCGGATCGAAGTCCTGGTCGTCGCCGCTTCGCACAGTGGGATTGTCCATCACGATGTCGTTCCTCCGCGATACAACAGCCATGCGCAGGGACGCTCGCGACGTGTGCTTCTCGCCGAACATACAAGTGCCCCTTCGCGGTTGATCTCCGGCCCGACCGCGCTGTCGGACCGATACGCCCGGCGGGTACCACGGCGCGGAGGAATCAAACAAGCGCGGATCGCCTCCCTGAGCGGCCGGCTATGACGGTGTGCGAACCAGTGCCGCGGTGAGCCTGCGGACCAGTGGAAGCATCAGCAGCAGGGTGGGAAAGGCGATAGGCCAGGACACAGCCCACGCGCGCAACCATTGGCCGACCGCGAGGCCGTCGCTGATCACCGTACTGATCAGCGAGACCACGCAGGTCATCAGAATAGATAGCAGCATGGGCAGCAGCACCGCCGCGTAACGCGCGGGCAGCTTGCGGACTGGGTGAGCGGTGGTCGTCGTTTCGGACATGGGACGCTCCGTAAGGTCGTCAATGGCAGCGATCCCACCGGTCGGCGGGATCGGTGCGTTGATTGACGTGAACGCTTACGGCGACGAGTCGCGGCGTCGAGCATAGAGACGACGTCGTCCGCGGCGCAACCCCGCTGCTCCACTCGGCCGCGCCTGAACCAGTTTCGCGGAACCCGTGGCCGCTGTCCAAGGAGGAGTCCGCGGGAGCCCGGCACCAGCCCAGGCTGACGTCGGACCCCACATTTGTGTCAGGTTAGGCTAACCTCAGGTTCACGAGAGGTGACCCGAGAGGATGATTCCCATTTCCGATACGCCTGCCGATACCTCGGACCCCGCCTTTGTGCTGTCCCGCCCCTACCGCACCGTGGTCGCGCACGGCCGCGGTCGCACCTTCCGATCCGCGCGAGACGCGGTGACTGCGCTGCGGCGCGGCGAGGTCGGCCATGTCGTCGGGGCGCTGCCGTTCCTGCCCGACGCACCCGCGGCACTGTGGGCCCCGGAATCGTTGTCCACCAGCGACACCGGATATCGGCAGACGACGACGCGCACACCGCGCTTCGATTTCGAGGCCGCTGTTCCCGACCCGGAAACCCACGTGCGACGCGTGGCCGAGGCGGTACGGATGCTCGCCGATCCCGAACATCCGATTCGAAAGGTGGTGCTGGCCAGGGCGATCCGGGCCCGAAGCGCTGAACCGGCGCGGCCGCACGACATTCTGGCTCGCCTGGTGTCCACCGATCCGATGGGCAATGGTTTCCTGGTCGATCTGTCCGCCGCGGGCGCGCCGTACACCGGTAGGCATCTGATCGGTTCCAGTCCCGAGGTACTCGTCCGGCGGGACGGCACCGAGGTGCTCAGCCATCCTCTCGCAGGGTCGGCGCGCCGCGTGCTCGACGACGAGGCGGCCGACCGCGATGTGGCGCGGACGCTGCTCGGATCCGCCAAGGATCAGCACGAGCACCGGTACGTGGTCGATCAGGTCAGCGGCGTGCTGCGCGATCGCTGCGCCGAAGTCCGCACGCCCGCACCGGAACTCACCAGCACACCGGAGATGTGGCACCTCGGCACGCCGATCACCGCCGCGGTGCGCGCGGACGGACCCTCGGCGCTGGAGTTGGCGGCGGCGCTACATCCGACGCCGGCGGTCTGCGGGACGCCGACCGCGGCGGCCGCGCGCCTGATCGCCGAACTCGAGGGTGATCGCGGTTTCTACGCGGGTGCGGTCGGCTGGTGCGATGCCGAGGGCAACGGTGAGTGGATGGTGAGCATCCGCTGTGCCGAGCTGGCCGCCGACGGCCGGAGCTTGCTCGCGCACGCGGGCGGCGGCATCGTGGCGGAATCCGATCCGGCGGCCGAATTGGCCGAGACCACCGGCAAATTCCAGCGCATCCTCGCCCCGCTCGGTATCGCGGAGCTGCCCGTCACGGTGGCCTGACCCAGCGCGCCGAGTCCGACCTGTCGGCCCTGGCTTCTGCGCAGCGCACCCGAAAACCGTTCGCGCCGACCGGCCTTACGTCCTGGGAACAGGATCCGGTCGACGGCCGTCGAGTGAACCCGCGAGCACGCGCGTGAGGAATTCGAGTTGGTCGGCCAACGTCGCCCGCTGCCACGGCCCCTCGTAGACGTCGAAGTGGTCGACGGGGTATTCGCGCAGCGTCGCCCACCGCCCGGCCTTCGCGGCGGTCCGGCGTGCCGCGGCGGGCGGTGCGACGCTGTCGTTCGTACCGACCTGCACCAGGATCGGGCAGGGCAGGTCGCCCGCGAAGGTGGTCGGCCGGTTCGCTCCGACCTCCAACGCGGCCCGCGCGCACACCTCGTTGCGCCAGGTCGGTCCGGCTATCGAGAGGCAGGCTTCCACAGCGCCGGGTGTGGTCATCATGGCCGCCGACCCGGGCGTCCCGGCGATCGGAACGTGATGCGGCGTGCGCTTGGTGAGGGCGCGGGCGAGATCGCGCAAACCGTGTCCGGTGAGGCGCGCCAGGCGACCGAGTCCGGCGTGGCGCGCGATATGGGCCAGGGTGGCGGGCCCGTCCGGCGCGGGCGTGAGCGAGATGATCGCCGCGATGCGTCGGTCCCGCGCCGCGACGGCGACGACGTGACCGGCGGAATACGACGTCCCCCACAGCACGATCCGGTCCGGGTCGACGCCGGGTAGGTGGCGGGCGGCCGCGATGGCCGCGTGGTAGTCCTGCCGCTGACGTCGAAACGAAACCGACTGGCGTGGCGTGCCTTCCGAGCCTCCGAAGCCGCGGTAGTCGAAGAGGAATACGTCGAGCCCGGCGGCGGCGAAAGCCTCGGCGTAGCCGAGCAGCCCGGTGTCGCGGGTACCGCCGAAACCATGCGCCATGACTACGCAGGGTCGACCAGCCGGTGCGTCGGCGGCCGCAGGCAGATGCCAGGCGGCGCAACGGTTTCCGTGGCTGGTGAAGGTGATCTCGTTCCTCATGCGCTCTCCGAGGCGGAGGCCAGCAGCGAAGGCTTGGTGGCGGTGAAGCGCAGTGCGCCGTCTTCGACCGGACCTTCGCGCAGCCGCTCGACGTCCTTCTCGTAGGCCATTTCGGCGGTCCATGGGCCGCTCGTCCCCGCCCTCGGAAACTTCCCGATGTCGCGCTGCACATAGCCCGAACTCAAGGTCATGAGCGGAAGCCGCTCCATCGACGGATCGTCCAGCACCGGCTCGACGGTGTCGTGGCCGTGCGCGTCCATGTAGTCGAGCAGGCGGCAGAAGTGTTCGCAGACCAGGTCGACCTTGAGCGTCCAGGAGAGGTTCGTGTAGCCGATGGCGTACACGAAGTTGGGCATGCCCGAAAGCATCATCGCCTTGTAGGTCGTTGTATCCGGCAGATTCACCCGTTGTCCGTCGACGTCGAACTGGATCTTGCCGAAGGGCGACAAGGTCAAACCCGTTGCGGTCACGACGATGTCGGCGGCCAGTTCCTGACCGGACTCCAGCAGGATGCCGCGCTTGGTGAATCGGGAGATCCGGTCGGTGACGACCGAGGCATGCCCGGCCGAGATCGTCTTGAACAGATCTCCGTTGGGCACCATGCACACTCGCTGTTCCCAGGGGTTGTAGCGCGGGGTGAAGTGCGTGTCGACGTCGAAGTGCGCGGGCAGCTGCCGTCGCACCGAGGCGATCAGCACCTTGCGCATCACCTTCGGTGCGCGCATGCACGCCTTGTAGATACCGCGGACGAGCATGATGTTCTTGCGCCGGATGATTCGGTAGGCGCGGTCGTGGCCGAGCGCCTTGTTGAGCACATTGGCGATCGCGTCCTCGGCCGGAAGCGAGAACACGTAGCTCGGCGAGCGCTGCAACATCGTGACGTGGCTCGCCCTGCCTGCCATCGCCGGGATCAGCGTGACAGCCGTTGCGCCACTGCCGATCACGACGACGCGCTTGCCGGTGTAGTCCAGATCCCGCGGCCAGTGCTGCGGGTGGACGACCCGGCCCTCGAAGTCCTCGACGCCGCTGAACTCGGGGGTGAAGCCCGCATCGTGGTCGTAGTACCCGGTGCCGAGAAACAGGAATCGCGCCGTGAATCGGACCCGCTCGTCACTGCCGGACCGCAAAGCGGTGACGGTCCACCGCCCTTCCGAGGAGGAGAACTCCGCGCCGACCACCCGGTAGCCGAACCGAATGTGTTCGCCCAGCCCGTTCTCGGCGACGGTCTCCCGGAGGTAGTCCAAGATGACGTGCCCGTCGGCGATCGACTTCCGGTGTGTCCACGGCTTGAAGCCGAAACCGTAGGTGGGCATGTCCGAGTCCGAGCGGATGCCGGGGTACTGGAACAGACTCCAGGTGCCGCCGATCGACTCGCGGCTCTCCAGGATCGCGAACGACGTGCCCGGTCGGCGGGTTTTGAGGTGATAGGCGGCGCCGATACCGGAAATTCCAGCGCCGATGATCAAGACATCGACATCGGTGCCCTGGGGTTTGCTGATGGTCGCGATCGTCACTGATCTCTCCTGGCGGCGGAAGCGGAGTTGCGGTGTGATGTGGTTCACGCTAGGGCCGTAGTTGCGGGCGGGGTATGTCCGTGTGCCCATGTTTTACGCGGAAATGTGGGCGGTGGCACACTGGGATCCATGACCGCTCCGACGCTGCCGCCGGAGATCGTCGAGCTGATGGGCGGCGTAGCCGAGTCGATGCTGGCCGATATCGACGAACTCGTCGCTGCCATGGACGCCGCGGCGATCGAACTGACGCCGACGGTGGGCGCCGACGCCGCGCTCGTCGCAGAGATGTCGGCGAGCAATCGCGCCAATGTCGTGCGGCTGATGACCGTGTTCGCCCGGCGCGACGCCAGACCGTCGCCGATCGACGTGCCGCCCGAGGCGCTCGACGTGGCGCGCACGGTCGCCCGGCGCGGTATCGACCTCGACGTGATCTTTCAGTCCTACCGCCGCGGACAGAACATCGCCTGGCAGAGCTATATGGCGCACGCGACCCGTGTCGTCCCGCCCGGCCCGCAGCTCGTGCGGTTGCTGGAGATCTCCTCGCAGCGCATGTTCGAGTACGTCGACCACGTCATCGGACGGGTCATCGCCGCGGCGCAGCGCGAGCGCGAGGAGGTGCTCGGCGGTGCGCTCGCGCGGCGCACCGAAACGGTCCGGCTGATCCTCGACGGCGCACCGATCGACAGCCGCAGGGCCGGTGAACGGCTGGGCTACGACCTCGCCCGCCGCCACACCGCCCTCATCCTGTGGGCGCCGCCGCCAGGGGAAATCCAGGGCGCCTTGGAAGCCGCAGCGAGCATGCTGGCCCGGGCCGCCGGTGCGCGGCTGCCGCTCACGCTTTCCGCCGGAAGTTCCACACTCTGGGCCTGGTTGGGTACCGACTCCGAGCCCGCCGTCGAGGCATTGCGCGGCGCGCTCGAGCGGGCGCAACCCAACATCCGCGTCGCCGTCGGTCCCACGATTCGCGGCATCGCGGGTTTCCGCCGCTCGCACGAGGCGGCGCAAGCGGTGCACAATCTGCTCGCCGGGCACCCGGGCGGCGAGCGGCTCGCGCTCTACCGAGACCTCGAGGTGACCGCGCTCGCGGCGCAAAGTCCCGTTCGCGCAGCGGAATTCGTCGCTTCGACGCTCGGCCCGCTCGCCGAGGACACACCCAGCGCGGCGCGGTTGCGCGAGACCCTGCGGGTCTATCTCGACGAGGCCGAGAACGGGCCGCGCACCGCCGCTCGGCTGCACACGCACCGAAACACGGTGCTGCAACGGGTCGCTCGCGCGACCGAGCTGCTCGGACACCCGCCCGGGGAGCGCAGGTTGGCAATCGAGCTCGCTCTGGAACTCGCCCATCAGATCGGTCCCCGGGTATTGGCTAGCGGCTGACGGCCACCGCGGGCTGTTACGATTTCGAATCGTGTTCGACAAGCAGGCGACGACTCGGACGTCGGCGCGTCCGGCCCCGGTGCAGCGCCGGGGAATCGAGCGCGTGCACGCGATCCTCGACGCGGCCGAGACACTGCTCGGCGAGCAGGGCTACGAGGCCGCCACGCTCAAGGCGATCGGCGAGCGGGCGGGCATTCCCATCGCGTCGGTCTACCACTACTTCGCCGACCGGCATCAAGTCGACGCCGAGCTCGTGCGGCGCCACGTGAGCGCGCTCGACGAACGTCTCACCGCGGCGCTAGACCACGCCGAGGCGCGCACCTTGCGCGAGGCCTGCGACTCGGTCGTCGACATGCTGCTCGCCTACTACCGCGAGCACCCGAGTTTCGTCGAGCTCTGGTACCGGGGTCGCAACTCGACGCTCAGCGTGATGGCGCGCGAATTCGATGTGTCGCAAGCGGAGCAGCTCTGGCGCTACCTGCTCGAGCGCGACCTGATCCGCGCCGACACCCCCCGATTCGTTCTGGAGCTGGCCTACGAAGCCGGTGACCGGCTCTTCGACGTGGCGTTCCGCCGCTCCCCGTCCGGTGATGCCGCCACGATCGACGAAGCGCGTCGGCTCGTCACCGCGTACCTGGAGACCTACGCGTCGAAAGGCTGACGCCGCCCCACGTCGGTTCCGCCATCGCCTTCCTCGTCTCCGATGCCGCGAGCTGGGTGACGGGAGAGACCTTCGTGATCGACGGCGGGCAGCGCCTCGGCGACGCCGAGCTCTTCCGGCGAGGTACGACCGCTCATTGAGTCGTCGCCGCGCGATGGACGAGCCGCTTCGCTGACTTCGTGCGAGCCGCGGCACGGTGATCGGGGCGGCGGTATTTCCGTTGTTCGGTGGGGGCATCGGGTGTAGCGTCCGGGGCATGCAGCGCGCTCAGTCCACGACGACGCCGGACGACGTCCCGGCGCGCTGAACCCTGTTCTGATCGAAGCCCCGGGCGGATGCCCGGGGCTTTCGCACGTGGTCATTCGCCCTCGACCGGGAGGAGACCCCCGTGCACGATCATCGAAAACTCGGCCGCGAACTCGACGTGTTCGACACCGATCCGCTGATCGGAGCGGGCTTGCCGTACTGGCTGCCCGACGGCGCGATCGTGCGCCACACCCTCGAGGAGTACATCCGCGCCGCGGAACGACGGGCGGGCTACCAGCACGTGTATTCGCCGGTGCTCGGGAAGCGCGAGCTGTACGAGATCTCCGGACACTGGGCGCATTACAGCGACGGCATGTACCCGCCGATGGACGTCGGCGGCGAGCAGGTGGTGTTGCGACCCAGCCTGTGTCCCGGTCACGCGGTGATCTACCGATCACGTTCGCACAGCTACCGCGAGCTGCCGCTACGGATCGCCGAACTCGGCGCGATGTATCGCTCCGAATTGTCCGGGGTGCTGGGCGGTTTGACCCGTGTGCGCGCCATTCAGCTCAACGACGCGCACATCTTCTGCACACTGGACCAGGTTGCCGACGAGGTCGCCGACGCCTTGGCGCTGATCGGGTCCGCGTATCGCGCCATGGGGATCACCGCCGCACGCTACCGGTTGTCGCTGCCCGGTGCGACCGGGAAATACGTTGCGGCACCGGATATGTGGTCGCGGGCGAGCAAGTTGTTGCGCGAGGTGCTGGACGGGGCCGGATTGTCCTATCAGGCGGTCGAGGGTGAGGCGGCGTTCTACGGCCCGAAGATCGACGTCCAGGTCGCCGATCACGCCGGACGGGAATCCACCCTGTCCACCGTGCAGGTCGACTTCTACCAGCCCGAGCGATTCGACCTGCACTACATTGGCCCCGACGGCGGCAAACACCGACCGGTCATGGTGCACCGCAGCATCATCGGCAGCGTCGAACGCGCCGTCGCCCACTTGATCGAACACCACGGCGGCGCCCTCCCCGCCTGGCTGGCCCCCTCGCAGATCGCGGTGCTGCCGATCTCCGCCGCCGAACAAGCCGCCGCCGACGACCTCCGCGACCGGTGTATCGACGCAGGCTTGCGCGCCCGCGTGATCGGCCCCGAATCCGGCAGCCTGTCCGCACGGGTGCGCGAAACCCGCCTGACCCCATACCAATTCATCCTCGGCCCCGCCGAGACCGCGAACGACGAAGTGTCCATCCGATTGCGAGACGGCCGCCGTCTACCCACCCAACCCACCACCACCGCCATCGCACATATCCGCACCCTGACCGCCCACCACAACACCCACTTGTGGACCGACTGACACCGAACCGCTCACTCGACCCGGACAGCGGTCGATCCGCCGACACCGGCCCAGTCGGGCTTTGCGCAGTGTCGACCGCTGCGACGGCGCACGTGCGGCGAGCAACGCGGTGGTCTCCTGGACATAACGCCACGCGGTGTCCGCTACCCGGGAGTGAACCTCAGGCCACCGAACCGTGCGCGCTACCTCGCAAGCTGGACCTATCGAATGCGCCGGACATGTGGGAGGATGGTCACGTTTTGCCCGGTTTGTCAGTCGTCACGACGTGCTGACCGGCTGTGGTCAGCGCGACTCCCATGAAACTTGCTCCGGAAAGGACAGGCTCATGACAGCGATGGCAACAGATCTCGTCCAGCGCAAGCTGGAACGGGAGTTCGACACCATGGACGCCAACAATGACGGCTACCTGGAGTGGTCCGACTTCCAGCAGCTCATCGACCGCTACACCAGCGTCTTCCGGGCCGGCAAGGACGACCCGCGCTCCGGCTACGTCCAGGCCTACTTCCAGATGTACTGGATGGAGCTGATCCGTCACGCGCAGCCGAGTGCCGAGAGGTTGACGAAGGAGCAGTTCGTCCAGGCCAACCGTCTTGCCAGCATCGACACCAGCCGGCTCAACATTGTCGAGGCCGGTGCCCACGTGGTATTCGACTGCATTGATGCCAACGGCGACAACGAGATCAGCAAGGATGAGTACGAGACCTGGCTGCGGAAGGTCATGAAGGTTTCCCAGCCCGACGCGATCGAGGGTTTCCACAAGCTGGACCTCGACGGGGATGGCGTTATCTCGCGGCAGGAGTTCATCCGGGCGGCACACGAGTACTACTTCTCGAACGACCCGGACGCCGCGGGCAGCCTCTTCTTCGGACACGTCTGATCCGAGCTCGCCAGGTGGGTACTCGAGAACACCTGAACGGCATGTGAACCCCTGAATGGATGTCACACCGTGCGGCCCCGTGGTGCGGTGGTGTGACATTCATTCGGGCTAGTACTCCAGCCCGACTTCGTGTGACTGGGCCCGACTGCAGGTCCACCGGTCATCCGAGCTGTAACTCGTGCTCGGACTCGGTGTGGGTGGTGTACCACTGAGCCTTTCATCCTGAATGGCTCGCGCGAGTCGTCCGGCCTCGAACGGGCAGCAGCGTCGTTTCGCGAGGATCTTCCAAGTCTCGAGCTGCGCGAACGCTCGCTCGTCCAGGCCGCGCAAGGCGCGTGGGCCCGGTTGGCGTTCTTCTGCGACCCTGATTTGCGTCGTCCTTTGTATGGCGTCAGAACCCCTTCGCCACCCTGGTAACCCTTGTCGCCCAGCACAATCCAGCCCTGCGCCTGCAGCTCGTGCACCGAGCCAATCACGCAGCGCCCCAACACCTCTCATCCGCAGAATGAGATAGGATCACGGGATCTTCGTACCTCGGTTGTGTGGACCCTACGAGCAGGGGGCGCGGTATGGTCATCGGTAGGTCTCCGGCGATAGTGGACGTAGTGCGTACAGTTCGATTCCTCGAATAGTCATCGCTGTATTGGCAGTTCATCGCCATTTCTAAGCCCCGGCTTCCCTTGGGGGTAGCGCTGGGTGATTTCGGCTGTCTGCGAATCGGACTCTCCGACCGCGGAATTCGCATTGTTCGTGATTCCGATATCCGCGCGCCCTCGTGAAACCGGCGGCGCGACATCAGGAAAACCCTTCGCACGGAAACGGAAAGGAACGACATGACACAGCCTCGCCAGGACCGACTGCGACTGCTTTCCCCCGATCAGGAGCACGACGTCGACGCGGTCGTGCACGATCTGCTCACCGGAGACGCGAGCCGGGTCCCCGCCGACCTCGTCGACGACATCGCCGCGGTCCGCACCCAGTGCCGCCTCGGCGCCGAGCAGATCCCCGGCGCGGACGGCGTGCCGCTCGACGCCTTCGCCGCATGGCCGCTCACCGGCGGCCCCCACCCGCTCATCATCCTGCCCGCCGGACTGGACCCCGCCGGCTGGAAGATGTACGGCGGCGCCATCATCAGGTTGTTGATGCGCCGCTACGCCGTCGTCGCGTACACCGAACGCGGACTACCGGGTTCCGGAGGGGAACTGACGGTGGCCGGTCCCGAGGACGTCGCGGACGGACGCAAGGTCATCGACTGGGCGCTCGCCAAGACCGAACTCCGCGCGGACCCGGACCGCATCGGCATGCTCGGCATCTCCTACGGTTCCGGCATCAGCCAGCTGGTCGCCAACGCGGACGAACGGGTCGGGGCGGTGGTCGCGCTGAGCACGTGGGCGGACCTCGGCCAGGCGCTCTACGACAACCGGACCCGGCACATCGCGGCCGCGGAAGCCCTCGCCGCGATCAGCGACCGGCCAAGCCCCGGACTGGTGAAGGTCCTCGAAGACTTCCGGAACAACACCAACATCGAGGAGGTGCTCGAGTGGGCGGAACCTCGCTCGCCCGCGCGTCTGGCCGAAATACGTCCCGTGCCAACCTTTTTCACCAGCTACTGGCACGAGACCATCTTTCCGCAGAACCAGTTGCTCGATTGGTTCGATCGTTACCCCGGCCCCAAGCGCCTCGACCTCGCCATCGGCGACCACGGCGCGGTGGAGATTCCCGGGCTCACCCTGGGCGTGTACACCCGGACCACGGAAGCCGCCTACGACTGGCTGGACCACCACCTGCGCGATGTGGACAACGGCATCGATCGCGACGGCATCGTGCACACCGAGACCATGTACAACTTCGCCATGGAAGCAGGCGCGGACCTGAAATCCTGGTCGAACTCGATGCTGCGCTACTACCTGAACTCGCCGAGCGGCGCATCCACCGACGGTGCGTTGACGACGGTTCCCGCGCGGACCTGTGACCAGAGCATTCAGGCGGGCACCGAAGAGGTCAGGGCGGCCAGTGCACTGGTGTTCGATGGATTCCTGGAACGACTGCTCATGCCCAAGCGCCAACTGCTCGACGACGTCGACCGCGGCGCCGCGGCGGTCTGGACCACCGAACCGTTCCCCGAGCCTCAGCGCATCGCCGGTGTCCCCGAGGTGCAGCTCACCGTCACCCCGTCCGACAAGACGGTGACCGTCATTGCCTACTTGTTCGATCACAACCCGTTCACCGGTCACCTGCGGATCATCACCCATGCCCCCGTCACCGTTCGGAATGCCGAGCCGGGCCGGCCGACCGCGGTGCACGTCCGAATGCAGGCCGCCGACTACCGCATCCCGGCGGGGCACAAGCTGACGATGATCATCGACACCAAGGACCACCTGTACGGGGACGAAACCGTCGCAGGTACCACGGTCGCGCTGTCCAACCAGCACGGTCCGGCCTATGTCGATGTACCCATGTCGGCCTGACCTACATTCCGCGCGATCGCACCCTCGACAGCTCGCCGCGGAGTAATTTGTGGTACGCCCTCATGACCGAGGGAAAACGGTTGCCCGCACGACGGTCGGCCCCGGGCCTTTCCAACGGAACACGGGGCCGACCTCCGGGGGAACCCACATATCCGATATTGCCCAAGTTTCCCGCGGGCATCGCTCTGGCGTTTCTGTGAAACGCACCTTTCACCCAGCGAGGACGACCATGGTGCCGGAGAAAGGAACAGGCGCGGAGGGGCTGGCTCCGTTCTACGCGGACGTCCAGTCCCACTACGACGTGTCCGACGAATTCTTCGCACTGTTCCTGGATCCGTCTCGCACCTACAGTTGCGCGTACTTCGAACGCGACGGGATGAGCCTCGAGGAAGCGCAGCTGGCCAAAATCGATCTGGCCCTTGGCAAATGTGATCTGCGCCCCGGCATGACATTGCTCGACGTCGGGTGCGGTTGGGGTTCGACGATGCTGCGCGCCATGCAGCACTACGACGTCGACGTGGTCGGTCTGACCCTCAGCCGCAACCAGTACGAGCACGTCGAAGGCCTGCTTGCGGCGCATCGCGGGCCGCGGCGCGGACGGGTGCTGTTGCGGGGGTGGGAAGAGTTCGACGAGCCGGTGGATCGCATCGTCAGCATCGGCGCGTTCGAGCATTTCCGGCGCGAGCGCTACGAATGGTTTTTCGACAAGTGTCACCGCATTCTGCCCGCCGACGGACGGATGCTGCTGCACACGATCGTGCAGTACAACCGGCAGGAGCTTCGCGCGAAAGGGCTGCCGCTCGACCGCGAGGTACTCGCGTTCGCCAGATTCATCGCCCGCGAGATCTTCCCGGGCGGCCAGTTGCCGATGCCGGAATGGGTTCTCGACTATGCGCGCGCGGCGGGTTTCGATGTCGAGCGGGTACATCCGCTCGGCCCGAATTACGTGACCACACTGGAACATTGGGCGCACGCGCTGGAAGAGCATCGCGACGAAGCGATAGCGGTGACTTCGGCGGAAACCTACGACACCTATTCGAAGTACCTGAGCGGCTGCGGTCGTTTCTTCCGCGATGGTTATATCGACGTCATGCAATTCAGCCTCGCCAAGAAGTAGCGGATTCGCCACATCCGGAGGCTGATCGTCGAGATAGCACAGAGGGCGCAGTTCCTGGTCCAACCGTCCGGTTCGGTCGGGCCAGGTCACCTTCCACGGCCCACCGAGGCAGTCGCGGCCGGACGGGGAGAGGTCGATTTCCGTAGCCGGGGTTTAGCCGGTCCCAAAATGTGCATTCGCGTTGTAGCTGTTTCCTCCCGCCCTCGACGGAACTGGAGACCACGATGCCGAATCGCGCTACGTCGACCAGGATCATCACCGCGGCAGTGGCAGGCGGCGCCTTGGCCGCCGCGCTGGGGCTCGGCCCGGACTGGTCCGCAGGCGCGACCCCGCCCGAGAACCACCCGGTGCCCGTGCACACGGGACCGGCAGACCCGGGCGGCGAATAGCCACGGCTGCCGGTCTCGAGGCCGGGCCACACCACGACTTACTCTCGGTATCGGTACCACACGGTGATCGCGAGAGACGGAGCTCGTCCGCGTGGCCTGGCCCGGTCTTCGAGGAAAGGAAATAGCACGATGTGCCAACGAATCACTTGCCGACAGTGCGGCAAGCCCGGCTACAGCGGGTGCGGTGAGCATGTCGAGCAAGTGCTCGGCGATGTGCCGAAGACGCAGCGGTGTTCGTGCACCGAGCAGGCGGGACCGCGCAAGCGGTGGTTCTTCGGCGGTTGATGCCGCAGCGAGCCGCCCCTACATCGGCTGGCTCTCAGCTGTTCGTTCACACTCGACTCGGCGGTGCCTGACCGATCGATGCTGCGTCCGAACGGTTTTCGGCGTGCTCGACCGAGGTCGTGGTGCAGACGCCGTGGCGGGTGAAGGGCTCGGCGAGTTGCGCCAGGTAACCCACCGGGTAGTCGGGTTTGGCCGCCATGCCGAGGTCGTCGGAGGTGAAGCGGCGGGCGGGGTCGTAGCTGTAGTGGTGCAGCAGGTGATCCCATACGAGGGTGAACAAACCGAAGTTGACATCGCCGATGCCCGCCCACTTCAGGTGGTGGAAGCGGACGTGCGGGATTCCGGGCTGTTCTGCTCGATCAGCTCGCGACAACGCTGGGAGTAGAGACATGACAGTTCTGGTGACCGGTGCGACCGGCGAGATCGGTTCGCAGGTCCGCACCGAACAGTCGCGCCCGTGATTCTCACCGACCGGGTCGCGCGTGGCATTGCCTCCGGTGAGGTCGTGCAGGTCTTCCGCCGCTGGGCGACACCGCGGGTGCGACCCGGCACCACCATGTACACCAGTGCCGGGATCGTCGCGATCGTGAGTGTGGAACCCATCGCGCCGCAAGACATTTCGGATGAGGACGCGCGATCGGCGGGTGAGCGCGACGCCGCGGCCGTGCGCGCGGCGTTTCGAGGTTCGGCGCACGACCCGGTGTTCAGAATCGCGGTCCGCTATGTGGGACCCGATGATCGCGTCGAGCTGAGCGGTCGTGCCGAGCTGTCTCGGCACGACATCGAGGAGATCGGTGCGGCGCTGGCCCGGTTGGATCGGGCCAGTCGCCGCGGACCGTGGACGGGCGAGGTTCTGCGAGCCGTGGCGGCCCATCGGGGTCGTCGCGCGGCCGATCTGGCCGCTTCGCTGGGCCGGGACAAGGACTCCCTGAAACTCGATATCCGCAAGCTGAAGAACCTCGGTCTTACCCGCAGCCTGGAGACCGGGTACGAGATCGCACCGCGGGGCGCGGCCTACCTGCGTGCCACCGAGGCCGAGTAGCCGCGCCGGATCCAGCGAAATCCACACCCTCCGCGACGCCGCGCAGGCAGGATCGGCCCAACTCGCCGACAGCGCGTCGATCGCCGAACAACGTCACCGACCGCCTCCACCATCCGGTTCGCTACGTGGTGGCCGCCGCCAGCTCGATCAGGCGGGCGCGGACCAGGTCGGGGCGTTCGTCGGCGATGAAATGTCCACAGCCGCTGACGGGTTCGAAGGTGTAGTCGTCGGCGCGGGCGGTTTCGGGGGCGGCCAGCGAAGGATGCAGAGCGGCATCGTCGACGCCGAACAGTGCGCGGATGGGGACGGTGGCTCGGCGGCGTTCGGGATGACGTGCGGCGCTGGGGATTTCGCGCAGCCAGAAGGTTCGGTAGGTGTCGGTGGCGGCGCGGGCGCAGACCGGGTCGCGGAAGCGGTCGGCGAAGATTCGCACCGCCTCGGGGTCGACCGCGCTGCGATCGGTGATCGCGGCGGGGATGAGTCGTTCGAGGAGGCGGGTGCGCTGTTGCAGCGGCACGCCCGCGATGGCCAGCATCGGTTGATAGAGGAGGAAGCGCCACACATGCCGCAACACCGTGGTCGCCGGTACCCAGGGATGCGCCATGTTCAGCGCGAGATAGCCGTCGAAACGTTCGGGCTCGCGCAGCACCATCAGGTATCCGACGTAACCGCCCCAGTCGTGTCCGACGAGCAGCACACGCTCCAGGCCCAGCGCATCGAGCAGCGCGAGCACATCGGAGGCGACGTCGTCCTTGGCCCAACGATGCGGCGGTGGGCCCGACCAGCCGTAGCCCGGCAGATCGGGCGCGATGATCCGCAGTCCCTCGGGCGGGTCGGCGAGCAGATCCCGGTAGGCGTAGTGGTGCTGCGGCCAGCCGTGCAGCAGCACGACCGGGCGCCCGTCGACCGGCCCGGCTTCGGTGACGTGGAACCGAACGCCGCGGGCGGTGCTGAACGACCGGCGCACGCCGGGGATGACTGGCGGTTCGGCGGTGGCGGTACCGGCGGTAACGGGCATACCCTCACGATAGTTCGCCGGGCGGGGCGCCGAACACCGTCCGCGGGTGGATCCAGCGGTCCGACCGTGGGTGCAGATGGGGGAGCGGCGGGCGGGCCGTCGGCGGATTCGGTTGCGCCGAGGTGTTGTCGGCTTCCGTACTGGCGAAAATGCTCTGGAATTCCGGGCAGTCGACCAGCGGTCGATGGGTGCAGGTCGCGGTGTGGCGGAGGCCGTCGCGCATTCGGGTGAGGCGCGCGATGTCCTCGTCGAGTCGATCGGCTCTCTCGGCCAAGTGGGATCGGAGGTCGGCGTCCTCCGGGGTCGCGGTCAGGAACCTGGCGATCTGCGCGAGGGTGAAGCCTGCCGAGCGGGCGCAGTTCACCAGGGCCAGTCGGGCGATTACGTCCGGGTGGTAGGTGCGGCGTAGACCGTTGCGGCCGTCCGGCTCGATCAGGCCGCGCTTCTCGTAGAACCGCAATGCGGACGGAGCCAATCCGGCCCGCTCGGCGACCTCGGCGATATCCAACGATGTCATGCCCGGTTGCTCCTTGACTTGAACTGCGCTTCAAGTTGCACCATAGGCGCATGACCGAACAAACAGAAGGCCGGATCTCGTTGCACCCGCAGGTCCAGGCGTACTTGGATCGCCTCGCCCAATTCAATTTCGGTGAGCTGCATACGTTTCCCCTCGAGCTGGCGCGCGAAGGGGTCCGCAGGGGAGTCGCTCTGCTAGGGGAGCCCGAAGCTGTTGCCGTCGTCGAGGATCGCCCGATTCCCTTGGCGGAGGGGGACATCCGGGTCCGGATCTACACCCCGGCCGGTGCTGGCCCCTTCCCGGTGTTGGTGTTCTTCCACGGTGGCGGGTTCGTGCTCGGCGATCTGGACACCCACGACGGCCTGTGCCGGAGTCTCGCGAACGGGGCCGAGTCCATCGTGGTCTCCGTCGACTACCCGCGGGCGCCGGAGCACAAATTCCCGGCGGCGCCCGACGCCTGCTACGCCGCGACGCGATGGGTCGCCGAGAACGCGGCCGACCTGGGCGGGGATCCCACCCGGATCGCGGTCGGCGGCGACAGCGCGGGCGGCAACCTGGCGGCCGTTGTCGCGCTGATGGCGCGGGATCTCGGCGGGCCCGCCCTGGTCTTCCAGCTCTTGATCTATCCCGACCTCGATTTCCGGCGGACGAACTACTCGATCCGCGAGTTCGCGGGTAAGTACGGCAATATCAGCAGGGCGACGCAGCACTGGTTCATGGACAATTACCTGACCACCGAAGCGGAGAAGCTCGACCCCCGAGTCTCGCCCCTGCTCGCCCCCGACTTGTCCGGGCTCCCACCAACACTCGTCATCACCGCCGAGTACGACGCGTTGCGAGACGAGGGCGAACAGTACGGGCGGCGTCTCGAGGAGGCCGGCGTCCCGGTGACCGTCAGCCGCTATCCCGGGATGATCCACGAATTCGTCCGGCACCCCTTCGACGACAGCGCGCGGGCCCGATCCGAAGCGGCGACAGCGCTGCGCAAGGCGTTCATCCTGTACTGAGAACTGCGGCCCGCCACCTCACCTCTGGACGGACACTCGAGATGCCCTTCTCCCTCTCGATCACACCCGCTACGAAGCCGTCCGGAACTGTCGCGGCTGCCCCGGACGGCGACCTGGACTACACCTCGCTCGTCATGATGGCGTGCGAGGTGCTCGCCGAAACCGATTGCGCGTTCACCATCGGCGGTTTCGGCAGCGACGACTGGGCGGTGGATGTCGCCTACGACCTGTCGACACTGGTCGAACAACTGCCCGATCTCCTCGACGACCTTCGCGCGCACCGCGTCGGGGAGATCGACCTGTACGGTCAGGGAATCGAGCGCACTCTGTACTTCCACCCCACCGACGGCGAAGTGCGGATCACCTGTACGTCCAGGACCACGTGGGCACCGGACCCTCCGGTGGAATCCATCGACCGCGAGGAGTTGCAGGCGATGATCGCCCGGTTGATGTCAGCGTTCAGTACCTCGCTGCAAGCAACCGGTTCACCGCTCGCCGACATGGCACCGTTCCCGGCTTGGCGCTGACTCGCGCCGGCGGGCGACGCTGTGCTCATATCGATGTTCGTGGAGTGGACCGAGGGATATTTCGTGGACAGCGAGAGAAGACCTCGAAAGTCGGTCAGGGGTTGCGCGGCGGCCGTTCCGGGTCGGCTCCCTGCTGCTTCTCGCGTGATGTCGAGTCCGGATCGACCTTGTCCGCGCGCTCCCACTCCTTGTCCAACTCGGTCCGCGATTCCGCCGCCTCGCTGCTATGCGCCTGCGCTTGATGGGCAAGCTGCTCGGCTTGTGCCACCTTGGCCTCGCCTTCGGCCTTTGCCGCCCGGCTCCGTGCGGCGGTCTCCTCCGCCCGCGCCTCCCGCTGAGCGACCTCGACTTCCCGTTCGGCCGCGCGGTCACGGAGAGCCCGAGCTTCGGCTCGCTGGTGTTCCCGCCGTTTGCGCATCAAAGCCCATACGACGGCCAGCAAGACAACCACAGCGGCGACAATGATGATGATCAGAACGGTGGTGCTCATCTTTCGACTCCTCGCACTCACCCCCCTCTACCCTAGCGCCACTCGATTGCCCCCTCGACTGCGAAATGCACAGAACCGCCGCTGGTTCGCTGGGCGGCGAGCGGTCACCCGTTGTGAGCGGGGCCCGGTTCGTTGCTGTTGGCCAGTTCGGTTCTCGCATCACTTATGAATCGTAAGTCGGATCCCTCCGGGGGTGACCACCCTTCTTTGGTGCCGATTCGGCGGCAGGTGGAAAGCGTTCTCAAACTGTGCATCAATACTGCATCGTTTGGCGTAAGATGGGCGAGAACGCTCTGAAGCTTCGCGGAGGGATGATGGCATGGGCCGTTGTTTACTGGCTGCCAGTCCGAGTACACGACGTGTGGCATCCACGACGGCGATCGTTGCGGAGGCGCGAGTCGCTCTGGCCGCTCACAACCGCCCGCGGGCGACGCATTGCCTCGAACGTCCCAGAGGGGGAGACCGGTGAGCGCCGCCCTGTGGATGCCCGCGGGTTCGCCGCGCGAGGACGGGCGCTCTGATCTCGGCGAAGGATTCGAGCGCTGGCGCGTGGACGTGCGGGCGCGAGTACTCGCTGAGTTGAGCGGCTTCCTCCGCGATCTCCGAATTTCCGGGCTGGACGCATGGGGCGTCGAGGACATCCTGGTGCAGTACGTCACCGGCGGGAAGTGCCTCCGCTCGACGTTGATGTATCTGGGGTGGCTCTGCGGTGCCGGGCCGGATGGCGCCGCGTTGCGTGCTGCGGCGAGCTTGGAACTGCTGCACGCCTTCGCGTTGCTGCAAGACGACGTCATGGACGATGCCGTGCTGCGCCGCGGGGCGTCGGCGGCGCATGTGCGACTGGCCGAGCAGCACCGGCGCGACCACAACGCTGGTTCGGCGGCTCGCTTCGGCGCTTCGGCGGCGACGTTGCTCGGCGACATGTGCCTGGTGTGGGCCGAGCAGATGCTGCGCGACAGCGGTGTCGGGACCGCCGCTCTGGCCCGAGTGTGGCCGGGCTACGACGCGATGCGCATCGAGCTGGCGGTCGGCCAGTTCGCCGACCTGATCAACGACGTGCGCGATCGGCCCGACCTCGACGACATCCTCGCCATCGCCCGCGCGAAGTCCGGCAACTACACCGTCCGGCGGCCACTGGAGTTGGGCGCCGCGATGGCCGGGTGCGGCCAGGACACGCTGAGCGTGCTGGCCCGCTTCGGAACTCGCGTCGGCGAGGCGTTCCAATTGCGTGACGATCTGCTGGGAATCTTCGGCTCGGCGGCGGTCACCGGCAAGCCCGCCGACAGCGATCTCGGTCAGCACAAGGCCACAAGCGTCGTGGTCGTCGCGCTCGAATTCGCCGACCCCGTTGTGCGGGACGAGTTGCTGGAACTGATGAGCCGCCCGGTGCTCGATCGCGTCGCGATCGACCGCTGTCGTGCCCTGATCGCCGCATCGGGCGCTCCCGCATACGTCGAGGCGATGATCGCCGATCGCGTCGAAGCGGCCATGCACGCGCTGAGCGAGGGCTCGCTCGACGCCGGGCTGCGGGTGGCGCTGGAACAGATGGCGCTGTTGTGCACGGCGCGGAAGCTGTAGAGGAGATACACGATGCGCACTGTCAAAGGCTGTCCCGACCACGTAGTGGTGGTAGGCGCAGGGCTGGCGGGCCTGTCGGCCGCCATCCACCTGGCCGGACGAGGGCGGGCGGTGACGGTGATCGAACGCGCGACGGTGCCGGGCGGGCGGATGGGCCGGCTGGATCTGAACGGCTGTCGAATCGACACCGGTCCGACAGTGTTGACGATGCCCGAGCTGATCGACGAGATCTTCGACGCGGTCGGGGAACGGACCGGAGATCGTCTGGAGTTGATGCCGGTCGTGCCGGCCTATCGCGCCCGGTTCGCCGACGGGCGCACCCTCGACGTGCACAGCGACGAGCAGACCATGGCGCACACCATCACCGAGTTCGTGGGCGCCGACCAAGCCGAAGGCTATCGGCGACTTCGTGATTGGCTCACCCGGCTCTACCACGCCGAGTTCGACCGCTTCATCGCAACGAATTTCGATTCGCCGCTCTCGATGCTGACTCCGGCGCTCGCCGAATTGGCTGCCCTGGGCGGCTTCGGCAACTGGGATCGCCGGGTCGCTCGGTTCATCACCGACCCCGATCTGCGACGAGTGTTCACCTTTCAGTCGCTGTATGCCGGTGTCGCACCCGACCGCGCACTGGCCGCCTACGCCGTGATCGCCTACATGGACACCATGGCGGGCGTGTACTTTCCGCGAGGTGGCATGCGCGCAGTGCCCGACGCGCTCGCCGCTGCGGCCGAAGCCGCAGGCGTGCGATTCCACTACCAAACCACCGTCACGGCCTTGGCTCGCGAAGGGGCCCGCGTCCATGCCGTGCACACCGACCGGGGCGACCGAATCGCTTGTGACGCGGTGGTTCTGACTACCGAGCGGCATCGCACCTACGCGCTGCTCGGACACCGTTCACGGCGCCCGATCCCGGTGGTCGCAGCCCCCTCCGCGGCGGTACTGCACGTCTCGTGTGATCCGCTCGAGATCCCCCATCATTCTCTGCTGTTCGGCGCGGCCTGGCAGTCGGCCTTCCACGACATCATCGGCGACGGCCGGCTCCCGTCCGATCCATCGCTGCTGGTGACTCGGCCGACGGCGGGTGACCCCACATTGGCGCCGGAGGGACGCGATCTGCTCTACATTCTCGCGCCGGTACCGAGTTTGGAACGGGGGCGGATCGATTGGCCGCGCTTCGGTATCGATTACGCCGAGCAGGTTCTCGATATCGTGCGAAAACGCCTGGGACCATCCGCGTTGCGCGGCGCCCAACTCCTGCGCGTTGTCACGCCGACGGACTGGGCCGCTCGAGACATGCTCTCGGGGAGCCCGTTCGCTCTGGCACATACCTTTGCCCAAACCGGACCTTTTCGGCCCGCCAACATGATTCGCGGTATCGACAACGCGGTGCTCGCGGGCGCCTCCACCGTGCCGGGCGTTGGTATTCCACCGGTGCTGATCTCCGGGCGACTTGCCGCTGACCGTGTCACCGGGCCGGTGCGCTCCGGCGCGGCCCGCCGTCCGGGAAATGCCGCACACTCCTACCACTGATGGGACACCGAGATGACACGTACGGAACTCGATGCGGCAGGTATCACCGATCGATCACTACGTCGGTCGTATGAACACTGTCGGGCACTCAACGCCCGGCACGGTAAGACGTTCTTTCTGGCCACGCGGTTGCTCGCCCCCGACCAGCGACCCGGCGTGCACGCGCTCTACGGCTTCGCCCGCCGCGCGGACGACATCGTCGACGACCTCGATGCGGGATTCGAGACATCCGACCGAGCGGCCCGATTGGACAGTCTGGCAGAGCAATGGAAAACCCGTGATGTCGGCAGCGATCCGGTGTTGGCCGCAGTGCTGCACACCGCAGGCCGTTACCGCATACCTGACGATCTGTTCGACGCATTTCTCACATCGATGCGGATGGATCTGTCGGTGACCACTTACCCAGACCGCGGCGCACTGGACCGCTACGTCTACGGATCGGCTGAGGTGATCGGTCTGCAGCTGCTGCCGATTCTGGGGACGACGGTACCCGGTCCAGAAGCCGAGCCGTACGCGGCGGCGCTGGGCAAGGCGTTCCAGCTCACCAATTTCCTCCGCGATGTCGACGAGGACCTGGCACGCGATCGCGTCTACTTGCCCGCCGACGAACTGGCCGTCCACGGCGTGGATCGGGAACTGCTCGTGTGGTGTCGTAGATATGGCAAGGGGGAGCCCCGCGTGCGCCGCGCGCTTGCCGATCAGCACGAGATCACCAGGCGGATATACGATTTCGCGCGCGGTGGCATCGAGCGGCTGGCACCACGCTCTCGTCCCTGCGTGGCGACCGCGCTGTTGTTGTACTCGGAAATCTTGGACCGCATCGAAGACCGCGATTTCGAAGTGTTCGGCCATCGTGCCACCGTCGGGACCCGGCGGCGTGTTCGTGTGGGCGCCGAGGGACTGGTGCGCGCGTGGTGGGCGCGCAGTGGGCGGCGCGCGGGCTCGCGAAGTCCTCGACGCTCGGCCCGGCGTCACGGGAACACACTCAGGGAGGGATATGGCTCTCTGCCGACGTAATGCGGCGTGGCACGGCCCGAGTCACTAGGGTCCTTCGTCGTAGCGGTTCGTTGGTGCGGCCGGAGGGCCGGGGAGGAGTACTACCGATGGGAAATCCGATGCCGCCGGGTCAGGGTGGGTACGTACCGGGTCAGTCGAATCCGTACCACGGGCAAGTGAATCCGCAGCAGAGTCCTCCGCCGCCCTATCTCGGTCAGCCGCATCCGTACGGCGCACCGCCGCTCGGCATGCCCGCCGCGGTGCCGCCCGGGAATGGTCCGGCGAGCCGACCGGCGAGCGGCGGTGCGATGGAGCGGGTCGCGGGCGGTCTACTGCTGGTCGCCGCGTTGCTCGCCATCGTCTTCCGTCTCGCCAACGCGTTCTCCTCGAGTTACCGCTTCCTGTGGTCCGACGTCATGCTCGCGCTGATGATCCTGCTCGCGATCCTCACCGGTATCTGCGCGCTCGCGGGGATGGGCGCGCGATATCCCGTGCTGCGCGCGCTCGCGGCGGTGGCCGCCGGCATGCTCCTGTCCGGCATGGTGGAAGCGGTGCTCGGCGCCGCACAGTTCGAATTCCTCTTCGAGGACACCTACTGGTTGTCCATCCCGTGCGCGCTCGCCGCATTCGCCGCCACCCTCGCGACGGTGGTCGCCGCCGCGGCGCGGACGGCGCCCGCACCGAGAAACCCTGTGCCGCACCAGTATCCGCCCCAGAACCAGCCGCCGCGCTAGATCCGAGCGTGCGCGTTGCCACTCCACTGAACGCCGCGTGGGGTACGAACCATGCGACTCTGAAGGCCAGGAGCGTGCGGTGTTGCCAGGCCGGATTCGTAGGCCGAACCGTGCGGTCCGGACGATCCGAGTCAGGCGGCCTCCAGAACGAAGAACAGGAAGTCGCCCGCTCGGGCAGCAGGTCCCGTGGGTGCGGGACCCAGGGCGAGCCGGTTTCGCGGCCCCATGGTTGGCGGGTCTCGGTGGCACGCTCTATGATCGACGCGATGATGATTCCTTCTGATCGCAGATTGGGGGTCCCGTTCGTCCAAGGTGAGTGCTGATGCTCACCGCGAAGACGAATGGGGACGATTCCCGCCTTTCCTTCTGGCCGCGCGTGCGTGAGTTCGCCGTGCCGCCCTCCATGATCGAGACCGCTACCGCTCGGCGTCGCGCCGGGGACTGGGCGGGGGCTTGTGCCGCTGCTGGTTTCGACGTCGGTATCGATTTACGTTCTGTGGCACGGACTTACGGCCGTGAGCTGGCGGCTGAAATCCGGTCCGATCTCCGGCATTTGGCTCCAGATCTGCTGCGCTGGCACCTGCCGAGGGTCGCTCCGGACGGCCTGCTCCGGCCGGGGTTGACGATCACGCTCGCTCGATACGCCTGTGGCACAGACGATTTCGTGCACCTGGTGGTTCGTACCGCGCCGACGTGGGCGGATTCCGGGCAGCGGGTGGCCCTCGCGCTGTGGGATGGATCCGGCTTCGAGAGTCCGCATCCGCATCCACGGCCGGACCGCCGTTTCCGGATGGACCTGCATCGTCACCTCTGGGACGCGCGCAGGTCCGACGAGTTGCGGCTGCGGTGCGGAGCCGCACCGGACGCCGACCGGTCGGCGCTGGACCCCGCTCTGCTGGAGATCGTGTCGCGGGATCGCGGGTACGCCGTTGATCGCTGGGCCGCCGAGGCCCGAATCCTGCTCGATGCCGAAGGGCGACAGGAGAATACCGTCCTGATGCGGTTGGGCGCTCGGCATCGGGTGATCGCCGAACTGGGCACTGTCGGCTTGCGGATCGTGACGACATATCCGGCCGGAGCTGTCTCGGCGCTTCCGGTGCTGCCCGACGCCGCGACCTGGCAACCACCCGACCTGGAACTGCTTCGCACCGGCGCGATCTCGCTCGAACGACTGCATCCGCTGGTCGCCGTCGCGCTGGCGCCGGACTGTTCGCCGAGCGAATCCGTCCGGGGGCCGACCCGGTGGGAGCGAACACATTTGGTGGAATGCGGCGGCGAGCAACACCGTATCGGCTTGGTCGACGGTGTGCTGTCCGCGCTGGACCACGACCCGGCCGAGATTCGGCGCGAGGAACTCCTGGCCGCTTTGAGCGGCACCCCGCTGCCCTGCCTGCAGGCGATCGATCGGGCACATCGCCAACCGGACTGCCTCACGGGCGTTCGCGAACGGCTCGCACACGGTGACACCGCGGGCGCGCTCGCCGTCGTCGAAGGCCTGCTCGGCCCCGAGGCGGTCCTGCGCGACGGCGCTCTCCGAGATGCATTGGAAGCCTCCGCGCGACAGCGAATCACCTACGGGCTCTATCGATCCGGGCTATCCGAATCGCAGCTCGTCCCCAACTATCCCGGCGCTCGCCGTCCACGAGACCGCCGCGCGCACCCGCGCAACGCGACGACCTACTGAAACCGCGTCCGCCGTGCGCTGCGGCGCTGTGCGGCCGCCTGCCGCTCCTGACCGCTGCGCACGCAGCGCGGCACTACCACCCGACGACCTGCGACCGGACCACGTCCCGCGTCGAATCAATCAATCCTTCTACAATACAAGGTGATTCACATGTCTGCTGCTGTCACGGACCTCGCTGCCCACACTTCCCAGCTCGATATCGCCGCCGATCTGCTGACCCTCCTCGGCGCGACCACCACCGAACCGCGAACCGACACCCAACTGGAGGCCCTCACCCTGGCGGTAGCCGCCGACCTGCCGGTGCTGCTCTGGGGCGAACCGGGAATCGGCAAGACCGCCGCCCTCATGCAGCTCGCCGAGACACTGGAGCTTCCGCTGACCACGGTGATCGCGAGCGTGCACGAGCCGTCGGACTTTTCGGGTCTGCCGATCGTCGGCGCCGACCCCGCCGAGCACGGTGTTCCGATGGCGCCACCGGACTGGGCGGTGCGCTTGGTCAAGGCGGGCCGGGGGCTGCTGTTCCTCGACGAGCTCTCCACCGCGCCGCCCGCCGTGCAGGCCGCACTGCTGCGGCTCGTGCTGGAGCGGCGGATCGGCGCGCTGAAGCTGCCGCCCGGCGTCCGGATCGTCGCGGCGGCCAATCCGCGCTCGTCGGCGGCCGACGGCTGGGAGCTGAGCCCGCCGCTGGCCAATCGGTTCGTGCACCTGCAGTGGGTGCACGATCACGATGTGGTCGTTCGTGGTCTCGGCGGGACATGGCCGCGCGCGACACTGCCGCGGCTCGATCCGGAAAAGCTCACGGAGGCAGTGGCATTCGCGCGTCGCGCGGTGTGCGTGCTGCTCGCGGCGCGCCCGAAGCTCGTGCATCAGATGCCGAGCAGTGAAGCGCGGCGGGGCGGTGCGTGGGCATCGCCTCGCAGCTGGGAGATGGCGCTGCGGCTGATCGCGTTCGCCACCGCCGCGGGCTCTACCAAGGACGTGCTTTCGCTGTTGGTCCGGGGGACGGTCGGGGACGGACCGGGTTTCGAGCTGCTGACCAGCCTGGACCGAATGGACCTTCCGGACCCCGAGAAGCTGCTGGCCGATCCGGCGGGCGCCGAGCTCCCCGAGCGCGGGGATCTGCGCCAGGCCGTGCTCGACGGTGTGGTCGCCGCGGTGCGTAAGCGCCCGGAGAAGTCCCGCTGGGATGCGGCGTGGGCGCTGTTGGTGCGGGCGATCGAAACCGGCCCGCCGGATCTGGTTGTCGTCGCCGCGACCACGCTCGCCACACTGCGCCAAGGCAATTGGGAGGTACCGGCGTCGATCGAGAAGCTGACGGGCGTGGTGTCGGTGTCGCGGCGCGCGGATCGCGCCGCCGACCTCGTGCGAGCGGGCCGATGACGGCGCGGGCAGCGGATCCGAAACTGGATCTGGAGAAGCTCTTCGCCGCCAGGCTGTACGCGGTGCGGGTACGGCCCTACCTGGCGACCGCGCTGTTCGCGCTGCACATCGTCGAATCGCGCCGCGTCCCGACGATGAGTGTGGACCGGTACTGGCGCTGCTATGTTTCGCCCGCGTTCGTCGACGGCATGCCCGTCGAGGAACTGGCCGGCGTGCTGGTGCACGAGGTGTCGCACCTGCTGCGCGATCATCACGGCCGCGGTGAGCGCTTCGCCCGCGAGCACGAACTGAGCGGGCCGGGGGAAAGGCTGCGCATGAACATCGCCGCCGACTTCGAGATCAACGACGACATCTTCGGCGACGGCCTGGTCCGCCCGGAAGGTGCGATCCTGCCCGCCGACATCGACTTGCCCGCGGGCAAACTCATGGAGGAGTACCTGCGGGAGTTCCGGTTCGGAACGTACACACCGGAGATGGCGTGGCTCGATTGCGGTAGCGGCGCCGACGGCTCGGAGCGCGAGTGGGAGCTGGGGCCGCTCGGCGCGGACGGACTCAGCGAACAGGAACGCGACGGCGTGCGCTTCCTGGTGGCGCAGGGCATCACCGGCCGCCCGGGCGACGCGCCCGAAGGATGGCGGCGCTGGGCGCGGGAAGTGTTCCATCCACCGCAGCCGTGGCGCGATCTGCTGGGCGCGGCACTGCGCGCGGCTGTCTCGGCGCCCGGCGTCGGGGAGGACTACACCTATCGCAGACCCGCGCGGCGCTCGGCAGGCGTGCCCGGTGTCGTCCTGCCGAGCCTGCGGCGCACACCGCCCCGCGTCAGCGTGATCATCGATACCTCCGGTTCGGTCAGCGACACCGAACTCGGCAGCGCCCTACTCGAAGTGACCGCCATCTGCCGTGCGGTGGGCGGTCGCCGCGACCTGGTCACCGTATTGTCCTGCGACGCGGCCGCCCGGATCGCGCACCCGATCTGCGCGGCCGAGGGTATCCCGCTGGTGGGCGGCGGCGGCACCGACCTCCGCACCGGTTTCGCCAAAGCCCTTCGTGCCCAACAACGCCCGGACGTCGTCGTGGTCCTCACCGACGGTCAGACACCCTGGCCGACAGCCGCACCGGCCTGCCGCACCGTCGTCGGCCTGTTCCGCCGCGCACCCTCGTACAACGAACGCGATTCCGACTACGTCCCGGACCGACCACCCAACTGGGCGCGAGTCGTCGAAATCGGCTAGCGCCCAGCTTGAACAAGCAACGCCGACCAAAGGTCACCATTCCTCGCCCCACCGCACCAAAGGTCACCCTCGGTCGGCCCACCAGGGCAAGCAGGTCGGCTGACTGAAGGTGACGTCCAGTCGGTCTGGCGGGATGGAGGTGGCCGTCGGTCGGTTACCGCGCCGACCATTCTGGACGCGGCACTGGCGGCACCGTCCGATTGATACGGCCGGAATGCTTTGGCGCCGAACGTCATCGACGGTGCCGGGCGAAGAACTGCGCGATCGTGGCCGTCGCGTCGAGAGCCGTGCTCGGCGGGTCGGTGCCGAGGAGGCGTTCGCGCATCGGGGTGGGATCGGCTCCTGGCCATTGGTGTCCGGCGCCGTCGATGGTGATCAGGGTGACTTCCCGGTCCTCGGGGCAGGTGGCGCGGGAGGTGGTGACCGGGCCCGCGGCGGTGATCACCTGGTCTGGGCAGCCCTGGTGGCGGCGCCATTCGGCGTGCAGTTCGGGCACGGACGGTCCGTCGATGACGGTGCTTCTGTTGTCGCCGGGGGCGCCGTCGTAGCGGACGGCCTCGTCGGCGCTGCCGTGGATGTGCAGGACCGAGACCGGTGCCGGGGCGGGGCAGTCGGCGAGCCGAGTGGCGGCCACGGGGGCGACGGCGGCGAAGAGCGCGGTGCGGCAGGCGAGGGTGTAGGCCATGATGCCGCCGTTGCTCATACCGGTGAGATAGACACGGGCGGAATCGATTCCGTGCTCGCGGGTGATGGCGGCGACCATCGCGGAGATGAACGCGACGTCGTCGACGGAGCGGCGCTCGGCGGGTCCGCAACAATCGCCACCCTCGGTGTTCCACGCGCGCGACAGGCCGTCGGGATAGGCGACAACGAAACCGTCGGCGTCGGCCTGCTCGTTCCAGCCGTAGGCGCGTTCGGCCTGAGCGCCGGAGCCGTAGCCGCCGTGCAGGACGACCACGAGCGGAGCGCCGTCGCGCGCGGCGGCGGGCCGGTAGACGCGGTAGTCGCGCGAGAGTCCGCCGCTTTCCAGCGAGTGCTCGGTCGATGCCGCGGGTTCGGCGGCCGCGCCGCCGGGGTGGGCGGCGCAGCCCGCGGCGGCGAGCAGCAGAGCCGCGGTGGTGAGGGCGGTCGACAGCGGTCGTGACAAAGACATACGGGATTATAGACAAGGGTCTTGTCTATTTGTCGAGGTGTGCCGAGGCCTGCCAGAGTGGCCGTCATGACCATCCGCTCGCACCGCACCGTTCCCGGCCTGGTCCAAGCCCTGGCCGAAACGAACACCCGGACTTTGCGTGCGGTTTTCGCCGCCGAGGGACTGGACGGATTGCGTCCGGCGCACGTGCTGGTTCTTGTGCGTCTGCTCGGCGGCGGTCGGCGCGCGGTGGATTTGGCTGCCGACATCGGGGTGTCACCGCAGGCCGTGGCTCAGGTCGCGGTGACACTCGAGCGCGCCGGATATGTGTCGCGCGTGAGCGACCCCGGCGACGCCCGCGCGAAACTGCTGTGTCTCACCGACCGCGGCAGGCACGCGCTGCGGGTGACGCGAACAGCTGGCGAACAGGTCGAACAGCGATGGCGTCAGGCGCTCGGCGCGGACGACCTTGCCCGTCTCCGCCACCTGCTGACCGCCGTGCTCGATCTCGAAAGCGGCGAATAGACGGGCGTGATCAGTCTTGGCAGCGGGCGATGAGGACCGGGCATGGCGCCGCGTGCAGGACGGCCTGGCTGACCGAGCCGAGTGTCATGCCGACGAACCCGCCGCGTCCGTGGCTGCCGACGACGAGCAGTTGCGCGCCCTCGGCTTCGCGCAGGAGTCGTCGGGCGGGCCGGTCCTCGACGACGACGCGGCGAACCGCCACGTCGGGGTAGCGGTCGCTGTAGCCCGCGAGGCTTTCGGCGAGCAGCGCGGAGTCTTCTTGCAGCATCTCCTCGCGCGGAATGTAGCGGTAGACCTCCGACCAGGTGTGCACGGCAACCAGCTCGACGTTGCGGACGGCCGCTTGGTCGTAGGCCACCCGGACGGCATGGGCGCTACAGGCGGAGCCGTCCACACCGACGACCACCGCGCCGTCGGTGGGAACGGGATCTTCGTCGGGGATGACCGCGACCGGGCACTGCGCGTGGCGGGCCAGGGAGGTGCTGACCGAGCCGAGCAGTCCGCGCCGCAGTGCACCGTGGCCGCGGGTGCCGACCACGAGCAGACGGGCGTCCTTGGAGCTGTCCTTCAGCGCGGGAATCGGCGCGGATTCGGCGAGCGCGGTGGTGATCTCGAGGCGCTGGTCGCCTACGGCTTGTTCCGCGAGCGCCCTGGCCTGCTCCAGAGTGCGCTCCCCGTCCTCGCGGATCGCTTGGAAGTCGATGGCGGCCGGGCCGAGCGCGGCACCGAACTCGACCATCGAACCGATGGCGGTGACGATGTGCAGCGGTGTGCGGTGGGCGGCCGCGTCCCGGGCGGCCCAGCGCACGGCGTACGCGGCCGAGTCCGAGCCGTCGGTGCCGACGACGACGGTGGAAGAGGAAGCAGTGGTGTTCACGGGTTCTCCTCGAAGAGGTTGTTCAGCGGGGTCGATCAGGGGTGTGACCAATGTCCTCCCTCGCCGAAGCGGCTGTCTGATTCCAGGCTAAGAACCCGCTGCGGCGTGTCGCGGGGGTCGGAAGTCCTCCGCGCACGGGCCCAAGGCCCCCGGCTCGTCCTCTGCCGGGCAGGCGGTGGCGCCTGTTGGGCCAGCGAGGACGAAGGTCCTTGTCCCACGGTCTGTTCGGCACTACGAGACCGGTGCGTACGCGACTAGCGTTGGGTCGAGGGTATGACCGGGTCGCGGCGAACGGCAACGGCCTTCCCGCCAGGATCGACCGAAGGAGCCTCCATTGCGATATCAGGTAGGCGTCGACCAGCAAACACCGCAGACCGTCCTCGAGCTGCGCCGCCGCGTGCGCGCCGAGCATACGGGCGAGGACATCGGCGCAGGCCTGCGGGCCCTGCAGGAGTTCGCCGCGGTCACCGGGCTGGCACCGGCCGGACCGGCCTCGACAACCTACGTCGGTGACTTCACCCCGGGCGCCGCGGCCGAGGTCGTGTTCACCCTGCCGGTCGCCGCGGCCTCGTTCGGGTCTGACGCGGGAGAGATCTCGCTGCAGCGCACCGAACCCGGCCTCTTCGCGCACACCATCCACCACGGCGACTATCAGCGCATCGGCGAGGCCTATCGAGCCCTCGAACAGTGGCTGCGCGCGGCGCAGTACCGGGTGGTCGGCCCTCCGACGGAGGTGTATCTGGTCGGCCCCGACGAGGCGGTCGCCGCCCACGACCTGCTCACCCAGATTCGTGTCCCCGTCGCCGCGGCACCACTGACGGTGCGGACCACGAGCCCGTTCACCGACACGGTGATCGCCGTGCGAACCGCGTTGACCGAACACGGATTCGCCGTGCTCAACGAACTCGACATGCGCGCGGCCCTGCAGGAGGCAGCCGACGCGGCCATGGAGAACTATGTGATCGTCGGCGCCTGCCACCCGCAGTTGGCCGCTCGAGCGCTCGCCATCGACCGCGGCATCGGGCTGCTGTTGCCCTGGAACGTCGTCGTGCGCGCCGACGGCGACACCACTGTTGTCGAAGCCGGCGACCCGCAACAGCTGCTGGCCCGCAGCGGACACACCGCCTTGGCGCCGATCGCCGACCAGGCTCGCCGCGCGCTGAGGGCGGTGCTCGACCAGGTCGCCACGAGTAGCTCACCCGTCGACAACGCGACACCTCGGTAGGCCGACGGCGCGGCGCAGTACGTGTGGTTCTGCTGGTCCCGGCATCGCGGCCCAGCCCGTGCCCGCCGTCGGCGACGAACTTGGTCGTACCCCGTGGTCACGCAGGGGTTTGCGGTTCGGACGGGCCGCGGCTCGGCAGGTGCCGCGGCCCCGAGATCACCGTGCCCGACGAGCGAACCCGCCAGCAGAGCCGTTGGTCCTCGAGAACCCCGACCAAGGTCAGCAAGCCCGAAGGCCCGCCACGATTCGGTGGATCCGCGAGTCGGACTACCCGGCGGGGGCGCGACCGAGAAAGATGTCGATATGACCAGTGCCGCGATAACGATCGCAGGGCTGCGGAAATCCTTCGGTGCGGCGACAGCGCTCGACGGTCTGGATTTGAGCGTGCGCACCGGTGAGATCCACGGATTCCTGGGCCCGAACGGTTCGGGCAAGACGACCGCGATCCGGATCCTGCTTGGCTTGCTGCGCGCGGATTCCGGGACGGTGCGCATGCTCGGCGGTGATCCGTGGTCGGACGCGGTCGCGCTGCACGCACGGCTGGCCTACGTGCCCGGCGAAGTGATCCTGTGGCCGGGGATCACCGGTGGTGAGGTCATCGACCTGATGGGGCGCTTGCGCGGCGGCATCGACCGGCGCCGATGTGACGAGCTGTTGGAAAGGTTCGACCTCGACCCCCGGCAGAAGGCGCGCGCGTACTCCAAGGGCAACCGGCAGAAGGTCGCGCTGATCGCGGCACTGGCTTCGGACGCGGAGCTGCTGCTGCTCGACGAGCCGACCGCAGGCCTCGACCCGCTCAAGGAGGCCGAATTCCGGCGCTGTATCACCGAAGCCAGGAACGAGGGCCGGACCGTGCTGCTGTCGAGCCACATCCTCGCCGAGGTGGAGGCGTTGTGCGATCGGGTGAGCATCATCCGGCGCGGACGCACCGTCGAAAGCGGCACACTGTCGGAGTTGCGGCATCTGACCCGCACCACGATCAGCGTCGAAACCGTCCGGCCCGCAAAGGATCTGCATGCGATGGCCGGAGTGCACGACCTCGTCGGTGACGGTACGCGGGTCAGGTTCGACGTCGACACCGCGCACCTGGACACCGTCATGCGCGTGCTCGCCGACCTCGGCGTGCGCAGCCTCACCAGCACACCGCCGACGCTGGAAGACATCTTCCTGCGCCACTACACGGACACCGCGGCACCGGCGGGGGAGGAGAGGCCGTGACCACCACCTCGATTCCGTCCGCACCGTTCGGCGAGACCATATCCGGGGCCGGGACTCTGCTGCGGTTCGCGCTGTGGCGCGAACGATTCTGGCTGCCGTGCTGGTTGCTCGGCGCAGGCGCGCTGCTGGTCTTCCAGTCTCTCGCCAGCCAGCGCTTCTACGACACACCCCAGAAGCTCGCCCAGCTCCGCGAGACGGTGAGCGCCAGCGCCGCCGCCGTCGCCATGGGCGGGCCGACCCGGCTGCTGGACACCATCGGCGGGGAGATCGTCTTCGAGATCTTCGCCTATCTCGCGATCGTGGTCGCGTTGCTGAACATGCTGCTTGTCGGCAGGCATACCCGTTCGGACGAGGAAACCGGTCGCGCGGAACTGCTCCGTTCGGCGCGGGTGGGACGCCGGGCACCCGCCGTTGCGGCGCTCGTGTTGGCGGGGCTCGCCGATGTCGCCGTGGCGCTGGTCGTGTTCGCCGCCGCGGTGGGTACCGGGCTGCCGGTGGGCAGTTCCGTGCTGCTCGGAATCGTCACGGCGGGAGTAGGTCTCACCTTCGCCGCCGTCACCGCCCTCGCCGCGCAGGTGTTCGAGAATCCCCGCAGTGTCTACGGGGCGGTCGGGCTCGCGCTGGCCGCCGCCTATGTGGCGCGCGCTGTCGGCGATGTGGGCAATGGTGCACTGTCCTGGGCTTCCCCCATCGGGTGGGGTCAGCGCAGCTATCCGTACACGGGTGACCGGTGGTGGACGGTGCTGCTGTTCGCCGTCGCGACCCTCGCACTGACCGCCGTGGCATTCGCGCTGCTCGATCGACGTGACTTCGGGGCGGGACTGCTTCGGTACCGAACGGGTCGGCCCACCGCGTCCTGGGCACTGCGCTCGCCGCTGGGCCTGGCGTGGCGATTGCAGCGCGGTTCCCTGGCGGGGTGGGTGGTGGGTGTGTTCGGGCTCGGCGCGGCGTACGGCTCGTTCGCCGACAGCATCGAGGACTATCTGACCGACAACCCCGAGATCGCCGCCTACCTTCCCGGTGGCGCGGCGCGTGCGGTGGATTCGTATCTGGCGCTGACGATTTCGGTAGTCGCCGTACTCAGCGCCGCGTTCGGTATCGCCAGTGTGCTGCGGTCGAGGGGCGAGGAGACCGCGGGCCGAGCCGAACCGATCCTGGCCGCGCCCGTCAGCCGCTACGCCTGGCTGGCCGGCCACCTCTCGGTGGCCCTCGTCGGCGGTGTGATCGTCTTGGGCGCAGGCGGTTTCGGCATGGGGCTGGCCTATGGGTTGACGGTCGCCGACGCGGGCCAGCTCCCGCGGGTCACCGGTGCGGCGCTGGCGTACCTGCCCGCGGTGTGGGCGGTCATCGCGGTCGCCGCGCTGGCGTGCGGCTGGGTCCCCCATGCCGCCGGTTCGGTGTCGTGGGCGGTGTTCGCCTACTGCGTGGTGGCCGTGCTCTTCACGACGGCCTTCGACTTTCCCGACTGGTTCGACGACGCTTCGCCTTTCACGCACATACCGCAAGTACCGCTGCAAACCCTCACCGCCGCACCACTACTGGTGCTCACGGCTACCGCCGCGGCTGTTCTCGCGGCGGGGTTCGCCGGATTCCGCCGCCGCGACGCCGGATACTGAGAGCCCGTCGGGTAGCCGCGCCGCGACGGTCAGCCCGGTGGCCAACAGGGCGGCGCCGAGGATCAACAGCGCGACACGCAGATCGAAGGCGTCGGTCAATGCGCCCGCGAGCGCGGGACCGGCCATCAGACCGGTGCCGTAGGCGAGGTTGAACAGGGTGTAGGCGCCGCCGAGTGCGGGCGGGTCGGTGTGCTGTCCCTGGAATCCGATCAACGTGGTGGCGGGCGCGGACAGGAACGCGACGGCCGCGCCGAGCAGGACCATCGCGACGATCACCAGCCACAGCCGGTCGCTGCGACCGAGCACCACCAAACCCGCGGTGGCGGTGAGGATTCCGATGCCGACGAGGACGCGTGCGTCGACCTTGCCGATCAACGCGCCGACGATCGGGTTGAGGACAGCGCCGACGACGACGGTGAGGCCGAACAGCAAGCCGATGCCGAGCGCGGAGGTGTCGAAGGCGCGGGAAAGATGCAGCGGCAGAACGGGTTCGATCGCGGCGATCATCGCCGCGCTCAGCAGCACGACCACCACGACAGGGCCGGTCCCGGGAACCCGTAGGACGGCGACCGGCCCGGTGGGGTCGTCGGTGGCGTGGTGGTCGACGCGGACGAACACCACGCGCGCGATGCCGTCGAGGACCGCGAGCGCGGCGGCGAGCAGGAACGGAACCACGGTGCCGAAGTGCTCGACAAGCAGCCCGCCGACCGGGGGCCCGAGCAAAATGCCGACGCTGATCATGCTCATCGCCGCGCCCATCGTCGGTCCGCGTTTGGTGAAGGGCACGGTCGCCGCGATCAACGACAGGCTCGCCACCCAGGCCATGCCCGCCGCGAAGCCCTGCAGGCTGCGGCCGACCAGCAGCAGCCAGAACGGCGCGCCGACCGCGAAAAGCACTGTGGCGGCGGCCAACCCGAACAAGCCGAGCAGCAGCGAGGTGCGCGGACCGCGGCGATCGACAAGGGCGCCTGCTACCGGCGTGGCCGCCAGCATCGCGGCCGCGTAGCTGGCGAACAGCAGCCCGGTCGCCGCGGGACCCGCGTCCACGGTCGCCGGGAGCAGCGGCAATACCGGGATCGCCAGGCCGTAGATGAACATGTCGGTGAACAGCGCCACGCATGCGACGACCACTGCCGCGGTCGATGATTTGGCGCTCGTAGGAGCGGACACGAACGTTGCCTTTCTGGAAATACGACCGAGACGGTCGCTGGATACCGGCGCGCGTGTGCGGCCGGTCGAGGAGATGCGCGCGGTCGGTTCAGGCCACCAGGCCGTGCACGCAGGCCAACGCCAGCGCGCGGGCGCCTTCGGCGTCGGCGGGCAGCAGTTCCGGCTGGGTCGCGGCGGTCATCGTCAGGCCGTGGACGAGCGTGATGATCACCAGCACGGCGACCTCGACGGTGACCCCCGGACGACAGCGCGTGTCGGTCAAGGCCGCGCGGATCCCGTCCTCCCACGCCGACATGGCGCGCTGCTTGGCGGTGATGCCCGGCTCGAGCGCCAGCGCTTGCGGGGCGACGATGGTGGACACGATCGCGAGCCTGCGGAACCGCTCATCGCCGGTCAGCGACCGCCCGTAACCCGACACGAACGCGACCAACCGCTCCGGCCCCGGTGTGCCGGGTTCGGCCAACGCCGCCAGCAGCGGGGCCACGGCATCGGTCCATCCCTCGTCCAGCGCTGCCGTCAGCAGTCCCAGCTTGTCGGGAAAGTGGTGATGCACTGCGCCGCGCGTAACCCCGGCTCGCGCACCGACACCGACGAATGTCGTTTTTTCCCAACCGATTTCAGCAAACGACGCCAAACCCGCCGCGAGGATGTTCGCCCGAGTCGCACGGGCCTCGTCAACCGACCGCTTCATGGGATACATGTAAGCATGTATGTAAAACTTGTCAAGTGGCGCTCGCAGGGTGCGCGCCGTCGGTGCGCGGTCCGGTGAGGTGTCACTGCGGGCGCAGTCGACGGTCGTGACGCTTCCGATGGCGCAAACCTGGAGCGATGCGATCGCCGATGCGTTCGCGGTGGTCCATCAGGGTCGGCTCAGGGTTGGCCTCCGCAGCGGGGGTGATCGATCGTCATCCGTTCGTCGGACGACCGGATGGCCGTCGAGGTCGTAGGGTCGCCCTGGCAGCATCGGCGCGAAAGGCTCAGGAAGACAAAGCGTTCGGCGGCCCACCGAGGTTGTGATCGCGAGCAGAGTGGAGACAGTCATGGTGAGGACCGGCAGTTGCGGGTGGCGGGCGGCGGCACTCGCGGTCGTCGCGGTCGTCTGTGCGGGATGTGTTTCGGCTGAGCGGGATTCGAACGCCGCGGGAGATCCTTCGCGCCTGTGGGGATATCTGCCGCTATCCGACGGCAATCGCATCAGATACTCGGTGTTGCTTCCCGCCGGGGACGGACCGCATCCGGTTCTTGTCGAATACGACGGCTACAGCGCGGGATCCGACCCCGACGTCGGACGCGGATGGTTGTCCGAGGGTTATGCGATCGTCGGCGTCAACGTGCCGGGAACGGGTTGCTCGACGGGAGAGAACCACATCTTCGACGAGGTGGTGGGCGCCGCCGGCGCCGCTGCGGTGGAATGGGCGGCCAGGCAGCCGTGGTCCAACGGCCGCGTCGGGATGATCGGCTACTCCTACTCCGGCTACAACCAGCTCTGGACAGCCGCGCAGCGTCCGCCGGGGCTTCGCGCGATCACCCCGAGCAAGAACGTCGCCGACCCGTATCGAGATGTCGGATACCCCGGCGGCATCCAGAACATCGGGTTCCCGGCCGAGTGGTGGAGTGAGTTTCCCGCTATCTGGCAGCACGCGGCTCAGCGGGCCGAGGAGCTGGACGGCGACACCGAATGCGCCGCGATCGTCGCGCAGAACACGACCAATGCGCAGCGGCCCGACATCGACCTCACCCGATGGCTCGCCGATCCGTTCTACGGTCCCAGCTACGCGGACAGGAGCGCGATGCTGCACACCAGCCGGATCGACGTGCCCGCGCTCGGCACGCAGTCGTGGCAGGACGAGCAGGTCGGGCCGCGGTCCGGGTATTACGAGGAGACGATGAACCCGGAGAAGATGTGGTTGATCAGCTCCAACGGTGATCATCACACCGATCTGACCTCGCCGGAGATCAATACCGTGATGAGGCGGTTCCTCGCCCACTTCGTCAAGGGCGAAGACAACGGATTCGAGCGGGAACCTCGTGTGCGGCTGCTGCAAGAAATGCAGGTCACCGACACCGGCGGCGAAATACCGCGCACCACACCGACTTCGATCGCCACGTTCGACCGTCTGCCGGTCGATGTGCGAGCGCTGCGGATGTGGCTGCAGCCGGACGGCCGACTCGGCGCCGAACAGCCAACCCTCGCAACGGCATCCGCGCGGTACCGCTATCCGTTCACAGCTTCCGCGGTGAACCAGCCCGGCACCGGGGGATGGAACCCGCCCTCGGCACCGGACGGCCAGCTGACCTTCACCACGGGTGCGCTGCCCGAAGACCTCAGCTTCTACGGGAGCGGATCGGCCGATCTGTGGCTCAGCTCGTCGGCGCCCGACACCGACGTCCAGGTGACCGTCTCGGAGGTGCGGCCCGACGGGCAAGAAATGTATGTGCAACGGGGATGGTTGCGTGCCTCCCAGCGGGCCCTCGACCAGACCCGCTCGACCGAGTCGCGGCCATGGGGTGAGTTCACCCGGGACGCGGCGAGGCCACTGGTGCCGGGAGAACCAACCCCGATGCGCATCGAAATCAACAAGTTCGCGCACGTGTTCCGCGCGGGCTCGAGCATCCGGATCACCATCGACACGCCCGCGCCGACCTGGTACTGGGTGTTCGGCAACCACACCACGCCTGCGACCAACACCGTCTGGTTCGACAGCGCCCGCCCATCGAGCGTCGTCCTCGGCTACACCCCCTACCCGCACGCCGACCAGCTGCCGTCGTGTGCGAGCACAGCGCAACAACCGTGCCGAACCAACGGCATCCCGGTGCCCGAAGGCCCGGGACCGAAGGCGCCGTCGTGAACGCTCGGTCGCATGCGGGACCCCGCCCAACCGCCTGATCGTGGTCCTGGAGACGCGCCCGAGAACGGGGGCATGTGGTGCATCGGGCGTTGGTGGCGGCTGCTTGCAGCACAATCTCGCGCATGGCCAACTCGATCACTCGCCGAGGGCTCATCGGTCACGCCGGGGCAGCGCTGGGCGCGGGATTGTTCGGCGCCGCAGGCCGCGCGGCAGCCGAACCGCGGCAGTCACTTCTTCTGCCCGAGGTCGGACAGACGTTCAGCCTGAGCCTCAACGCATTCGGTGCCCGGTTGATGGTCGACCTGCCCCAGCCCCTTCCGACACTGAACTTCATCGGCTCGCGAGTCGTGCAGGTAGTCGAACGAGACGCGGACTCTGTGGGTCTGCGGGTCCTCGCGTTCGCCGTCGAAGCCGCCCACCCGTTGTTCGGCAAGATCACCATGCGACTGCCCTACACCCACACCGACCCCGACAGCGTCCTGAAGCTGGTCGGCGCCGACCGACTCGTCGAAACCTGGTATCAGAGCATGTGGGTCAGCTTCGAAAAATGTGGCGACTGCCCGGGGCCGTTCGTCTTCCACACCCGCCAACCCGCGCAATGGACCGCCGAACTCACCGAGTTCCCACCCCCGGAGCAGGGCATGAACCCCGACGGCTCACCCACCGGTGGGTCCCTGTATCAGACGACTCGTCCGATCCGCCTCATCTCTCCTGAACAGATCGGGAAACCGGCTGAGTCCGGCGCAGGTCAGCAGGCCGACCCCGCCGGTAGCCGAGCCGAGACGAACCCCTCGTGTGGTACGTGCCCGCTCGGGGCGCCGCTACCCGGCACCGACGGCGATTACGCAGTCTTCGAACATCTCGACTTCAATCAGGGACGCCTGTCGGGATAGTCGACGCACGACCCGAGGGCAAACCACGACACCGCTCGATGAGGGGCCAGATGGCCGGTACCGAGCGGGGCGCTGCGGTCCGACGCACGGCCGTGTGCTCTATGTCCCTGCCGGTACGCCGGGCGAGGTGCGCGCCGCCCCGCCGGGGGTCGCGGTGTTTGCCGCCATTCGCGGCTGTCCGCCGCTGAACCACCCCCGGCACGGGAAGCGAGGGGTGCTCAGAACGCCGCTTCGTCGAGTTCCATGATCGAGGCGTCGATGTCGGACAGGACGGCCCAGTCGGCGCTCAGCTGTGGCAGCGTGGTTTTGGCGAAGAACGTCGCGACGGCGATCTTGCCTTCGTAGAAGGCTCGATCGGCGTCTGTTGCGCCGGAATCGAGTGCGATGTAAGCGATTTCGGCGGCGGCGAGGAGGCGCCATGCCACCAGCAGGTCGCCGACCGCGAGCAGCAAGCGCACCGAGCCAAGGCCGACCTTGTACAGTTCGGCGGGATTCTCCTGCGCGGCCACGAGGTGGCGGGTCATCCTGCCCACCATGTCCTGCACATCCTCCAAAGCGGTTGCGAGCAGGATCTTCTCGGCTTTGAGGCGGCCGTTGCCCGCGTCGGAGTCGGCGGTTTCCCTGATCTTTCCCGCGAGGTGGGCGAGTGCGACGCCGTGGTCGCGGGCGATCTTGCGGAAGAAGAAGTCCTGCGCCTGGATGGCGGTGGTGCCCTCGTAGAGCGAGTCGATCTTGGCGTCGCGGATGTACTGCTCGATCGGGTAGTCCTGGAGGAAGCCGGAGCCGCCGAAGGTCTGTAGTGATTCGGTCAGGTACTGGTAGGCACGCTCGGAGCCGACGCCCTTGACGACCGGCAGCAGCAGATCGTTGACGCGTGCGGCGAGTTCGGCGTCGGCACCCGAAACATGCTGGGCGACAACGGGATCCTGGTGTGCGGCAGTGTAGAGGTAGATCGCCCGCAGGCCTTCGGCGTAGGCCTTCTGCATCATCAGCGAGCGGCGTACGTCGGGGTGGTGGGTGATGGTGACCTTCGGGGCGGTCTTGTCGGCCATCTGGGTGAGGTCGCTGCCTTGGACTCGCGTCTTGGCGTAGGCGAGGGCGTTGAGGTATCCGGTCGACAGGGTCGCGATCGCTTTGGTGCCCACCATCATTCGGGCTTCCTCGATCACCCTGAACATCTGCGCGATGCCATTGTGCACGTCGCCGACCAGCCAGCCCTTGGCGGGGATGCCGTGGCCGCCGAAGGTCAACTCGCAGGTGGCAGAGGCCTTCAGGCCCATCTTGTGCTCGACATTGGTGACGAAAACGCCGTTGCGGTCCCCGATTTCGCCGGTCTCGGAGTCGAAGTGGTACTTCGGCACCAGGAACAGGCTCAGCCCCTTGGTGCCGGGTCCCGCGCCCTCCGGTCGCGCCAGCACTTGGTGGACGATGTTCTCGAACAGGTCGTCGGAGTCGGCGGAGGTGATGAAGCGCTTGACGCCCTCGATGTGCCAGGAGCCGTCCTCTTGCCGGATGGCTTTGGTGCGGCCCGCGCCGACGTCCGAACCGGCGTCGGGTTCGGTCAGCACCATGGTGGCGCCCCAGTTCCGCTCCACCGCGAGCGCGGCCCAGCGCCGCTGCTCCTCCGTGCCGATGGCATCGACGATGTCGGCCATGTTGGGTCCGGTCAGGTACATGTAGGCCGCAGGCTGCGCGCCGAGCACGAATTCGCTGATGGCCCAAGCCAACATCCGCGGCGCCGCGACGCCGCCGATCGCTTCCGACTTCCCGATGCGCCACCATTCCCCGTCGTACCAGGCGCGCACCGACCGCTTGAACGCTTCGGGCAGTCGCACCGAGTGGGTCTGCGCGTCGAAGACCGGCGGGTTGCGATCGGTGTCGGCGAAGGATTCCGCGACCGGTCCCTCGGCCAGCCGGGCGGCTTCGGCAAGCATCGTGCGCACGGTGTCGGCGTCCAAGTCGCCGAAGGACCCGCCGCGCAAGATCTCCTCGAGACCGAACACCTCGAAGAGGTTGAACTCGAGGTCTCTGACGTTGCTCTTGTAGTGCCCCACCGGCGCTGTCCTTTCGGAGAATGCGGCCTGACGGCCGAGTGCATCGCGGACGCACATGGCTGCGCCCCGCGGTGATTCTGGTGCTCGGGAATCCGGTACGCAACCGTAAGTTACTGACGACTAAGTCTGTCGACGCAATCTGTGGGTCGAGTTCCCGCAGTTCAACGGGCATTCGAAGGACAAGTTAATCGTCGATAAACTTTTACTGTGCCGTCGGCACGGCGGCTCGGGAGAGCGGGACGGAGAAGGCGATCCGGTCGCCGACGGCGGTCAGCGCGTCGAGCAGGTCGCCGCGGCGCACGGATCGCGGATTGCGGACCGCGTCGATGACCACGGTCGACATGGCCTGGATCAGCACCCGCGCCACCGGCAGCGACAACTCGGTGCGCGCCGATTGCAGCATTCGAGCCCAGCTCAGCACGCCCGCACGGTGCGTACGGCGATACCGGCTCGCCTGCGGCGCCGGCAGGTGGCCGACCTCGCTGACCGTGGTGCCGAGCAGATCCGGTTCGTCCAGTGCGAAGAGCACGTAGGACCGCAGCAGCAGCCGCATCGACTCCACGGCGTCACGCCCCTCGGCCAGTGCGCGTGCGGTGTAGAGCCGAATCCACTGGTCGTTGCGTTCGATGATCTCGTTCAGCAGATCGGATTTGCCTGCGAAATGGTGGTAGAGCGCGGGCCCGGTGACCCCCACCGCCGCGCCGATGTCCTCGATCCCGACCGCCGCGTATCCGCGGGTGTTGAACAGGCGGGCCGCGGCCGCGATCATTCGCTCCGGCCGCACGGTGCGTTCGAAATCCGCGGTTCCGCCGGGCTGCGGTGCGCGGTTCGCCGGTCGGGCGGGCGGTCCCTCCGTGGGCAGATCCGCGGTGATCAACGCCAGCACGGCTCCGTCGAGCACGTCGACGAACGTCGCGGCGGGCAGATCCACCTGGTGGTAGGAGGGGCTGACGGCCACCGACAGCACGCACCAGCTCAGCAGCTCGGCATCCGAGGCGGACAGGTCGGGGCGGTGTCCGCGGATGGCGCGACGCAGATACCCGGTCAATCGCACCACCCGCACCAGAACGGCCTGGCGATCCTCGGGGCTGACGCTGCGGAATTCCAGCTGCCACAGGCGCGGCAGCCCGCGCAGCTCCAGCGCGACCGCCACGAGTTCGGTCAGCACTCGGGTCCGCGGCTGCTCGCCGCGGGCGGCCTGGTCCAGCCGCGCGAGCGTGGTGTCGAGCCCAGTCAGCAGGCACTGCCCGAGCAGTTCCTGCTTGTTGCGGAAGTGCCGGTACAGCGCGGTCGCCGAAATTCCCTCCGCGGCGGCGATGTCGGCCATCGACGCGCCGTGATAGCCGGAGCGCGCGAAGGCCGCGCCCGCGGCGCGCAGAATGGACGCCCGGCGATCACGGGGGCGTCGGCGTTTCGGAGGTTCGATCTTCGCGCTGCTGGTCATCGCCTCTAGTGTCGCCCAGCATGCTGCCGCGTCGGCGAGATACCTCCGCCGCGCCGGTCACGAAGCCCGCTGCTCGCCCCCGGCTCGGCCGCCGCGGCGACCGAGCCGGGGGCGCTTCGGCGACCGAAGCGCAAACGCCCGGATGCCGCCGCCGTGACATGTGCGTCCGGATTCGGACATCGGTCGGGGCTCCGGACGACGCTCAGGCCGCGACGAGCCGTTCGGCAGTGTATCCGTGTGCGGCGGCGACGGATTCGGACAGCAGAACACCCTCGTGGGTGCTCAGTCCGGCGGCCAGGCCGGGATCCGCGGCGACGGCGTCGCGCCAGCCGTGTTCGGCCAAGGCGAGGACATAGGGGAGGGTGGCGTTGGTGAGCGCCACCGTCGAGGTGTTGGGCACCGCGCCGGGCATGTTCGCCACGCAGTAGAACACCGAATCGTGCACGCGGTAGGTGGGTTCGGCGTGCGTGGTCGGCCGGGAGTCGGCGAAGCAGCCGCCCTGGTCGATGGCGATGTCGACCAGCACCGAGCCCGGCTTCAGCTGCTCGACCAGATCGTGGGAGATGAGCTTCGGAGCTTTGGCGCCGGGCACCAGCACCGCGCCGATCACCAGGTCCGCCTCGCGCACGCAGTTCTCGACCTCATAGGTGTTGGACACCACGGTGCGCACCTGCCCGCGGTACTGCTCGTCCACCTCGCGCAGCCGGGCGACGTTCAGATCCAGCACGGTGACCTCCGCGCGCATTCCGACCGCGACGGCGAGGGCATTGCGCCCGGCGACGCCCGCGCCGAGGATCACGACCTTCGCGGGTCGCACGCCGGGCACGCCGCCCATGAGCACGCCGCGGCCGCCCTCGCTGCGCATCAGGTGGTAGGCGCCCGCCTGCGGGGCGAGCCGGCCCGCCACCTCGCTCATCGGGGCAAGCAGCGGCAGGCTCCCGTCGCGTCCGGTCACCGTCTCGTAGGCGAGCGAGGTGATGCCGGAATCGAGGAGGGCGTCGGTGCATTCCTTGGAGGCGGCCAAATGCAGGTAGGTGAACAGCAGCTGCCCGGCGCGCATGCGCGAATACTCCTCGGCCACCGGCTCTTTCACCTTCAGCACCAGATCCGCGACGCCCCAGACCTCGTCCGCGGTTGGCAGGACGTGCGCGCCGGCGTAGCTGTACGCGGTGTCGGGGAACGCCGATCCGGCGCCCGCATCCGCTTCGATGAACACTTCGTGTCCGCGAGAGACAAGCTCACCAACACCCGCGGGCGTGCACGCCACCCGGTATTCGTGATTCTTGACCTCGCGGGGGATCCCGATTTTCATCAGCACTCCTGATCGTCTCGTCACTGGTCGGGGTCAGAGCGGTTCCCTATCGGTGGGGTTCGCTTCGGTTTTCAAGTGTGAAGATTATGCGAGATAAGATCCATAAATATGAAGATGATTCTCGATGCAGCGGCGAATTCCGTGTATCACGCGAGTGAGAGGGCCATCACAGCAACCTGGCCGAATCATCTTCGACCGCTCCGGAGAGGCCCGCAGGACGCACGGCGCGCTTCGTCATCCGGAATCCCGCGACGACGGCCACCGCCCAGACAGCGCCGACCGCGACGGTGGTGCGCCCGCTGCCGGTGAACAGCAGCAGGATCACGACGAGAACGAGGAGCGGGAGCCGGTGACGGCCTCGGCTCGGTGCGGAGTGATCACCTTCGGCGAAAATCGCTGGCCGTCGCCCCTCGGGATGCGGGATCATCGATCACCTGCGTCCGTTCGATGCGAGACGAGGGGGATCATGAGTTCACGCGCGACGGCGGTCAGGCTGGTGCTGCGTTTCTACGGCCGGGAAATGGCCTCTCGCAAAACCACGGCGATTCCGGCGCTGCTGGGGCCGGCGCTCGGCAACGTCTGCAATCTGTACATCGCGCCGCTGATCGTCGCCACGATGGTCGGCCGGGTCGCGGTGACCGGGGATACGAGTTTCGAGGCTCTCGCTCCGTACGTCCTCGCCTTCGGCGGCGCCCTGCTGCTCGCGGAAGTGCTGTGGCGCATCGGGATTCACTGCTTGAACCGAGTCGACGCCTACGGTATCGAGCACCTGTACGTGTTCGCCATGGACGAGCTGCTGGCCAAGGACGCGGCGTTCTTCCACAACAACTTCGCCGGTTCGCTGACGAAACGTTCGCTCAGCTTCGCGAGCCGGTTCGAACAGTTCGTGGACACCCTCGCCTTCGAGATTCTGGCCGCACTGGTCCCGCTGGTGTTCGCCTCGGTGGTGTTGTGGCGCTACAACCCCGTGTTGGTCGTCGTGCTGATCGGGATGATCGTGGTGACCGCGCTGATCATCATGCCCTTGATTCAGCGCCGCCAGAAGCTGGTCGACGACCGCGAGGCCGCCGTCGCGCGGGTTTCCGGACATGTCGCCGACAGCCTGGCCAATATGCAGGTGGTGCGCGCCTTCGCCGCCGAACCGCAAGAGGCGGCCGAGCATCGGCGGCGGGTCGCCTCGTCGCGGCGAAAGACGTTGCGCTCCTGGGACTACGCGAACCTGCGGATCGATACGCTGGTGGCGCCGCTCGTGGTGCTCACCAACGTGATCGGCTTGTTGATCGCGTTGGGACTCAGTGGCGGGAACAAGGGGGTGGAGGCCATCGTGGTGGCATTCACCTACTACTTCAACGCCACCGGGATCATGTTCCGGTTCAACCAGATCTATCGGCGGCTGGAGACCGTGCTCACCGAGGCGGCGCAGTTCACCGAACTGCTGCTTGACGAACCGAAGGTGCTCGACACAGAACACCCGGAACCATTGCGGCCCAAGGGCTTCGACGTGCGGTTCGAGCGAGTGAACTTCACGCACGCTGGTGCGCGGCAGCTGTTCCACGACTTGGATCTGCACGTGCCGAGCGGCGCCAAAGTGGGCCTGGTCGGACGATCCGGCGGCGGCAAGACCACCATCACCCAACTGCTGCTGCGGTTGATGGACATCCAATCCGGAACGATCCGCATCGGCGGGCAGGACATCGCGCGGCTGCGGCAGGCGGACCTGCGCAGTCTGATCGCCTACGTCCCCCAGGATCCGGCCATGTTCCACCGGACCCTGCGCGAGAACATCCGGTTCGCGCGCCCGGACGCCACGGACCGGGAGATCCTGCGGGCCGCCGAGGCCGCCCACGTCACCGAGTTCGCGGACGCGCTGCCGCAGGGTATGGAGACGCTGATCGGCGAACGCGGCGTGAAACTGTCCGGCGGCCAGCGTCAGCGGGTCGCGCTGGCTCGGGCCATCCTGCGGGACGCGCCCATCCTGCTCCTGGACGAGGCCACCAGCGCCCTCGACTCGGAAAGCGAAGTGCTTGTGCAACAAGCGCTCTGGGACTTGATGGAAGGGCGCACGGCGCTGGTCGTCGCGCACCGGCTGAGCACCGTGGCCGGAATGGACCGGCTGGTGGTGCTCGATCACGGGCGAATCGTCGAAGAGGGGACCCACAAGGAGTTGCTCTCTTCGGAAGGGACCTACGCGCAGCTGTGGCGGCATCAGTCGGGTGGATTCCTCGGCGAGGACGTGGTCGCTCGTTGATCTCGCGCGGCGGCTCGACCCCTGGTGGCACCGGCGCACCCGCGCGTACCCTTGAGATCTAGGTATGCCACCGGTTTGCCGGGAGGTGGAGATGCTGTGCACCACCGAGCCGTTCCTGGGGGAACGGGCCCCGTGCGGGAAACTGAGAGGCGGGACTCGTCACCGCGAGGACGACGAAGAGGGCCTCGTCATCGACAATCTGCACTACGACTGCGGCTGCCGCCGGATCCGGCGCGAATTCCACGACGGCAGCGTTCGGATCCGAGTCATCCGCCATGACGGCAAGGTCCTGGCGGACGAGCACAGCGGAGACCACGAGGCCTGACCGACGACGCCAGGGTGGTGCCACCATGACCGCTTTTCACGACGTTGTGATCGTTGGCGGGGGCGGCGCCGGCCTGCGCGCGGCCATCGCGATCGCGCAGCACAACCCGCAGCTGAGCATCGCGATCGTCTCCAAGGTCTATCCGATGCGCAGCCACACCGTCTCGGCCGAGGGCGGCGCCGCCGGGGTGGCCGGTAGCGGCGACAGCCTGGACGAGCACGCCTACGACACGGTCTCCGGCAGCGATTGGCTCTGTGACCAGGACGCCGTCGAGGCCTTCGTCGAGGAAGCGCCGCGGGAGCTGCTCCAGCTGGAACATTGGGGCTGCCCGTGGAGTCGCAAGCCGGACGGGCACATCGCGGTGCGGGCGTTCGGCGGCATGAAGAACAACCGCACCTGGTTCGCGGCCGACAAGACCGGCTTCCACATGCTGCACACCCTGTTCCAGACGGCGCTGTCGTATCGGGACATCGTCCGGTACGACGAGTGGTTCGCCACGACGTTGCTCGTCGACGAAGACAAGGTGGGCGGCATCGTGGCCATCGAACTGGCCACCGGGCGCGTCGACACCATCCTCGCGAGCTCGGTCATCGTGTGCACCGGTGGTTGCGGCCGGGTGTACCCGTTCACCACCAACGCCAATATCAACACCGGCGACGGCATGGCGCTGGCGTACCGGGCGGGCGCGCCGCTCAAGGACATGGAGTTCGTCCAGTACCACCCGACCGGCCTCCCGTTCACGGGCATCTTGATCACCGAGGCCGCCCGCGCCGAGGGCGGCTGGTTGCTCAACAAGGACGGATACCGCTACCTGCAGGATTACGACCTCGGCACACCCGCCCCGACACCGGTCATGCGCAGCATGGAACTCGGGCCGCGCGACCGGCTCTCGCAGGCCTTCGTGCACGAACTCGACAAGGGCCGGACCATCGACACACCGTACGGCCACGTCGTTCACCTCGACCTGCGTCACCTCGGTGCGGATCTCATCGACACGAAACTGCCGTTCGTGCGCGAGCTGTGCTCGAAGTACCAGAACATCGACCCGGTCCGGGAGCTGATCCCGGTACGTCCCGTCGTCCACTACATGATGGGCGGCATCCACACCGATATCCATGGGGCGACACCCGTGCGAGGTCTGTACGCCGTCGGCGAGACCGCCTGCGTCAGCATCAACGGCGCCAACCGGCTCGGGTCGAACTCCCTGCCCGAGTTGCTGGTCTTCGGCGCGCGCGCAGGCCGTGCCGCCGCCGAATACGCGAGCTCGGCCACCGACGGCCGGTCCTCGGCGGTCCTCGCGCTCAGCCGCGACGAACAGGATCGGCTGGAACGCGAGCTCATGCGCCACGCCGAGGGATCCGAACGCATCGCGGACATCCGCACCGAGATGCACAAGACGATGGAGACCGGCGCCGGGATCTACCGCGACGGCGACTCGCTCGCGAAGGCGGCCGACACGCTGCGCGAGCTCCGCGACCGATTCGGCAACGTCGGCCTGGACGACCACAGCCGGGCGTTCAACACCGAACTGGTGGCGGTGCTCGAGCTGTCGTGCATGCTCGATGTCGCGGAATGCATCATCGCTTGCGCGCACGCGCGGGAGGAATCCCGGGGCGCGCACCAACGGACCGATTTCCCCGCACGGAACGACCAGCGATATCTGGCCCATTCGATGATCCATCGGGAGCCGGACGGCTCGGGCCGCGTCTCGTACCTCCCGGTCACGATTACGCGCTGGCCGCCCGGCGAACGTGTTTACGGGAGGTGATGGCGATGGTGGACCGGATCACCCTGCAGGTCGCGCGCTATCGACCGGATCGAGAGAACGAACCGGTGCCGCAGTCGTACGAGGTCCCGTTGCGCAAGGAATGGACCGTGCTCGACGGCCTCAACTACATCAAGGACTATCTCGACGGAACGGTGTCCTACCGGTGGTCGTGCCGGATGGGCATCTGCGGTAGCTGCGGCATGACCGTCAACGGCGATCCGCAACTCAGCTGCGCCACCTTCCTGACCGATTACGCGCCGGGGCCGATACGGGTCGAGCCATTGCGCAACTTCCCGGTGATCCGGGATCTCGTCGTCGAGATCAGCGACTTCATGAACAAGCTGACCGCGGTCGAGCCGTGGCTGATCAGGTCGGAACAGCGGCCCGTCGAAGACGGCGAATACCTGCAGACACCACAGGAAATGGACGAGTACCAGAAGTACAGCATGTGTATCAACTGCATGCTCTGCTACTCGGCCTGCCCCGTCTACGCGCTCGACCCCGGGTTCCTCGGTCCCGCGGCGATCGCGCTTGCCCAGCGCTACAACCTCGACTCGCGCGACGAGGGCGCCGAGGATCGGCGGGACGTGCTCGCCTCCGCCGACGGAGTCTGGTCCTGCACCTTCGTCGGCGAGTGCACCACCGCCTGCCCCAAGGGCGTCGACCCGGCCGGTGCGATCCAACGCTACAAACTGACCGCGGCCACGCAATCGCTGCGCGATCTCCTCATGCCTTGGCGGGCACGATGACCACGGCACCACGGTTGTATCGCAAGCCGGTCTCCCTGATCTGGTGGGCGCAACGCCGCTCGTACCTGCTCTTCGTCCTGCGCGAACTCAGCAGCGTCTTCGTCGCCTGGTTCGTGGTGTACCTCCTGCTTCTGATCCGCGCGGTGAGTTCCGGAAACGACGAGTACCAACGGTTTCTGAACTGGAGCGCAAGCCCGTGGGTGGTCGCGCTGAACACGATCGCCCTGTTGTTCGTGCTTCTGCACGCGATCACCTGGTTCGACCTCGCGCCCAAGGCGATGGTGGTGCGGGTGCGGGGACGGCGCGTCGCACCGGTCGTCGTCCTCGGGCTGCATTACCTGCTGTGGGCGGTGCTGACGGCTCTCGTGTTGTGGGTGGTGCTGCGATGACGAACAGGAAATCTCCGGAACCGTTTGCGTGGCTGCTGTTCAGCGTCGGCGGGATGGCCGCGGCGCTGCTGATACCGGTGCTGCTGTTGCTGTTCGGACTCGCCTTTCCGCTGGGCTGGCTGACCGCGCCGGACCACGGCGATCTGCTCTCGGTGTTGCGTCATCCGATCACCCGGCTGGTCCTCTTCGGGCTCTGCGCGCTGGCTCTGTTCCATTGGGCGCACCGCTTCCGGTACACGCTCTACGACGGCTTGCGGCTGAAGCGGTTCAGCACGTTGATCACCGTGGTCTGCTACGGCGCCGCCATCGTCGGCTCGGGAATCGCCGCCTACCTCCTGCTGCGTGTCTAGCGCGCCGCCCAGATCGCTGGTAGTCGACGATTCCGGTCAGTGCGCGTGGATCGCAGGCCGGTGCTCGCGCCAGGGAAACTCTCGTTCGAGGTCGGCGGCGAGGGTCAGCAGGGTGGCCTCGTCGCCGTAGGGTGCGACGAATTGCACACCGATCGGCCAGCCTTCGGCCGAGCGAGCAAGGGGCAGCGAGATCGCCGGATTACCAGTGGCATTGAACAGCGCGGTGAAGGGCGCGAAGGCGAAGATCTTGCGGTACCACTCGTGCGCGGTCAAGGCCGGGTCGTCGGCGTCGAGGTGACCCAGCGGCAGATTCGGGCTGGCAGTGGTCGGGGTGAGGTAGAGGTCGTAGTCGGTGAGGAACCGGGCGACCTCCCGGCGCGCGATATTGAAGGTTTCCTCGACGGCGTAGACGTCGCCCGCCGTCAGGGTGGCGCCGTAGGCGACGCACACGCGAGTGGTGGCCTCCAGATGGTCGGCTCCGGGAGCGATGCCAAGCGCTTTCGCGACAGTGTCGACGGTGTGGGCGAGGAAGCTGCACCAGGCGTCGAGATTGGCCTTGTGGAAGGCCTCGGCGTCTATGCGGGGAGCGGCTTCCTCGACGTGATGGCCCCTCGAAGCCAACTGTTCGGCGACGCGGTGGACCGCGTCGGCACAGGCGCGGTCGGCCTGGTCGGCTGTGAAAGCGATGCGCAGTGTGCGTGCCGGTCGCGAGATCAGGGTGCGGTAGCTCGCCTGCTCGGCGGGAAACAGGTACTTGTCGCCGGGTTCGCTGCCGTGCACGGCGTCGAGCAACGTCGCACAGTCGCGGACGGTGCGGGTGAGGGCGAACTCCGCGCCCATGCCGAGCAGCGGATCGGCGTAGTCGGGTCCTGCGGAGACGCGGCCACGGCTCGGTTTGAGCCCGACCAGCCCGCACGCCGCGGCCGGGATGCGGATGGAGCCGCCGCCGTCGTTGGCATGGGCCATGGGCAGCGCTCCTGCGGCGACCAATGCCGCGGCGCCGCCGCTGGATCCGCCCGCGCTTCGGGTCGGATCCCAGGGGTTGCGCGTCGGTGCGCCATAGGCGACGGCTTCGGTGGTGGCGTTGAAGCCGAGCTCGGGGGAGGTGGTCACCGCCATCGTCGCCAGACCTGCTCGCCGGAAGCGGGTCATCAACGCCGTGTCGTCGGCGTGCACCACCCCGGGGCCGAACAACCGGCTGCCGTTGCGCTGCGGCACGCCTGCCGCGTGAATGATCAGATCCTTGATCGCGAAGGGCACCCCCGCGAACGGGCCGGACGCGTCGTAGTCCAGTGGTCGCTCGAACACCTCGCCCACGACCGCGCCGAGTTCCGGGTCGACGTGCGCGATCGCGGCGGCGGCCGCGCTGTGCACCTCGGCCGCGGCGACCTGGCCCTGGCGAATCAGCTCGGCGAGCTCTGTGGCGTCCCGCCCTGCGTAATCGGCGACATCCATCGGACACCTCCCGGTTCGTTGTGCTGGTGCGGGAGAACCTAGGACGGCGCAGGTGACGCGGCATCCGTCGATCGACGGACGCGGCTGGACGACGAATGTGCGTCCGTCGTCAGCGACCCGCGGATCGGGCTGTAGTGACCTGGGTCATACTGACCGAGTGGTTGCCGCATCCGATCCAGATCTGGACCCCGCTGTCGCGGTCCGAGTGCGCGACGCGATCAGGGCGGCCACACCGGACCGGTCGGGACTGGGACGGGTGCTGTTCGAGCTGTCGCGGATCGTCGCCTATCAGCACGCCGCGTTGTCGCGGTGGGACTCGGTCGCCGGGGTGCACGTCACCGCGGCCAGCGTCGGCTATCCGCAGGCCGCGCTCGAGGTCACCAACACCTGCCTGCACACCCATCCCCTGTTCACCCGGCTCCAGCACGATCATGTGCCGATGCGGCTGCGCGAGGTACCGGCCGAGGTGCGGTCCGGTCCGATCTTCGATCGGGTCATCGTTCCGCTCGGCTATCGGGAGGGCCTGACCCAACCCCTGTTCGCCGTCGACGGCCGCTATCTCGGCATGCTGAACATGAGCACCACCTCGAACACACCGTTCCCCACGGTGTCCGTGACCGCGCTCGCGCTGCTGGCCGACGTGGTCGGTGCCGCTATCGATCCTTGTCGCGGCGTCGCGGCGTCGGTCGACCGAGAGGAATCGGTGGTGATCGTCACCGCGAGCGGAACCGTGCACCCGATCATGGTGCGGGCGACGGCGCGCCCGTTCGTATCCGGCAGCGCCGGTGTCGAACTCGCGCGGGCGGTCGCCGCGTCCGGGCGACTCGGTGACCACTTGTTACTCGACGGCGATGTCGTATACCGAGCACGCATGCGGCCGGTGCGCTCCGGCGGAACCCTGGTCGCCTACCGACGCGTCGATCCGCCCCACGGCCTCACCCCTCGTGAGCTGGACGTGCTCGCGCTGCTCCCACAAGGCAGCTCCAACGCCCGCATCGCCGCCTGTCTGCGGGTCGAACCGTCCACCATCGCCACCCACATCGAGCGCATACTGCGAAAACTCCGCGTCCCGAATCGAACCGTCGCCGCCGCCACCGCCGTGCGCTGGGGACTGACCGTGAACTCCCGTCCAGCCGAAGCTACCGACGGCGTCCGGGCCTGGCCGACGATGTAGCGCGCTCGTTTCGATTCCGGAGCCGGGGCTTCCCGCGGCCGGATGGGGTGGCGATGCAACGATCGACATCTCAGGCCGGGGCCGGAGCCGCGCCGCTGACCGCGTGGGCGTCGACGCTTGTTGTAGGCGTCGAAGGCCAGGTAGGCGCGGTAGTACACGAACATCTGCAGGCCCCAGGTGGACAGCGCGAAGATGTAGAAGATCGTGACGCCTTCGCCTGGCTCCACGAGTCGGCGACCGGCCTCGAGATCGATCCCGGCACGATCGCCGTCGGCGGCGACTCCGCGGCGGAAACCTCGCGGCCGCACTGTGTCTCGTGCAGCGGGACGGCGGCGGGCCGATGCCCGTAGCGCAGGTCCTCGCCTATCCTTGGAGATGAACGTGGACAACATCCTTCGACCGGTCGCAGGGAGATGGGTCGGTGGTCACTGACCAGCTCAGCGGAGGCGGGCGGCGATGATGGTAGCGACGTCGATGGTTTTCGCGCAGACGTCCCAGTCCACGCCGGTGGAGATTCCCGAGACGGCGACGCCCAGGTAGAAGGATCCGCCGGAAGGCACGGACGCGTACAGCGAGCAGCTGCCGTTGCGTCCGTCGGGCCGCAGGGTCGGTGTCAGCGCGGCTCGGCGGCCCGCGATGGTGATGGTCCGTTCGAGCGGATCGCGAACTCTGCGCTGGTCGAGATCGCTGAGATCGCTTGTCGCCGGGGCGAATCGGAGGGTGAAGCCGCCGGACTGCCCGGTCTGGATGGACGACCAGGAGCAGCTCGGCAGCTCCCTCGGCGGCGTGGCCTGCTTGCCGCTCGGCTCGAGCACGAAGCGGGCGATCTCGTCAGGGCCGAGCACGCTGCACGGATGGTAGGTGAGATCGGTCAGGGTCCACGGCGGCGGCGCGACCGGCGACGTGGTGGGAGCGCTCGCCGACGGGCTCGGATTACCGCTGGTGTCGCATGCGGCCGCCGTCGTGGCGACTACGGCGGCACCGACCACGCCGAGAATCCACCGGCGGCCACACACAGAACTCGGCATCACGAACTCCTCCCTGACACCGATCACACCAGATCCGCGGGCGCGCTGCCATTCTCACTCCCGCCGACTGTTGCCGGGCAGGGACCATCCGGTCAGGCGGAGGTGGCGACCTTCCACAAGTAGCCGTCGGGGTCGCTGAAGTACCCCGAATACCCGCCCCACTCCGCGGCGCTCGCCTCCTGGACGACGGCGCCGCCCGCCGCCACCGCCGCGCGCATGACCTCGTCCACCGCGTCGCGGGAGTCGGTGATGAAGTGGAACGAGGAACCGCGGAATCCGGAGCCCTCCGGGGAGACGCCGGCGTCCTGGGCCGCCGCATCCCATTCGTAGAGGGTGAGCGACGAGGATCCCTCGCCCAGACTGCACTGGACGAAGCCGGGGTAGTCCTGGGTGACCGCGCAGCCCAAGCCTTCGCTGTAGAAGCGCTTGGCGCGATCCACGTCCTCGACGCCAAGCATGATGGTGCTCACCTTCAGCTCGATGTTCATGGAGGTCACCCTAGGCGGGATCGCGGTGCGAATTGCCGAGGCGTGCGGTAGTTTTCGGCGAATGTCGAAGATCGCTCTCGTCACCGGCGCCGCGTCGGTGCGTTCGACGGCGGAACGAATCGCCGCGCGGCACGGCGGCATCGATATCGTCATCTCCAATGCGGCGCGCATTTCCCCCGATCTCGACACGCCGCCGATCGGTGGGGGACGGGTCGTTGTAGCGGTTTGGCGGATATCTGCGCTGCGGCCGGTCTTTCGAGTCAGGTCCGCTTCATGCTGCCGACACTCAGTGAGCCGGTCGCGGCGGTCCGGAGCTTTTTCTCCGCCGCGCGGACGTAGCCGACGGGATCCTTGTCGACGGGCTGGACGCCGGCATAGTTTCGCGCCTCGTAGGCGGCGAAGGCGACGGCCAGCTGATGGCGGCGCGACAGCCCGGCCAGGCGACGGAAGTCGGTGAGGCCCTCGCGTTCTTCCTCGGCCATGTGATCGCTGTTGGCCAGATTGGCCGCCGCGACAGCCGCGTACCAGTCATCGGTGCCGACTCGATGACGCGCCACTTCGGCGATCGCGTCCCTGATCTCGTTGTGATCGTGGATGGCGTCGAGCGTCTCGTCCTCCACCCCGCTCGCGCGCCGGGCCGCGATACCCGCCTGGAGCAGCGCGGGGTAGAAGATCTCCTCCTCCGCCTGCGCGTGCAGTTCGAGAAAGGCCGCCAGTCTGCCCCAGATCGCGGAGAGCACCCCGGTCTCCGTGCGATCGATCTGCTCCACAATCGCGAACAGACGCCGCTGCTCACGGTGGTCGTCGAGGATCAGCTCGGTAATGTCCACAATTCCTCCCTGATGCCGAATTCAGGTCAGTACTGGACGCCAGGGCAGACCGCCTTTCGAGGCAGCTGGCATGTCCCTTCGGGGTCGACAATAACTCACCGGCACCGCCGACGACTTGGGGCCGATCCCAGAACCACCCACAAGTGCCGCCTGTGCGCGATGGCGCTGCCGGGGAGGTGCTAGAGGGCGTATTCGAAGACCTCCAGCGAGGACGCTCGGTTGTCCCAGCCCGGTGGCATCACGAGGGTGTCCCCGTAGAGGTCGATGGTGGCCCCTTGGTATTCGGGGAGTTCCCAGAGTCGTACCGCGAGACCCGCGGGGATGAGCAGTACCGACAGTGCGGACACGCCGAGGGTGGTCGTCGACAGGTCGGGATACTTTCCGACCTTCAGCTGGAGAACCGGGCGGGACCACTGGTAATCGAGTGCCACCACATAATCGATCCGGGGCGCGCCGTCCTCGGCGTGGTAGACGATGAGCGAGGAGATCCTGTCGTTCCACTCCATCGGGACCGCGGGAGTGTCGGAGGTGAAATCGATGAACGCGCCCTGGAACCACGCGTGTTCGTAGCCGCGCATCACCACCCCCTCGGGAACCCTCACGGCGCTGATCTGGTCGTTGCCGATCATGATCTGGCTCTTCGCATCGTCGTATGAGCCGATCTCGAGTTTCTGGGATCGACCGGGGATACCCTGCCAGTCCGCCGCGTAATCGGCGTGGGTGAAGATCTCGACCTTATCCGTCGAATGCTGGGTACGAACCGGCTTGGGAGTGGGAAGTGGGTCGGGGACAACGGTTTTCGGATATTGCTGCTGGGTTTCCTCGGCGAAGACCTCGGGGAAGCACGCGGATGCTGGGCTGTTCATGGCTCGGCTCGCGCATGATCTGATGAGGGCCATGTCGGACTGGACGTTCTCGACGGCGGCACGGATCTGCCCGATGTCCGCACTATTGGAGAAGTCGAACCGGCTGGGATTGTCGACGATGTACTGGAAGGTGTTGAGCTGGTCGATCAGCTTGCTACGGCGTTGCGCGCAGAAGATGATGACGTCTTGGGCGTGCTCGATGTCGACCTGGTTCGGCGGGTTCGGGCCGTCGGCGATGGACAGTGGCGCGAGGGTCACCGAATACGGCACCGCCACCTCGTTCGGTCGCTCGGCGAAGCTCTTCAGGAATTCGTTGACGTTGCGCAGAAGTTCCATCGGATTCTCGACTTCCGCGATGTGCAGATCGACCGGACCGCCTTCGTGGTACATGTCGATGGTCAGTTCGCTACGGTACTTTCGCTGAACCGCAGCGAATTTCGACTTGGCCTCCGCGGAGAACAAGCCGTAGGAGCCGGACAGTTCCGCTGAGATCGATTGGCTGAGTTCCGATGATCCGGTGTCGATACGCAGGTAGCCGGCGAACAGGCCGCCCCGGCTGATACCGCGAACGAACATGTTCCCGTAGCGTTCGCCGAACAGGGAAGGGTTGTCGGCGTGCGAGGCCGCGGTCGGTGTCAGGGCAGGCGCGTCGATCTGCTCGAAACCGAGTTTGACGCTGGCGGTGATCAACATCGTCAGGGAGGACGACTGCACTTTCGCGCTCTGGGCGAATGCGAACCGCCCCGAGACACCCGCCCCGAATGCGGCGCATCCATAATTCGCTTCGGCGGAGATGGCAAGCGACTCCTCCATCTCGCCGGTGGTGTTGACGCGCTTGACGTGAAACCGAACTGTCGCGCCCGGCGCGGGCCCGACCGGAGTCGCCTGCCCCGCCACCGCCTGATTCTTCGGTCCGCCGGAAGCGAGATTCACGCCGATTCCGAAGTCGTACCCTTCGAGATAAGGCACTTTCACCTGGTCGGGAAGTCCCACGGCATTCTCCTGTTCACCGGTTACCGCGCAGCCCAGACGAGTCCGCACGTGTTGTCGGTCAGACTGCAGCGAGCCACCAGCGCTTCGGAGTGCTCATGTGCGACAGCCTCTTTCAGCGCGGCGCCGAAGTCGTTGTACGCCGACCCCGCCCAATACCCTTCGGGAGTCGTGCCGATGGCCGGAATCGGATGATCCTCTCTGGCGCAGGTGGCGATGTAGACGACATTGGAATCGGCTTCCTGACCCGTATACAGCTCCTCGAAGTCGTCGTCGAGGGGCCGCAATGGAGTGTCGCCGGGTATTCCGAGCACCGTGATGACGACACCGGCCAGTCCGAATGCCGCGCGACGAAACAGGTGCGCGAGCCCTTCGGCGACCCCCTCGACGAACAGGTGGTGGAGCCATTCGTGGTCGTCCTGTTCCTGGAGTTCCGACCAGTGCGTCCAGGATGTCGCTGCGGGGCCGTCGGGTGGACGCCCCCAGTCGTCCTTACCCGCGTCGACCCCCTCTAAGTAGACCTCGAGGAGGTCCGGTGCGTAGGGCGGCGGATTGTCGTCCGCGGCGGGGTTGGTGAATCCCCAAAGGTAGCCCATTTCGAAGGCGGCCCCCTTGTGCGGGTCGTCTGCGTAGGGATTGTGTGTGGTCATTGGTCAACCCATCCGCGTTTTCGGCTGTGCCGTACTCGAATATTTCTGTGTTCCAACGGTTTACGATGGCCGTGTTCGGCCTACGTCCTCCGCTGCGATGGCCGACGATTCAGCCTATGGGCCGGATACCGCGATCGGAACGAGTAGCCGACTACTCGACTTCCGACAAACCGCCGGGCATGGGATCTCCTCCTCACGCGAGCACATACGGTTGTCACCATGTCGGTGTCTTCCGAGGACGTCTATCGTCGAGCGGGGCGCGTGATCGCGCAGGGACGGCGGCTCGAGGTGAATCTGTTGACCGAGGAGCTGCACGTCTCGCGTGCCACGTTGTTTCGTAAGGCGGGCAACCGCGAGCGGATCATGAGCGAAGCCATCTGGTGGTTGGCGAGTCACAGCTTGGCTGCCGCGGGCGCTCGCTGGCGGCGCGCCTACGGTCACGCGGTGCGCGACGGCACCGGAACTTTGCGTTGCGTGCGGATCCTGGCCGATCACGGTGCGGCCATCGCCGCGGATGCCGGGATTCGTCGACTGCTCGACGAGGAGCCGAAGCTGGGGATGCGGGTACTGACAGATCCGTTCGGCGCCGTACAGCCGCGGATGATCGCGGCCGTACGGCAGTTGATCGAGAACGATGTGGCGGATGCCGCGTTGGCGCCCTTGGTCGATGTCGACAATCTGTCGTATGCCGTTGTGCGACTGGGAGAATCGCTCTTGTACGCGGACCTGATCGCGGCCCGGCGGCCCGATGTCGACAATGCGAACACGTTGGTCGGTGCGTTGATCGCGGGTGTCCTGCGGCCGAAGTGAGCTGCTCACACCATGGTGGCGCGGCCCAGCACGGTTCAGGTGTATAGCTGTTCGCCGGGAATGGCGTCAGGGTCGGCTCGCACCTCGGCGGGATTGGTCTCCTTCAGTACCCAGGCGCTGAAGAGGGTGAGTATGCCCATCAGGGACAGGTACAGCGCGACGAACGCGGTGGTGTCGGTATTGGCGATCAGCGCGGTCATGATGAACGGGGTGCCGCCGCTGATGGTGATCGCGCACAGCTGATAGGCGAGCGAAGCTCCCGAATACCGCAGCCGCGGTTCGAAAAGCTCGCCCAAGAAGGCGGCGACCGGTCCGTAGGTCATCGACTGGAAGATCGAGGCGACGGTGACGGCGAGGAAGAACATCGGCAGCTTGCCGGTATCGATCAGCCAGAAGTACGGGAACGCCCAGATCGCGAGGCCGCCTCCGCCGAGGAGAATCAGCGGCCTACGTCCGACTCGGTCGGACTTGGCCCCCGCCCATGCGGTCGCCGCGGCGCCGATCAGCGAGGCGCCAAGCGATATGGCCAGGATGTCGTTTCGCTTCATGCCGAGCTCCGAGGTCCCGTAGCTGAGCACGCCGGCGATGCTGATGTAGAAGGCGGTGTTGGTAGCGGCGAGCAGGCCACAGCCGAGCAGGATCTTGCGCCAGTGCAGTCGGATCGCCTCCGACAACGGCGCCTGGGCGATCTTGGCGGTGTCCTTCTCGGCCACTTCCCGCTGCAAGTCCCGAAATTCGGGCGTGTCCTCGACCTTGGTCTGGATGTAGAGCACCACCGGGAACAGCAGCGCGCTGGCCAAGAACGGCACACGCCAGCCCCAGCTGAGAAACGCCTCCTGCGACAGGATCGCGGTCGCGACGAGAAAGATCAGATTGCCGAGGATCACGCCGAACGCGACGCCCATCTGCCCGAAGGAGCCGGCGAATCCGCGCCGTTTCGGGCTCGCGGATTCGGTGAGCAACAGCACGATGCCGCCCCACTGCCCTCCGCAGGCCATGCCTTGGATGAAACGCAGCGTGACCAGCAAGATCGGCGCGATGATGCCGATGGTGTTCGCGCTCGGCAGGCAGCCGATGAGGAAGGTGGCCAGCCCCATGCCGAGCAGACAGACGACCACGGCAGGCTTGCGACCATATTTGTCGCCGAAATGTCCTGCCACCACGCCGCCGAGCGGACGTGCCACGAAGCCCGCCCAGAACGTGCTGAAGGAAAGCAGTGTGCCCATCAGCGGGGAGCTGTCGGGGAAGAACACCGTGGGGAAGACCAACGCGGCTGCTGTCCCGTAGAGGAAGAAGTCGTACCACTCGATCGAGCTGCCGAGTAGGCCCGCCGCCAGGAGTTTTCGGTGTGCCCGTTGGCGCTCCCGTCCTGCGGGGCCCGTCTCGGCGGAGTCGGCTGGTTCCAATGGTGGTGCGGTCAATGTGGGTACTCCTCGAGCTGGATCGCTCAGTGTTTCGGGAGCGACGAGGGACAGTCGCAGCCGACGTGGGCGCCGGACGTGGCGGGCGGAAAAGGATGTCGGCGCAGCCGATGACGGTGAGCCCCAGGTCATTTCCTGGGTGCGGAGATGGATCCGAAGCCGAGTTCGATCAAGTGGGTCGAGTCAGCAGCGGTACCTGCCAGACGGTTGGGTCAGGTCGGCGACGAGTCGGTCGACGGTCTCGACGGCACATCGCCGGTTGTCGCCGACACCGCCGCGGGCGCCACGTTTCGCCCAGCCGACTACGTACAGACCCTCGATCGGCGCACCGGTATCGGGTGCGACGACCCTGCCCCGCCGGTTCGCGATGACGCCGCTCTCGCCGAGGGAGACACCCGCCAACGGGGTGACGGTGAAGCCGGTGGCGCACACGACCGAATCGGCGGTGAAGGTCCTGCCCGTCCCAGTTGCCACCTGAATGCGGTGACCGATGGAGCGCACGGAGGTGACCTCGTGGCCGAACGACAGCGCGATCGAGAGTGCGCGTCGCCCCTGCGTTGCCCCAGCCTGCCGCTCCGCCAGCTCGGCCAGCAGGCGCTGCACCGGGTCGGCGGAGCCGCCGGTCGGCGCCGAGCCGCCGTCGACGGTCACCGTGGCGTCCAGTCCGGCCAGCTCGTTGAGCGCGGACAGAGTGAACGACGGGCGTCGAACCGAGGACCGCGCGACGACTGTCACCTCGGTGACCGGCCCGCCGGAATGGGTGCGCACGCGTCCCTCGCCGATGGCCGCCACGACATCCAACGCGACGTTGCCACCACCCACGACAACCGTTTTCGGACCGCGCAGCGGCCGCACCGGTATGCCGGGCCGAGCACTGTTGACCGCCTCCAGCAGGGGCAGCGCTTGGTGCACCTCTGGGATCGGCCCGGCTCCGAGCTCTCGCGGCCGGGACGCTCCGACGGCCAAGACCACCGCGTCGAACTGGCGTCGAAGCGCGGCGATCGACACGTCGACTCCCACGCGGACCTTCGATCGTACGGTCACCCTGTCGTCGCCGAACGGAAGGTCGAAGAGCCGAACCATCTTTCGGATCCCGTCGTGCTGTCGCGACACCGCGGTGCGCAACAACCCGCCGACCTCCGCACGTTGTTCGAAGACGGTGATTCGCACCGTGCTCGATCGTCGCAGCAGCTCGCGCACGGTGTACATGGCGGCGGCACCGGCACCGACGACGGCGATCCGCAACGGCGTTGCGGTCCGCGGGAAAGCTTGCGGAAGTGCGAGACCGGTGCGCTGTCCCCGCGGTGTGGGCGCGTTCGCGGTGAAGTACTCGCGTGTGCGCTGGGCGTAGTGGCGTTCCGATTCGCTCAGCGCTGCTTCGGGTTTGATAGCTCCCGCCGGACAGGCCGAGACGCACGCCGAGCAGTCGATGCAGGTGTTCGGGTCGATATAGAGGTGTTCGACCGATTCGAACCGCGGGTCACCGGGGATGGGCAGGATGCAGTCGCGGGGGCATGCCGCGACACACGACGCGTCCTTGCAACAGTGTCCGAGAATGACGTGGCTCATCCGCGCCCGCCGGTCAGAGGAGATTGGATTTGCGATAGATCCATCGCGCGGGTCCGTTCAGTAACTTCTCTTGGTCGAGGAACGCCACCAGCGGCGATGCCGCGCGGCGGAACATCATCCGATGGTGCTCGTTTCGGCTGATCTCCACGCGCACGGTCGACCAGTCCAAGCCGGCCTCGCGGTAGATCCTTTTGTTGACCATGCCTTTGGCGATGACGTGGGCGCCGATCGCGATGAATATCGTGCTGAGAAAGCGTCTGGCAGGCGATACTCGCACCAGATGATCGCGAATCTTGTGGCGCGCGAACGACATATGCCGTGACTCTTCGACGACGTGCACATACGACGTCCGGCGCACCGCATCGGAGACTCGGTCGTCGCGCATCCAATCGCGTTGCATGACATCGAAGATCTCCTCACCGGCCAGCACGATCGCGTAGGCGATCTCGTCCCACGCGAAGGTGCGAAACAACCAGCCGGTGACGATCGTCGAGCGATCCAGGCGATGGTGGCCGGTCCCAAGCCGGTCGATGGCCTCGGCGAACATGAGCGAGTGCAGGTTCTCGTCGGCGCATTCGTTGAACAGGAATTTCACATCGGGTCTGGTCGGATCCACCCCGTGGGTGCGCCGCAGCAGCACGATCTGCAACGCGACCTCGAGCCAGATCGCGACTCCGAGGAAATGGGAGGCCTCACATCTGGTCAGGTGCTTTCTGGCCGATTCGGGCAGTTGCTCCCACGACGGCGTACCGAAGAGCGGAGACCACTCCGGGCTCATCCCGTAGCGATCCTGATCGGCGGCATCGACCTCGATCTCCCGGAGATCGAAAGACAGGCGTCGCGCCGAGTCGAGAAGACCGTCGTAGACGGCGCAGGCATGATCGGAGCCGGTCACTCCGATCACCCTCCGCAGTTTCCGTGCGCGGGCTGACCGGCGAGCCTGCGGCCGAGCCAATCCAGTGCCGCGTTGCCACCGACCGCGGGTGCGGCGAGGTGATCGGCCAGCGGAATCGCGTGCCATTCGACCGCGACGCCCAGCGCACACCAGTCGGAGCGCAGTTGTGCGCCGAACTTGTAGCCCACGGTGTCGTCGTTCATCCCGTGGAACAGATAGATCGGATAACCCGGCGCACGGGTGCCAAGCCGGTCTTCCGCCAACCGCTGTCGCCACTCGGGAGTGTCGAGGGGTTCGCCGGTCACCAGTTGCTGCAACGACTGTCCGTTACTCGCCAAAAGATTGTCGAGGACGCAACCGGTGCGAATCCTGTGTGCGAACGCGCGTCCCGCGTCGGTCAGGTAGGAGTCGAGGCGCAGTTCGGGATAGGCCGCGTCGTGTCCGATCGCGATCATGAAGTACGCGGCGAGGTTGGGGGGTTTGCCACGGTGGTCCTCAGCGTCTGCCAGGGTGTCGGCCGGGACACCGCCGGCGGCCACACCCTTGATCTGGAGCTCGGGCGCGTAGTCGCTGGACAGTTCGGCTGCCCAGGAGGCGGCGTGGCCACCTTGGGAGTAGCCGACGATCCCGACCGGGGATGCCGAGCTGATCCCTCGCGCGTTGGCTTCGGGCAGTCGTTGGGCGGCGCGAGCCGCGTCAAGGACGGCGGTTCCCTCCGCGCGGCCGACCAGATAGGTGTGGTCGCCGGGGGTTCCGAGACCCTCGTAATCGGTGACGGCCACCGCCCATCCCTTTTCCAGCAACCCGGTGATCTCGCGGGGCCCGCCGGTGGCGGACGGCGCGCACTGGTCACCCATTCCGACGGTGCCCACGGCATAGGTCACCAACGGGCGCGTACCAGTGCGGCCGTCTCTGGGCACGAGGATCCGGCCGGAGACCACGTTCGGCTGCCCGAGCGCATTGGTCGAACGGTAGCGAATCTTCCACGCGTCGACCGGCGCCGGAATCCCGGGAAGCAGGTCGACTCTCGATGGCTCGACATGGACGATATCGCCGGGTTCACCATCGGCGAGAGGGTCGTCGGCGTGCGCGACGCCTGCACCAAGTGGCCCGGCCACCAATGCCATGGCACACGCGGTCGGCGCCAAGCGCCGCAGCGACTTCTGCGCCTTGGAGAGGATGGACTTCATTGTTCTCCTCGAAAGATGTTGCTTGTCAGAAGAATTGCGCGGCACGTGGAGCCCTATCGGATCGCTCGAGCTCTCGTTTGCCGGGAGCGCTATCGCAATGAAACACTTGCTTGACGTGTTTCACAATACTTGATATAAACGAAAAGTCGTGTTAATGGACTGATCTGCTCGACATTCGAGACGGAGACGGTCCCCGCGCAGCCCGGTCGCCCCACGGCTGCGACGAGTCGAAGGAAAATCCATGGACGTCCAAAAACGTGCGCTGACGGCTGCCCTCACCGTGGCCGCCATCGGCACCGCGAGCGGGACCTGCCTCGCCGAACCGGCGGTATCCGACCGCCCCGCGCAGGTCCACTACACCGCATCGGTAGACGGCGATACCGCGGTCGTCACCGTCGACCCGGCAGCCAGGCTCGTACTGGACGGTGGCAGATTCGAGATTCGCGCGGGCTCCGACCAAGTCCTGGCCGCGGTGCCGCTGCAGCTGCGGGTGGGTGACGTGGAGTTCCCCATCGAGGCCGAGATCAACGGCGCCACAGCCCGTTTGACGCCGAACCTCGACCCGGCGCGTGCGCAGTACCGCCCCATCGCCGAGCCCTCGGCGGCGAACGACTCCGCCGAACGTCAACAGGACGCCCTCGCGCGCGCCACATCGAACATCGCCAGAGGTCTCGGCATCGGCGCCGGAGTCGGCGCCATCGGAGCGGGCGTTCTCGGCTGCCTGCTCGGCGGCCTCACCGGAGCCGTCGTCACCGCGCCACTGGCCATGATGCTGGGTGCGGGACCCTTGCTCGGATGCGCGATCGGCGCGGCCACAGCCGTGCCCGGCGGGGCCGTATCAGGCGTTCTCCACCTCGCGGCCCCGGTGATGGTCCCCGCATTCCTCGAGTACCTCATCACTACCAACACCTAGGCGGGCCGGTCCGGGGACATTCCTCTCGACGCCCACCGGCGGCATGAGATAGCCCGGCGAATTCGGGAAGTGCTGTGATCGCGGCTTGCCGCCGATCACAGTGTCTTCGCCGCGTGTGCTGGATGTTGGAGCACGGCTCGAGCCTGGTCGCGCGGGTCGACAGGCAAGCCGCGTCTCACTTCAGCGACGCTCGAGTTCGACCCGCTCGGCCTCGCGCGCAACGACTTCGGGACGTTGCGCAGCGAACCAGGTTCGGTAGAACACGATGGACAGTGCGGTGAGAACGCCGAGTATCGCGATCCCGAAGGGGATCGGGTAGGTCGCCATCGGCATCGCGAAGTAGCGGACGCACACCAGCACTCCCACGAACGTGGCGATCCCCAGCGCCACTACCCGCACGCGCGGACGGTCCCAGCCTCGGTCGGGGTCGCGCAGGGCGGACTCGATCGTCAGGCACAGCGCGGCGCCCGCCACGAGGTCGACGCCGTAGTGTGCCCCGAGGCCGAGCGTCGCGATGAGGGTGCACACCAGCCAGAAAGTGCCGCCCCAACGCAACCAGACCGGCCCGCGTCGTGAGTGGATGAACAGCGCGAGTGCCCACGCCGTATGCAGCGACGGCATACAGTTGCGCGGCGTGATGCCGTCGAAGGGCATCGATTCGACCGAGGCGGGAAGCGCCGGAACGAGATTCGGCCAGACGTCGGCGAGTTCCATGCCGTGCCCCTGCGGTCCGAACGCGAGCACAGGTCCCACCACCGGGAAGATCACGTAGAAGACCGGGCCGATGAGGCCGAGTACCAAGAACGTGCGCACCAAGTGGTGCCGCGGCCACGAACCCGTGGTCACCCCGCGCAACTGCCAGATGGCGACGACGATCGCCGCCACCGGAAGCTCGAAGTACACCCAGCGCACCACACCCAGCGGTACCGGCCCGGCCAGATCGAGCGCGTGCCCGACGACCCACGCCGGACTGCCGAGCGCTCGATCGGCCAGCTCCACATACGGGTCGAGGACCTGCGGACAGGACCATGCCGTGATGTCCAACCAGATTTCGCCGACCTTCGTCGCGAGGATGAGCAGCGCTCCGAGCGCGATCGTGTGCAGTGCCGTCCGCCGTCGCACACCGCTCCACCGTAGGGCGGCGATCACCGCCACCGCCGTCAGCACAATGGTCGGTCCGTTGCCGACGGTGAACGGCCGACCGTCGAATGCCCGAATCGCCACGAAGACCAAATCGATGGCGACCGCGGCGGCGAGGGCGTTCACCCGCACCCGAACGGTGACACCGATCAGGGCCAGCAGGAAGCCCGCCCACGGTGTCGTCGCCGACTTGGGCGTACCGGCGTAGTCGCGAAAGAGGCTGGTCAATGGACCGAGAGCGTGGATGTGAACGGCGATTAGCTGACCAGCGACAAGTACAAGCACCGCGGCGGCAATGCCGCCCCACACCACGAACGGCCGAAATCGACGCTCCCGGAGTCGCTCATCTCCCGCTGGCTCCGGGGGTGAGGTCGAACTGCCGTGCGCGTCGTGAATAAGCATTCGGACATCGTAAACACGCCGTGAACACGGCTTGACGGGGCACTTAACGCCGACCGACGCCGGGTGATTGCGAAAACGCATGCGCGCCATGCGGGGATGTCGCCGGGGTCTCCGCGGACTCCTTCGCAGCGAGCAGGACCCGGGAATCCCGGCGTGCTCAGGATCGTTTCGGCGTGGCGGTGGCAGCGAAATCGCTGCTCGGCGATCTCGGCGAATCGATGTCGAGGTCCATCACCTCCTTCGCCAGGCGGGCAACCATCGCCGCGCCGCGCTGTTGGCCGGTGACGGTGGCTGGGACGCGGCGGCCACGACCGGCTGCCCACCGGCGGCGCGGCGAGATCGCCGCGCGCCTGATTACTGTGGGCTGAGGGTGCCGAACTTCGCAGCGGCCGCGCCGCGTTGGGATGCCTCGAGCGCGCGGTAGCCGTGGTAGTAGGTCACGAGCATGAGCCCCCAGACCGACATCGCCAGGATGTAGAACAGTGTGTGATCGGCATCGTCACCCGGAATGGGGAAGTAATCGTAGATCACGGCGACGAACGCGCCGAGGGCAGTCGCCACGGACACCCAGGCCGCGTTTCGCCGGTCACCGATCCGCCACAGGCGCGCGGCCACCGAGAACATGAACAGGGCCACAGCGAGATTGACCACGAGATAGAAGATCGCCCATCCCGACTCGACGGGCCGCGGATCCAGCGCGCGGTTGAGTCCCACGGCGACGCCCGCCGCGATGGCAGCGGCCTCGACCAGCCACGATGGACGGTACCGATGGGTCACCGCCAGCATCCCGATCACGATGAGCAGCGTCATGCCGAACGACCGCGAGAACGCGTCGAAGAACACCATCAGGTGATAGCTGAGGCTCGAATGCGAGACGCCGGTGGCGGCCAGCACCACGACGTTCGCACCGGACACCCCGATCACCAGCCACTCCAGTGCGAGCAGGAAATTGGGCCTGCCGCGCAGGAACTTGATTCCGTAGTAGAAGCCGGCGGTCAACATGAAGAGATCGGCCAGCACGGCCAGTAACAGAGCGAAATCACTCATCGGGTGTCCTTCGGGACTGGGCATCGTTGTTCGGGGGTCGCGGGCGGAACGCTCGCGATGGTGGGGACCGCCGCTGTCGTGTCGGCGGCCGTCCGGCGGTGGATCGCCGACACGACAGCGATCCGAGCCGGCGCGGCGAGGTCAGGAATCGAGACCGAGGTGTTCGGCGAGGTCCGCGTAGTCGACCTGCCACAGGCCGGGGGAGCCGGTCGGGTACTGGGAGCGGAAGCCGAGCACCCGCTGCACGCGCGGCGGGAGCGTCTCGGCGACCTCTCGGTCGACCAGGAACGGGTACGCCTCCTCCGGGGTGAGGAAGCCCGGGTTGAAGGCGAAGGCGACGCCGCGCCGATATTCGTCGGTCGTCTTGTTGGCGCCGCCACCATGCACCACCTTGCCGCTGATGACGAGCGCGTCACCCGCGTTCATCACCGCCGGGATCGTAGCCTCCGGGGTGCCGTTGTCCTCGAAGTTCTCCCAGTGGTTGCTCCCCGGGATCACCCGGGTCGCACCGTTCTCCTCGGTGAAGTCGGTGAACGCGATCAGGAAGTTGATGGTCACCTCGGGGCCCTGCGGACCCATGCCGATGAACGGGTACCAGTTCCCGAGGTCACGGTGCAATATCTGCGCGGCATTGCCCGGCCCGATCTCGATGACCTGGGCGGTGGTCATCCAGTAGGTGCCCGACTCCTCGAGGTACACCGCGTCGCACAGCTCGTGGACGAGGTCTTTCCCGATGATCTCGTTACGGAAGGTCGGGCTGTGGGTGACGAGGTTGGTGAGCCGCTTGGTGTTGCTTCCGTGGAACGCGGCGACGATCTCGTTGTCATGAGTCGATCCGGGCCGCAGGGCCTGCAGCGGGGCCTCGACGTCGGCGTTGAACCGGTCGATCTGGTCCTTGGTCAGGAAACCCTTGATGATCACGCCGCCGTCGCGTCGGATGATCGCGAGGATGTCGGCCACCGGCGTATCGGCAGGCACGGATTCCAGGGCTTTGGTGGGCTGTACTGCGGTCATGGGTTCGACTCCATTCGGGAAGGTTGGTTGACTTGTATGCGAAAGCCGAGCGGCGAGGTTCGCCGTCGCGGCGGACCTGGTGTCAGCCGAGGCTGAACGGCCGGCCCCACAGCGTCACCCAGCTGGTGACGCGCTCGGTGACGATCTCGACGCTGACGAAGGCGCGGGCCTGCGCGTACCCGCCGCAGCCGGACAGACCGATGGTCTGGTCGGACCAGGTCACCGATCCGCTGCCACCGGAGAACACGTTGTAGACCTTGTGGTCCTCGTTGCCGAAGTCGTCGGCCTTCTCCCGGTCGAGGAGGTAGAACGACTGCGCCTGACCGGGACCGAGGGACAGCTCACCACCGGTGTTGGCACCGGCACTGGCGTTGCCCTCCCAATCCGAGGCCCCTTCCACACCCCCGCCGACACCACCGCCTGCGATGTTCACCTGGCAGCCGACGACGTAGCCGGGCATGACGAGGCCCCCGGCCTCGGCGCCGGTGCCGGCGAGTTCGACGTGGGCCGAACCCGATACCCACGCGTTGCGGTGCACCGGAGTCGAGCCGAGCGAGGGGCTGATATTCGCCGACTCCGTGAGCCGGACGGTCACGACGGTGCCGTCGGACAGGGTTTCGACGAGCTCGCCGCCGGGCAGCGGGACGAAGGTGTCGGCGGTCGCGGTGGGTGTCGCGGCCAGGCCGAGCGCGAGGGCAGCGACCGCGCCGGCACCCAGGTGGGCGAGATACTGACGGTTGAACATCGAATTCACCTTGGTGGTTTGAGGTTTCGCGATGCGAAGCGATGGACGCGAGGGGATGGGCCGGTTCAGCCGATGCTGAACGGAGCGCCGTAGAGCGAGGTCTTGGAGTAGTGGTCGCCGATGATCTCGACCACGGTGTAGGCACGGGCCTGGGCGTAACCGGCACAGCCCTGGATCTCGATCTCGGCGTCGCGGTATTCCACCGAGTAGACCCCCGGCTCGAGAATGTCCTTGTAGTCGATCTGGACGAACTTCACCTCGCCGGGCCCGACGTTGACCCCGATCGATCCGCCCGCACTCACCCCACCGGTCGAGATCCCGCCGGAGACCCCCGCACCGATCGCGTCGTCGGCGATGCTCACCTGGCAGCCGACGAGGTAGCCGGTGTTGAGCTGCGAGGCACCGTGGGTGGAGGAATTGTTGCTGCCGGGCAGGCCGGCCGGGCCATTGGTCGGGCCGACCTCGCCTTCGGGCGTGACGGCGACATCGGCACTGGCCCGCCCGGAGACCCACACCACCCGGCCTGCACCGTTGGCCGCCATCGATGGCGACACCAGGGCGCGTTCGCCGGTGCGGGTGAGCGTGACACCAGGCCCCGACTTGGACCCGTCCGGAAGGGGAACGAGAACATCGGCACCAGCGTGCACTGCGGTCGCGATGGCGAACGACATCGCGGCGACACCGGACGCGCCGAACAGGGCGGCCGAGCGCGTCCTCGCCCAACGAGAACTCATAATGATCAGAATCTCCTTTGATTCCGGGACGCCGAATTCGGCTCGCTCGAATTCGGATGTAGAACCGAGCAATTCCCGGCGAAATGGGGTGGTGTGAAAGATGAATGAGCGGAGACGCTCGACATGAATCGTGGCGAATGGACAGCCGAGAAATCAGAACGAAAGCGAAAAGCGTTGTCTACCAGCTGCTTACGCGCTACGCAGGACCTACAGGGACCCGCTGGAGGACTCGCCCGAGGAGCGCGGCCGTTTCCTGGATGTCGTCGAGAGTGTGTGCGGTACTGAGGAAGATCTTTCCGGACGGCATGAAGACGACGCCCGATTCGACCATGCCGACGGTGATCTCGCTCCAGAGCCCATCCGTGCCGTGCAGGCTTGTCTGCTGACCGTGTGGCACGAACTGCAACAGCGACCCGACGCGCCGGAGACCGGCCGGTGCGTCGGCCGAGGTCAGCACGTCGGTGATCGCCGTCTCGAAGGCGGCGCCCAGATCGTCCAACCTCTCGAACACGCCGGGCTCGGCGGACAGCTCCATCGCGGCCTTCACCGCGGCGAGCGCCACCGGATTGCCGTTGAAGGTTCCCGCGTGGGTGAGGCCGTCCTCCACCAGATCGATGATGTCGGCGCGTCCGACGACCGCACTCTGGGTGAAACCGCCCGCGATCGCCTTGCCGAACACCGAGAGATCCGGGCGTACGCCGAACTTCTCGGCGGCGCCGCCGCGTGCGATGCGGAATCCGGTGATGACCTCGTCGAAGATCAACACGACGCCGTGCTTGTCGCACAGGCCGCGGATCGTCTCGAGGAAGCCGGGCGCCGGATTCGTCACGCCCGCGTTGCTCATGATCGGATCGATGAGCACGGCGGCGATCTGCCGTTCCTCGGCACTGGCGAGCAGTTTCGCTATGGCGGCGGTGTCGTTGAACTGGCTGATGATCAGGTCGGCATGGGCATGGGGACTCTGCCCGCGGCTGGCGGGGACTGCGGTCTCACCCGTGTCGTCCGCCGTCATGCTCGCGTACACGCTGTCGTGCCAACCGTGGTAGGCCTTCGTGAACTTCACGATGCGGTGGCGGCCGGTGGCCGCTCGGGCGAACCTCAAGGCGACCTGCACGGCCTCGGTCCCGGTGTTCGTCCACACGAGGCGCTGAGCGCCGGGCACAGATCCGAGTACTGCCTCCGCGGCCTCGTATTCGAGGCGATGGCCCATCCCCACAACCTGCATCGATGTCATGACCCGCATGACCGAGTCGATGACATGAGGGTGGCTGTGGCCATGGACCAGTGGCCCCCAGGCCATCACGTAGTCCAGGTAGCGGTCGCCGTCGAGGTCCCACACGTGAGCTCCGCGGCCCTTCTCGACGAAGAGCGGAACCGGCCGCATCGTGGCACGAAGCCCCGAGCTGACGCCGCCGCCGAGGCTCAGGCGGGTGCGCTCGAAAGCGGTTCTGGAGGAGTCGATTCCCATACATTTCCTTGATTGCTGCGAGCCGACGTGCCGAAGCGGAACTCATCGCGAGCACGGCGGGGGCGACAGAGTGTGCTGGCCGGTGTGTCAGAGCTGGAGGTAGTCGCCGAGCTCGTTGTAGTCCACCTGCCAGAGGCCGGGCGAACCAGTGGGGTACTGGGAACGGAAGCCGAGAAGGCGCTGCACGCGCGGCGAGAGCTGCCTCGCGATCTCGATGTCGACGAGGAAGGGGTACGCCTCCTCGCCGGTGAGGAAGCCCGGGTTCAGCGCGAACGCGAGCCCGCGGCGGTACTGGTCGGCGGAGACGTTCGCGCCGCCGCCGTGCACGGTCTTGCCGCTGAAGAAGAGCGCGTCCCCCGCCTTCATGGTCGCGGGAATGGTGGCCTCAGGGGTGCCGCGATCCTCGAAGCTCGCCCAGTGGTTGCTCCCCGGGATGACCCGCGTCGCGCCGTTCTCCTCGGTGAAGTCGGTGAACGCGATCATGAAGTTCACGGCGACCTCAGGACCCGCCGGGCCCATGCCGACGAACGGGAACCAGTTCTCCAGGTCACGATGCAGGACCTGCGCCTTGTTTCCGGGGCCGATCTCGATGACCTGGGCCGTGGTCATCCAGTAGGTGCCGGACTCTTCGAGAAACGTGGCGTCGCAGAGGGAATGGAGCAAGTCCTTGTCCAAGATCTCCTCGCGGAAGGTCTTGCTGTGGGTCACGAGGTTCGTCAATCGCTTGGTGTTGCTGCCATGGAAGTCGGCGATGGCCTCGTTTTCGTGAGTCGAGCCCGGTGCCAGCGCTTTCAGGGGCTCCTCGATCTCGGCGTTGAACCGCGCGATCTGGTCCGGCGACAAGAAGTTCTCGATGATCACGCCTCCGTCCTCCGCCACGATGGCGAGGATCTCGGCGAGCGGGGTCGTCTCCGTCACCGAGCGCAGAGTGGCCTTGACTTCGGTGTTCATTGCTTCTCCATTCTCTGACCAATTGTTTGAATCAATTGATCTGATCAATTGATTTGATTGTGTGACGGAAGCCACGTTGTGTCAAGAGCCGACCGGGAATCGCCAGTGGTCACCGGACGGCCGCGCGGGTCCGGCTGCGGCCCTTGGCGGCGAGAGATCGAACAGGGAGGTCGAGCATCGTGCGCAAGCCGGGCGCGAGGGTCGCGGCCTCGTTCACGACGTTGCAGGCGACGGCGACCGTCGCGGGGGCACTGGCGAAGCCGGCAGGTGCGCTGGCGGAGATGTCACCGTCGGGCGTCCGCAGAGTCCACCTGTCGCCGAGCTCGACGGCATCCAGATCGGGACGAAAACCGAAGTGGATGCTCAGCTCGATGACGACGTTGTCGCGGTGCGAACCGCGAGCGCTGTGCGTGATCCCGGCGACCGTGCCTGCCTCGATGCGCGCGTGCGCGCCGATACGCTCCCGCTCGGCGACCACAGCGATCTCCGGGAGTCCGACGTCTATCGAGTCCAGCTCGAGCTCGAGCGCGTAGGACAGCGAGCCGATCGTTTCGGCGAAGCCGAAATGGCCGGGCAGGTTTCCCGCGGCCACCGCGGAAACGAATTCGTCGGGAGTCAGCCCGAATCCGAACTTGTGCAGGATTCCCCCGTAGTCGGCCATCTCGGCAGTGCGTTGCACGACCACCCCCTCGACGGTCGGCGCGAGAGACGACAAGACGGTGGGAATCACCTCCATGAGCATGCCCGGATTCGCGCCGGTTCCGAGCACAACGGTGCCGTGCTCACGTGCGACCTGGTCGATACGGCGGCTGAGTTCAGGGTGAGCGCCCCAGGGGAAGCTGAGCTCCTCGCAGATGGAAACGACATGGACCCCGCTCGCCGCCAGCGCTGTCACGATCGGCGCGAGTTCGGCGAGCGCTGAGGTCGTGGCCACCAGCGCTGTACGAGAGCCGGCCGCGGCGGCGAGGTCGCCGGAAATCGGGACGCCCAGGTGGCCCGCGCCCAGCAGATCTCCCAAATCTCGACCGGCCAACGCGGGGTCACGATCGACAGCGGCGGTCACGCTCCGGCGGTCACGCTCGAGCAATGTGCGCGCCGCTTCCCGGCCAACGGCGCCGAGTCCGATGATGGCAACTCCGGTACGACTCATAGTGATCACTCCTTACTGAGATGCGCTCGAGGGCGCGGGATATGGCGCTGCAATCGGGATGTGCGCGATCGCCGCGACGACTGCCTGTGCCCGGTTGGCCACGCCGAGCTCGGAAACCCGAATGGCCGCACCTCGCCGGACACCATGAACGTGGGCCCCGCCGATCAGTGGCCGAAGTGGGTCCGAAGATGCTGCGCCGCGTCAGTCGCGGCGCGCCTCGCCTTTTCGATGGTGGCCACCTCGGTAAAAAATCCGTGGAGGACACCGTCGTATTGGCGAACCTCTATCTCGGCGCCGGCGCGCAGCACCACGGCGGCGAATTCCTCGTAATCCGAACGCAAGATGTCCACTTCGGCGGCCACGAGGAAGGTCGGCGGCAGAGCGTGCAGCGTATTGGACAGGATGGGAACCGCACGCGGGTCCCGGTCCGCTCCGTTGTTCGCGGTGTAGTTCGACCAGAACCACAGGGCATCGGCCTTGCAGAGGACTGGCGCGTGCTCGAAGGCGTCCCAGGACGGCCCCGCGTGGGCGTTCGACGTCGAGGGATAGGCGAGCACGAGCGATCTCGGCATGGGGCGGTCCGCTTCGGCCAAAGCGGTGCAGATCGACAGTGCGAGGTTTCCGCCCGCACTGTCACCGGCCAGTGCGATGCGGGACGGGTCGACACCGAGTGACACCGCCTCGCGCTGGGCCCACTCGTAGATCCAGAGGCAATCGTCCGCGGCCGCGGGAAATGCGTGCTCGGGCGCGCGCCGGTACTCGACGGAGACGACGACGCACTCCGCCTCGATGCAGAGGGATCTGCAGAGATCGTCGACGCCGTTCAACGTGCCCACCACGAACCCGCCGCCGTGCATGTAGAGCACCACGGGCAAATCGAGCGCGGCGGAAGGGCGGTAACAGCGCACGCGGAGCGGACCGGCGGGACTGTCGACGGTCCGCTCTTCGACATCGTGCACGGGTCGCATCGGCGCGGCGGCGGTGACCGTATCGAACAGCGACCGCATGCCTTCCACGCCGTACTGGGAGTACGGGGGTGCGGGCGCTTGGCGGAGCAACGCTTGTGCAAACGATTTCTGGTCGTCATCGAGCATGTCGAGCATGGCGGTTACGGACAGGCCCATCGAGCCCCCTTTCGGGTCGCCTACCTCCTCGCTTCGTGCGGAAGCCCATCGGCAGGCCTTGACAGATCAGTTGATTAGATCACATGATTATGTCACACGATCTGATGGAGAGAGGCGGATATGCCTGAATCAACAAGCCACTCAGCAACCGGAAATGTGGCGGTGACAAGCGGTGCGACACCGATGGTCCTGTCGGTGTCGCGGCGTCTGCGTGAGGCGATTGCCCACGGTGCGACGTTCACTGCCACCGACGAACCCCAGATCGTCTGCCTGTCTTCGACGAGCGACGCGCAAAAGGCTTTCCTCACCTTCGTCGGCGCCGAGATCACCGTCTCTGCCGACAGCGGCGGCGCCGAACCGGACCTCACCTGGGATGTGCGCTGGCCCGATCCGGTGCCGGCCGAGATCGACGGCGAGGCGCTCGACGGCTTCGCGAAAGAGGTCCAGGTACTGCTGGCGGGCCGCGACATCGACTGGCGTACCGCGGCGGAGGAATTCTGGAATCGCGTGCATGCGGTGCCGGGCGTGCCGGGTGGCCTCGGCGTCTACTGCTTCGACGAGGGCACTTTCGCCGAGTTCGGCGACCCCGCGAACAACGGCTACCGACTCCTCGGCACGTCGGCGGCGCTCGCGCGCCTGTTCGGGGGCCGTTCGCTGATCACCGAGGAACTCGCTGGTGGCGAGCTCGCGGTCGACGGCTCTGTATCTGGATTCTCGGCGCTCTTCGGCGCCAACCTGAAGGTGGTGTTCGGTGAAATCTGATGTGTTCGGTGAAATGGCCCCCGTTTCGAGTGTGCGTCTCGAGGCGACCAATCACGACGGCGTTCTGATCGGCAAGACACTGTCCCGTGCGACGTACACATCGTGTCGGAACAAGGGTGTCGCTGTGCCGGATCTGGTCCTCGGCTTGGACCTCAACAACAATTCCTCGCTCGGTTACGACCATCCGGCGTGGCGGCGTAATGGCCTGATCACCGACATCGAGCTCCGGCCGGACGAGAGCACGTTGATCGAATGGAAGCCGGGCATGGCTTCGGTGATCGGTGACCTCTGGACCCTGCAGGGAGAGCCGGTAGCGGCGGACCCCCGTCAGGCGCTCAAGCGGATCGCGGCCGCGTACGCGGAGCGCGGTCTGAGCGTGCTTGCGTGTGTGGAGATCGAAGCGACGGTCTTCCAGGAGTCCATCGATCAGGCGCGCGCGCAGCAGTATCAGAACCTCACGCCGCTGGGCGGCAGTAGCGGAGCCGCGCTGGTGCACGCGAAGTCGCCGGACTATGTGGAGTACATGGAGGCGGTTGTCGCGCGCTTCGACGAGATCGGGCTTCCCTGGGAGGCGTGGTCGGACGAGGCCGCGACCGGACAGATCGAATTCAACATCGCCCCCGCCGATCCGGTCACGGCCGCGGACCGGTGGGCGCGCGCCCGCCAGGTCATGCGCGAGGTCGCCTATTCCCTCGGGCGGTCGGTGACCTTCATGTCGAAGTGGTCCGCGGAGTACGGACAGGGCGCTCATCTCAACGTCTCGGTCAGCGACGCGAACGGCAACATCTTCTTCGACGCGAACGAGCCGAACGAGCCGAGCGAGCGAATGCTGCACTTCCTCGGCGGCGTGATGGCCACGCTGGAGGCATCGACCAGCTTCGCGTTGCCGACCATCACCTCCTACCGGCGGCTGATGGAACTCGAAGGTCCGCCGACCACGCAGACGTGGGGCATCGCGAACAAATCGTGCGCAGTTCGCGCGGTGCTGGCAGGCCCGTCCGCCACGCGCCTGGAGTACCGGCTGCCTGGCTCCGACTCCAACATGTACTCCACGCTTGCCGCGTTCCTGGCCGGTGGCCTGTTCGGGCTCGACGAGAAGTCGACACCGCCACCGCGCTTCGAGCGCATGGCGTGGGCACTGGCGCCGGGCACCGTTCCCGTGGTCCCGAAGAACCTCTACGACGCCATCTCGGCGCTGGACGCCGACGACCAGCTGCGCCGGTATCTCGGGGACGAATTCGTCGACTACTGGGTCGGCCTTCGTCGATGGGAGTGGTTCTCCTACCACACCGGAGCCGAACGCACCGACGACCAGATCTCGGTCTGGGAGTCCGTGCGCTACTTCGAACTCGCATGACGGCGAAACCGGCATTCATCATTCACGGAAGGCAGTGGGAACCATGACGAACACGATCTCGCGCGGCGATGAACTTCGTGCGCTGGGTGCCGCGATCCCGCCGAACTTCCGGATGTGGGAGGGCGGCACCTGGACCGACGCGGCCGACTCCGAGACGCTCCCGCTGCGCGATCCGTGGTCGGGCGACTACTTCACCACCGTGCCTGCGGCCACGGCCGCTGACGTCGATCGGATGGTGAACAAGGCCAGGGCCACCTTCGATGGTGGTGTGTGGTCCCGGATGTCGCCCAGGGAACGTGGCCGGATCCTGATCGCTTGGGCGGAGCTCATCGAGCGCGACGCCGAGCAGCTGGCCGTGATGGTCTCCCGCGAGATGGGCAAGCCGGTCCACGAAGCCCGGGATCTCGAGCTCGTCTCCGCGGTGCGCAATCTGCGCTGGTACGGCGAGCTGTCCGACAAGTTGATGGACGACTCCCCGCGCGGCTTGACCGACACCGTGGCGCTGGTGACCCGGGAGCCGCTGGGTGTGGTCGCGGCGATCACGCCGTGGAACTTCCCGATCAGCCTCGCCATGCTCAAACTCGCGCCCGCCCTGATGGCCGGCAACAGCGTGATCCTCAAGCCTGCCCTGCAGACGTCGGCGTCCTCGCTGCGCTTGGCGGAGTTGAGCAGTATCGCGGGCCTTCCCGACGGGGTGCTCCAGGTGGTGACCGGACGTGGCTCGGTCGTCGGGACGGCGCTGGGCAGGCACAATTCCGTGGCCTGTGTGAGTTTCACCGGTTCGACCGAGGTCGGTCTGAAGCTGCTCGGTGACTCCGCGGTGTCGAACGGGAAGACGGTGTCGCTCGAGCTCGGTGGAAAGTCGCCGAACATCGTCTTCGCCGACGCACCCGATCTCGACCAGGCGATTCGCACCGCCGTGTGGGCGTTCACCTACAACACCGGACAGATGTGCACCGCCGGGTCGCGGCTGTTCGTGGAGCAGTCGGTGTACGACGAGGTGGTCGCGGGTGTGTGCGAGCAGGTCGCGGCGCTCACGATCGGTGATCCGCTCGACCCGGCGACGGTGCTCGGACCGCTGAGCAGCCGCAGCCAATACGACACCGTGCTCGAATTCGTCGCCTCGGGTGTGGCCGACGGCGCCACTCTGCTGACGGGTGCGGAGCAGGGACTCGACGACCAGCGTTCGCTGGTCGCGCCCGCGGTCTTCGTCGACACGACCGCGGCGATGCAGATCGCTCGCGCGGAGATCTTCGGTCCGGTCGTCTGCATTCAGCCGTTCCGCGACGAGGACGAAGTACTCCGGCTCGCCAATGACACCGACTACGGCTTGGCCGCGTCGGTGTGGACCCGCGACGTATCGCGGATTCACCGGATGGCGCGTGGGCTCGACGCGGGCAACGTGTGGGTCAACTCCTACGAGGGCGGTGTGCCGTCGACTCCTTTCGCCGGTCGGAAGCTGTCCGGCAACGGCGCCGACAAGGGCATCTACGCCGTCGACAAGTACAGCCAGTTGAAGACGACCTGGATCGCCCTCTAGCTTCGCCCACCGCCTGACCCATCGTGCCGCCCGCAGTGCGGCCGACGCCATCGAGCCTCGGCCGCGCCAAAGGCCAGACCGAGGAAGCTACATTGCCACTCACCATCACCGCCGCCGTGCTCAATACGGCGCCAGGAAAGCTCGAGTTGGAGGAGCTCGTCCTGGACGATCCAGGCCCGGACGAGGTGCTCATCGACGTGCACTACTCGGGATTGTGCCGTTCGGACCTCCACGAAATCGAGGGCGCGTGGCCGGCCACGTGCCCGACCCTGCTCGGCCATGAGGCCTCCGGCGTGGTTCGACGCGTGGGGGATCGGGTCCGTACGCTCCGACCCGGCGATCACGTCGTGACCTGCTTGAGCATCTATTGCGGGGAATGCCGGTTCTGCCTGTCCGGCCGGATGACCCTGTGTCCCCGTCGTGGGTCACTGGGGAGCCGGACCCAGCCCGTTCTGGTCAACGCACGAGGACAGTCCGTCCACCCGACAGCGCGGCTCGGCGCGTTCGCCGAGGCGATGGTGGTGCACGAACACTCAGCGGTGCGCATCCCGGACAACATGCCACTCGCCGCCGCTTCGGTTCTCGGATGCGCGGTCGTGACGGGGTTGAGCTCGGTGTTCCGCAGTGCCCGGGTGCGGCCCGGCTCGACGGTCGCTGTGCTCGGCTGCGGCGGAATCGGCATCGCGGCGATCCAGGGCGCTCGCCTCGCCGGCGCCCGCGAGATCATCGCCATCGACGCGGTCGAGGCCAGGTTGATCGACGCCGTGAAGTTCGGAGCGACGGCGACCGTGCATGCCGGGCAGGTCGACACCGTGGCGGCGGTACGTGAGCTGACCGAGGGCGGCGTCGACTACTCGTTCGAGGCCGTCGGGCTCGCCGCCACCGTGGAGCAGGCATTCGCGATGCTGGGTCCGGGCGGTACCGCCACCGTGGTCGGCCTGGTGCCGGACAGCCAGCCGATATCGATCCGCGCCTCGGAGCTGTTCCTGCTCGAGAAGCGGCTCCAGGGAGCGCTGATGGGCTCCAACCAGTTCCCGACCGACATCCCCGGATACGTCCGGTACTACGAGCAGGGCCGCCTGAACCTCGACGACATGCTGTCCACGACCGTGAGCTTGGACCGAATCAACGAAGGATTCGAGCTCATGAAGAGCGGCGGCGGCACACGGGTGGTCGCGAGCATCAGGAGTGAATCGTGAAACCTGTCATCGCCATCACCGGCAGGCGGATCTCCGCCGAATCCCTCAGAGACGTCGACAGCCGTTGGGCGGCATGCCAAGCCGACATGTTCTGGGCCGAGGTCAGTATGAAGGTCGCCGAGGCCGGGGGTATTCCCGTCGAGCTTCCCTACGAGGCTGCCGGACCGGAGATCATCGCACGCGTCGACGCGCTCGTGGTGACCGGCGGCCAGGACGTCGACCCCGAACTCTGGGGTGGGCCACCTCCCGAACCCAGCCCGACCGGTGGACAGATGCTGACCATCGACCGGCGCCGTGACGACTACGAGATCACCCTGGTACATCACGCGGTAGCGCGGGGGATTCCGGTGCTCGGCATCTGCCGTGGCCACCAGGTTCTCAACGTCGCGCTCGGCGGCACGCTGATACCGCATCTGAGCGACCGGGGAATCCGGCACTATTCCCTCGCCGGCGTCCCGGACCGGCGTCCGGATCGCGAGCACCAGGTCGACTTGGACGCGGGCACTCTCGCCGCGGAGCTGTATGGATCACGGTGCCGAGTGAATTCCTGGCACCACCAAGCGGTCGATCGCCCCGGCGAAGGGCTTGTGGTTTCGGGCCGGGCGCCCGACGGCGTGGTCGAGGCCATCGAGCTGCCCGGTCAGCCGGTGCTCGGCCTCCAGTGGCATCCCGAGGCCAGCGTCGAGCTCGAGCCGTGCTTCCCCTGGCTTGTCGAGCAAGCGCGGGTCACCGCGGCAAGCGACACCGTCGCGGCGCGGTAGCAGTCACTCAGCAGCGCCGAGTCGTCGGCGAGCTCAACGGAATAGGAGATGGAATTGAACGGCTTGGCCGAGGTCGACGTCGTCATCGTCGGCGCTGGTATTTCCGGCATCGCCGCAGCCGCGGATCTACAGCGGAACTGCCCCGACAAAAGCTTCGTGGTGCTGGAGATGCGCGAATCCGTGGGCGGCACCTGGGATCTGTTCAGATACCCGGGCATTCGCTCCGACAGCGACATGTTCACGTTGGGTTACGGCTTCAAGCCCTGGACCGCACCGGAGGCGATCGCGTCCGGCGAGGCGATCAAGAACTACCTGCGGGAGACCGCAGCAGAATTCGGGATCACCGAGAAGATCCGGTTCGGCACGCGCCTGATCGCCGCGTCGTGGAGCAGCGCCGACAACATCTGGACACTCACACTGCACGACAAGGACGGCGAGACGCAGCTGCGCTGCCGGTTCCTCCACCTCGCCACCGGCTATTACAGCTACCGCGGGGGCTTCAACCCCGAGCTCCCCGGCGAGGAGTCGTTCGAGGGGCGCGTGGTCCACCCGCAGGAATGGCCGGACGACCTCGACTACCGGAACAAGAACGTCGCGGTGATCGGGTCGGGAGCCACCGCCGTGACGCTGATTCCCAGCCTGGCGGGCGAGACGGCGAAGGTGACCATGGTCCAGCGGTCGCCCACCTACGTCTACATCGCGCCGGTGGTCGATCCCGAAGCCGAGCGGTTGCGCGAGGAGGTCGGCCCCGAAGACGCGTTTCGTCAGATCCGCCTGCGCAATCTGTATGCCCAGCAGGAGACCTACCGCCAAGCGCGGCAGTACCCGGAGGAATTCAAGAAGACGATCTTCGATGCCATCGACGAGGTCGTCGGTGTCGAGGTCCGCGAAGCCCACTTCACGCCGAACTACGAGCCCTGGGATCAGCGCGTCTGCGTGGTGCCGGGCGGCGATCTCTTCGAGGCCATCCGGGACGGATCGGCGGACGTGGTGACCGGCCACATCGAGCGTCTCACCCCGGCGGGCATAGCGATGCGGGACGGGACTCATGTCGACGCCGACATCGTCGTGAAGGCGACGGGGCTGAACCTCGTCCTGGGCGGCGAGGCGACCTTCGACGTCGACGGGGAGATCGTCGACTTCGGGCGCTGCTGGACCTACAAGGGTTTGGCATTCTCCGGCGTGCCGAACATGACCTACGCCTTCGGGTTCGTGAACTCGTCGTGGACGTTGCGGATCGAAGTGGTCGACGACTTCCTGTGCCGGGTGCTCCGGCACATGGACGAGATCGGCGCGGCGCGAGTCACGCCAACGCTGGCGCCTGGCGACGACGACATGCCGCGGCTTCCCTACAGCGCGGGTGTGACGTCGGGGTACATGCGGAGAGCCGCCCGTCGGATGCCCGCGCAGGGGGATCGCGAGCCGTGGCTCAACCCGCAGAACTATGACGAGACCGTCCGACTGCTGGAGTCGGTCGACGACGGCGTGCTCCGCTATGTCTGAGGCGACGCACGCCTGGGCGGCGATGACACCCACGGCGTTCCTCGACCGAGCCGCCGCCGCGCACGGATCACGAATCGCGGTCGTCGACGGCGAATCGCGCTGGACTTACACTGAATTCCGCGAGCGGTGCGGCCGGCTCGCGGGCGGACTACGAGAGATCGCCGCGGGCAGGCCCGTGGCGATCATGGCGCCCAACACCCATGAACTGCTCGAAGCCCACTACGGTGTGCCCTGGGCGGGGGTTCCCCTGGTTGCTCTCAATACCCGACTCGGCATCCGGGAGCTGTCCTACATTCTGGAGCATTCCGGCAGCGGCGTGATCATCTGCGACGCCCGGTACGCGTCCCTCGTCGACGAGGTGTGCGCGGGCATGGAGAAGCCCCCGGTGGTCATCGGTTCAGGACATGTCGACTCCGGCTACGAGGATCTGATCGCGAGCTCCGCACCGTTCCGGACAGAGATCACCGACGAACGATCGCTGCTGGCAATCAATTACACCTCCGGCACCACGGGAGCGCCGAAGGGGGTCATGTACCACCATCGCGGCGCCTATCTGCAGTCGCTGGCCATGGCAAGTCACTTCGGGCTGGGGCCCGACTCCGTCCATCTGTGGACATTGCCCATGTTCCATTGCAACGGCTGGTGTTTCACCTGGGCTGTCACCGCGGCCGGCGGCACGCACGTCTGCCTGCCCAAGGTCGATCCCGCGGAGATCTGGAGATTGCTCCAGCTGGAGGGGATCACCAGCCTCAACGGCGCCCCCGCCGTGCTCGACACGATCGCCTACTTCGACGCTGCCACGACGTTGTCCCGCGCCGTTTCGGTGGGCACCGGGGGTGCGCCCCCCGCACCCGCGGTGCTGCGCCGGATGGAGCGTCTCGGGTTCGATGTCACGCACCTGTATGGGCTGACCGAAAGTTTCGGGCCCGCACTCATCTGTGAGGCGGTGCCCGAGTGGCGGGATCACGACGACGAGACCGTGATCCGGCTCAAGGCGCGCCAAGGCGTCGGCAACGTCGTGTCTCTGCCGCCGCGGGTGGTCGACGGTGCCGGACACGATGTGCCCGCCGACGGCACGACGGTCGGTGAGATAGCGCTCCGTGGCAACAATGTCATGCTCGGATACCTCGACGACGAAATCGCCACCGGCGAAGCGATTCCGGACGGTTGGTTCCGCACCGGTGATCTCGCGGTGCGCCATCACGACGGATACATCGAGCTTCGCGATCGGAGCAAGGACATCATCATCAGCGGGGGAGAGAACATCGCCAGCGTGGAGGTCGAGCATGTGCTCGCGGAGCACCCTTTCGTGCTCGAGGCGGCCGTCGTCGGAACCGCGGACCCCCGCTGGGGCGAGATCCCTGTCGCGTTCGTGCATCTGGTGCCCGGCGCCGACGCGACGGAGGACGAGCTCGTAGAACACGTCAAGCAGCGATTGGCGCGCTACAAGGCTCCCCGCAGGGTTCTGTTCGGTCCGCTTCCCAAGACGTCGACGGGCAAGACCCAGAAGTATCTGCTGCGAGCCCGAGCGGCGGAAGAGCATGGCCTCGGATCTCCACCGTCCACGCCGTGATCTCATCGGCCCCGAAGCTCACGACCGAGAGCTTCGGGGCCGACGACATTGTCATCCAGCTTGTGCGACATCCTCGTTCACATCGCGGGTGTCATACAGCTTGAACAACGCGTAGAGGGACTGTTCGCTCAAGCCTGCGTCGACTCCGCGGCCCAGCAGTTCTGCCGCTGCCTCGACCATGGGTGCCGAGCCGAGGCGGTCGGTCAGCGTTTCCCGGAACGTCACGGAACCCGAGTGGTAGACGTCGATGGTGGCCTGGTCGGTCGAGAAGTCGCCGGTGGTCAGGCTTTCGACGCACTGCTGTTGGGCGGTGTGCAGAATTCCGTCCAGCTGTCGAGCCACAAGGAGCAGCTCGTCGACAGGAACGCCACAGGCCGTCACGTACCGGGCGGCTTCGATGAAGCCGAGGATGCTCACGCCGTAGAACGCGCCGACCCCGGCGAGGTCGAGGACGTTCGCTCCCTTCGCGTCGCCGGAGACGTGTCGCGATGCGCCGCCCATGGCGCGGATGAGTTCCCGGTTGGCCTCCCAGATCTCCGGCGAACCGGCCACGAGAAGCTGACAGGTCCGGGTTCCGATCTGCTCGGGAAAGGCCAGAATGGCCCCGTCGAGATACTGCACTCGCTGGGTCTCGGCCCACCGTCGCAGCCGGTCGGCGTCGCGCGGGGAGCCGGTGGTCACGTTGATCAGCGTGTGCCCGTCCGGCATGTCGACCGTTCCGAGGACCTTCTCGACGTCGTCGTAGGTGCGCAGACAGGTGATGGTTGCTCGCGCCGACCCCACCGCCTGATCCGCGGTGTGTGCTGACCGGGCCCCGAACGGCTCGAGGGCTCGTGACTTCTCGGGGGACCTGTTCCAGGCAGTAACGCTGTACCCCGCCGCGAGCAGCGCGCGCCCGAGGGCCGCTCCCATGTTTCCGCAGCCAAGGAGCGCGACGTCGAACTTCGGTTGCTGTTCCAAGATTCCTTCTCCTATATATCTTTTCGTCTTCCGAAGGAGGTGGCAGGCACCTGCTGAGCGCAGGTGCCCGCGGTGGGCGCGGCTACTGCCGCCCGATCTTGGCGTAGGTCTCCGGGCGAGTACTACGCAGCTTCCGGGCGTAGGCGGCGCCGAGAAGAACAGATCCATAGAGCAGCGCCAGCATGCCGACTACCACTCCGGTCCCCGCCGTGATCAGCACGGAGATGTTGGTTGTCGCGAGCCAGAGGACGATCGCGAGGCAGACGAGCGCAAGGGCAGGCGCGACCTGCCGGTGCCAGGCAGTCGTGTCGTCGGGCCGGTGGCGAGCCATGAACACCATGACGGAGGCGGATGTGATCAGCATCAGGGTGATCAGGCCGTAGCCGAACGCGCCGGAAAGCTGCGCGTAGAGCAGCTTCGGCTCGGCGCCCAACACGACGAACGCCAGGAAACCGACCAGAGCGAGGGCCGAGATGATGGCCGAGGCCCGGTGTGGAGACCCGTGGCGTGGGTGGGCGAATCCGATTCGTCGCGGCAGCACTTCATCCACCCCGAGGTTGAACGCGTACCGGGCAAGGATGTTGTGTGTGGCGAGAAGCGCGGCGAATCCGGCCGTAGTGAGAAGTGGCACAACGAGATCGGAGGCAAAGACGCCCACGTACGCGTTCAGGGTGTTGAGGAACGATCCAGTCGGATCGGCGGCCGTCTGAGCGGCGGCATCCGCCGGGCCGATCGCCAGGATGATGGCCCAGGTCGACACGGCGTACACGACGCCGATCAGCGCGATGAACGCGTAGGTCGCGCGCGGGATGGTCCGATCGGGGTCGCGGACCTCGTCGCGAAAGACGACGGTCACCTCGAAGCCGGCCATGCACAGCATCCCGAACAGCAGGGCGATGCCCACGTTGCCCGCGAAGACGTTCTCCGGCAGGAACGAGTCGGTACTGATGCCCGTCGCGCCGCCCTTCGCCACGACGAATACGTCGTATACCGCGACGAACACGACCTCCAGACACAAACAGACGCTGAGCGCCTTGGCGGAGAAGTCCAGGTTGAAATAACCGAATGCGCCGACGACTGCCTGCAGGACCAGCGCCCAGACCCACCAGGGGAGGCCGCCGATGACGATCTCGAGGTAGAGGCCAGCTACGGCGTATACGGCCAAGAGGAGGATGTAGTAGCAGGTGACAGCGAGGAAGGACGCGCCGAGGCCGATCTCCTTGCCGAGTCCGGCCGTCACGAACGAGTAGAAGCCGCCCGGATTGGTGATGTGGCGCGACATCTTGATGAAACCGACGGCGAACAAGCCCACGACAGCCGCCGCGGCGATGTAGGCGACGGGCGCTCCGATGCCGTTTCCATAGCCGATGACCACCGGCGCGAACGCGGCCACAACCCCGAGCGGGCCGTTGAACGCCAAGACAGTGAAGACGAGCTGGACGATCCCGAGGTTGCCCCGCAGACGCTGGGCTCCCTCCGAATCCTGCTGAACCGGTGGGGCGTTGGGGTCATCGATGGTCATGGCACTTCCGTTCGTTCATTGGATTCGAGCAGACCCCAGACCCAGCCCCTGGACGGCGTTCATCGTCTTCGTCGGATGGCACATCGGGCTGTCAGGAATGTGACCTGAGGCACATGTGAACCATAGGGGTGCCTAAGCGCTTGATCAAGTACTTCGACTAAATCGATTGATTCGATTGCCTGATTCGATCGGCGGCGTCGCGGGGCGCGGTCGCCTGTCGCGGCGGGCGGCGGACCTCCCGGGGTCGTGCGTGATCGACGGCGAAATAGGCCCTGTACACTTGATTTAGTCAAAATTGGCAACGTGCCAAGTGCGCCGATGAGCGAGAGGGGTGGACCAGTTGGCCCACGTGCCGACAGCGGATCGTTCTGTGCAGATCCTCGAAGCGGCGGTTCGTGTCATCGCCGAGCACGGAGTCGCGAACGCGACGACCCGCCGGATCACCGAAGCGGCCGACGCGCCACTGGCATCGCTGCATTACTGCTTCCGCGACAAGGACGGTCTCTTCCGGGCGGTCTTCGAGAATCTCGCCGCCGAGGCCACCAAACCGTTCGCTCTCATCGAGTTGGGCGATCTGGAGGCGACCGCCACAGACCTCGTTCGACATTCGGGGCACTGGGTCGTGGAGCATCCCGACTACGCGCTGGCTCAGCTCGATCTCTACCTGTGGATGGTCCGCAATCGGCCGACCCTGGCGGCCGAGTCGTACAACGTCTACCTGCGAGCGGTAGCCGATGTTCTTCAGCGCGCAGCAGGCCTGTCCGCGCGCCCGGAAGCCGTCGAGGCGCTCGCATCGGTGCTGATCGGCGCGACTGACGCGCTCGTCGTGCAATGGGCCTCACACCGAGATCCGGCGCGCGTCCAAGCCTATGTCGACGTCATTTGTGCCGGAATCCCGGCGATGTGCAGCGGTATCCAGGAATAGTCTCTGTCCGAGGGCTCCGCGGGCACGCCGGCTCACCGCTTGCGCAGGGCCACGATGATCGACACCGGTGAGGGGCGGTAGCGGTCGGTGGGGGCGGACCCGTGCCAGCGGTGTGCCGGATCGCCTGGGGAGGGCAACAGGATCTCCTCACCCTCGCCGACGATGCCGGCTCCCCACCGGTGTAGTAACTCTGTGGTGCGCGCACTGCGGCGCAGGTGGCTGGGAACGGGCGCGGTGAGCAGCGTCCAGGTCGTTCGCCGGCCAACTTGCCGGTTGATGATCGCCGGTACCACGAACGGCAGCCGCCGCACCAGGCCGGCGGCCAGCGCGGCCGGTGCCACGATCGCGCCGACGAGCCCCGCCGGGACGAAGATCGGACCACTGCCGGAACGAAGGAACGCGGTGATCCCGCAGCGCTGCTTGTAGTACTTCACTTGCGCCACAGCCGCTGCCGCAAGCTCCTCGCGCGGTGTCGAAGTCGCTCGCTCGTTCACCGCACCGCGCCTTTCTCAGTGCACCTGAGTGGCACTGCGCGACGGGCGCGGCGCCGACTGCCGATCAGCGACCCGATGTACGGCGCCTGGGCCAAGCCGTGTCCGTCGAAAAGGTCCTTCACCGCCAACTCCTTCGTTGGGCACGTCGTTGGTCTGTCAACTGTCTCGAACCGCGGTTTCGGGACACAACGACAGCGCGCACCTCCTTTTGTCCGTGGGGGTGCACCGTGCACCCCTCGCGGTCGGGTTCGGTGAAGCTAAGCGGCAGGGCAGACTGAGAACATGGAGGAGCTGTGGCCCCGGCCTACGCCCGAGGTCGCCGACGCGATCCGGTCGCTGTGCCAGCAGTTGTTGACCGACACCGACGCCTTGAGCGAGGCGATCGCAGGACCCTCCCTCACGGCGCAGAGCGATCCTGCCCTGCTCTCGGATGCCTCGCTGGTCGAGGAGGACCGCCACCTCAACCGCTCCGAGCTTGTCCAGTGGCTCACCTCGAACGTCCAGCAACCGGGTCGAAGGGTGGAGCCCTACATCGGCCCGAGGACAACGGCGTACATTCACGACCTCGTCTCCCGCGGCATCGCGCCTGATTTCGTCGGGGGGTGGCGGGTGGCCCTCGGTATCGGCTGGCGCCGATGGCTCGAAGAATGCGCGGCGCGGTGTGAAAACTCCGACCTCCTTGTCGAGGTCCTCGACGTGTCGGCGAAGTCGATGGTGCAGTACGCCGTCGACTCGGTCTCGGCGTTGCGCGAGGCAAGCCTTGCGGCTGCGATGGGTAATGCGGACGCCGAGGCCATTGCCTTGATCCAACTGATCGCCGGTGGGGCTCCGATCACCGAGGACCTCGCGGAGGGGCGCCTGAGGTACCGGATGTCGCGCGCACACGTGGGTCTCGTCTTGTGGACCGACGATCCGCAGCAGGCCGGAGCAGTGGACGAGGTGGTCGCGGCCGTGCGTTCGGCTTCGGCGGGGCGCAGCGCCCTGGTAGCTCGTGCCAGCGCTACTTCGCGGTGGGTCTGGCTCTCCGATTCCGCGACACCGGACCTGCGCCAGGTCGAGAAGATCGTGGCGAAGGCCGAGGACGTGCGAGCGGCCGTCGGACGGCCGGGACACGGACTCGACGGGTTCAGGTCCAGCCACCAGGACGCCCTCGCCGCCCAGGCCATGGTCATTCGACTCGGGTCGACTCGACGCTTCACGGCGTACGCGGACGTCGAGCTCATCGACGGCCTCACGAAGGACCGCGCCTGCGCCCAACGGTTCGTCACCAAGACTCTCGGACCGCTGTCCGAAGCGGACGAAGTATTGCGGCAGGCCCTCCTGACCTACGTGCAGTGCGGCTTCAACACCACTCGGGCGGCGGCCAAGCTCTACGCCCACCGGAACACCATCGAGCGCCGGGTCTCGCGCGCCAACCAACTCTCGGTGGTCAAGGTGGAAGACAACCCAACGCATGTCGCCGCAGCACTTCTGGTGGTGGATATTGCGCCGGATATCGTAAGGACCGCGCCTGCCTGAGCCCAGGAGAGTGCGGTCCTCCGGTGATCGGGTCGGCGGCGAAAGCGGCGTAGGTGTCATTTCAGGCCGCACCGCTCCGGCTGCTCTCCGAGTTCGTTGCTGAAAGGGTCGCCAGTACCGGCGGCGATGCGCTGACGGAGCCCGAAGAGCCAAGCCCAGTGTCAGCAACGCCATCGGATGATCCGCTGGGATTACCGATCGGACGATCGGACAATGTGCGCCTTGGAACACAGGGGCATCAGCGCGATATGCAGGTCACTGCAGAACAGTGGAGGATGTCTTATGGTCTTTCATGTTCAGATAATCTGAACGAATGGATAGCGAGGTGAATCTTCCGTCGGCGCGTGAGGTCGGTCGGGCCATCCGGTCTGCGAGGTCTGGCCAAGGGGTGTCCCTGCGCGAACTCGCATCCCGGATCGAAGTCAGTCCCGCCACCGTCAGTGCGATCGAGAACGGCAAAACCCGTGTCGACATCGGTCGGCTCCATGCGATAGCCGCAGCTCTCGATGTCGACGCTCGAGAGTTGCTTGACCGACTCGGTGATCCGGACTTCGAGGGGAGTGTCGAGCCGCAGGTCGTCGTGTCGCGCCCGTCTGCCGCGCGGGCCGACCAGTCCTGGCGAGTGTTCGGTCCTGTGAAGCTCGACCCGGTGCTGCGGGCCGCGATCGACGACTTCGTCGACAAGGGCTACCACGGCTCGACGATGCGGTCGATCGCGACGCGGGCGCGCATGAGCGTGCCGGGTGTGTACCACCATTACCGCAGCAAGCAGCACCTGCTGGTGGCCTGTCTGGATATGACGATGGACGAGCTGTTCGTCCGGGTGCCCGCGGCTCGCGACGAAGGTGCGGATCCGGTGGAACGGGTCGCGCTGATGGTCGAGGCGCTGGCGTTGTTCCATATGCACCGGCGAAAGCTGGCTCTGATCGGTGCCAGCGAAATGCGCAGTTTCGAACCGGCGAACCGGCGCAGGATCAGTGCGCTTCGAAACGACCTGCAGCATCTGCTGGATGCCGAGATCGCCGAGGGGGTCGACCGAGGTCTCTTCGCCACGGACAGCCGTCATGCAGGACGGGCGATCTCGACGATGTGCACGTCGTTGTCGCAGTGGTATCGCGACAACGGGCACTCGAGTCCGGAACGCATCGCCGCAGACTATGCGCGCTTCGCGCTCGGTCTGCTGGGTTCTCGTGTTCAGAATATCTGAACAAATGGCGCTGCTGTCTTTCCAATATTGACAGCTAGTTGACGTTTATGTCACGGTACCTCCGGTCTAGGCCGAGTGAACGTTCGGCAAGAACGACGAGGAGTGTCTGTGGCGATCGATTTGTCCCAGCGGGCTGAGGTCCGTGCGCTGACCGAGCTCACCCGTGACTTCATCGCATCCGAGGTGCTGCCCATCGAGGACGCCCACCGCGGCGACATCACGGCGGCGGGAGGCGATCAGCTGCGGGTGAAACTGCAGCAGGCGGCCCGCGATGCCGGAGCCTTCGCGCCGCATGCGCCGGTCGAGTACGGCGGGCACGGTCTCGGCATGACCGAGCGTGCGCCGATCTTCGAGGCCGCGGGCTATTCGCTGTTCGGCCCCCTCGCGCTGAACATCGCCGCACCCGACGAGGGCAATGTGCACCTGCTCGCCGAGGTCGCCAACCCGCAGCAGAAGTCCGAGTTCCTCGAACCGCTCGCCCGCGGTGAGATTCGCTCGGCCTTCGCCATGACCGAGCCGTCGCCAGGCGCAGGCTCGGATCCCTCGGCCCTGACGACGCGCGCGGTCCGATGCGATGGCGGTTGGCGCATCAGCGGACGGAAGTGGTTCATCACCGGCGCGGACGGTGCGGACCTGTTCATCATCATGGCCCGCACTGCCGGCGAGCCGGGACAGCGTGGTGGCGCGACGATGTTCCTGGCATCAGGCGACGCCCCAGGTATTCGGCTCGTGCGCCACATCGACACATTGGACAAGTCGATGATCGGCGGACATTGCGAACTCGTCTTCGACGATGTGTTCGTCCCCGACTCGGCAGTCCTGGGAACGGTGGACCACGGGTTCGAACACGCTCAGGTACGGCTGGGCCCTGCGCGGATGACGCATGTGATGCGCTGGCTGGGGGCCGCGCGCCGCGGCCACGACGTCGCCGTGGCTCATGTGGCCGAACGGCACGGTTTCGGCTCCCGCCTGGGTGACCTGGGCATGATCCAGAAGATGATCGCCGACAACGAGATCGACATCGCCGCCACCAGGGCACTGATGCTGCAGGCGTGCTGGGAACTCGATTCCGGTGCGGCCGCGGCGAACTCGACCTCGATCGCGAAAGCCTTCGCGGCCGAGGCGATCTTCCGGATCGTCGACCGCAGCGTGCAGATGTGCGGCGGCCTCGGAGTGTCGGAAGACCTGCCCTTGGCTCGGCTCTCACGCGAAGTGCGCCCGTTCCGCATCTACGACGGCCCCTCCGAAGTTCACCGGTGGGCGATCGCCAAACGTGTCATCAGCGCCGCCAAGCGCGCGCAGCGGAGTGGCGAATGACCGGGACCGACATGAACATCCCTGCCCTACAGCGGTTTCTGAAAGATCACGGCGTCGAGGTACGCGGTGAGCTCAATGTCGAGCCGATCGGCGGAGGGCGCTCGAACCTGACCTACCTCGCCTTCGACGACGAGTCGAAATGGGTTGTCCGCAGGCCCCCGGTGGCGGGCCTGACACCCTCTGCCCACGACATGGCGCGCGAGTTCACCGTCACGCGTGCCTTGCGGGATTCCCCGGTCCCGGTCGCCGAGACGATCGCCTTCGACGAACACGGCGTCACCCTCGGCGTCCCGATGACCGTGGTCGAATTCGTCGACGGTGCCGTGATTCGCGACCAAGACGATCTCGCGGCGTTCACCGACGATCAGCTGGCATCCGCGGTGGGGAAGCTGGTGCGCGTCCTGGCCGACCTGCATGCGGTGGACCACAAGTCGATCGGTCTGACCGAATTCGGTCGCCCCAACGGTTTCGTCACGCGCCAGGTGAATCTCTGGGCCGCACAGTGGGACCGAGTCAAAACACGAGAGCTCGCCGATGTCGATGCGCTGCGCGCAGCGCTGACCCGATCCATACCGCCGGAATCGGCGGCCACGATCGTCCACGGCGACTTCCGCATCGACAACACGATCGTCGACCCGGCCGATCCCGGGCGGGTGCGGGCTGTCGTCGACTGGGAGTTGTCGACCCTGGGCGATCCCCTCACCGATGTCGCGCTGATGTGCGTCTACCGGTCTCCGGCGTTCGACCTGGTGTTGGGTTCCCAGGCCGCATGGACCAGCGACCGCCTACCCGATGCCGAGGACTTGGCGCATTCCTATGCCGAGCTCTCCGGGCGCGACCTGGCCAATTGGCCGTTCTACTTGGCGCTGGCCAACTTCAAACTGGGCGTCATCGCCGAGGGCATCACGCACCGAGCCCTGCACGGCTCCGATTCCGGTCGAGCTGCCGCGCGTGCGGCCGAGGCGACACCGGAATTCATGGCGGCGGGCCTACGCGCACTGAACGGAGTACGGAATTGACCGACACCACACCAACCGCACTGATCACCGGCGCGTCCCGGGGAATCGGACTCGGAATCGCGTCGAGTCTCGCCCGAAAGGGGTACGGGCTGACCATCTCCGCCCGCGATCCCGACCGGCTCGCGGTCGTCGCCCACGAACTCTCCGCAGCGGGCGCCGCCGACGTCCTCACCGTGGCCGCGGACATGGCCGACGCCGACGGGGTGCAAACTCTGCTCGATGCACACGCTCAGCGGTTCGGCACTCTCTCGGCGCTGATCCTCAACGCGGGAGTCGGCACCGCGGGACCGTTGGCAGACGCCTCGCTACACCGGTTCGACAAAACCTTCGCGGTCAACCTCCGCGCCCCCGTGCAGCTGATCCAGCAAGCACTCCCGCTGCTGCGCGCTGGAGCGGATCTCGCGCCTGAACGCGGCGCGAAGGTGATCGCGTTGTCCTCGATCACCGGCGTCTACGCCGAGGCCGGTCTCGCGGCCTACGGTGCGGCCAAGGCGGCCCTGATATCGCTGTTCGCGACACTCAACGCCGAAGAATCCGGCAACGGGATCACCGCCACCACAATCGCTCCCGGCTACGTGGACACCGACATGAGCGCGTGGATCCACGACCGCATCGCACCGGAACAGATGCTCGCCGTGAGCGACGTCGTCGAGATGGTGGATTCCCTACTTCGCCTGTCCTCACGCGCGGTCGTGTCGAACATCGTCATGTCCCGCGCCGGTACCTCCGGATACAGCGCATAGCGCGACCAGGAACGATTACCCGCTCGGTTTCGAGGAAGCGCGTCGGACCGCGAGCTCGGCGACGGCTGCTTGTCGATGCCGAGCGGGGATCACCGAACTGAACAGCCCTGCAACAGCTTTCAGAGGTGCTCGTCGCGGACCGGGCCGTCGACAGGTGGATCGCCGACGGATGCGGGCAGTCGACGATCGAGAACACCCTTGCCGCACTGGGTCGCGTGCGCGATCAGGCGGTGCGGGACGACGTCATCGATCGCAACCGCGTCGACGTCCCGGGATGGCAACGGCTTTACCCGCGCCGCGAGGACGAGATAGACGACCCTCAGGCGTCGGCGCTGCCGAACTGGACAGCCCCGCAACAGCTTTCAGAGGCGCTCGTCTAGGGCATAGAAACTTCATGTCGACGGGGTTCGGCGTGATCCCGACACCCACAACCGTAGGGAAGGTCTTAGCGTTTGCCGCTCCTCGGCAACCCCCTGGGTTGCGGGCCGGACGGCGGGTGGGTCGAGCTGTAGTGCAGTTCGACGCCGAAGCGGCCCGACATCTGCCACGGTAAAAGGGTCGATTACCTCGCTGGCGAATTGTTCAGGGTCGGCATGGTGCGTACCGCCGAGTCGGAGATTTGGCGACGCGTCGTATAGACGCTGTTTGGCCGGGGTAGGACCGCTTAGATCCTCTGATGCAGTTTCAGGCGGAATCCGTTGGGCTTGAGGGTGATCTGTTCGCGGACGTCGAGGCGGTAGCCCGGTTCGGGTTCGAGGGTGAAGGTGTGGATGATGTGGGCAAGGGAGAGAAGGATTTCTTGGTAAGCGAATTGCCTTCCGATGCAAGCGCGTTCACCGGTCCCGAACGGTTTGTACACATAAGTGCCGAGCTTCCGCAGGTTTTCGGGGAGGAACCGATCGGGGTCGAATTCGTCGTGGTCGGGTCCCCAGACCGGGTCGCGATGTGCTTGGAGGGTCAGCACGAAAACCCAGTCACCCTTTTGGAAGGTGTATCGACCGTCGCCGATGGTGGTGTCGTGTCGGGCTTCTCGGAAGTATCCGGGGGCGATCGGCCATAGTCGCAGTGTCTCGTCGAGAACGCGGCGCAGGTAGCGCAGTTTGCTCACGTCGGGGTATTCGATGTCGGCTCGCCCGGGGCCAGGCCAGCGTTCATCGACCTCCGCACGGGCTTTGGCCGCGACGTCAGGGTGATTGGCGAGGAAATAGAGCGCGAACGCCAGTGCGCCTGCGGAGGTTTCGTGGCCGGCGACGAGGAAGGTGAGGATTTGGTGGCGGATGTTGATCTCGTCGAGTTTCTCGCCGGTGGCGGGGTCGGCGTGATTGAGCATCAGCCCGAGTAGGTCGCGTGTGCTGTCGGGGTCTTCGCGGCGGCGGGCGGCGATGACGTCGTCGACGAGTTGGTGTGCGTAGGCGATGTCACGTCGGTGTTGTTCGGCGCGGCGGCGGGGGAAGTTGTGCAGTGCCGGGGGGAGGTTGGCGTTGCGGTTGATGTGGCGCAGACCTCTGGTCATCGCGGCGACGAAGGGATGCTCCTCGCGGCGGGTGAACGAGTCGAACGAGTAGCTGAATCCGGCGCGGCCGATCACTTCGAGGTTGAATCTGTTGGTGGAGTCGGCGATGTCGACCCATTGGTCTTGCCGCGCCGACCAGTAGTCGAGGAGGTCGAAGACGGTGTCGGTCATGGCCTGGTGGTAGCGCCGCATCGCCTCCTGGGTGAATGCGGAGCTCAGAATGTTGTGTGCCTTCGACCAGTTCGGCTCATGGTTGTAGGCGGTGAACAGGCCGTCACGGGCGATGGGGCGCATCAGCTTGAACAAGACGCCGACGTTTTTGGTCCAGTGCTTTTCGTCATTGATCTCGCTGATCAGTTCCGGGCCGCTGACGACGACGATGGGGTACTTGACGATGAGGCGTTCGAAGATCGGCCCGTACCGGCGAGCGTCGGCCATCGACGCCTGGGTTGGTTTGGCAGGGTTGATCGTGAGGACGTCTCCGAGGAGCGGTAGCCGGAACCGTGGGTGCGGAAACTGCTGGACCGGGCGGTTCGACACGTGGGTCAACGGGCTTGCTCCTTGTTCGGTCGGTCCGGCAGCGACACTACTGTGTGCCGCTGGTGCACGCGCGCTTTGGCTGCGGGCCAGTCACGGGCCAGCTCGAGCAGGCTTCGCAGTTCGGTGTCCGGGTCACCTCCCGGAGCGCCAGACGCGATCTGCACTTGCCTCGATGTCAGTTCAAGTTGGGCGCCTGTGGTTTTGGCGTAGAACGCGCTGGCGACGCGTAGCGCGTGCGCGCTCGGACCTGTATCACGACCACTGTCACCGGGGAACGGCGTCGTATCGGTGAGGTCGTGCATATAGGGGCGCAGTTGCAGCAACGCGTCGCGGATCTCTACGTTCATCCGGTGCAGCCGAACCTGCGGGGCCAGTTGCGCGAGTTCGGCAGCTGAGTAGAGCACAACGCCGGGGAGGAGGTCGGTGAGGTCGCGCCACAACGGAAGCAGTCGGCGGCAGTCGCGGCCGTCACCGAGCCAGCCCAGCCGAGACAGCACCGCAGACGCGAGCGGTACCGCCGTGATGAGCGCGGCAGTCAGCGTCGCCGCGAAGAAGGTGGCCGCCTTTCGAACCATCTGAGGGTCGGAAGAGGGGATGCCGGTGAAGGTGTGAAATGCCGCAACCGAGGGCCCGGCGACCGCGTCGATGAGCAGTCCTCCGGCTGCAGCGAAGATCGCGTAGTAGACCAGCCGTTCCTGGACACGGAGATCGTCTCCGCGGAATTCGCGCAGACTCAGCGACAAGATGAGCACCGCGCACACCGCGAGTGGGACACCGAAGAAACCCCAGAACACGATCGACGGCCAGCCGAGCGACTGATCGATCAACAACCCCCGGCCGCGGGCCGGTGTACCCGCAGCCAGCACAGCGACGAATACACCTGCCGTAGCCGCGTCGTAGCGACGCTGCCGAAGTCGAGCGGTGTCTGGATCCGCACCACCCCACAATGCGGCGATCCCATAGATTCCAGCGAGAATGAAGAGGATGCAGCCGAGCGAGAGCTGATGCAGCCAACTCGCGACACCGGGTGCCACTCCACGCTGATGCAAAAGCAACCCCACTACCGCCCACGCAAGCGAACGGTTGACCAATCGGTCGACTACGTTCTCGCCGAACACAATCCATCGACCGAGCGTGATCGATGCGACGACGACAATGATCGGCAGCGCGATCCACGCAGGTATCGGAGAGATCATCGGCGCCGCCCCCGAAAGAACGTCCCCCGCAACGATGCCGACGGCGAGCCGGGCATCTGTGCGCGGACCATCGCCAGATCGGCAAATGCTTCCGCGTCCCGCTCACGAACATCGTCGTAGGCATCTCGACCCAGCACGTACTGGATGGCCTCCAGCGAAACCGAGGGCAACAGCGCGCCAACCACGGGGATATCCACCCCCGTGGGAAGCGTGTCCTGCCGATCGTGTTCGAGAAGCATGTGTCCGATTTCGTGTAGCACGATGTGCTGCGCGTGCCAGCCCGAGGTATCGCGGTCATAGACGATGACATCGTCATCACGACGCGCGATCCACAGACCGCTGCCCGTGCCGCACCCGGCTTTCCCCATGCCTGTCGTATCGACGGGACACAACGTGATGGGGCGCGCTCGATGCGTCGAGATTGACGCCAAGTACTGCTCGAGACTCCATGGTGAGGGCAACGGCACCGCATGAAACAGTGCGTCGAAACGATCTCCGCTCCTCAACATTTCGACATCTTCGAAAATCTCAACCAGCTAGTGCGACAAGAGAACTCGTTCGGTCATCACTGCTGCGATCCCCCCTGACTTCCTATCTGAGATGAACTCGACCGAGCATAGTCGAGCGTTCGTGTCCCGGTGGACAACGTCATTCGAGATCGCGCGAAACAGTTGCTGCGGCGTGCCTCTGACCCGCCCACCGCGGCATACCACGCAAGTCCCCGCCTGGCTGGCCTCGCTGCTCTACGCTGGCCGGAGCCGACGCCCGGACCACACACATCTGGGCCTTCATCGTGGCCACAACCAAATTGGATCGAGAGGGGAGCGTCTGATGTATGAGGGTGGCTGTTTGTGCGGGCGGATTCGGTTTCGCGCCGACGCGGAGGCCGGCTGGCCGCATCTGTGCTCGTGTCCGCACTGCCAGAAGCTGGCCGGCGGCCCGCTCACCGCGTGGGTCGACTTCCCGCTCGACACGTTCGAATGGACCGGCGAGGGCGGGGAACCGGCCTGGTACAACACCTACCCGACCACCGCACGCGGTTTCTGCCCCACCTGCGGCTCGCTCGTCGCCGCGATCGACTACGGCGGCACCGCCATGGGCATCACGATGATGGCCCTCGACGACCACAGCGCACTCACCCCAGTGCACCAGTCCTGCAAGGACAACGCCGTGCTGTGGCTGCCGGTCATCGAATCCGTCGACGCTGGCTCCTGACCGGACGATCGCCGTGCCGACCGCATTTCCCCGGCGCGGCGATGGCGGATCACATGACCGTGGTGCCGTTGAGCAGAGGCTGGTGGCGAACCGTGGCGCGCCGGATCAACGCCGCGAACGCAAGGCCCGACGCTCGGCTGCTTGTGGGTCCGCGCGGCGGCCGGATCTCGACCAGAGTCCTCCGACGTGCCACACATTGGGGCGACGTGGTGGCCAAGCTCGGGTTCGAACACCTGCGCCGCAATGGGCTGCGGCGTACCGGACTCACGTGATTCGCGGATGCCGGGGTACCGGTGCATCGGCTTCAGAAGATCGCCGGGCACACCGATCCGCGCATCACCCAGCGCTACCTACATCCGGACATCCAAGCGCTAGTCGAGGACGGAAACGTGCTCTCCAAGCACCTGCGGTCCCGTTCTGGTCCCGCTCTGCGGGTGGTTGGATGATGAGAAAAGCCCCTCCGACGCTGGTCAGAGGGGCTTTCGCCGGTGTCGACCTACTGGGACGGTACTCGAAACAGGACGACAGTCTTAGCAAGGTCATTGAACGACTGGCGTCGACCGCACCCCGTCGACCAGCCAAAACAAGCAAAATGATACAGGTTCGTCGGCTGGATCAGCGGCTGTCAGCTGCCATGATTGCTGAGTTGACTGAGGCTTACCGCAGTGGAACGTCGACGCCGAAGTTGTGCGAGCAGTACAAATTATCCAAAGGCGGCATCTTGAAGTTACTGCGTGGTGCCGGGGTGGAGCTGCGGAAGCAACCGATGACCGACGAACAGGCGAAGCTGGCAGCCAAGCTCTACGGCGAAGGTCTCTCGCCGCAAGCGATTGGCGCACAACTCGGCAAGGCCAAGAGCAGTGTGCGGGGAGCGCTCATTGAGCGTGGGGTAGTGATTCGACCGGCCGCAAACCGATACAGGAAAGTGGCACCAAGCTGACGTCGGCACTGGAATACTTCGACGTCGAAGCCAGTATCCAGCCCGCGTAAGGACAGTCACAAGTGCCTGGGAGGTGTCGAGCTACGCAGGAACAACGAGCGTTGTTACAACGTATGCCGAGATGGAGCCTTCTCGACTAGCCGGTACCACGTCTGAACTTGTGGTCACAGGTCTTGTGTCAATTACAAGCGAACGCCGAGCCCAAGGGACAATAGACCGGGCGAACCTCACGTCAACCAGTAATCGCTTGAGGAACCAAATGCCAGATCCAGAACGCCTTGCCTTCGTTGCAATGAGGTTCGCTAAGGAAGCATGGAACGATCCGACTTACCAGGCCATAAGCAACATCCTCCGCGAAGCCGGATACAAGGTGTTGCGGGGCGACGAACTGCCGTCGTCTGGCGCTGTGGTTGACGAGGTCCTCAGAATGCTCCGCGAAGCAGACCAAGTGGTCATCGACACGACAGGCGATTCCAGTAATGTTAGTTACGAACTCGGCTATTGCCATGGCATCGGCCGTGAGCAATCATCACTAATCTTGCTAAGGAAAAAGGGAGTTTTGCCACAATTCAATTATGCTCATTATCGGCATCATATTTACGCCGATATCCGCCATCTCCAGCGATTACTACGCTACCGCCTGGGCGTATCAACTCCGCTTACTGATGACCAGTATGGATATGCGTTCACGATGTCCCTTCCCGATGAGCCTATTGGTCTATACGGACTGGACGCAGCGGAGTCGCTGCTAGCCGCACTGAAGAGAATTGAGTTCACCGGTCGATGTGAATATTATGCAGTTGATTATTTCTACTTGCAGCCAAGAACATATTGCGTGGGGATCGGACTCAAACCCGGAGTGCGCATGAAGCTAAACTTGAAATATTGGCACCGACTCGAAGATCTACTTGAGGAAGAGCTGTCAAATCGCAAGAGTCGGTTGAAGTTCGAAAGGGATCTGTCGGAGATCGGAGGGATACGCGCATTTAGGAAGACGTTTATTTCCTGCGGCGTGGCCGAGTTTAAAGATGGGCAAGTTACAGCTCTCTTAAATTCAGCCGAAGCCGACTCCAATTTTGCCAGCGCTGTGCTCGAAGCGAAAGCTTTGGCCGAGAGCGAAAGTCAATTATCTTAAAGCGTTGTGCTGCACTTCAAGCTCAGATTGTCGGCTACTCGGTAATGCCAGCGTTCATGACGGTCGAGGCGATTATCAACTTTCTTGTCGCGCTCTGTATCTGCTAGAGGGCCGAGTCGGCTCCATCTGCCGATTTGCTCAGCGACTAGAGTCGGTGCCTTGTCGCCAGCCACACGACATGCTCGCGGCTAATCGCCTCCTCGGCATCATCGACTTCACGGCTCCACGAGACCTCCGTATCCACTAACATCAACTTCGTCTCTGCGTTTGAGAGGTCAAAACTCGCCGCAGAGTAGGCGCGGGCAAGCGAGTCATGCTGTTTGGTCTCAATCCAGGCCAGGGCTGCACCGGATATCATGGCTATTGCAGGACCGAGCATTACCGATGTGTTAATAACTGCAGTCGCCAGTGAGGCTAGAGCGCCGCCAGACTCAAGCGCAATCAGACCGGCACGCCACCGCTTAGATTGGCGTTTATTGTATGCAGACTTCGCTGCGTACCACGCCTGCTGATCCCGAATTCTACCCTCAAGGTAAACCTTCTTTCGCTCTTCGAATGACCCTGTTCTTTGAGTCTTCATCCACTCAGATACCTGAGGTGCCTGCACTGGCGAAAGTTCCACATCAGGAAATTGCTGCTTGAGTTTATGAAACTTATCGATGAGAGCCGTCGTTGCCTCAGGATCAGGCATATTAATCGCAAAAGGAGCACCTCCTACTGCGAACTTCCAGGCCAACGTCTTCGCTGACTCCGCGATTGCACGACCGTCGTACCACGTCTTATCCGGCCGTCGACGCCACAGCGATGCCTCAACGACGATTGCCCCAATGAATGCGCCCACGCCGACGAGCCCGAGGAGATCGACACGCCCGCTTCCGACGCGCCAGGTAACGACGCCGGTGGCGGCCGCGATCACGAGTAGCACGAGACGCTGGCGGATCCCTCCCACGTAGGAGCGTTGGCCGTCGAGTGAGGCGACATCCGCCGCCTGAAACAGCTGGGGCATAGCCGAGTCGGGAACCACCGAGGGGGGAGCAGACACCTTGCCATCATGCCTCAGAGCTGTCAGTCCCACGGTCTAACCTCGGCCGTGTTGTCCCCGTTGATCAGAAGGGAGCCCTCGTGGGCCACTACGAGCAGAGGCAGCTGCAGTTCATCGCCGACAGAGCGGCTGCACGCAAAGTCGATTCCACCCGCCACAAGTGTTTCATCTCGTACCACGGCGAAGACGTCGACGAGGTCAGCACCTTCCTCGATGACTTCGGCACCGAGTTCATCGCCAAAACCATTGGTGTCACCGACGAGGACGACTTCATCGACAGCGAAGACACCGACTACATCATGAGCCGGATCCGCCAAGATTACCTTGGCAACTCGACCGTCACGATCGTGCTAATAGGCAAGTGCACTTGGGCGAGAAAGTACGTCGATTGGGAGGTCTTTTCGTCGTTGCGTGGTAGCAAGCACAGCAAAGTGAACGGACTACTCGCCATCGAACTTCCAAGCGTAGCCGGCAATAGCAGGCTTCCAGGCAGGGTCAGCGACAACGTCGAGCGCGATGCCTATGGTCGCAATCTTGGATATGCCCGGTACTACGTTTACCCCAGCAGTAAACAGACCATCCGCGACTGGATTAGCGATGCATACGTGGGGCGAACAACTCGCGACGCCTTGATCGACAACAGTCGTGATCGCCGCCAGCGGAACGCTACCTGCTGACACCGTATGTCGGAAGGCGGTCAGCCAATTGGGCGATCATCTGATTAGTATACATCCCGAACTGTTGCACCCGATGCCATTGGGTCGCCGCCACGGCTAACGAACCATGAGCCCGGATCCGAAAACGACCTCGCCTGTCACTGTTCAATTGCAAGACCATTGCTCACAGGTCGAATCGCAACAACAATACCGTTGTCGACCTTATTAGGCACGCATGGCGCGACGTGATTTACTATTTATCGAGCTCAAGATATAAGTTTATATGACTGAACATTCAGGCATCTCTTCGAGCGAACGGCTTTGCATACTCGACTATTTCTTTTGCCGCGAAGCCAGCAGAGCATATCACCACCACCGGCCTACGCCACACGCCCAACGCGAAGAGAGCCCCCGCTTAGCGGAGGCTCTCTCACGACTCACCGAAGCGGACTTACCCCCGGCAACCGGCGTTCAACCGGTTACTGGTTCGAGTAAGGCCGCTCTGGTCGGGCTGACAGGATTTGAACCTGCGACTACTTGACCCCAGGAGGGATGACGTCGAATCTGCGCACGCCACAAGCGTTTTGCATAATGGGCGGCGGTTAGACCATGCGGGTGATGTTCGTGGACGTGAATGACGTGTGGTCCCCATCTGGTCCCGCACTGTCAGGCATGGGTCGAGCCACCGATGAGAGTGTTTCGACTCGCAAGCAGCGTGAAGCGGCGGCGCGATGGGGATCAGCTGTCGTCGGCGTTGTTGTCAGTTGTGTCGTCGTCGGCGACACCTGGTGGCTGGCGTTTCGAGTCTCGGGGTTAACTAACCCGTTCAGAAGGTGCAACGTACTGGGAGGGCTACGTGACGATACGGTTTGAGTGGCTGTGTGATCTGGATCGGCTGATGACCGTCACAGAGGATGCGCTGGGTGCAGTCTTCAAGACGTTGATAGCAGGCCACTCAGCAGAAGCCCACTTCCCTTCCGATCCAGACATGGACCGCAATCTTCAGCGGCCCCTGGGTCTCATGCTGGATCACTACTTCGACTGGGGCTCTGCGCTCGTGCTTCCACCAGATACCGACCGGACGATTATCGTTCGCAAATTCGCTCTCACAGCTGAGGTCAATTGCGAAGAGAGCCAACTGCAGGTTATCGGTGCACAATTCAGGTCTGCGATGGGAAGTTGGTGGACCACCGCCTCAACATGGCTGGAATTGGCTACCGGGCAGCAGATGACAGTAGTTGGGCATCAGCCGGAAACTTGGTCGAAGATTCCTAGGCCGATCTGGAGGGTGACTCCAGACTCCGCAGATGTAGAGGTGGTGCAAATTCCGCTTAAGCCGCAGAAATTCGTCAGACGGGAGATCCAGCCTGCTTCCGCTGCACTTCTGCGCCGCTGCTTCGATCTGGCGGCATCGGCGGAATCCCCCTCGCTTCCATGGCTGCTCGTCAGGGATGCGCGCTCATTGCACTCCGCTGGCCAGTTTCGACGCGCGGTAATTGATGCTGGTAGCGCCGCTGAGGTGGCAGTAAAGGAGTTGATCCGGCTGAGTTTACCGCCCGCGTTGCCGCCAAAGCTGGTGAAGAAGCTGACGCGAGGTGAACTTGGCACGAGTATTCACACGCTGCGAGACGCTGGTTACTCTGTGCCAGAAGACTTTCGCGAAGT
>NZ_BDAU01000029.1 GCF_001612615.1 Nocardia amikacinitolerans NBRC 108937 | reverse complement strand
CGCTGCCCGCTGCCCGCTGCCCGCCGCGCGCGAGCACGCCCGCCGCCCGCCGCGCGCCCGCACGCGCCCCAGCGGTGTGAACCGTGTTCCCCACCTCAACAAGTGGCTGTATCTACGCGGCTGTGTGCCAGTCCTGGCGCATGGCCCAGTCCCGCAGGGTGGTGGCTCCGGTCACGAGCGCCGACGGATCGGGTTCCGGCGGCGTGGGCGCTTCCGGGGGCTGCGGTGTGTACACCCCGGCAACCCCCGCGGCGGCCTCGGCGCCGAGGTGCGGGGCGAGCATCTCCCGATAAGCCTCGGGAGATATGGAATTCCACCGCACCGGGTGTCCGAGGACCGTGCTGAGCTCGGCGGCGACCTCGTCTCCCGTCAGCATCTGCGGACCCGCGACGATCCGCAGCGCAGGCGGGCTCGTCGCCGTGATCAGGTCGGTGACGGTCGAGCCGAGATCATCGAGCGCGACCCACGGGACGGGCAATTCCCGCGGCAGCGGATAGGCGAGCTCCCCGGCGCGCACGAGCGGCGCGGACCAAGGGGCGACGAGGTTCTCCATGTACTGCCGAGCGGGCGCGACCACCGTGGCCGCCTCGGCGCCGCGGGTCAGTTCGGCGGACAGCAGCACGCGGGCGTCCACGAACGGCACCCCGATGGGCGCGGGCGGCAGCACCGTGCCGGTATTGAAGACGACCCGCTCGACGCCCGCCTTCCGAAGTCCGGCCAGCACCGCATCGGACTGCTGGACGGCGAGGTCGGTGAAGACGAGCGGCAGTTGCACGATCACGGCGTCGGCGCCCGCGTACGCGGCGGCCAGCGACTCGGGGTCGAGCAGGTCGGCGTGGACCGGTTCGGCGTCCGGGTGCAGCGCGGCGGGAGAAGTGTGGACGGCGCCTCGGACGCGGTGCCCCGCGGACAGCAGGCCGCGGACGATGGCGGCGCCCTGGATTCCGGTCGCGCCGTGGACGATCACGGTTGATGTGTTCATGTCCACGACGCTAGTTTCGGCAGTAAAGCAATACCCAGGAAGTGATATTATTTCCCGATGGGAACCATCGGCTCTGAGCAGCTGAAACAACTCCAAGACACCGAGTGCTCGGGGTGCGGTGTGGAGCGCACGCTGAAGGTTCTCGACGGAAAATGGACGACGCTGATCGTCCGCGAACTGCTCTCCGGCCCCAAGCGCTTCGGCGACCTGCGCACCGCCCTCGGTTCGCCGAGCGCCAAGACTCTCACCGACCGCCTGCGCGCCCTCGAACACCAGCGCATCCTCACCCGCACCGTCTACGCCGAAGTGCCGCCCCGCGTCGTCTACCAACTCACCGAAGACGGCGAGAGCCTCAGCGACATCCTGTACGCGATGCTGAAGTGGGGCGAGGAGCACCCCCTCATCGGCAGCTGACGCCCGAGGTCGGCCGCAGATCGGGCGCGCTGCGAACAACGCAGCCGAGACCTCGCCAACCGTGCTCAACAGCTGTGATGCTGCCGACAAACACCGGGCGGGGGTTGGGTGGGGGTCGGTACTCTCGAACATCGTGAATCTGACGGCTGCCCGGATGGCGTTCGGTGGGATGGAGATCGCCTATCGCGATTCGGGAGCGGTCGACGAGACGCCCGTCGTGCTGGTGCACGGCATGGGCGGGGACGGGCACACCTGGGATCGCTTCGCGCGCCGGTTGGCGCAGGCGGGGCGGCGGGTGATCATTCCCGACCTGCGCGGGCACGGCCACAGCTCGCACACCGATTCCTACCGCTTCGACGAGTTCGGCGCCGACGTGCTGCGCCTGTGCGAGCACCTCGAACTGAGCCAGGTGGATCTGGTCGGGCACTCGCTGGGCGGCTACGCGGTGTCCTGCGTCGCGCAGGAGCGGCCCGAGCTGGTGCGCAGGCTGGTCATCGAGGAATGCCCGCTGCCGCTGCGCTCCGGCGACGAGGAACTCCGGCTGACCCGCCGGTTCCCGACCCTGCCGGAACTCTGGCACGCGACGACCAGCCTCATCCGGCACCCGCGCGCCGTCCTCGCCTTCGATCGCTCGATGACCCGTACGGCGCTGGAACAGTTCCGCAAGCCGAACCCGGAATGGTGGGACCGGCTGGGCGACATCACCGCTCCCACGCTGGTGCTGCGCGGCGGACCCGGCGGCATGGTCGATCTCGCGAAGCTCGAGGTGCTGCTCGGCTTGGTCGCCGACTGCACCGTCACCCCGTTCGCCTGCGGCCACAGCATCCACCGCGACCGGTACCGTGAGTTCGAGGCCGCGGTGCTGCCGTTCCTCGCCGTGCCGTGAGAGAGCACGGCGCGCGGAATCTAGAGTGAAACGGTGCTCATTACCGACAGGTCCGTCCGCGTGAGCGCGCGATGAACGCGTTCGACGGCATGCTGTGCTCGGCGGCGTCGGCCGACGTTCCGTTGCCCGGCACCGCGACGAAGGTGAGCAGCTGGCTTTGTGTCGAACACCCCGGCGCGTGGGGTCGTGACGTGATCGGCGACGAAGTGCTCGGCCCCGAGATCAGCGCGGAACTCGCCGCGCGCACCACCGCCGCGCGCGCCCGCCCGACCCTGATCCGTCGCCCCGGCCGCAGCGAATTCACCGGCGCCCGAACGGTTCTGCTGGTCAACTCGCGCGCCGAGGGCGGCTGGTGCGAGCGGCTCGAGATCACCGACCTGAAGCAGTTGCTCGAAATCGACCTGCACCTGCTCGACGGACCGCCGCCCGGCATCGGCGAGCCGGTGACCGACCCGCTGGTCCTGGTCTGCGCGCACGGCAAACGCGACCAGTGCTGCGCCGTGCTCGGCCGCCCCATCGCCGCGGCCCTCGCGACCGCCAACCCCGACCGGGTCTGGGAGTGCTCGCACACCGGCGGCCACCGCTTCGCGCCCGCCATGGTGCTGCTGCCCTCGGGCCTCACCTACGGTCGCGTCGACACCGCCGCCGCGACCGCCGCCGTGGCGGCCGCCCACCGCGGTGAGGTCGCGCTCACCGGTTTGCGCGGGCGCAGCGGGCATCGGCCCGTCGAGCAGGTCGCCGAACTCGCGGTGCGCGCTGAGGTCGCCGCGGGCCTCGACGAACTCACCGTCGAGTCCGAAAAAGACGCTCCCGCAACCGATCCCACGTACGCGGGCAGTGCGATCGTCACTCACCGAGACGGCAGACGCTGGCGCGTCACCGCGCGGACGATCGCCTACCCCCCGCGCCAAGCCAGCTGCGGCGCGGGCCCGAAACCGGTCACCGCCCTCTTGGCCGACCCCATCCAGCCGCTGCCCTGATCGCGCGCCGCGTCGGCACCGTCCGCTGTCGTCGTCCACCGACACTGACGCCGTTCGCAGCCAAATCCCTTGCGCTGCACCCGACCAGCCACCTCCGGTTGTGCCGCCGCCTACCGCTTGCCAAGTCCCACATACTCTCCACACGCTTCACACAGTCGGTGCCTATGTGAACCGTGCGAAAGATGTGTGGGACGTCGGTGATTCCGCGCGCGGGGAGTCGACGCTGGGCGGCGATCAGGGGATCGTGCGGAACGGCAAGCGCGCAGGGGTAGCGTGCGTCACCAGTGGGTGCCGGGGACCCAGCGGGCGGCGCGGCGCAGCACGGTGCCGGTGACCCGGCGTGCGGTCGAGGGCTCCCGTGGTTCCGGTTGCGGGGCAACGGGTTCCGCGTCTTCCTCGGTGTCGGTGGTTTCGCCCTTGGCGGCGGGGGAGTCCGGCAGCGCGCGGTAGTAGCGGTGCAGGACGCGGTCGCGGAACTTGGGCGTGAGCAGCGCGCCGTATTCGGCGATGGTGCCGATCGGGACGTCGATCCGCTTGGGGCGCTCGGTGAGTGCGCGCACGATCGTGGCCGCCGCCCACTCGGGTGATTCCGACGGCCCTTGGGCGCCGCTCGGGGTGATCATCGGTGTGCGCACCAGCGGCATGTGGATGGTGGTGAAGGTGACGCCGTCTGCCATGGTCTCCACGGCCGCGACCTCGGTGAACTTGTCCAGCGCCGCCTTGCTCGCCAGGTAGGCGGAGAACCGGGGGGTCGCGACTTGCACACCCGCGCTACTGATCTGGACGATGTGGCCGAACTTGCGCTCGCGCATCTGCGGCAGCAGGGCCAGCGTCATGCGCAGCGCGCCGAAGTAGTTCACCGCCATGGTCCGCTCGAAGTCGTGCAGGCGGTCGGTGGAGCGGTGGATGGCGCGGCGGATCGAGCGGCCCGCGTTGTTCACCAGCATGTCGACGTGGCCGTGCTCGTCGAGGATGGTCTTGACGGTGTGGTCGACGGAATCGGAATCGGTGACGTCGCACTGGTATCCGTACGCCGAGCCGCCCGCGGCGCGGATCTCCTCGACTACGGACGCGAGTTCGTCGCCGCGGCGGGCCAGCAGGAACACCGTGGCGCCCTTGTCGGCCACGGCCACCGCGGCGGCCCTGCCGATGCCGGAGGAGGCGCCGGTGATGAGGACGTGCCTGCCGGTCAGATCCCGGTTGCGGCGGTTGCGGCGGATCTGCCCGCGCACACCGGCGTCGTCGGCGGAAGCTCGGTTCATCGGGATCGCTCCTTTGTCGCGTCAACGGTGACGGCCTGGAATGGGCAAGAACTTACTCTGAAGTAAGTTTACTCGCCAAGTGGCGCTCGTCACGCCCGGAGACGCGTTTGAAGAGCTCTCGAATCCTTCGAACATATGTGCGATACTCGTCCGCATGGCGGACGATCGGATGGCGGACATCTTTGCCGCGGTGCGGCTCGGCAGCGGGAATCCGGAAGCGGCGCGCCGCGCGCTCGGTGCGCTGTGGGAGGAACTAGATCCGTCCGGTGATCCCTTGCAGCGCTGCGTGATCGCGCATCACCTCGCCGTCCTTCAGGAGAAGGACGAGGACGCGCTGCATTGGGATCAGCGCGCGCTCGCCGCGGTGTTCGGTCCCGGAATCCCGCTGGACGAGGGACTGCGCTGTTTCCTGCCTTCGCTGTATCTGAACCTGGCCGACAGTCACCGCAGGCTCGGCGATTTCGACGGCGCCCGAATGCAATTGGCGATCGCGCGCGGTCACCTGCGGATTCTGGCCGACGACGCGTACGGCGAGATGATCCGCGACGGGCTGGACCGGGTGGACGCCGCGGTGGCCGCCGGCTCCACCGAGCGGGTTCGAGAGGGCTGATCGGCGGGCGGGCGGCGGGTCGATGAGGGGCCCGCCGCCCGCTGGTTGCGACTCGGTATCCGTTGGGCGGACCCCCGCGCACCTCCGCATCTATCGAATGTATGTTCGAGATGAGGAGGTGACGTGTCATGGGTTGGAGCAACGGCCCACCGACCTGGTCCGAACTGGAACGGGTGCTGTCCGGTCGTCCCGGCCGGACCAACCCGGACGCCATGTACCCGGGCGACGGCGGCGACAGCCCGGCCTGGTCGCGCAAGCGCGAGCCGTACTCGGCCGAGCCGGTACACCACGACGGCCCGACCGTGCCGTACGCGGAACTGCACGCGCATTCGGCCTACAGCTTCCTCGACGGCGCCAGCCAGCCCGAAGAGTTGGTGGAGGAGGCCGTGCGGCTGGGATTGGAGGCGATCGCGCTCACCGACCACGACGGTTTCTACGGCACCGTCCGCTTCGCGGAGGCGGCCAAGGAGCTGGGAATGGCGACCGTCTTCGGTGCGGAACTGTCGCTGGGTCCGCAGGACGTGCGCCTGGACGCGCCGAAAACGCACGCCGACGCGCCGGACTCCGCGCCGCGCACGGGCGCGCCGGATCCGGCCGGACAACACCTGCTCGTGCTGGCCCGCGGCCAAGAGGGCTATCGACGGCTGTCCCGCGAGATCGCCGCCGCGCACCTTGCCGCGGGGGAGAAGGGCATCCTCCGCTACGACCTCGACGTCCTCACCGAGGCGGCGGGCGGACACTGGCACATCCTGACCGGCTGCCGCAAAGGGCACCTGCGCCGCGCGCTCGACGAGGACCTGCGCGTCGGCGACACCCACCTGGTGCGTGCCGAGGCCGCGTTGCGCGAACTCACCGAGCGTTTCGGCGTCGAACGGGTCGGCGTGGAACTCACCCACCACGGCGTCCCGGAGGACGACGAGCGCAACGCCCACCTCATCGACCTCGCCGACCGGCTCGGCCTGCCCGTGATAGCGACCACCGGAGCGCATTTCGCCGCACCCGCGCAACGCCGCCGGGCCATGGCGCTGGCCGCCATCCGGGCCAGGCAGAGCCTGGACGACATCGCGGGCTGGTTGGCGCCCACCGGCGGCGCGCACCTGCGCTCGGGTGCGGAGATGGCGCTGCTGTTCGCGTCCTGCCCCGACGCGGTGGCCAATGCCGCGGCGCTGGCCCGCGAATGCGCCTTCGACCTGCGCCTCATCGCGCCCCAACTGCCGCCCTTCGACGTGCCGTACGGCCACGACGAGAACTCCTGGCTGCGCGAACTCGCCCTGCGCGGTGCGGCCCGCCGCTACGGCTCGCGCACGGAGAACCCGGCGGCCTACCGGCAGATCGAACACGAGCTCGCGGTGATCGAGCAACTCGGCTTCCCCGGCTACTTCCTTGTGGTGCACGACATCGTCAGCTTCTGCGCGGACAACGACATCCTGTGCCAGGGAAGGGGTTCGGCGGCCAACTCCGCGGTCTGCTACGCCATCGGCATCACCAACGTCGATCCGGTGGCCAACTCGCTGCTGTTCGAACGCTTCCTCTCGCCGGAACGCGACGGACCGCCCGATATCGACGTGGACATCGAATCCGATCGCCGGGAGGAGGCGATCCAGCACGTCTACGCCAAATACGGTCGCGAGTACGCCGCCCAGGTGGCCAATGTGATCACCTACCGCGGCAAGTCGGCGGTGCGCGATGCCGCACGCGCGCTTGGCTTTTCGCCAGGACAGCAGGACGCGTGGAGCAAGCAGGTGAGCCGCTGGACCGGCGTCGCGGCCGAGACCGGCACCGACATTCCCGACGAGGTGCTGCACTTGGCCGCCGACATCGAAGGGCTGCCAAGGCATTTGGGCATCCATTCCGGCGGCATGGTGATCTGCGACCGTCCCATCGCCGACGTGTGCCCGGTGGAGTGGGCGCGCATGCCTGGCCGCAGCGTATTGCAGTGGGACAAGGACGATTGCGCCGCGGTCGGGTTGGTGAAGTTCGACATGCTCGGGCTCGGCATGCTATCCGCGCTGCACTACATGATCGATATGGTGCGCGAGCACAAGGGCATCGAGGTGGAGTTGCACAAGCTCGACCTGAAAGAGACCGCGGTCTACGACATGCTTTCGCGCGCGGACTCGGTCGGCGTCTTCCAGGTGGAGTCGCGGGCCCAGATGGCCACCCTGCCCAGGCTAAAGCCGCGCGATTTCTACGACCTGGTGGTGCAGGTCGCGTTGATTCGCCCCGGGCCGATCCAGGGCGGCTCGGTGCACCCTTACATCCGCCGCCGCAACGAGCGCGAGAAATGGGACTACGACCATCCGGCACTGGAGAATTCGCTCGGCCGTACCCTCGGCGTTCCGCTGTTCCAGGAGCAGCTGATGCAGATGGCCGTCGACGTCGCCGGTTTCACCGCCGCCGAGGCCGATCAGCTGCGCCGCGCGATGGGGTCCAAACGCTCACCGGAACGCATGGAGCGCATCAAGGCTCGCCTCTACCAGGGCATGCGCGACCTGCACGGCATCACCGGCGAGATCGCCGACCGCATCTACGAGAAGCTCTACGCCTTCGCGAATTTCGGCTTCCCGGAAAGTCATTCGCAGAGCTTCGCCGCGCTGGTGTTCTATTCGGCGTGGTTCAAGCTGCACCATCACGCGGCATTCACGGCCGGATTGCTGCGCGCCCAGCCGATGGGCTTCTACTCCCCGCAATCCCTGGTCGCCGACGCGCGCAGGCACGGGATCGCGGTGCACGGCCCCGACATCAACGCCAGCTTGGCCGAGGCGACATTGGAGGCGGCGGGCACCGAGATCCGGCTCGGGCTCGCCGCCGTCCGCCACCTCGGCACGGAACTTGCCGAGCGGATCGTCGCCGCCCGGCGCGAACGCGGACCGTACACCTCGTTCCTCGACCTCACCGGACGGGTGGAACTCTCTGTCGCGCAAGCCGAATCGCTGGCCACCGCGGGCGCGCTCGGCAGCCTCGGCATCAGCAGGCGTGAGGCGCTGTGGGCGGCGGGCGCGGCGGCGGGGGAGCGAGCGGATCGGCTGCCCGGCACCGGCGCCGCGACCACCGCACCCGCCCTGCCCGGTATGAGCGAACTGGAACTCGCGGCCGCCGACGTGTGGGCCACCGGAATCTCACCGGGCAGCTACCCGACCGAATTCCTGCGCCCGCAGCTCGACGCGCTCGGCGCCATCCCGGCCTCGGGCCTGCTCGCAGTCCCCGACGGTTCCCGTGTGCTGGTCGGCGGCGCGGTCACCCACCGCCAGCGCCCCGCCACCGCCGAGGGCGTCACCTTCCTCAACCTGGAGGACGAGACCGGCATGGTGAACGTCGTCTGCTCCGTCGGCCTGTGGGCCCGCTACCGCCGCCTCGCCCAGAGCGCCACCGCCCTGCTCATCCGCGGACGGGTGCAGAACGCGGAGGGCGCCGTCAGCGTCGTCGCGGAACACCTCCAGCGACTGCACCTGCGGATCGACGGCAAGTCGCGCGACTTCCGTTGAGCCGCTTCCGTGGGTGGTACCCTATATGGCATGATCAAGACGACCGTGTACCTCCCCGAGGAATTGGAGGTCCGGCTCGACGCCGAAGCCGCCGCGACGGGGGTGAGCAAGGCGGAACTCATTCGACGGGGGATCACCATGCTGCTCGACTCATCGGACAGGCCGAAGGCCGATAAACCGCTGCCGGTCTTTCGCAGTGGTCGATCGCGCACCGCGGAAGAGATGGACGATGCGGTCTACGACCACATCAAGTCGCGGGCGGCGCGGCGGTGATCATCGTCGCCGACACCTCCGCCCTCTTCGCGGCCTTCGATCAAGACCAAGCGGAGCATGAACAAGCGCTCCAGGTCATGGAAACCGAGACGTTGGTGATTTCACCGTTGGTCCTGACCGAACTGGACCACCTGGTGCACCGTGACCTCGGATTCGAAGCCGCGATGCAGGTCACCGACGCCCTGATGGGCCGTTTGATCGAAGGGCGTTACAAGCTCGCGGAGCTCAAGCATGTCGATCTCGCGTCGGCGCAGTCGATTCGCTCCAAGTACGAGGGGCTCCGGCTGGATTTGGCGGATGCCGTCGGAGTCGCCCTCGCCGACAAGTACCGGACCGATTGCATATTCACGTTGGATCAGCGCGACTTTCGAGCTATCGAACCGCTGACTCCAGGCGTCGCTGCCTTCCGGATATTGCCCGCGGACCTGTGACGCCGCGTGCCGACATCTGCTGACGAACGGCGGTGACCGCGCGCGGTGGGGCGGTTACGCTGCGAGCATGCGGAAGCTTGTTGTGGTGTGCGTCGCTCTGCTCGGCTTGGCGCTGCTCGTCGGCTGCGGCGACGACGATCGGGCCGACTCCGGTGGCTCGCAGGCCAAGACGGGTGCCTCCGCGCCGGTGTCGCCGCCCGGGTTCCGTGAGCAGGCGCCCACGCCCGGCGACAGTCGCGGGCAGGACACCGACACCGTCGACCGCAAGGAGGTCGTCACCGGCAGTATCGACATCACCGCGGGCGATCCGATCGCGGCCGCGGCGCAGGTCTCCGACCGGGTGCGCGAGGCGGGCGGCCGGGTGGACAGCCGCACCGAGCAGCCCGGCACCGACGACACCGAGCCAAGCGCGTCGCTGACCGTGCGGGTGCCCGCCGACAAGACCGACGCGTTCGTGAACGGCCTCGGCGCGATCGGCACCCTCACCAGGGTGAGCACCAACCGGGACGACGTCACCATGCAGTGGGAGGACCTGGACGCCAGGATCAAGGCGTTGCAGGCCTCGGTCGACCGGCTGCGCGCGCTGATCACCGGCGCCGCGACCACCGCCGATCTCATCGCCGCCGAGCAGGCGCTGGCCAGCCGCCAGGGCGAACTCGACAGCCTCACCGCCCAGAAGCGCCGCCTCGACGATCAGGTCGCGCTGTCCACCCTCACCATCGAGATCACCACGACCGACAAGGACTCCGACGCGGGACCGAGCAACTTCTGGGACGGCATCGTCGCGGGCTGGAACTCGCTGGTCGACTGGCTGAAGGACGCGGTCGTGTTCACCGGCAAGGCGATTCCCTGGCTCGGTTTCCTCGCGATCGTCGGCGCCCTCGTGTTCGCCGTCGTCCGCTTGGTGCGCCGCAGGCGTCGCCCGACCGAAAGCCCTTCCAGCACAGCGGTTCCCGCCGCCACCCGAACAGGAGCCCCCGATGCCGCCGACGGTGGTCAGGGCGATCATCAAACCCAACAGCCGTAAAGGCCCACTCGTCGAACCACTTCCGGACGGCACCCTCCAGCTCTACGTCCGCGCCCCCGCCGTCGAGGGCAAGGCCAACAAGGCCGCGATCGAACTCCTCGCCACCCACTACAACGTCCCCAAAACCGCCGTCCGCCTCACCGCGGGCGCCACCTCCCGCCACAAGCGTTTCGAGATCGAGGACTGAGGGCGGCTACCTCAGAACTCGAGTTCGGTCCACGGAATGCTGATCGGGAACGGGAAATCGAACTCGATACCGTTCGGAGCGTCGCGGGTCCATTCCCCGGTGAGCAGATAGTTGGAGGGCCGCAGCGTTCGAGCGCTGTCCACATTCGGCCGGTGAATATCTGATGTTCGCCCCGGGCCACGGGGCAGCCAGACCACGCGCCCGTTCCACAGCTCGATCTGCGCGGCGATCTCGGCGGGCAGCTTCTCCAGTTCCTCCCATGTCAGGTGGGTGGGGAGATTCGGCTGCTCGCGGTGCGGCTCTGGCATGCGTAAATGGTAGCCGCGCCGCTCTCAGATCCCGCCGGGAAAGCCCAGCTGGCGCCAGGCTTCGTAGACGGTGACGGCGGCGGCGTTGGAGAGGTTCATGGAGCGGCGGCCGGGGAGCATGGGGATGCGCAGGTGGGCGGTGACGTGGGGGTCGTCGAGGACGTGGTCGGGCAGGCCGGTGGGTTCGGTGCCGAAGAGCAGGACGTCGCCTGGCTGGTAGGCGATGTCGGTGTAGCGGGTCGTCGACTTGGTGGTGAAGGCGTAGACGCGCTCCGGCCGCAGCGCTTCCCAGGCGGCGGGCAGGCTCTCGTGCACGGTGACCGAGGCGAGATCGTGGTAATCCAACCCGGCCCTGCGCAGCTTGGACTCCGAGAGGTCGAACCCCAGCGGCTCGATCAGGTGCAGCTCACAGCCAGTCCCGGCGACCAGACGGATCGCGTTTCCGGTGTTCGGCGGAATGCACGGCTCGTGGAACATCAGGCGGAACACGCACCAAGTCAACCAGGCGCCGCCATTACCGCGCCGCCGGGTCCACCAGCCGAAGCTGCCCGTGCTCGGGTCGGCGCAATGCCGGAGGACACCGAGCCCGACGTCGACGGGAGCGGGTGGTGGGGGCGCGGGCGGCGAGGGTGCGTCTGCAAGAATCGGGGGCGTGACCGATCTCGACGCGTCCGCTGGACGACACGCAGGCGGCCGGGCAGCGCAGTTTGTGAAGTGTCATCTGCCGATGGTGGTCGTCGTGCTCGTCGTTGTGGTCGCGGTGGCCTTCGTCGCACAGGATCGGTGGCGGCGCGGTGCGCTGTTCTTCGGTGGGGCGACGTTATTGGCGGCGGCCTTCCGGTTGTGCCTGCCGACTGCGCGGGTTGGGCTGCTCGCGGTGCGCAGCAAGCCATTCGACGTTGGCGCGTTGAGTTTGCTCGGCTCCGCCATCGTCTTCCTCGCCGCCACCATCAACACCCTCGGTGTCGGCTGAGGCCGAGGCATCGCGCACCAGACTTTTGTACCGGGCCGGGTGCGCGACGCCCTCCGCTCAGCCTGGATAACGTTCGCTGAAGACGGTCCGGTCGCGTTCCCGGCGGCCCGGATGCGGCACCGCCGACGCGGGATAGCCGACGGCCACCATAACCGCGATGGCCAGATCGTCCCGATCGTCGATGCCGATGGCCCGCTTGACGAGTGCGGGGTCCCAGCCGTTCATGGGCGCCGAGGCCAGCCCGAGGCTGGCCGCCGCGAGCATCACGTACGTCGCGGCGATCATCGCGTTCTTCACGGCGTTCTCCCTGAGCAGTCCGCGCTGCTCCAGTGCGTGGAATTCGGCTCGGGACTCGAACAAGGCCATGAATTCGGCGTTCCACGCGCCGTTGCGCCCGGCCAAGTCCGCGATGTCGCCGTTGCCCGCCCGCCAGGCAGCCGGGTCGGCGACGAAGACCAGCGTCACCGGCGCCTCCAGCGGTTGCGGCTGTCCGAAAGCTGCCTCGGACAGTGCTTTTCGACCGGTATCGCTGGTCACCACCACGATCGACCGGTCCTGCATGTTCCAGGCGCTCGGGGCTTGCACCGCGAGATCGAGCAGTTCGTCGAGGAGTTCCGGGGCGACCGGGTTCGGCCGATAGTGGCGGACTGTGCGACGGGTTCGGATGGCGTCGGGAACCGAAAGTGCCTGTGCGTTCATAATTCTTACTATCGGAGAGCGACGCACTATTAGGAAGAAGGCACTTTCGGGTTCGTTACACTCGGATGGGTGCGTACGATTCACGAGGCCAGTGGTCTGCCCGCCGATGTCTACTCCGCAAAGTGCCCCACACGGCAGGTGCTCGACCATGTCGCGGGCAAATGGACGGTGCTGATCGTCGACGCGCTCGCCGAGGGCACATTGCGCTACACCGACCTGCGACGCCGCATCGAGGGAATCTCCCAGAAGATGCTGACGCAGACCCTGCGTCAGCTGGAGGCCGATGGATTCGTCACGCGCACAGTGCATCCCACCATCCCACCGCGTGTCGACTACACGCTCACCGAGCTGGGCCACAGCCTGCGCGTCCCCATCGCGGCCTTGCGCGACTGGATCGAGACCAATATCAATCGCATCGAGGATGCCCGCCGCCGCACGGGCGCTTGACGAGGCGCGCACCGGTGGTTCCATCGCCGCCGCGGCGGACGCGCAGCGGGGATGTCAGGTCGACAGCGGCGGACGCGTCAGCGGTTCTCCCGCGCCAACCGCATGGTCTCGATGAGCAATTTGGAAACCGCCGCCGCCTCGGTCAGGAACCCGTCGTGCCCGTCGCGCGAATGCACCACTTCCAGTCGTGCGCAGCCGGGTAGCGCGTCGGCCAGTTCCTGCTGCGTGCGCAGCGGATAGAGCCGGTCGGAGTCCACGCCGCCGACCACGCAGGGCACCGGCGTCGCGGCGAGCGCGGCCTCGATACCGCCGCGTCCGCGCCCGACGTCGTGCCGGTTCATCGCCTCGGTCAGCAGCACGTAGGTGGCGGGATCGAAACGCTTGCACAGCTTTTCGGCCTGGTGGTCCAGGTAGCTCTGCACCGCGTAGCGACCGCCGTTCCACGGATCCTCGGAACCCTGCGCGTGGTTCTCGAAGCGGTGGTCGAGTTCGCCCTCGGTGCGGTAGGTGAGGTGCGCGATGCGGCGCGCGATGCCCATGCCGGTCATCGGCGCGCGCTCGGTGTCGTGATAGTCGCCGCCCTGCCAGTCCGGGTCGGCCTTGATGGCGGCGATCTGGGTGGTCTGGGTGCCGATCTGGTCGGCGGTGGCGCGCGCACCGACGGCCAGCACCAGCGCCGCGGCCACCCGTTCGGGCGCGCCGATCATCCACTCCAGCACCCGCATGCCGCCCATCGATCCGCCGACCACAGCGGCGAGCCGCTCGATGCCGAGCAGATCCAGCAGCGCGGCCTCGGCGCTCACCTGATCGCGGATGGAGATCTCCGGGAAACGCGAACCCCACGGCTTGCCGTCCGGCGCGAGCGACGACGGCCCGGTGCTGCCCTTACAGCCGCCGAGCACGTTGGTCGCGATCACACACCATTCGTCGGTGTCCACCGGCGCGCCCGGCCCGACCATGCCCTCCCACCAGCCGGGCTGGGAGTGGATGTCGTCGGGCGTGCCGACGACGTGCGAATCACCGGTCAGAGCGTGCTCGACGAGCACCACATTGTCCAGGGTGGGGGAGAGCTCGCCCCACCGCTGCACGGCGAGGTGCACGTCCGGAATCACCGCGCCGCTTTCCAGCCGCACGTCCCCGATCGCGATGACGCCGGGCCGACCGTCCGGCGGCGGCAGCAGGCCGACGCCGGACTCGATGCTCTGCTCGGTGCTCACGGTCACGTCGTCGCCGCCGTGAATCCGGCGCGCAGATCGGCCAGAATGTCGTCGATTCCCTCGATACCCACGGCGAGGCGGACCAGCCCCGGGGTGACGCCGGAGGCGAACTGTTGCTCGGGTGTCAGTTGGGAGTGCGTCGTGGAGGCCGGATGGATCACCAGAGAACGCACGTCCCCGATGTTAGCGACGTGGCTGTGCAGGACTAACGCGTCCACGAACTTCTTGCCCGCGTCGACGCCGCCGCGCAGCTCGAACGAGACGATCGCGCCGGTCCCCTTCGGCGCGAGCCGCTTGGCCCGCTCATGCCAGGGCGAGCCGGGCAGTCCCGCGTAGTGGACCGCTTCGACGGCCGGATGTTCGGCCAGGAATTCGGCGACCGCCCGCGCGTTGGCGACGTGGCGCTCGACGCGCAGGCTCAGCGTCTCGATGCCCTGCGCGATGAGGAACGCGTTGAACGGCGAGACCGCCGCGCCCAGGTCGCGCAGCAGCTGCACGCGGGCCTTCAGCGCGTAGGCGGGCGCGCCGAGGTCGGCGAAGACCACGCCGTTGTAGCTCGGGTCCGGGGTGGTGAAGCCGGGGAAGCGCGGCTCGCCCTTGTCGTCGCGGACGGTCCAGTCGAACTTTCCGCCGTCGACGATCGCACCGGCGACGGCCGCGCCGTGCCCGCCCAGGTACTTGGTGGCGGAGTGCACCACGATGTCGGCGCCGTGCGCCAACGGCTGGATCAGGTACGGGGTCGCGACGGTGTTGTCCACGATCAGCGGGATCCCCGCGGCGTGCGCGACCTCGGCGATGCCGGGGATGTCGAACACGGCGCTGCTGGGATTGGCGATTGTCTCGCCGAAGAACGCCTTGGTGTTGGGCCGGATCGCCGCGCGCCACTGCTCGAGATCGTCCGGGTCCTCGACGAACGAGACCTCGATGCCGAGCTTCGGCAGCGAGTAGTGGAAGAGGTTGTAGGTGCCGCCGTACAGGTGCGGGCTGGACACGATGTGGTCGCCAGCCTCGGCGAGATTGAGAATCGCGAAAGTCTCCGCGGCCTGCCCGGAGGCCAGCAGCAGCGCGGCGACACCGCCTTCCAGGGCGGCGATGCGCTGCTCGACCACATCCTGGGTCGGGTTCATGATGCGGGTGTAGATGTTGCCCGGCTCGGCGAGACCGAACAGCGCCGCCGCGTGGTCGGTGTCGCGGAAGGCGTAGGAGGTGGTCTGGTAGATCGGCAGGGCGCGGGCGCCGGTGCTCGGATCGGGGGCTTGGCCCGCATGCACCTGCTTGGTCTCGAAGGACCAACGGGCAGGATCGAACTCGGCCGCTACGGGGTCGGTCATGTCATGCTCCACAAGAGTTGTTCGCCGGAACTAACGAGATCGGTGATGCGGTCTATCCAGGACAACACATTTCCGGGAACCTCCTGACAGCGCGCTTGCCCTCGACCTTCGAGGGCCCGGTCATCACCCGGAGCACCCCACCGCTGCTGGAGGGTTGCCGTCCAGCGAGCCGGGGCTTGGCGCTGGCACTCATGACCTGACGGACATGGTAGCTGGCGGGCGGCCAATGGCCGAAATTCGTAGCCGATCTCACTCCGCCGATTCGGTCACCGGTTCCGCGCAGACCCGCATGAACTCCGCGTACGCGTCGAGCAGCGTCGCCCGCGCCGCGCGCACCGCGGTCTCCGGATCGCCGTCCATGATCAGCTCGCCGTGCACGTCCATCGCGAGATGACACAGCATCTGCCAGGTGGAGACGAGCAATCGCACGCTCAGCGCCCCTTGCGTGGTGCCGAGGCGTTCGGCGAGCACCGCGGTGATGGCATCGGACTTGCTGTCGGCGAACTCCAGCGCGCGGCTGTTGACCGAAGGGCTGTCACGGGCGACCCGCTGCATCTGCTGGAACCTGCAGAACGATACGGCCGAGTTCTCGCTCGCCGCGTCATCGATCACCCGGAGATAGGCGTTGCACAGCGCGCGCAGTTGGTTGCCGCCGAGCGGCTCTTCTCGCAACTTCTCGGCAACCATTTGGCCGAAGTCGAGGATAGGCGCGAGGACGATGTCCTCTTTCGTCTCGAAATACCGGTTGACGGTGCGCGGCGAGACGTCGGCCGCGTTCGCGATCTGCTCGACCGTCGTCGCGTCGAAGCCCTGCTTGTCGCACAGCTCGAGCGCGATGTTCATGATGCGCTGCCTCGTCTGCTGCTTCTTGCGCTCGCGTAGGCCCAGAGGTGCTGCGTCTTCTCGCCCCGAGGCCGCGCGGCCGGTGCTGTTCCCGGTCGCGGCGGCGTTCTCGGCCGCGTTCGTGCCCGCCGGCGTCGATGAGTCGAGCATCTCCCCACTGTAACTCAGACACTCGCTCAACTGTCGCAACATGGCAAATGTCTGACTGCGACATTTTTCTATTGACGCCAAATGTCGGACGATGACAGGATTGCCGCTAACGCGCACTTCCGACGACGAGGAGACAAAGTGAGCGAGATATCGACAGCGGTGCACGCGCCGGACGACCGGCGCGACTCGGCCCGCTGGCTGGCGCTCGGCGTGATCGGCCTTGCCCAGTTGATGGTGGTCCTCGACGCGACCATCGTGACGATCGCGCTGCCGTTCGCGCAGCGTGACCTTGGCATCAGCGAGGGCGACAAGCAGTGGGCCCTCACCGCGTACACGCTGATCTTCGGCGGCCTGCTGCTGCTCGGCGGCCGCCTCGCCGACTACCTCGGCCGCCGCCGGATCTTCCTGGTCGGCCTGATCGGCTTCGCGGCCGCCTCGGCGCTCGCGGGTCTGGCGCAGAACGGCGCCCAGCTCTTCGCGGGCCGCGGCCTGCAAGGCGCGTTCGCCGCGCTGCTCGCACCCGCCGCGCTCGCGCTGGTCTCGGTGACGTTCACCGAGGCGAAGGAGCGGGCCCGCGCCTTCGCGGTGTTCGCGGGCATCTCCGCGGGCGGCGCCGCGATCGGCCTGATCGCGGGCGGCGCGCTCACCGAATACGCGTCATGGCGGTGGACCCTGCTGGTCAACACCCCCATCGCGATTCTCGCGTTCGTCGGCGCGCTCGCGTTCGTCATCAGGGACGTGCCCGCACCGCGGACCGGCGGCTACGACGTGCCCGGTGCCGTCACCGTGACGGCGGGTCTGATCGCCATCGTGTACGGCTTCAGCCGCGCCGCCGATCACGGCTGGACCTCGGGCGGCACCCTCGCGTTGCTCGCCGCCGGGCTCGCGTTGCTCGTCGCGTTCGTCGTCATCGAGCGTCGTTCGTCGAATCCGCTGTTGCCCCTGCGCATTCCGGGGGAGAGCAACCGAGGCGGCGCGCTGCTCGCCGCGCTGCTGATCCCCATCGCGATGTTCGCGATGTTCCTGTTCCTGAGCTTCTACTTCCAGGTCACGCTCGGCTACTCGCCGCTGAAGGCGGGCGTCGCGTTCCTGCCGTTCCCGGTGGGCATCGCGGTGTCGGCGGGCGTCACCAGCGCGCTGCTGCCCAAGCTCGGACCGCGTCCGCTGATGGTCGCGGGCGCCGCGCTCGGTGTTGTCGGGCTGCTCTGGCTGGCGCAGCTGGGCTACGGCGACAGCTATGCCGCCGGTGTGCTGCCCGCTCAGTTGCTCATCGCGCTCGGCATGGGGCCGCTGTTCGTCGGCATGCAGGCGGTCGCGCTGCACCGGGTGGACGAGGCCGACGCCGGTGTCGCCAGCGCGTTGCTCAACGCCGCCCAGCAGGTCGGCGGCGCGGTCGGCACCGCGCTGCTCACCACCATCTCGGTGCAGGCGGCGAAGGATTACCTCGCCGACAACCCGACCGTCGACGACCTGGCCGCTCGCGCCGCCATCCACAGCTACGACGTCGCGTTCTACGTCGGCGCCGGCTTCTTCCTCGCCGCGATTCCGGTGATCGCGCTGATGATCAAGGCCGGGCCTGCGGACTTCGCCGAGGACGCGGAGGAGGGCGTTCGCGTCCCGCTCGCGGTCTGAGCGGCACCGGGGACGGCCCGCGCATACGTGGTGCGCGGGCCGTCTCGCGCGTCCGGCCGCCGTCGGGCTTCCGCCCAGGTCGGAGCGCCTGACTTGCCCGGGATGACATGATGGAGAAAGTGGTTGGGATCACTCGTGGGGCTACTCGTGGGTAACCGTCTGGAAGTCCGCACAGTGGGCCCTCCCCGCGCGGTGAGGTCGTCGGCAGCAGTACGCTTGTCTTGCTTGCACCACACGTCCCGCAAACAACGCGGTACATATACGTTGTCTGTTGAACAGCTGGGGTCCGCTCACAAGCGTGTTCGCCTGGCCGTGCAATAAGGGCACCATCCTAGGAGGACACGAAGATCCATGTCCAAGATCAAGGTTGAAGGCACCGTCGTCGAACTCGACGGTGATGAGATGACCCGGATCATCTGGCAGTTCATCAAGGACAAGCTGATCCACCCGTACCTCGACGTGAACCTCGAGTACTACGACCTCGGCATCGAGTATCGCGACAAGACGGACGACCAGGTCACCATCGACGCGGCCAACGCCATCAAGCAGCACGGCGTCGGCGTGAAGTGTGCCACCATCACCCCCGATGAGGCCCGCGTCGAAGAGTTCGGCCTCAAGAAGATGTGGCGCTCGCCCAACGGCACCATCCGCAACATCCTCGGCGGCACCATCTTCCGCGCGCCGATCATCATCTCCAACGTTCCGCGACTGGTTCCCGGCTGGACCAAGCCGATCATCATCGGCCGCCACGCCTTCGGCGACCAGTACCGCGCCACCGACTTCAAGGTCTTCCAGTCGGGCACCGTCACCCTGACCTTCACCCCCGAGGACGGCAGCGAGCCGATCGTGCACGAGGTCGTGAAGATGCCGGACGAGGGCGGCGTCATCATGGGCATGTACAACTTCAAGAAGTCCATCGAGGACTTCGCGCGTGCGTCGTTCAACTACGGCCTGCAGCAGAACTACCCCGTCTACATGTCGACGAAGAACACCATCCTGAAGGCCTACGACGGCATGTTCAAGGACACCTTCCAGGAGATCTTCGACGCCGAGTTCAAGAGCCAGTTCGACGCGGCGGGCCTGACCTACGAGCACCGCCTCATCGACGACATGGTCGCCTCCTCCATGAAGTGGGAGGGCGGCTACGTCTGGGCCTGCAAGAACTACGACGGCGACGTGCAGTCCGACACCGTTGCCCAGGGCTTCGGTTCGCTCGGCCTGATGACCTCGGTGCTGCTGACCCCGGACGGCAAGACCTGCGAGGCCGAGGCCGCGCACGGCACCGTCACCCGGCACTACCGCCAGCACCAGCAGGGCAAGCCGACCTCGACCAACCCGATCGCGTCGATCTTCGCCTGGACCCGTGGTCTCGAGCACCGCGGCAAGCTGGACAACACCCCCGAGGTGATCGGCTTCGCGCAGACTCTCGAGGACGTCGTCATCAAGACCGTCGAGGGCGGCCAGATGACCAAGGACCTCGCGCTGCTCGTCGGCGGCGACCAGGGTTACCTGAGCACCGAGGAGTTCCTCGGCGCGCTCGACGCGAACCTGGCTCGCGCGCTGCGCTGAGTCGGCACCGGGGTCGGACGTGATCCGTCCGACCCGACCGGCGCTGGGGTTTCCCAGCGCCGGGGTTGAACCGGGCACCCGCCCACCTCGCGGTGGAACGGGTGCCCGATGTGTATTCGGGCTCACCGCGAGTGCCCTTGCGCCGCAGTCTGTTCGCGCGCCGTCAGCTCCCGGAAGGCACGGGTGCGTCGAGCAGTCCGGCGAACGCCCTGGTGAAGCTGGCCGTCCCGTGCCCGCGCTCGACCTCGGCGTCGAACAGCCGCTGCAGCGGATCGAGCAGATCCGTTGCCACGCCTTGGTTTCGGCTGGTGGTGCGGATGTCGGCGAGGCCGGCCGCGTTGACCGCGAGATCGGAGAAGTTCACCGGGAACTCCCGCGAGTCGATCTCGGCGGCCAGCGTCGGCAGCATGTCGAGCAGCGCGCGCAGCCAGGGCACCAGGAACGTGTCGGTGAAATCGACCGCGGCGACCCGCTCGGTGTGCACCATGGCTGTCGCCTGGAAGAAGCCGCCGAACAGCCCGTACATCCCGCCGAGCACCGCCATGTCGTGCAGCGCCGCGAGACCCGCGTCCGCGCCGACGTACTTCGTCGCGCCCAATTCCGCTATCACCTCGGCGAATTCGGCCTGCGCGCCGGTCTCGCCGCTGTAGACGAGCAGCGCGTCGGGCGTGCCCACCGTCTGCGGGACGCCGAAGACGCCCCCGTCAAGGAAGCGCGCACCGTGCTCGGCGAGCCGGTCGGCCAGCTCGCGCGCGGTGTCGGGGCGGCCGGTCGCGACGTTGAGCACCGTCCGCCCGTGTAGCGCCGCGCCGAGCGGGAGGAGCTGGTCTCCGGCGGCCGCCGTGTCGGCGAGCACGGTGACGATCAGCTCGCTCGCGGCGACCGCCTCGGCGACGTCGTCCGCGCGCCGTGCGCCGAGCTCGTCGAGGTGAATCGCCTTGCCCGGCGTGCGATTCCACACCGTGGTCGGGTGGCCGTTGCGCAGGAAGACCTCGGCGATCGCCGCGCCCATCCGTCCGAGACCCAGCACGGTGACCGATGTCTTGCTCATGATTCCTCCGTCGTGTCGTTCTGTCGGGTGGGCGCCCGTCGACCAGTCTTCGCGACGAAACCGCCGGGGTGTGAGTGGCAGAACTGCCGCCTGGCGAACGATTACTGCCATACTGGGAGGCATGACCGGTCGAACCGTCGCCATGGCCATCGCGCCCGGCGCGCTGCATCCATGGGATCTCTACGAATTGGGCGTCGTCGCCTCGATTTTCGGCACGCCGCAGCCCGATCTCGCCGACCCCTGGTACGAGCTGAAGGTGTGCGCGGTGGCGCCGGACCAGCAGACCCAGCCGATCGGCTTCGGCGCGTTCCTCCGCGCCGAGCACGGTCTGGACGACCTGTTGACCGCCGACACCGTGATCGTGCCCTCGGTCGCGCACGAATGCGTGACCGCCGAACGCGAACTGCCACCCGAGTTGCTGGACGCGCTGGCCGCCGCGCACGACCGTGGCGCGCGCATGGTCGCCCTGTGCGACGGCACTTTCGCGCTGGCGGCGGCGGGTCTGCTGGACGGAAGGCGGGTCACCGCGCACTGGGCGCACGCCGAGATGCTGGCGAAGCGTTTCCCGAACGTCGAGGTCGACGACTCCGTGCTCTACGTCGACGACGGCGACGTGCTCACCAGCGCGGGCATGACCGCTGCGGTGGACCTGTGCCTGCACCTGGTCCGCCGCGACCTCGGGGCCGAGGTGGCGAACCAGCTCGCGCGCCGCATGGTGATTCCGCCGCACCGGTCCGGGGGCCAGGCGCAGTACATCGACCGAAACGTTCCCGCGCGCCCAGCGGACGATCTCGGCGCGGTGCTGCAATGGGCCGTCGAGCACTTGGCCGAGCCGCTGACCGTCGACACCTTGGCGGCCAAGGCCAATATGAGCCCGCGCACGTTCCACCGCCGGCTGCACCGCTCCACCGGAGCAACGCCGATGCAGTGGTTGCTCAACCAGCGCCTCGCGCATGCCCAGTCGCTGTTGGAGACCACCGATTTCAATATCGAGCGGATCAGCCGACTGTCCGGACTGGGGACCGCGACGAATTTGCGCAGGCACTTCGCGTCCGTGGTCGGGGTCACGCCCGCCGAGTACCGGCGGACCTTCGCGCGCCGAGAGCCGGTCAGGTCCTGATTGTCGGAATGCCTTGTGAACTGGACCGATACCGCGGCGGACGGTGGTCGAACTCACGTCGGCCCGGGGAGCGATCGGACGCGCGCGCCGGTTACATGAAGGCGTGACCAGTCAGGTAGCCACCCATCTGCCCGCTCCGCCCGACAAGGCGCGGACCGATTGGCATGTCCCCGCGATGCTGGCGCTGGCGCTCGGCGGCTTCGGCATCGGCACGACCGAGTTCGTCACCATGGGTTTGCTGCCGGACATCGCGCGGGCCATGAACGTCTCGGAGCCGAGCGCGGGACACGCCGTGTCCGCGTACGCGCTCGGCGTCGTGCTCGGCGCGCCGGTGCTTGCCGCGCTTTGCGCGCGGGTTCCGCGCAAACGCCTGCTCATCGCATTGATGATCGCGTTCACCGTGGGCAACGCGGCAACCGTCCTTGCGCCGAACTTCGAAAGCCTGGTCGTCGCGCGCTTCGTCTCCGGTCTGCCGCACGGTGCGTATTTCGGCGTCGCTTCGCTGGCCGCGGCCACGCTCGCGCCCGCCGGGCAGCGAGCCAAAGCCGTTGCCGCCGTGATGTTGGGGCTGAGCGCCGCCAATGTCGTCGGCGTTCCCGCCGCCACCTGGCTCGGCCAGCACCTCGGGTGGCGGGACGCCTTCGTGGTTGTCGCGTTGATCGGCATCGCGACGGTCGCGGCGCTCGCCCGTTTCGTGCCGGAACTCACCGGTGTGAAGACCACCGATCCGAGGACCGAACTCGGCGCGCTGCGTCGCTCGCAGGTGCTGCTGACCTTGGCGGTCGGCGCCGTCGGCTTCGGCGGCATGTTCGCCGTCTACACCTACATCACCACCACCCTCACCGACGTCGCGGGCATGTCAATCGGCTTCGTGCCGCTGGTGCTGATGCTGTTCGGGCTCGGCATGGTGGCGGGCAACATCGTCGGCGGCGTGCTCGCCGACCGCGGCGTCGACCGCGCTGTGTTCGTCGCGATGATCGCGATGGCCCTGGTGCTCGCGGGTTTCGTCGCCGCGGCGCACAATCCGTTCACCGCCGCCGCGGGTGCTTTCCTGGTCGGCGCGACCGGCGCGGCGCTCGCCCCCGCCCTGCAGACCCGGCTGATGGACGTCGCCGCCGACGCCCAAACTCTCGCAGCAGCCTTGAACCACGCGGCGCTGAACATCGCCAATGCCGCGGGCGCGTGGCTCGGCGGCCTGGTCATCGCGGCGGGCCTCGGCTACACGGCGCCCGCCGCCGTCGGCGCGGGGCTCGCGGTGATCGGCACGCTGCTCTTCGCGCTCACCGTGTTGCTCTCCCGAGGCACCACACCGGCTCGCCCATAGCGCCGGGACCTGGGGTGCCACACACCTTGTGTACGCCTCACATAGGCACCGCCTGTGTGAGGCGTGCAAACGGTATGTGGGAACTCGAGGGCAGAACATACAGATCTGTATGTAAGTGTAGAATCGTCGGAATGACCAGGACCGCCGCCGACAAGCCGCAGCGCCGAACCCAGGAGCAGCGCAGCAGCGAGATGCGCGTGCGGCTGCTCGACGCCACCATCGATTGCCTGGTCGAATACGGCTACGCGGGGACGACGACGCCGCGGGTCGCCGAGCGCGCCGGCGTCACGCGCGGGGCGCAGGTGCATCACTTCGGATCCAAGAACGATCTCGTCGTCGCCGCGATCAGTCACCTGGCCCAGCGCCGCGCGGAGACGGCGATGCGGGAAATGGCCAAGGTCGAGAGCGGCGCGGACCCGGTCGCCGCGGCCTTGGATTTCCTGTGGGAGTTGCACCAGGGCCCGCTGTTCATCGCGACCGTCGAACTGTGGGTCGCGGGCCGGACCGACCCGGTGCTCGCCTCGGCCATGGAGAAGGTCGAGCCGTTCGTCAACAACGCGGTGCTGATGGCGGTGGCCCGTTTCGTCCCCGACGAGATGCGCCGCAAGGACGCCCGCGATTTCGTCTACACCGCCATGGACGCGCTGCGCGGCATCCTCATCTCGAACTTCATCGAGCCCGACACCGATCGCGCCCGCCGCCGCTGGGCGCGCGCCTCCGCGAACCTGCGCGCGGCCGCGGCGGCAAGCCTCATGCCGCGGCGTGAATGACGCCGAATCGCGTTCGGGGGGCCGGGTTTCGGGCGTCACGTCGACGGTCGCTCGGCGCGGTGCATGCGGTCGGCGACCTTGGCCAGATGGTCGAAGACCGCAGGGTCGGCGTCGAGGGTGTAGTCGATGTCCAGGCCGGTGAGGAGGGCGGCGATCCGGGGCAGCGAGTCGCCGGACAGATCGAGCGTGCAGGTATCCCCGTCGAGCGGCTTGATCCGATTGGGAAGTGCGCCCCAGCTGCGGGCGGCGACGGACTCGGCGGAGGCGGCCACGATGGCGACGGCGCGGTAGCGCGCGGGCGCTTCGGCGATCTTGTCGGCGACGAAGGCGGCCGGATCGCGGGCGGGTAGCGGCCGCGGTGTGACCCGGCGACCGGTGGGTCTCGGAGCGGTCAGCCGGTCCAGCCGGTACAGGCGCCAGTCGTCGCGATACGTGTCGAAGGCGACGAGGTACCACCGTCTGGCGCCGGTTACAAGGGCGAGCGGTTCGACCCGCCGGGGGCCGGTGATGTAGTCGAAGGTGAGGATCTCGTGGTCGCGGCACGCCGCCGCCACGGTGGCGAGTACCGCGGGATCGGCTTGCGGGCCGTCGCCGGTGTAGTGCAGTGCGGTGACGGTCTGCTCGACGGCGGTGACGCGACCGCGCAGGCGCGCAGGGAGGACTTGTTCGAGTTTGGCCAGCGCGCGCAGCGCTGTCTCGGCGATCCCGGTCAGGCCGGTGGCGGCGGTGCGCAGCGCGACGGCGATGGCGACGGCTTCGTCGTCGTCGAGCAGCAGCGGCGGCAGGTCGGTGCCGGAGGTGAGCCGGTAGCCGCCGTGGTGACCGGGGCCGGAGTCGACCGGGTAGCCGAGTTCGCGGAGCCGGTCGATATCGCGGCGTACCGTGCGCACCGTGACACCGAGCCGGTCGGCGAGGTCGGCGCCGGACCATTCCCGGCGCATTTGCAGCAGTGACAGCAGGCGCAGGATCCGGGCGGGCAGGTCGTGACTCACCCTTCCGATTTTGCCGTCATTCGAGGACAGGATCTGTCCTGAAAGCGATCTAGCGTCGGTTGTGTCCGGGCAAATCGCCCGGCATTCTCCGCAGGAGTGACTCGTCATGAAGATCGCTTTGCTCGGCACCGGATTCGGTCGAGCCCACGCCGCTGTCTACGCCCAACGCCGCGACGTCGAGGTGGTGATGTTCGGCCGCGATCCGGACAAGACCGCCACCGTCGCGGCGCGATTCGGATTCGCCTGCTCCACCGAGCTGGACCGAGCCTTCGGCGACTCGTTCGACCTGGTCGACATCTGCTTGCCGATCCCGTTGCACGCCGAATTCGTGCTACGCGCACTGGAAGCCGGGAAACACGCCCTGGTCGAGCTCCCGCTGGCCGACAACCTCGCCGACGCCCAATGTGTCGTCGAAGTTGCCGAACGCAGCGACAAGCACGTGTTCGTGGACATGTTCGAACGGTTCATCCCGGCCAATCGGGTGCTGCTCGAGGCCGTCCGCGACGGCACTTACGGGCGGCTCGAGCAGCTGAGCCTGTGGAACTTGACCGCTCACCTGTGGCCGGGCGCCTCCCTCGGCCTGAAAGTTCTGCCGCTCGAGGCCATGCACAGCGACATGGATCTCCTCGTCAGCACCCTTGGCCGCCCCGACCGGGTAGACGTCACCACCTACGCCCGCGACGCCGACTCCGCCGTGATCGAGGCCGCCTTCGTCTTCGACAACGCCCTCGCCCGCGACACGGTTTCCTCGCTCATGCCGATGTCCTGGGGCGCCCGCGGCGGCTACACCGCGACCTTCGACAACGCGGTCCTGCACGCGGTCTCGACCATGGGGTTCGACGGCAAACCCACCACGACCCTCATCGCCTACACCTCCGAAGGCGCCCGCGAGCTGCGACTGCCGCCCGCCGACCAATACACCGCGATGATCGACCACGTCTCGGCGGTGCTCCGCGGCGAGACCGCCAACCGAATCACCCCGGCCAGCACGCTCGACGCGCTCGCGCTCACTCTCGAGGTCGATCGGAAAGTCAACGGCGCCAACCGTTGACGGCAGCCTCGGCCGACGCGCTCGACGCGCTCGCGCTCACCTTCGAGGTCGATCGGAAAGTTCACGGCGCCAACCGTTGACCGGCAACGTCCCGGCCAGCACGTTCGACGCGCTCGCGCTCGACGTCGACCTGAAAGTCAACGGCGCCAACGGTTGACGGCAGCTTCGGCCGACGCGCTCGACGCGCTCGCGCTCACCTTCGAGGTCGACCAGTTCACGGCGCCAACAGTTGACGGGAAACGTCCCGGCCAGCACGTTCGACGCGCTCGCGCTAAGGCTCGAGGTCGACCGGAAAGTCAACGGCGCGAACCGTTGAC
>NZ_BDAU01000028.1 GCF_001612615.1 Nocardia amikacinitolerans NBRC 108937 | reverse complement strand
AACGCTCGAGGTCGACCGGAAAGTCAACGGCGCCAACAGTCGACGGGCAACGTCCCGATACAGCTTCGAGCCGGGCGCGCCCGGGAGGACGTCGGTGCGAGTCGACCAGGTGATCGCCGGCACCTCGACTCTTCTTCGACGTGTCTCGGCTCGACCGGCGAGAGTGGCGCATCGGCAAATATCACCGGCAGATGGTTGCAGATACACAACTAGTTGTATGTCTGTCAATGCCCGTATGAACTGGTAATTCTCCGTACTCGACTTGAGATTGCCTCTCGCACTCTTGCATCCTTACATACAGCTTTGTATGTTTGTTTCAGCTCGATCCGATCGGATCGGACGCTGATGGCCGCCGCCCGCGTCGCAGGCTCACAACCGCGGCGGGGCAGGCACGAAGTGAGGAGTTCGATGGCGAACAGGGTCTACGTCGTCGGCGTCGGCATGACGAAGTTCGAAAAGCCGGGCCGTCGCAAGAACGAGGACGGCACCGACTGGGACTACCCGGACATGGCGCGAGAGTCGGGCACCAAGGCGCTCGCCGACGCGGGCATCGATTACCGCGAGGTGCAGCAGGCCTACGTCGGCTACGTCTACGGCGAATCCACCTCCGGCCAGCGCGCGGTCTACGAGCTGGGCATGACCGGCATCCCGGTGGTCAACGTCAACAACAACTGCTCGACCGGTTCCACCGCGCTGTACCTCGCGGCGCAGGCGATCCGCGGCGGCCTCGCCGACTGCACGCTGGCGCTGGGTTTCGAGAAGATGCAGCCGGGCTCGCTGGGTTCCACCTGGGACGATCGCGAGCAGCCGATGGCCAAGCACATCATGGCGCTGGCCGAGATCTCCGAGGTGCTCTTCCCCGTCGCGCCGTGGATGTTCGGCGCGGCGGGCCGCGAGCACATGAAGGAGTACGGCACCACCGCCGAGCACTTCGCCAAGATCGGCTACAAGAACCACAAGCACTCGGTGAACAACCCGTACTCCCAGTTCCAGGACGAGTACACCCTCGACGACATCCTCGGCGCGCGGATGATCTACGACCCGCTCACCAAGTTGCAGTGCTCGCCGACCTCGGACGGTTCCGGCGCGGTGATCCTGGCGAGCGAGGACTTCGTGGACTCGCACGACCTCGCCGGGCAGGCCGTCGAGATCGTCGGCCAGGCGATGACCACCGACTTCGCCTCGACGTTCGACGGCACCGCGAAGAACCTGATCGGCTACGACATGAATGTGCAAGCCGCACAGCAGGTTTACCGCCAGGCGAACCTCGGTCCGGAGGATTTCCAGGTCATCGAGCTACACGACTGCTTCTCCGCCAACGAGCTGCTGCTCTACGAGGCGCTCGGCCTGTGCGGCCCCGGCGAGGCGGGCAAGCTCATCGATGAGAATCAGACCACCTACGGCGGCAAGTGGGTCGTCAACCCGTCCGGTGGCCTGATCTCCAAGGGCCACCCGCTCGGCGCGACCGGTCTCGCGCAGTGCTCCGAACTCACCTGGCAGTTGCGCGGCGCGGCCGACAAGCGCCAGGTCGAGGGCGTCACCGCCGCGCTCCAGCACAACATCGGCCTCGGCGGCGCCGCGGTCGTGACCGCCTACCAGCGCGCCGACCGCTGAGCGGCCTCGAAAACCACCATTCACCACACGGATTCAGCACGCCCGCCGGGCGAAGAGGAGAACATCATGGGACACATCGAAGCGACCAAGGACGTCAACGCCACCCCGGAAGCGCTGTGGGCGGTCGTCTCCGACCCGCAGACCTGGGACAAGTGGTTCACCATCCACGAGCGCTTCATGGAGGAGCCGCCCACCGTCTTGGCCGAGGGGTCCAAGCTGGTGGCCAAGATCGTCATGCTCGGCATGGCGAACAAGCTGGAGTGGACCATCAAGGCGGTGGAAGCGCCGAACAAGCTGACTCTCGGCGGCACCGGAATGGCCGGTGTCAAAACCGAATTCACCTTCGACATCCAGCCCAAGGGCGCGGGCAGCACCATCGTGGTGTCCGGGGACTTCGAAGGCGCGCTGATCAAGGGCGCGCTCGGCAAGGCGGTCGAGAAGGACGGCATCAAGCAGCTGGACAAGTCGCTCGAGCAGCTCGACGCGCTGGCCTCGGCGTAGGACGTCGCGATGACAGCGGAAACCACCGCACGCCTTGTCGAGTTCGACGATTCCGGCCTCGAAACCTGGTGTGACGAGGAACGTTTCGAGGTAACTGCGGAACGGATCGCCGAATACGCCGCGGCCACCAACGATCCCATCGCGGCGCACCGTGCCGGTGAGGTGGCCTCGCCGGTGTTCGGCATCGTCCCGGTCTTCGAGGCCATGATGATGCCGGTGATCGACGTGGCGCCGATGGACATCTTCGGCCGAGTTGTGCACGGCGAGCAGGACTTTCACTTCCACCGGGCGATCCGGCCCGGCGACGAGCTGGTCACCCGCGCCAAAGCGGTCGGCTACGCGAGCAAGTCCAACGGCAGCACGATCACCATCCTCATCGAATGCCGCGACAAGGACGGGGAACTGGTCAACGAGCAGTACCTGACCGCGTTCTTCCGCAATATCGATGCGGGGAAGACCGTCGGCGAGGCCGCGCCGCCGCACAAGTTCGACGAGTCGCTGCGCGAAACCGAGCCGGTCGCCGTCGTGCCGCAGCATGTCGACGACGACCAAACCTTCCGCTACGCACCGGCTTCCGGCGATCCGGTGCCGCTGCACCTGGACGAGCAGGTCGCCAAGGACGCCGGACTGCCCGGCATCATCGCGCACGGCCTGTGCACCATGGCCTTCGCGTCGTGGGCGGTGCTCACCGAGGCGGCGGGCTCGGACGTGCATCGGCTGCGCCGCTTCGCGGTGCGCTTCGCCAAGATGGTCTTCCCCGGCGACGACCTGGAGACCCGGATCTGGAAGGTGGGCGCCGCCGACGGCGTCACCACCTACGCCTTCGAGACGGTCCGCGGAACGGACGTCGTGCTCAGCGACGGCCTCGCCGAGATCGCCGACTGACCCGATCGGCCCGCGGCGCGACTCGCTGCGGGCCGATCTCGCACCCCATTCATCACACCCTCGCCCCATCGGGCGGGAGCACCACACAGGAGACGCACATGGGCGCATTGGAAGGAAAGGTCGCCGTCATCACCGGCGCGGGCCGGGGGATCGGCCGCGAGCACGCGCTGCTGTTCGCGAGCGAGGGCGCGCACGTCGTCGTCAACGACCTCGGCGGCAGCAATGCGGGCGAGGGCACCGATTCCGGGCCAGCGCAGCAGGTGGTCGAGGAGATTCTCGCGGCGGGCGGCAAGGCGGTCGCCAACACCGACAACATCGCCTCCTGGGAGGGCGCGCGCAACCTGGTCCAGCAGGCGGTCGCGGAGCTTGGCGGTCTCGACATCGTGGTCAACAACGCGGGCATCCTGCGCGACGCGTTCATCGCGGGCATGGACGAAGCCCAGTGGGACGCCGTGATCGCGGTGCACCTGAAGGGCCACGCCGCGGTGCTGCACCACGCGGCCGCGTACTGGAAAGAGCAGAGCAAGGCGGGCAACCAGCCCAACGCGGCGGTGATCAACACCGCGTCCGCCTCGGGCACCACGATCCCGAACGCCGGTCAGGCCAACTACGGCGCGGCCAAGGCGGGCATCGCCGCGCTGACCCTGGTCGCCGCCGACGAACTCGCCCGCTACGGCGTGCGGGTGAACGCGATCGCCCCCATCGCGCGGACCCGGCTCACCCTCGCCACGCCCGGCATGGGCGAGATGATGGCGGCCGAGGCGGAGGCGGTCGAGGAAGCGGGCGGATTCGATGCCTTCAGCCCCGCCAACATCTCCCCGTTGGTCGCATACTTGGCATCGGACAAGTGCCCGATCACCGGCAAGGTGTTCGCGGTGCAGGGCGGCGCCATCTCCGAGTTGGGCGGCTGGCACGACGTCAAGACGATCGAGACCGAGGGCCCCTGGCTCATCGACGACATCGCCGCCCGGCTGCCCTGAGGTTGGGCCGCCAGAAAGGAGAACGACGATGTTCGAATGGTCCGAGACGGATCTGATGATCCGCGACGCGGTGCGCACCTTCATCGACAAGGAGATTCGCCCGAACCTGGACGCGCTCGACACCGGCGAGATGCTGCCGTATCCGATCATCCGAAAGCTGTTCAGCGAGTTCGGAATCGACGCGATGGGCGGCGAGGCGGTCGAGAAGATGCTCGCCAAACAGCGGGCCAAGGAGGCCGCGGTCGCGGCGGGGGAGCCCGCGCCGGAGAAGAAGAAGTCTTCCGGCGGTAGCCCGTTCAGCGGGCAGGAGTCGCTGATGGCGGTGCTGATCGGCGAATTGTCCGGCGTCTGTATGGGTTTGGTGACCGCGATGGGCGTCAGCATCGGGCTCGGCGCGACCACCATCATGTCGCGCGGCACGCTGGCGCAGAAGGAGCGGTGGCTCGCCGACATCGTGACGATGAAGAAGGTCGCGTCCTGGGCGATCACCGAACCCGACTCGGGCTCGGACGCGTTCGGCGGGATGAAGACCTACGTCAAGCGCGACGGCGAGGACTACATCCTCAACGGTCAGAAGACCTTCATCACCAACGGTCCCTTCGCCGACGTGATGATCGTGTACGCGAAGCTGGACGAGGGTGAAGGGGATAAGCGCGAGCGCAAGGTGCTGACCTTCGTCCTCGACAAGGGCATGGAAGGGCTCACCCAGGGCAAGCCGTTCAAGAAGATGGGCTTGCACGCCTCGCCCACCGGCGAGCTGTTCTTCGACAACGTCCGCCTCGGCCGGGACCGGCTGCTCGGCGAGACCGAGGAGCACAAGGGCGGCGACGGCCGCGAGTCCGCGCGCTCCAGCTTCACCGCCGAGCGGATCGGCGTGGCGTTCATGGCGCTCGGCATCATCAACGAATGCCACCGGCTCTGCGTCGAGTACGCCAAGAGCCGCAAGCTGTGGGGCCAGGAGATCGGGCGCTTCCAGCTGGTCCAGCTCAAGCTGGCCAAGATGGAGATCGCCAGGATCAACGTGCAGAACATGGTGTTCAACGCGCTCGAGCGCGGCCGCGCCGGCAAACCGCCGACCCTCGCCGAAGCCTCCGCGATGAAGCTCTACTGCTCCGAAGCCGCCACGGACGTGGCGATGGAAGCCGTCCAGCTCTTCGGCGGCAACGGCTACATGACCGAATACCGCGTCGAACAACTCGCCCGCGACGCCAAATCCCTGATGATCTACGCGGGCTCCAACGAAATCCAAGTAACCCACATCGCCAAGGCCCTCCTCGGCCGCTGAGCTCCCACACCCCTTCCGCACGCCTCACATAGGCACCGCCTATGTGAGGCGTGCACAGGGTGTGTGAGAGCGCCGGACGGCGCGGGTGGAGTGCGCCTCTACGCCGCCAGAGAGACCGACAGCTCGGTCTCGAGGGCGGCGGCGATCCGTTCCAAAGTGGTGATCGTCGGCACGACGTCCCCTGCCTCGAGGCGGCTGACGGCGTGCTGGCGCATCCCGGCACGGGTCGCCAGCTCGGTTTGCGACCAGCCGCGCGCTTCACGTGCTTCACGGATCTGCCGACCGAGTTTGTGCGCCAGCGCGTAGGCCCGTGCAGCCGCCTGGTACTCCGCACTGGCACGGGTCGCGGCGAGCTGTGCGTCGAACTCCTGCTGGCTGGTCATGATTCGTTGTCTCCCATGGGATCGAAGGACAAGTGCGCGGGGCCGCTGTGCTCCGATTCACACAGTTTGCGGGCTAGCTTCGCACGATCTACCTGAGCTGTTTCGCGCTGCTTCGTCTTGTGAAACACCGTCAGCAGCACCACTTTTCGTCCGCCCGGGAACCAGTACGTTATGCGTGTGGCCCGGTTGCGCGTGAGTGTGAACCGCAACTCGCGCACGCCGTCACCGAGGTAGCGGCAGTACGGTTCGCCGAGTTCGGGGCCGTACGCGGCGAGGAGGCCCGCGGCGAAGTCGGCGCGGGCCAGATCGACCGGTGGCAGGCCGGCCAGGAACGAGCGAACCTCGGGCTCGATCTCGATCGCATACAGCACGACCTGAGGTTATCACATCTGTGTGATAAACTTGGGGCTGCCGACTTCGCTCACACGGCGCGGAGGTGGGTGCGGCTGGCGTAGACGTGTTCGGCGATGAGGGTGGCTATGCGGTCGGGGGCTTCCAGCATGGGGACGTGGCCGACGCCGTTGACGAGGATGCGGTCGGCGGAGTCGGGGAGTTCCTTGAGGTAGCGGCGGGCGTAGACGCGGTTCGGGATGATGCGGTCGTATTCGGCGAGCAGCAGGCGGACCGGCGTGGGCAGGTCGGACAGGTCGGCGAGGGCGGGGGCGCGCAAGCCGCCCACGATCATCGGCAGCATCGCCGAGCAGTTCAGCGCGGCACGCAACACGTTCGCGATCTCCCGGCGCGGCACCGCCGAGGCCTGCTTGCTCAGCAGGAACAGAGCGAACCGCTGGGGGATGAAGTTGTCGGTGGCGAAATCGCCGAGCCGCCTGCCGATGCGGACCAGCGGAACCAACGAGAGGAACTTCAGGCCGACCCGGAACTGGGTGATCGAGGGAACGTTCCACCCGCCCGCGGGCGCGATGAGCGTCAGTGTGCGGGCCCGACCGCGGCGGGCGAGTTCCACACCCACCCAGGCGCCGAGCGAGTTGCCCGCGATATGGCAGGTGCGCCAACCCAATTCGTCGAGCTGGGCCTCGATCCCGTCGGCCAGCGCGGCCACGTCGGTGTGCCAGCCCTCGGCGGGCGGGCCGCCCCAGTGCCCTGGCAGCGCGGGCGCGTACACCTCGCAGGCCGAGGACAACCGTTCCGCGGTGCGTTCCCAGCAGTGCGGCGAGAGCATGAAACCGTGCAACAGCAGCAGCGGATCGCCGGAACCCAGGTGCAAGGCCTTGATCGGTCCGGGTTTGTCGGCCGTCTGTGCGGTGCGCGCTCGGGTGGAGCGCGGGGTGGCCGGGGACTTGGAGGTGTCGGACGTCATCGTCAGCACCCCTTCCTGGACGGCGGTGTCCGGGGGCGATATCTCTGACCAGCATTGTACGGTCGTCGGGTGCCCTACATCATCTCTACGATCAACGTAAACGGCGTCCGAGCGGCCACGGGTAAGGGCATGCTCGAGTGGCTCGCCGCCACCGAGGCCGACATCGTCTGCCTACAGGAGACCCGCGCCACCGACGAGCAGACCCGCGCCGCACTCGCCCCCGCGTTGGCCGACGGATGGTGGCTGGCGCACGCCGAGCCGGGAGCCAAGGGAAGGGCCGGTGTCGGCATCCTCTCCAGGCGCGAGTCGAAGGCCGTGCGCATCGGATTCGGCAGCGCCGAGTTCGACGCCTCCGGGCGCTACCTCGAGGCCGACTTCGACGAGCTGACCGTCGCCAGCGTCTACGTGCACTCCGGCGACGCGGGCACCCCGCGCCAAGACGAGAAATACCGGTTCATGGCCGAGTTCGGCGCCTATCTGAAAGCCCGCACCGGCGACTTCGTGGTCAGCGGCGACTGGAACATCGCGCACACCGAACGCGACCTGAAGAACTGGAAGGGCAACCTGAAGTCGGCCGGGTTCCTTCCCGAGGAACGCGCCTGGGTCGACGAGCTGATCGCCGCGGGCTACGTCGACGTGGTACGTCAGCTGCATCCGGGCGTCGACGGTCCGTACAGCTGGTGGTCCTACCGCGGCCGCGCCTTCGACAACGACTCCGGATGGCGCATCGATTACCAGCTGGCCCGCGGCGAGCTGCCCGGCCGCGCCAAGCAGGCCGTCGTCGAGCGGGCCGCCGCCTACGACCAGCGCTGGTCCGACCACGCGCCGGTGACGGTGCAGTACCGATGAACAGCAAGGTGATTCGGGCGCTTGGGGCGCTCGGCGCCGTGGCGGTGGTGTTGCTGGTCGCGGTGCTCGCGCTGCGCGGCGGCTCAGACACCGACCGAACGGCGGGCTCGGCCACCACGACGGCGCGCGCCACCGCGACCGCCACCGACAGCCCCGCGCGCTCACCGGCCACCCCACCCGCCGCGGCGACCGACCCGGCGCCGAGCCGGGCGCAAGGCGTCCCGGAACGCGCCTACGTGACGCTGGCCGAGATCGACGCGGGCCGCTGGCCGGATTCGGCGAACGCGCCGGGCACCAAGGGCGGCGAGCGCTGGATGAATCGCGAGGGCACGCTGCCGCGCACCGACGCGGCGGGCAGGTCGATCACCTATCGGGAATGGGACGTCAACCCCAAGCAGCGCAATCGCTCCCGCGACGCCGAACGCATCGTGACCGGCAGCGACGGCACGGCCTGGTACACCGGCGACCACTACGAGACCTTCACGAGGATGCGCTGATGACCCGCCCGGTGCCGCTCTCGCGATTCCTCGCCCGCACCGCCGACGGCGCGCCCTCAGCCCTCGGCGGGTCGTCCGCGCCGGTGCTCGGTGCGCTGCCCGTCGACGCGCCGGAGCTGAGCGAGGTGCGCTATCGCGCGCCCGCGGGCTACCTGGTGCGCGAGCTGCGCGGGCCGAAGATGCGCGGCACCGCGGGCGTGTTCGACGAGTGGGCCGCGGCGTTCCAGTTCCCGTACTACTTCGGCGCGAACAAGGACGCCTTCGACGAATGCCTGCGCGACCTGGACGATTTCGTCGGTAACGCGAGCGGCTACGTCGTGGTGGTGCGGGACGCGGCCGCGCTGCTCGCCGATCAACCCGACGAGCGGGACTGGTTCGAAGCGGCGATGCGCGACTGCGCCGACTACTGGGCACGGCGCGATGTCGCGTTCCGCGTGGTCTACCAGGGCGCTCCACCCTCGGGCGAGTTCGTCCCGCTGACCTTGGCTTGATCCGACGGAGCCCTGGTCCTCGCGATCCGGCGCAGGTCCCCGGTCCCGACATGCGTCAGCCGAGGCTGCGCGCTCGGGCACGAAGTCTCTCGGGTTCGACCTCAGCCGAGGCGGCACGCTCGGGTGCCAAGTCTCGGGTCCGACCTCAGCCGAGGCGACGCGCCAGATCCTCACCGAGCAGGACGAACACATCCGTGGTGTGCTCGATGAGCTCCTCTTTGCTGAGCGGCAGATCGCCTTGCAACCAGGTGGTCAGCGTCTGCACCAGACCGCCGACCAGATAGGTCGCGCGGAAGAAGATGGCCGGATCCGGCTCCGGCTCGGTGATGCCGTAGAAGTCGATGCCCTCCGCCGCGACCATGCGCGCGAACACCCGGATCGTCTCGGTGGTTCGAGCTCGCAGCTCCGGCGTCGCCATGCCCGCGATCAGCGCGACCTTCGCCTTGCGCGGATCGTCGGTGAGCATGTGGATGCCCGCGGCGATGGCGGAATGCGCCTTGGCGCGCGGTTCGTCCGGCGCGTCGCGCAGGCCGTCCAGGATGGCGACGGCGAGTTCCTCGGCGATCCGGTCGGTCAGCGCGGTCAAGACGGCGTCGCGGCTGTCGAAGTTCTCGTAGTAGTAGCGCTCGTTGAGCCCGGCCTGCGCGCACAGGCCGGAGACGGTCAGCTTGGCGAGGCCCTGGGTGCCGACGATCTCGAGCGCCGCGTCCAGCAGGGCGGTGCGGCGCTGGGCCCTGCGCTGGTCGGCGGAGATGCCGCCGTAGGTCCGCTGCGCTGTCACAGCACGATTCTGGCACGGCAACGATTCTGGTAGTGGTCCTTGCCACAATGTCTGATCTGGGGGATTCTATTGCCAGATGACGTGGGTCCGGCGGTAGCCGGGTCTTTCGATGAGGAGACAACGATGTCCGCACGCTCGTCCACGCCGGGATACTTCGCCGACCACTCGATGGCGCGGCGCGTCATGAGCAAGCGCGCGGTCGGCCTCACCTACGGTCAGCGCGCTCTCGTGATCGGGGCCGTGCACCCTCGGCTCTACGTCGGGACCGCCGAGAACACCGAGCACCGCGACACGCCCTACACCCGGCTGGCGCTCACCGGGAAGCTGTTCGAGGCCGTCTTCCTCGGCAGCAAGGAGGAGGCGGACCGGGCGCTGGCGTTCACCACGAAGAAGCACGCCAAGGTCGTCGGCGAGCTGCCCGAGGACGCCGGGCCGCACCATCCCGCCGGCACGCCGTACTCGGCCCTCGATCCGCACCTGATGTTCATGACGATGGCGTTCACCTTCGATTCCGCCGAAGCGATGTACGACCTGCTGGTCCGCAAGCTGACCGACGGCGAGCGGGAGGGGCTGTACCAGGACTACGTGCGTTGGGGCGAGCTGTTCGGCATGCCGCGCTCGGCAGCGCCCGCCGACTACCCGGCCTTCCGCGCCTTCTTCGACGGCTACCTCGCCTCCGACGAGCTGTTCCTCACCGAGGAGGCCAAGTTGGTCGGGTCGTATCTGGCCGGTCAGCGCGTCCCCTATCCGCAGCGTGTGCCGTTGCACCAGGTGACCTCGGCGTTCTTCCTGCTGGTGCAGGGCAGTCTGCCGCCGCGCATCCGGGCGATGTACGGCATGCGCTGGGGAATGGCGGAGGAACTCGCCTTCCGCGCGCTGGCCCGCGGCGTGCGCACCGCGCACATCGCGCCGCCGCTGGCCCCCAGGGTGCTGCGCGGCACCCTCGCCGGTCCGAGCGGCCCGGTCTACCGGCTGGTCTCCGAGCGGGAGCGCGCGCTGGCGCGGACCGGGCGGCCGAGCATGCCCGGCGTCGACCCACGCAACTGGGCGGCTAGAAATTCCGCTGGACCCGCATGGGAAGATCGGAGGCATGTCGAGTCCCGCATCAGCCCCGGCCGCCGAGCGTAAACAGCGTGTGCTGTCCGGGATCCAGCCGACCAGCTCCTCGTTCCACCTCGGCAACTACCTTGGGGCGCTGCAGTACTGGGTGACCTTGCAGGACGACTACGACGCGCTGTACTTCATCCCGGACATGCACGCCATCACCGTCGCGCACGACCCGAAGCAACTGCGGGCGCGGACCCGGGCCGCCGCCGCGCAGCTGCTGGCCATCGGCATCGACCCCAAGAAGTCGACGCTGTTCGTGCAGAGCCAGGTGCCCGAGCACGCCGAGCTGGCCTGGGTCCTCAGCTGCATCACCGGTTTCGGCGAGGCGAGCAGGATGACGCAGTTCAAGGACAAGTCGGTCCGGCAGGGCGCGGAGAACGCGACCGTCGGCCTGTTCACCTATCCGGTGCTGATGGCCGCCGACATCCTGCTCTACCGCCCGCACCAGGTGCCGGTCGGCGAGGATCAGCGCCAGCACCTGGAGCTGACCCGAAACCTGGCGCAGCGCTTCAACACCCGCTACAAGAAGACCTTTGTCGTGCCGGAGGCGCACATCGTCAAGGGCACCGCGAAGATCTACGACCTGCAGGACCCGACCGCCAAGATGAGCAAGTCGGCCGCCACCGACGCGGGCCTGATCAACCTGCTCGACGATCCCAAGATCACCGCGAAGAAGGTTCGTTCGGCGGTCACCGACACCGAGCGCGAGATCCGCTACGACACGGACGCGAAGCCGGGCGTCAGCAATCTCCTGGTGATTCTGAGCTCGCTGACCGGAACGCCGATCGTCACCCTGGAGAAGGATTTCGAGGGCAAGGGCTACGGGGACCTGAAGTCCGACGTCGCCGACGCGCTGGTGGAATTTGTCACGCCCCTGCGTGCCAAAGTGGAAGAGTATCTGGCGGATCAAGGCGAACTCGACCGTATCCTCGCCGCAGGCGCGGAGCAGGCGCGGGAAATCGCCGGCAACACTCTCGCACAGGTCTACGACCGGGTGGGTTTCCTGGCCCGCTAGCCCGGGTACGACGCTTGCGAGGGCGTACCTCCGCCTTCGCTCCGGCCGCGCGGGGAGTCGGCGCCCGGCCGGGTTCGTCAGGAGGCGTCGAAGGGGCGAACTGGTGCAGGCGATCGACAACATCAAAGCCGCGGTCGAACGCCGCGTGCAGGCGCGGCCGTGGCTGGACCATCTGATCCGGGCCGGTGGCCGCTACCAGCGCCAGCGCGGCGACTACTTCGCCGCCGGCATCACGTATTTCACTGTGCTGTCGCTGTTTCCGTTGCTGATGGTGGCGTTCGCGGCCGCGGGCTTCGTGCTCGCGGGCAATCCGGAACTGTTCCAAGAGCTTCAGGACAAGGTCGTCGAGACCATCCCTGGCGAGCTGGGCACCCAGCTCAACGAACTCATCGACCAGGCGGTCCGATCCCGCGGCACGGTCGGCGTGCTCGGCCTGCTCGCAGGCCTCTACACCGGGCTCGGCTGGATGGCGAACCTGCGCGCGGCGCTCACCGAGCAGTGGGAACAGAAGCACGAGGACGACAACTGGATTCGCACCAAGATCTCCGATCTCGGCGCGCTGATCGGCCTCGGTCTGGCTTTCGTGGTTTCGCTCGGTCTTTCGGCGCTGGCGTCCAGCAATCTGGGCGCTCAGCTGCTGGAGCGCTACGGCCTCGCCGATCTGCCCGGCGCCCGAGTCCTGTTGACGCTGCTGTCGATCCTGTTCGCGCTGCTGGCGAGCTGGGCGGTGTTCGCGTGGATCATCGCCAGGCTGCCCCGCGAGCCCGTCACGGTGGCCAGTGCCGCGAAAGCCGCCCTGATCGCCGCGGTCGCCTTCGAGATCTTCAAGTTCGTCGCCTCGATCTACCTGCAGATCGTGCTGCGCAGTCCGGCGGGGGCGGCCTTCGGTTCGATCATCGGTCTGATGGTGTTCAGCTACATCACCTATCGCATCATCCTGTTCGCGACCGCGTGGGCCGCGACCGCCTCGGAGAACGAGCCCGAGGCCGAGGTCGCCGCGCCCGCCCCGGCGGTCATCCAGCCGCGCGTGATCAACAACGCCGGGCCGTTCGGCAGCGGCGCGGCCTACTTCGGCGCGGGCGCGCTGGCCGCCCTCGGGCTGGCAACCCTGCGCAGGCGGCGCTAAGCGCGGAACCGAATCGGCTCAGCGCCGTTGGCGGTTGACGCGCCGAGCTTTGAGCAGCAGGAACAGGATCAGCACGATGCCGCCGACCATCAGCAGCGTGCGGACGCGCGCGTTGTCGCGCTCGTGCGGCGGGCTGGCGAGCACGTCGCCGCCCTCCGGTCCGGGCGGAGCGGCAAGGGCGACAGTGGATTTCGCGTCGGTCGCGTTGTGGTTCGGCAGCATGCCGACCTGGGTGCCCGCGGGCAGCGCGAAACCGTAGTCGAGCAACCGGGCCGCCTGTTCCCACGGTCGCAGCGGGCGAACCTCGGCTTGCAACAGGGTGACGGCCAGCCTGCGTCCGTCGCGCTGCGCGGCCGCGACGAAGGTCTGTCGCGCGTCGTCGGTGAAGCCGGTCTTGCCGCCGAGCGCGCCCTCGTAGTTGAACAGCAGTTGGTTGTCGTTGCCGACGGCGAAGCCAGGGTGATCGGTGTCGTCCGGGATCTTCGGATTCTTGGGATAGCCGGGGAAGTCGATCTGCTCGGTGCGGATGAACTCGGCGAACAGCGGGATGGTCATCGCCTCGCGGAACAGCAGCGACAGGTCGTAGGCCGAGGTGCTCATGCCGGGACCGTCCAGCCCGGACGGCGTCGCCGCGCGAGTATCGAAGGCGTACAACGATTTCGCCAGCTCGTTCATCTTCGCCACGGCGGCATCGTCGCCGCCTAGCTGCGCGGCGATCGCGTGCGCGGCGTCGTTGCCCGAGGCCATGATCAGCGCCTGCATGAGCTGCCGGTTGGTGTAGCGGCCGCCGGGACCGATGCCGACGCGGGTGCCGTCGACGTCCGCGTCCGCCTGGGTTCCGGTGACCACCGTGTCCAGCTGGAGAGTGCGCAGCGCGACGGTGGCGAGCAGCACCTTGATCGTGCTGGCGGGCCGGTAGCGGCCGTGCGGGTCCTTGGCCGCCAGCACCTCGCCGGTGTCCAGATCCGACACCATCCACGCGGTCGCGGAGATGTCCTTCGGCGGTGGCGGCGCACCCTTCGGCAGCACCACGCCGCACTCGCCCATCCTGGTCCCGCCCACCGGAGGCACGGGGACCGCCAACGGGCCCGGCGTCGGTTGCCCCGGCGCGGGCACCTCGGACGCGTCGATCGGCGCGGGCGGTTTCGTCTTTTGGGGGCAGTTGTCCGTGTTCGGGGTGGTGAACGGCGCGGTCGTGGTGGTCGTCGGCACCGCGAAAGCCGGTGCGGCGAAAGCGCCGCCGAGCAGGGTCGCGGCGGCGAGCGCACCGGCGAGACAGCGCGCGGCGCGGTGGCGGGGGTGCGGGATTCTCATCGGGAGCGAGCCTAACGGGCGAGGCCGGACTGAGTCCGTCATTAAACCGCGCATGGCCGGAGCGAATGCGGAGGTACGCCTAATAGGCGCAGCCGGACGGAGTCCGTCAACAGACCGCGCATCGCCGCAGCGAAGGCGCTTAGGCCAGCGTGCCGGAGCCCGAGGTTCTGTCGGTCAGCCAGGTCATTCCTGGGACTTGTCGCGCCATCGGTCCAGCGCTGCCCCGACCAGCGCCCGAGCGGCTTTGCCGGTCACGGCCTGCGAGGCGAGCGCTTCGAACGCTCGGGCGTACAACGCAATCTCTCGGGGCTGGGTGATCTTCAGCTCTGCCGTGATCGCTTCAACCAACACCATGCGTTCATCGAACATGACGAAATTGGTTGCCGGGGTGAGCCATTCGGCATCCGCGGGTACGATGCCGAACCACATCCGTGGTAGCCCCATGACGGCTAGGAGCCGGTCCAACTGGCCGGTCATGACCTCGGCGTTCCCCACGGTCGTAGACAACGACTGTTCGGTGATGAGGATGTGGAACCGATGGTCTCCGTGGTAAAGGACCTTCTGCTGCTCGAGCCGTTTCGAGACACCTTCGTCCACGTCGTTGGGTATCCGGTAGAACTCCGTCACCCTGCGTAGCACCGCTTCGGCGTAGTCGGCCGTCTGGAGAATCCCAGGGATCAACACGGGTTCGTAGAACCTCATGAGCTTGGTCTGTTCGGCGAGCGTCACCGACTGCTGCTGTCGGCGCTTCGTGCCCGTGTGCAACAACCGCTTGTACTCGACATACGCCGACTCGATATTTCGCACAGTCGCTACAAGGTCGCCTAGCTGGTCCTTGGTGTCTGTGTGAGTGCAGTACGCCCGTAGGTCAGCCTCCGAGGGACTGCGGTCCCCGGTTTCGATCTTGGACACCTTGGACTCATGCCAGCCCGCGAGGGCGGCGAGCTGGCGTCCCGAGAGTCCGGCATCCTTCCTGATCTCGCGGAGGCGCTTTCCGAGCGCTTCTCGCTGCTCGTGAACCGAGTTGGTCACAGCGTCGCGTGTGCGAACTCGGCGTAGGGGGTGCCCATCTGCCACAGTCGTTCTCTCATGCTGCGGCAGTAGGCGACTATGTGCGGGTCATCGGTCGCGGCGACACCGGCCCCTCGGCCAGCGGGATCAACGACGTTGAAAGCGACCAACGAATCGTCGTACAGCCACCAGTCATCCGAGGGCAGTTCCCCGGCGAGATGCCGGGGCACGTACCGGATGTCTTCCCCGGCACACTGATTCTCGGGAGTGATCGAGAGCAACCAACGGTGATAGTCCGGCAGTGGCACCGTCACGACTCGGACCCGTGAGACTTCTACGCCCCGGTTCGTGGCGTCCTTCATGAGGTCGAGCCACGGCTGAAACCATGCGTAATCGTCGTCTCGGTGACCTTCGAGGAACCGCGCGAGTTGCGGGTTCTCGTCGTCTACGTCGTAGGCGTCCCTGGTTTCGAGGTGGAACGCTGAGCGTTCAGCTTGCCGGAACAGGTCCCAGAACGCTTGCCCTTGCAGCAGTCGCACCGTAGAACTCCCTCTCTCGCTTCGGCACCTCGATAGCCGTCTCATCGTCGGCTAGGACGAGCTGAGTCAGCGTCTCAGCATCCGCTACCGGTCGGCCGGAGAGGATGAACGTACCCCGGCCGGTGTCCGTCATCGTCGCCCCGACGAACGTATCCGGCTCCGCGAACCCGAGTAGTAAGTGGGGGATTTCGACAGTGCCGGGTGAATCGGTTCGCCATCCCTGAACGAGGTACGACCCTTGGTCAGTGGCGTACAGCGTCGGGCACTGGCCTTGTCCTGAGCCGCCCTTGCCGAGGAACTGTAAGCGCATGATCTTGGCTCCTGTCTAGGAGTGTGACCGTGTGTGACACCCCGTATGTCATGGTGCCCATCCGGCCAGCCCATATGGCCAGTAGAGCAAATTTTAGTCAAGTTCTGTCAAGTTGGTAGCACCGCCGATTGGGTGCTCTCTAGCGTCCCTTCACAAGCACGCGGCACCGGGTGAGTTCCAGTCCCAGGTCATCGGTTCGGCGGTTTCCCGGTGCCGGGTGCTCACCAACCGCCAATCCAGGAGGGATCGTGCTCCCACACAGGACGCCGAAAATGAAACGACCGTCCGCGGCGCCAGCGGCCCGACCGGAGTTGCTCGAGCGCGTAGCCGATGCGCTGAGAAAGTGGGACCAGCCGAAGCGGGGCGCCGCATGAGCGAGGTAATCCGGCCGATGCTGGAAGCGTTGTCGGCACGCGCTGCGGCGCGCTGCCTGAGCATCCGCCGAGCCGCACGACCTCCGTACGGGTGGGAATTGTGCAACGGCGACCGAGTCGTGTTCTCCGGCTCTCTCGACCGCGTTGCCGAGTGGCTGGACGCTGCGGAGAACCGGCCGTGATCACGCTCGGCTGGGTCTTCGTGTTCGGGCTACCGACAGCGGTGTTCGTAGCCGCGCTGGTGTGGCCCGAGCGGATACCGAAGGACCGCACTGTGAAGGCAGATCCGCGGGCGGATCGAACACGAGGACGTCGCAACTATCGACTGAAGCCCTTCGCGCCACGAAAGCACTGAGCGAATGTAGTCGCTCAAATGTCAGGATGGGGGAAAACCCGTGCAGTACAACGTTTCTCGACTTCACATCATTGTCGCCGCCTCAGGCGCGATGCTGCTGATCGACACAAGCAAGGTCGCAAGTGCCGGTCCGACCGAGGCCCGAAGACAGCTGTGTGACAACGGATTCATCTTCACCCGGCCCACAATCGTGCCGCCGGACCTTCATGCAGACGCATGGGCGAAATGCGACATGCCCCGCGAAGGCGACCCAGGTCTCACGCATGACTACTACCTAAGCTTGCAGCGGCTCAATAATTCGGGCCAGTGGGAATTCGTTGGTCAGCACGTACGAACCCGGCTGGTGCCATGGTCTCGTCAGACCCACACCGCGACTGCTCCGTGTGCGCCGGGAACCTGGCGTATGTACGCCCAGGTGGTCGGTACGATCCAGGGCAGGCCGTATGGCCCTATCGAGACCATTTCCGGTACGCGAGATGTTTCGGCCGAGGACTGCGAAGTAGGCGGATGACGTGAGATTGCCGAACGGACGGCGGTACGCCGACTACGACGGTCCGGTCATGATGCGCGATCGTCTTACCGGCTTGTGGAGGGCAGCGACACGGCCCCGACCCCGGCGTTGGCTGAACCCACGGCACACGGGTGCGGGTCACATGCTGAACCGGGAGCTGGGTTGGTGGACGGTGCGGCCGATGCTCGGATGGCGTTCGCGTCGCTGGGTCAGCAAACCGACCTACGCAACCCGTGCCATTCCCGGCGATGATCTCAGCGCCGCGAAGGACTGGATGCGGGCGGCACTGGAAATCGCATAGCTCCGTCGAGATGCCCGGGAATCCGGGGCATTTCTCTGCTCTGTGATCTGCCACCCGCAGGGCTGTAGCCGCACCGGGGGTCTACCCATGCGGAGGGTACCTAGCCGACGACACCCGGTGAACTGGGGTTCACCGCACGTTCGATGTGCTGGCCGGTCAGTCCGTGACCAATGAGGCAGCCCGCGCTGTTCCGTCAAGGCGCTGGGTTGGTGGCCGCCGGGGTGGCGGGCGAACCCGCGGGACCGTTCGTGGCTGTCGAGGTGGCGTGGGTCGCGGTGCCCGAGCCCGCCGTTCGGTCTGTGTCAGAGCCGCCGCGCAGCGACAGCATCGCGACCAGCAACACCACCGCCACGGCGCCGAACGCTCCGAGCGCCCGAATCACCTTGTTGTTCATCGGTACTGCACCGTCACCGGCGCGTGGTCGGACCAGCGCTGATCATAGGCGGCGGCCCGCTCGACGACGGCCTGCTTGGCGCGGCCGGGCAGCTCGCCGCGGGCCAGCTGGTAATCGATGCGCCATCGGATCGCACCGGTTTTACAAACCCTAGACTCACCCTTGAACAGGGAAGGGACCGAGATGCAGACCCCGTTACGCGCCTTGCTGGTGGCTCGGCTCTCTGTCATGACTGACGAATCTACGTCACCCGGTCGTCAGATCGAACACGCTCGGAACGCAGGCCAAGCACGCGGCTACGCCGAAGCTGGAACGGCCGTAGACCTGGACATCTCAGCTACGAAGTACTCACCGTTCAACCGGCCAGAACTCGGCGATTGGCCGCTGTCCAGATGCCCAGGGGTGTTATGTGCGTCGAACTAGTTCGGCTTCGGTGGCTGTGAGCCGCGCAGGCGGATACTCAACCGCCACCACGCATTACGGATGCGCTGAGGTCCCCAGAACCGCACCCGGTGCCACAAGCCAGGATCGGGGTACTCGGCGTATCGACCTTCGAACATCGGCATCGGTCATCCTCTCGGGCATTCACTGGACGTAACGGTTCGGGTATCGCCGGTCTCGGTGAAGTCGAACGGACGGCCTTGCAGGCTGCCGTAGACCCGAACCTTGTGCCGCCACTCGCCTGTTTCACACTCCGCGCTCACCTGGTACCGACGCTCGTTCGGGTATGGAACCGCGGAGTCCACCGTGAGCGCCCAGCGTACCCAGCGCCCAGCGTTGACGTGTTCCAAGCTGAACTCGAAACTGTGCGACTCCGGGGGAACGTCGCAGATAGCCCGTGCGTCGGCGGAGATGACCGGATGCAGCAAGGTCGGACGGCTGAACGTCGTACTGAAATCGCACGCCTTCGCCTTGACCGGCGTCGGTGCCGCCGTAACTGGCGATGCGAGGACGGACAGCACTGCACCTACGGTTGTGACGATTAAACCAAACCGAGAAATGTAGTAGCGCAAGGTTTTTCCCCATTCGAAATAGCCTGACCAGCCGGGAGTCGATCAGTACTCCTGTGACTAGTCGGGCTTGTCCTCGTGTTCGATGCGTTCGCGGATTGCCTTCACAGTGCGGTCTTTCGGTATCCGCTCAGGCCACGCCAGCGCGGCTACGAACGCCGCTGCCGGTAGCCCGAACACCAGAATCCAGCCGAGCGTGATCATGGCTGACGCTCGGCGTCGTCCAGCCACCGTGCGAGCCTGTCCAAGGACCCAGAGCAGACCACGGTGTGACCGTTGGACATCTCCCACCCGTAGGGCGGGTGGTTAACGCGCTGAATCGTGAGCGAGCGGACCGCAGCGCGTGCCGACAACGCTTCCAGCATCGGCCGGATTACCTCACTCATGCGGCACCCCGCTTCGGGGTACCCCACTGCCTCAGCGCTTCGGCTACGCGCCGGATCAACTCCGGTCGGGCCGCAGGCACCGGGTACGGGCGCTTGGTATTCGGTGTGCGCTTGGGCAACACGCTGTCCCTCCTGTTCCCGTTGACAGACACCCGGCACCGGGGAAACAGCCGAACCGATGACCTTGTGACTGGAACTCACCCGGTGCCGCGTGCCTGCACAGAGACGCTAGGGAGCAGCAGAGTGCGACTGCCAGGATCGTGCATAACCGTGCACAGATTCGATTTCGCCAGTACAGAACCAGCATCAATGGGCGATTATCAAGCTGGCATGTGCAGCATTGTGCACGGACTCGGAGGAGGGCACATCATGCGGTTACGGTTCCTTGGCAAAGGTGGCAGCACGAGCAACGGGTGTCCGTCGTTGTACGCCACTGATCAGGCGAGTTACCTGGTTCAGGGTTGGGTAACGGACAACCCCGAAACGGTCGAAATTCCGCACTTGCTAACGGGTTTCGCTGAACCGGATACGTTCATCGGGTCGGCTATGACCGATACCGGCCGGGGCACGTTCACCCTGTCCGGCCGACCAGTGACGGAGCCTGAGACGCTGGCTCAGCTCGACCTTGCCGAAGACGAATCGGCTATCGAGGTCCCGAAGCGTGAAAGGACGTTCTACGGTGCTGCTGGTGCCCGATGAAGGGTTTCCGAATCTACTTCGGACCTGCAAGCGGGAAGCGTTTCACCTCGAAGTGCTCGACTCCTACGCCGAGCCGAACGAGCACGAGCCGCTACGGCGATTCCTTGCGGATGAGCCAGACGACTACGGATGGTTCCAACCGTGGACAGAGTTGGTGCGGGAGACGACCAGCCGGGGCGTAGCGGTGACGCGGGTACGTATCGTGTCGGTGCCCCACACCGACTACACCCGGTTCTCTATGCGAGTGGCCGAACTCAACACCACAGCAGGGGAAGACATCCGTTATCTACCACGGCATGAGGCGGGGGAAGTTCCACCAGACGATTTCTGGTTGTTCGATGACGAGAAAGTCATCTACTCGGCATTCGGGGAATCTGGAGGTTGGTCTGGGGCGGTAACTACCGACCCGCATATTGCCGCTTACTGTCGGCGGTTGAAAGAACGGTTCTGGTCTCTGGCTGTCCCGTATTCGGAGTACGTCACACGGTGACTGGTTCTGTTGATCAGCAGCGCGAATCTCTCGGGGCACGTCTTCGGGAGATTCGCTTTACCGCTGGGTTGTCCGGCGCTGAACTGGCACGCCGTAACGGCTGGGATGCTAGCAAGGTCTCCAAGATCGAATACGGCAAAATCAAGCCGTCACTTGACGATATACACGCATACTGCCGAGACTGCGACGCCGAGGACGAGTTAGCGGACCTGCTCGCTACTCGGAAGAACATAGATACCGCGTACCTCGAATGGCGGAAGATTCTCGGTACCGGCACCAAACGGCGGCAGCAAGCTTCTATCAAGTGGGAATCCGAGGCCAGGATACTTCGATGGTTTGAACCGGTCCTTATTCCCGGTCTGCTCCAAACAGCCGACTATGCTACTGGCATTCTGCGGAAGGTTATCGAGTTCCAGCAGATACCAGACGACTTGGACGAAGGCGTGTCCAAGCGGATGGAGCGTCAACAGGTCCTCTACCGACGAGATCACCTGTTCCATTTCGTCATCGGTGAACAAGCGTTGTACACCACGGTCGGGGACGAACAGACCATGATCGGACAACTGGACAGGTTGTTAGCGGTTCAGGGAATGCCTCGCGTGACACTCGGAATCATCCCGTTCATGGCACCGTTCGAGACTGCCACAACCAGTTTTCTGATGTTTGACAACAAAATGGTTCTTGTTGAGGGGATAACCGCAGAACTGAACATCACACAGCCGCGAGAGATCAAGGTGTATCACCGGACGTTCGATGTGCTGGCCGGTCAGTCCGTGACCGGGGCAGCAGCGCGAGAGCTGATCCGTAAGGCGCTGGGCAGCCGCGCAGCCCGACCGTGACTGAGTAGAGAGTCTGTGCCGGTCAGCGGGTCGGTCGCCGCGGCGGGCGGGGTGGCGGGCGAGCGCACGGGGCTGTTCGTGGACGTGGTGATGGCATGGGTCGTCGCGGTGGCCGAAGCGGTGCGGTCGGTGTCGGAGCCGCCGCGCAGCGCGAGCACCGCGACCAGCAACACCACCGCCACGGCGCCGAACGCTCCGAGCGCCCGAATCACCTTGCTGTTCATCGGTACTGCACCGTCACCGGCGCGTGGTCGGACCAGCGCTGATCGTAGGCGGCCCGCTCCACGACGGCCTGCTTGGCGCGACTATCCGTCATGACTGACGAATCTACGTCACCCGGCACGACGTAGGAGGCCATGGCGTCGGTGACAGCGCAGGTACACCTGGGGCCATGTATTGACAGTAACCATGAAATGAGAGCTACTATCAAAAAGTAGTAACTCGCATTTCTGGGAGAGATCATGAACGCGGATACCCGACGGTGGCTCGCGCTCGGCGCGCTGGCTCTCGCCATGCTGACCATCGGTCTCGATATGACCGTCCTGACCGTCGCGCTGCCCACCCTCGCCGTCGATCTGCACGCGAACACCGGTGCGCTGCAATGGTTCAGCTCCGCCTATACGCTGGCGCTCGCGGCGTTCATGCTGCCCGCGGGAGCGCTCGGCGACCGCTACGGGCGCAAGAAGCTCCTGCTCGCGGCGCTGGTCTTGTTCGGTCTGGCCTCGCTCGCCTGCGCCTTCGCGGAGACCTCGGGGCAGCTGATCGCGGCGCGGGTGGTGCTCGGCATCGCCGCGGCGGTCATGGTGCCGCTGTCCATGGCCGTGCTTCCCGTGCTGTTTCCCGAGCAGCGGGAACGGGCCCGCGCCATGTCGATCTGGGTCACCGCGACCTCGCTCGGTCTGCCTCTGGGGCCGGTGCTCGGCGGCTGGCTGGTCGACAACTTCTGGTGGGGTTCGGTCTTCCTGATCAACGTGCCGATGGTGGTGGTCGCCGCGGCGGCGGTGGCCGCGCTGGTGCCGGAATCGCGTAATCCGCGACAGCATCCGATCGATCTGCCCGGCGTACTGCTGTCGATGCTCGGCATGCTCGGTGTCACTTACGGTTTCATCCGCTTCGGCGAAGAAGGCTGGGGCGACGCCGTCGCCTGGATGCTGTTCGCCTGCGGCGTGCTCGCCGTTGCGGCGTTCCTGCTATGGCAGCGTCGCGCACGGAACCCGCTGATCGACCTGGAGCTGTTCCGCGCCAAGGGTTTCCGCTGGGGATCGGTGTTCGCCGTGCTGATCACTTTCGCGATGTTCGGCATGTTCTTCACCGTGCCGCAGTACTACCAGGAGGTGCTCGGCGCCGACGCGCTCGGCAGCGGACTTCGGCTGCTTCCGATGATCGGCGGCGTGGTGGTCGGTGCGCGGCTTGGGGACCGGCTGCTCCCGAAAGCCGGTGCGCGCGTGGCGATCACGGCCGGTTTCGTGCTGCTCGGCATCGGCCTCGGCATGGGCGCGCTGACGGACGTGGACAGCGCCTACTGGTTCACCGCGTGCTGGATCACGCTGGTCGGCGTCGGTATGGGCATGGGCATGCCGGTCGCGATGTCGGTCGCCATGGACGATCTGGACGTCGCGCGCAGCGGCGTCGGGTCCGCGCTGATGCAGGCGCTGCGGCAGGCGGCGGGCACCATCGGCGTCGCGCTGCTCGGCACCGTGCTCGTCACCAGGTATCGCGCCGAACTCGGTGCGCTGAACGTCGCGCCCTACGACGACGGCGTGAGCGCAGGGGCGGCCGCGGCGAAGGCGAGCGGAAGCGCCGACGCGCTGGCCCAGGTCCAGTCGGCTTTCGTCGGCGGGATGAGCCTGATGCTGTGGGTCTGCGCCGCCCTGTGCGCGGTGTCGGTGCCGCTGGCGCTGTGGGTGCTGCCGGGCCGCGCGCCGGAGCCGGTCGACGCACCTGCCGCCGCGGCGGCGCGCGATGAGTCAGAATCGACGCATGTCGGTTGAGTCAACGGGTGAGGGTGTCGCGGCGCCGGGGTTGCGGGAGCGGAAGAAGGAGCGGACCCGCCGGACGATTCGCACCGAGGCGTTCCGGCTCTTCCGCGAGCAGGGCTACGGGGAGACCACGATCGAGCAGATCGCCGCGGCGGCCGACGTCTCCCCGAGCACCTTCTTCCGCTACTTTCCGACCAAGGAGCAGCTGGTCATCGCCGACGACCTGGATCCGGTGCTGATCGAGGAGATCCGCCGCCAGCCGCGTGGGCTTTCCCCGATTCTCGCCTTCCGCCAAGCGATGGACACGGCGTTCGCCACCCTGACCCCCGAGGAACTGGCATTCGAGCAGGAGCGCCAAGCCCTGCTCTACCACGTGCCGGAACTGCGCGCGGCGATCGGCATCGAGCTCGAGCGCGGCATCGAGATGATCGCCGAGCTGCTCGCCGAATACCTCGACCGCCCCGCCGACGACTTCGAGGTCCGCGTGGCGGCCGGTGCGATCGCCGGAGCGGGCCTCGCCATCTCGCTGCGCGCGCCGGTGAACGCGGACAACCTCGGCCGCGCGATGGACTTCCTCGACGCCGGTCTGCCGCTCGACCCTTCCGTCGATTGACCGCCTCAGCTCGCCTCGGCCACCGAGGGGCGTTTCTGGTCGCGCAAGGCGCGCAGGGGAGTGTCGTCGTCCATCTCGGCGAAGAAGCCGCCGATCACGTCCTCGATCTCGGAAACCGACTCGGCGCAGTACAGAATCGGCTGGTAGTGGGTGATGTCGTAGGCCGCGGTTCCCATGGCGACCACGTCGAGCGGCCGCAGCTCGGCCCGCCGGAACTCGTCCAGCTCGCCGTAGGAGGACAGCAGTCCGGCTCCGTAGCAGCGGATTTCGCCGTGCTCGCGGACGACGCCGAACTCCATCGAGAACCAGAACACATCGGCGAGGAATTTCAGCGCCGTCTGGGTGGTCAGTCTGGCGACCGCCGCGCCGACGGTTTCGTAGATGGCGGCGAAGCGGGGGCTGGCGATCTGGTTGGCGTGGCCGATGATCTCGTGGATGGCGTCCGGCTCGGGCGTGTAGAGCGGGGCGGAGTGATGCCGGATGTACTGCGTCGAGTGGAACACCCGGTCCGCGAAGGAGCCGAAGAACTCGCGCAACGGCACCAGCCCGGCGGCGGGGACGTAGCGGAAGCCGGTGAGCGGGGCGAGTGCCGCCGTCACCTCGTCGAGTTGCGGGATGTGGTCGCCGGGTAGACCGAGCCGGGACGCGGCGGCCAGTACCTCCCCGCACGCGTACGTGCGGTGTTTGCGGGCCAGTTCGGCGGAGACGATCCGCCAGACCTGCTGTTCTTCCTCGGTGTAATCGATCTCGGGTACGGGTTCGCCCGGCTTGTAGGCCAGCGCGAGAGCGGCGATGGCGTTGCGGCGCGCTCGGTACTCGGGGTCGTGCACGCCGGGGTGCTCATCGCTCAAATGCACCGTCACGTCGCCGTCGCCGCTGCGGGTGACCGGCGAGTACAGCTGAGCCTCGGTGAACATACCTCGATGCAAGCACCGCCTGACCGTTCCGACAACGAAAGCCCAGCCAGCTGTACACACTGCCTAGCTGGCCGGGCCGATTCCGTCGATTGCCGGTCTCGCGGATGGAAACGGTGACAGCGGCGATTCAGTGACCGCCGTGATACGCGTGCACCACGGCGTGGCCCTTGCCGCGGCCGATCAGCCACTTGTTCACCGGCGTGGTGACCACGAAGGCGACGGCGAAAGCGAAGGCGAGCGCACCCCAGAACAGGGCGTCGGTGAGTCCGGCGTGCATGGCGCCGGGCACCGCGAGCAGCACCGCGTTGTCGGTGATCTCCATGACCGTGATCGAGAGCGTATCGGCGGCGAACGCGACGGACAGCGCGGCGCCGAACGCGACGCCCGCCTTCATCACGCCGCGGATGGTCAGCGCGTAGCCGAAGACGAACGCCAGCACGATGGCGAGGACCATCGTCGGCAGCGTGCTCCAGCCCAGCGCGGTACCGATGACCAGGCCGAGCACCTCGCCGATGGCGCAGCCGGTGAGGCAGTGCAGGGTGGCGGTCGCGGCCATCTTCCAGGTGGCGGCGGGGTGATGCCCGGTGTGTGCGGAGTGATCGGTGGTGCCGTGGGTTCGGTGTGCGTCGGTGCTGACGGTTTGATGTGCGGCGGCACTCGGGCTTCGGTGCGCGTCGGCGCCGTGACCGCGGTGCGTGTCGGCACTGTCGGTTCGGTGCCCGGCGTGCTGGTCGGCCGCGTGCATTTCACTCGCGGCCGGTGCGGAATGGCCTGCGTGCCCGGAGTGTCCGTGCTGTGCCCCGTGGGCTCCGTGGCGGTGTTCCATACTTCGCACTATACCCCCGTAGGGTATTAAGTCAAGACAGGTATCCCGACGCGTGTACGCGATTTGCCGGACATGAGCGGGGCTGATGGCGCAAGATGGCGAAAGTACGAAGGAGGACGCATGCATACCGTGCGGATCGATCTCGACCAGAAGCTGTTGGCCGCCGCCGCCGCGATCATGGGCACGTCCAACAGCAACGCCACCGTCAACGAGGCGTTGCGCCGAATCGTGGTGCACGAGCGGCAACTCCATCACCTCGAGAAGCTGGCCTCGGGTGTGCTGTGCGCGCTACCCGCGCCGGAGGTCGTCACCGTCGACGGTTAGAGGGGCACTACCGTCGACAGTCCCAGGCGTGGCGAAGGCGGAGGCCCGACCCGCCGTCTATCGCTGTAGTGCGCAGCGGGTGTCCGGCGGTGGAACGAGTTCGATCAGGTACTTCATGACCGGCTCGTCCACGCAGCGCACGCCCTTGAACGCGACGCCGTGCTGGGTTGCCTCGTAGGTGATCAGTGACGCGTCGAGGGCCTCGGCCAGCCGCACGCCGCGCTCGTACGGCGTCGCCGGATCACCGGTGGCCGCCACGACCACCACTTTCGGCAGGCCGGTGATCACCGGCGGATGCGGCTGCCAATTCGGCGGCACCGGCCAGAACGCGCAGACGTCCAAGGGCGACTCGGTGACCGGAAGTCCGCTGTCGAAGATGGGAGCGACCTCGCGAATTCGGCGCTCCCACTGGGTTACTTGCGCCCGGTCGGTGACCCTGACCTCCTCGAGGCAGTTCACCGCCAGGTGCACGCCCATTCCGACGGACTCGGAATGGCCGGAGGTGATCGCCTGGAGCGCGTCGCCGCGGCCCCGGCTCAGCTCGGCGAGGGCCGCGGTGAGGTCCGGCCAGAGTTTCGGGCTGTACATCGAGGCGATCACCGCTTCGACCGCGTCGACGAAGTCCACTCCGCGCTGGTCCGTGGTGGGCGCGGGGTGCTCGATCAGTGGCAGAGTCAGCTTCCGGTAGACCTCGGTGGCCTGCCGTGGGTCGGTGCCGAGCGGGCAGTCGGGTGCCGTCGCGCAGTCCGCCGCGTAGGCCTCGAATGCCCGTTGGAACGCGGCGGCGTCGACCACCGGATCACTCATGTTGGACGCCGGATCGAGGGGGCCGTCCAGCACCATCGCCCTGACCCGGTCCGGGAACATCTCGGCGAAGGTGGAACCGATGCGGGTGCCGTAGGAACCACCGAAGTACGTCAGCTTCTGCTCGCCGAGCACCGTCCTGATCACATCGAGATCCCTGGCCACATCGACGGTTCCGACGTGCGAGAGCAGCTTCGTTCCCGAACCGGCGGCGCACGAGACCGCGTAGTCCTCCACCTCCTCCTCCAGCTGGTCGACCTCGCCGACCGTATGGCCGACCGCGAGGAGCAACCGCTCCGTCCGCGTCTCCTCCGCGGACGGGCAGCGCACCAGCGGCGTCGAGGCGCCGAGGCCGCGCACATCCATGCCGATCACATCGAAGCGTTCGGCCAGCGGCGATTTCGCCAGCATCCTCGGCATGCCGAGGCCGGGCCCGCCAGGGCCGCCCGGGTTGGTGAGGATCGCGGCGACACGCTCGCCGCGCGCCCGCAGCCGAGAGATGGCGATGCGGGCGGTCTCGCCCCCGGGGTCGGCGTAGTCCAGTGGAACCGTCACCCGCGCGCATTCGATGCCCTCTGCGGAAAGACCCGCGCCGCCGGGATAGTTCTCGCACGACTCCCAGGTGAGGGTCTGGCGGAGGAACGGTTCCAAGGTCGGAGCCGGTGCGACGAGCGGTTCGTCGTCCGCGCACGCCGCCGTGGTGAGCAGCAGCGCCGCCAGCGCCGAGCGTGGAAACCACGACCGCGCCACTTTCTGAATCGTCCTGCGCCTTCGCACTATTCGCCTTCCCCCGGATGCCGGTTCGCCGAACAGTGTGCCCGAACCGGCGGTTGTCGGGCCCGCTGGGATCCGCTCAGACCGACCGGCAGACCAGGCCTTCGGGCGGCGGGGTGAGATCGATCAGATAGCGCAACACCGCCTCGTCCACGCACGCCACACCCTGGCCGAAGACGCCGTGCTGCACGCCCTCGTAGGTGACCAGGGAAGCGCCGAGCGCACGGGCCAGGTTGATCCCGCCCTGGTGCGGGGTGGCCGGATCGCCGGTGACGGAGACGACAACGACCTTCGGCAGATTCGGTATCGAGGGGACGTGCGGCTGGGAGTTCGTCGGCACCGGCCAGAAGGCGCAGACGCCGAGCGGAGCCTGTCCCGTCGCGCGCCCGTCGTCGAAAATCGGTGCGGCGGAGCGGGTGTGGCGGTCCAGTTCGGCGGCCTCCGCGCGATCGGTGACGCGCTTCTCCTCGAGGCAGAACACCGCCTGCTGCAGATCCCGCTCGACGATGCTCGGGCTCGCGATGACGTCCGCGAACGCCAGCAGCGCGTCGCCGCGGCCCCCGGCCAGCTCTTTCAGACCCGTGGTGATACCGGGCCAGCCCGCCGGGTTGTACAGCGAATTGGCTACCGCGCTGAGCGCGTCGCGGTAGCCGAGGCCGCGCGGGTCCGCCGTTGCGGCGGGCCGGTCGATCAGCGGGAGGACAAGGGCGTGGAAGGCCGCGGTGGCGCGGGCCGGTTCGGTGCCGAGCGGGCAGTCCGGCGCCTTCGCGCAGTCGGCGGCGTAGGCGTCGAAGGCCTGCTGGAAGCCGCGCGAGAACACCACGGCGTCGACCATGTCGGTGGCCGGGTCGACGCCACCGTCGAGGACCATGGCGCGCACCCGATCGGGGAACATCTCGGCGAAGGTGGAGCCGAGGCGGGTGCCGTAGGAGCCGCCGTAGTAGGTCAGCTTCTCGTCGCCGAGCGCCGCCCGGATCACATCGAAATCCCGTGCCACCTCGCGGGTTCCGACGTTGGCCAGTACGTCGACCCCCGTTCGCCGCACGCATTTGTCGACGTAGTCGCGGTGTTCGCGCTCGGTCTGCGCGATGCCTTCCGCCGAATAGTCGACGTCGAGCTCGTTGCGCTCCGCCTGGAACTCCTCCGGTGTCAGGCACACCACCTTCGGTGTGGACGCGCCGAGGCCGCGCACGTCGACGCCGATCACGTCGAAGCGTTGCGCCGTCTCGCTTTCCGCGAACATCAGCGGCATCGCGAGTCCCGGCGATCCGGGGCCGCCTGGATTGGTGAGCAGGGCGGCGACCCGCTCGCCGCGAGCGGGCAGGCGGGAGATGGCGATCGAGGCCGTGGCGCCGTCGGGCTCGGCGTAGTCGAGCGGGACGGTCACCCGCGCGCACTCCAGGCCGCCGGCGGTCAGCTCGGCGCCGTGCGGGAAGTCCGCGCAGGAACCCCATGCGACGCGCTGGTCGTAGTACCTGTCGAGGTCCGGGCTCGCCGCGGTGCCGGAGCCTCCGCAGGCCGCGAGCGTCAGCAGCGCGGTCGCGCTCAGTGCGCGGACGGTCCGCGTCGCGCCGTCGCGGCCGTGGGCCCCCGTGTTCTTGGAGTTCTTGCGCCACCCAGACATTCGTCCCCCCAATCGGTTCGTCCCCTCATTCTGCCCGAACCGCGCACCCACCCGACCTGTCGGTGGCCGCTGGCACAATCCGAATTCTCCATCGCCTTCGAGGGGGTCTGAGATGTCGGTACCGATCGCCAACCTGCCCTTCGGCCAACGCCCGCGTGAGCGACTGCTCGCGCTCGGTCCGCACGCGCTCAGCGACAGCGAATTGCTCGCCCTGCTGCTCGGTCAGGGTCGCAGGGGCGAGAGCGCGCTGGAATTGGCCGCGGAGCTCCTCGCCGAATACGGCGGCATCCCGGGTCTGGCCGCGGCCCGGCCCGAGGAACTGTTCCGCAGAGCCGGCGTCGGGGTGGCCAAGGCCGCCGCGATCATCGCCGCCTTCCAGCTCGGCAGCAGGGCACGCGCCGAACCCGAGGCCGCGCCGCACCTGGAAAGCGCCTTCGACGTCGTCCGCATCGCCCGCCCGCTGTTCGACGGCGTCCGCGTGGAACGAATCCTCGTGCTGGTCTGCGACACCCAGAATCGCTTGCGGCAGAAGGTGTTCGTCGCCGAAGGCGCGGTCGATCAGGTCACCGTCCCGATCCGCGAAATCCTCAACACCGTCCTCCGCCACGACGGTCGCGCCTTCGCCCTCGTCCACAATCACCCCTCCGGCACCGCCACCCCCAGCCTCGACGACCGGCGCACCACCACCGCCATCATCGAAGCCTGCCGCACCGTAGGCCTCCGCTTCCTTGACCACGTCGTCCTCGCGGGCGAACACTGGTCCTGCGCGACTCCTCTTCCCCTCGGCCGGGAATGAGTCGGCTCAGGTCGTATGCCGTGCTCCCTCCGACAGGTGCCCGCGCAGGCCGATTTCAGCGGCTTGGTGCACGATGCCGGTGATCGTGGTGGGTGTCAGCTGTCCTCTGGCGGAGTCGTCGAGCACCGCGTCGACCGCACCGACCATCGCGCCGGTCAGTGCTGCCGCGTGCAGTATGTCGAGATCGTCGGGGTAGGCGTCGAGGAGGGCTCGGGTCAGGCGCTGCCGGAGGCCGGCGTTGCGCAGCAGAGCGGCAGCGCGCAGGGCGGGCACTTCGGCGATGAGGCGTGCTCGGATGTGCGTGAGTTCGTGATCGAGCGGGAAACTCCAGCTCGTCGCCGCGCTCAGCTGATCGATCGCGCGCAAGAGTAGGTCGGCGGGACGTTCGGATGGGACGCGGGTCGCGAAGATCTCGGCGAGAAGTTCGTCGTAGAGGTCGTCGTCGGCGAAGACGACGTCTTCCTTGGTGGTGCAGTAGTTGAAGAAGGTCGCATAGGAAACCTGTGCGGCGGCGGCGATCTCGGCGACGGTGGTGTTGTCGTAGCCCTTCTCGCCGAACAATCGAAGGGCCGCCTCGACGAGAGCCTGCTTGGTCTTCCGCTTCTTCTGTTCCCGCAGTCCCATGCCTGGATTCTTACACGCCATCGAAATTTAGACAGAGTCTAAGTTCTGTTAGCCTGGCGGCATGATCGAACGAACGGGGTGCGTCGTCGTGGGTGGCGGCCCAGCGGGGATGACGCTCGGACTCTTGCTGGCTCGCGCGGGCGTCGAGGTGACCGTGCTCGAGAAGCACGCCGACTTCCGAAGGGACTTCCGCGGCGATACCGTCCACCCGTCGACACTGCGCCTTCTCGACGAACTCGGCTTGGGCGAACGGTTCGCGAGAATTCCCGCCGGACGCCTGCGGCAGATGCGTATCCGAATCGGCGACACCGTCGTCGTGATGGCGGATTTCAGCCGAATTCCCGGTCGGCACAAGCACATCGCGATGGTGCCCCAAGGCGATTTCCTTGATCTGCTGTGCGCTGCCGCTTCCGAGGAGCCGACGTTCACCCTCCGTCGCGACTGCACCGTCACCGGATTACGCCGCGACGACGACGGCCGGGTCACCGGTGTCGACTACACCGATGCGGACGGCGGAGCGCGGTCGCTCACCGCGGATCTCACGGTTGGCTGCGACGGCAGGTGGTCGGTGGTGCGCCGTGAATCCGGACTGCCGGTGCGCGAGTTCGAGATTCCGATGGATGTGTGGCAGGTCCGAGTACCCAAGTCCCACATCGGCGACGGCGAGGTGTTCGGCTGGTTCGGCGGGGGTCAGGTGGCGGTGGCGATGGATCGCGGCGACTACCAGCAGGTGGCGTACCTCATCGCGAAAGGCACCGACGAGCAGCGGCGACTCGAGGACATCGCGGCGTGGCGGTCCCGTCTCGGCGAGCTGTGCGGTTTCTCGGAGCGGCAACTCGCCGCCATCCGCGACTGGGACGATGTCGCCGTGCTGCGGACCGGGATGGACCGGCTGCGCCGCTGGTACGCCGACGGCGTGCTGTGCATCGGCGACGCCGCGCACACCATGTCGCCGGTCGGCGGCGTCGGCGTCAACCTCGCGATCCAAGACGCCGTCGCCACCGCGCGATACCTCGCCGAACCCTTGCGACGCGGCAAGCTTCGCCGTACCGATCTGGCCCGCGTCCAACGCCGCCGATCCTTCCCCGCGGCGATGGTCCAGCGGTCCCAGCGCGCCGAACACGACATGCTCATCCGCCCCGCCCTGAACGCCACCCTCGACGAGCGCAGGCTCCCAGCCCCGCTGCGGCTGCTGCGCCGCTCGGCCCGGCTGCGCGCTGTCACCGCCTACTTGGGCGGTATCGGCCTCCGCCCCGAACACGCCCCGCCGTTCGCGCGCCGCGCAACGCGTTCCCCGGTCCCCTGATCTTGCGCCGCCGAATCCCCGCGTGCGGCCGGTGAATCGGTTCGGATGCAGGCGAGGCCCCGCGTGGCCGAAGCCCCGCAATCCAGCGAAGGCCGCCACCGTCTTCGGGACGGTGGCGGCCTTCGTAGTGAGGCGGTGGTCCGGGGGTCAGCGGGTGAAGAGGAGGGCTCGCTTGACTTCCTGGCTGGCCCCAAAGTCGGCCCGCGTGTCAGGCCTACACTCCTTCGATCCAAAATCGCTGCAATCGAGCGATCGCCTCGGGCTTGTCCATGGCCCCGACTTCGCTTTCGGTGAGGCCGACCCGATGGATCAACAGGTGGACCAGATCGGCGGGCAGGGACTCACGTGGCGGTTCCGGTGCACCGCGGTCGGGCAAGATGCCGTGCGAGATGCACTGCCAGAATTCATCTTCGGTGACTTCGAGTTGATCTCTCAGGATATGAGACCACAGAGCTGTGCCGTAGCCCGTGCGATCGACCGGGTGTGAGATTCGGGTCCGTAGTATCCTGCCGTCCGACAGTCCGAGTTCATACGTGATGTGGTGAGTTCCGGTGCGCCCGCGCGCATCTCGTATCCGTTCCCACCTCTCGAGCTTGCAGAACTGCTCGTGCCGTTCACGGGTCGGCTGAGGCCACGTCACTGGGTGGCCCCGACAAGCCAGTCGTGAAGTTGCGCATCGTTGCTGAGCTCGATCAGCTGAACGAGACCCCAGTGTTCACGGTGATTGGGTGCGGTACGCAGTCGGCTTTGCCAGTCATCCGCGTACTCACGCAGCGCGATGATCATTTCTTCGACGGCCTCGTCGAAGTCGGCGCCATCGGCACCGATTGGCAGCCCAGGTAGGTACATCGACCATCCGCCGTTCTCGGGGACGACTTCCGCGTTGGCGGGGCACAACCTGGCCAGGGCATAGCGGAGTCGCTCGGCGTCGACGACAGCGGCATACTCGGTGTCGCGACGGACGGTTGCCACTCGCCCTTGTCCTGCGGCGTCCAACAGGTCCTTCAGATGGGCTCGGGCTTCCGTGTAGCTGTCATAGCGCACTGCGGACATCGGATCGCCTTTCCTCGGATACGACTATCATCCAGAGGAAAGGTCAAGTACGTCAAGTACGTAGAGTACGTCTGGCTGTTCGGTCAACGTGATCGGCCGTCCTCGGCGGATGTGGTCGATGATCCGTCGAGCCGGATGTGGTCGTGGCCACGGGCTCTCGACGACCGCTGGAAGCGACGAAGGCCGCCACCGTCTTCGGGACGGTGGCGGCCTTCGTAGTGAGGCGGTGGTCCGGGGGGTCAGCGGGTGAAGAGGAGGGCTCGCTTGACTTCCTGGATGGCCTTGGTGACCTCGATGCCGCGGGGGCAGGCGTCGGTGCAGTTGAAGGTGGTGCGGCAGCGCCAGACGCCTTCGACGTCGTTGAGGATGTCGAGGCGTTCGCGGGCGCCTTCGTCGCGGCTGTCGAAGATGAAGCGGTGGGCGTTCACGATCGCGGCCGGGCCGAAGTAGCTGCCGTCGCTCCAGTACACGGGGCAGGAGGTGGTGCAGCAGGCGCACAGGATGCACTTGGTGGTGTCGTCGAACCGGGCGCGGTCGGCCTGGCTCTGGATGCGCTCGCGGGTTGGCTCGTTACCCGTGGTGATCAGGTAGGGCTTCACCGCGCGGAACGCGTCGAAGAACGGCTCCATGTCGACGACGAGGTCCTTCTCCACGGGCAGGCCGCGGATCGGCTCGACGGTGACGGTGAGCGACTTACCGCCCTTGGGCAGCATGTCCTTCATCAGCACCTTGCAGGCCAGCCGGTTCACGCCGTTGATCCGCATCGCGTCCGAACCGCACACGCCGTGCGCGCACGAGCGACGGAAGGTGAGCGTGCCGTCCAGGTAGGACTTGATGTAGATGAGCACGTTCAGGAAGCGGTCGGTCGGCAGGACCGGCACCTGGAAGGACTCCCAGTGCGCGCCCTTGTCGTCCTCCGGGTTGAACCTGGCCACCTTGACGGTGATCATCACCGAGCCGTCGGGGACCGGAGCGGGCTTCTGCGAAGAGGGTGCTTCGGCAACAGCAGTCATCAGTACTTACGCTCCATCGGCTCGTAACGGGTCTGCACCACCGGCTTGAAGTCGAGGCGGATGTCGGCGATGAGCTCGGGGCTCTCCTTGTAGGCCATCGTGTGCCGCATGAAGTTCACGTCGTCGCGGTCCGGGTAGTCCTCGCGTGCGTGGCCGCCGCGCGATTCCTTCCTGTTCAGCGCGCCGACGACGGTGACCTCGGCAAGCTCGAGCAGGAAGCCGAGCTCGACGGCCTCCAGCAGGTCGCTGTTGTACCGCTTGCCCTTGTCCTGCACCGAGATCCGCGAGTACCGCTCCTTGAGCGCGTGGATGTCGGTGAGGGCCTGCTTGAGGGTGTCCTCGGTGCGGAACACGGCGGCGTTCATGTCCATCGTGTACTGCAGCTCGGTGCGGATGTCGGCGACCCGCTCGTTGCCGTGCTCCGACAGCAGCATTTCCAGCCACTCGGTGACCATCTGCGCCGGCTTCTCCGGCATGTCGACGAACTCGGTGCGCTGGGCGTACTCCGCGGCGGCGATGCCCGCGCGGCGGCCGAACACGTTGATGTCGAGCAGCGAGTTGGTGCCGAGGCGGTTGGAGCCGTGCACCGAGACGCACGCGCACTCGCCCGCCGCGTAGAGGCCGGGGACGATGTCGGTGTTGTTGCGCAGCACCTCGCCGCGGATCCGGGTCGGGATGCCGCCCATCACGTAGTGGCAGGTCGGCATGACCGGCACCGGCTCCTTCACCGGGTCGACGCCCAGGTAGGTGCGGGAGAACTCGGTGATGTCGGGCAGCTTCTCCTCGAGCACGTCCTCACCGAGGTGGGTCACGTCGATGAGCACGTAGTCCTTGTTCGGACCCGCGCCGCGGCCTTCGAGCACCTCGAGCACCATCGACCGGGCGACGATGTCGCGCGGTGCCAGGTCCTTGATGGTGGGGGCGTAGCGCTCCATGAACCGCTCGCCGGAGGCGTTGCGCAGGATGCCGCCCTCACCGCGAACCGCTTCCGAGATCAGGATGCCGAGACCGGCCAGACCTGTCGGGTGGAACTGGTGGAACTCCATGTCCTCCAGCGGCAGACCCTTGCGGAACACGATCGCCATGCCGTCGCCGGTCAGCGTGTGCGCGTTCGAGGTGGTCTTGTACATCCGGCCCGAGCCGCCGGTGGCGAACACGATCGACTTGGCGTGGAAGACGTGCAGCTCGCCGGTGGCCAGCTCGTAGGCGACCACACCGGTGGCGACCGGACCGCGGTCGGTCTCGGTGAGCACCAGGTCGAGCACGTAGAACTCGTTGAAGAACTCCACGTCGTGCTTGACGCAGTTCTGGTACAGCGTCTGCAGGATCATGTGGCCGGTGCGGTCGGCGGCGTAGCACGCGCGGCGGACCGGGGCCTTGCCGTGATCGCGGGTGTGGCCACCGAAACGGCGCTGGTCGATCTTGCCCTCGGGGGTCCGGTTGAACGGCAGACCCATCTTCTCGAGGTCCATGACCGCGTCGATGGCCTCCTTGGCCATGATCTCCGCGGCGTCCTGGTCGACCAGGTAGTCACCACCCTTGACGGTGTCGAAGGTGTGCCATTCCCAGTTGTCCTCTTCGACGTTGGCCAGCGCGGCGCACATACCGCCCTGGGCCGCGCCGGTGTGGCTACGGGTCGGGTACAGCTTGGTCAGCACCGCGGTGCGGACCCGGGGACCGGCCTCGATCGCCGCGCGCATGCCCGCGCCACCGGCACCGACGATCACGACGTCGTAGCGGTGTTCCTGAATCGGTCGCGATTCACTCATCGAGGGCCTGTTCCTAACTGATGTTGGGGTCGAAGGTGAAGATGACGTAGGTGCCGACGCCCGTGACCAGGATCATCGAGATCACCAGCAGGGTCTTGAGCCAGAACCGGGTCGAGTCCTTGCGGGAGTAGTCGTCGATCACGGTGCGCAGACCGTTGCCGCCGTGCAGCTGGGCCAGCCACAGCATGGTGAGGTCCCAGATCTGCCAGAACGGGGAGGCCCAGCGGCCCGCGACGAAGGCGAAGTTCAGCCGCTGCACGCCGCCGTCGATCATCAGCATGATGAACATGTGGCCCAGCACAAGGACCATCAGCAGCAGGCCGGAGAAGCGCATGAACAGCCACGCGTACTTCTCGAAGTTGTTGCTGGAGCGGGCGCGCGGCGAGCGGGGCAGATCCAGGCTGGCCGGGCGGTCGTAAGACTTACCGAGAACAGGTGCAGTCATGGCGATCAGTGCTCCGTGAACAGGTAGAAGAACTGGCGGCCGATACCGGCGGCCGAGACCAGGATCCAGATGGCGAGCACGATCCAGAGCATCTGGCGCTGGTAGCGCGGGCCCTGGGACCAGAAGTCGACGAGGATCACGCGGACGCCGTTGAGCGCGTGGAACAGCACGCAGACCACGAGGCCCATCTCCATCAGCGCGACGAGCGGGGTCTTGTAGGTCTCGATCGCCGCGTCGTAGGTCTCCGGGCTGACGCGGACCAGTGCGGTATCCAAGACGTGCACGAAGAGGAAGAAGAAGATGGTGACACCGGTGATCCGGTGCAGCGCCCAGGACCACATTCCGGGGTCGCCTCGGTACAGCGTCTTCCGCTTCGGCTGGGCCGGAGCTTCGATCGTGGTCATAGAGTGCGGTGCCTCCAACGTCGTTGATGGACCCGGTTTCAGGTCCCGGGCCGGCCGCGTGAAGGGGGCGAATGCCCAGGTTGCTGCGCTGTGCTCCGAGTGTGCTGGAGCACGGTGCTCCGTTTGCGCGAGGCCCGCCGGGAACCTGAACCGATCTGTTGTGGACTCTAATCCTCTCGGTTTCGCGGAACTAATTCGGCGTGCCGTGCGTTGCGCTACATTGCGCTGGGTTAGGTTTGCCTTTGTTGATGCGTAATGGGGTGCGCGCGGGCTCTCGTGCGCCCTCCTCGCGGTGGTTCGGCGGGAGGCTCGCGATGTCGGAAATCGAGTGGAATGTTTTGCGCGACAATGCTATTCGAGTTATGCGCAATGCCTATGCGCCCTACTCCCGTTTCCCGGTCGGCGCCGCGGCTCTCACTTCGGACGGTCGAATTGTGAGCGGTTGCAATGTGGAAAATGTCTCATATGGATTGGCCCTCTGCGCCGAATGCGTACTCGTCGGTAACTTATTCGCGGGCGGCGGCGGGCGTCTCGCGGCGGTCTCGGTCTGCGATTCCCGCGGCGAAATCCTGATGCCGTGCGGTCGCTGCCGCCAACTCCTCTACGAGCACGGCGGCCGCGATCTCCTGGTGGACCACCGCACCGGCCCCGTCCGGCTGAGCACCCTGCTGCCCGACGCCTTCGGTCCCGACGACCTGAACGCCGGGCAGCAGTAGTCGCTATCCGTCAGCAGTCGTCTTCGAACGACTCGTCGATCTCGGCCGGGGTGGGCGGCTCGACAGTCGGCACGCGAATGGGAGTGAGCCCCATTCGTTGCATCATCAGCGCGACACCCTCACCGATGGTCGACGACTGAGCCGCGAGCCGGTTCGCGAAGACCTTCACCCCGCGAACGTCTCGCAGCAGCGTCTCCTCGAGATCGGCGACGCGCGTCTCGATCCTGGCCATCCTGCGATCCAGATCCGAACAAGTCATAGTCGCCCCCTCGTCAGCAGTCGGCCTCGAGTGCGTCGTCGATTTCCGCTTCGGTTGGCATCGATACCTCCGCGAACTCGAGCGGTGGCAGCCCCATGCGCTCCATCATCAGCGCAATACCGCGACCCAGTTGGTTCATGCCGACGACCAGACGTCCGGTCACGATGTCCGTCCGCGCCGCCCGCCGGGTCAGCTTGTAGATTGACTCGGAGTGGCAAGCCTCGACCTCGCGGGTGCGCGTCTCGATCCGGGTAACCCGTCGGTTCAACTCGGCGTAAGTCATCTGAATCCCCCTTCGTCGATCGATTGATGCGGCGAGGCTATCGGAGGCCTCCGACAAGAACCAGCGGCGGCGGGGTGTCGTGCCAGACTGGCCGGGTGACGGGTGTTGACGCGGTTTCGATCATCACGACCAAGCGGGATGGCGGGGAGCTGTCGGACGAGCAGATCGACTGGGTGGTCGACGGTTTCACCCGCGGCGCGGTGGCCGACGAGCAGATGTCGGCGCTGGCCATGGCCATCGTCTGGCGCGGGATGACGCGCAGGGAGACGGCCCGCTGGACTGCCGCGATGATCGCCTCGGGACGGCGGATGGACTTCACGGATCTGCCGAGGCCCACGGTGGACAAACACTCGACGGGCGGGGTCGGCGACAAGATCACGCTGCCGCTCGCGCCGCTGGTCGCCGCGTGCGGCGCGGCCGTTCCGCAACTGTCCGGACGTGGTCTGGGACACACCGGCGGCACCCTGGACAAGCTCGAGTCGATCCCCGGCTGGCGCGCCGACGTCGACGTGCCGCGGATGCGCGAGATCCTCGCCGATCCGGCGATCGGCGCGGTCGTCTGCGCGGCGGGGGCCGACCTCGCGCCCGCCGACAAGCGCCTCTACGCCCTGCGCGACGTCACGGGCACGGTCGAGTCGATCCCGCTGATCGCCAGCTCGATCATGAGCAAGAAGATCGCCGAGGGCACCGGCGCGCTGGTGCTCGACGTGAAGGTCGGGTCCGGTGCGTTCATGAAGGACCACGGCGCGGCCCGCGAACTGGCCACGACCATGGTCGAGCTCGGCACGGACGCCGGGGTGCGCACCGTCGCGCTGCTCACCGCGATGGACACCCCGCTGGGGCGAACCGCGGGCAACGCGCTCGAGGTGGCCGAGTCGGTCGAGGTGCTTGCCGGCGGCGGGCCCGCCGACGTCGTCGAGCTCACCCTCGCGCTGGCGCGGGAGATGGTGGCGCTGGCGGGCCTGGACATCGATCCGGCCGACGCGCTCGCCGACGGACGGGCGATGGATCACTGGCGCGCCATGGTGCGCGCCCAGGGCGGCGACCCGGACGCGCCGCTGCCGCGCGCCAGGCACACCGAGACCATTCGCGCCGAACGCGACGGCGTGCTGACCCGCATGGACGCCATGGGCGTCGGCATCGCCGCGTGGCGTCTCGGCGCGGGCCGCGCCCGCCAAGGCGACCCGGTGCAGTTCGGTGCGGGTATCGAAATGCACGCCAAGCCTGGCGATCCGGTCCGCGCGGGACAGCCGCTGCTCACCTTGCATACCGACACACCGGACGCGCTCCCGGGAGCCGTTGCCGCACTGGCGGATTCGCTGGCCATCGGCGCTGCCGCACCGGCCGGGGGCGCCCCGCTCATCCTCGACCGAATCGGTTCCTGAGCGCCGGGCCGTCGGTGCGCGAGCCGTCCAGCCGCTCGTGCAGGCGGGCATGCCGGGACGGCACCGGGAGTCGCGCACCGTGCTCGGCCCGGCACGGCGGACGACCGTGATCGGCAACGCCGCGCGAACGCGCTGTGGACCACTCCATGGCTCGCCGGCAACGAGATGGTTGCCACGCCGGAACTTCGCTGCCGATTCCGCGCGGCGCGGCTAACGTGTGGTCATGACAGGACCGATGCCGCTCACCCTCGCCTCGATCCGCCAAGCTCCCAAGGCGCTGCTGCACGATCACCTCGACGGTGGTCTGCGGCCCGCGACGGTACTGGAGCTCGCCGCCGATTGCGGTTACGAAGACCTACCCGCCACCGACGAGGCGACCCTCGCGGCCTGGTTCCGCGACGCCGCCGACAGCGGTTCGCTGGAGCGCTACCTGGAGACGTTCGCGCACACCGTCGCGGTGATGCAGACACCGGAGGGCCTGCGCCGAGTGGCCCGCGAATGCGCCGAGGACCTGGCCGCCGACGGCGTGGTGTACGCGGAAGTGCGCTTCGCGCCCGAGCAGCACCTGGAGCGCGGACTGAGCATGGACGAGGTGGTCGAGCACACCTTGGCCGGCTTCCGCGAGGGCGAGGCGGCCGCCGCCGAGGCGGGCCATTCCATCGTGGTGACTTGCCTGCTCACTGCCATGCGGCACGCGGCGCGTTCGCGCGAGATCGCCGAGCTCACGGTGCGCTGGCGCGACCGCGGCGTCGGCGGCTTCGACATCGCGGGCGCGGAGGCGGGCTTTCCGCCGAGCAGGCATCTCGACGCGTTCGAGTACATGCGGGCGAACAGCGCGCACTTCACCATCCACGCGGGCGAGGCGTTCGGCCTGCCGTCGATCCACGAGGCGCTGGCGTTCTGCGGCGCCGACCGGCTCGGGCACGGCGTGCGCATCACCGACGACATCCACGTGCCGGGCGCGCTGGCGGACGCGGAACTGGGTCTGGTCGCGAATTACGTGCGGGACATGCGAATTCCGCTCGAGCTGTGTCCGTCGTCGAATGTGCAGACCGGCGCGGTGCCCGCCTTGGACAAGCACCCGTTCGATCTGCTCGCCCGGCTGCGCTTCCGCGTCACGGTGAACACCGACAACCGCCTGATGAGCGACACGACGATGAGTGCGGAGATGCTGAAGCTGGTGGAGACCTTCGGCTACGGCTGGAGCGATCTGGAGCGCTTCACCATCAACGCGATGAAGTCGGCCTTCATCCCGTTCCCGGACCGGCTGCGCATCATCGACGACATCATCAAGCCCGGATACGCGGTGCTGCTCGGCTGAAGTTTCGCACCGCCCGCCCACGAAGAGCCTCCGATAGACCTCGTTATCGTGGGATCTCGTGACGATTGTGCAGATTCCCGGTCGGTTCAACGGCCCACCGAATTCCGGCAACGGCGGCTATGTCGCCGGACGCCTCGCCGAACACCGCGACGAGAGCGCGGTGACGGTGATGCTGCGGAACCCGGCTCCGCTGGACACGCCGTTGCGGCTGGACGACGGCAAGTTGTTCGACGGTGAGCGCCTGATCGCGGAATCGCGGGCGGGCGCGTTCGAACGGGACGTCCCGGGATCCGTGCCGCGCGAGGTGGCGGAAGTCGCCGCTGGCTCGTACGAGACCAACGACATGTTCGCGCACTGCTTCGTCTGCGGAAACGCGCGCGGGGACGGCCTGCGCATCGAGCCGGGTCCGGTGCGCGAGGGCGTGGTCGCGGCCCCGTGGACGCCTGACGAGACGCTGCCGATCGACGCCGCGCTGCTGTGGGCGGCGCTGGACTGCCCTGGCGGTTGGTCGGTACCCGGCATGCTGGAGCAGCCAGCACTGCTCGGCTCGATGACCGCCGCGGTGTTCGGCCTGCCCGAGGCGGGCGAGCCGTGCGTGGTGGTCGGGGAAAGTCATGGCGTGCAGGGTCGCAAGCTCTATTCCGCCACCGCGGTCTACGGCGCGGACGAGCGGCTGCTCGGTCGCGCCGAGCACATCTGGATCAGACTGAAATGAGTTGGGGCCGAACGGATTCGGCCCCATTTCAGCGGACTACTGCGGCGCGAGCCGGGCCTCGAACGCACGCTCGAGCTCGCGCCAGCTCTGCGCTTCGGCGGCGAACGGCGGGTTCGGCGCCATCCGGGTCGGGTCCGGGTTCAGCAGGTACGACACGTACCAGCCCAGGGGAGTGGACTGGGCCAGCGCCTGCTCGACGGCGTCGTCCTCGGCGTAGTCGGCGGCATCGGTGAACAATTCGACGGCCAGGTCGAGCTGTTCGATGTCGACCGCCTCCGGTCCCTCGGCCAGGTCGTCGGCCAGGCCGGGCAGCACATAGACGTTCTCGTCGGTCACCTCGACCTCGAGCGAGCCGTCCACGGCGGCGGTCTGTACCTCGCCGTAGGTGCTCACTCGCGCCAGATCGTGGTCGTGCTCGTCGGCGAGGTAGCGCGCGAGGGCGCGCTCGGAGCCGAAGACCGTGATCGAGCCGTTCTTGCCGAGGAAGATCGGTTCGTCGTCGAGGTAGCAGCGCAGCGTGAAATAGGTGCCGTCCGAGGTGACGATCTTGACCGGGTCGATGCCGACCTCGTGCCAGAACGAGTCGTCTTCCTCCTCGTCCTCGTCGTCCAAGTCGACGGCCTCGAACTCCTCGTCCTCGTCGCTGTCGGCCGCGTCGTCGGCGTCGACCACGTTCTCCTCGGCCGCGAGCAACTCGGCCTCGGCGACCGCGACGGCTTCGGCGTCCACGTCCGGGGTGGCGACCACCGAGTCGATGGCGTCGAGCACCGAGTCCCAGTCCTTGGCGATGGCCGCGCCGATCTGGTCCCAGAGTTCCTCGCCGTCCCGACCGACGAACGCGCTCACCCCGCCCGGCAGCGCGCCGAGCACGGGATGCGAGCCGAAGAACTTGGTGACCGTCTCCAGCTCGCACACCTCGCCGATGTTGCGGACCATGCCGAGGGTGTCCTCCAGCTCGGCGATGCTGTCCACGTCGGGATCGCCCGCGGCCAGCTCCGGCACCGCGACCAGGTCGAACGTGAAATTCTCCTCCGGCTCCAGTTCCACCGCCGAGAGTCCGGCGACGACCTTCCACGCGGGATGGTCGACCAGATCGTTGTCGGAGCTGGTCCGGATGAACGCGGCCAGTTCGGCGACGGTGTCGAAACCATAGAGGGAATCCTCATGTCCGAGGAATGCCATCCACTCGTCGTCACCGTCGCGCCAGCGCGGTGCCCACAGGGTGACGAGATCGCCGTCGGTCAGGCCGAGCTCGATCGGGACGATGTCTCCAGAAGCCATGTGCGGAAGCCTATCGACCTTCCGGCTCAGGCACTATCCGGCCCGCCCCCAATTGTGCCCGCCGCGCCGTTGGGCGCCGGGGCGAACGACTCGTTCAGTGTCGCAACGACCTTCGAGCGCTGCGCTCCCGCGTCCTCGGAGGCCTGCCTGCAAGCCCAGACGATCAGCTGGGAGACGTCGGCGGGGGCCATCGACGTGACCGCCTCCGACAGCGTCAGACCGACCAGCGCGCCCTCGCTGTTCACCTCGACGGTGACCGCGCCGTCCTCGGTGGTGAACTGGCCGCGCACCTGCTTGAGGCCGTACAGTGCGGCCTCGAGCGCTTCCAGTTTCTGGGTCGCGCTCGCGACGAGCGCGTCCATCTCGGCACTCATGCCAATTCCTCGCTTCGCTCGCTCCGCTTGCTCATACCGGCCGCATCCAGCTCGTCGGTCCCGTGTCGGCGTCGTCGATGCGGTCGAGTTCGTCGACCGCCTGCTGCCTGGTCGGCAGTCCGAGCCGGTCCAGGATGTCGGCGGGCATGCCCGACTCGGCGAGGACCTCGCGGCGCTTGGCGCGCGCGGCGATGGCCGAGCGCTGGGTCAGGCGCAGGATCTCGTTGGCGAGAGCCTGTGCGCCGTAACGGTATTCGCTGCGCTCGAACTTGATCTCGACCGGCATGCCTTGGTCGGTCGCGCGCACCGCGATGGTGCCGGACCGGTTCTGGCTGACGGCCAGGGTGACGTTCGGGATCTGCTGGGCCTGCTGCTCGGTCATGCTGTCGGCCTGTAGAAGCCGTAGAACTCCATACCCATGTTCTCCGTTCGGATGGAACTGACCGAGACCGGATCACCGGCCTCGACGAGCTGTCCGTTGCCGACGACCATGGCGACATGGCCGTCCCATACGGCCAGGTCACCCGGCATCAGATCGCCGGGCGACACCTGCGGGTGTCCGATGTGCTGTTCCTGGGCAAGGCGCGGCAGTTCGACGCCCGCCTCGCCGTAGGCGTACTTGGTGAGGCCGCTGCAATCGATGCCGGACCCAGGGGTGTTGCCGCCCCAGACGTACGGGGTGCCGACCGCGCTCAGCGCCGACTGGACGGCGGTCGCGGCCTTCTCGTTCGGCGCCTCGACGACACTGCCGTCCGGCAGGGTGATCTTGACGCCGTCCTTGCTGCTCGGCGCGGCGGTGCTGTCGCCGGGCTTCGTGGAGTTCGAGCTCGAGGTGTTGTTCGTGCCCGGACTCGTCTTGGCGACGTTCTGCGCCGAAGTGCTCGCCACGCTGGTGATCAGCGAACCGGCCTGGCCGACCACGCCCATCAGGCCTTGGAGGCCGGAGCCCGCGGTGCTGGTGATCGCGCCGGGCAGCGACGCGAGCGACGGGCTCGAGGGCGCCGGGGTCAGCTGGGTCATGGTCGCGGTGTGCGTGTCCAGTTCGTTGCGCACCCGGCCGACCACGCCGAGTCCCTGGTTCAGGTGATCGATGGCGGTGCCGACCAGTGCCGCGAATCCCGGCGGCGTCGCGATCGTCGGGCCGAGCGCCGTCGCGGTGTTCACGAAGGACTGGACGATGCCGTTGAGATCCTTCTGCCCGGTCTCCACCTCGGTGGCGGCCTGGTCGACGACCGTCGCCATCTCGTTGCCGCGGTCGGAGATGTTCGCGGCGGAGGTCTGCACGCGCAGTGCCTTCGCGGTCGCGGCGTCGGCGGCGACGCCGTCCCACGCGGTGTTCATCTGGTTGATGCTGTTGCGGCCCAACTGATGCAGCTGATCCAGCGCCGTCGAGGTGGAGACCAGCGAGTCGGCGGGGCCGCCGCTGGGCAGCACGCCGGTGCCGAAGCTGCCGAGCAGGTCGAGCAGCGGCTTGACCAGGAGGTTGACGTCGATCACCGGCTCATCCGTCCAGGTCGGCGGACTTCAGCGCGGCCGCGTTGTTCAGGTCGGTCTCGGTGAGCACGGTCGCCGCGCCGGCCGCCGCGCCGCCCATGCTGGAAAGGACCGCTGACAGTTGCGCGATCGACGCGACGTGTCCGGCGTGGGCCGCGGAGTACGCGGCCATGAAATCCCCGCCGATGAGGCCCATGATCGGCCCGAGCAACGCGGGCGAGGCGCCCGCGGCCCCCGCTGCGACACCGGCCATTTCACCGGCCATCACCTCGGCGGTGGCGCCGTAGGCGGCGATGCCCTCGGTGTCCGCCGACATCTTTGCCATAGTGCTTCCCCCATCTGTTCGTTCCCAGGCAGAGTACGTCATCCAACTGGTTCGACGCGCCGCCTTGCCATTCGGTTCCACGCCCCGCGAAAAAAATTCACGAGGACGTTCGACGCCGAACTCGCCTCGAACCTTATCGTTCCCTCATGCGTACGCACACCGTGGACCACCCACTCGCCGCCACCCTGCTGACGACGATGCGCGACGCGCGCACACCCAACGCGGTCTTCCGCAACGCGCTGCGCGATCTCACCGGCATCCTGGTCTACGAAGCGCTGCGCGAGGCGCCCGTGACCAGGTACGAAATCGAAACCCCCGTCGCCTTCGCCGAGGGCGTGCGGCTTGCCCATCCGCCGCTGCTGGTCCCGGTGCTGCGCGCCGGGCTCGGCATGGTCGACGCGGCGGCCGAGCTGATCCCCAACGCCCAGGTCGGTTTCGTCGGCATCGCCCGCGACGAGACCACGCACCAGCCGGTGCCGTACATGGAATCGCTGCCCGCCGACCTGTCCGGTATCCCGGTGTACGTGCTCGACCCGATGGTGGCGACCGGCGGCTCCATGCGCCACACCCTCGAACTGCTCGCCGCGCGCGGCGCGACCGACATCACCGCGATCTGCGTGGTCGCGGCACCGGAAGGCATTGCGCTACTGGAGAAGTCGGACCTGCCGGTGCGGTTGGTGACCGCGACCGTCGACTCGGGCCTGAACTCCGACGCCTACATCGTCCCCGGCCTCGGCGACGCGGGCGACCGCCAGTTCGGACCGCGCTGACGCGAACTCGCGGACTTTTCAGCGCGGCTGCGCGAAAGACTCGGCGGTGCCCGCCGTACGCGTGCAACGGCGGCGTGGTGGGTCGGGGTCGGCTGACGCCCCGTCGTGGCGGCGGGCTACAGCGCGCGACAGAACTCGGCGAGCGCCGCGAGCCGCTCGGCCGCAACGCTTCTCGCGTGCGCGAGACCGGCGCTGTCGGTCACCGGCTCGACGACCTCCAGATAGCACTTGAGTTTCGGCTCGGTCCCGGACGGACGAATCACCACACGGGAGCCCGCGCCCTCGAAAATCAGCGCGTCGGTGCGCATCCGTCCGCGCGCCTGGAGCAGATCCGCGTATTTCATCGGTTCGCCCGCGATCTCGCCGGGCGGGTCGGTGCGAAGCCGCTCGACCACCGCGGCGGCGGCCTCGGCGTCGGCCAGCCGCAACGCGACCTGATCGCCCGCGTGCAGGCCGAATTCGACCGCGTACCCGTCGAGTTCGTCGAGCAGCGTGCGTCCTTCGGCCTTCAACCGCGCCACCAGGTCGGCGGTGAGGACGGCCGCCGAGATGCCGTCCTTGTCGCGCACGGCCGCCGGGTCGACGCAGTGCCCGATGGCCTCCTCGTAGGCGTACACCAGCCCGTCGCCCGCCCTGGCGAGCCATTTGAAGCCGGTGAGCGTCTCGGCGTAACGGGCGCCGCGCGCCGCCGCCAGCTTGGACAGCAGCCGCGACGACACGATCGTGGTGGCGACCAGCGCGTCCGGCGGCGCGGTGCGCAGTACGCAAGCACCGAGCAGCACACCGGCTTCGTCGCCGCGCAGCATCCGCCACCCGTCCGGGCCAGGCACGCCGACCGCGCACCGATCCGCGTCGGGGTCCAACGCGATGGCCACATCGGCGTTCACCCGTTCGGCCAGCGCGAGCAGTAGATCGGCGGCTCCCGGCTCCTCCGGATTCGGGAAGGCGACGGTGGGGAAGTCCGGATCGGGCACGAATTGCTCGGTCACCAGGTGCACGTCGGTGAAACCCGCCGCGGCGAGCGCCCGCACGGCGAGATCGCCGCCGACTCCGTGTAGCGGCGTCAGCGCGATCCGGATGTCGTTGCGCGCACCCGGCCCGCCGACGAGGTCCGGCAACTGAGCGACCCGCGCGAGATAGCGGTGCACGAGCGCGTCGTCGGATTCGGCGACCGGTGTGCGCGGGATCGGTTCGCCGACCGCCTCGATGCAGCGCTCGATCTCGGTGTCGGCGGGCGCGATCAACTGCGAACCGCCGTCGAGATAGAGCTTGTAGCCGTTGTCGGCGGGCGGATTGTGCGACGCGGTGATCTGCACGCCCGCCACCGCGCCGAGCTCGCGCACCGCGTACGCCACCACCGGCGTCGGCACCGCTCCGGGCAGCAGCGTGACCGGAAAGCCCGCCGCCGCAAAGATTTCCGCGACCGCGGTGGCGAATTCGGGCGAACCGTGCCTGGCGTCGCGACCGACGACGACCCGACCGCCGCCGAGGCAGCGGCCGCGCAGCCAGTCGACAACGCCCGCCGTCGCCCTGCTCACGGTCGTCACGTTCATGCCGTCGGGGCCCTCGCGCAGTGGCCCGCGCAGACCGGCGGTCCCGAAGCGCAGCATCTAGAGCCGCTCCAGCACGCCGCGCAGCAGTTTGCCGAGCCTCGGCGCGGCCGCGTTGCCCTCGGCGAGCACCTCCGCGTGCGAAAGGTGTTCCCCGGTCACGCCAGCGGCCAGGTTGGTCACCAGCGAGATGCCGAGCAGCCGGGCGCCGAGCGCGCGGGCGGCGATGGCTTCCAGCACCGTCGACATGCCGACCAGGTCGGCGCCGATGGTGCGCAGCATGCGGATCTCGGCGGGCGTCTCGTACTGCGGTCCGGTCAGGCCCGCGTACACGCCCTCGGTCAGGCTCGGGTCGACTTCCCTTGCCAGCGCGCGCAATTCGGGGTCCCACGCGTCGACCAGGTCGACGAAGGTGGCGCCCGCCAGCGGGGTCCGGGCAGTGAGATTGAGGTGATCGCTGATCAGGACCGGCTCACCGACCTGCAAGCCGGGCCGGATGCCGCCCGCCGCGTTGGTCAGCACCACGATCTCTGCGCCCGCCGCCACCGCGGCCGACACCGGGTGCACCACGTCCGCGGGCTGATAGCCCTCGTAGAGATGCTGGCGGCCCATCAGCAGCAGCACCGGCGTCTCACCGACGGGCACCGAATGCACCACGCCGACATGGCCCTGCGCGGTCGGTTCGCCGAAGCCGGGCAGTTCCGGCATCGACACCGACGCCGACGGCGCACCGACCTCCGCGGCCGCCTGCTGCCACCCCGACCCCAGCACAACGGCCACCCGGTGGCGCTCGACTCCCGTACGTTCCGCGATCGCCTCGGCGGCCTGTTCGGCAAGCATGCCGTAACCCTATCGAGCTTTACCGTCCCACGCCCACAACGCGGGGCTACCCGCGAGTAGGGGTTGTCCGCCCAGGGCGATACGCTGCACGCATGCCGTATCTGGAGCGTCAGGGAGATGTGTTCGTGCTGTACCTCGGGAGCGAGGGACAGACCGACAGCGAGAACCGCTTCCATCCGGACTGGATCGATCAGGTGCACGCGCTGTTCGACAAGGTCGAGGCCTCGGAGGGGCCCGCGGCGCTGGTGACCACGGCGACCGGCAAGTTCTTCAGCAACGGTCTCGACACCGACTGGTTGTTCGGCAACCTCGGCGAGATGCACGGCTACCTGGACAAGGTGCACTCGCTCTACACCCGCCTGCTGGCCTTCCCGATGCCGACGGTCGCCGCCATCAACGGCCACGCGTTCGGTGCGGGCGCCATGCTCGCCACCTCGCACGACTTCCGCGTCATGCGGGCCGATCGCGGCTTCTGGAGCCTGCCCGAGGTGCACCTCGGCATGCCCTTCACCGTCGGCATGAACGCCCTGCTCACCAACCGCCTGAGCAACCAGGTCTGCGTGCAGGCCATGACCACCGGCCACCGCTACCCGGCCGATCAGGCCATCGCGGCCGGCATCGTGGACCAAGCCGCCGAAGCCGACGTGTTGCTGGAGACCGCCGTCGCACAGGCCGCGGCACTGGCGGGCAACCGCAAGCCGAATCTGCCGATCATCAAGCGGGCGCTGCACGCCGAAGCGCTGGCCGGACTCGCGGTGCGCACAAGCCCGGAGAACCTGGCGTTCGCCGTCGGATAACCCCTGGCGAGGCCCGGATGTGAGCAGGTCGACGGACACGGGACGCGCCCGATTCGCGCCACAGTGCCAGACTGTGTCCCATGCCATCACCGCGCAGCGGGCCTGAGGAAAAGAGCAGCATGCCGCGCGCTGTCCGCACCGACGGCGCCGCGGCGGCCTCCGACGCCGCGATCGACGCCGCGGCGACCCGGCTGATCGAGCTGTCGCACGCCATCCACGCCGAGCCGGAGTTGGCCTTCGAGGAGACGCGCAGCGTCGCCAAGGTCCTCGCGCCGCTCGCCGAGCGCGGTTTCGAGATCCAGGCGGGCGTCGCCGACCTGCCGACGGCCTTTCGCGCGAGCTGCGGAAGCGGCGAGCTGACGGTCGGCATCTGCGCCGAATACGACGCGCTGCCCGAGATCGGGCACGCCTGCGGGCACAACATCATCGCCGCGTCGGCCGTCGGCGCGGCGCTCGGCCTCGCCGAGGTGGCCGACGAACTCGGCATCACCGTCGTGGTGCTCGGGACGCCCGCCGAGGAGAGCGGCGGCGGCAAGGTGCTGATGCTGGAGCGCGGCGTCTTCGACGACATCGCGATGGCGATGATGGTGCATCCCGGCCCTTACGACATCGTCGGCGCCCGTTCGCTCGCCCTCGCCGACCTGGGCGTGCTCTTCCGCGGGCGCGAGGCGCACGCCAGCGCGGCCCCCGAGTACGGCCGCAACGCGGGGGACGCCGTCACCGTCGCGCAGGTTGCTCTCGGTTTGCTGAGGCAGCACCTTCTACCCGGTCAGCAACTTCACGGTATAGTCAGCGACGGTGGCGTAGCCCCCAACATCGTGCCCGGACGTGCGGAACTGCTGTACTACCTACGCGCAGTCGACTCCGCATCCCTCGACGATCTGATGCGACGAGCGTCGGCTTGTTTCGAGGCGGGCGCCCTCGCGACCGGCTGCACCCACGAAATCCGGACGCTCGCGCCTACATATACCGAGCTGACGCCCGATCCGGCACTACTGTGTGCCTATCGTGAGCAGATCGCCGACCTGGGACGGGTGCCGATCGCACCGGAGCTCGAGGCGCAGCGACCGCTCGGCAGCACCGATATGGGCAATGTCACCAACGTCATCCCGGGCATCCATCCGGTCATCGGCATAGACGCCGGTGGGGCGGTGACACATCAGCCGGGCTTCGCCGAGGCGAGTGTCAACGCCTCGGCGGATCGCGCGGTGACAGATGGCGCGATCGCGCTGGCGCGTACCGCAATCGCCGTCGCCCGCGATGAAGAACACAGAGACAGGTTGTTGCAACGACTCGTTCAACGACAGGAGGACATTCGGTGAGCACTACAGGCCGACCGGCGGCGCGAGCGACGGGCCAGGAGGCGGCGCGCGCTACCACGGAGGGCCCCGCGAGTGCCGCATTGTCGAACACCTCGGCGCGAGCCACCGGCCCCATGGGTGCCGCGTGCCTGACCCCGGAGGCGCCGGGCGGCGTCGCGACGGACACCGTCGTGACCGCCCGGGATGCGGTCGACTCGTGGCTGGCCGAGCACGCTGTCGACCTCGTGCAGTGGCGCAGGCACATCCACGCGAACCCGGAGCTTTCCCGCACCGAGTTCGGCACGACCGAGTTCGTCGCGGCCTGGCTGACCAAGGCGGGTCTTTCCCCGCAGAAGATGCCCGGCGGCACCGGCCTGATCTGTGACATCGGCCCCGAGGGACCGCGCATCGGCCTGCGCGCCGACATGGACGCGCTCCCGCTGCAGGAGTTCACCGGCCTCAGCTTCGCCTCGACCGTCCCCGGCGTCTCGCACGCCTGCGGCCATGACGCGCACACCACCGTCCTGCTCGGCACCGCCCTCGCGCTCGCCGAGATCCCCGACCTGCCGGTCGGCGTGCGGCTGATCTTCCAGCCCGCCGAGGAAGTGATGCCGGGCGGCGCGATCGACCTGGTCGCGGCGGGCGTCATGGAGGGGGTTGAGCGGATCTTCGCGCTGCACTGCGATCCGCGCCTGGAGGTCGGCAGGGTCGGCATCCGGGTCGGCGCGATCACCTCGGCCGCCGACACCATCGAGCTGGTGCTCGACTCGCCGGGCGGCCACACCTCGCGTCCGCACCTGACCAGCGACCTCGTCTACGCGATCGGCACCGTGATCACCGGCCTGCCCGGCCTGCTCAGCCGCCGCATCGACCCGCGGACCAGCACCGTGATGGTGTGGGGCGCGGTGTCGGCTGGGAAGGCGCCGAACGCCATACCGCAGACGGGCATGCTCACCGGCACCGTCCGGACCGGCGACCACGCGACCTGGTCGCTGCTCGAGCCGATGGTGCACGAGATCGTCGACGGCCTGCTCGCGCCGACCGGCGTGCGGTACCAGCTCAACTACCGCCGCGGCGTGCCGCCCGTGGTCAACGACGAGCACTCGACCAGGATCTTCGAGGACGCCATCCGCGCGCTCGGCCCCGACGCGCTGGCCGACACCATCCAGTCCGGCGGCGGCGAGGACTTCTCCTGGTACCTGGAGGAGGTGCCCGGCGCGATGGCGCGGCTCGGCGTCTGGTCCGGGCATGGCGAGCAACTGGACCTGCACCAGCCGACCTTCGACATCGACGAGCGCGCGCTCGCGGTGGGCGTGCGGGTGCTGTCGAACATCGTGTTGCAGACGCCGCCGCGCTGAGGTCTGAAAAGCGAGGGTTCTGAAAAGCGACGGTTCTGAAAATCGAGGCGTCCGAAAATCCAGGCGTCTCGACAGGCGAGGCGTCCGAAACAGGCGAAACGAACGAACCCCGCCGTCCGGTTGCTCCGGCGGCGGGGTTCGGCGTCTCAGCTCGAGTAGTTGCCAGGTCCCACGTTGCGGCTGTTGCGCGTCCGTAGCGCGTGCACGTATTCCTCTGGTGCGCCTGCCTTTTCGGCCGCGTCGGCCATCACGCCAAGATAGCGCGCCGACGGTAGGCCGCCCTCGTAGGCGTCGAGCACGTACAGCCAGGCCAGCCGCGGCTCGGTGCCGCTGCCCGGACTCGGGGTGACGCGCAGCCGGATCTTCTTGTGGATGCCGAAGTCCGAGCCCTCCCACCGGTCCAGCAGCTGCTCGTCCTCGGGGGAGACGTCGTAGAGCACGACGAACACCCGGGAACCCGGTTCCTCGACGACCGTCGCCAGCGGCCCTTCCCACCCGATGTCGTCGCCGGCGAAGGTCAGCCGCCAGCCCTCCAACCAGCCGGTTCCGGACATGGGGGAGTGCGGACAGCGCTCGAGCATCTGGGTCGAGTCCATGTTGGACCCGTAGGCGGCGTAGATCGGCACCTGCAAAGGGTAGCCAATGATGACACCGGATCGCCGCTATCCCGCCCACATGACGCCGTGTTCCCGGCGCGACGGCCAGGTGTGGCGAGCCCGACAGCGCGCCGACCACTAACGTTAGCCAGGTACCGGAGATCCCGGTCGACAGCTCGAGCGGAGGTATCCATGACCCGCATTGCGATCATCGGTGGCGGACCGGCCGGCTATGAGGCGGCCTTGGTCGCGGCCCAGCACGGCGCGGACGTGACACTGATCGACCGCGACGGCATCGGTGGCGCGTGTGTGTTGTGGGACTGTGTCCCGTCGAAGACTTTCATCGCCTCCACCGGTGTGCGCACCGATCTGCGCCGGGCAAGGGACCTGGGAATCACGCTCGACCCGAGCCAGGCGGCCGTGCGGCTGCCGGAGGTGAACTCGCGCGTCAAAGCGCTGGCGCTGGCGCAGTCCTCCGATATCCGCTCCAAGTTGCAGTCCGCGGGCGTGACCGTCCTCTCCGGCTCCGCGCGGCTGGCCGAGAACGGCGGCGGGCGTGCGGCGCATCGCGTGCTCCTCGAGCTCGACGGCGGTCGCGAGCGCGAGCGGCTGATCGAGGCAGAGGTGGTGCTGATCGCCACCGGCGCGAGCCCGCGCGTGCTGCCCGGCGCCGAACCCGACGGCGAGCGCATCCTGAACTGGCGTCAGCTCTACGACCTGCGCGAGCTTCCTGAGACCCTGGTGGTGGTCGGTTCCGGTGTCACCGGCGCCGAATTCGTCTCCGCCTACACGGAATTGGGCGTCCGGGTGAAGCTGGTGTCCAGCCGCGATCGGGTGCTGCCGCACGAGGACGCCGACGCCGCCCTCGTGCTCGAGGAAGCGCTGGCCGAGCGCGGCGTCGAGCTGGTGAAGCACGCGAGGGCCGACGCCGTCGAGCGAACCGCGGAAGGCATCGTCGTCAAGCTCTCCGACGGCCGCACCGTCGCTGGCACGCACGCGCTGATGACCGTGGGTTCCACACCGAATACCACGGATCTGGGCCTGGAAGAGCTGGGCGTCGATCTCGACCGCGGCGGCTACCTGCGGGTCGACCGGGTCTCGCGCACCTCGGTGTCCGGCATCTACGCCGCGGGCGACTGCACGGGCCTGCTGCCGCTGGCCTCGGTGGCGGCCATGCAGGGCCGCATCGCGATGTACCACGCGCTGGGTGAGGGCGTCAGCCCGATTCGGCTCAAGACCGTGGCCTCGGCCGTGTTCACCAGGCCGGAGATCGCCACCGTCGGCGTCAGCCAGAACTCGATCGACAACGGCGAGGTGCCCGCGCGGACCGTGATGCTGCCGCTGAACACCAACCCGAGGGCCAAGATGTCGGGCCTGCGCCGCGGCTTCGTCAAGGTCTTCTGCCGTCCGGCCACCGGCGTCGTGATCGGCGGCGTCGTGGTCGCGCCGATCGCCTCCGAGCTGATCCTGCCGATCGCACTCGCCGTACAGAACAACCTGACGGTCAACGATCTGGCCCAGACCTTCTCGGTGTACCCGTCGCTCACCGGTTCGGTCACCGAGGCGGGCCGCCTGCTCATGCGCCACGACGACCTGGATTGACGCGCGGCGCCGCGGTTCTCGCGGCGATGTCGGTCGACGCGTCGAGTGACGTTGTCGGCTCGGGTATTTCACTGCGTTGCCTGCACGCCGCACATGTGGTTGACTGCCCGCAGAGATGCGATCGGCGGGCGGTCGCGTGGTTCTGGTGTGGGGGGAAGGTCCTTTCCGAAACCGAACAGCGAACGGCCCTCGGGTTGTTCGGCGATCGAGGCGCGTCTCACCAGGGACAAACTGAGTGCGACCGATTCGGCCGCACCCGGGAAAGGGATTGGCGAAAAGTGAAACATCGTAAGCCGAGTCGGGCGCAGCGAGCGATGGCGAGCACATCATTGCCACTGGCCACCGCGGCTGCCGTGGCTACATTGTTCGCGGCGCCGGCGGGGGCAGTTCCGAACGATCCGAGCACGCCGACCACGCCGGCTCCGGTCCAGCCGGGCACCGAGACGCCGGAGGCGCAGAACACTCCGGAGACCACCAAGCCGGATCCGGGCAACACCGAACAGTCGGACCCGAACAAGCCGGAGAGCTCGCCGACCCCGAGCCAGCCGGGTGTCAACACCCCGGATCCGAACCAGGTGATGCCGGATCCGAAGAAGGATCCGAAACTAACCGTGCCGAGCCAGCCGGGCGTCACCAGCCCGCGCGTCGCGCCGCTGCCGGTGCCGGGCCAGACCGAGCCCGCGCAGCCGGTCGTGGTTCCGGGTACCGAGGCCGAAGAGCCGAAGCCGGGTCAGCCGGGCGAAACCCGTCCGGGTGGCGAGAGCGGCGCTCAGCCGGGCGGCGATGCCGACGCGCGTGCCGCGCAGCCGGATCGGCCGGGCTCCTCCGCGCCGTCGGAGTCGGAAACGCTGGTGCAGGAACCGCGCTGGCAGGCACCGCGCCTGCAGGCCGCGCCCGCCGCCCCGGTCGTCGAGATGAGCGGTCCGCACCAGGAATTCGGCGCGAACATCGACGGCGGCGCCGTGCTGCCCGGTTACGTGGCCAACACCCACCACTTCAGCAACGAGGCGGGTTACGTCGGCACGATCGGGTACAACACCCCGACCGGTAAGGGCGAGGCCGGTGTGTCGGTCGAGTTCGTCGACGTGAACACGATCAAGGTCACCAGCTACACCGGTGGCGAGGGTCTGGCCCCGAACACCAACTCGTTCGTGCTCGACACCACCCAGGTGAACCTGGCCAAGGCGTCGGTCGAGCAGTGGATCGCCGCTCAGCCGGGTGGTGCCGCCGCGCTGGAAGCCGCTTCGCAGGTTAAACTTCCGCCGATTGTCCCGCCGGGCGACTTGGCTCCGCAGACGGTCAACGTGGCTGGCGTGACCACGCAGTGGGGTGGCTCGTTCCAGTACTGACACGAGCTGTTCAACGGGTGGGGCGGTCGTTCTCGACCGCCCCACCCGTGTGTTCTGGGGAAAGGATTGGGTGTGGGCTCCGAAGGTGACGCGAAGGACAACGAAGCCGACAAGCCCGGGTCGCAGTTCGGTCCGCCGCTGAGCGATTTCGGTCCGCCGACAGGGGATTTCGGCCCGTCGGTCGGCGGCGGCGATTTCGGTCCGCCGCTGAGCGAGTTCGGTGGTCCGCAGCTGGGGGAGGTCGGCCCGCAGTGGCCCGAACCCCCTGGCGACCATCCGGACGTCGGCTGGCGGCCCGCCGCGGAGGCGCCGCCGGTGCCGCCGACGCCGCCGCAGTACCGCGCTCCGGATACGACGGTCTTCCCGGACGCGCCGCCCGCGCCGCAGGCCCCTCCCGCGCCCGCACGCGACGTCGAGCGGGACGTGTCCGCCGACGCGACCGTGCGGCACACCGCGGCGCCGACCGCGGGCGCCCCGGAACGCTGGTGGAACAGCCCGAGCGAATCCGGTGAGGTGCCCAAGCCGCCGCCCGCCGCCGACCCCGGCCTGTCCTGGGCCGACGATCCGATCGCCAAGCGGCTCGCGCCCGGCGCGCCCGTCGCGACGACCGGCGGCTCCGACGGCAACAAACGCTGGATCGTGGGCGGTGTCGCGGCCGCGGTCGCCGTGCTGATCGGTCTGGTGGTGACCATCGTCGCGGTCAACGGCGGCGGTGACGAAGGCACGACGGCCGCGCCGACATCGGACTCGAGCGTCGGGCGGGGCTGCGTGCCAAGCAAGGACGACAGGGTGACGGTCGGGAACGGCCCCGGTGGATTCGACTCGGGTCCCGACGCGATTCTCGGCTTCCAGTACGGGTTCTACGTCGAGCGCAGCGGCGAGCAGGCGCGCAGGTACGTGGCGCCCGATTCGGTCAACGTCTCACCGGCCGAGACCATTCAGGCCGCCATCAACGAGCAGATCCCGGTCGGCACCACGCACTGCCTGCGCATCGCCCAGGTGAACCCCGACACCTTCGAGGTCGACCTGACCCAATACCAACCCAACAGCGCACCCATCGTCTATCCCCAGGTGGTGCAGACCGTCAGCCGGGACGGTAAGACGCTGATCCTGAGCATGCGAGCACGGTCGTGGTGAGCCGCGGCCGTCTCATTATTTGAGATTAGAATTTCATATTCTGGTAGCGGTGTGACACAGTGGGATGACGCGTACCGTGGCGTTCCCCTGGGAGGTTTCCATGTCGCCGACTGTTCCACCGCTGGCAGCCAAGCTCGGCGGACTGAAGAGCTCGGCGATTCGTGACCTGCTCAAGCTCACCGCGCGTGCCGAGGTGATCAGCCTCGCGGGCGGATTGCCGGATGCCGAGCTGATGCCACGCGAGCGCATCGCCGCCGCGGCCGAGGTGGCGCTGCGTGGACCAGGCTGCCTGCAATACACCGAATCGCCCGGATGGGCGCCGCTGCGCGACGTGCTCGCCGAGCGCGAGTCCGCCCGGCTCGGGCGCCGGGTGCCGATCGACGAGGTGTTCGTGACGCACGGCTCGCAGCAGGCGTTGTCGCTGCTCGCCGAGGTGCTGATCGACCCGGGTGCACTGGTTGTCGTCGAGGATCCGGCGTACGTCGGTGCGCTCCAGGTGTTCCGTGCGGCCGGAGCGCGCATCGTCGCCGTGCCGCTGGACGGCGAGGGCATGCGCGTCGACGTGCTGCGCGAACTGCTCGCGCGCGGCGAGCGGCCCGCGGTGGTGCACACGGTGAGCAACTTCCACAATCCGGGCGGGGTCACCATGAGTACCGCGCGCCGCCGTGAGCTCGCGGAACTGGCTGCGGCGCAAGGATTCTGGGTGATCGAGGACGACCCGTACGGCGAGCTCTGGTTCGACCGGCCCGCCCCGGAGCCGGTCGCGACCTACTCGCCCAACGTGATTCGGCTCTCCAGCGCCTCCAAGATCCTGTCGCCGAGCCTGCGGGTCGGCTGGATGGTCGCCCCCGACGCGGTGTGCCGGGCGGTGGAATTGCTGAAACAGGGTGCGGACCTGTGTGGTTCGGCGCTCACCCAGCAGATCGCGGCCGACCTGCTCGCGGACCGGGACTGGCTCACCACGCACGTGGACCACGTGCGCGGCGTCTACGGCGAGCGGGCCAAGGCGCTTGTGCACGCCGTGCGCACCGGCTTCGGCGACCGCGTCGCCTGCACCGACGCCGCGGGCGGCATGTTCGTCTGGGCCGATTTCACCGACGGCACCGACACCCAGCAGCTGCTGCCGCGCGCGCTGGAGGCGGGCGTCGCCTACGTGCCGGGCGCCGCGTTCGCGGTCGAGAAGGGCTACCGCAACTCGATGCGGATGTGCTTCACCACCTCCGAAGCGGCGGTGCTCGAGGAAGCCATCGACCGTCTGGCCACCGCACACGCCGGATAACGTCGGTCGGCGTCGCCCCGGGGCCGCGTCGATCGGGTCAGCGCCCGGCGTCGGGAACGCAGGTCGGGTTACTGAAGGTGACGTCCAGTCGGTCCGGCGGGATGGCGGTGGCCTTCTGTCGGTTACCGCGCCGACCATTCTGGACGCGGGACCAGCGTCGGTTGGGTCTGTGCCCGGCGTCGGGCAGCGCCGCTGTGGCATTCGATTCAGCATGCTTGGGCCGTAGCGCCCTCGCGTCTGTCGGGTGTTCGCGCCCACGGGGCGGCCGTACGCCCCTGTGTCGGTCGACCCAGCGCGCCCGCGTCAGTCCACCCAGTTGTAGGTGCGCTCGACAGCCTTGTTCCAGGCCGCGATGTGCTCCTCGCGGTCTTCGGCGCTCATGCTCGGCTGCCAGGTGGTGTCGGCGGTCCAGTTGGCGCGGATGTCGTCGGTGCCTGACCAGTAGCCGACGGCGAGCCCGGCGGCGTACCCGGCGCCGAGCGCGGTGGTCTCGGTGACGACCGGGCGGACCACCGGAACCTCCAGGATGTCGGACTGGAACTGCATGAGCAGGTCGTTGGCGGTCATGCCGCCGTCGACCTTCAGCGTGGTCAGTTCCAGGTCCAGCTTCTGGGATTCGGCGTCGGCGCGCATCGCCTCGACCACCTCGAAGGTCTGGAACGCGGTGGATTCCAGGACCGCCCGCGCCAGGTGGGCCTTGTTGACGAAGCGGGTCAGACCCGCGATGACGCCGCGGGCGTCGGGCCGCCAGCGGGGAGCGAACAGCCCGGAGAACGCGGGCACGATGTAGGCGCCACCGTTGTCCTCGACGGTGTTCGCCAGCCGCTCGATCTCCTCGGCGGCATCGATGATGCCGAGGTTGTCGCGGAACCACTGCACCAGCGAACCGGTCACCGCGATGGAGCCTTCCAGCGCGTACACCGCGGGTTGGTCACCGAGCCGGTAGCAGACCGTGGTGAGCAGCCCGTGCTTGCTCCACACGGGGGTCGTCCCGGTGTTCAGGAGCATGAAATTGCCTGTGCCGTAGGTGTTCTTGGCTTCACCAGGAACAAGGCAGGCTTGGCCGAAGGTGGCCGCCTGCTGGTCGCCGAGGATGCCCGCGACCGGAACCCCTTGCAGCGGACCGGAAGAGATCTCGCCGTACACCTCCGAGGAGCTGCGGATCTCCGGCAGCATCGACTCCGGCACGCCGAATTCGGCGCAGATCTGCGAATCCCATTGCAGCGTGCGCAGATCCATCAGCATGGTGCGCGAGGCGTTGGTGACGTCGGTGACGTGCAGTCCGGTCAGATTCCACAGCACCCAGCTGTCGATGGTGCCGAAGCACAGCTCACCCGCCTCGGCGCGCTCCTGCGCGCCCGGCACGTTGTCCAGGATCCAGCGCAGTTTGGGCCCGGCGAAGTAGGTGGACAGCGGCAGCCCGGTGCGGTCCTGGTAGCGGGTCGGGCCCGCGTCGCCGCCGAGTTCGGTGACCAGCCGATCGGTGCGCGTGTCCTGCCAGACGATGGCGTGGTGAATCGGCTTGCCGGTGGCGCGTTCCCAGACGACGGTCGTCTCGCGCTGGTTGGTGATGCCGACGGCGGCGATGTCGCCGCGGCCGAGCCCGTTCTGCTCCAGCACCTCACCGAGCACGAGTTCCGTATTGCGCCAAATGGTTTCGGGATCGTGCTCGACCCACCCCGGCCGGGGGAAGATCTGCTCGTGTTCGCGCTGGGCCACCCCGACGACGCGGCCACGCCGGTCGAAGACGATGCACCTGCTCGATGTCGTGCCCTGATCGATGGCGGCCACATAGCGCATGGCAGCAGGCTACTAAACGTCCCGCGCGCTCGGTATCACATCGCGACAGGCACGCCACCCGATTAGGCTGAGATGGTTACCGGCGAGTAGTTCTGGACGACACACGGAGCCCGCGCCGACCGGCGCTCGGTGCGGCGATTCGCATAGCCTGTACAGAACAGCTCGATCTGTGCCCGTGAAGACCCGCGACGTCCGACGCAGGCGCGTCGGCTGGAGGAGTCGAGCATGACCATGAAACCGGAATCGCAGGCCCTGGGCCCCGAGCAGCGGCGCGCGGCCTGGGAGCGGTTGGGCAAGGAACATTTCGACGTGGTGGTCATCGGCGGCGGGGTGGTCGGCGCGGGCATCGCGCTCGACGCGGCGACCCGCGGTCTCTCGGTCGCGCTGGTGGAGGCGCGTGATCTGGCCTCCGGAACGTCGAGCCGGTCGTCGAAGATGTTCCACGGCGGGTTGCGGTATCTGGAGCAGTTGGAGTTCGGACTGGTGCGCGAGGCGCTGCGGGAGCGTGAGCTCGCGCTCGCCACGCTGTCGCCGCACCTGGTGAAGCCGCTGCGCTTCCTGTACCCGCTGACCCACCGCGGCTGGGAACGGCCGTACGTCGCGGCGGGTCTGGTGCTCTACGACACCATGGGCGGCGCGAAATCCGTTCCCGGACAACGCCATCTGACGCGAGCGGGCGCGCTGCGGCTGGCGCCCGGGCTGCGGCGCGACTCGCTGATCGGCGGCGTCAGCTATTACGACACGGTCGTCGACGACGCCCGCCACACCATGACGGTCGCGCGCACGGCCGCGCACTACGGCGCGGTGATCCGCACCTCCACCCAGGTCGTCGGGTTCCTGCGGGAGGCGGATCGGATCGTCGGCGTGCGGATCCGCGACAGCGAGGACGGGCGTTCCGGCGAGGCGCGGGGGCACGTGGTGATCAACGCGACCGGCGTGTGGACCGACGAGGTCCAAGCTCTCTCGCACAATCGCGGCCGCTTCCACGTGCGCGCCTCCAAGGGCGTGCACGTCGTGGTGCCGCGCGACCGGATCGTCAGCGACACCGCGATCATCCTGCGCACGGCCACCTCGGTGTTGTTCGTCATCCCGTGGGGCGCGTTCTGGATCATCGGCACCACCGACACCGACTGGAATCTGGACCTGGCGCACCCGGCCGCGACCAAGGCGGACATCGACTACCTGCTCGACCGGGTGAACCAGGTGCTCGTCACCCCGCTGACCAGCGACGACATCACCGGCGTCTACGCGGGACTGCGGCCGCTGCTCGCGGGCGAGAGCGATTCCACGTCCAAGCTGTCCAGGGAGCACGCGGTGGCCAGGATCGCGCCGGGTCTTGTCGCGATCGCGGGCGGCAAGTACACCACCTACCGCGTGATGGCCTACGACGCGGTGGACGAAGCGGCACAAGACATTCCGGCCAGGGTCTCGCCGTCGATCACCGAGAAGGTGCCGCTGCTCGGCGCGGACGGTTACTTCGCGCTGGTCAATCAGACCGTGCAGCTGGCAGAGGCGTACGGCATCCATCCGTACCGGGTCAAGCACCTGCTCGATCGTTACGGGTCGCTGATCGACGAGGTGATGGCGTTGGCCGAGGGCAAGCCGGAACTGTTGCAGCCGATCACCGAGGCGCCCTCGTACCTCCAGGTGGAGGCCGTGTACGCGGCGGCGGCCGAGGGCGCGCTGCACCTGGACGACATCCTGGCCCGCCGCACCAGGATCTCCATCGAGTACTCGCACCGCGGCGCGCACTGCGCCGAACAGGTGGCGCGGTTGGTCGCGCCGGTCCTCGGCTGGGACGAGGCGGAGATCGACCGCGAGATCCGGACGTATCAGGCGCGGGTCCAAGCCGAGATCCGGTCGCAGACCCAGCCCGACGACGTCTCCGCCGACGCGCTGCGGATCGCCGCACCGGAACCGCGGCCACAGATTCTGGAGCCCGTGCCCTCGGATAGTTGAGTTGCTGGGTCGCCGGTGGATTCTGGAGCCGGTGGGCTCGGATGGTTGAGCTGCTGAGTCGCCGCGTGCGGAATTGCGGCGCTGGATTTGGATCCGTGCCCTTGGATAGCTGAGCCGTTCGGTCGCTGCCGCAGAACAGCGCCCACAATCCGGGCGCGGATGCCGTCGACGGCTGAGCCGCGCGGTCGGTGGGATGGGTTGCGTCCGAGGAGGATTCAGGCGCGGTCGAGCGCTCTTGTCTCGACGCCGACGGCCCAGTCCACCAGCGAGCGCAGGTAGCGCAGCACGAGCTCGTCCGGATACGCGGTCGGGTCGGTCAGGTGCAGCCGAGCCAGTTCCTCGACGGCCGACAGCATGATTCGTTCCGTCGCGCCGTTCGGATCGATGGTGATCCCGGCGTAGCGCGAGAGGTGTCGTGCGCCGATCGCCCGCGCGTAGGCGCGACCCGTCTCGAGCCGGTCGCGCAGCTCGGGCGGGCCGCCGTCGGGCGGGCTGAGCATGATCCGCCAGCTGGTCGGCGCGGCGTGCAGGTAGGCGAGCACGCCGCGGCCGACTTGGTCGACGTCGTCGCCGGTGCCGATCCAATCCACACTGCGCACGCCGGCCAGCGCGACCGCGGTCTCCCGGTCGAGTAGTGCCGACATCATTCCGGATAGATCCGTGAACTGCTGATAGACCAGGGCGCGCGCGACGTCGGCGGTGCGTGCGACGCGCTCGATGCTGACCGCGCCGAACCCCTCGGCGGCGGCGATGTCGCGGGCCACGTCCAGCAGTTGGTTGCGGCGATCGGTGGCAGACATGCGCCGCTTGGGGGCGCGGGAGGCTCGCTCCGTGGTCACGGCACAGACGGTAGCGCAAGCAGGAGATCCACGGCCTTCGCCGCACTCTGTACCGCGCTCTCCATCGTCGCCGACCAGTCGGTGGCGGTCCAGTCGCCCGCGAGCACCAGAGTGGGGACCGAGGTGCGTTGGCCGGGGCGCAGCGCGTGCGTGCCGAGCACCTGCGAGAACGTCGCCCTCGGCATGCGCACGACGTGGGCCTGCACGACGCGGGCCTCGGCGGCCGCCGGGTAGTAGCGGCGCAGCAGGTCGAGCTGTTCGGCGACGATCGCGTCGTTGGATTTGTGGATCTGCTCGTAGGCGCCGCTGGTGGTCAGGCAGTACAGCCAGGCCTTGTCGGTGTTCCGTCCGGTCATCAGCTGGCGGTCGAAGACCTCGTCGATGACCCCGGTGCCGCCGATCAGCGCCTCGAACTCGGCCGTGGTGCCCAGCGGGCGGTCCAGGTAGAGGTTGGTGCTGACGATCGGTGTGTAGCCGAGTTTGTCTGCGGCGGCGTAGATTTCGGCGTGCTCGGGCAGGTCGTCGAGCAGGCCGCCGATCGAGGAGTTCGGCACAGCGCAGACCACCGCGTCGGCGGGCAGCACCGAGCCGTCGGCGAGGGCGACGCCGGTCACCTTGCCGTCGGTGATATGGATGCGCCGGGCGATCGCCCGGTACCTGACCTCCACCCCGTGCCGCTGGAAAACCCGCTGCGCCCCGGTGACATACAGCGTGTCGAGGTCGGTCGTCGGGTAGCCGATGGTGACCGGCCGCCGGTGCCGGGCGCCCAGCCGGATGCCGGTCGCCATGACATCGGCGAACACCTTCGCCGACTCCCGCTGCACGGGCTCGGCGGCGATGCCGAGCGCGAGCCAATCCCACAGCGCCTCACGGGCTTTGGCGGGCATGCCGACGCGCTGGAACCACTGTTCGGTGGTGAGATCGGCGAGATCGGCGGGCTGGCGCAGACATTGCCACCCGAGACGCATCGTGGCGCGGGCCGCGCGGAGCCGGTCCGGCACACTCGCGTCGGGATGTGCGCCGAAAAGGGTTCGCAGCGCGGCGAATCCCTTGGTGGACATGCTCGCCGAGCGCCCGTCCGGCCACCGGAGGGTGGCTCGATGCGGGAAGGCGACGTATTCGCGAGTGCCGACGCTGGTGAGATAGCGGAACAAATGCTCGTAGCCGCTGGCGATGACGTGCTGACCGTTGTCGGGCAGATCGTCGACGGCATCGACCTTCATGGCGTGCGTGCGTCCGCCAAGCCTCCCGCGACGCTCCAGAAGCGTGACCTGTTTGCCGGCCTCGGCCAGCCAGACCGCGGACGCGAGCCCCGCCAGTCCTCCGCCGATGACCACATAGCGCCGCGGATCGTCCATGGCCGCACCCTTCTCGCATAACTTGCATCTTGTAAGTTATGCGAGAGGGCTTGGGCGGTCAAGGGTTTCGACTCAGGCAGGCACGGTCTGGAAGGCGCGCAGCTCGGCGGCGTTGTGCGCGGAGAAGATTCGCACCTGGTCGCCGTGGTCGCGGATCAGGTCGCGCAGGCGCTGCTGGTTCTCGCGGCGCGGCCCGCCGAGTGTCTCGACGCTGAGCTCGAAAAGGGTCACCCCGAGCGGCTGATGCGGGTGCGTGAGATCCAGTTGGCCGGGATGGAAGTACGCGTCCCCCGCGGCGAGCAGCCAGCCGTTACCGGTGTCGACGGCGATGCCCGCGTGGCCCCTGGTGTGCCCGGCCAGCGGCACGAGTAGCAGACTCGGCGGCAGTCCGGCCAGTTCGCGCACGGCCTCGAAGCCGAACCATGGCTCGCCGTGATCGGAATAGGACTGCCACTTCGGACCGTGCTCGAATTGGGCTGCGCGGTAACGGAATCGCTCCTGCGCGGTGTGCGCGCCGCGGAAGGCGCGCAGTTCCTCGTCGTAGACGTGCACGGTGGCGTGCGGGAAGTCGGCGAGCCCGCCCGCGTGATCGAGATCGAGGTGGGTGAGCACGATGTCGCGCACGTCCTCGCGGCGGAAGCCGAGCGCCTCGATCTGTCGCACAGCGGTGCGCTCGATGTCGAACACCGGCCGGGTGAGCGAGATGAAGCGACGGCCGAGCCATTCGTTGGGGCGGCGCACGCTCTGCTCGCCCATGCCGGTCTCGATCAGGACGAGCCGGTCGTCGAGCTCGAGAAGCAAGCAGTGACAGACCATTTCGGCGCGGCGCAGCAGGCCGGGCGCACCGTCGAGCAGCTTGCCGCCGAAGGGGCGCATGGTCCCGCAGTCGAGGTGGTGGATGCGCATCAGGAAAGCTCCCTTTCGAGGGTGGTGCGGAGGTGGTCGGCGACGGTGCGCAGCGGGGCGATGTCGCGCTGGGTCTTGGCGAGCATGAGTCCGCCCTCGATCATGGTCAGCGCGACGACCGAGAGGTTGGCCGCGCGCTCGCCGTCGAGGCCCTTTTCGCGGAGGAATTCCTCGATCGCCGCCCGCCAGGAGTCGAACCCGGTGACGCAGGCCTGCCGGATCAATTCGCTCTCGGCGGCGGCGTCCAGCGCGACCGTCGCGAGCGGGCAGCCGCGCTGGAAATCGGAGGCCTCGAGGTTGTGCGCCATGGCGGCGAAAACGGCGTCGGTGTCGCCGTCGGCGAGGATCGCGCGCAGCGTGTCGCGCAGCTCCTCGCTGGATTGGGTCAGCGCCTCGGCCGCGAGCTGCTCTTTGCCGCCGGGGAAGTGGAAGTACAGCGAGCCCTTCGGGGCGCCGCCCGCGCTGACCAGCTGGTTCAGGCCCGTGGCGTGATAGCCCTTGGTGTGGAAGAGGTCGGCGGCGGCGTCGAGGAAGCGCTGCCGCGAGTCGGTTCGTGGGGACACGAGGCCAAGGTACCTCGAGTTATGACGACCGGTCTAGTTATTGCTTCAGTGGGGCTGGCTGACGCTCGAACGAGGGACTTCCGCCGTGCCCGCGGGCTGCGGGGGATTCAGCAGCAGGTAGCCGAAGACGGCCGTCACCGCCAGCGCGATCAGCGCCGCGACGTACTGGGCGGCAATCGCGCGGATCGGCACCGGGCGGCGCACCGATCGGGTCGTCATCGTTCCTGCTCCTGTCGGGTGAGTAGCGGTCGGCCGCAAAGGCTGTCGTCCTCCGGCTCCAAACTGTTAGCAACTGAGCGGCAACTAACAGCCGCAGAATCGCCCGACCAAAGGTGACCCCCACCGTTTCAGGCGCGGTGCAGGTCACCTCGAGTCGGGCGCTGCGCCCGTCCTGAGATGGCTGCCATGCGAACCGGAACGTTGTCCGAAGCGGACGCGTACACCGCGTGAACCTTTTGACCGCGTCGGACCGCGTGCCGAGCGCCGTAACCGCCATGATCGGCGCGCTCACCCTGGCACCCGTCACTGCCGCGCTCGCACGCACCGCGACACCGGTGGTCGGAGGCGGGTGCTGGCCCGCCACCGGCAGCGCCGCGATGTGCGGGCCGTTCTCGGAACTTCTGAAGTGGTTCCTGCCCAGCCTGTCGGCCGGGTCCTGATTCGGGCGAGCTCTCGCTCGGATGAGGCCTCGGATCGTCGTCGGCATGCGCCGTCGATGCGGCACCCACGCCGGGAGGATCGGGTGGGTGTCGTCCTTCCGCTCGCGGTCGGGTTTGCTCGGGGCCAGATTGTCCGATGGGGCTGTTAGCTTCACGGTCAGTGTGAGGATGGGAGTGAACGTGCTCGATGACGACTGGGCGATGCTGTTGGCGGATATTCCTCGAGTGTTGTACCCGGACTGGGATGACGAGGGTGAAGTGGTGTGGCCGTGCAACGGGGAGACAGTACAGCTGCGCGACACCGTCACCGGTCAACGAGTCCAGTTCTACCCCGATGGAAAAGGCGTTGGTATCACCGTGTCGGTACCTGACGACCCGGAGGCTGCCGCCCGTCTGCGCTCGATCCTGAAATCGCAGCGAACGAAGTCGTTTTCACTGATGAGTGACCATCAGACCGGTGGAATGGGATCGTTAGAGGAAGCGCTGTGGCATCCTGCGCCGGGTTCGGCGGGCGTCACCCACGCCGATGGTCTCGGCGAGGAGCGCGACTATCGCCAACGGGCTCGCGAATGGCGGACTGGTTGGCGGCACACGGCCAACTACCGTGACGAGATCGCGGCCGCGATCGTAGCTGTCCTTCGCGATGGATTGCGCACCACGCCAGCGGATTTGCGGCTGAGCGCCTACAGCGACTATGGACCTGACCGGATTCCGCGGGTCGGAACGGTCGCCCCGGATCGACCCACCTCGCGTGGTTTGTCCCCGCAATGCTCGGATTGGGACGAATTCGCCGACCGTCTCGAATGGGTGTTGACCACATTGCCGGGGCTGGGCTGTCTCAATCTGTCGATCCCGGGGCGATCGTTGTCCATACAGCTCAGTAGAGAATCGGACGACGCAATCCGTGGTGTGTGCTGGCCTGGCGCCGACCCGGGTACCCAAGAACTGAACAATCGACTGAGCGGCCTCGGGTGGCTGTGGGGCATCCCCTTCGACCTCCAAGGCGTCGTCGATGAGGGGGGTTGGATCACACCGCCGGCAGGAACCGGAACCGCGCATCCGACCATGCACCACCCGGTAACCCTGACCATCGCGACGCTGCGCACCATCGGCGGAGCCAGTCAGCCGAGAGAGGTTGCGTTCGAGGCATTTTCGAACTTGGCAGGCGTCGGCGACATGTCCTACTTGGGTGCTGAGCTCGGCATACCCCATGCCTGAATCGCTGGCTACAGCGCCGAGGGAACGAGGACCATCACCCGCAGGTCGGCAACTCAGTCGTTGGCGTAAGGCGATTCGATGAACTCCACCGGATTGAACTCGTCGAAGGCTTGTTCGCGGGCCGCGGCAACATTGTGGTGGCAGGTATCGGTAACGACGTTCCACGTCGCGTCGCAATAGAACAAGTACACAGCAGGATCGGCGTCGTACTGCGCGATCGCCAGCCCTGCGAAGTCATCGACAACGAGACCATCCACCTTGTGCCTCGTTCGTCCGGACGATGTCGCACCCCGGATGTCCGCTGTTGCCAGAACTCGTGCGCCATCGAGGAATTGCGGTACTTCCGTCACAAACCAAATTGTGCACCGGTGTCGCGCGCGCGTTTGTCACCCGCATCGTCTGGCGCGCAGGGGAGTACGCGGCATTTTTACTGGCCTCGACCCGACTACTCGCGCGCTGCGCCCTCCGGCCACACCACATCGACCGGCACGCCACGTTCCCGCGCCAGCTCGACAACCGTCCCGGTGCCTGCCTTCTGCCCGTCCTCCCCATCCCACACCGCCACCAGACGATCCACCGACCCCACAACGGCGTCGTTCGCGGCTTCGTACGCTTCGCGGCCCGCGTCGTCGAAATCCATCACACGCACCGCCGCCGCGCGCTCCACGAGATCATCGAACAGCTCGACGTGGTCTGGCTTCACCTTCCGCTCACGGTAATTCCGTGATGGCAACACCACCTCGAGCCGCCCTCCGGCATCGAGCACCGCTCGTGCGAACACCGAATCAGCGCCGCGCGCAATACAACTGACCCCGACCAGATCCGCCGGGTCGTACTCATCGAGCAGCACACGCACCGCGTCATACACCAGAGATGCCGTGGCCTCGGTGATGTTCATGTGCCCGGTGACGCCGATCCGCACCATGCCGATGTGCTCCTATGCTGTCGCCGCGACCAATGGCCGCATCCGCTCCCGCAACTCGACCACCGCACCCACGGTCGCGAACTGCCCGGTGCGGTTGTACACCCTCGCCAACTTCTTCGCGACCCGATCCGACGGGTTCTGCCCGACGAGTCGATGTCACCGATGAACGGTGTTCGTTACGGTCGAAGTGTGAGCCGTACCCTGTGGACAGTCCACGGCGAGACCGTGGTGGACGAGAACCGGCACATTCGCCTGTCGACCGTGGACGTCGAGTTGCCCGACGGCGTGCGCTTCACCCAGTATGTCGTGCGGATGCCATGTTGCGCGATGACGCTGGTACTCAACGAGAATCGAGAGGCGCTGCTGATTTACCGCCACCGGTTCATCATCGACCAATGGGTATGGGAGTTGCCGGGCGGCTACATCGACCATGCCGAAGACGTCGCTCTCGCCGCGGCCCGGGAGGTCGAAGAGGAGACGGGCTGGCGCCCGCGAACCATGGAGCGCCTGGTCACCTACCAACCTGCTATCGGCACAATGGATCACCCCCAGGAAATCTATCTCGCCCGCGGCGCCGACTTGACCGGCACTCAGCCAGATATCAACGAGGCCGAGGACATCCGCTGGATTCCGCTGGAGGAGGCGGTCCAAATGATCGAACGCGGTGAAATCCTCGGCGCGGCCACGGTCATCGCTGTATACCGAGCGCTCAGCTTGCCCGCGTAGCAATGGCGCTCGGCGACGCCGAGCGAGCTCGGCGTACGGAGTCAGCCGGTGTAGTAGCTCGCGCAGATAGGCGAGCATGCGGTGGGATTGCAGCCCGGTTGCGACTGCCCTTGCTTCACAGGATGTTCCACCGAATCGGTGCATCGTCGCGCAACGCGTCAACCCGTCGCAGAACCTCAGCGGCAGTTGCCGACCCCGGCACGCACTTGCGCGCATTCGTGCTGATCATCCTCAGTTCCCGCAGATCCCGAAGCCACTCGTATCCGTCCCAGTCCCGAATGTCGAGGCCGTATGAGCGAGCGAAGGCCTCGTACTCTGCGGCTGGATATCCGAAACGGCGACAATGCACTTCGATGGTGACCAGGTCCCATTCGGGTGGCCCTATAGCCGCGTTCTCCCAATCACAGAGCACGGCCGCGCGACGGTCCTGATCCCACAGTGCGTTTCGGTGTTGCGCGTCGCCGTGGATCACGCCGACGTCGAGTGCGAACAGAATGTCGGGTGCACGGCGGGCGAACGCGAGCCGCCGTGCGTGCAGGAGCACCCGGTCCTCAGGCGCAAGGATTACGCTGGCGTCGATCGAGCGCGCGATCGCATTGAGCGCCAACATAATCTGGTCGTCCGGCAGCGCCACCGGTGGTGCGGTCCGGCGCGAGTGCAGTGCGGCCAGTGGCTCAGCAAGCTCAGCCGCGCTCGTGATCCCGCGGCGTTGGTCCAGGTACTTCCAGAAGGTGATCGGACAGCCCCCGATGTCCAGCGGCTGATCGGTGTCAGCGAGAGGGACTGTAGGCACACCTTCGTCCTCGAACCACCGCACGAGACCGACGACGTCGACGTGGCCGATCCGACTCGGTCGACCGATCTTCACCACGACCGGGGCGCTGACCAACGAATAGACAGCGTTGGTGTGATGGCGCAGCAACTTCGCGCCTGTTGCGTCGAATCCAGCCGCGCGGCACGCGGCGTCGAGGACGACGCGGGTTCGCTGCGGAGTGAAGGTCGTTTCTGTGAGGACCGCAGGTTCGATGTCCTGGTGGGTCATTGCGGCGTCGTCTCCGTGCTGACCAATGCACGCAAGGCCGCGGCCGACGGTATGTGACGGTGTCCGGCAGGCAAGGCGTCGAGAACGTCGATGACGCGGATCGCGACGATTCTCGTGCGGTGCTCGGCGGGTAGCTCGTCCAGGACGTTTTCGGCGAGTTGGCAGCCATCGGCGCCGAAACCGCTCATGGCATATCCGAGGGCAGCGTCGAGCCGAATCAGAGCCGGATCGATCACCACCGACGTCTGTCGGTAGAGGTCCAGTGCCTCGTCCTGGATGCGGCGGGCTCGGACAATGCTCCCCATGTAGGTCAGTGTTCCAGATAGATATGTTCCCGACGCGGCGGTGCCAGCGGAGGCGGGGGAGGTCGTAGGCTGCTTGCTCGAATCGCCGACTGCGCGACGGGATTCCAGCTCTCACGGTAAGCCATCCTGGCCGTCTTTCCGCCTCCGTCCTATCGGACGAAGCGCTACGACAGGTCGAGGTGTCGGTTCATCGACATCGCGGCGTCGGCGAGTTCCGGTAGCTCGATCACCTTCACGCCCTGCTGTTGGAGCTTCTCCACGCCCACGCAGTCCTCGACGAACGTCGACGGTTCCCGCCACGCGATCACCACGACCGGAATGCGCGCTGCCAGAATGCGATCCGTGCACGGCGGGCGGGTCTTCGTCGCGCGCTCCGAGCACGGCTCCAGTGTGCTGTAGATCGTCGCCACCTTCAGCCGTGGATCGTTCACGTCCAGCTTGTCGAGCGCGGCCTCCTCCGCGTGAACCTTCGCGTCGGTCTCGCGCGAGTAGCCGGTCGCGATCTCCTTGCCGTCGGCCACGATCACCGCGCCGACCGAGAACGCGCCCTCGACCACCGGGCACAAGCGCGCGAGCTCGATGGCCCGATTCATCCAGTGGTGGTGATCCGGTGCGGTCACTGGTTCTCCTTCGGGTGGTAGCGCAGCACGGCGACGTCACCGAGCTGGGTCACTTCGACCAACCGCATTCTGTGCGTCGAGCCTCCTGGGAACCGCGCGGGGTTCACGAAGCGTGGCGCGGCGCTGTCTCCGACCAGGGTAGGTCCGATTGCGAGGTGCAGCTCGTCGGCGAGTCCCGCCGACAGAAAGGCAGTGTGCATGTGACTACCGCCCTCGACCATCAACCGTCCGACACCGCGGCGGCCGAGATCGTCGAGCAGCGCACCGAAATCGACCGTCTCACCGAGTGCGACTACAGAAGCCAGTTCGCCGAGCCGCTCGCTCGCCTTCTGCGCGCCAGCCTTCGTCGTGTAGACGACAGGCCGATGCTCAGCGGTGCCGTGATGCCAGAACTTGGCCTCGGGATCGAGGTTGCCACTTTCGGTAACGGTCACCTTCAACGGCTGCGAAGTCCGTCCGGTCGCAGCCCGTTCAGACTGCCGTGCATGGCTTTTCACGATCAGGCGCGGGTTGTCGCTGCGTACGGTTTCGGCGCCGATCAGGATGGCGTCGCACTCGGCGCGCACCTGGTCGACGCGGTCGAAGTCCTCGGGGTTGGACAGCAGCAGTCGATCCGGGCCGGTGTCGTCGATGTATCCGTCGATGCTGACCGCGACCGACAACAGTACGAACGGGCGCGTCATGATGCGACGACCGCCCACCGCTTTGCGCACGCGTGGAACTCGGCGACCTCGGGCAAGTTCGTCGTCGGCAGCAGTTCGTCGACGGCACGCACGTTGTGCAGGACTCGCTCGGATCCGGTGCTGACACCGACCTGCATCGCCGCAAGGCCGAGCGTGGCGGCCGGCTCGGCCTCACCCATACGGGCATATGCGAGTGCCTGCCGTGAGATGTAGACGGCCTGGTCGCGTGTGTACCCGGATCTCATGTCGGTGATCGCGCGCCCGAACTGGTCGATCGCGGTGCGGTAGTCACCCAGCACGGCGCGGCTATGAGCCTGATGGACCTCGATGTAGGGGGAGTCCAGGAAGAATCCCCAGGATGGATCAGCGTCGGCGTCAGCGGCAAGTATGCGTGCCCGGTCGAAGGCGCGTTCGCTTGCCGCGCGTTCGCCCGCGAGCGCCGCACCGTAGCCTGTGAATGTCGCTGCGACGGCAACGAATCGGGTGCCCGACGGGGCCGCGCGCTCGGCGGCCTCGGCCAGCTCCATTGCTTCCTCTCCGTCGCCCTGGTCGTTGGCGATCTGCGCCTTACGGATGAGAATGGCGGCAATCGAGCACGGGTCGTCGAGCTGATGCGACCAGGTTAGTGCGCGGTCGGTCCAGTGCTGGGCACGGTCCCAGTTCCGTGCATCCTGATACAGCCACGCCGCGAACTCCGCGTACAGGATCCGCATCCGCTGCATCGCGCCGGCATCCCCGATGCCTGCGCGCCGCAGCTGACTCATGATCTCGAGGTTCTGTTCTACCAACGGGATCACACTCTGTCCGCCGTAGAGGTTGTCGCTCTCGATCAGCGAGAGTCGCAGCGTGTGGAAGTGGGCGACATGGTTGGTATCGGCGGTGTTGGCCAGGGCGGCCGCAGGTTTGGCGCCGACTGCGGCGGCTAGGGCACCTACGCCGAATCCTGCGACTACGGTGCGACGAGGAAGTGACACGAGGACGACCTCTCCAGCGGCGGTCCGGGCGCGCACCCAGACCTGATCGGATTCACCGGCACCCGAGATGACCGGGGACCGGTTCGGGGTGTCTTGCGCCAGAGTAACCGTTTGGGGCAATCCGGGATCGGCTTCGTCTCTCGGGGACTCGATGCCTGCGAGTGCGCGCTCGAACCGAGCAACCACCTCCGGCGGCGCTTCTGCCAGCGCCTTCTCCAAGAGCTCTCGGCTGCTCGGCCGCAACTGTGCCGAGGCACCTTGAAGTTCCCAGTTCCCTACCGCCCGGGCCGAGATACCCGTCCTGGCCGCGAACTTATCGACGCTGAGCAGCATCGCCTCGCGCAGCGCCTTCGATTCCACTCCAGTCCAGCGATAGATGATCACCGGCTCAGCTCCAGCCCCTGCTCGTGCCGCCGTGGTGAAACGAAAAATACCCCGGTACAACCGCTTCCGCTGCAGATTTTCGAGGGAATGCAGCGAAGGTGCAGTGCAATTGCATCGTTACGTCGTGGTTGATTCGGCCCGCCTCGGAGACGCTGAAGCAGCACATCGGCGCTGGACCGCAGGCGAATTCCTCTATCTCGTCTCGGATACGTGAACCGGCCGCACGGGAGGTTGTAGGGCTCGGGCCCGGCGTGGCCGGACCGGCGCCGGTGTGCTCCTAACCATCGCAGGGGAGAGGCGCGCATGTTGTCGCTGATGGACCGTGTACAGCAGTGGGAAATCGAACACCGGGACTGTGCAAGTCCGCCGATCGTCATGGATCGCGAGCGTGCTGCACTGGTGTTGTCGTGGCACGCCGAACACGGTCCGCACTGCCGCCAGTATCTGGCGGCGCTCGCCTGTGTCTCGACGGTTCTGGACTGAACAGCCATGCCGGAGAAGACTGTTCGGACTGCCGACTATCGTTCGCGGCCGATACTTCCGGGATGGCGTGAACTGTCGGCCGCGTTCCGTGGGGCCGCCGGACATCAGCCGGGTGAGCACCTCGTGCTGCGCTGGGCGCACGCACTGGCTCACCTGCACCGGACCCGAATCGCCTGCCCCGCTAGGCAAGCCCAGATCGACACTCGGCGCGGCGACCTGCGCATCCTGATCGACAACTGGGTGACCGTGCACATCCAACCCCGCCAATCCTGGTCACAGACAACCGGCTACGGGCAAGCCGTCGATGACATGGCCGCCGCACACGTGACCGCGGAACTCGTCCTCGCCGCCGACCACACCGCCACCGAACTTCACCAAGCGTGGTCCCACGTCGGCTACCTGGCCACCCGCTGGGCGGATCTCGTCACCGAGGCTGTTGACGGCCAGCGCACGATGCCGCCCCGGCCGCCCGTTCGCTGCTCCACCGTCGAGGCACCGAAATGACCTTGTCGCACCATGATCCGCTTGTCCTCGGCGCACTGGCCGCGGCGATCGCCGCCCTCCTCGCCGAGGACGAACCGCCGGGCCCCAGCGTGCAGCAGATCCAAGACCGCCTCGCCCACCAGGGCTACGCATCACGCCCGGTCAAACGCCCGGCGCGCACCGCGCATCCCCTTCGGCGACTCGACCGCCGACACCACGCCATCGAAGGGAAGGCACGGGACGTTCGCGCGAAGCGATGGAACGAGATCTTCCCCACTGCTCATCCGAGGCCACCGCTTCAACACTGACTCATCACTCTCTCTTCCTTGGAGGAATCATGCGAAACCCGTTCGCGTCCCTCTGCATTGGCCTGCTTTCCGTCGTCCTGCTCGCACCCACCGCGGCGGCGGAACCGGATCCGGTCGCGCCACGCTGCACGAAGCTCGTGGGCGGGATTGACACGGAGTCGTGTGATCGGCACTACTACAACACGCTGGTGCCGGAATGCCAGCGGCGACAATCCAGAGTGTGTTGGGAGGCCATCAACCGGTGGTACGCCGACTGCCTGGCAGGGAGGGCCAAGACGCCGTACCGGTGGGCGGCGGGGTCCTCGCGCCCGCAGGACCTGCCCGATGTCGCGGCCCTGTTGGCCGCGTTACGGGCATAGGGTGGCGGGCATGACGACCTGGGAACTCGGCGAGCCCGTCGCGACGCGCGAACTGCGCAAGGGTGAGAACTCCGTGACCGTCGTGTTCGGCAAGCCGCAGCAGGCCGAAGGGGGCGGCTACTACTGCCCGGTGCGCGTGGACGGGATCGAGGCCGATCCGACGACCCGCGCCATCTTCGGTATGGATTCCGTGCAGGCGCTCATCGAGGCTATGTCCTTTGCGGGGCGAGTGCTCGAGGCCACCGGCGAGTACACCTTCGAGGGCGGACCAGATTTAGGGTTCCCACGCGGCTGACCCTTGGCAATCAAAGGTCCAGTCGATATCGCTGATTTCCGAAGCAACGGCGTCGCCGGATTGCCCGGCCCACCCGGCCCCGCAGCGCGTGCACAATCTCAACGGTCAGGGAGCGGACCCGCTCGTCGGACGGGTTCATGCGGGCTGATCATCCCCGGCGCGGCGGTGCCAGCGGGAGCGGGCGAGGTCGTGGGCGGCTCGGAGGAGTTCTCGTACCGCTGCTTCCGTTCGCGGGCCCGGATTCACCACCGCCATCCACCCTTGGCTCCCGTAGACCGGATGGGCCAGCAGGGTGTCCGTCGCGCTCGGGTCGGTGTCGTCAGGGGCGGGATCGCGGGGTGCGCGGCCGAGGCGATCGATGAAGGCCTCCTTACCGGCGAAGAAGTTCACGCGGAAGGTGTCGGGGCGGTTCAGGTGGGAGGTCTGGTCGTCGGGGTAGTCCTTGGTCACGATGGTGGCGAAGGGCTGGGTTCGGGGGACGACGCCGTCGGGCGCGTAATAGAAGAATGTGTCGCCCCAACTGATTTCGGGTGAACCGTCGCCCGGTGCAGGCTCGAGCGTCAGGACGCCGTCGAGTCCTCGGACGAATTCGATGATCTCGTTCATCTCCATGTGTTCTAGCGTTTCATTCATGTGCTTGTGGAGACTCTGCCGCGAGAATGCCGAGATAGCGCGATGAGAAGTCGCAAATCGCCAGGTCTGCGCACCGTCGATGTCGCGAGGGAGGCGGGCTGCTCGGTGCAGCAGGTGCGCAACCTCGAACGCGACGGCGTCCTGCCGCCCGCGACGCGCACCGCCGCAGGCTATCGGACCTACACGGACACGCACCTGCATTCCGCGCTGGCCTACCGCGCGCTCGCGACGGGAGCCGGGCCGGTCGAGGCCAAGCGGATCATGCGGGCCGCGCACGGGTATCCGGATTCGGATCTGCTCGCCCTCTTGGACGCCGCGCATGCTCGGCTCGCCGCCGAGCGCGAAGAGCTGGAAGCGGCGAAGCGGGCCGCCGCCGCGATCACCGGTGAGTCAATCGACGATGTCAGACCGACGGATTCGATGACCATCGCCGAACTCGCTGGCGCGCTGGGTGTTCGGCCGTCGACGCTGCGGCATTGGGAAGCCGAAGGGCTCCTCGTCCCGCGGCGCGGCACCCCGGGCGGCGCGCGAGAGTACGCGCCCAGCGACGTCCGGGACGCACGGATCGTGCACCAGTTGCGGATGGCCGGTTACCGCATCGCCCCGCTGCGCGCGCTGATGCCGGAATTGCGCCGGGCGGACCGGTGGAACGAAATATCCTCCGCACTGGCCGCCCGAGACGCGAACATCGATGCCCGCTCGCGAGCTCTGCTCGACGCCGCGGCCGCACTCGGCGCGGTGCTCGCTACGAAGTGACCCAGCACCAGGATCCAGCGCCGCCGCCCGAGGGCAGGCTCACTTCGTGATCGAGCGAACCTGTTCCTCGTACTTCGCCCGCACGTCGGCATCGGCGGGATGCAGAGCGCGGTTGCCGTCGAACAGCTTTCGGACCAGTTGCACCGCGCGTTCCGGCGCGGCGGCCAGTGCGATGTCGACGGGCCAGAGGTAATTCGGCACGGCCACTTCGGCTTTGCGCGTCTGCACGGTCGTCAGGATCGCGGCGGCAACGTCTTCCGGATCCACGGTCGGCATCCCGCGTCCGAGCGTCAGCCCCGAGGACAACCGAGTCCGCACCGCCGAAGGCATCACACAGCTGACGCTCACACCGCGCTCGGCGAACTCCAAACGCGTTGCGGCGGAAAGACCTACGGCGGCGAACTTGCTCGCGTTGTAGACGGCCAGGCCGGGGATCGGGATCTTGCCCGCCAGCGAGGCGACGTTCACGACGTGGCCGCGCCCGCGCTCGATCATCCCGGGCACCACCGCGCGCATGCCGTGGATCAATCCCCACACGTTGATGTCGAAGGTGGTGTGGCCGACCGCATCAGGCTCGTCCAGGAACGCGCCCGCTGGCATCACACCGGCGTTGTTGACCAGGATGTCGACGCGGCCGAGTTCGGCGACGACCTTGTCCCACTGGTCGCGGGCGCGCACGTCGAGCTCGAAGGCGCGCGCGCCGATGGCCGCGGCGGCAGCCTCGCCCGCGGCGATGTCGACGTCGGCGATGGCGACATGGGCTCCGGCGTCGGCGAAGAGCTGGGCGGTGGACTGGCCGATACCGCGACCGCCGCCGGTGATCAGCACCCTGGCGTCCCGCAACTCGATGGCGGGATAACCGTGACCGAGAATTCTCACGCGAAGACTCCTTGTTCGAGGGCGCGGCGGGTGCTGCGCAGGCTGTGCCGGAAGGTGTCGAGGCGGCGACGGCCGTCCATGAAGTTGGGGCCCATCACCGCCAGATCCTCGGCGGTCGCGCCGAGCATCAGCACGCGGGTGCCCGCGGCGCGCAGTTGGGCGATCTCCGCGGCGAGCTGAGCGCTCATCCGGTCGCGCAGCTGACGCTCCAGAAAATGACCGGGACCGGTGGCGGGCAGCCGCGAGGCGGACGCCATCGGCGCCAGCACCACGACTTCGTCCAACTCATGCCCTGCGAGCAGATCGACGGACGCGGTGGATCCGGCGCCGCCGTCGACGAACCGGCGTCCGGCGATCGGGACCGGCGGGAACCAACCGGGAATCGCCCACGATGCGCGCAGCGCCTCGCCCAGGGTGGCGGCGGGAGCGTCCGGTGCGCCGAACGGAACCCGTTCCGCCGTCGCGTGATCCATGCTCACCAGCCAAGTCGCCGGATGCGGCACCCAGGTGCGGCCCGGGTTCAGGCGCTCGGCGAGCCGCTGCAACCATCCGGCATCGCCGCCGCCGAGCGGCAGCAGGCCGCTGCCCGCGGTGAGCAGTCGCTGCCCGGATCCCGCGCCGCGCAGCGTCAGCCTCGGTGCGCCGAGTCCAAGGCGGGGCAGCGGCGGAAAGCGGCCCGGCTCGTCGCGCATGTGGGCGAGCAGCGCCGGGTTCGTGCTCCGGCCTTCCTGCATGGCGACCAGTTCGTCGACGCCGATACCGCTGCCGAGCATGGTCACCATTTCCGCGCCCGCCGAGGTGCCGAGCAGGACGTCGGCCTCGCGCGGATCCCAGTCGAGCACGTCGCGCACCGCGGCTAGCGCGGCGACGATCCATGCCGCGCCGACCGTGCCGCCGCAACCGATGGCCAGGCCACGTCGCTGTGACCCGTTCTTGTTACTCATGGTTTCGCACACTATCAGAATTCAAATTCTCTCGGTATCCAAAATCCGTGAGTACGTAGAATCGCGGCATGGCACGACTGACCAGGTCCGAGAGTCAGGCCCGCACCAGGGCCGATCTGATCGCGACCGCGCGCGATCTCTTCCTGACCGACGGTTATGCGAAGACCTCCATGGAACGCGTCGCGGAAGAGGCCGGGTACTCCAAGGGCGCGGTCTACTCCAACTTCCGCACCAAGAAGGATCTGTGCCTCGAGGTGCTCGAGGACATCCACGCCAGCAAGTTCGGCGAGGTCTCGGAGCTGATCGCCGCGGACGAGAGCCTGGAAGAACGGCTGGCGCGACTCCAGGAGTGGGCCGAACGCACCCTCGGCGACGTCGGCTGGACGATGCTCGAGTTCGAATTCGCCACGCTCTCGCGCGACGACCCCGACCTGCGGGCCGCGCTGGTGTCCAACCTCGGCGCCGTGCGCGGCGCGGTGGCCGCGCAATTGCAGACGCTGGCCGACAGTCTTCGCTTGGTCTTGCCGATGCCCGCCGAGGACGCGGCATCGACGGTGCTGAGCCTGGGTCTCGGCCTCGGCATTCAGCGCGCCATCGACCCGGCGCTTTCGGCGCGGCTGATCACCGACGCGGTGCGGCTGTTGCTGAGCGTCGCCGAACGGTCGACGCCGCTCGGCGCGGAATGAGCGAACGCGGTGAGTGAATCCTGTGCCAGCGCGCATGCCGGAGCCGAGTGCGGCGCCCGCGACGCGCTCACGGCGGGAAGTGCAGCGTCCACTCGCCGCGGTAGTGCAACCGCGTGACGCTGCCGGGCGGAATGTCGATCCGCCAGAACGACTTCGGCGGGGCGTCCAGTGTCACCAGCAGCGCGGCGCGGATCACCGCGGGATGGGTCACCGCGATGGTCGACTTGCCCTCGGAGGCGATCTCGGCCATCCAGTACCTGGTCCGCTCGATCACGTCCAGCACCGACTCCCCGCCGTGCCCGCGGAACTGCGGGTTGGTCAGCCACGCGTAGAGCTCGTCCTGCGGCACCGACATGAGTTCGCCGCCGCGCCACGCGCCCGCGTCGAGGTCGCGCAGCCGGTCGTCCTCCTCGCCGGGCAGACCCATCAGTGCCGCCGTCTCGACGGTGCGGCGTTCCGGGCCGGTCAGCACACGCGCGGCGGTGAGCGGGGCGCAGGCGGCGATGGCGCGGCGGCCCGCCTCGGTCAGGGATTCGTCGACTGGAAAACGTGCCTTCCGCATCGCCTCGGTCATGCCATGGCTGACCAGGTCGAGTCTTAGCACCTTCTGCACGGATCGAAGCGTACGACCCGGCGATGGCAGCCGGACCTTTATCCGGCCTGTCGGTCTGTTCGAACTCGGTAGTTGGGTAACACGAAGTTCGCCTCAGGGGCGCGCGCCGGGTGCTCGGTCGGTCAGGTCCAGGTCTCGGCGGCCAGGTGTCATCCAAGGGCCGGTTGCCACCTCGCGGCCGGTTGCCTGTCGGTGCTCGGGTGCACACTGATCCCATGGCCACGTTCTCCACCGCCATGTTCTCCCGCGCGACCCAGGAATGGTTCGACGGTGCCTTCCCGGCGCCGACCTCGGCCCAGCTCGGCGCGTGGCAATCCATCGCGGCCGGAGAACACACCCTGGTCGTCGCGCCGACCGGCTCGGGCAAGACCCTCTCGGCGTTCCTGTGGGCGATCGACGAACTCGCCGCGCGGCAGCGACCTGACGACAAGGCGGCCAAGCGCCGGGCACGCCGCTCGAGCGAGGACGGCAAGGTCGAACACACGGGGACCACCGTGCTGTACGTGTCGCCGCTCAAGGCGCTCGCGGTGGACGTGGAGCGAAACCTGCGCGCGCCGCTGGTCGGCGTCACCCAGACCGCCAAACGGCTCGGCCTCGATCCGCCCGACATCACCGTCGGCGTGCGTTCGGGCGATACCAGCGCCGCCGACCGCCGCGCCATGCAGCGCACCCCGCCCGACATCCTGATCACCACGCCGGAGTCGCTGTTCCTCATGCTGACCTCCGCGGCGCGCGAGACCCTGCGCACGGTGCGGACGGTGATCGTGGACGAGGTGCACGCCATCGCCGGTTCCAAGCGCGGTTCGCACTTGGCGCTCTCGCTGGCCAGGTTGGATCTGCTGACCGAGCGGCCAGCCCAGCGCATCGGCCTCTCCGCCACCGTGCGGCCGCCGGAGGAGGTCGGCCGGTTCCTGGTGGGCAACGCGCCCATCACCATCGTCTCGCCGCCCGCGCCCAAGACCTTCGACCTGTCGGTGCGGGTGCCGGTGCCGGACATGACCGAGCCGGGCGAATCCGATCAGCCGGGGTCGATCTGGCCGCACGTCGACGAGGCCATCGTGGATCTGGTGCTGGACCACAACTCCTCGATCGTCTTCGCGAATTCGCGCAGACTCGCCGAACGGCTCACGGCCCGGCTGAACGAGGCGTATGCCGGGCGGCTCGGCGATCCGATCGACACCGAGCACGCGCCGCCCGCACAGCTCGGCGCGTCCACCGAGGTGATCCACGGCGCCGACCAACTGCTGGCCCGCGCGCACCACGGATCGGTAAGCAAGGAGCAGCGCGCGCTGATCGAAGACGACCTCAAGAGCGGGCGCCTGCGCTGCGTGGTCGCGACGAGCAGTCTCGAACTCGGCATCGACATGGGCGCGGTCGACCTGGTCGTGCAGGTCGAAGCCCCGCCCTCGGTGGCGAGCGGGCTGCAACGCATCGGCAGGGCGGGGCACCAGGTCGGCGAGATCTCCCGCGGCGTGTTGTTTCCCAAGCACCGCACCGATGTCATCCACTGCGCCGTCGCCGCGCAGCGGATGGTCACGGGGCAAATCGAGGCCTTGCAGATCCCGGCCCACCCGCTCGACATCCTCGCCCAGCAGACCGTCGCGGCCTGCGCGCTCGAGCCGATCGACGTGGACACCTGGTTCGAGACGGTGCGCGGGACCGGCAGCTACGCCGGACTGCCGCGCTCGGCCTACGAGTCGGTGCTCGACCTGCTCGCCGGTCGCTATCCCTCCGACGAATTCGCCGAACTGCGTCCACGGTTGGTGTGGGATCGCGACGCGGGCACGCTCACCGGCCGCCCGGGCGCGCAGCGGCTGGCGGTGACCTCCGGCGGCGCGATCCCGGACCGCGGCATGTTCGCGGTGTACATGGTGGGCGAACGGAATTCGCGGGTCGGCGAACTCGACGAGGAGATGGTCTACGAATCCCGCGTCGGCGACGTGTTCGCCCTCGGCGCGACCAGTTGGCGCATCGAGGAGATCACCTTCGACCGCGTTCTGGTGACGCCCGCCTTCGGGCAGCCCGGGCGACTCCCGTTCTGGCACGGAGATGGGTTGGGCAGGCCCGCCGAATTGGGTGCGGCGCTTGGCGAATTCATCCGCAAAGCGGGGCGGGAGTCCGCCGAGGCGCTGGCCAGGTCGGTCGATCCCACGGCGGGCGACGGCCGTGAACCCGCGTCCTCGAAGGGCGCGGGTCGCGGTGCCGGGCGCGGAAAGGGCGGCGGCGCGGGCGGTTCCGGCACGGCCGGGGGCGACGGTCTCGGCCGCATCGTCCAAGCCGCCGGACTCGATGACAACGCCACCTCGAATCTCGTGACCCTGCTGGAGGATCAGCGCGGCGCGACCGGTCAGTTGCCCACCGACCGGACACTGATCGTCGAGCGGTTCCGCGACGAGCTCGGCGACTGGCGGCTGGTCTTGCACTCGCCGTACGGTCTGCCGGTCCACGCGCCGTGGGCGCTGGCTGTCGGCTCCCGGCTCCGCGAGCGGTTCGGCGTGGACGCCGCGCCGACCGCTTCCGACGACGGGATCGTGGTGCGGCTGCCCGATACCACCGACGATCCGCCCGGCGCGGAGTTGTTCGTCTTCGAACAGGACGAGATCGACGACATCGTCACCGAACAGGTCGGCGGCTCGGCGCTGTTCGCGTCCCGGTTCCGCGAATGCGCGGCGCGCGCCCTGCTGCTGCCGCGGCGCGATCCGGGCAAGCGCGCACCGCTGTGGCAGCAGCGGCAGCGTTCGGCGCAGCTGTTGGACGTGGCACGAAAATTCCCGGACTTCCCGATCCTGTTGGAGACGGTGCGCGAATGTCTCCGCGACGTCTACGACCTGCCGAACCTGCGCGATCTGCTCGGGCGCGTCGCGCGCAGGCAAGTCCGGTTGGTCGAAGTGGAGACCGCGACGCCCTCGCCGTTCGCCAGCGCGCTGCTGTTCGACTACATCGGCCAGTTCATGTACGAGGGGGACAGCCCGCTCGCCGAGCGAAGGGCGGCCGCGCTCTCGCTGGATTCCGGGTTGCTCGCGGAGCTGCTTGGCCGGGTCGAGCTGCGCGAACTACTCGATCCGGCGGTGCTCGAACAGACCGAGCGCGAACTGCAACGACTCACCCCCGAACGCCGTGCGCGTGATGCGGAGGGCTTGGCCGACCTCCTGCGCCTGCTCGGGCCGCTGACTCCGGAAGAGGCGGCGTTGCGCTGCGTCGGCCAAGGCGCGCAGACCGGTGACGCCGCCGCGCATGGCGCCGGCGAGGCGGCGCTGCCTGACTTCGATGGGACTGTGTCGGCCGATGTCGACGGGTCGGCGATGGGCAGTGTCGATGAAGCCGCGATGCACGGTCTCGACGAGGCGGCGCCGCGCGACTCCGATGGGGCTGTATCGGCCGGTGACGACGAGGCGGCACCGCTTGGCATCGACGGAACGGGATCGCGCGGTGCCGATGAGGCGGCGTTGCGCGGCGTCGACGCCGCGGCGATCAGTGATGCCGATGCGGTGGACCCGCGAGGCTTCGGCCAGCAGTCGAACGACCCTCCAGCCGGCGATCCGCGTCCCTGGTTCACCGAACTCGCCAAGGCCCGGCGCGCACTGGAGGTTTCGTTCGCGGGACGGACCTGGTGGGTGGCCGTCGAGGACGCCTCCCGGCTGCGCGACGCGCTCGGGGTCCCGCTGCCGATCGGCACGCCCGCCGCGTTCATCGAGCCGGTCGCCGACCCGCTCGGCGATCTGGTCGGCCGCTACGCCCGGACGCACGGACCGTTCACCACCGAGGCCGTCGCGGCGCGGTTCGGCATCGGCCCCGCGGTCGCCGCCACCGCGCTGCACCGGCTGGTAACCGAAAAGCGGGCAGTGGAAGGCGAATTCACGCCGGGCGCCAGCGGTTCCGAGTGGTGCGACACTCAGGTGCTGCGACGGCTGCGGCGCAGGTCGCTCGCCGCGGCGCGGCACGAGGTCGAGCCGGTCTCGACAGCGGCGTTCGGCCGCTTCCTCCCGTCCTGGCAGCACGTCGAGACCGGCGAGCTGCGCGGCGTCGACGGTGTCGCGGCCGTGGTGGAACAGCTTGCAGGCGTGCCCATCCCGGCCTCCGCGTGGGAGTCGCTGATCCTGCCCGCCCGCGTCCGCGACTATTCGCCCGCGATGCTGGACGAGCTGATGGCCACCGGCGAGGTCGTGTGGTCCGGGCACGGCGCCATCACGGCCAAGGACGGATGGATCGCGCTGCACCTGGCCGACCAGGCGCCGTTCACGCTCCAGCCCCCGGACGAGATCGACCTGTCCGAGGTGCATCTGCGGCTGCTCGACGCGCTCGGTGCGACTTTGGCGCCGCGGACGCCGCTCGCCTCGAGTTCATCGGGCCGAGCCGACTCGGTCCCGCTCGATGCCGATCCATCGCGGAAATCGGTCCGGGGCAACGTGGTTTCGCTGGACACCGATCTGCCGAGTAAGTCGGCCGCCGGGCACCATGATGCCGACCCGTCGACGAAACCGACGAGGGGCGGCGGGCTGCCGCGCGATGCCGATCCGCCGACGAAGTCGGACAGCGGTGCGTCGGTTCCGCTCGATGGCAACCAAGGCCCGGCCGGTGACGCCCCGCAGCGCTCCGAGCCTCTCCGGCTTCCCCCGGTCCTGCACGGCGGCGGCGCGTACTTCTTCCGCCAACTCTCCGATTCCACCGGCCTGCTCGACGACACCGCGGTGGCGGCCGCGCTGTGGGAGCTGGTGTGGGCGGGTGTGGTCTCCGGCGACACCTTCGCGCCGGTGCGCGCCCTGCTCGCGGGCACGTCGCGCACCACGACGGCGCACCGGACCCCGCGCCGCGCGCCACGCGGCCGCGCCTATCTTCCGAGGCCGAGTATGCCGACCCGGTCCGGCCCGCCCGCCGTCGCGGGGCGCTGGTCGCTGCTGCCGGAACGCGTCGCCGACAACACGATTCGCGCGCACGCCACCGCGGACACTCTCCTGGAGCGCTATGGCGTACTGACCAGGGGTTCGGTGCAGAACGAGGGCGTCACGGGTGGTTTCGCGCTGATGTACCGGGTGCTCACCGAATTCGAGGACCGTGGCCGCTGCCGGCGCGGCTACTTCGTCGACTCGCTCGGCGGCGCGCAGTTCTCCACCACCGACGTGGTGGATCGGTTGCGCTCCTTCGACACCGAACGCGGCCGGTCCGGCGATCCGGCGAAACAGGGCAAGGCCCTGGCACTGGCCGCCTGCGACCCCGCGAACCCGTACGGCGCGGCCCTCGGCTGGCCCAAGGGCGACAGCGACAGCGGCCACCGCCCTGGCCGCAAGGCGGGCGCGCTGGTCGTGCTGGTGGACGGCGAGCTCGTGCTCTACTTGGAGCGCGGCGGCAAGACACTGCTCACCTTCACCGAGGACCCGAACGCACGCCAGGCCGCCGCCGCCGAACTGGCCGAGCTGGTCCGGCGCCGCCGGGTCGACTCGCTGGTGATCGACCGGGTGGACGGAGAATCGGTGCACGGCAACACCTTCGCGGGGTTCCTCACGGAGGCGGGCTTCTCCGCGACGCCGCGGGGCCTGCGGCTGCGGAGGCAGCCATGACGGCGCGGTGCAGCCCGGCCGTGCGGCGCGCCGACAACCCCCGACGCGCGGAGGCGCCGCATGCCCGAGGGTGACACGGTCTTCCTGACCGCGCACCGGCTACGGCTCGCGCTCGTGGGAAAGACGCTGGTGCGCAGCGATTTTCGGGTACCGAGGTATGCGACGGTGGATCTCGTCGGCGAGCTGGTGGAAGAGGTCGGCAGCTACGGCAAGCACCTGTTCATCCGCACCACCACCGCGAGCATCCACACCCATCTGAAGATGGAGGGGGTGTGGCGCACCTACTGCGCGGGCGAACGCTGGACTCGGCCGCGGGTGACCGCGCGGGTGGTGCTCAGCACCGACGACACCGAGGCCGTCGGTTTCTCGCTCGGCACCGTCGAGGTGCTGCGCCGGGCCGACGAGCACACCGCGACCGACCACCTCGGCCCCGACCTGCTCGGCCCGAATTGGGATGCGGCCGAGGCGGTTCGGCGCTTGGCGCGACACCCCGCGCAACCGGTCGGCCTCGCCCTGCTCGACCAGCGCAACCTGGCGGGCATCGGCAACATCTACCGCAGCGAGGTCTGCTTTCTGCGAAGAGTGCACCCGGCGACGCCGGTCGGTGCGGTGCCGGATCTGCTGGCCTTGGTCAACGAGGCGCAGCGCGTCCTCACCCAGGCGGCGCACAGCCCGCCGTGGCGCGCGCTGGTCTACGGACGTCAGCGCTGGCCCTGCCAGCGGTGCGGCACCCGGATCGAGGTACGACCGCTCGGCGAGACGACGCCGCCGTCGGATCGCATCACGCAGCGCGAACGCGGCATCTACTATTGCCCTCGCTGCCAACCCGAACCGGACTGAACCCGCACCGTCGGTCCGCGCCCATCAAGTTGTCCGGGATTCCGCAACGAGAATCGGTAGATGCCCGTGTGAGCGGGTTGCAAATCGGTCTTTACGACGGTAATTCTCCAGAGTAGGGTTCGAGCTCGTCAACTTATGTGAGCCGTAATTCCGGTTGCGCCGCCACACTTTTCGGTCTCGGGGAGAACGCCATGGAACTCACGGCAGGGCAACGGGCTGCGCTGGAGCTGATCTGCGACACCTTCGCGCCCGGCGACGGCCTCGCGCTGCCGTCCGCCTCCGAACTCGGCGTCGCCGACGTGGTGCTCAGGCTGCTCGACCGCAATCCGCGCGAGGCCGAACGCAAGCAGCTCGCGACGCTGCTCGGACTGTGGGATTCCCCGGTTCTCGGCCTGCTGGCGGGCATGGGTCCGCGCCGCTTCTCCGCGCGCTCGCAGGCCGAACGCGAACGGCTGCTGCTCGCGTTCGGCGGATCGCGGCTCGGGGCCAAGCGCGCGATCTTCCAGGCGCTCAAACAGGCCGCGCTGCTCGCGTATTACACGACGCCGGGACCCGACGGCAGCAACCCGCTGTGGAAGGAGATGGGCTATCCCGCTCCGCCCGGTCCGTTGCCCGGCGCGCCGAAACCCGCCCTGCGGCCGGTCCGCCCCCGCGCGGACGACACGCTCGACTGCGACGTCGTCGTTGTCGGTTCCGGCGCGGGCGGCGGTGCCGCGGCCGCCGTGCTGGCCGAAGCCGGTCTCGACGTGATCGTCCTGGAGCGCGGCGAATACTACGACGACGCCGATTTCGGCGCGGGCGAGCTCGACGCGCTGCTGCGGCTGTACGCGCCGGGGCCGTCGGCCACCGCGGAGGGTCAGCTCACGCTGGTGGCGGGTACCTGCCTCGGCGGCGGCACGGTGGTCAACTGGAGCACCTCGCTGCGCACCCCCGACGACGTGCGCGCGGAATGGGCGAGCCTGGGCGCTGGACAGTTCGCCGAGGACGAGTATGGCTCGGCGCTGGACGCCGTCGAGCGGCGGCTCGGCGTCACCTTCGACCGCTCGCCCGGCTCCGCGCGCGACGGTGTGCTGGAGCGGGGGCTCGCGGCGCTGGGCTGGGATGTCGCCCCCTTGCCGCGCAACGTCACCGACGCGTGCGACGCGGGCGTGGAGTGCGGACGCTGCGGCTACGGCTGTCGGCTCGGCGCGAAGCAGACGGTCACCAAGACCTGGCTCGCCGACGCCGCCGCGCACGGTGCGCGGCTCGTGGTCGGCGCCGACGTCCGGCGCGTCGACGTGAAGGGCGGCCGGGCCGAAGGTGTTCGGGCGATGACCGCCGATGACGCGGAATTCACGGTCCGCGCCCGAGCCGTGGTGGTCGCCGCGGGCGCTATCCAAACGCCCGCGCTGCTGCGTCGTTCCGGGTTGCGGAACAAGAACATCGGCGACTACCTGCGCCTGCACCCCGCCTCGGCGGTCTTCGGCGTCTTCGACGAGGAGATCAGGCCGTGGGAGGGCGGGCTGCAAACCAGGATCTCGCGCAAGCACAGCGATCTGGACCAGCGCGGCTACGGCGTGATCTACGAGACCGGCCCGCTGCACCCCGGCCTGCTCGTCGGCTTCATGAACTGGCGCGGCGCGACCGAACATCGCGCGGCCATGCTCGATCTGGCCCGCACCGCGGCCGTCGGCGTGATCACCCGCGACAGCGACCACGGGCGCGTCACGGTCGACCGGTCCGGCGAACCGGTCGTGCGCTACCAGCTCTCCGAGCACGACCGCGCCCACCTGCACACCGGAATCGCTGGCGCAGCAAGCATTCTCGAAGCCGCGGGCGCGAAGCGCGTCTTCTCCGGGCACCAGGCCGGAGCGTCCTACGAGCCGGGCGTCAGCAGATCGCACGCGGAATTCGTCGCCGCCTGCCTCGCCGCCGGGTACGGTCCGGGCCGCTGCGGGATGGGCGCGCTGCACATCATGGGCTCGGCGCGGATGGGCGGCTCGCGGGCGATCTCGGCGGTGGATCCGGACGGCGCGACCTGGGAGGTGCCGAATATCGTCGTCGCGGATGCCTCGTGCTTCCCGACCGCGTCGGGGGTGAACCCCATGGTGTCGATCGAGGCGATCGCCTACATGAACGCCAAACGTCTGGCGGCACGCCTGAATTGAGCTGATCCACTGACCTCCGTGCGTCTGGTGCCGAGACGCCGGAGGTCGCCGTACCGAGTGGCAGTGCCCTGAATGTTGGTGTGCCGAGGTCGGTGCCGGCGTCCCGGGTTCGTGGTCCCGGAGTCAGAGCGCCTTGATGCCCTTCAGCACCGCGCGCAACACGTCCATGTCCCGCGGTCCCGCCTCGGGCGTCGGTTCGGGATCGCGGAAGTCCAGCAGGCCGTCGTCGATGAGGTCGCCGACCAGGATCTTGGTCGAGGTCAGCGGCAGGTTCAGCTGCGCGGCCAGTTCGGCGATGGACTGCGGTTCGCGGGCCAGCCGCACGATCTCGGCGTACTCGGGTTCGTTGCGGCGCAGCGTCCGTGATCCGGCGCGCACCACGAGCGTGAGCATGTTCAGCTCGGGCCTGCCGCCGCCGGAGCGCCCGCCGGTGACCGCGTAGAGGCGGACGAGCGGACCCGCCTCCTCGTCGAACCAAGACTCCCGCCGGTCGTTCATGGCCGTCGAGAACCGACCCCGTCGAGCTGTTGCGGGCGCGGGTCGACGGATAGGTGCGCGCCGACGCGCTGCACGGTCTGGTTCATCTCGTAGGCGACCATGCCCATGTTGGCGTTCTCCGCGGTGAGCACCGCGAGGCACGCGTTGTCGCCGGCCGCCGTGATGAACAGCACCGCGCGGTCGAGTTCCACCACCGTCTGGCAGACCCCGCCCGCGTCGAAATGGCTACCCGCGCTGCGCGCTACGCCGTGCAGGGTGGAGGCCATCGCGCAGAAGCGTTCCGCGTCCGAGCGATTCATCGCCGAGCTGTGGCCGAGGAGTAGTCCGTCGGTCGAGAGCACGACGGCGTAGCGGACGTCGAGCAGCCGTTCGACGAGATCGTCGAGCAACCAGTCGAGACTACGTGGCTTGGAGGTCGTCACCGGCACCTTCCTGCGGGGTCGTTGGGTTGTCGACGCGATTCAGGCGACCCTGCCGGGTGCCGTTCTCGATGGCCGACATGAGTGTGCGGGCTTCCTCGGCGGTGCGCGGCCGTGTGCCGGTCGCGCCGTTCTGGCCGGCGACAGGCGCGGCGGACGTCTCGCGACGGCGCTTGGGCAGGGCCGGTCGATCGCCGGAACCGGTTTCGGCGGTGGCGCTTTGGGGAGCGATCGGCGCGGCGAGAGCGGGGACAGGGGCGAATCCGTTGAACGTCCCGTTGCTCGCCAGCGCGTGCGGTTCGCGGGCGGCTTGCTCGCGCGGCGGCTCCTGACCGGTGGCGATCAGCGTGGTCGGCACAAGCACGATGGCTTTCACACCGCCGTAGTCGGATTCGGTCAGCCGGACCGAGATACCGTGCCGCGCGGCCAGTTTCCCGACCACGAACAGGCCGAGGCGGGCGTCGCTGGAGAGCGCGGCGACGCTGAAGTCCGGCGGTGAGGCCAACACCGTATTGCGTTCGACCAGTTCGGCTTCCGGCATACCGAGGCCCTGATCGGTGATCTCGATGGCGACACCCTTGCCGACCAGCGTGCCCGTCACCTCGACCCGCGATTCCGGCGGGGAGAAGGCGGTCGCGTTGTCGGTCAGCTCGGCGATGAGGTGGATGAGGTCGGCAACGGAGGTGCCCGAAACGCGCACCTCGGGCAGCTTGCCGATCTGAATCCTGGTGTAGTCCAAGCTTTCCGCGACCGCGCTGCGCACCACTTCGATCAGCGGCACCGGGTTGCGCCAGCGACGGCCAGGCTGTTCGCCGCCGAGGATGACGAGGTTCTCGGCGTTGCGCCGTGCCCTGGTGGCCAGGTGGTCGAGCTGGAAGAGCAGGTCGAGGCGGGCGGGGTTCTCCTCCTCGCGCTCGGCCTTGTCCAGCAGCGCCAGTTGACGGTGCACCATCACCTGGCTGCGGTGCGCGATGTTGAGGAAGACAGCGGCGACACCGGCCCGTGTCTTCGATTCGGCGATCGCGGCCGACACCGCGGCCACGTGCGCGCGGTTGAACGCGTCGGCCACCTGACCGATCTCGTCGCCGCCGTAGTCCAGGCGCGCGATCTCCTGCGGATCGACCTGGCTGCCCTCGCCGAGCCTGCGGATGGTCTCGGGCAGGCGCTCGTCGGCGAGTTCCAGGGTGTCGCGGCGCAACCGGTGCATGCGGCCGATGAAGCGGTTGGCCAGCAGCAGTGCGGCGAGGAAGGCCAACAGCGTCAGGGCCAGCACTGCGAGGCCGCCGTAGAAGGAGTTGCGGGCGATCTCCTCGCCGGTGGACCCGGCGGTGCGGTGGGCGTCGCGGCTCTGGTCCTCCCACAGCTTCAGCAGCTGCGAGCGCACGGCGGTGGCGGCCTGCTGCCATTCGCCGATGCCGAGGGGCAGCGGCGGCGGCTCTGCCGTGCGGGTGGTTCGAGAGGTGGACTGCCTGCCGGACGTTTCGCCGGTGGAACCACTCGTCGCGCCTTCGGAATCGCCGGTCTGGATGCCGCGATGCATGATCGCGTCCTCCATCGCGGTCAGCTGCCGCCAGGTGGGACTGGACGTGATCTCCTGCAGCTGTGCTTGGCGCTTGCCGCTGAGCACAGCTGTCGCGTAGGCGATCTCACCGCGGCCGTCGCCGACGTAATTGCCGAGCTCGGTGAGCTGTTCGGGAGTGAGCTGCTCGGAGATGAGCGCGGCCGAGCCGATCGCGCTCGCCCGCGAGACCGCTTCCGCCGCGCGCAGCGCGTGCACCCCCTTGTAGAGTTCGACGGCGATCTCGGCGTCCGGCGCCACCTCGGCGGCCAGCAGCGAGGCGAGCACGATGGTGTCGATGATCTGGTTGAAGGCGAGGAAAACCTGCGCCGAAGGGAGGGCGTGCGCGTCGATGCCGCCCCGCAGTGTGGGCAGCTGCTGGTAGAGCACGTCGTAGCCTTCGATGTCGCCCGCCAGGTCCGGCCGCAGTTCGGAGGCGGTCTCACCGAGGGATTCCAGCGCGGCCAGCGCCTCGTCGGAATTCTTGCGGGCGGCGGGCAGGGTGTTGGTCGCGTCGTCGTCGCCCGCCAAGTGCAGCAGCGAGGCGCGACGTTCCTCCTGGAACGCCTCGATCATCAGGATCGCCGGGGTGGTGACGGAGCTGGCCAGCTCGGCCCACGACGCCGCATTGCGACCGGCTTTCACCAGATACCAGGTGGCGCCGATGCCGAGCGCGAGCAGCGCGACGCTGGGGATGAGGACGATCGCCAGCAACCTGGTTCGGACGCCGAGGGGGCGGGACCACATGCCGGTCGGTAATACGCGGTGGATTCTGCTGCCTATCACCGATGATCTTGCCTACCTCTGGGCATCGCTGCCCCCGTGCGGACCGGCCCGTGCCGGATTCGAGCTCCGGCATGGGTCGGGTGTCGCCCTAGTCACTGAAAGAACGGCGACGCAATAACTTTCGTCGAGCAAAGAGGAGAGTAATAGGGAGCGGCGGTATTCGGGTAACGAAACGATATATTCGGAAACGCTACCAATGTGAATGCCGTGGTCACAAGGTATTTCGCTCGGATACTGCGGTACGCGCGGGGAGTTCGCGGGCTCGTGTTCTCGGCCCGCCGCAGGACTCCGCGATGAGCCCGTGATTCACGCCGGACATTCGACGCCGCTTATGTTCCTCATCCGGCGCACGCTCTGGCGTAGCTCGGGGCTGAAGTGTTCCGGTGTACATGTACTAGCATAGGTACATGTCACTCAAGAGAACGAATGTGTACGCCGATTCCGAAGACCTTGCCGTCATCAAGGATGCGGCTGCCCGCCGGGGGGTTTCCGAGGCTGAGATCATCCGCGACGCCATCCATCGGGCGGCGCAGAAGCTGCGAGTGTGGGCCGAGCCTCTGGACTTCCCGTCGTTGGATGGGCCCGGTACGCCAATCGGCAAGGCGGACGTGACGCGGGCCGTGGCCGACGGAGTGCAGCGCCGGTGATCGTAATCGCGGACACCTCGGGCATCATCGCGGCAGCCGATCGCAACGCCGCCGAGCATTTCGGCTGTCGCAAGTATCTCGAACTGGCCAGCCTTGTCGTGATTTCGCAACTTGTACTCACCGAGGTGGATCATCTGGCGCGGCAGCGGTTCGGCCTCGCCCACCGCAATACGCTGATGGATTTCCTGTTCGCGCAGGTGGATCGGATGCGGTTCACCGTAATGGAAGCTCGGCTCGAGACCTTGAAGGCCGCTCGCGCGGTCGAGCGGCGATATCGTGATCTCGAGCTGGATCTGGCCGATGCGGTGAACGTGGCGCTGGCGGCCGAATACGACACGGACGCGATACTGACTCTGGATCGGCGCGACTTCCGTGCGATGCGCCCGTTGGCCGACTACGAGTACTTCCGTGTCCTGCCGGACGATGAATAAGTGGTCCGGCGAACAAACGAAATCGACCCCGGAGTCGGTGGCTCCAGGGTCGAGGACGCTGTTCCTGCCTGACCGCGCAGCGCCGCGTTGAGGGCTCTGGATTCTTCCCGTCGGGCGTGCGGCGGCTGGTCGAGTCGGTTCTCGGCACGAGTTCTTGTCGATCACGTCTCAGCAGTGGTCGGCGTCACATCGATCTCGCATCCTGCATAGGCGCTGTCAAGGAATTGGCGTCCGGATTGAGCAGAATGCGCAACTAGAAGTCCATCTATTGTGCACTCCGATCTTTCAGGACAGGATGTCGGCAACCAAGTGCACAACTATGCGAGGCGTCCCGACCGGGCGCCGAGCGGATGGGTGGACCGATGACCGAGCTCGCCGACCGCGATCTGATCACCGCGCCATACGACCTCGCCGACCGCTACCGGGTCGGCTCCGGCACCGTCGTGCTGACCGGGGTGCAGGCGATCGCGCGTCAACTGGTGGAACAACACGTGCGTGATCTGCGGGCGGGTCTGCGGGTCGGCACTTTCGTCTCCGGTTATCAGGGCAGTCCGCTCGGCGGCGTGGACAAGATGCTCAACGGAATGCCCACCGTCCTCGCCGAGCACGACATCTTCTTCGTCCCCGGCTTGAACGAGGAACTCGCCGCGACCTCGGTGTGGGGCAGCCAGGCGCAACTGCCCGCGGGCAACGCGACACACGACGGCGTCGTCGGGGTCTGGTACGGAAAGGGCCCCGGCCTCGACCGCGCCACCGACGCGCTGCGGCACGCCAATATGTACGGCGCGAACGCGCGCGGCGGGGTGCTGCTGCTGGTCGGCGACGATCCGGCGTCGAAGTCCTCGACTGTGCCCGCGGTGAGCGAACGGTCGCTGGCGGCGATGAACATTCCCGTGCTCTTTCCGCGCAACGCGCGCGAGATCATCACCATGGGGCTGCACGGCGTCGCGCTGTCGCGGGCGTCCGGGTGCCTGGTCGCGCTGAAGATCGTCGCCGACGTGGCCGACGGCGCCTGGACGGTCGACGGCTCGGTCGGCGACATCGCCATCACCGTGCCCGAGATCGATTGGGAAGGGAAGCCTTTCAGCTATATCCAGCGTCCGATGGCCGCGCCGACCGACAGTGTCATCGCCGAGGCAGACCTATACGGACCGCGCTGGGAACTGGTGAAGGCCTACAGCACCGTCAACGAGCTGGACGTCATCGAGGTGAACCCGGCGCATGCCAGGGTCGGGATCGCCGCCACCGGAACCACTTTCGACGCGATGCGGCAGGCTCTGCTCGATCTCGGTGTCGATGACGCCGACCTGTCTCGAGCGGGCGTCCGACTGCTGCGCATCGGCATGCCGTATCCCATCGCCCCCGAACGTGTCCGGCAGTTCGCCGACGGGCTCGAGCGGATCGTCGTCGTCGAGGACAAGACCGCGTTCGTCGAGACGCAGATCCGCGACATCCTCTACGGCCGTCCGGGTGCGCCCGAGATCGTCGGTAAGGCCGATGCCGAAGGGCGGGTGTTGTTCAGCCCCAATGGCGAACTCACCTCCGGCCATATCGCGGGTCCGCTGCGCCGGGCTCTCGCCGGCTATCTCGACATGAAAAGGCCTTTGCCGCAGCCGTTGTCGCTGTCGGTACTGTCCGCCAAGCGCGCTCCGTACTTTTGCAGCGGCTGCCCGCACAACCGCTCCACGGCGGTGCCGGAGGGTTCGCTGGCCGGTGGTGGCATCGGCTGCCACACCATGGTGACCATGTCCGGTCGCGCCGACAGCGCCGTCACCGGCTTGACGCAGATGGGTGGCGAAGGGGCGCAGTGGATCGGGCAGGCGCCCTTCACCGACGTGGGCCATCTGTTCCAGAACATCGGCGACGGAACGTATTTCCACTCCGGCCAGCTGGCGGTACAGGCCTGCGTCGCGGCGGGGGTGAACATCACTTTCAAGCTGCTGCACAACGACGTCGTCGCGATGACGGGCGCGCAGGACGCGGAGGGCTCCATCGGCGTGCCGAAGCTCACCCACAAGCTCAGCGTCGAGGGGGTGCGGAAGATCATCGTCTGCGCCGACGAGCCCAAGCGCTACCGCAAGCGCGACCTCGCGCCGGGCACGCTGCTGTGGCACCGCGATCGGCTCGACGAGGCCCAGCGGCTGCTGCGCGAGATCCCCGGTGTCACCGTGCTCGTCTACGACCAGCACTGCGCGGCCGACGCGCGCCGCAAGCGCAAGCGCGGCGCCCTGCCGGTCCGGCGGACCAGGGTGATCATCAACGAGGCGGTGTGCGAGGGCTGTGGCGATTGCGGCGTCAAGAGCAACTGTCTTTCGGTGCAGCCGGTCGACACCGAGTTCGGCCGCAAGACGCGCATCGACCAGACCTCCTGCAACACCGACTACAGCTGCCTCGACGGCGACTGCCCCTCCTTCGTCACGGTGGAGCTGCCCGACCCGGCGAAACGTAAGCGGCGCAAGGAAGTTCGCCGTCCGCAGCCGCCGCGCCTGCCGGAGCTCGCGCTCGCGGCGCCGACCGGCACGCAGAACGTCTTCCTCGCGGGGATCGGCGGCACCGGCATCGTGACCGTGAACCAGGTGCTTGCGACGGCGGCGCTGCGCGCGGGCTACGACGTGGCGAGCCTCGACCAGATCGGCCTGAGCCAGAAGGCCGGACCGGTCGTGTCGCACCTGCGGTTCGCCGCGGACGCGCTGGAGCCCGCGAATCGGCTCGCTCCCGGCTCCGCGGACTGCGTCATCGCGTTCGACCTGCTCGCCGCGACCGACGACAAGAACCTGGCCTACGGTTCGCCGTCCGCGACCATCGCGGTGGCTTCGACGAGCAAGACCCCGACCGGCGACATGGTCTACGACAAGTCCGTCGCCTATCCGGACGAGTCGTCGCTGCTGGCCCGGTTGGCGCGGGCGGCGAAGGTGGTTGGCTCGTTCGACGCGCTCGCCGCCGCCGAAGTGCTCTTCGGCAACACCGCGGCCGCCAACTTCCTGCTCGTCGGCGCGGCGTACCAGAGCGGGGGACTGCGACTGCCCGCGTCGGCGATCGAGGAGGCCATCGAGATCAACGGCGTCGCTGTCGCCGCCAATATCGCGGCCTTCCGCTGGGGCAGGATCGCGATCGCGCGGCCCGCGGAGTTCGCCGTCGCGACCGCGCGCAGCAAGCCCGAGCCCACCCCGGTGGTTGTGCCCGCGGATCTGTTCGACGGATTCACCGCGACCGGCGAGACACGGCGGCTGGTGGAGCTGCGCGCGGCCGAGCTGATCGGGTTCCAGAGCGTCGCGGTGGCGCGCGACTACGTGCGCACCGTGCGGCACATCTGGGACACCGAACGGCGGGTCACCGACCGCACCGAATTCAGCGAGCAGGTGGCGCGCGGGCTGTACAAGCTGACCGCCTACAAGGACGAGTACGAGGTCGCGCGGCGACTGACCGATCCGGCGTTCCTCGCCGAGGTCGCCACCCAGGTGCCCGACGGCGCGAACCTCACCTACCGCCTCCACCCGCCCGTCCTGCGGGCGCTCGGCAGGGACAAGAAGATCGGCATGGGCCCGCGAAGCCATCTCGCCCTGCGCCTGCTCGCGAAGGGAAAGCGCCTGCGCGGCACCGCTTTCGACCCCTTCGGCTACGCCCACGTCCGCCGCGTCGAACGCGAACTCCGCGCCCACTACGTGCGCATGGTGACCGCGCTCGCCAACACCCTGGACGCCGACGGCTACGACCGAGCCGTCCAGGCCGCCGCCCTGCCCGACGTCGTCCGCGGCTACGAGGACATCAAACTCGCCAATATCGCGCAGTACGTCGAGCGGTTGCGCGAACTCGGTATCGAGCCGCCACGGATCTGATGCCCGGCCGTATCATCGTGCGAGGCAGGCACTTCCGAGGTTCCTGCCCGTGCCTACCTCGACGGTGATGTTCGTACTCGCCGACGACCAACTCGGCCGTGAAGACGTGGGCCCCGGTGGAATTCGGGGTCCACGTCGAGGTGTCACCGCTGACCGACTTTTGGGACCGCCGGCGCAGACGTCGGAATGGTCCGGTTCCGGTGAGCGCGGTCAGCGGTCGGGTTCGCTGCGGTAACGGGAGATTCGGCCGTCGATTCCGCAGAGCTTCCATGCGAGCTTGGCGACCGGGTTCATCAGCCCGGAATCCGTGGCGAGGGCGCGGACGTCGGCGAAGATGCCGCGCAGGGTCGCCTGGGATTCTTCACTGCGCCAATACAAGTCGTCGATCACCGATTTCGGGATGTCGAACTCGCGCCGGAACTCGACCGGCGGCGTCATGATCATCTCGCACATCACCCGCATCACGATCGGCGTCAGAACCGACAGCGCGGACTTGCGGATCGGGTCCAGTCGCGGCGCGTTCTTGCGCAGGTACTCGTGCGCGAACGAGATGTGCCGCGCCTCCTCCGCGACGTGGATCTGCATCACCCTGGCGACCATCGGATGCATCTGCGCGCTGGAGCGCAGGATCGCCTTCTGCATGTGGTCGATCGGCTCCTCCCCGCCGAGGACCATGGTGAAGAACAGCGCGGGGAAGTACACCACGGTCGGCCAGATCGCGAGGGTGAGTTTGCGATCGATCGACCCCATGCCGACGACATCCATGCCGATCCGGTCGATCATCTCCTGAAACATCAGGGTGTGATTGCACTCTTCTGCGGCTTCGTGGGTGATGAAGCGGAACTCCGGATCGCCGTTGTCGAGCCTGGCCGCGTACTGCATGATCCCGCGAATCAGCAACTGCTCGAAGTGCAGTCCGACCTTCGCGATCCCCGCCTGCCGCCACATGCCGATGGCGATCTGCCGCTCCTCCGGCTGCGCCTTGTACCAGGGGTGCCGCCCCAGCGGATCGGCGTCGGGCAGTATCCACCGCCGGTCGGTGGGATCGACAGCGAATTCCGGTGAATCCCAATCGATGTCGACGTACGGGTCGAAGTGCCGCTCCACGGATCCTTCGGACAGCATCGTCAACTTCGCCGCGTACTCGACGTCTTCGATCTCACGAACGCGGTCGAGTGTGATATCAGGCGATTGGGCGAGCCCCATTGCCTGCCCCTTTCCTCGGGTACAAAACTACTGTTACCAACAGTAACATATAGTCTCGTAATCGCATCGGGCTGTTCGCTGTGCACGCGGCTCTCGCGCACCGGATTGCCGGCTAGACCATTCCCTGTTCCCATGCGTCACAGACGATCTCGAGTGCTCGGCGCGCCGACACCGTCAGGCGAGTCTGGCCCGCAAGCAGGCCCACAGGTCCCACAGGTCTCGCGGGGCACCGCGATCACACCAAGCCATCGTCTTCCCGGCCACGAAGGCCGGCAGCGTTGGAACCTGAAGAGTGGCCGGGGGAGCGCCCCGATACCGCTGGACGAGCGGTCTCGATTCTCTCGGCCAGGGCGGCATCCCCAGTTGTGACAGCAGCTGGATCTTGAGGACGACACTCTCGTCCTCGGTCATCAGGTAGGCGGAGTCGGAGCCTGTCACCTCGTTCGGACTCGGCCGCCATTTCAGGCGGCCGAACCGGCGCAGAACGGCGCGCGGTAACTCGTGCGTGAGCTGCGCGGCGACCTCGGACCGGTTACCCAACGCGATCAGGTCGATGTCTTCGCTGAGCCGACCGTCAGGAAGGTGGGTTCGTGCGAGGGCGGTTCCGCCAATGAACAGCACGTCGTCCGCGCTCCGCTCCGAGAGATGCGCGAGCACAAGCGAAATCAGAAAGTCTCGCTCGACCTGGACCGCCGACACGCCGAAGCTCTCTGCTACGGCGGCGCGCTCCTCGATGCCGGGCCTCACTGTTCACCGACCATCGCGATGACCCGCTGCAAGGTCGCTCGCATTCGTTGTTCGGTGGCCAACTCCGTCAGCCGATGCGCGTCGCATCGCGGATACAGCGCACGAACCGCTGCGGGTACATCCACCGCCGTCTCACCCAGGTCTGGACGCCTCGTCAGATCGAGCACCGTTTGTTCCACCGTGGTGACAAGTGCTTGTCCCAGTTCGGTGCCCATCAGTTCGGCGTCGAGGCGGGCGGTGTCGCGCCTCACGAACCGCACCGACGCATCGCGATCGGTCAGTGCGAGCGGTGCGCGCTGCTTCGGTGCGGCTAGTAAGGCGATCGCGAGCGCGCGAGGGATCGCACCGTGCAGGCGTGCTGCACTGACACCCATCAGGATCGCATGCTCAGGGCCGAACATGGCCGCGCCGATCCCCGCTGCCGTCGCTTCGAGTTCCGGCATCCAAGGCAGACCGACGTACTCCTGCGGAACCACAACGTAGTATCCGTGAGCTGCCCGGTGTAACAACCCCTTTCGAGTCAGTCGGGACAGCTGCTGTCGGGGATGGCGATAGACGTCGGCGGCGTCCGCAGCGCCGACTGTCCGCAACGGCCGCCGCGCGAAGTCCGGCAGCGCCCCGGTGCGACGCTGGGTCATGACCCGCCATCCTCTCTTTAGTACTGGATTCGTCCCGTTCAAGGTTACATATCCACTACCTAAATCCGAACGACCGAAGCGATTCCCCTCGACTCGACCGAACGCCGCCCCTCTCGCGTTCGCAACTCGGTCCTGATACGAAAACAGTCCGGAATCTGATGATTCCGGACTGTTCCTAGTAGCGGGGACAGGATTTGAACCTGCGACCTCTGGGTTATGAGCCCAGCGAGCTACCGAGCTGCTCCACCCCGCGTCGGTGTTCTCAACCTTACACACGGGAAGGGCGTGGCGCCTAATCGCCTGGTCGGGGGCGGTTTCAGCCGAACTGGATGCCCTGGGCGAGTGGTAGTTCGGTGGAGTAGTTGACGGTGTTGGTGGCGCGGCGCATGTAGGCCTTCCACGAGTCGGAGCCGGATTCGCGACCGCCGCCGGTGTGCTTCTCGCCGCCGAACGCGCCGCCGATCTCCGCGCCGGAGGTGCCGATGTTGACGTTGGCGATGCCGCAGTCGGAGCCGTCGGCGGCGAGGAAGCGTTCGGCCTCACGCTGGTCGCCGGTGAAGATCGCGGACGAAAGTCCTTGCGGCACAGCGTTGTGCAGCGCGACGGCGTGGTCGAAGTCGTGGTAGGTCAGCACGTAGAGGATCGGCGCGAAGGTCTCCTCGCGCACCACGGCGGTTTGCGCAGGCATCCGGACGATGGCCGGGCGCACGTAGTGGGCGTGCTCGCTGAATCCCGGCACCGGCTCGCCGCCGCAGACCAGCTCGCCGCCGTCGGCGAGGGCGCGGTCGATCGCCGCCCGCAGGCTCGTGCGCGCGGATTCGTTGATCAGCGGGCCGACCAGCACCCCGTCGTCGAGCGGATTACCAACGCGCAGTTGCCGATACGCCTTGGCGACCCGATCGAGCAGCGGACCGACCACATCGACGTGCACGATCAGCCGCCGCAGCGTGGTGCAGCGCTGCCCGGCGGTGCCCGCGGCGGCGAACACGATGGCGCGCGCGGCCAGCTCCAGGTCGGTCGACGGCGTGACGACGGCGCCGTTGTTCCCGCCGAGCTCGAGCAGGCAGCGGCCGAAACGCGCGGCAACCCGCGGCGCGACGATGCGACCCATCCGCACCGAGCCGGTGGCGCTGAGCAGCGCGACGCGCTCGTCGTCCACCAGCCGGGCGCCGACCTCGGAACCGCCCTGAATCAGTTGGTGCACTTGCGGATCCGCACCCACGTCGGCGGCCGCGCGGCGGAGCAGGGTGTGGCAGGCGAGCGCGGTGAGCGGGGTGGTCTCGGACGGCTTCCACACCACGGTGTCGCCGCACACCAGCGCGATCGCGGTGTTCCACGCCCAGACCGCGACCGGGAAGTTGAAGGCCGAGATCACCCCGACGACGCCGAGCGGATGCCAGGTCTCCATCAGCCGGTGCCCTGGCCGTTCGGAGGGCATGGTGCGCCCGTACAGCTGGCGGGAGAGTCCGATGGCGAACTCGCAGATGTCGATCATCTCCTGCACCTCGCCGACCGCCTCTGGGCCGATCTTGCCCGCCTCCAAGGTGACCAGCTGGGCCAGCTCGGTTTTGTGCGCGGTCAGCAGCTCGGCGAGCCTGCGCACCACCGCCGCCCTCACGGGCGCGGGCACCGTGCGCCAGGCGCCGAAGGCCGCGGCGGCACGTTCGATGGCCGCGTCGACGGACTCGGGCGAGTCGGCGGGCAGGGTGGCGAGCACGCCGCCGGTGATGGGGGTGCGGGCGGTCAGCTCGCCGTCCTGCGGCGGCTCGGCGCCGATGCCGCGCAGCAGGGTTGCCGCGCGGTCGGCGAGATCGCGGGTCAGCTGGTCGCTCAGGGTGTTCGTCATCGATTGCTCCGCTTCGGCTTTGGTTTCCGCTGTGGGCATGCACCCGGTGCTACCAGGTTGCCGGAAGTGAACGAGTGGAGGTTTTCGACACGAGCAGCGCTCACTGGGTTAGCCTCCACTGATGGCGGATACACCGGCAAGACCCGTACTCGATGACATCGATCGCCTGCTGATTCGTGAACTGATGGCCGATGGTCGCGCCACCCTGTCGAACCTGGCCGAGAAGGCGAGCCTATCGGTCTCCGCCGTGCAGTCTCGGGTGCGCAGGCTGGAAGCTCGCGGCGTGATCCGCGGCTACACCGCGCACGTCGATCCCGAGGCCCTTGGACAGCTGCTCTCGGCATTCGTCGCGATCACTCCTCTCGACCCGTCGCAGCCGGATGACGCCCCCGCTGTGCTGCAACATATCCCGGGTATCGAGGCATGCCACTCGGTGGCGGGTGACGAGAGCTACGTGTTGCTGGTACGGGTCGCGTCGCCGAGGCATCTGGAACAGCTGCTCCAGGAGATCAGGGCGACCGCCAACGTCCGGACACGCAGCACCATCATCCTGCAGACATTCTATGACAGGTAGCGGTAGAGCGTAATAACTACGCAATGTTGTAGAGATTCCGTAAATCTTTTCGTACCCTACTGGTGTGACCCTCGAACTGGAGCGCACCCGATCGGGTGGTGACAAGGCACCGGTCACCCCCGCGACCCGGGTACACGAGATCCTTTCGGCGCACATCCTCGCCGACGGATTCGACATGGTGCTTGACCTGACGAACTCCCGCGGCTGCCGCCTCGTCGACGAACGTGACGGCAGCACCTACCTCGACATGTTCGGCTTCTTCGCGTCCAACGCACTTGGCATGAACCATCCCGCGTTGGCCGACGACCCGGACTTCCGCGCGGAGCTGGCCACGGCCGCGCTGAACAAGCCTTCCAACTCCGACATGTACACCGTGGAGATGGCGCGGTTCGTCGAGACCTTCGCCCGCGTGCTAGGCGATCCGCGGCTACCGCACATGTTTTTCATCGACGGCGGCGGACTCGCGGTGGAGAACGCGCTCAAGGTCGCTTTCGACTGGAAGAGCAGGCACAACGAATCCCACGGCAGGTCACCGGATCTCGGCACTCAGGTGTTGCATCTGACCGGCGCCTTCCACGGGCGCACCGGCTACACCATGTCGCTGACCAACACCGACCCGGTCAAGACCGCCCGCTTCCCCAAGTTCGACTGGCCGCGCATCGAGACGCCATACCTGGCCTCGGGGCGCGACATCGAGGCCGCAGAGGCGAACGCGCTGGACCAGGCTCGCCGCGCCTTCGCCGAAAACCCGCACGACATAGCATGTTTCATCGCCGAGCCGATCCTCGGCGAGGGCGGCGACCGGCACCTGCGCCCGGAATTTTTGCTCGCCGTGCAGCGGCTCTGTCACGAGAACGACGCGCTCTTCGTCCTCGACGAGGTGCAGACCGGCGTCGGCATGACCGGAACTCGTTGGGCCTATGAGCAATTCGGCCTCGCGCCGGATGTGGTCGCCTTCGGTAAGCGGACCCAGGTGTGCGGTGTGATGGCGGGCGGCCGGGTCGACGAGATTCCCGACCACGTCTTCGCGGTGAGTTCTCGGCTCAACTCGACATGGGGCGGCAACCTGACCGACATGGTGCGTGCCCGACGCATCCTCGAGGTGATCGAGCGCGACGGACTCATCGAGTCGTCCCGGCCGCTCGGCGAGCACCTGCTGCGCAGGCTGGAGGGGCTCGCGGCGGATCATCCTCGGGTCACGGAGCCGCGCGGACGCGGGCTGATGTGCGCCATCACCCTGGCGACGACCGAACTGCGTGACGCGGTGCTGACCGCGCTGCGCGAGCGCGAGCAGGTGCTGATCCTCGGCACCGGCGAGCGCGGGATCCGGTTCCGGCCGCCGCTGACGGTCACCGCGGCGCAACTGGACGCCGCCGTCGACGCGCTGGAAAGGGTGCTCGGATCGGTCGAGTGACGCGACGAGTGTCCGGGTCGGCGTGGATAGCCGTGAAATGGCTGTCCGACCCGTAGGCTTCGCTCACATGTCGTCTCACTCCTCTCAGGCACGGTGCAGGCGCGTGAACCGATGCGGCGCACCTCGCGGGATATTCGCGTCCTTGGCCGCCGTGGCGGCGGTGACCAGCTGCACTACCACCAGTGAGGCAGGCACCGTCGCCTCAGAGTCAACGACAACGGCGGTCGCGGCACCGACCTCGGCGCCTCCACCTCCGCAGATCGCCAACCTGTTGCCGGGTATGCCGCCACCGCTCTCACCGACCGACGTGTACGCGGCCAACCGGGAGCTGAGCCCGTCGGTGGCCGATCACCGGCCGCTGGTGTACGTCCCCAACAGCCAGTCGCACACCGTCACGGTCATCGACCAGAACACCTTCCAGGTGATCGACACCTTCGCGGCGGGCGGCGAGGAGCCGCAGCACGTGGTGCCGTCCTACGACATGCAGACGCTCTACGTCACCAACGACCTGCCGCTCGGCGGCGGCAGCCTGCGGCCGATCGACCCGCGCACCGGCCTGCCCGGCGAGCCGTTCCCGGTCCGGGACCCCTACAACATGTACTACACGCCCGACGGCAAGTTCGCGCTCGTCGTCGCCGAGGCGGACAAGTCGCTGGACTTCTACGACCCGAAGACTTGGCAGAAAGTGCACGCCCTTCCGGTGCCCGACTGCGCGGGCGTCGACCACATGGACTTCACCGCCGACGGGCGCTTCGCCCTTGCCAGCTGCGAATTCATCGGCCGCATGCAGGTTTTCGACGTCGCGGAACGCAAGTTGATCAAGACCATCGATCTCGCGGGCGGCCGCTCCGGCAAGCCGCAGGACGTGAAACTCTCGCCGGACGGGCTCACCTTCTACGTCGCCGACATGGCGGCGGGCGGTCTCTACGTCTTCGACGCGCTCAGCTTCGAGAGCAAGGGCTTCGTGCCCACCGGCGACGGCGCGCACGGTCTCTACATCACCCGCGACTCCAAGCAAATGCTCATCACCAACCGGCACGAGGGCAGCATCTCGGTCTGGGACTTCGCGGCGAACGGCTTGGTGCACAAGTGGTTCCTGCCCGGCGGCGGCAGCCCGGACATGGGCAACATCTCCGTCGACGGCCGGATCTTCTGGGCCTCGGGACGCCACCACGGCGAGGTCTACGCGATCGACATCGTCGAGTGGAAGCTGCTGGCCCGCATCCCCGTCGGGCGGGGACCGCACGGGCTCACTGTTTGGCCGCAGCCGGGGCGGTACTCGACGGGACACACCGGAGTCATGCGCTGAGCATCACTCCGGTGCTCGCCGCCGCGACACTGGCCAACGGCTCCGCGCTCACCTCGGGGTACTGGATCGGAGCCGCCCTTGCCGCGGCCGCTGTCCCGCTCGTCCTCCTCGACCAGGCACGGCGCGACTGATCGACGCGACCGCCGCGTCGGTCAGCTGGGCGAGGCCAGCCGCAGGCCGAGCCCGCCCTCGACGAATCGGCCGACCGCCGTGCGACCGGCGTCGAGCGCGGGTTCGTAGCCTTCGCGGGACCAGCCGGCGAGTTCGGCGGTGCCGTCCGCGGCCGGGGTGACGACGATCTCGGCGACCATCTCCGCCGTGGTGGGTTCGCAGACGGCCCAGGAGTAGTGGGTTTCCTTGTCCCACTGGGCGGTTCGGCGGGTGACGTACTCCGGGTCGGTGATGCCGCCCGCGGCGAGCGCCGGGCGGTCGTCGATCCGTTCGTCGGCGCGCAGGGCCCGCAGGTACCAGCTGCCCGCGTTGATCTCGATGGGTTCCATCAGTGCTTTCCGTGTCGTGTGCCGAAGAAGAGAGCGCCGGCCAGTGGGATCGCGAGGAACCACAGCCAGCTGCCGGTGACGAAGAACAGGATGAGCGCCACGATCGGGATCGCGGCCATCGCCCGATCCAGCCATTCGTCGAGCGGACGGGATTTGCGAGCGGCGGGAGCGGCGACGGCCGCGGGCTCCGGCGGCAGGTCCGTGAAGACACGGTCCAGGTCGGCGCGGGTGACCGCGGCGGCGATCACGGCGCTGCGCTCGTCGAACTCCGCGACGCTGAGGCGACCCGCGGCGAAGTTGTCCGACAGCCGCCGCATCGCGTGCTCCCGCTCCGCGGTGCCGATCCGGATGTCGGGCAGCTCGTCCATGGGGAAAGGCTAGCGCGCGAGCTCGCGCCCGGCCGCGAGGCGGGGATCTGGGGGAGTCGGCCAGCTCACACTGTCCGAGATGGTCGACGCGAGTACGCTCCCTGTAAGGCTGTGCCCGCGGCAGCAATGTCGTGAGCTGGACTTTCGGTGATGTGCCCCCGGCATTCGGGAGTCCGCGTCGGCGCGGCGGATGTCGATGGTGACTGGGAGGTTCGCGATGACAGCGGCGCGATTCGGTCGCTATCGGCTGGAACGGCTCCTCGGCAAGGGCGGGATGGGGCAGGTCTGGCTGGCCTACGACACCACCGACCGCAGGCGCGTCGCGCTGAAGCTGCTGCCCGCTGAACTCGCTGTGGACGCGGTGTACCGGACGCGTTTCGAGCGCGAGGCCCAAGTCGCCGCCGCGCTGCGCGACCCGCACATCGTGCCGATCCACCGGCACGGTGCCGTCGACGGGCGGCTGTTCATCGAGATGGCATTCGTGGAAGGCACCGACCTCGCGGCTCGGCTGACCGAGAGCGGGCCGCTCGAAGCGAGCACGGCGCTCCACATCCTCGGGCAGGTCGCGACCGCGCTGGACGCCGCGCACCGTGCCGGACTTGTCCATCGCGACGTCAAGCCCTCCAACATCCTCGTCGCACCCGACGGCTTCACCTACCTGATCGACTTCGGCATCGCGCGCGGCGCAGGCCAGACCTCGGTCACCACAACGGGTCTGGCGATCGGCACCTGGGCCTACATGGCGCCGGAACGTTTCAGCGGCCACGCCGACGCGCGTGCCGACATCTACTCCCTCGCCTGCGTCCTGTACGAATCCCTCACCGGCCGCCGCCCTTACGGCGACACCGACCCCGCCCAGCAGATGCGCGGACACCTCATGACCGATCCGCCGTGCGCGTCGTCGGTGAATCCGACCGTTCCGGCCGCGCTCGACGCGGTCATCGCGCGGGGGATGGCGAAAGAGCCGGGGGACCGGTTCGCCAGTGCGGGGGAGTTCGTGTGTGCGGCTCGCGCGGTCGTTTCGCCTGGTACACCGCAGCCGACCCGCGTGCTCCAGCAGCCGGGGCTGCCGCCGACGCGTGTGGAGACGATAGGTGCCGAGGCCCCGGCAGGCGCCTATGCGGCAGCCGGTAATGCAGGTCAGGGTGCCGCGCAGGCGGTATCGAATGGCGCTGCGGCCGAACATGGTTCCTCGGCGAGCGCGTCGCCGGGGAAAGATGCGGCCGTCGGTGCGGGGTATTCGTCGGCGCCGCCGATGTCAGAAGGTGCAGCGGCCCAGCATGGTTCGCCGGGCGGCGCGACCCCATCGGCGAGAAGCGCAGCAGCACAAGCGGTCGGCGGATCGCCGGTGGCTGCGGGTGGGCAGAGTCAGGCTGCCGGAGGGCCGAAGCCGACCAAAGTCATGCCCGCGCCGGGGCCGACGCCGACGCTCGTGCAGACGCGAGTCGCGCCGCCGGGCGTTGTGCCGGTGGGCAGTGCGCCGCAGAATTCGCCGAGTGCCTTGGCCAGGGGTGGTGTCGCGCCGCAGGGGCCCGCGCCAGCTGATGGCGCGCCGCAGAGTTCGCCGAATGCGGTGGAGCAAGGGCGTGCCGGATCAGATGTCGCGGGGCCGAAGCCGACGAAGGTAATGCCCGCGCCGGGGCCGACGCCGACGCTCGTGCAGACGCGAGTCGCGCCGCCGGGCGTTGTGCCGGTGGGCAGTGCGCCGCAGAATTCGCCGATTGCCTCGGCCAGGGGTGGTGTCGCGTCAGATGTCCCGCCGCAGAACCCAGCAGGTGCTCTGGCCTCTGTCGCGCCAGGTGTCGCGCCGCAAGGTCTTGCGCCACTGGGCTATGCGCCGCCTGCCTCGGCGCAGGGTGCGCCGGTAGTGCACCCCTACGGCAAGCGGTGGTATCTCCGGCGCAAGCCCGCGCCGGTGGTTCGGCGGCCGAAGTCGCTCGGGCCGGTGTGGCCGTCGCGCGGGCCCGCGTATGTCGCGCCGCCACGGCAGCCGGTCCCGCGGCGCAGGCGGGGTGGGGTGCTGCGGAAGGTGATCGGGGCGCTGGTCGTGATCTTCTTGGCGCCCTTCGTCTTCGCCGCGGGCTGCCTGGCGTTGATCGCCGCGGTCAGCGGGAACGAGACGACCGCCCCGCCGCCGACCGCGATGGTCGAGGAGAACCCGGAGCCCGCGCCGAACCCGCCGGATGTCCCAGCCCCGGCGTACAGCGCGGTGCGCGACGGCAAGTTCGAGTTCGCGGTGACTGATGTGCGGTCGGGAGTGGCGCGCGTCGGCCTGCAATCCGCGCGTGGCGCGTTCCTGGTCGTCACCCTCGCCGTCCGCAACATCTCGGACGAGACGAAGTGGTTCCTGCCCTTCGGCCAGAAGCTCTTCGACGCCCAGGGCAACGCCATCGACCACGACACCACCGCCACCGCCTGGCAGGCCATGCAGTCCCGCCTCGGTCACTCCTTCGAACTGCGCCCCGGCGCCTCGGCCACCACCGTGCTGGTTTTCGACGTGCCACCCGGCAGCACCCCCGCCCACCTCGAACTCCACGACTTCGTCCTCTCCGACGGCGTCACCGTCGCCCTCGACTGATCCGCTCCGCGAACCTCGCCCGGCACGCGATGTGCCGATCGAGAAGCGATTTCCACCCATCCGCCGGGTAACGGCCCGTTGCCCGCGAATCGGCACGTAGTCCACATCGTGACGCGCCGGAAAGCTCCTAGAACCACCTCGGTGGAACCAACGTCCCAAGGCAGGGACGGACGCTCCGTGACCGCCCGCGTGGTCGGATGTGGACCCGCCCGGCGGCTGCTTGTTGATGATGGCCGATGGTGGCCCACCGCTCAGCGTGGTGCGGCCGCGTCCCCCAAGGTCAAGGGCAGGCCGATCGGCGGCCGCTCGCCACAATCCGGCCGGTGTGAGCCGTTAGCGAAGGCTGCGTCGGCCGCGTCGATGTCAGCGCTGACCGTCGACCGACCGGCGGCGGCCACCTCCCAGTGCGGTGCGGTCGGACCTGCCGAAGACCAGGACCGAACCAGCGGCTGGCGCGAGCGCGGCCCGGCGCACTGCGGAGGCCGAGGGCCCGGCCGATCGCTGGCGGGCACCGGCGTGCTTCGACTCGGACGCGCAGGTCGATCGCCTGCTGCTCAGCGGTCAGGCGGCCTCGTGGATGCGGGCAGGTTCCACGCCGGTGAGTTCAGGCGGCGACGTGGGTGCGGGCAGGTTCCACGCCGGTGAGTTCAGGCGGCGACGTGGGTGCGGGCAGGGTCCAGCGCCGGTGAGTTCAGGCGGCCACGTGGATGCGGTCAGGCTGCGAGCGCGGATGCCTTCAGGCGGCGTCGACGCGGGCGAGGGTCGAATAGACCGCCTGGCGGCCGAGCTCGAGCGCCTTCGTGAGCAGATCGGTGTCGCGGGCGGTGCCTTCGACGGTGGGGGCGTCGGCGGGCGGGTGGATTTGCAGGGCCGCGTCGCCGAGGGCGGCCAAGAGGGTGGTCTCCGCCTGTTCCTGTTGCGGGCGGCGCAGCCAGGCGCGGTAGGCGCCGGGGGCGCGGAAGCGGAGATAGTTGCCGCCGACCATGTGGTGCAGGCGCGAGGCGGGCGGGCGCGACTCGTCGGCGCGGCGGGTGCGCAGCACCAGGCAGTGGGTCGCGCCGCCGCGCACCGCGCTGTGGATGGGGATCGGTTCGGCGATGCCGCCGTCGAGGTAGGGCACGCCGTCCAAGGTGACGGGCGGACCGGCCAGGATCGGCAGGTTCGCACTGGCCCGCAGCGCCCGCATGAGGGTGCGCTTGTCGTAGATGTGCGGGCGAAGGTCGATGGCGTTGCCGGTGCGGATGTCGGTGCCGATGGGGTGGAAGGTGGTGGGATTGTTCAGGATCGCCGGGAAATCCATGGGCTCCAGGCCGTCGTAGACCCGGTGCACCAGGTACCGCACATCGAACGCGGCGCCGCCGCGAAACAGCCTGCTCGGATCGATCACCCGCCGCATGATCTCCGGATTCGACCAAGACCGCATCCCCGGCACGGCCCGTCCGCACAGCAGCCAGGCGCCGTTGATCGCGCCCGCCGACGTGCCGTAGACGGCGTCGAACACCCCGGAGAGGCCGAGTTCCTCGAGCGCCTGCACCATGCCGCTGGAGTAGACGCCGCGGCTGCCGCCACCCTCGATGACGAGCGCGAGGCGATGCCCGTCCGCGCGGGAACCGGTGGCGCTGCGGCCGCGGATGATCTCGGCCACGGTAGAGCTGGTCACCGGACCACGATACGACAAGAGCGGGCGCGGACTCCGTTGTCCATCGCCCGCTCTCGTGCGGTGTCGGTCGGCCCGAAGGCGCGGCCTAGTCGACGCAGTACGTCCTCAGCACTGCGCATGGCCGCAGCGAAGGCGGAGGTACGCCTACGTTTACTTGATCTCGGCCAGGACCGTGCCCTGGGTGATCGCGGCGCCCGCCTCGACGGCGAGACCGGTCACGACGCCCGCCTTGTGCGCGTTGACGGGGTTCTCCATCTTCATGGCCTCGAGCACCACGATGAGGTCGCCCGCTTCCACGGTCTGGCCCTCCTCGACGGCGACCTTGACCACGGTGCCCTGCATCGGCGCGGTGACCGCGTCACCGGAGGCAGCGCCGCCGCCCGCACCGCCACGCTTGCGCGGCTTCGGCTTCTTGCGGATCACACCGGCGCCGTTGCTCGCGGCACCCGCTGCGCCCGCGCCAACGGTGAAGTTGCCGGGCAGCGAGACCTCGACGCGGCGGCCGCCGACCTCGACGACGACCTTCTGCCGTGGCAGGTCCTCGTCCTCCTCGGCCGGGGCGCCGCTACCGGTGTAGGGCTCGATGTTGTTGGTCCACTCGGTTTCGATCCACTTGGTGTAGACGTCGAACTTCTCGCCGTCACCGATGAACGCCGGGTCCTCGACGATGGCGCGGTGGAACGGGATGACGGTGGCCAGGCCCTCGACCTCGAACTCGGCCAGCGCGCGCCGGGCGCGCTCCAGCGCCTGGGTGCGGTTCTCGCCGGTGACGATCAGCTTGGCGAGCATCGAGTCGAACTGTCCGCCGATCACGCTGCCCGCGACCACACCGGAGTCCACGCGCACACCGGGGCCCGACGGCTCACGGTAGACCTCGACCGGACCGGGGGCGGGCAGGAAGCCGCGGCCCGCGTCCTCGCCGTTGATGCGGAACTCGAAGGAGTGACCGCGCGGGGTCGGGTCTTCCTTGATGTCCAGTTCCTCGCCGTTGGCGATGCGGAACTGCTGGCGCACCAGGTCGATGCCCGCGGTCTCCTCGGTGACCGGGTGCTCGACCTGCAGGCGGGTGTTCACCTCGAGGAACGACACGGTGTCGCCCTGCACCAGGTACTCGACGGTGCCTGCGCCGTAGTAGTGGGCCTCGCGGCAGATCCGCTTGGCGGACTCGTGGATCTCGGCGCGCACCGCGTCGGACAGGAACGGCGCGGGCGCTTCCTCGACGAGCTTCTGGAACCGGCGCTGCAGCGAGCAGTCGCGGGTGCCCGCGACGACGACGTTGCCGTGCTTGTCGGCGATGACCTGCGCCTCGACGTGGCGGGCCTTGTCCAGGTACTGCTCGACGAAGCACTCGCCGCGACCGAACGCGGCGACCGCCTCGCGGGTGGCCGACTCGAACAGCTCGGGGATCTCCTCGATGGAGTGCGCGACCTTCATGCCGCGACCGCCGCCGCCGAACGCGGCCTTGATCGCGACCGGCACGCCGTACTTCTTGGCGAACTCGACGACCTCGTCGGCGTTCTTGACCGGGTCCTTGGTGCCCGCTGCCATCGGCGCGTTCGCGCGCTCGGCGATGTGGCGGGCGGTCACCTTGTCGCCGAGATCGCGGATGGACTGCGGCGAGGGGCCGATCCAGATCAGGCCAGCGTCGATCACGGCCTGGGCGAAGTCGGCGTTCTCCGAGAGGAAGCCGTAGCCCGGGTGGATCGCGTCGGCGCCCGCCTTGGCGGCGGCGTCGAGGATCTTGTCGAACACGAGGTACGACTCGGCCGAGGTCTGGCCGCCCAGTGCGAACGCCTCGTCGGCGAGCTTCACGAAGGGCGCGTCGGCGTCGGGCTCGGCATACACCGCGACACTGGCGATGCCGGCGTCCTTGGCCGCCCGAATCACGCGCACGGCGATCTCGCCTCGATTAGCTACGAGTACCTTCGTGATCCGCGCGCTGGCATGGCTGGGCACTGAGCCTCCTGGTTGCATTCTTCTGGTCGCTTCGCGGGTGGGACCGCGCAGGCTCCGCTCCCGGTGGGGGTCGGAACACCGCGCAGGCTCCGCGCCCTGTCGACAATTTCGTCTGGGGCGAGTGTAGGCAGTCTGCCAACAGACGCCGAACTCGGATAGCCCTACTGAACAGTAGGTCGCGCATCACACATCCGCATCCGGTGTGATGGAAGCCCTGATCGGCCGATCGATCGCTGCCGAACCCGGCCCGACGGCGAGTCCGCGCGTGGCCGGAGTGAAAGGGGAGGTACGCGTTACTTTCCGCGTCCGCGCTTGGCCGTCCCCGCCGGAACCTCACCCGGTTCAGCCCCCTTGGCGATCGGCATTCGCACGGAATTGCCCCATTCGGTCCACGAGCCGTCGTAATTGCGGACGGTTCGGTAGCCGAGCAGGTAGGTCAGCACGAACCAGGTGTGGCTCGAGCGCTCGCCGACGCGGCTGTAGACGACCAGGTCGTCGGCGTCGTCGAGGGGCGCGTAGATGGTGCACAGCTCGGCGCGCGAGCGGAAACGCCCGTCCGAGGCGAGCGAGGTGTCCCACGGGATGTTCAGCGCGGTGGGAATGTGGCCGCCGCGCAGCGCCGCGTCCTCGGGGTTGTCCGGCTTGGGGGTGAGCTCGCCGGAGTACTCCTCGGGCGAGCGCACGTCGAGCAGCGGTTTGCCCAGGTGAGCGAGTACGTCCTCGCGGAAGGCGCGCGCGGTCGTGTCGTCGCGGCGCACCGTCGGGTAGTCGCTGTCGGCGATAGTCGGGATGTCGAAGGTGGTGTCGCGCTCCTCGGAGATCCACGCCTCGCGTCCGCCGTCGAGCAGTCGCACGTCCTCGTGTCCGAAGAGGGTGAACAGCCACAGTGTGTGCGCCGCCTGTGCGTTGCCGCGGTCCCCGTAGACGACCACCGTGTCGTCGCGCGAGATGCCCTTGGCCCGCATCAGGTCGGTGAAACGGGCGCCGTCGATATAGTCACGCGTGACCGGATCGTTCAGATCACCGCGCCAATCGATCTTGACGGCTCCCGGCACGTGACCGATGTCGTAGAGCAAGATGTCCTCGTTGGACTCGACGATCTTCAGTCCCGGCGCGCCTATGTTTGCCGACAGCCACTCTGTGGTTACTAGTCGGTGAGGATGTGCGTACGTTCCGAATGAGGGATGTGAGTCCGGGGCAACGGGCACGATATGGGTCCTTCACACGAGGTAGACGGTGGTTACGGCGGTTCGGGTCTCACAGCGATGTTAAATGTGAGGCGATTGTGAGACTCGTTTCAGATCACGAATCGGCTGATTGGGCGAATAAATCGCACCCTCATCCGATAAAGTCTCCCGGGAGGAGGGGTGAGCTATGTCCGATTCTTGGCCGCGGCGGCGACTGCTCGCGATCCTACGTGGCGCAAGCGAGCCTCTCGACGCCCAGGAGCTGGCCAGAATAACCGGACAGCACGTCACGACGGTGCGATTCCACCTCGACGTGCTCACCAAGGAATCCCTGGTTCGGCAATTCCAGCAGCCGCCACGCGGCCGCGGCCGTCCGCGCATCGGCTACAGCGCGGTGCAGCGCTCGGTCGGCTATCAGGAATTGGCGCAGGTGCTCGCCGACCAGCTCGGTCCCGATCCACGCCGCCGCTCGGAGGCCGCCGTCGCGGCCGGACGCGCCTGGGGCGCAAAGCTCGATGCCGGTGACCACGCGGTGGAGTCCTTGGAGGACGCCAGAGAAGTCACGATGACGCTGCTCTCGGAGCTCGGGTTCGCGCCCGAGCGCGATGCCGCCGCCGAGGGCCCCGGCCAAGCGGTGATCCGGATGACCGCCTGTCCGCTGCGCGAACTCGCCCGCACCCACTCCGAGGTGGTGTGCGGCGTGCATCTGGGCTTGATCAGAGAAGTGCTCGACCGCAACGGCGCGCGCGGCGAGGTGAACGTCCGGCTGCACCCGTTCGTGGAACCCGAGCTGTGTGTGACCCGGCTCGAATACCTGGCCCGCCGGAATCAGGAGACTCGCGAGGCGGCCTCGGTGCCGGTCGGCGCCGAGGCCGCCGGCGCGGAAGCGCCCCTCACACCGCCGTTATCGGTCCGTGTGGCGCCACAACTGCGCAACGGCGACCCCAACGTCGCCAAGCAGTCGGCGCAGCAGTGGTAGGCCGATACCGATGACGCTCGACGGATCGCCCTCGATCCGATCGACGAACCAGCCGCCGAGCCCGTCCAACGTGAACGCGCCCGCCACCTGGAGCGGCTCGCCCGTGGCGATGTAGGCGTCCAGCTCGTCCGGTTCCGGCTTGGCGAAATGCACCGTGGTGGAACTGCAGTCCACGGATTCGGCGACGATCTCGCCGTCGACCAGCCGCAGCACACAGTGCCCGGTGATCAGATCGGCGCTGCGCCCTGCCATCTCGGCCCAGCGGGCCCGCGCCACCTCGGGGGTGTGCGGCTTGCCCTGCAGAACGCCGTCCACAAGCAGCATGGAATCGCAACCGACCACGACGCAGTCGGCGGCGTATTCGGGGACGACGGCGGCCACCGCGACCGCCTTGGCCCTGGCCAACTCGACGACAACCGTCTGCGGGGTGGTGTCGGCGGGCAGGGCCGCGGCGACCGCGTCCTCGTCCACATCGGAGATGCGCACCACGGGGTCGATGCCCGCCGAGCGCAGCACCTCCCTGCGGGCCGGTGACGCCGACGCGAGAACGAGCGTCGTCGTCACCGAAGGTGGGACAGGGCAGGGAAGGCGTACGGCGAGAACGGCGACGTACCGCGGTGCATCGCGGTCGGGCGGCCCCACATGTCGGCGGGGCCGGTGGCGGCCGGTGCGCTCGCCGCGTTCGCGGCGGCGGTCAGCACGCACACCAGTGCGGCGACCTCCTCGTCGGTCGGCGAGCCCTTGACGATTCGAATGAACGGCTGCTCGCCCGCCTCGGCGGTCGGGGTGGCCGCGTCCGCGGTGAGCACCTCGACCTCGTCCGCGATCGGGTCGACTGCGAGATCCAACTCGGCGGCGGTCAACACGTCTTCTTCTGCCACGGTCGTCACAGTGCCAGATCCTTCCTCTAGCTCCATCGGGCGTCTTTCTCTGCCCGAAATGGGATGACGCGATAATCATCCTCGGATCCACTCATTGCGTCTGCAACCAGTGTGCGCGGCCTACCGAGGGTATCGCTGGTTCAGAGCGGGATGTTGCCGTGTTTTTTGGGCGGAAGGGTCACCATCTTGCGCTCCAGCAGTCGCAACGCGGACACGATCTGGCCGCGAGTGTGCGACGGCGGAATGACCGCGTCGACGTAACCGCGCTCGGCGGCGACGTACGGGTTCACGAGGGTGTCCTCGTACTCGTTCTGCAGCTCGAGCCGCAGCGCATCGACGTCGTTGCCGTCCTTGGCGGCCTGCTGCAGCTGCTTGCGGTAGACGAATCCGACGGCGCCGGAAGCGCCCATCACGGCGATCTGAGCGGTCGGCCATGCGAGGTTCACATCGGCGCCCATGTGCTTGGAACCCATGACGTCGTAGGCGCCGCCGTAGGCCTTGCGAGTGATGATGGTGATTTTGCCCACAGTGGCCTCACCGTAGGCGTAGAGCAGCTTCGCGCCGCGCCGGATGATGCCGTTGTACTCCTGGCCGGTGCCGGGCAGGAAGCCGGGAACGTCGACCAGGGTGATGATCGGGATGTTGAACGCGTCGCAGGTGCGCACGAAGCGCGCGGCCTTCTCCGAGGCGTCGATGTCCAGGCAGCCCGCGAACTGGGTGGGCTGGTTGGCGACGATGCCGACGCTGCGGCCGTCGATGCGGCCGAAGCCGACGATGATGTTCATCGCGCGCTCGGCCTGCACCTCGAGGAACTCGTCGTCGTCGAGCAGTCGGGTGATCACCTCGTGCATGTCGTACGGCTGGTTCGGCGAGTCCGGGATGATCGAGTCCAGCTCGAGGTCTTCCTCGGTGAGCGAGTCCTCGATGGCGCCGTCGATCGGGTCGGTGGGCGCGAAGCGCGGCGCCTCGGCGCGGTTGTTGCTCGGCAGGTAGCTGAGCAGGTCCTTGACGTAGTCGAGCGCGTCCTGCTCGCCGGAGGCCACGTAGTGCGCGACGCCGGACTTGGTCATGTGGGTGTGCGCGCCGCCGAGGTCCTCCATGGTGACGTCCTCGCCGGTGACCGTCTTGATGACGTCCGGACCGGTGACGAACATCTGGCTGGTGCCGTCGACCATCACAACGAAGTCGGTGAGCGCGGGGGAGTAGACGTGTCCGCCCGCGGCAGGGCCCATGATCAGCGAGATCTGCGGGATCACGCCGGAGGCCTGGATGTTGCGGTGGAAGATCTCGCCGTAGAGGCCGAGGGAGACGACGCCCTCCTGGATACGCGCGCCCGCGCCCTCGTTGATGCCGATCAGCGGGCGGCCGGTCTTGAGCGCCAGGTCCATCACCTTGACGATCTTCTCGCCGTACACCTCGCCGAGGCTGCCGCCGAAGACGGTGACGTCCTGGCTGAAGATGCACACGTCGCGGCCGTCGATGGTGCCGTAACCGGTCACCACGCCGTCGCCGAGCGGCCGGTTGTTCTCCAGTCCGAAGTTGACGCTGCGGTGCCTGGCGAGCGCGTCGAGTTCCACGAAAGAGCCCTCGTCGAGCAGTGCGAGGATGCGTTCCCGGGCGGTCATCTTGCCCTTGGCGTGCACCTTGTCGACCGCGGCCTCACCCATCGGGTGCTTGGCCTCTTCCAGCCGATTCCGCAGGTCGGCCAGCTTCCCGGCGGTGGTGTGGATATCGGGTTCGCCCGCCGAACCGGATGCGGACTGCTGCTGGACACTCGTCATGGCTCGGAGTGTAACCAGTAGCAGTCGGTCTTTCTAACCCCCGGTGGGCTACCCGCGAGTAGAAAAGCCCAGGTGGACAAGGGCTCGGCGGGGGCTCGTGCGGCCACCATACACGTCCGGAGAGACGTCGGTGCGGACGCTCACGCGGATAATCGCTTTCGCTCCCGTCGTGCGTCCAGATACCTTGGGGGAGTCCATTTTCCGGCTCATGGGGAGGAGCCAGTGATGTGGGAGTGGGGTAGGACCGTCGCCGAGTACGCCACGGCGGCGTCGACGAGTTGGCGGGTACGCGAGGCCGAACCGACCATCCTCGATCCGGAGTTCGAGGAAGAGGAGTCGACCTCGGACGACAGTGCGCGCGGGGAGCGAGAGCCGGGCATCATGGCCGGCTACGACCTCGCGGGCTGAGGCCGATCGCTCCCGTCCCGGACCCGGGACGGGAGCGAGTAGCCTGCGGTTCGTGCAAACGCCCGATTCAGCGCACCGACCGCCACTGGATGCCGAACGATTGCGGCGTGGCCTCGCCGAGAGCGAGTTCGCGGACTTCTTCGCGCAGGTGGAGGTGGTGGAGTCCACCGGCTCGACCAATGCCGATCTGATCGCCGCGGCCGCGAGCTCCGAGGATCACCGCGTGCTGATCGCCGAGACCCAGGAAGCGGGCCGCGGCAGGCACGCGCGTACCTGGGTCAGTCCGCCGCGGGCGCAGATCGCGATGTCGATCTTGGTGCGGCTGCCCGGAATCGAGCCCGCGGTGCTCGGCTGGCTGCCGCTGCTGACCGGCGTCGCCGTGGCGGACGCACTGCGCGGCACGGCGGGTGTGGACGCGATGTTGAAGTGGCCCAACGACATTCTGATCGGCGGTCGCAAGGTCGCCGGCATTCTGGCCGAGGTGGCGGCGAGCGGCGACGTGCCGGCGGTGGTGATCGGCGTCGGCGTGAACGTCGGCCTCACCGAGGCGGAATTGCCGGTGCCGCACGCCACTTCGCTCGCGCTGGCTGGCGCGGAGCGGACCGACCGCACCCTGGTGGCGCAGTCGCTGCTAACCGAGTTCGCGCGCCGCTTCACCGCGTGGCGCGACGCGTCATGGGCGACCGACGATCTGGCCGCCGCCTACCGCGAGCGCTGCGCCACGCTCGGCATGGACGTGCGCGCCGAACTGCCCGGCGGACGGACACTGACCGGTGTCGCGACGGGCGTCGACGCGACCGGGCGTTTGCTGATCGGAAACGACGCCGTCTCCGCGGGCGACGTCACCCATTTGCGCGCCGATTACTGATCGACGGTGGTGTGGCGGTGGATCACCACCGCCACACCATTGCCGACCCGCGCGGCGATCAGGCGGGCTGCAGGTCACCTTTCGCCGCCTCCCTGGCCAGCATCCGGTCCCGCTGCTCCTCGAACTTGAGCACGTCCCGGCCCAGCTTTTCCATGAACTCGGCGAGCCGATCGCGCGCCTGCTCCCCGCGCGGCCCGAAATCGTTGCGCTCGAAGACATCCCACTTCTTCAGCACCGGCGCGACCACCTCGTCGAGATGCTGGCGCAGGTCGTAGATGCCGTGCTTGGCCATGAGCACGCTGTTGCGGCGCCAGTTCGGCATCCCGGCGCCAGGCATGACGAAACTGGTGAGCACCCTGGTCAGCGCCATCATCGCCTGGTCGGGAACCAGGTCGAGGGCCGCGCCGCACATATTGCGATAGAAGATCATGTGCAGGTTCTCGTCGGCCGCCACCCGTTGCAGCATGCGGTCGGCGATCGGGTCCTCGCAGACCTTGCCGGTGTTGCGGTGGCTGACCCGGGTCGCGAGCTCCTGGAAGGTCACGTAGGCGACGTTGACCAGGAAGCCGTCCCAGTCCGGTGGCGCGTCGACGCCCTGGGTCATGTGGATCATCCTGGCCTGTTCCAGCGCGACGGGATCCACGCCGCGGGTGACGACCAGGTAGTCGCGCATGACGATGCCGTGCCGGTTCTCCTCCGCGGTCCAGCGGCCGACCCAGCTGCCCCACGCGCCGTCCTGGGAGAAGTTCTGCGCGATCAAGCGGTGGTAGGAGGGGAGGTTGTCCTCGGTGAGCAGGTTGGTGATCATCGCGGCCTTGGCCACCTCGCTCAGCCTGGATTGCTCGGGCTCCCAGTCGACGCCGCCCATCGCCGCGAAGTTGCGCCCCTCGTCCCACGGCACGTAGTCGTGCGGATGCCAGTCCTTGGCCATCGACAGATGCCGGTTCAGGTTCTGTTCGGCCACCGGTTCGAGTTCGGTCAGGATTTCGAGTTGGGTCAGATCCTTGGTCACACACGCCTCCACAGTCGTCAGTGCACGTCATGCCGAGCGGTTGTCGTCTGAATCGGGGCCGAGCTTTCGAACAAGCGGAACCAAGTCGTACGCGATGCGAAACAGCCGGTGAAGCGATCCCCTGCAAGCTGACGATTGTGCAGCACGCCGGGAGCCGGTGTCAGGCATTCTGGCATCTTGCCGGGGTAGTGTTCCGAGCATGGGTTATCCGGAGGATGTGCTCGCTCCCGACGAGCAGTTGATACTCCATCGCCATCCGCATTGGAAGATGCTCTTCTGGCCCATCGTGACGCTCATCGGGGCCACGGCGCTCGCCGGTTTCGCCGGGGGACTGGCGTACCGCAACACCACGGGCACCGCCACGACCGTCGTGCTCGCCCTCATCTTCGCCATCTGGTTCGGCATCGTCGTATGGCGTTGTGTCGCACCAATTCTGAGCTGGCGCACGACCCACTTCATCGTCACCGAGCGGCGCGTGCTCGTGCGCCAGGGCGTGCTCACCCACACCGGCATCGATATTCCGATGAGCCGCATCTCGAGCGTGCAGTTCCGGCACGGGCTGTTCGACAGGGTGCTCGGCACCGGCACCCTGATCATCGGCTCGTCCTCGGAGGAGCCGCTGGAATACGACGACATCCCCAACGTGCAGGACGTGCACGCGCTGCTGTACCACCAGGTGTTCGAAGTGGACCGGTCGAGCCACCAGCACGGGTTCGGCCCGGCGGGCGGCTATCGGTGAGCCGGGCGATCGCGCCCGTTGTCCGTAATCTGTTTCCATGACCGCCGTACTCCTGGCCGAAGACGACGAGGCCATCGCCGCCCCGCTGTCGCGCGCGTTGGGGCGCGAGGGTTATCACGTCACCGTGGAGAGCTTCGGCCCCGCCGTGCTGCGCCGCGCGCTCGAGGGCAACCACGACCTGCTGATTCTCGACCTCGGCCTGCCCGGCATGGACGGGCTCGAGGTGTGCAGACAGGTGCGCGCACGCGGTGCCGACTTGGCGGTGCTGATGCTCACCGCGCGCACCGACGAGGTCGATTTCGTGGTGGGGCTGGACGCGGGCGCCGACGACTACGTCGGCAAGCCGTTCCGGCTCGCGGAACTGTTGGCTCGGGTGCGAGCGCTGTTGCGCCGCAGCGGAATCGGCGACGAGGCGGTCGAGGTCGGCGGCATCCGGCTGGAGCCCGCCGCGCGCCGGGTGCTCGTCAACGGCGTCGAGGTCGGTCTGGCGAACAAGGAGTACGAGCTGCTCAAGGTGCTCATCGATCGCGCGGGTCAGGTGGTGCCGCGCGAGACGATCCTGCGCGAGGTCTGGGGCGACGCCGAACTGCGCGGCTCCAAGACGCTGGACATGCACATGTCCTGGCTGCGCCGCAAGATCGGCGACGAGGGTCCGATGGCCGAGCGGCGCATCGTCACGGTGCGTGGCGTCGGCTTCCGGCTGAACACCGACTGACGTGCGGCGCCGGATCCTGCGGTCGATGCTGACCGTGCTCACCTTGACCACGGTCGTGCTCGGCGTCCCGTTGACCTACACCGCCTGGCTGTGGGTCGAGGACATCACCCGCAACGACTTGCAGAGCAGGCTGGACCGGATCGCCGCCGAGGTCATCGCCCAGGAACAGGACGACGGTCTGGTGCGCGGCGGTCTCGACGTGCGCGTGGTGCGTCCGCTGGTGCCGGAGAACGGCAAGCTCACGATCGTCTACCCCAGCCCGCAGGACAACGCCTCGCGCCTCGACATCGGCGCGGACTCGGTGCCCGACCCGCTGGTGGAATCGTTGTCTATGGGTACCTCGGGATCGCTGCGCCTCGAGGTGCCCGCCGCGCCGATGCACGCGCGGCAGCGGCAGGCGGTCGCGGTGGTTGCGCTGGCCGTGCTCGCCTCGCTCGGCGCGGCGGTGACGGTCGCGGTGGTGACCGCGCGCCGGGTCGCCGATCCGCTGCGCGATGTCGCGGCGCGCGCGGCCCGGTTGGCGATGGGCGACTTCCGCGCCGACCCGCGCCGGCACGGCATCTCCGAACTGGACCGCGTCTCCGACGTGCTCGACTCGGCCACTGTCGAGATCGCGGGCCGTCTGCAACGCGAGCACGCGCTGGTCGCCGACGTCTCCCATCAGCTGCGCAGCCGCCTGACCGCGGTGCGCCTGCGCTTGGACGAACTCTCCGCGCACGCCGATCCCGAGGTGGTGCACGAGGCCGAGGAGGCGATGGCGCAGGTCGACCGGCTCACCGAGGCCATCGACGAACTGGTCCGCGCTTCCCGCGACGAGGACGCGGCAGACCGCGATCCGATCCCGGTGATGGACGAGCTGTGCGGGATGGTCGCCGAGTGGAAGCGCCCGTTCGCCGAGGCGGGGCGCGAGCTGGTGCTGACCGGCGACGAATCGCTGCGCGCGCCGATTACCCCGTCGCGCCTGCGGGAGGCGGTGACGGTGCTCATCGACAACGCGCTCATGCACGGCGGCGGGACATGCACGGTGTCGGTGCGCACGGTCCGTCCCGGCAATGCCCGCGAGCCGCTGGTGTGCGTCGAGGTGGCCGACGAAGGCGAGGGCGTGCGCGACGAGCTGGCGCCGTACATCTTCGATCGCGGCTTCTCCGCGGGCGGGTCGACGGGCGTCGGCTTGGCGTTGGCGCGCGCGTTGATCGAGGCGGACGGCGGTCGGCTGGAGTTGCAGCGGCGCAGACCCGCGCTGTTCGCGGTGTTCCTCGGATCGTGGACGCCGACTCGGACGACGGGTGCGGTGCCGGAGCCGCGCTGATCAGGCCTGGCCGAGCTGTTCCTCTTCGATGAGTTCCTCGAGCTCGGCTTCCAGCTCGGTCATCTCGTCGGGGAAGACCCAGCGCCGCATCGCCCAGAATCGGAAAGCCATCTGGAGCAGGTTGCCGATGATGAAGGCGCTGATGAAATCGGCGATGTTCTCGACGGCGAAGCTGACGTTCGGCTGCCGCAGATCGAACACGTAGCTCGAGATCCACAGCGGGATGTTGCTCAGCGCAACGCCGACGCCGCTGACCGCGAAGAACAGCAGCGCTTCGTGGTGGCGTTCCCGGCCGCCGCGGTTCTTGAACGACCACTCCCGGTTCAGGATGTAGGAGGCGATCACGGCGATGACGCCGGAGATGATCTTCGCGGTGACCGGCTTCTCGGTCAGCACGGTCAGCTTGAGGAAGTAGAAGATCCCGCTGTCGATCACGAAGGTCGTCGCGCCGACGATGGCGAACTTGATCAGCTCGTGGTGGCGGTAGGCGATCTCCCGCAGGGGTCGGGGGAGGACGCTGACCACGTCGTCGACGAAAGACACGAGAGCCGAGTGTACCGGTAGCGGTCATTGCGGCCGGACATGACAAGATTGCACGACGTGAGTACCCGTTCCTTCGATCAAGCCGCGATGCCCACCGTCACCATGATCGGTGGCGGTCAGCTCGCGCGAATGACCCATCAGGCCGCCATCGCGCTCGGCCAGCGGCTCCGGGTGCTCGCCGAGAACCCGGAGGACCCGGCCGCGCAGGTCAGTCCCGACGTGGTCCTCGGCAGCCACACCGATCTCGCCGCGTTGCGCAAGGCCGCCGTCGGTTCGCACGCGCTGACCTTCGACCACGAGCACGTGCCGACCGAGCACCTCGAGGCGCTGGTCGCCGAGGGCGTCAACGTGGCGCCGCCGCCGCAGGCACTGGTCTACGCCCAGGACAAACTGGCCATGCGGACCAAGCTCGCCGAGCTCGGCGTCCCGGTGCCCGCGTTCACCCCGGTCGCCGAGCCCTCCGACGCGGTGCGCTTCGGCGACGAGCACGGCTGGCCGTTCGTGCTCAAGGCGGTGCGCGGCGGTTACGACGGCCGCGGTGTCTGGATGCCCGCCGACGCGGCCGAGGCCGAGCGGATCGTCACCGATCAGCTCGCGCACGGTGTGCGGCTGCTCGCCGAGGCGAAGGTCGATCTGAAGCGCGAGCTCTCGGCGATGGTCGCCCGTTCGCCGTTCGGGCAGGCCGCGACCTGGCCGGTGGTGGAGACCGTGCAGCGCAAGGGGCAGTGCGCGGTGGTGATCGCGCCCGCGCCGGATCTGGCCGACGAGCAGGCCGCCGTGGCGGAGACCCTTGCGCTGAACCTGGCCGCCGAGCTCGGCGTGGTCGGCGCGATGGCCGTCGAGCTCTTCGAGACCCACGACGGCGCGCTGCTGGTGAACGAGCTGGCGATGCGCCCGCACAACTCCGGCCACTGGGGCATGGACGGTGCGCGCACCGGGCAGTTCGAGCAGCACCTGCGTGCCGTGCTCGACTACCCGCTGGGCGACACCAGCCCGCTGGCTCCGGTCACTGTGATGGCCAACATCCTCGGCGCCGAGCAGGCGCCCGAGATGTCGATGGACGAGCGGCTGCACCACCTGTTCGCCAGGATGCCCGACGCGAAGGTGCACCTGTACGGCAAGGGCGAACGTCCCGATCGCAAGATCGGGCACATCAACGTCCTCGGCGACGACGTGGCCGAGGTGCGCGAGAAGGCAGAGCGGGCGGCGCACTGGATGTCGCACGCGGTGTGGACCGACGGATGGGATCCCCATGAGTAATCCTCGAGTTGGCCTGATCATGGGCAGCGACTCCGACTGGCCGACCATGGAGGCGGCCGCCGAGGCGCTCGCCGAGTTCGGCGTGCCGTTCGAGGTAGGTGTGGTCTCGGCGCACCGCACGCCGCAGCGCATGCTCGACTACGCGCGCGAGGCGGCCGATCGCGGCGTCCAGGTGATCATCGCGGGCGCGGGCGGCGCGGCGCACCTGCCCGGCATGGTCGCCTCCGCGACCCCGCTTCCGGTGATCGGCGTGCCGGTCCCGCTGAAGTACCTCGACGGCATGGACTCCCTGCTCTCCATCGTGCAGATGCCCGCGGGCGTCCCGGTCGCCACCGTCTCCATCGGCGGCGCGCGCAACGCGGGCCTGCTCGCCGTCCGCATCCTTGCCGCCGCCGACCCGACCCTGCGCACCCGCATGACCCAATTCCAGGCCGACCTCGAAAAACTGGTCCTCGAAAAGGACGAAGCCCTCCGCACCAAACTCCTGGGCTGATCTGCGACGCCCGGTCGCTGTTCACCAGCGGCGACCGGATCGCAGGGCTGCCACGGATTCGACCAAGCCGGCGCTTTCCAATGCGTCGAGGATCTCGTCCACGGATTCGGGTGGATTGCGACGGGAGTCGGCGATCTGCTGCACACACGCCCATACGATCCGGTCGTCGAGGGCGATCTGGTCGAGGACGAATTCGTCCGGGCTTCGGGCTTCGATGTTCCACGCCGCCAGCTGCTCTGGTGGGAAGTCTCGCAGGTTCGCCGTGACGATCACCTGTGCTCCCACCTTGATCGCGGCCGCGAGAACATGCCGATCGTCGGGATCTGGCAGCTTCAAACCCTCGATGAGCGGCTCGTACGCCTCGACAAGGCAGTCCGGCACCGCGCCCACGATCAGCTCGCGAAGCCGACGGAGCTTGGAAGCCGGGATGTCAGGTCGCTTGTCCGCGAGGTTCCGGAGTGTCTCGTCGAGTATCGCGTTGGTCCACTTCGCCTGGACGACACCGGATCTGGCGAGACGGATGAGCATGTCTCGGAGGGTGTTGCCGTAGAGGACGTTGGCGTCGTACACGACTACGAAGGACATGGTCAGATGCCGAGTTCTTGTCCGAGGTCGGACAGCTCGTCTGCCGCGGCCCGGCTCGTCGCCTCGCTGCGCCGCTGATAGTCCTTCAGGTCGTCGAACCTGATCCTGCGGTGCGTGCCGATGAGCCGGAAGGGGATCTCACCGGCCTCCAGCAACCGAACGACGTAAGGCCGCGAGACGTTGAGCATGTCCGCCGCCTGCTGGGTCGTCAGCTCGGCGTGCGACGGCACGATCGAGACCCCTCGACCTTCGGCGGCTTGGGCGAGGATGAACGCCACCATATTGACCACCTCGCGGGGGAGGATGAGGGCGTTGTCGCCGGTCTCACCGTCGACGCGAATGGTCTCCTCCGAGGGATGGCGCATGAGGTAGTCCTTGATTCGCCGCATAGCGCGCGCCGCGACCTCGGCGTCGATCTCACCCGGCTCGATGCGCTTGGCGATATGGGTTCCGGCCATGAGAACCTCCTCTCTACTCGAATTATACGAAACAATCGAAATAACCGAAACGGCTTGCGATGTGGTGCGGCTATCCGTCCTCCGGTGGATACGGTGTTGTCCGTGGCAACTGAGGAGAGTGGGCGGGTGCGGGCCGGGGAGGATCCCGCGCGGTTTCGGTTGACCGTGGTGGATCAGGCGCTGCGGTTGTTCGCGGACAAGGGGTACGAGGCGACGACGGTCGACGAGATCGCGGAGGCGGCGGGGATTTCCCGGCGGACGTTCTTTCGGCAGTTCCGGTCGAAGGAGGACGTGATCTTCGCCGATCACGAGTCGCAGCTGGCGCAGGCGGCGGCTTACCTGGCGGCTGCGCAGGACGAGGATCCGTGGGATGCCGTGTGCGCGGCCGTCGTGCAGGTCTTCGAGCGGTTCACGCAGTGGCGGGAGATCGCGGCGCGGCGCTACCAGGTGGTGCGCCGGGTGCCCGCCCTGCGCGAGCGCGAGATCGTCACCGTGTTCCGCTACGAGCGCCTGTTCACCGACTATCTGCGCGAGCGTCTGCCGGACGCGCCCGATCTGGCCAGGGTGCAGTTCACCGCGGCGGTCACCGCCACGCACAACTATCTGCTGCGCCGGATGGTGCGCGGCGAGTCGGACGCGGGCGCCGCGGATCTGCGGGTTGAGCTGGCGGCCATTCCGCGCGGACGCGGCCGGGCCCACGACGCGGAGGAGATGGTGGTCGCGGTGTTTCCGAGGGACATGCCGTCGCGCCAGGTCGCCGATCTGCTGACCCGCAAACTCGGTAGTCTGTGATCTGAGCCACCCACCCCAGCGTTGACACTCAGTGCCAGAAGATCACCCCACGTGGCACGGAATTCTGTGCGTATACTGGCGCATGAAGTGGCACTGAGTGCCGAGATGAACGCCGGCCGCCGACCGCGGCTCGAGCCCACCACCCAGGAGCGTGTCCCATGGCGGGAAACCCCGATTTCGACCTGTTCAAGCTCGAGGACTTCCACGACGAACTGCGGGCGGCCATCCGCGGTCTGGCGGAGAAGGAAATCGCGCCGTACGCCAAGGACGTCGACGGTAACTCCCGCTTCCCGGAGGAGGCGCTCACCGCGCTGAACGCCGCGGGCTTCAACGCCGTGCACGTGCCGGAGGCCTACGGCGGCCAGGGCGCCGACTCGGTCGCCACCTGCATCGTGATCGAAGAGGTCGCCCGCGTCTGTGGCTCCTCCTCGCTCATCCCCGCGGTCAACAAGCTCGGCACCATGGGCCTGATCCTGAACGGCTCCGAGGAGCTGAAGCAGAAGGTGCTCGCCGACATCGTCAACGGTGAGATGGCCTCCTACGCGCTGTCCGAGCGCGAGGCGGGCTCCGACGCCGCCTCCATGCGCACCCGCGCCAAGCAGGACGGCGACGACTGGATCATCAACGGCTCCAAGTGCTGGATCACCAACGGTGGCAAGTCCTCCTGGTACACCGTGATGGCCGTGACCGACGCCGACAAGGGCGCCAACGGCATCTCCGCGTTCATGGTGCACAAGGACGACGAGGGCTTCGTCGTCGGTCCGCTCGAGCACAAGCTCGGCATCAAGGGCTCGCCGACCGCCGAGCTGTACTTCGAGAACTGCCGCGTCCCCGGCGACCGCATCATCGGCGCGCCGGGCACCGGTTTCAAGACCGCGCTGCAGACCCTCGACCACACCCGCCCGACCATCGGCGCGCAGGCCGTCGGCCTGGCCCAGGGCGCGCTGGACGCGGCGATCGCCTACACCAAGGACCGCAAGCAGTTCGGCACCGCCATCGCCGACTTCCAGAACACCCAGTTCATGCTGGCCGACATGGCGATGAAGATCGAGGCCGCCCGCCTCATGGTCTACACCTCGGCCGCCCGCGCCGAGCGCGGCGAGAAGAACCTCGGCTTCATCTCCGCGGCCGCCAAGTGCTTCGCCTCGGACGTGGCCATGGAGGTCACCACCAACGCCGTCCAGCTCTTCGGCGGCGCGGGCTACACCACCGACTTCCCTGTCGAGCGGATGATGCGCGACGCCAAGATCACCCAGATCTACGAGGGCACCAACCAGATCCAGCGTGTGGTGATGTCCAGGGCGTTGCTGCGCGGCTGACGCTCGCACCACGCCGAACTGGAGACGGCCGGGTTGTTACCCGGCCGTCTCCTTTTTTGTTCTGCCAACTGTTCGGTGACACGCATCCGAGTCCGATCGGTTGCCTCATCGTGTCCGCGAAGTAGCTCGTTTCGAGACCTGCCGGCCCATAAACATTGATAGCTGGATTATTTCGGAAGCCGGTCGGGGCTTTTGGAGGCTGACGTCGATCCTCGCTGATAGGAGGCACCTGAACGGGCGCTTCGTGGGTACTTCGGCAGGAGCTGACGCGTGTTACGCCATACCGCACATGTTCTGGATATGCACTTCTCGAGAAAATCGGGTGATCGACTACTCATTTGTCCGGGGGTTCGCGAAACCGCACTCGACCTCGCTGTGTGTCGAGGTGAGTGATGGGCGAGATCGTCATCGGACCGCGGTCGGGAATGAATTGGTTCCCCCTGTCCGACACAGATATTTCGTGTCCGCACACGAAGTCCACCGTCGACTTCGTGCGGACCTGGGCCGAGGACTATTTGACCGGCCATATTCCGGAGCTCGGTCGTGAGGGTCCGGTCTGCCCGTACGTCCGGCCGTCGCTGCGCCGCGATCTGATGTGGGTCGGCCGGGTGCCCGGCGTCCGTCCGTGGCCGCCGTACGTGCGACTGGTCATCGAAGACGCGCTCGAGCTGTTCGGGCGGCTGGCTCCGACCGAGGGCGGCGGCTCGGCGCTGCGCGCCCTCGTCACCGTGCTGCCGGACCTCCGGGATTTCTCGCTGATCGATGACTTGCACGAGGAGCTCAAGTCGAGGTTCGTCGAGCGCGGCTTCATGCTGGGGCAGTTCTACCCCGGCTGCAAGGAGCCGGGGTTGTGGAACAAGGACTTCCACCCGCTCGATTCGCCGATTCCGATGCTCGTCGTGCGCAGCATGATGACCACCGACTTCCCGTTCTTGCTCGCGCGGCCGGAGTGGATGGCCGCCTATGTCAAGAAGTTCGCTCCCACGCTGCCCGCCCATGTGCGGCAGGTGATGGTCAGCCGGTTGACCGCGAGCTCCGATACCGACGTGCCCGCCTACGAGCTCCTGGAGGAGCCGGAGACGAACGGCGCGTCACCGACCAGAAAGAACGCCACGCCGATTTCCGCAACGACGCGTAGAGCCGGCTGACTCGAATCAAGGGGATCGACTATGACGCACGGACTTTCGGCCGCGCGGGGCATCGACGTGAGCGAGAACGAGGGCTTCCCGCTCTCGCCCGCGCAGCTCGGCATGTGGTACGCACAGCAGCTGGATCCTTCGGTGCCGCTGAACGAAGCGCAATACATCGAGATGCGCGGGCCGCTGGATGTCGACACGCTGATCGAGGTCTCGCATCGAGTCGCCCACGAGTACGAGACCGCGCTGCTGCGGTTCGGGGTTCGTGACGGCCAGCCCTATCAGGTCGTGGATCCGAGCCTGCACACGAATCTGAGCTACCTGGACCTCAGCGATGCCGAGGACCCGGACGCCGAGGCCATGCGCTGGATGCGGGTGGACGTGGCCGCCCCGGTGGACCTGATCAACGAGCGTCCTGGTGTGTCGGTGCTGATCCGGGTCGCCCCCGATCGCGTGCTGTGGTACTCGCGCGCGCACCACATCGCGCTGGACGGTTTCGCGTCCGCGACGGGGCTGTATCGCGTCGCCGAGCTGTACAACGCGGCGTTGGCAGGCGAGGAGCCGTCACCGTGCAAGGCGTCCGGGCTGCGCGAGATCTACGACGACGAAGTGCGCTACCGGCAGTCGAGCCGATTCACCGCCGACGCGGAGTACTGGTCGCAGCGCATGTCGGACATGCCAGAACGGTGCAGTCTGGTGCCGGGCGCCGCGCCGGCGCACGCACTCGGACGTCAGCACCGGCAGCGGCTCTCCGACGAGACGAAGGCACGACTCGACGCCGCCGCGTCGCGCTACGGCGTCGGCACGCCCGGTATCGCGATGGCGGCGCTCGCTGTCTACTACGCGCAGGCCACCGGCGCGCACGATGTGGTGCTCAGCCTGCCGGTCTCCGGACGCACCACCGCGATGCTGCGCCGCTCCGGCGGCATGCTGGCCAATATCGTTCCGCTGCGGGTCACGGTGGGTGAGCGCAGCACCATGGCCGAGATCGTGGACGCGATCCGGCTCGAGGTCTCGGGCGCCCTGCGCCACCAGCGTTTTCGGCACGAGGAGATCCGGCGGGGCGCGGACGGCGCGGCGGCGGTCGCGGGCGGTCGCGGGATCGTCGGCCCGGTGGTCAACATCATGCTGTTCCCCGCCGAGGTGCACTTCACGGGCATCGAGACCGATCTGCACGTGATCACGTCCGGCCCGATCGAGGACTTGTTCGTCAACATCTACCAGCACGGCGCGCAGGCGCCGATCTATCTCGACTTCACCGCCAACCCCGATCTCTACGACGAGGAATCCCTCGCCCGCCATCACCTGCGGTTCCTGAAGCTGTTCGAGGCGCTGCTGGACGCCGACCCCGACACCCCGGTCCGCGAGGTCGAGTACTTCCTCGACGACGAGCTTGTTCTGCGCGAAGGAGCGCACGGCCCAACGCCACCCGCCCCCAGACTGCTGCCGGATGTGCTCGACGAGGGACTGCGCGCGGCGGGCGCGGACACCGTGGCCGTGATGGACGGCGAGCGCACCCTTACCTACGGCGAACTCGACAGCGCCGCAAAGGGGTTGGCCGGAGAACTGACCCGGCTCGGTGCGGCGCCGGACGAGTCGGTGCTCGTCGCGCTGCCGCGCTCGATGGAGTCGGTGCTCGCGTTCTGGGGCGTGGTGCGTTCCGGCGCGGCCTACGTCCCGCTGGGCACCGGTAACCCCGCCGAGCGGGTCGCCAAGATGGCGTCGGAATGCGGTGCGCGACTGGGTATCACCACCCGCGAGCAAGCATCCCGGCTGCCCGACACAGTGCGGTGGATCGAGATCGACACGGACGCGGCGGTTCTCGATGCGCCCACATCAGGAGACGACGCGGCCGACTCGCGGCGAGATCTGCGCCTCGAGCACGCCGCCTATGTTGTCTTCACCTCCGGGTCGACCGGCGTGCCGAAGGGCGTCGTCGTCTCGCACTCCGGGATCGCGGGGTTGGCCGCCGCCGTGCGCGAGGCCTATCGACCCGAGGTCGGTTCGCGCGTGCTGCATTGCCTGAACCCGAGTTTCGACGCGTCGCTGCTGGAACTGCTCGTCGCCTTCGGCAGCGGCGCGACGCTGGTGATCGGCCGTGGCGACGCCATGGCGGGCGCCGAGATCACTTCCGCCGTAGCGGAATACGGGATCACCCACCTGTGCTCGACGCCCGCCGTGCTCGCCACATTGCCGGACGACGCCTTGGACGGCGTGCTCGCGGTGACCACCGGTGGTGAGATCTGCCCGCCGGAACTGGTGGCGCGCTTCGGTTCCGGCCGCAGGCTGGTGAACTCCTACGGCCCGTCCGAGACGACCGTAGCGGCCACCTTCACCGATGCCATGGACCTCGAACGCCCCGCGGGCCTCGGTCGGCCGGTGCCGGGCGCGCGGCTGCTTGTCCTCGATCAGCGGCTCGCGCCGGTGCCGATCGGCACACCCGGCGAGCTCTACATCGCGGGACCCGGCGTGGCACGCGGATACGCGGGACGCCCCGGTTTGACGGCGGAACGTCTGGTCGCCGACCCGTTCGGACCGGCGGGCAGCCGGATGTACCGCACCGGCGACCTGGTCTACTGGCGTTCGGTCGAACCGTCCGGCGAGACGGCCGTAGCCGACGGTGTCGTGCTGGAGTACCTGGGCCGCAGCGATTTCCAGGTGAAGCTGCGCGGGATGCGGGTGGAACCCGGCGAGGTCGACGCGGTGCTCGATTCGCACCCGGAGGTGGAGATCGCCGTCACTGTCGTGCGCACCGGCGCGTCCGGACGCGCCATGCTCGCGTCGTATGTGGTTCCGGTACACCACGATTCGCAGACCGCCGAACTGGACGTGCCGAGCCTGCGCGAATTCTGCATGCGCAGGCTGCCCGGCCACATGGTGCCCGGCGCCATCACCGTGCTGGACGCGCTGCCCATCACCGGCAACGGCAAGGTGGACCGGCGCGCGCTGCCTGAGCCGATGGCCGAAGAGGCGCCGCGGGCCGCCGCGTCGGAGGTCGAGGGCGTTCTGTGCCAACTGTTCGCCGAAGTGCTCGGCGTGCCGTCGGTCGGCGCGGACGTGTCGTTCTTCGCGCTCGGCGGCGACTCGATCCTGTCCATCCAGCTGGTCGCCCGCGGCAGGGCGGCCGATCTGGTGTTCTCCGCGCGCGACGTGTTCGAGCATCCGACGCCCGCAGCGCTGGCTGCGGTGGTCGCAGCCCCCGGCGAGCGGCATGCGCTGGCCGAATTGCCCGGCGGTGGAGTGGGTTTCCTGCCGAGAACGCCGATCGTGGACTGGCTGCTGGAGCAGCCGGGATGGCAGCGGTTCGGCCAATCCGTTGTGCTCGCCCTGCCCACCGGGCTGAGCGAGTCCGAACTGGTCCGCACCCTCGGCGCGGTGCTCGACCGACACGACATGTTGCGCGCCAGGGTGGTTCGCGGCGGACTGGAGGTCGCGGCGCCGGGGACGATCGCGGCCGAGACGCTGCTCGAGCGCGTACGGGTCCTCGAAATCGACGGCGTGGACACCGAATCCGTCGTCGCGGCGGCCACCGCGCGGCTCGCGCCGGAGGCTGGGATCATGGTCGCGGCGACCTGGCTCGATGCCGGTACGGAAGTGGCGGGCAGGCTCGTTCTCGTCATCCACCACCTGGCCGTCGACGCGGTGTCCTGGCGCATTCTGATCGCCGATCTGATCTCCGCATGGGCGCAGGCGCACGCCGACGAGACGCCCGAACTGCCCTCCGTCGGCACCTCCATGCGCACGTGGGCGCACGCGCTCACCGAGGCGGCGACGACCGAGTCGTGGGTCGCCGAGGCCGACCACTGGGCCGCCGTGCTCGCCACCCCCGATCCGCCGCTCGGCCGCCGCGGGCTCGACCCGAACGTGGACACCGGCGACACCGTCGAGCGCCTCGAACTGAGCCTGCCCGCGGCGACCACCGCGACGCTGCTCGACCGGCTGCCTGCCACCTACCGCTGCGGTATGGAGGAGGCGCTGCTGACCGCGCTGGCCTCGGTGCTCGCGGAGCACCGTGCGGAATCCGGCCCCGCGCTGGTCATGCTGGAGCGGCACGGCCGCGAGGAGGCCGCCGTTCCCGGCGCCGATCTCTCCCGCACCGTCGGCTGGTTCACCAGCCAGTTCCCCGTCCGATTGGAGATCGGCGACGCCGGTCCGCTCGACGCGCTCGCCGCGGTGAAGGAACAACTGCGCGCCGTCCCGCGCGGCGGCATCGGCTTCGGCCTGCTGCGGCATTCGAATCCGAAGACCGCCGCCGTCCTCGGCGCGGCACCGGACCCGCAGCTCGGATTCAACTACCTCGGCCAGGTGGCCGAGGGCGACACCGAAGCGTCGGAGAACGCGGTGCCGTGGCTGCCGGTCTCGCTCGCGGCGAGTCTGGGCGGCGGCGCCGAGCTGCCTGCTTCGGCGGTCCTCGCCGTCGACGCGGTGGTGGTCGAACGCCCGAAAGGTTCGGTGCTGCAAGCGGTGTGGCGGTACGCCTCGAAGGTCGTCGACGGTGCCGAAATCGAATCCCTCGCCAGTGCATGGATTTCCGCTCTGGAGGAACTGGCGCGCCAGTTGGCGGAGCCCGACGCGGGCAAACTGACGCCCTCCGATCTGCCCCTGGTCTCGGTCGGTCAGCGCCAGCTGGATGCCTGGGCCATCAGGTATCCCGCCATGACGGACGTCTGGCCGCTCGCCCCGCTCCAGCACGGTCTGCTCTTCCACGCGCAGCTGGCCGCGGGCCGCACCGACGAGTACTCGGTGCAGGCGGTGTTCGAATTCGACGGAGCGGTGGACATCGAGCGACTCGCGGCCGCCGCCACCGCGACCGTGCGGCAACACGAAGCGTTGCGCACCGCGTTCGTCGCGGGCGCCGACGAGCCGGTGCAGATCGTGCTCGCCGACGTCGAGGTCCCCTGGCGCACAGTCGATGTCGACCCCGACGAGTTCGACGCGTTCGCGGCCCGCGAGCTGGCCGCGCCGTTCGACCCAGCCCGTCCGCCGCTGGTCAGGTTCGTGTGCGCGCGGTGCGGCGAGAACGACATTCGCCTGCTCGTCACCAACCACCACCTGGTTCTGGACGGCTGGTCCATGCCGCTGCTGCTCGCCGAACTGCTCGCGCGGTACCAAAGCGGCGGGGACGGAGCGGGTTTCCCGCAGCCGGTCTCCTACCGCGACTACCTCGCGTGGCTGACGCGCCGGGACCGCGCCGCCGAGACGGCGGCATGGACGGACGCACTTTCCGGACTGCCCGGCCCGACACTGGTCACCGCGGGCCGCGCCCCGCAGCGCACCGGCTCCGGGAAGCTGGATCTGGAGCTGCCGCTCACACCGGCGAGCGCCCTCGCCCTCCAGCGCATGGCGGCCGACCAGGGCGTCACCCTCAACACGGTGGTGCAGTGCGCCTGGGGCATGCTGCTCGCCGAGCTGACCGGTGAGACCGACATCGTCTTCGGGGCAACGGTTTCCGGCCGCCCTGCCGATCTGCCCGGCGCGGAGCGCGCCGTCGGCATGCTGGTCAATACCCTTCCGGTGCGCATCGCCCTCGATCCCGCCGAGCCGGTCGGTGACCTGTTGCGCCGGATCCAGCGCGAGCAGGGCGCCTTGCTCGACCACCACACCGCGGGGCTCACCGAGATCCAGTCCGCCGCCGGGCTCGGCGTGCTCTTCGACACCGCGATCGTCTACGAGTCCTATCCGGTGGACGCGACGGCCCTGCGCAGCGCCGCCGAGCACGCGGCGCTGCGGGTACGGGACTTCCGCGGCCGCGACGGCACCCACTACCCGCTGTCGCTGGCCGCGCACGCGCGCGACACGCTGCGGCTGATCCTCAGCTGCGCCACCGGCTTCTTCGATGCCGCCGAGGCACAGGCGATCGGCGACCGCTTGGTGCGGATGCTCGACCGCATGGCCGCCGACCCGGCGGCCAAAGCCGCCGGCGTGTGCGGCGTGGAGCGCGCCGAGATATTGCGCTCCCGACCGCAGCCGATGCGGCTGCTGCCCGATCTGCTGCGTTCCGGCGTGCGTCCCGGTCGGGTCGCGGTCGAGGACGACGCGCAAGCGATCGAGTACACGGAACTCGACGCCCGCTCGAATCGCTTGGCGCGCAAGCTTATCGCGGCCGGTGCTGGCCCGGAGACCTGCGTGCTGCTCGCGCTGTCGCGGTCTGTCGACTGGTTCGTCGCGGTGTGGGCGATCGCGAAGTCCGGCGCCGCGTTCGTCCCCGTCGATATCGACCATCCCGAGGAACGCCTCGCGACGCTCGCCGCCGACAGCGGCGCGCCGCTCGGCATCACCACCGCGGAACACCGAGACCGCCTGCGCGGCACGGTGTCCTGGCTGCTGCTCGACGATCCGGTGCTGCGCGCCGAGCTGACGGACCATTCCGACGCGGCGATCACCGACGCCGACCGGCCGCGCCCGCTGCGCGCGGAACACCCCGCCTACCTGATCTACACCTCGGGATCCACCGGAACGCCCAAGGGCGTCGTGGTCACCCACGCCGGACTCGGCGGGCTCGCGGCGGGCACCGCGGCGCGCATGCGGGCCAGGCCGGGCGATCGCGTCCTGCTCAGCGTGAACCCGAATTTCGACGCAGCGACGCTGGTGTGGCTGTCCACTTTCTACACCGGCGCCACGCTGGTCGTCGCGCCCGCGGCGGCGACCGCGGGCGACGAGCTGACCTCCGTGATCGTGGCGAACGAGGTGACCCACGTCGTCGCGCCGCCCGCCGTGCTCGCCACGCTCTCGACCGCGTCGTGGAACAGCGTGCGCACGGTGGTCACCGGTGGCGAGGTCTGTCCGCCCGAGCTCACCGCCAGGGTCGGCGCAGGCCGGTCGATGATGAACTCCTACGGACCGGCCGAGGCGACCGTCGCCGCGACCTTCAGCGCGGCTCTGGTCCCCGGCGAGGCCGCCGAACTCGGCGCGCCGATGCCGGGCTTCGGTCTGGTCGTGCTCGACCGCTGGCTGCGGCCCGCGCCGGTCGGGACGATCGGCGAGCTGTATCTGATGGGGCCCGGTCTGGCGCGCGGCTACCACGGCCGCGTCGGTCTGACGGCCGCTCGGTTCGTGCCCAACCCGTTCGGCGCTCCCGGTGACCGGATGTACCGCACCGGCGATCTCGTGCGCCGCGTCTCGTGCACCGGCCTGGAATACATGGGCCGCAACGATTCCCAGGTGAAGCTGCACGGCATCCGAGTCGAACCCGGCGAGGTCGACGCGGTGCTGCGCGATGTGCCTGGAGTCGGGCTCGCGGTCACCGTGCCGCGGCGCGGACCCACCGGCGACCTGGCGCTCGCGGCCTATGTGGCTCCGACGACGGGTGCCGAACTCGACGGCGCGCGCCTGCGCGACCATTTGGTGCGCCGCCTGCCACGCCACCTGGTGCCCGCGGCGGTGACCGTGCTCGACGTCCTGCCGGTGACCGGCAACGGCAAGGTCGACGTGCGCGCGCTGCCCGAACCGGAATGCGTCGCAGTCGAATACGTGCCTCCGATCGGCGTCGAACGCGTCGTCGCCGAGGTTTTCGGCGCGGTACTCGATCGGCCCGGTGTCGGCGCGTACGACGACTTCTTCGCGCTCGGCGGTGATTCGCTGTCCGCGACAAGGGTGACCGCCAGGCTCGGGGCCGCACTCGACATCGAGGTGCCGGTCCGGTTGTTGTTCGAGGCGCCGACGGTGCGCGGGCTGGCCGCCCGGTTGCCCGCTGCGGGCGACGGTGCGCGTCCCAGCATCGGGCCCCGCTCCGGTCCGCGGCCCGAGCACATTCCGCTCGCGCCCGCGCAGCAGCGGATGTGGTTCGTCAACCAGTACGACACGGAATCCGGCGCGTACAACATCCCCGCGGTGCTCCGCCTGCGCGGCGACCTGGACGTGGCCGCACTGCGCGCGGCGCTGACCGATGTGCTCGCCAGGCACGAGGCCCTGCGCACCGTGTACCCGGCGCGCGACGGCGTCGGCTACCAGGTCGTGCTGCCACCGGACGCGGTGGAACTCGACCCGGAGCCGATCGCGATCACGGCGGACGAGCTTCCGGCCGCCGTACTGGAGTGCGTCACTGCGGGATTCGATGTCGCGGCGGCGGTTCCGTTGCGGCTGCGCCTGTTCCGCGTCGCCGACGGCGAGCATGTCCTCGTCGTGGTGGTGCACCACATCAGCGCGGACGGGTTCTCCATGGGGCCGCTCGCACGGGACGTGCTCGCGGCCTACGCGGCGCGATCCAGCGGTGCCGTCCCCGGCTGGACCGAATTGCCGGTGCAGTACGCGGATTACACGCTTTGGCAGCGGGAGCGGCTCGGTTCCGCCGACGACACGGAATCCCTGCTCGCCGCGCAGCTCGACTACTGGACCACCACACTGAAGGATCTGCCGGACCGGCTCGAGCTGCCCGCGGATCGGCCGCGTCCCGCCATCCCGTCGCTGCGCGCCGGCACTGTACTGCGCACGGTCGATGCCGAATTGGCCGCCGCGCTGGACGAACTCGGCCGGACAAACCACAGTTCGCTGTTCATGGTGCTGCACGCCGCGCTCGCGGCCCTGTTCTCCAGACTCAGCGGCGCTTCGGACATCGCGATCGGCACGCCGGTCGCTGGTCGCGGCGCGGCCGAATTGGACGACGTGGTCGGCATGTTCGTCAACACCGTCGTGCTGCGCACCGAGATCGACTCGGCCGCCGCGTTCGCCGACCTGCTCGCCGAGACGCGGCGCACCGATCTGGATGCCTTCGCGCACGCGGACATCCCGTTCGAGAGCCTGGTCGACGTGCTCGATCCGGCTCGCTCGGCGGCGCGGCATCCGCTGGTCCAGGTCATGCTGGTGTTCCAGAATCTCGCACCGGTCGAGCTCGCACTGTCCCATCTGCATGTCGCTCCGGTGGAGCTGGAACAGCAGAGCCTGCGTTTCGATTTGAGCGTCACGGTGGCGCCGGACGAGACGTCGGGCCTGACGATCCGCTTCGGCTACGCCACCGATCTGTTCGACCAGGACACCGTCGAGCGGTTCGCGGATCGCTGGCTGCGCTTGTTGCGCGCGGTTGTCGCGGCTCCGGAAGCGCCCGTTGGTGATGTCGACCTGCTCGACGCGGAAGAGTCCGCGGCCCTCGATCTCCAAGCCCAGCCTTCCGTGGCGGAACCGACCGTGTTGCCGGAGCTGCTCGCTGCGGCGGTGGCGGGCAATCCGGACGGTGTCGCGGTGGTTGACGGGGTCTCCCGGCTCACCTACCGCGAGCTGGACGAGCACGCCAATCGGTTGGCGCGGGTGCTCATCGGTGCAGGCGCGGGCCCGGAAGGGCTGGTCGCGATCGCCATCCGGCGCTCGCTGCCCGCGGTGCTCGCGGTGTGGGCGGTGGCCAAGACAGGTGCCGCGTTCGTGCCGATCGACCCGGCCTATCCGGCCGAGCGGATCACCCAGATCCTGGACGATTCCGGGGCGCGGCTCGGGGTCACGGTCTGTGCCGTCGCGCCGACGCTGCCGGGCGCTGGCTTCGACGATTCCGGCGAAGACTCCGGTGAGGCGCCGGTGCACTGGCTCGCGCTGGACGATCCGGCCACCGCCGATCTGGTCGACTCGGCCACCGGAGTGCCGATCGACGACACCGAACGCACGGCACCGGTGCGCTGGCAGAATCCGGCCTACGTCATCTTCACCTCGGGTTCCACCGGACGACCGAAGGGTGTCGTCGTCACGCACGAGGGGCTGGCGAATCTCACCGTCGCCCAACGTGATCGGATGCGCATCGCGGCGGACTCGCGCGTGCTCGCCGTGGCGTCCCCGAGCTTCGACGCGGCGGTGCTCGAGCTGCTGATGGCCGTCGGCGCCGGCGCCACGCTCGTGATCGCCGGTCCCACCGCTTTCGGCGGGCCGGAGCTCGGTGAACTGCTTGCCCGCGAGCGCGTTTCGCACATCGCGCTCTCGCCGTCGGCACTCGGCTCGGTGGACGCCGCGGCACTCGGCCCGGCCCCCGCGCTGCGCGGCATCATCAACGGCGGCGAGCCCTTCCCGCCGGAACTGGTCGAGCAGTGGGCCGCGCCGGAACGCTTGCATTTCAACGACTACGGGCCCACCGAGAGCACGGTATGGGCGACGGGCAGCGATGCCCTACGGCCCGGTGACGAGATCACCATCGGTCGCCCTGCCCCTGGTCTCGCGGTCCGCGTGCTCGACGAGCGGCTGCACCCGGTGCCGGACGGCGTCGTCGGCGAACTGTATCTGTCCGGCCACGCCCTCGCCCGCGGCTACCACGGCCGATCCCCGCTGACCGCCGCGCGCTTCGTCGCCGACCCCTACGGCGCGCCCGGCGAACGCATGTACCGCACCGGCGACCTGGTGCGCAGACGCAACGGCACACTGGACTACCTGGGCCGCGGCGACCTCCAGGTGAAACTGCGCGGTCTCCGCATCGAACTCGGCGAGATCGAGTCGGCACTGGTCAGCGACCCCGCCGTCCACCAAGCCGCGGTGACGGTCTACACCGACCCGTCCGTCGGCGAACTGCTCGTCGGCTACGTGGTGCCGCACGTCATCGGCTCGCCCGAGGAGACGGCGCCCGAGGCCGACGCGGTCGAACCGGCGGCAGCGGACGCCCCGGCACATCAGGTAACGGCGGTCGACGCCGAGCCGCTGGCGCACGCCCTCGATACCGAGGTGCGCGGGGTGGCGGCGAACGGTGCTGAGCCGCCCGAATCACGCGACGCCGAGTTGCGCGCGATGGACCCAGCTGACGCCGGGTCGCAGGATTCTGCGGCAGGTGATGCTGGGTCGCGTGGTGTGGCGGCGAACGGTGCTGAGCCGGGTGAGGCGAAGACAGCCGACAGCGGGGCGCGCGAGGCAGATGCAGTGGATGTCAGTGCGGGTGCAGCGGCGTCGGTCGAGGCCGGGGCGACCCGGTCGGAGGCAAGCGGTGCCGAGCCGGTCAGGGCTCTCGACGCCGAGCCTCAGGATGCGGCGGCAGTTGCTACCGGTGTGCGCGAGACGCAGACAGCCGAGGCTGAGCTGCGCGAGGCCGCGGCGGGTGCTGCCGGTCCGGGTGAGGCGGCGTTCGAGGCCGAGGCGGACACAGCGGATGCCAGTTCGAGCGATGCGGCGGCAGTCGACGCCGGGCCGCGCGACGTGGCGGCGAACGGTGCTGAGCCTCAGGGGGCGCTGGTGATCGACGGTGAGCCGCTGGGGAACGCGCTCGATGACGAGGTGCGCGAGATGGCGGAGGATGGCGGTGCGCTGGACGGCGAGTACTCGGGCACCGTCTCGTCCGGCCTCGCGCCGATCGATCTCGAGGCGCTGAAAGCATCTCTGGCGCAGCGACTTCCGTCGTACATGGTGCCGTCGGCGCTGGTCGTGCTCGACGCTCTGCCGCGCACCGCGAACGGCAAGCTCGATCGGCGGGCGCTCCCGGCTCCCGACATCCGCGCGGGCCGCTTCCGGGAGCCGACGACGCCCACCGAGCGGATCGTGGCCGAAACCTTCGGCGAACTGCTCGGCGTGCCACGGGTGGGTCTGGACGACGACTTCTTCGCGCTCGGCGGGAATTCGCTGATCGCGACGCGGATCGCCGCGCGCCTCGGCGCCGCGCTGAACAGTCGCGTCCCGGTGCGGATGGTGTTCGACGCTCCGACCGTCGCGCGACTGGCCGAAGCGGTGCGCACCTCGGCGGCGGCGCCCGGGCCGCGTCCCGGCCCGCGCCGCAGGCCGACCTACGTCCCGCTTTCGGCGGCGCAGCGGCGGATGTGGTTCCTCAACCGCTACGACCCCGCCTCGCCCGCGCAGAACGTGCCCCTCGCGCTGGAGGTGGAGGGTGAGCTGGATGTCGCGGTCGTGCAGGCGGCGCTGATGGACGTCATCGCCCGCCACGAGACGCTGCGCACCGTGTATCCGGTGAACGCCGAGGGCGAGCCGTACCAGGATGTCCGTGGTGTGGCGGAAGCCTTTGTGCCGGTTCGTGTCTCGGATGTCGATGCGGACTCCGTCCCGCGGATGGTCGCCACGGCCTCGGCGCGTGGTTTCGATCTGACCACCGAACTCTCGCTGCGCGTGGAGCTGTTCCGTATCGAACCGCAGCGCACCGTACTCGTTGTCCTCATGCACCACATCGCCTGCGACGGCTCGTCGCTGGCGCCGTTGGCCCGCGACGTGCTGGTGGCCTACTCGGCTCGCCGCGCGGGATTCGCCCCGCAATGGCAGCCGCTGCCACTGCAATACGCCGACTACGCGCTGTGGCAACACGAGTTGCTCGGCGCCGACGACGATCCCGACAGTCTGGCGCACCGGCAGCTGGAGTACTGGCGTGGCGCGCTGGACGGACTGCCCGATGTGACGTCGCTGCCCAGCGACCATCCGCGGCCGAACATGTCCACCCATCGCGCGGGCATGATCGAGTTCCACATCGAGGTCGGTGTGCAGCAACGCATTCGGCAGATCGCTCGGTGGCACGGCGTGAGTATCTTCATGGTGGCGCACGCTGCCCTCGCCGTGCTGCTCGGCCGCATCTCCGGGCAGCAGGACGTCGCGATCGGCACGGTCATCGCCGGGCGCGGTGACGGAGAACTCGACGAGCTGGTCGGCATGTTCGTCAACACCCTGGTGTTGCGCAGTCGGGTGCGTCCCGAGGAAACGTTCGAAAACCTCTTGGCCGCGACGAAAGACGGCGACCTGGATGCCTTCGGCAATGCCGATATGCCATTCGAGCGGTTGGTCGAGGTGGTCGCGCCCGCACGCTCCACCTCCCACCATCCGCTGTTCCAGGTGCTGCTGGCCTTCCAGAACTTCGAGTTCAATCCCGGCTCGGTGCCAGAACTCGGGGTCCGCGCGATCGAGATGCCCGCGATCGGAGCGAAATTCGATCTGGAGTGGATGCTCGACGAGCAGTTCGATGAGGAGGGAGCGCCCGCGGGCATCGACTGCAGCCTCACGTTCGCCCTCGACCTGTTCGAACCGTCCACCGCGCGGACCCTCGCGGATCGGTACGTCGAGTTGCTCGACGCCGTCACCACCAACCCGGAGCTGGTGCTCGGCGACATCGATGTCACCGCACCGCCCGGCACGGCTGTCTACGACCCACCGCCGAGCCTGGCCGAGCGGCGCACCGATCTGCCCTACCGGCCGCCGGTCACCAGGACCGAGCATGCGGTGGTGAGCGCTTTCGAGAAGGTGCTCGGCGCGGAACGAGTCGGGTTGGACGACAACTTCTTCGAACTCGGCGGCACCTCCATGGTCGCGATCCGCTTGGTCGACGAACTGCGCGAACGGCTCGACTACGCCATACCGGTGCAGTGGATGTTCGGCGATCCCACGCCGGGCGCGCTGGCCCAGCGCATCGTGGAGCAACCGGAGGAGGGACCGGGCGGTACCGATCCCGCGCTGCGACCGCTACTGCCGTTGCGTCCGTCCGGCAGCGGCCCCGCGCTGTTCTGCGTGCATCCGGCGATCGGATTGGCTTGGGGCTACGCGGGATTGGTGCGTCATCTGTATCCAGGCCATCCGGTGTACGGGCTGCAATCGCCGGGCGTCGCCGCGGCGCAACCGGACATGACGCTGACCGAACGCGCGGTGCGCTACGTCGACGAGATGCGTGACGCTCAGCCGGACGGCCCCTACCGCGTGCTCGGGTATTCGGCTGGTGGACCGCTGGCCCACGCGGTCGCCGTGGAACTCCAACGGCGAGGGGCGACGGTGTCGGCGCTCGTCATCATCGACGGTCGGGCCGACGTCGAACCCGAGAGTGCGACGGAGATGCCGCCGCCGGAGGTTCTGCTCGCCGAGTTCGGCGGTATCGACCCGGACGAACTGGCGGGCGACCAGCCGCTGGCCGAGCGCGCGGCCGGACTCCTGCGTGGCGGGGGTCTGTTGGGCGACGCGGCAGGTGGTGCGGTGGGCGCGATGGCCGGTGGCGCGTTCGGCGCGCTGGACGCCGCTGCTTTGGAACGCCTGTACCTGGACTACCAGCAGTTGGTCCGGCAGGCGGCCGACTACCGGCCCGGCGTGTTCGACGGTGATCTGCTGTTCTTCAGCAGCACCAGCGGCAGGCCCGGCTACTCGCCGAACGTGGACACCTGGCGGCCCTACGTCAGCGGGGCGATCGTCGACCATCAGACCGGTCACGAACACAACCGACTGACCACACCCGAGGCACTCGCGGTCATCGGCCCGATTCTGGCCGAGTACCTACGGGAGCGCGGCTGACCGCCATCGAAAGCGCCGTGCGCGGTCGACCGATGAACCGCGCACGGCGGGAGCGAACGCGGAGGTACGCCTCAGGCGACCAAGTCGGCGTACTCGCGGTGGTCGGCGATGTACTTCTCGACGTACCAGCAGGTCGGCACCACGGAGAACCCGGCGTCCCTGGAGTCCTGAAGCGCGTACTCGACCACCTTGGCCGCGACGCCCTGCCCGCGGAACTCCGGGAAGGTCATGGTGTGGTGGAAGTCGCGGACCTTGGTGTCCTCGCGCTCGGCGTAGTCGGCGTACCCGGCCAGGGTGTCGTCGACGTAGATCTCGAATCGGGTGTCGGCGGCGTTGTGCTCGAGCCTGGTGGTCATGGTGGTGCCAACTCCTTCATGCGCGGGAATGTTCCGGCCCGGTCGGGTGTGCCGAGTGTATAAGCCGCCCGCCGCGCGACCGTCCGTCAGAGGATCGCGCCGGGGTTGAGGATGCCGTGCGGGTCGAGCGCGTCCTTGATGCGCCGCGTCAGCGCCATCACGTCCGGACCGAGTTGATCGGGCAGCCAGTCCTTCTTGAGCCTGCCGACGCCGTGTTCGCCGGTGATGGTGCCGCCGAGGGTGATGGCCAGGTCCATGATCTCGCCGAAGGCGCGGTGCGCGCGGGCGGTGTTGTCGGCGTCGGCGGGGTCGTGCACGATCAGCGGGTGGGTGTTGCCGTCGCCCGCGTGCGCGATCACCGAGACGGTCACGTCATTGCGTTCGGCGATGGCGGCGATGCCGGTGACCAGATCACCGAGGCGCGGCAGCGGCACCCCGACGTCCTCGAGCAGCAGCGGCCCGAGCCGTTCCACGGCGGGAATCGCGAAACGCCGCGCCGCGGTGAACGCCTCACCTTCCTCGGCGTCCTCGGTGTGGAAAACCTCGGTGGCTCCGGCCTTTTCGCAGGCCTCGACCATGATCTGGGCCTCGCGCGCGGCGAATTCGCCCGGCGCGTCGGACCTGGCGACCAGCAGCGCGGCGGCGGCGCGGTCCAACCCCATCCGCATCTCGTCCTCGACGGCGTTGATGGCGATGGAGTCCATGAACTCGAGCATGGACGGCCGCAGCGTGCCGGTGATGCCGAGGATGGCCTCGGTGGCGGCGGTGAGCGAGGCGAAGCTGGCGACCACGGTGCTCTGCACCGGCTGGGCGGGCAGCAGGCGCAGGGTCAGTTCGGTGATCACGCCGAGCGTGCCCTCGCTGCCGACGAACAGCTTGGTGAGCGAGAGCCCGGCGGAGTCCTTCAGGCGGGGGCCGCCGAGCCGCACCGCGGTTCCGTCGGCGAGCACCACTTCCATGCCGAGCACGTAGTCGGTGGTGACCCCGTATTTCACGCAGCACAGCCCGCCCGCGTTGGTCGCCGCGTTGCCGCCGATCGAGCACATCTCGAAGGACGACGGGTCCGGCGGGTACCAGAGCCCGTGCTCGGCGACCGCCCGCTTGACCTCCGCGTTCAACAGGCCGGGCTGCGCGACCGCGGTCCGGGTGATCGGGTCGACGGTGATCGCCCGCATCCGCTCGGTGCTCAGCACGATCCCGCCGTCCACCGCCGTGGCGCCCCCCGAGAGCCCGGATCCCGCGCCGCGCGGAACCACCGGCACCCGGTGGGCGTGCGCCCAACGCAACGTCGCCGCAACATCCGCGGTGCAGGTCGCGCGGACGACCGCCGCGGGCGTTCCTGCCCCGGGATCGCGCGCCCAGTCCTGCCGGTAGCCGATCAGCAAATCGGGGTCGGTGAGCACCGCGCCCTCGGGCAGTGCGGCGACGAGTTCATGCAGGTCCACGGTTGTTCACAGTAGTGCGGGGAGAGCGCGGAAGCTGTCGAAAGCGCGGGCGGCCGTTGTTTCCGGGCTGGTAATTCCTGGCGCGCCGGGCAAGAATGCCGGGTGCAGGGGCTCGCCGTGCGTGGATCGGCCGTCGTCGTGACGGTGGACGCGCGCGGCCGACGGATCGTTCGACCATTCCGGGGACCTGCCACACATTCGGAGGGTTGACGGCATGCGGGTCGAATCACCGGACTACCGGGAGCTCATCGGCGCGCTGTTCGCCGACGAGTTCGCCGACGGCGCCGTGGATCTGGAGGCGCTGCGCGGCATCCACGCGGGCGAGTTCGGTACCTGGCTCACCGCCCTCGACCGCTCGGGCCTCTTCGACAAGGAAGCGCTGGCGACGATCGCCGACCAATGGCGCCGCGACCCCATGCTCCTGCTGGACGCCCTCCTCGCCGACGCCGACGACGTCACCCGCCGCCGCTGGCTGATGGCCTGGTCCAGCCTGGACCGCCCCGAACCCCTCGGACAGATCGGCTGAGCGGGGCAACCCGGCGGACGTTTGCCAACAGCTCACCTCGCGGACACCTGCCGCTGCCATTCTGGCCGCGTGCACGATCTGGCCGTCACCGCCGACTCCCTCGCCGACCGGTTCACCCGCTGGTGTGAGCTCGTCGTCGCGCGGCTGCCCCTGGGATTGGACCGGATCGTCCCGCCGACGTTCCTCGGCTTCGCACTGATCAACAGCTTCACCTTCGGCGTCGACCTGGTACTGCTCACCATCTTTCACGGCTGGTGGAACTGGCCGGTGCCGGTCTCGATCACGCTGGGCTACATCTGCGCGTTCGGACTCGCCTTCGTCCTCAACCGCACCTTCAACTTCCACTCCCACGCGCCCGTCGGCAGACAGGCCGCGGTGTACGTCGTGGTCGTCGTGATCAACTACCTGGCCTTCATCCTCGGCGTCGGCGGCGGACTCACCGCGCTCGGCCTCGAATACCACCTCTCCCGCCTACTCGCGGGCGCCTGCGAGGCCATCTATATGTATGCCGCCATGCGCTGGATCGTCTTCCGCACACGCCCCGCCGACGCGATCTGACCGCTCCCACATACCGTTCGTACGCCTCACATAGGCACCGACTATGTGAGGCGTATGAAAGATGTGTGGAAGCAACCGAACTCGTGCTGGGGGTAGCGAGTGCGGTCGGTGTCGTTCTCTGCCGGTCGGGGTGCGAATGTCAGCGCAGGAGTTCGGGTGCGGCGCCGTCGACGACGACCACTTGGTCGTCGGTGAGCGCCCAGTGGGGGATCCCGGCGGCGCGGTACTGGGCCGCGAGCCGGTTGCCGAACCCTTCCGGGTCGGTGGGGGAGTCGACGTGCGGGACGATCCGGTGGTCGACCAAACCCAGCCCGTCCCAACGCGGTTCGACCCCGCACACAGGTTCCACCTCGGCGGGATCGTCCGCGGACTCCAGTCCGTGCAGGTCCGGCGTCAGCAGGCAAGCGCCCGCGCTGTACCCGGCGTAGACGAGCGCGTCGGCTTCGAGCAGCCGCGTCAGTGCGAGATCCGCTCCGCTGCGGGCGAATTGGGCGCGTAGTACGAAGGTGTTGCCGCCGCGCACCCAGATCAGCGGGAACTCGGCGAGCCGATGCTCCAATTCCGTTGCGCGCCCGACGTAATCGCGCAGATCCAGCACCTCCGGCGCATACCCGAGCTTGCGCAACGGAACCAGATCGCTGGTCACCGCCGACGCCCACATGTCCGGCCAGGCGTCGCACGCGTTGGGAATCACGGCGACCCGGCCCGGCGCACCGACCAGCTCGGCGAGCCGGTCCTGATGCTTGCCGAATCGGTAGCTGGACAGGAAGAGTCGCACCGGCTCAGAGGGTGAACGCGAGGTGGCGAACCACACGGACACCCAGCTCTTCGTTGCCCGCGACGGTGATCTCGTCGAGGTGCTCGGCCGCGTTGCGCCGACCACCGCCCAGCCGCACGAAAAGCCCCGAGTCCATGGTGATCTCGACGTCGGCCGGACCGTCGAACGAGTCGACGAAGGCGGCGCGCTCGTCCACCGCGATGCGCAGGGTCCGCGGTAGCGCGCCGGTCAGCGTGAAGGTGATCCGCGACCCGGCGGGCGCCTTGCCGAGCTTGGCGACGACCCGCGGCAGCGATCCGGCGAACTCGGCGAACGCCAGCTCGCCGCGCCTGCCGCCCTCGTCGACCCGCACGTCCAGCGCGTCGGCGATGTCGAGTTCGTGCATCCAGCAGTCGAACAGCCGCACCCGCATGAACCGGCCGTAGGGAACCTGGCCGATCGGGGAGACCGTCGGCGTCGTCCATTCGGCGTCGTCCATCTCGGTCAGCGCCTTGCGCCGTCGGTCTATCACCTCGCGGAACAGCTCGAGCAGCCGCGCGCCTGGCATCGGGCGCAGGCGGTCGACCCAGATCTCGTTGAGCACCGCCGTCTCGTTGCGGACGTAAGGCAGCGAACGGACGTCGGTCTTCTCGCGCATCGGATCGTGCGGCGGCGGCTTCTCGCCGAGCAGCCACGATTCGGTGCCGACCACGTGCGCGACGATGTCGAACACGGTCCAGCCGGGCAGCTTCGACGGTGTGCGCCAGCGGTTTTCGTCCAAGTCGGCGACCAGCGCCGCGATGGCCTCCCACTGCTCGGTCAGCAGCGCGGTCAGCTCGGTGCGGTCCAACGTCTGGTCGATCATGCCTGCGTTCCTTCCTCGGTGCCCACGTCCTCGGTGTCGTCCTGGCGTGCCAGCGTCGCGAGCCCCGCCCGGATGGCGGCGGCGGTGCCCTCCGGATCGTTCGGTCTACGCAGCAGGAAGCCTTTGGCGAAGCTGAGCTTGTCACCGTGCCTGCGCGGGACGACGTGCAAGTGGACGTGCGCGACGGTTTGGAACGCGGCCTTGCCGTCGTTCATCACCAGGTTCGCGCCGTCGGCGACGAGACTGCTGCGTCGCATGGCCAGCGCGATCCGGTGCCCGGCGCGGAAGAGTTCCGCGCCGAGATCGGCGTCGAGGTCCTCCAGTTCCGCCGCGTGCCGCTTCGGCACGACCAGCGTGTGGCCGCGCGCGATCGGGCGGATATCGAGGAACGCGCACAGCAGTTCGTCCTCGTAGACCTTGGTAGCCGGAGCTTCACCCGCCACGATGCGGCAGAAGACGCAGTCGTTCACACCGCGACCATACGGCGTACGAGTGGCGCGGAACACCCCGAAGCCCCCGCGGAGCATGACCCCCGTCACTCTCGGCCGCGGTCTCGAGCGTCTGACCAGTTAGCTGACGTCCGGGTAAGCAACGAACCGGAAGGTTCGATCTTGTGGCCCTCACCTGCGCGGACGACCATCGAAGTCGAACTTTTCGCGTCGATGCAGGGAGAACGGAGGCAACGACACGGCGCGTCGCGGCGGTGCGAATCCGGCATATGGGCGGAATCCGACCACGTCCTGTGACGGGCATCTCAGCTACGCTCACGGCGAGCCGGGTACAGTTGCGAGGATTTTTGGCGAACTTACTCGAAAGTAACTTCGTCCGGACATCGGTCGGTGGCCAACAGCCAGCACGAGAAGGAAGTCTGACAAGTGGAGACAACGCAAAACGTTGGCGACTCGTCGCCGCGCGGAGCGCGTGTCGGAGTCGTTCGCGAGTCCAACGCGGGCGAGCGGCGTGTCGCATTGGTGCCGAAGATCATTCCGGCGCTGCTGAAGCAGGGCGTCGAGGTGGTCGTGGAAGCCGGCGCCGGACTGGGTGCGCTCATTCCCGACGAGGCCTACGTGGAGGCCGGTGCGACCATCGGCGATCCGTGGTCGGCCGAGGTGGTCGTGAAGGTGGCGCCGCCGAGTGACGCCGAGGTGGCCAAGCTGTCCGGCGGGCAGACGCTGATCGGATTCCTTGCCCCGCGCAATGCCGAGAACCAGATCGCGGCGCTGAAGTCGGCCGGTGTGCAGGCCTTCGCGGTCGAGGCGATTCCGCGTATCTCGCGCGCGCAGGTGATGGACGCGCTGTCCTCGCAGGCGAATGTCGCCGGATACAAGGCGGTGCTGCTGGCGGCTTCGGAGTCGACCCGCTTCTTCCCGATGCTGACCACCGCGGCGGGCACGGTGAAGCCCGCGACCGTGCTGGTGCTCGGCGTGGGTGTCGCGGGTCTTCAGGCGCTGGCGACGGCCAAGCGACTCGGTGGCCGCACCACCGGCTACGACGTGCGTCCCGAGGTCGCCGATCAGGTGCGTTCGGTCGGTGCGCAGTGGCTGGACCTCGGCATCGACGCCGCGGGCGAGGGCGGTTACGCGCGTGAGCTCACCGACGAAGAGAAGGCCAAGCAGCAGCAGGCGCTCGAGGACGCGATCAAGGGCTTCGACGTGGTGATCACCACGGCGTTGGTGCCGGGTCGTCCCGCGCCGCGGCTGGTGACCGCCGCCGCGGTCGAGGGCATGAAGCCGGGCAGCGTGATCGTGGACCTGGCCGGTGAGACCGGCGGCAACTGCGAGCTGACCGAGCCGGGACAGACCGTGGTCAAGCACGGCGTCACCATCGCTTCGCCGCTGAACCTGCCCGCGACCATGCCGGAGCACGCCAGCGAGCTGTACTCCAAGAACATCGCGGCCCTGCTGGAACTGATGCTCGTCGACGGCAAGGTCGCCCCCGACTTCGAGGATCAGGTTCTCGCGGACTCCTGCGTCACTCGTGAGGTGAACTGATGTATACCGAACTCCTGGCGAACATCGCGATCCTGGTGCTGTCCGGGTTCGTCGGTTTCGCCGTCATCTCCAAGGTCCCCAACACCCTGCACACGCCATTGATGTCGGGTACCAACGCCATTCACGGCATCGTGGTGCTCGGTGCGCTGGTCACCCTGGGCCGGGTGGAGAACCCTTCGATCGGCATCCAGATCATTCTGTTCGTTGCCGTGGTCTTCGGAACCTTGAACGTGATCGGTGGTTTCGTGGTCACCGACCGGATGCTGGGCATGTTCAAGGCCAAGAAGCCGGTCGCTGAGAAGGCGGGCGAGTAAAGCTATGGACAACCTGGTCAACGTTCTCTACATCGTCGCCTTCGCGATGTTCATCTATGGTCTGATGGGCTTGACCGGCCCGAAGACCGCGGTGCGCGGCAACTGGATCGCCGCGGTCGGCATGGGCATCGCCGTGGTCGCGACATTGATCGCGGTGCGCGACACCAGCAACTGGATTCTGATCGTGGCCGGTCTGGTGCTCGGTGTGGTGCTGGGTGTGCCGCCCGCGAAATACACCAAGATGACCGCGATGCCGCAGCTGGTGGCCGCGTTCAACGGTGTCGGCGGTGGCACGGTCGCGCTCATCGCGTGGGCCGAATTCCTCGACACCACCGGCTTTTCCAACTTCAAGCACGGTGAAGAGCCGACCGTGCACATCATCGTCGGTTCGCTGTTCGCCGCGATCATCGGTTCGGTGTCGTTCTGGGGCTCGCTGATCGCCTTCGGCAAGCTGCAGGAGATCCTGCCCGGCCGGCCGATCGGCCTCGGCAAGTTGCAGCAGCCGCTGAACCTGTTGCTGCTGCTGGGTTCGATCGCCGCGGCCGTGGTGATCGGCATCGGCGCGGCCGACGGTGGCGCGCCGTGGTTCTGGATGGTTGGCCTGCTGGTCTTCGCCGGCGTGCTCGGGTTGATGGTGGTGCTGCCGATCGGTGGCGCGGACATGCCCGTTGTCATCTCGCTGCTCAACGCGTTGACCGGTCTGTCGGCCGCCGCAGCCGGGTTGGCTCTGAACAACACCGCGATGATCGTGGCGGGCATGATCGTCGGCGCGTCCGGCACCATCCTGACCAACCTGATGGCCAAGGCCATGAACCGTTCCATCCCGGCCATCGTCGCCGGTGGCTTCGGTGGCGGCGGCACCGCGCCCGGCGCCGGTGGCGGTGAGCAGAAGCAGGCCAAGGCCACCTCGGCCGCGGACGCCGCGATCCAGATGGCGTATGCCAACCAGGTCATTGTGGTTCCCGGTTACGGCATGGCCGTCGCGCAGGCTCAGCACGCGGTCAAGGAAATGGCCGAGCTGCTCGAGAAGAAGGGTGTGGAGGTCAAATACGCCATCCACCCGGTCGCCGGTCGTATGCCCGGGCACATGAACGTGCTGCTGGCCGAGGCCGAAGTCTCCTATGACGCGATGAAGGAAATGGACGACATCAACGGCGAGTTCGGCCGCACCGATGTCGCCCTGGTCATCGGCGCCAACGACGTCACCAACCCGGCCGCCCGCGAGGACTCGTCCTCGCCGATCTACGGCATGCCGGTGCTCAACGTCGACCAGGCCAAGAGCGTCATCGTGCTCAAGCGCTCGATGAACTCCGGCTTCGCGGGCATCGACAACCCGCTGTTCTACGCCGATACCACCTCGATGTTGTTCGGCGACGCCAAGAAGTCCGTCGGTGCGGTCACCGAAGAACTGAAGGCGCTGTAAGGCACCAGGTATGCGACCCCCCGTTCCTGTGGAGCGGGGGGTCGCTTCGTTTCCGCGGGGAGTTAATTCGGTGGACGGCGCCGGTCCGACGCGCCGATCATGGGCGGAATGTTGGAACGCAAGGAACCACTGCGGTTGGTCGGGCCCGAGCCGGGGCCGGCCGATCCGGCCGAGAGCCTGCGGTGGTCCGTCGCACTGGATTCGTACTACTCGCCGCGCGATGTGCTCGACGTGCTCGCGCTGACCCCGTTCGTGCAAGGCGAACAGGGTCGCTACCGCAAGAAGCAGCTCGAACGCGTGCGCGCCGACGCGCCGCTGCGTCCCTCGGGTTCGCGGATCGCCCGCGCCATCGAGGAGGACAACAGTCGCTCGATCCTGGTGGTCGGTGACGGCTGGACGTTGCGCGCGGACCGTTGGGCCGACCGTTCCGCCGTCGTCGAGGTCACCGCCGTCACCGACGAGCTGGCCAACGACGTTCTGGCCGAAGCGATCCGGGACGCCGAGGAGCCGTCGGAGGTGGTGGACGGCATCGAGATGGGGTTCTGGTACCTGCACCCCCAGCAGGGGCCGCGGCGACGCCAAAGCGACATCGAGACACCGGTTTGGCCGGACATCCGCCGCAACTACCCGGACGCGGCCGCGGCCGCGCTGGATCGGCTGATGGCCCTGTCGCCCAACGATATTCGCGGTCGGCTGCTGTTGCTGCACGGACCGCCCGGTACCGGAAAGACCACGGCGCTGCGCGCGCTGGCCAGGGCGTGGCAGCCGTGGTGCCAGGTCGACTGCGTGCTGGACCCGGACATGCTGTTCAGTCAGCCCGGGTACCTCATGTCGGCCGCCACCGAGGTCGACGACGAGCGCCGCCGCTGGCGCCTTCTGGTGCTGGAGGACTGCGACGAGCTCATCCGTGCCGAAGCGAAAGCCTCGGCGGGTCAGGGGCTTTCGCGTCTGCTGAACCTGACCGACGGGATGCTCGGCCAAGGCCGTGACGTGCTCGTCGCCATCACCACCAACGAGGACCTGTCCCGCCTGCACCCCGCCGTCACCCGTCCCGGCCGCTGCCTGGCCCAGCTCGAGATCGGCCGCCTCTCCGCGACCGAAGCGCGGCGCTGGCTCGGCGATCACCCCGCCCCGATCCCCGACGACGGCTTCTCGCTCGCCGAACTCATTGCCCTGCAAGGCGGTGCACCTCGCCTCGACGCCACCGCCCCCGAACCGGAGTCGGGGATGTACCTGTAGTCGGTTGTCGGCGGTATCCGCTCGACCGCAGCCGGTACCGTCGAACTGGTGCCAGCCAAAACGGTCGATGGTCGAACACGCGCGGCGCGGGGCGCGGTGTTCACGGTATTCGGGTTGAACGGTGTCCTGCTGGCGATGTGGGTCGTGCACATTCCGGTGATCACCGATCGGACGGGCGTCTCGCACTCGACGCTGGGGATGTTCATCCTGCTCATGGCGGGCGCGGGCATTGTCGGCATGCGTATCGCGGGCCCGCTCGCCGACCGGTTCGGCAGCAGGCGGCTGGTGGGTGCGGCCGCGCTCATCGCCTCGATAGCCGTGCTCGGACCGGGGTTCGCGACCGGTCCGGTGTGGCTGGCGGCGGCGCTGGCCTGTTTCGGCTTCGGCAACGGCGCGCTGGACGTCTCGATGAACGCCCAGGCGGTGCAGGTCGAGCGGGCCTACGGGCGTCCGATCATGTCGGCGTTCCACGCCCTGTTCTCCGGCGGCGGACTGCTCGGCTCCCTGCTCGGCGCCGCCGCGCTCCGCGCGGGCTGGGACGTGCGGGTGACGCTCGTTTTGGCCTCGGCGGCTTGTGTCGCGCTTGTCGTCGCGAGCGTGCCGCGTCTGCTGGTCGATCCCGCCGCGCCTCGGCGACCCGAACCGCCCAGCTCGGAAGTCATCGGCCCGGCGCACACCGAGGCCGCGGCCGAGGTGCCGGAACCCGGGCACGGGCGCAAGGTGCTCGCGCTGGCCGCCATCGCGTTCGCCGTGCTGCTCGCGGAAGGAGTCGCCGCCGACTGGAGCACCCTGCAGATGCGCGAGCACCTCGGCGTCGACGAAGCCACCGCCGCGCTGGCGTTCGGCGCGTTCTCCGTGACCATGACCGCGGGTCGCTTCGCCGCCGATCGCGTCAGCGGCGCGTTCGGCCGGGTCGCCGTGGTTCGCTACGGAACGCTGCTCGCCGCCCTCGGCCTCGGCACCATCATGCTGTCGCCCTTGACACCGCTGACCCTCGTCGGCTGGGCGCTCTGCGGCCTCGGCCTGTCCGGCAGCGTGCCCCAGATATTCACCGCCGCAGGCAATCTCGGCACCGGCACCGCCGCAACCGACATGTCCCGCGTCTTCGGCCTCGGCTACTTCGGTCTACTCGCGGGGCCCGCCGTCATCGGCTGGCTCACCGAACTCGTCCCGCTCACCGCCGCCATGCTCGTCCCACTCGTCGCGGTGCTCCTCTGCTGCTGGAAGGCGGGCGTCGTCGCCCCGGCCGCGGTCGAGGTACACCGCGACAGCAGGGCCACAGACGACGCTCGCTGATCCTGCCGATGGAGTATCGGGCGGGCTACCGACTCCCTCGGCAACCACCCGCGGGGCCGGTTCGGGACATCGTCGGCCCGGGCTGGTCCGGTCGCGTGGAGCGCGCCGTTGAGCTCCACGCCCGCGGGTGGGCACATTCCACTTCTGACAAGTTCAACAGTTGGACCGCATCCGCTATTCCACGTCGAACGAGCGGATCGCGTCGACCGGCATTGGTCGAGTCGTAGCCCTTCCTGTCCGAATTGCATTGCCCGTCATCACTATTGGGATGTCCTCCTTCGCATCGGCTTCAAGGGGCGGGTCGTTGTGACGGACCCGAACCGTGCCCTCAGCGCACAGCGACCTCCTCCACGGCCCACGCCCCGGTTTCCGCCGTCTCCGCGACGTACGCACCGAAGTCCTTGGCCTCCCTCCCGAGCGCCCGCCGCACACCATCCGTGGTGGGGGAGTTCCGCCCGTCGAGGATGGTGCCGAACAGGTAGTCGAGCAGGCTGACCTCGTCGGCCGGTACCTGGTACTCGGTGAGCCCGGCTACGAATTCCGTGCGGCTGATCGGGATGAACCGGATATCGCGCCCGGTGGCCTTCGCGATCTCGGCGGTCGCCTCGACGAAGGACAGCGCCCGCGGCCCGGTGAGTTCGTAGATCTCGCCGTCGTGCCCCGGCTCGGTCAGCGCGGCGACCGCCACATCGGCGATGTCGTCGGCGTGCACGAACGGTTCGGGCACGTCGCCGTTGGGCAGTGCGACCGTTCCGGACAGGATGTAGTCCACGAACGCGCCCTCGCTGAAGTTCTGCGCGAAGAAGGCGGAGCGCACCACGGTCCATGCCGACCCGGATTCGCGCACGATCCGCTCGCACTCGAGCGCCTCCGGTTCCCCGCGCCCGGACAGCAGCACCAGCTTGCCCACACCGGCGGTCTTCGCGGCCGCCGCGAACGCCCGGATGACGTCCGGCGCCCCCGGCGCGGCGAGATCCGGCTGGTAAGCCAGGTAGACGGCGTCCACATCGGCGAGCGCCGGTCCCCAGGTGGCGCGGTCGGTCCAGTCGAACGGAATCTCCGCGGAACGGGAACCGATGCGGACGGCGTGACCGCCCGCCAGGAGTCGGGCCGCGACCCGGGAGCCGGTCTTTCCGGTGCCGCCGGTGACGAGGACGAGGGGCTGTCGGCTGTCGTTGTTGTTCATGCTTCGAGTACACCGCCCGGAGCCGAGACGAAACATAGTTCAGCCGCTTATAACCATGCGTGTGCGTCTAGTGTGGAAGACGTGGATGCGCTCGCCAGTCTGCTCGAAGGCCCACGCGCCAGGGGTGCGTTCCTGATGTGTTCGCTGCTTGATCCGCCGTGGTCGTTGCGCATCCAGGACGAGGCGCCGCTCACCGTGCTCTCGATGATCCGAGGCACCGCGTGGATCGTGCCGGACAGCAAGTCGAATTCTGTTCAGGGGAACAAGGTTTCGGCCAAGAGCGAGCCGCGCCAACTGCACGCGGGCGACGTCGCCATCTTCCGCGGCCCGCATCCCTACACCGTCGCGGACGATCCGGCGACGCCGCCGCAGATCATCATCCACCCCGGCCAGGTCACGAAGACTCCCGACGGTGAGATCCTTTGCGAGACACTGAGTCTCGGCGTGCGCCAGTGGGGAACCGATCCCGAGGGCGCGACCATGATGGTCACCGGCACCTACGAGTCCGCCGGCGCGGCGAGTCAGCGGTTGCTGCGCGCTCTGCCGCCGATCGCGGTGCTGCCGCACGGCGATTTCGACAGCCGCCTGCTCGACATCCTCGCCGACGAGGCGACCAAGGATCAGCCGGCCCAGGGCGCGGTGCTCGACCGCCTCCTCGACCTGGTGCTGATCGCCGCACTGCGCGCCTGGTTCGCCCGCAACGACGCACCCGCCTGGTACCACGCCTATAGCGATCCGCTGGTCGGCAAGGCCCTGCGCCTGCTCCAGCACAATCCCGCGCACGGCTGGACCGTCGCGAGCCTGGCCGAGGCGGTGGGCGTCTCGCGTGCCGCGCTGGCCCGGCGGTTCACCGACCTGGTCGGCGAGCCGCCGATGGCCTTCCTCACCGAATGGCGCCTCGCGCTGGCCGCCGACCTGCTCCAGGAGTCGGACGCCACCATCGAGGCCATCGCGCGTCAGGTGGGCTACGGTTCGGCCTTCGCGCTCAGCGCCGCCTTCAAGCGCCACTTCGGCGTCAGTCCCCGCGACCACCGGCAGGGCGCCGCTCCCGCTGAGCTATCGTCGGCCGGGTGACGCAGCAGTATCCCGTGCTCTGGCCGATGCCGACCCGGTGGGCGGACAACGACCACTACGGCCACGTGAACAACGTGACGTACTACTCGTATTTCGACACCGCGGTGAACGCCTGGTTGATGCACGCGACGGGCACCGACATCAGGGAGCTGCCCGCGCTCGGCGTTGTCGCGCAGACCTCCTGCCAGTACCTCGGCTCGATCAGCTTCCCGGACCAGCTGCAGGTGGGCCTGCGGATATCCCGGCTCGGCCGCTCCAGCATCACCTACGACCTGGCGATCTTCCGCGACGCCGACGGTTCGCTCGAGCTCGCGGCCACGGGCGTCTTCGTGCACGTCTACGTGGACTCCGAGACACGCAAGCCGGTCGAGATCCCCGAGGTCATTCGCACCGCCGCCGCCGAACTCGTCACCGACTGACGGTTCCTCCGCCTCGCTACCCGCGTAGCGCGTTCTGGAACCGGCGCATGCCAGCCAGCCAGCGGTCGTAGTCGGCGCCCTTGCGGCGGTACATCTCCAGCACCTCCGGGTGCGGGAGGATGAGGAACTGTTCGGCCTCGATTCCGGCCAAGACCACGTCGGCGACCTCTTCGGGCGAGAGAACGGCGCCCGCGGACGTGACCGCCTTGATCGCCATCGCGGCGGCCGCCTCGTCGCCGGGGATCAGATCGCCGTGTAGCAGCTTGGTGTCGACGCCCATCGGGCACACGCAGCTGACCCGAATCCCGTTGTCCCCGTAGGTGACCGAGAGCCATTCGGCGAAGCCGACCGCGGCGTGTTTGGTGACCGAGTACGGCGCCGAGCCGATCTGGGTCAGCAGGCCCGCCGCCGACGCGGTGACGACGAAGTATCCCTCGCCGCGCGCCGCCCACCCCGGGACGAGCAGCCGAGCGGCGCGCACGTGCGCGAGCACGTTCACCTCCAGCGCGGCCGACCACTGCTCGTCGGTGCTTTCCAGTCCGGGACCGCCGCCGATGCCCGCGTTGGCGAAATACAAGTCCACCGGCCCGAATTCGGCCTCGGCGCGATCGATCATGGTCTGCACGACCTTCTCGTCGGAGACATCGCCGCCCACCGATACCGCCTGCGCACCAATGGATTCCGCGACCACGGCGGCCGACTCCCCGTCCAGGTCGGCGACCACGACCCGCGCTCCGCGCTCGGCAAGCCGCCGCGCCAGCGCCGCACCGATACCCGCTCCCGCACCCGTGACGATCGCGACCTTGCCCGAAATCTCCATACCCGCACAGTAACGGGCACGGTGATTCAGCTCGACCCGGCCAGCCGATCGAGCAACGGCGCGGTCCGCGGCCCCACCAGCTCGCGCATCACCAGCGCCATGTTGGTCCGCTCCACGCCGGGAATCTTCAGTATCTGTCCGGCGATTCGATACAGGTCGTCGGCGTCCTGGGCGACGACGCGGACGGTGAGATCGGTGAGTCCGGTCATGCCGCACACCTCGGTGACCTCGGGCACTTCGGCGAGTTCGTCCACCACCGAATCCAATTGGTGCTGATCGACGACCACCGCGACGAACGCGGCGAGCGGATAGCCGAGCGCTCTCGGCTGTACCCGCCGCTCGAAACTGCCGAGCACCCCGCTGGCCTCCCAGCGAGACAGCCGCGCCTGCACGGTGTTGCGGGACAGCCCGAGTCGGTTCGCCAGCTCCACGCCCGTCGCCCTCGGATTGGCGACCAGCTCCAGCAACAGGCGAGCGTCGGTGGCGTCCAACGTGGCGTCGACGGGTTCCTTACTGGACATACAACGCAGTATGACACCATCCCGACCCCCCGATTTGAGCATTCTGCTCATCGGTGTACCGGTCACTTGCGCAGACCGCTTTCTCGTGGATGCTGTGAGATAGGACACATATCGCGCTCGGCACAGGATGAGGAGGCGAGCGGTCATGGCGGAGCGGCCCACATACCCGGTGCAGTTGATCCAGCCCGATGGCCGTCGCGTTCTCGATCGTCGGCACGCGGCACTCGTCGCCGATGTCGGCCCGGATCAGCTGCGCGCGCTGTACGAGGACATGGTGGTGAGTCGCCGCATCGACGTCGAAGCGACCGCGTTGCAGCGCCAGGGCCAGTTGGGATTGTGGCCGCCGTTGCTCGGTCAGGAGGCCGCCCAGGTCGGTTCGGCGCGCGCGCTGCACCCCGACGACTACGTGTTCTGCAGCTACCGCGAAGCCGCCGTCGCCTACTGCCGCGGCGTTTCCCCCACCGAGCTCACCAGGCTGTGGCGCGGCGCGGCGCACTCCTGCTGGGATCCCGGCGCGGTGAACATGACCAACCCGAACATCGTGGTCGGCTCGCAGGGCCTGCACGCCACCGGATACGCCTATGCCGCGAACCTGGACGGCGCCGAGATCGCCACCATCGCCTACTTCGGCGACGGCGCGACGAGTCAGGGTGACATCGCCGAGGCGCTCGGCTTCGCCGCGAGTTGGAGCGCGCCGGTGGTGTTCTTCTGCCAGAACAACCACTGGGCGATCAGCGCCCCCGTGCGGATTCAGAGCGCGACGCCGATCGCGCGCCGCGCCTACGGCTACGGCATGCCCGGCGTGCAGGTCGACGGCAACGACGTGCTCGCCGTGCTCGCGGTGACCAGGCAGGCCGTGGCGCGGGCGCGTTCGGGCGGCGGGCCGTCCTTCATCGAGGCGCTCACCTATCGGATGGGTCCGCACACCACCGCCGACGACCCCACCCGGTACCGCGCCGCGGCCGAGACCGAGGAGTGGAAGCGCCGCGATCCGATCGACCGGGTGCGCAGGCTGCTGGAGCGGGAGGGGCAGTTCGACGAGGACTGGGCGCGGCAAGTCGCCGCCCACGCCGACGACGTCGCGCGACAGCTGCGCGCCGCGACCATCGAGATGCCGGACCCGGCGCCGATGGAGCTGTTCGACCACGTCTACGCGACACCACACTCGCTGCTCGACGAACAGCGGCGAGCGTACGCGGAGTACCTGACCGGCGATCCCGGCGCGTCCTCCGCGCGACCGGAAGGAGCACGCCCATGATCACCACCTTCGCCAACGCGCTGAACACCGGGCTGCGCCGGGCGCTGGAGGACGATCCCAAGGTCGTGCTCATGGGCGAGGACATCGGCAAACTCGGCGGCGTCTTCCGGGTGACGGACACGCTGCAGAAGGATTTCGGGAACAACCGGGTGATCGACACCCCGCTGGCCGAATCCGGCATCGTCGGAACGGCTTTCGGCATGGCGCTGCGCGGGTACCGCCCGGTCTGCGAGATCCAGTTCGACGGGTTCGTCTATCCGGCGTTCGACCAGATCGTCTCCCAGGTGGCCAAGATCCACTACCGGACCAAGGGAAAGGTGGTCGCGCCCATCACGATTCGCATCCCGTTCGGCGGCGGCATCGGTTCGGTGGAGCACCACTCCGAATCGCCGGAGGCCTACTTCGCGCACACCGCGGGGCTGCGTGTGGTGACGCCGAGCAATCCGTCCGACGCGTATCACCTTGTGCGCCAAGCGATCGCGCTGGACGATCCGGTCATCTTCTTCGAGCCCAAGCGGCGCTACTGGGACAAGGGCGAGGTCGACTTCGACGCACCGCCGGAGCTGCCGATGGGCCGGGCCCGGGTCTGCCGCACCGGCGCGGACGCCACCCTCGTCGCCTACGGAGGCACCGTCGCCACCGCGCTCACGGCGGCGAAAATCGCTGCGGAGGAAGGTCATTCGCTCGAGGTCATCGACCTGCGCAGCCTCGCGCCGATCGATTTCGACACCATCGAGGAATCGGTCGACAAGACCGGCAGGCTGGTCATCGTGCACGAGGCTCCCGTCTTCGGGGGGCTCGGCGCCGAGATCGCGGCACGGATCACCGAACGCTGCTTCTATCACCTGGAATCGCCGGTGCTGCGCGTCGGCGGGTTCGACATCCCCTACCCCCCGGCTAAGCTCGAGAAGCACCACCTGCCCGACGCCGATCGCATCCTCGCCGCGGTCGACCGTTCGCTCGCCGCCTGACCGCCGACCCGATCCGAGAGGCGCCCCGTGGAAGACGACGGCCACGTTCTGGAATTCCGGCTCCCGGATCTCGGGGAGGGACTCGCCGAGGCCGAAGTGGTGTCCTGGTCGGTGGGCGTCGGCGACAGCGTCGAGCTGAATCAGACGATCGCTGAGGTCGAGACCGCCAAGGCCGTTGTGGCGTTGCCCTCGCCGTTCGCGGGACGGGTCGAGGAGTTGCTCGCCCAGCCGGGGGAGACGGTCGAGGTGGGCGCGCCGCTGATTCGGGTGCGGGTGGAGTCGCCGCCCGCCGCCGGACCGGGGCCGGTCCCGTCGTCGACCCCAGCCGACGAGACGCCACCCTCGGAAGGCAACGGCCGCACGTCGGTGCTCGTCGGTTACGGACCGGAAGGCGAAGCCGAGTCGAGGCGACGCAGGCCCGCGCCGGAGGGACGCGCCGCGGCCACGCCCCCCGCCCGCAAACTGGCCAAGGAACTCGGCATCGACCTGTGGTTCGTCGCGGGCTCCGGCCCGGACGGGGCGGTGACGGTCGACGACGTGCGCGGCGCCGTGCCCGTCTCGCAACCCCGAACCGCCGCTCCCACAACAGACATCACGCCCGCGAACCGCCCCGCGCCGCCGGTGACCGAGCCGAACGCCGGCGTGATCCGTCCGGCGGTGCGCGAGGAGCGGGCGCCGATCACCGGCATACGCAAGCGCACCGCGGCGGCCATGGTGGCGAGCGCGCGGACGATTCCGCAGGCCAGTGTCTTCGTCACCATCGACTGCACCGCGTCGATGGAACTGCTCGACCACCTGCGCACCACCAAATCCTTTGCGGGACTGACGCTCACGCCGCTGGCGCTGGTCGCCAAGGCGACGCTGGCCGCCATCGCGGAATTCCCGGGTGTCAACGCCTACTGGGACGAGGCGAATCAGCAGATCGTCACCAAGCACTACGTGAATCTCGGCATCGCGGTGGCCACCGACCGCGGCCTCCTCGTGCCGAATCTCAAAGAGGCACAATCGCTGAGCCTGCGCGACCTGTGCCGCGAGATCGGCTGGCTCGCCGAGACCGCGCGCTCCGGCTCGGCGACCCCGGCCGACCTGCGCGGCGGCACCTTCACCGTCACCAACGTCGGCGTCTTCGGCGTCGACACCGGTGTTCCGCTGGTCAATCCCGGCGAGGCCGCGATCCTGTGTCTCGGCTCGATCCGCAAGCGCCCGTGGGTCTTTCGCGACGAACTCGCCGTCCGCTGGGTGACCACCCTCGGCCTCGGTTTCGACCATCGCATGATCGACGGCGAACTGGCCGCCCGCTTCCTCGCGACCACCGCGGGCTTCCTGGAAGACCCGCTCACCTTGCTCAGCCGGATGTAGCCCGCGTATCCAGCAACCGGCGCACGATCAGCCCGGCGAGCAACGCCCAGAAGGCGGCACCGATGCCGAAGAAACCGACGCCGGACGCGGCGATCGCGAAGGTGATCACCCCCGCCTCCCGGTGCTGTTCGGAGCGTAGAGCGCCCGCGAGTGCCGCCGCGAGCGTCGCAAGCAGCGCCAGCCCGGCCACCGTTTCCAACGTTCCCTCCGGTGCGGCGGCCACCAGGGTGACGAGTGCCGCGGAGCCGAGCGCGAGCAGCAGGTAGGCGACCCCCGCGGTGCAGGCCGCGATCCAGCGGCGCTTGGGGTCCGGGTGGGCGGCGGGCGCGGCGGACAGGGCGGCGCTGATCGCGGCCAGGTTGATGGCGTGACCGCCCGCCGGTGCGCCGAGGATGGTGCCGACACCGGTCACGGTCATCGCCGCGCGCCACGGCACCCGATAGTCGAACGATCGCATCACCGCGGTGCCCGGAATGTTCTGCGAGGCCATGGTGACGATGTAGAGCGGGATGGCGATGCCGATCATGGCTTGCCAATTCCACTGCGGCAGAGCCAGTTCCACCGTCGGTGCCATTGCGGCGAGGTCGAGTTCGCGGTGCTCGACCACGATGCTCACCCCGGCGCCGATGGCGGCGACGACGAACGCGGCGATCACCGCCCAGCGCCGCGCGAAACGCTGGAGGGCCAACCACACCGCGATCACCGGCACCACCACCGCCGGGCTGGTCGCCACCGCCTCGACCGGCGCGAGGCACATCGGCAACAGCACGCCCGCCAGCATGGCCTGCGCGATCTCGACCGGAATCGCGGCGACCAGGTTCCCCAGCCGCTGCCACAGCCCAGTGATAACGATCAGCACTCCGGTGAGCGCGAACGCCCCGAGCGCGGCCTGCCAGCCGCCCGCGATCGTGCCCGCGCCCGCGAGCAGCGCGGCGCCGGGCGTCGACCAGGCCAGCGTGATCGGCATCCGGTAGCGGTAGCTGAGCAGGATGATTCCGATGCCCTGGGTGACGCACAGCGCGAGGAGCCCGGACGCGGCTTGGGCCGCGGTGGCACCAACCGCGGTCAACCCGCTCAGCACCACAGCGAACGAACTGGTGAACCCGACGAGCGCCGTCACCGCGCCCGCCCCGAGCGGCTGCGCGAGCCCGGCGGCGGGCGCCTCCCGCGATGCGGGATCGAGGTCGGGAAGCGCGGAAACTCTGGACATTGTCCGGATACTGCCGCTGGTCGGACAGCGTGTCACCGGCCAGTGCCGGAAAACTGGACCGACTTTCTACCTTCGACTTCGCTGCGGCCATCCGCGGTTTTCGACGGACTACGTCCGGCGGTGTCCACTAAGGTGAGTGGGTCGGCGCGCGAGAGAAACTGGACGAGGAGCTGGGTTGAGCGCGGTACTGATCTCTGCGGGGGAACTTCGGGAAGCATTGGCGGACAAGCGGGTCCGCTTGCTCGATGTGCGGTGGGCGCTGGGCGACCCGGACGGGCCGCAGCACTATCTGGAGGGGCACATTCCCGGCGCGGTCTTCGTCGATATGGAGACCGAGCTGGCCGCGCCGCCCTCACCGGCACGCGGGCGACATCCTCTTCCCGATATCGCGCAGCTGGAGAAGTGCGCGCGCAGCTGGGGCATCCGCACCGGCGACCCGGTGGTCGTCTACGACGCGACCGGCGGCATGGCCGCGGCGCGCGCTTGGTGGCTGCTGCGCTGGGCGGGCATCACCGACGTACGCATCCTCGACGGCGGCCTGCCCGCATGGACGTACGCGGGCGGCGAGCTCGCCGCGGGCGCCGAACCCGATCCGGAACCCGGCGACGTCGAACTGCGGCCCGGCCAGCTGCCGGTGGTCGACGCCGACGCCGTCGCCAAGTGGAAGGGCGTGCTGCTCGACGCCCGCGCGGGCGAGCGGTATCGCGGCGAGATCGAGCCGGTCGACCCGAAAGCCGGACACATCCCCGGCGCGGTGAGCGCGCCGACCGCGGAGAACCTCGCCGCGGACGGACGTTTCCGCGCCGCGGCCGAATTGCGCGAGCGCTTCGCCGGTTTCGGCTCCGGCCCGGTCGCGGTGTACTGCGGTTCCGGTGTCACCGCCGCCCACCAGGTCGCCGCGCTCGCGGTCGCGGGCGTCGAGGCCGCGCTGTACCCGGGCTCCTGGTCGCAGTGGTCGAACGATCCCAAGCGACCGGTCGCCACGGGCGCGTAGTACAGCTCGGGAAGGTCACAGGACACGGCGACCCGACCCCGGACGGGCGCGCCACTTCGCGTGCGACGTCCGTAGCGCCGGGTCCAGGTGCGGGCAGGTTCACCTTCACAGGCACGTGTGTCCGGTGTCGGCTGTAGCGCCGAGGTTCGTTGCCGCGCAAGCTCACGGGCACGTGCGTCCGATGTCGGCTGTAGCGCCGAGGTTCGGTGCCGCGCAAGCTCACGGGCACGTGCGTCCGATGTCGACCGTGGCCGGGGATCGGGTCGTGCGGGCTCGCGGGCAAGTGCGGGCGGTGTCGACCGAATGCCGCGTCCAGAATGGTCCGCGCGGCAACCGACCGAAGGCCACCTCCATCCCGCCAGACCGACTGGACGTCACCTTCATTCATCCGACCTGCGTGCACCGGTGGACCGACCGGGGGTGACCTTCGGTGCGGTGGGGCGATCAATGGTGACCTTTGGTCGGCGTTGGTTGTCCAACCTTCGTGGGCGGGGCACTAGTGCCGGGAGCGGGGGCGCGCGGGTTCGTGGGCGTGTGTCCGGTGTCGGCTGTAGCGGCGGGGTTCGGTGCCGCGCATGCTCACGGGCACAAGCAAGCGGTGTCGACTGTGGCCGGGGTTCGGGGTCGTGCGGGTTCGCCGGGCATTGACGGCGGTGTCGACTGTGGCTGGGGCTCGGGGTCGTGCGGGTTCGCCGGGCACTGACGGCGGTATCGACTGTGGCTGACGCCGGGCGGGCTCACGGACACGTGCGGGCGACGTCGTGCAGCGTGGCGTTGTCGGCCGAGGTCAGCGGCAAGTCGTAGCGCACCGCGACGGTGAGGTAGCGGCCCGCGTAGAAGCAGTGGTTCGCGCGCGACGGCGGCAGCCATTCCGCGGGCGTGCTGTCGCCTTTGGCCTGGTTGACGCCCGCCGCGGTGACCAGCAGATTCGTCTCGACATCGTTGGCGAACCGCACGCGGTGCTGCGGCGGCCAGGCGAACGCGCCCATGTCCCAGGCGGCCGCGAGCGGATAGACGTGGTCGATCTGCACGGCGCGGGCGTCGGCCTTGCGGAACGTGCTCCTTTCCCCGGTGTACGGGTCGTCGAGGCCGCCCGACACCACGACGCAGTCGCGCGTGCCCGCACGGAAACGCACGCCGGTGAGCTGGGCGGCGAGCACATTGTTGCGGGTGTCGCAGCCGTCGTGCCCGCCCGGACCGTCGTAGTCGTCGGTCCAGGACGGCCCGAAGACGCAGCCCTGTCCGTTCCCGCAGCCGCGCTCGTAACCGCCGGGCCGCGGCCGCTCGGCGACCACCCGCACCTCGGCGAGCAACAGTTCGAGTTGGGCTCGGCTCGGACTACCCGGTGCGGGCGCGACCGGTCCGGCGGACCACCCGCCGCAGCCGACGAGCAGCAGCACCGCGAGAAGCGGCACGAGCGAACGACCACGGATGCGCACGGTGCCAGTTGTACTCGGGGGCACCGACATTCGAGGGCTTCGCCGGGGCGGCGCCGATCAGCGGCGAGGCTTGCTCACAACCAGGCGCGCGCGAGCAGATCGTCGTCGGCGACCTCGGCGGCCCGCGGCGGGTATCGGGTGGCCGCGATGGACTCGTGGTGCGCTCCGTCGTGCCCGATCAACCACGAGCCGCCGCGCTCCTCGCACTCGGCGATCTTGGCGAAGGTGGTGAGGAGGAACGTGATCGCCTGATGCGGGTCCGGGGTGTGCGCGAGGTGCTGTGATTCCCCGGGCCGTGACAGGTCCAGCCACACACCGCACTCGCCGTCGAGACGCATCCCAACGATCTTGGCGGCGTTGACGAAGGTGTACTTGCGCCGTTCCCAATGCGTAGTAGGCGTGAAGCTCTGCTCGAGTACCTGGAGCAGAATCGTCATGCTGCTGCCCTCCGCTCGTTGACGCCCAGCTGTGGTTCTCAGTCGTGACCAGCGAATATCCCAGTATGTGCCGAAAACGGCCCCAGCGGTAGCAGCGCATCCCGGCGTGGTTCTTGGACGCGTCTACGGTCACCCGGTACCACTCGACCCAGGCTGTCTCCGTTGGTCGCGGCATGCTCTCGGTACCGTCCATAGTGCCCCTGAACCGCGAACTTCGCATGGACGACCTGCGGCTACCGAACCCCGCGGCGAAGTGTCGGACCCACCTGATTTGATGGGCGGATGCTGCACGGACTGTGGTCGCCAGGGGCCGGTCTGCTGCTGTGGACCGACGACGGGGTGCCGGACGCGCTGCCCGACCCGCTGGGCGCCCTGCTGCGCGCGTCGCGGTTCCGGCACCGGGCCGAGGTTCTCGTGCCCGCGTCCGGTGCGGCCGAGCCCGCCACGGTCCGCGCGCACGCGCTGGCGCCAGAGGCCGCCGCCGCGGCGTTGCGCCAGCCGCTGCCCGCTTCGGCCGTCGCGGGCGATCTGCGCTTTCTCGCCCATGTCGCGCACGGCGTCGAACGCTGGGTGCGGGCCGGTCGGGTCGTCCCGGAACTGCGCAGGGACGACGGCCAATGGTGGGTGCGCTGGCGACTGGTCGGCGGCGCGGCCCAGCGCGCCTGGCTCGCCGAGCTCGCGGTGGCCGCACCGGCCGCACTGCACGCGGCCGGACGCCCCGCCGCGGTACTGGAAGACCTGGTCGGCGAACTGACCGACCCGATCGCCAGGCGGCTGATGGGCGGCCCGCCGCCGTCGCACCCGCTGCTCGCCGCGCTGGTCGGCGACAGCCCGCTCGACAGCGGCAGCCATCAGCTCGCCGAGGTGCTGGAACGCTGGCGGGCCAGTCTCACCGTTGACGAGCCGGAACTGGTGCTTCGCCTGCTCGAGCCGGACGGCGAACTGGGCGTCGCCGACGAGTCGGTTGCGCTGTGGCGGCTCGAGGTCTGCCTGCGCACCGAGGGCGAGGCGCCGTCGCCGATTCCGCTGCACGGCGACCCGAGCCTGATCCGCACCGCGATCGACAAGCTGGGCGAGGCGCAGCGCGCCTATCCGCGCCTTCGCGACCTGCCGACCGATCCGCGCACGATGGACCTGTTGCTGCCCACCGAGGTGGTCGCCGATCTCGTCGCGCACGGCGCGCACGCGTTGCAGGCGGCGGGCGTCCGGTTGCTGCTGCCGCGCGCGTGGAGTATCTCCGCCCCGTCCATGCGGTTGCGCGTGGAGAGCGGGGTCCCCGCGGCGGAGAGCACCGTCGGCATGCGCGGATTGGTCCGTTACCGTTGGGAATTGGCGCTCGGCGACACCGTGCTGACCACGGCCGAGATGGAGCGACTCGTCCGCGCCAAATCCGATCTCGTCCAGTTGCGTGGCGAATGGGTGCAGGCCGATCACAAGGTGCTCGCCGCCGCGGCCCGCTACGTCGCCGCGCACCACGACGATTCGCCGATCACCTTCGCCGACATGATCGGTGAACTCGCGAGCGGCCGCGTCGAGCAGGTGCCGATCACCGAGGTCACCGCCACCGGATGGGCGGCCGACCTGTTCGACCGGCAGCACGACGCGGAGCCGGTGCCCGCCCCGAGCGGTCTCAAGGCGGAGCTGCGTCCCTACCAGCTGCGTGGCCTGTCCTGGCTGGTCACGATGAGCCGAATGGGTTGCGGCGCAATCCTTGCCGACGACATGGGCCTCGGCAAGACGATCCAGGTGCTCGCGCTGCTCGTGCACGAACGGGAACAGTCCGACAACCCCGGCCCGACGCTGCTGGTGTGCCCGATGTCGGTGGTCGGCAACTGGCAGCGCGAGGCCGAGCGGTTCGCGCCCGACCTGCGCGTGCTCGTCCATCACGGCGCCGGGAGACGAGGCGGCGAAGACTTGGACGCGGCGATCGCCGAAGCGGACCTCGTGCTCACCACCTACTCGCTGCTCGCCAGGGATGTCGAGGCGCTCGGCAGGCAGGACTGGGAACGCGTCGTGCTCGACGAGGCACAGCACATCAAGAACGCCGCGACCCGCCAGGCCCGTGCGGCCCGCTCGCTGAAGGCGCGACATCGCTTGGCCCTCACCGGAACTCCCGTCGAGAACCGGCTCGAGGAGCTGCGTTCGCTGCTGGATTTCGCGATGCCGAAACTGCTCGGCAGCCCGCAGACCTTCCGCGCGCGGTTCGCGGTGCCGATCGAGCGGGAGAACGACCAGAACGCGATCTCGCGCCTGCGCTTCGTCACCCAGCCGTTCGTGCTGCGCCGGGTGAAGACCGATCCGTCCGTCATCAGCGACCTGCCGGAGAAGCTGGAGATGACGGTGCGCGCCAATCTGACCGTCGAACAGGCCGCGCTGTACCAGGCGGTGGTCGACGACATGATGGAAAAGATCAGGAGTGCGAAAGGCATGGCGCGCAAGGGCGCCGTGCTTGGCGCGCTGACCCGCCTCAAACAGGTGTGCAACCACCCCGCGCACTTCCTCGGCGACGGCTCCGGCGTACTGGCCCGTGGCAAGCACCGTTCCGGCAAGCTGGCCCTAGTGGAGGATGTGGTGGACGCGGTGCTCGCCGATGGCGAGAAGGCGTTGCTGTTCACCCAGTTCCGCGAGTTCGGCGAGCTCGTCGCGCCGTTCCTCGCCGAGCGCTTCGGCGCCCCGATCCCGTTCCTGCACGGCGGCGTGCCCAAACGCCGCCGCGACGCCATGGTGACCGGGTTCCAGGCCGAGGAGGGCCCGCCGCTGATGTTGTTGTCGCTCAAGGCCGGTGGCACCGGGCTGAACCTGACGGCCGCCAATCACGTGGTGCACCTGGACCGTTGGTGGAATCCCGCGGTGGAGAACCAGGCGACCGACCGCGCCTTCCGCATCGGTCAGCGGCGCGCGGTGCAGGTACGCAAGCTCGTCTGCGTCGACACCATCGAGGAGCGGATCGACGAGATGATCAACGGCAAGCGCAGGCTGGCCGACTTGGCCGTCGGCGCGGGGGAGAACTGGATCACCGAGCTGAGCACCGACGAACTGCGCGACCTGTTCACCCTCGGCGCCGAGGCGGTGGGCGAATGAGTTTCGAGGACTACAGCAAGTACGGCAAGCGGCTGCCGGTCGAGGGCGGCGTGACCGCGCGCAGCAGGCGCGGCGGATTCGGACGCACCTGGTGGGGCCGGGCGCTGATCGACGCGGTCGAGGCGATGGCCCAGCCAGGCAGGCTGGCGCGCGGGCGCAGCTACGCGCGCTCCGGCCAGGTGGTGAGCTATCGGATCGAACCGGGCGCGGTTGTCGCGGAGGTGCAGGGCAGTCAGCCGCGCCCGTTCACCGCGGCGTTCCGGGTCCGCGCGCTGCGCGAGGACGAACTCGACCTGCTGGTCGAGACGATCCGCAGCTCACCGGGCATGCTGGCCGAGATCGCCTCCGGCGCGCTGCCCACCGCGCTCGGCCCGCTGCTGCTCCCGACCACGGCGGCCGAGCTGGACTTCGACTGCACCTGTCCGGACCCCGGCTGGCCGTGCAAACACGTCGCGGCCGTCTGCTACCTGCTCGCCGAGCGCCTCGACGAGCGTCCCCGCGAGATCCTCACCCTGCGCGGACTTGACCTCGACACCCTGATCCGCGTCATCGAACGCGATCCGCGCCCGGTCGCGACGGAGGATCTGTACGGCGACGAGGCCCGGCTACCTGACCTGCCGAAGGTCGAATTCCGTTCCGCGATGGACGATCTCGACCCCGTACTGCTACGCAAGGCCCTGCGCATGAGCGCGGAGGACGAGACGACCGCCGCCACCGGGCTGCGCGAACTCGGCGCGCTGTACGCGCTGCTGCGGGGCTGAGACGGCCCGGGGGCTGGGACGGCCCGGGGGCTGGGACGGCCCGGGGGCTGGGACGGCCCGGGGGCTGGGACGGCCCGGGGGCTGGGACGGCCGCGGCGCTGGGGCTGTTGCGGGCGTTAGGACGGCTGCGGGGCTGGGACGGCTGCGGGGCCGGGAACGCCGCGAGCACTTGGGGCGGCTGTGGGGCCGAGGCGGATGCGAGCGCTGGGACTGCTGCGGGGGTCGGGGCCGCTGGGGGCGCTGGTACCGCTGCGGGTTCGGAGGCGGCCGCGGGCGCTGGGACGGCGGCGGCGTTCGCGCCGACAACGGCCAGCACCCGGCATCGAGGTCGCGCCCCGCGTCTCCGGACTTCGTCGGGCGGATCCCGTCCGGGCGCTGGGGGCCGATTTCTCGGTACCGGGTGCCACTTCCAAGTCTGCCCTCGCGGGGCAGGCGAAGTAATGCCGGAGCGCTGTCCATCCACTGCCCGTGTACCGACCCTGCGCTGCCATGAACTCCGCGCGCCCCGCATGGCTCTGTCTCTGAGGCGCGCAGGCAGCCGCATAACGACCCGGCCGCCCGATAATCTGCGAACATGACCGGCGCAGACCCGATCGAGGAATCCGGATCGTTGCGATTGGCACGCCAGTTCCTTGGCCGGACGGTCCACCTCACCATCGACCGGCCCTACGGAAGTCGCCACCCGACCTGCGGATTCCTCTACCTGGCCAACTACGGCTACGTCCCCGACACACTGGCACCCGACGGCGAGGAACTCGACGCCTACTACCTCGGCTCCACCGAACCGATGACCTCAGCACACGGAACCTGCATCGCGATCATCCACCGGCTCCACGACGATGACGACAAACTCATCGTCGTTCCCATCGGCGCTACAACGCTCGATGACGCCACCATCGCCGCAGCCGTCGAGTTCCAGGAGACCACTGGGCACTACATCGTCATCAGGCCCTGAACCGTGCGGTTGCCCTGGACGAAACCATAGGACACTCCCTCGCGCGGGCTGTGCCGATTCGCGTGGCTGTGCCGACCCCGCTCTACGTCGGCGACATACGCGGCCCGCCTACCAGCACGGCGGCGTAGCAGAGCGCGGACAGTCCGGCGAAAGCGATTACGGTCTCGGGGAAGTACAGGCAGGAGATCCAGAAGGTGCCGCCTGCCGTGACCGCGCACAGCCAGTTGAACGGCGACCAGCGCGCGATCAACCAAGGCGCCGCCCGCACCGCGACGACCGCGAGCAGCGGAAAGAGCAGCCCGAACATTCCCAGGGCCACGCTATAGCCGGTGTTGAGCCCGAACACAGTCACTTCCCTGCCGCCTTCGAACAGCGCGGTCGTGGTGTTTCTGGACAGTTCGTTGATCACTTCCTCGCCCGCGACGTCGGCCCCGTTGAAGACGTGCAGCGCGAGCAGGTGGCCGAAGCCGATCAGGCCGAGGAACGTGCCGCCCGCGTAGTGGGTCAGCAAAGGCCAGCGGGCGGCGGTGGCGCTGGGCTGGGTGGTCATCGCGGTCATCGCGACCTCCGAAAGCGAGTTCTCTCAGAACAGAACAAAATTTATGTTATAGGCTGGGCGATGTGGCGGGCAAGACCTCATGGCTGGCATCCGGGCTGACGATCCTCGGCGCGGCGGGACCGACGGCGCTGACCATCGACAAGCTGGTCGCGTCGACCGGGCTCAGCACCGGGTCCTTCTATCACCACTTCCAGGGCATGTCCGGTTACAAGAAGGCGCTGCTCGCGCACTTCGAGGAGGTGCAGACGCTGCGCTACATCCGCGAGGTGCAGGCGGCTGAAGACCTGGACCCGCGCGCCAAGCTCGATCTGTTGATCGACCTGGTGCTCGCCGACGGCGCACCCGCTCGACTGGAGGTCGCGGTCCGTGCCTGGGCGCTGGACGATCCCATCGCGGCCGCGGCCAAGCAGCGCGTCGATGCGGCACGGCTGGCGTTCTTGCGCGAACTCCTCGGCGAGATCGGCTACCCCGAACCCGCCGCCGAGCAGACCGCGCAGATCCTCTACCTGCTGGTGCTCGGCGCGGGCAACACGCTGCCCGAGGTGCCGCCCGAGCGGCTGCGCGTCCTGTGCGACCGGATCTTGTCATGAATGTCGTTCCGCCCCAGAGGATCTCGCTGACAGATGATCTGGGTGGCGAGGTGACGATCGTCCGCCCGGTCCGGCGCGTCGTGTCTCTGGTGCCGTCGATCACCGAGTCGATCGCGGTCACCTGCCCCGAGCTGCTGATCGCGGCGACACAGTGGTGCACCCACCCGGCCGACCTCTCCGTCGAACGGGTACGCGGCACCAAGAACCCGAATGTCCGCCGGATCATCGCGCTGGCACCGGATCTGGTGCTGTGCAACCAGGAGGAGAATCGCCGCAGGGACGTCGAGCGGCTGCGTGAGGCGGGTATCCCGGTGTGGGTCACGAGAATCGAAAACTTGGACGACGCGTTCCCTTCGCTCGCCCGGCTTTTCGCCGAAGCGCTCGGCGTCCCCGTGCCGAACTGGTTGACCGAAGCCGAGAAGATCTGGGCCGCACCGCCTCCGGAGCCCGATCGGGCGGCGGTGATCCCGGTCTGGCGCAAGCCCTGGATGGTCGTCGGCCGCGACACATTCACCGGTGACCTGGCACGCCGCCTCGGCCTGCGACTCGTCCATGCCGACCGCCCCGAGCGCTACCCGCGCGTCACGGAAGAGGAACTCACCCGCGGCGTCGAACTCGCGATCCTGCCCGACGAGCCGTACGTCTTCACCGAAACCGATGGGCCCGAAGCCTTTCCAGGAATTCCGGTCGCGCTGGTCGAGGGCCGCAGCCTCACCTGGTACGGACCCTCGCTGGTCACCGCCCGCGAAACTCTGACCCAGCAGATTGCCGCCGCGACCGCCCGCGCCTAGTGTGTCCTTCGCTCCGGCCATGGGCGGGCTCGAGGCGGGCTGCGTGCGGCAGCGCCCATTCTGCGTACATTCGCTTTCGCTCCGGCCATACGCGGCTGGAGACGTCCTGTGTCTTCTAGGACGCCGAGGCGAACCGGTAGTCCGTCAGATCGAAGTGCCCGCTGCGCCAGGCCGCCTCCACCGTGGTGGACGGCCGCAGCGGCACATCACCGTGCTTGTCGAAGTAGTAGCTGTTGGCAACCGAACACGACTCCTGCCAGAACACCTGCCCGCCGCGCCGGGACAGCATCTCCCGGAAGAAGCGGTCGTTGGCTTCCTCGGTGACCTCGACCAGGGTCGAGCCGGTCGCGCGGGCATGCCGCAGACAGCGCAGGATGTGCCGGACCTGGGTCTCGATCAGCGCGAAATATGACGAACCGTTGTAGCCGTACGGCCCGATCACCGAGAAGAAGTTCGGGAAGCCGGGGACGCTGACGCCCTCGTAGGCCTGGAGTCGGTGCTCGTCCCACCACTTCTCCAGGTCACGGCCGCCGACGCCGCGCAGATCGTAGGTCGGCATGTTGCCCGACTCCATCACCTTGAATCCGGTCGCCAGGATCAGCACGTCCGCCCGATGCTCGGTCGCGTCGGTCCGCACGCCGGTCGCGGTGATCTCCCGGATCGGGTCGGTCTCCAGCAGCACGTTGTCGCGGTTGAAGGCGGCCAGGTAGTCGTTGGAGAAGCTCGGCCGTTTGCAGCCGAGTGCGTAACGGGGCGTCAGCTTTTCGCGGATCGCCGGGTCGTGGACCTGGCGGCGCAGGTGCGCGAGCCCGGCACGCTCGGCCATCGCCGCGGTGGGCAGCGAGCGGTAGTAGTGCGCGGCGATGGGGAAGGTCAGCTCGACGTAGGTCTGGCTGATCATCCTGGTCAGCGACCGCCCGCCGGGCAGTCGCAGCGCCATCCGCAGCGGCGCGGGCAGCGGCAGGTCCGCCCGCGGCAGGCACCAGATCGGCGTGCGCTGGAAGACGACGAGGTGCGACACCTCGGGCGCGATCTCCGGGATGACCTGCACCGCGGAAGCTCCGGTGCCGATGATCGCGACCCGCTTACCGCGCAGGCTCTGCCCGTGGTCCCAGCGCGAGGTGTGCATGGTGACGCCGCGGAAATCGCCGACGCCCGGGATCTCCGGCATCTTCGGCCGGGTCAGCACACCGGTCGCGCTGATCACGTAGCGGGCGCGCAACTCCTCTCCGGAATCGGTACGCAGCCGCCAAAGATGCCGCTCTTCATCGAATTCCGCGTCGGTGATGGTGGTGCCGAAGCGGATGCGCGAGCGCAATCCGTACTTGTCGACGCACGATTCGGCGTAGGCCTTGAGCTCGCGACCCGGCGCGTATACCCGGGTCCAGTCCGCCCGCTGATCGAACGAGAACTGATAACTGAACGACGGAATGTCCACGGCCACACCGGGGTAGGTGTTCCAATGCCAAGTGCCGCCGACCCCGTCCGCGTCGTCGACGATGAGGAAGTCCTCGAATCCGGCCTCGCGCAACTTGATCGCAGCGCCGATGCCTGAGAACCCGGCTCCGACGATGATCACTTCGTGGTCGATGGTCGTCTCGTTCATCGCACCGCTCGTTCCATGAGTCCGGCCGCCGTCGTACGAACCCATGTGATGTCGGGCGACATCATTGTCCGCACCTGCCACCTCATTAGGCGCGCGCCCGCCATCTTTGTCAACGGGCCCGCGGCCCGCGAACTTATTCGGGAGCCTCGACGCGGTAGACGCGTTCCGCGGTGCCGCGGAAGATCTGGGCCAGGTCGGCGGGGCCGCCGCCGTGGCCGGTCACGATCTCGGCGATGGCGCGGGCGCTGTGATCGATGCTGGTGATGGGCTTGTCCACCGGGAAGTTCGAGCCCCACAGCAGGCGGTCGGGCCCGAAGACGTCCATCGCGTGCGTGACAAGCGGACCGATCCGCTCGACAAGCGTCGGCACCGGCGTCGCGCTGCCGCGCGGCGGCACCGGGTGGCCGAGGATCGGCATCATCAACCCGCTGACCTTCGCGACCACGTTGGTCCTCGCGGCCAGCGCGCTCAGATCGTCGCGCCAGGCCAGCAGCAGCTTCCTGCGTTCCCCCGGGTTGGCCCCGGTGCGCTTGCCGACCTTGCCGAACAGTCCCGCCGGCGTGCCGAGGTGGTTGAGCACGATGGTGACCTCGGGATAGCGCTCGGCCAGCGCGGTCACTTCGGGCAGCTGGTGCGAGTACACCCACGCCTCGAAGGACAGTCCGCGCGCGGCGAGCTCGGCGAACCCGTCCAGGAAACGGCTCGTGGTGAGCGCGCCCTCGGTGCCCGCGAAGGAGCGGATGGCGGTGTCGGGGTGGTGCGCGACCATCGTGCGGATGCCGCGGAACAGCGGCGACGCGGTCTGGTGCGCGTCGAGCAGGGCCGCGAAGCCGTCAGCGGCCGGGTCGGCCGATCCGATGACGGCGCCGAGGCGCGGGGTGTCGACGCCGAAGGGCAGGCTGGCGACCCAGCGAGTCTCGTCGGCCTTGGCGGTCGGACCCGTCCCGGTCCATTCCACCTCGATGTGCACGATCGACTCCACCGGGACGCCCGCGGTGTCGGTCCGGTAGTCGGCGGGCAGGTAGGGATGCACGTATGGCGTTGGGTCGCCGACGAATTCGCGGTCACGTCGCGGAGCCAACCGGCTGGCCAGATCGATCGGCACCGGCAGGTACTTGAACAGCCGGGCGAGATTGCTGAAATCGCGCGGCGTGGTCAACGGATCCCACTGGTGGATGTGGGCGTCGATCACGCGTAGACCGGCGAGGTCCATCGTGTCCCTCCTGTCGTGGCGGATTTCCCGGCCCGGCGATTGTCACACGACCGGTGGCGGGCCTGGGGGAAATGCGTACCTCCGCCTTCGCTCCGGCCATGCGCGGTCTGTGGACGGACTGCGTCCGCAGCGCCGCCTGCGCGTACTCCGCCGCCACCCCTCACACATTCCGGCGGTACTGCCCGCCGACGGTGAAGAAGGCGTCGGTGATCTGCTCCAGCGTGCAGACCCGCGCGGCGTCCATCAGCACCTCGAAGATGTTCTCGTCGGTGCGGGCCACCGCGTCCAGGCGGGCCAGCGCCGCGTGCGCCGCGTCGCGGTGGCGCTGCTGGAACTCGCGCACCCGGTCGAGCTGGGACTTCTTCTCCGCTTCGGTGGCGCGGGCCAGTTCCATCACCCGGTGCTGCTCGCCGTTGGGGTTGCGGAACGTGTTGACCCCGATGATCGGCAGCGAGCCGTCGTGCTTGCGCCGCTCGTAAAGCATGGATTCGTCCTGGATCTTGCCGCGCTGGTAGCCGGTCTCCATGGCGCCGAGCACGCCGCCGCGCTCGCTGATCCGCTCGAACTCGCTGAGCACCGCCTCCTCGACCAGATCGGTGAGCTCGTCGACGATGAAGCTGCCCTGCATCGGGTTCTCGTTCATCGCAAGCCCCCACTCGCGGTTGATGATCAGCTGGATGGCCAGCGCGCGGCGCACCGATTCCTCGGTCGGCGTGGTCACCGCCTCGTCGTAGGCGTTGGTGTGCAGGCTGTTGCAGTTGTCGTAGACGGCGATCAGCGCCTGCAATGTGGTGCGAATGTCGTTGAAGTTCATCTCCTGTGCGTGCAGCGAACGGCCCGAGGTCTGAATGTGGTACTTCAGCTTCTGCGAGCGCTCGTTGGCGCCGTAGCGGTCGCGCATGGCGATCGCCCAGATGCGCCGCGCGACCCGGCCGATCACCGAATACTCGGGGTCCATGCCGTTGGAGAAGAAGAACGACAGGTTGGGCGCGAAGTCGTCGATGTCCATGCCACGCGCCAGATAGGCCTCCACGTAAGTGAATCCGTTGGCGAGGGTGAAGGCCAGCTGACTGATCGGGTTCGCGCCGGCCTCGGCGATGTGATAGCCCGAGATGGACACCGAGTAGAAGTTGCGAACCTTGTTGCGCACGAACCATTCCTGGATGTCGGCCATCATCCGCAGGCTGAACTCGGTGGAGAAGATGCAGGTGTTCTGGCCCTGATCCTCCTTGAGGATGTCGGCCTGCACGGTCCCGCGCACGGTGGACAGCGTCCGCGCCCGGATGTCGGCGGCCTCGTCCGGCGTCGGCGCACGGCCCGCGCTCGCCGAAAAGCGTTCCAGCGCTTGATCGATGGCCGTGTTGAGGAAGTAGGCGAGGATGGTCGGAGCCGGGCCGTTGATCGTCATGGAGACCGAGGTGGTCGGCGCGGTCAGGTCGAAGCCGTCGTAGAGCGCCTTCATGTCGTCGAGCGAGGCGATGGAGACGCCCGACGTGCCGACCTTGCCGTAGATGTCGGGTCGCTCGTCGGGATCGCGGCCGTAGAGCGTCACCGAGTCGAAGGCCGTCGAAAGGCGCTTGGCCTCAGCATGTTCGGAGAGCACCTTGAACCGCCGATTGGTACGGAACGGATCGCCTTCGCCAGCGAACATCCGCGCCGGATCCTCATTGTCCCGCTTGAACGCGAACACGCCCGCCGTGAACGGGAAGCGCCCAGGCAGGTTCTCGGCGCGCAGAAAGCGCAGCAGCTCACCGTGATCGGTGAAGCGGGGCAGCGCGACGCGCGCGATGCTGCTGCCCGACAACGACTCCCGCCGCAGCGGCGTGTGCAGCTCGCGGTCGCGCACCCGCACCACCTGCTCCTCGCCGCGGTAACTCTCGGCGACCGAAGGCCATTCGGCCAGCAGCGCGGCGTTGTGGTCGCTCAGTTCACGGCGGGCGGTGTCGAGTAGATCGGCGACCGCGGTGTCCTCGGGTAGTTCGGCGAGTACTTGCTCGAGCCGCTGGACGCGCTGCGCCGCCGCGACCTGCCGGGCGGTCTCGGCGTGGTATCCGCGTACCGCCTCGGCGATCTCGGCCAGATACCGCACCCTGGCAGGCGGGATGAGCTGGGCGAAGCGGGTGGAGACCTTGGTGTCCACCCGAGGCAGCGTGCCGGGCTCGAGCCGCAGGCCGTGTTCGCTCAGCAGGCCGGTCAGATGCTGGTAGAGCGCGGTCACACCGTCGTCGTTGAAGGTCGCCGCGCTGGTTCCGAAGACGGGCATGTCCTCCGGGCGCGCGCCGAACGCCTCACGGTTGCGCAGCAATTGGCGCGACACGTCGCGCACCGCGTCGGCCGCGCCTCGGCGCTCGAACTTGTTGATCGCCACCACATCGGCGTAATCGAGCATGTCGATCTTCTCGAGCTGGGAGGCGGCGCCGAACTCGGGCGTCATGACGTACATCGACACGTCGACGTGGTCGACGATGGCGGTGTCGCCCTGCCCGATGCCCGGCGTCTCCAGGACGACCAGGTCGTACCCGGCGGCCTTGCACGCCGCGATGATGGTGTCGATATTGCGCGGCAGTTCGTGATTGCCGCGGGTGGCCAGCGAACGGAAGAACAGGTGCGCGCCGTCGAGCGCGTTCATCCGGATCCGGTCGCCGAGCAGCGCGCCGCCGCCGCGGCGTCGGGTCGGGTCGACGGCGAGGATCGCGACGCGCGGCTTGTCCTGCTGGTCCGAACGCAGCCGACGCACCAATTCGTCGGTGAGCGAAGACTTCCCGGACCCACCTGTGCCGGTGATGCCGAGCACCGGCACGGCGCGCGCGTCGGCCGCGGCGAGCAGCGCTTCGCGGGCGGCGGCGGGCAGCGTGTCCTGCTGAAGGCAGGTGATGGCGCGGGCCAGCGCGGGCCGCTCGCCCGCGAGCACCGCCTCGGTCGCGGGAAACTCCTCGGCGAGATCGAAATCGCAGGTCCGCACCAATTCGTTGATCATGCCGGGCAAGCCGAGCCGCTGACCGTCCTCGGGGGAGAAGATCCGCACGCCCGCGGCGGCCAGCCGCTCGATCTCCTCGGCCACGATCACCCCGCCGCCACCTCCGAAGACCCGGACGTGGCCTGCCCCAGCCTCTTTCAGCGCGGCCGCGAGGTATTCGAAGTACTCGATGTGGCCGCCCTGATAGGAGCTGACCGCGACGCCCTGCACGTCCTCCTCGATCGCGGCGGCGACCACCTCGTGCACGGCGCGGTTGTGGCCGAGATGGATCACCTCCGCACCCTGGGATTGCAGGATGCGGCGCATGATGTTGATCGCGGCGTCGTGCCCGTCGAACAGGGCGGCCGACGTCACGAAACGCACGGGATGGGTGGGCGTGTGGAGCGCGCTGCTGTCGGCCACGGGAGTCCTCCGGCGAGTCCTGACGTCCGATACTAGGACGTCAAAGTAATTCTACGGTGACCGCGATCACACCGCCAGGATTCGCGGCCGTGCCACAAAGGTTTCGTACGCCGCACACAGGCGGTGCCTGTGTGCGGCGTGTGGAGAGTGTGTGCGAGCTTGTTCGCGGCCGTAGCAGCGGGCGGATGGGCTCGGACATACTGAGCCGATGGCGTACGAGCAACGGGTGGGGGCCGCCTTGCGGCGGCTGGTCGACGGCGGTGTGTTGAATACGGACCAGCGCGACGCCGTCTTGGCGGCGGTGGCCGCCGAGGAGGACGCGGCTCGACCGTCGGGTGGCAAGCTGCTCGCGGAGGTGGCGGCGTATGCCGGGGCGGGCCTGCTGCTCGGCGGTGTTGTGCTGTTCGTCGGCGCAGCCTGGGATGATCTGGCGCGGGTCGGCCGGGTCGCGGCTCTGGCTGTCGTGGCGATCGGGCTCGCGCTCGGCGGTGTGGCGCTGGCCGGCCGTGCGGCGCTGTTCCGAGCGCCGACACCGACCGCGCGTGTCCGGCTCGCCGCCGTGCTGTTCGCGTCGTCGGCGGCCGCGGTCACCGGGGCGGTCGGCTCGGGCATCGATGATTCGGGCTCCGACGAGGCGTGGGTGCTCGCGTTGAGCGCGGGACTCGTCGTCTCGGTGGTCGGTTATCTGGCGCTGCCCTCGGTCGTCGGCATGCTCGCGTGCGCGGCGTTCAGTGCTCCCGTCGTCGTCGGCGTGCTCGGCGAACTTTTGGACGTCGACGACTTCTGGGTCGGGTTGGGCCTTTTCGCGCTCGGGCTGGCGTGGCTGCTGCTGACCGCGATGGGGGCATTCGTCGAGGCATGGGCCGGCTACCTGCTCGGGATCGTCATAGCCTTGCTCGGCGCGCACTTGATCGACTTCGGGCGCGAACTCTGGTCCGCCGTGCTGACCGCGCTCGTCGCGTTCCTGTGCTTCGCGTTGTATCCGACGCGACGATCCGCGGTGCTGATGATCGGCGGCGCGGGCGCGGTCGCGCTCGCGATAGCCGACGCGGTGACGGAGCTGTCGGGCGGGCTCGGCGCGGCCGGGTTCGTGCTGATCGTGGGCGCGGTGCTGCTGGCGGCAGGTGCCATCGCTCTGACGCGTTCGCCGAGAAAGTCCGGGTGAGTTCGACGGTCGAGGCGATCCGGCCTCGGCGCAGCCTCGGCGCGGACCCCACCCGCTGACGCGGGCCGACACTGCTGCTGGGTCGATTCAGCGTGTGGCGGGCGGGCTCACGTTCGGTCGACTCCGCGAAGGGATCGCGGCCGTGGCACAGAGGTTTCGTACGCGGCACACAGGCGGTGCCTATGTGTGGCGTGTGGAAAGTGTGTGGGACCTTGTTCGCGGCCGGGACCCTACCGACTCACCCGCTCGGCGTTCGTCAGGCGGTTCGGGGTGTGCCAGGGCGGTCGGGGCCTTGCCCGCCGCCGGTGGGATGGATCACATTCACGACCCAGCGGGTCATTACTTGGACATCCAACTATAGGATGACCGCTGATCGCGCCTCCGCGCGTCGACGACGACAGACAAGGACTGGCATGGTTCGCGAACTCACTCATTTCATCGGCGGGCAGCACGTCCCGGGTACCTCCGGCAACTTCGGCGACGTCTTCGACCCGAACATCGGTCAGGTGCAGGCGCGGGTGCCGCTGGCGAGCAAGTCCGAGGTCGAGGCGGTCATCGCGAACGCGGCGGCGGCCCAGCCGGAGTGGGCGGCGTTCAATCCGCAGAAGCGGGCAAGGGTGCTGATGAAGTTCCTGACCCTGGTGCAGGACGAGATGGACAGCCTCGCGGCGCTGCTGTCGTCCGAGCACGGCAAGACCATCGCCGACGCCAAGGGCGACATCCAGCGCGGACTGGAGGTCATCGAGTTCGCCACCGGCATCCCGCACCTGCTCAAGGGCGAGTACACCGAGAGCGCGGGCACCGGCATCGACGTCTACTCCATGCGCCAGCCACTCGGCGTCGTCGCGGGCATCACCCCGTTCAACTTCCCGGCCATGATCCCGCTGTGGAAGGCGGGCCCGGCCCTCGCGTGCGGTAACGCGTTCGTGCTCAAGCCGTCCGAGCGCGATCCCTCGGTGCCGCTGCGGTTGGCCGAGCTGTTCTTGGAGGCGGGTCTGCCCGCGGGCGTGTTCAACGTGGTCAACGGCGACAAGGAAGCCGTCGACACCCTGCTGCACGATCCGCGGATCAAGGCCGTCGGCTTCGTCGGCTCCACCCCGATCGCGCAGTACATCTACGAGACAGCGACCGCGAACGGCAAGCGCGCCCAGTGCTTCGGCGGCGCCAAGAACCACGCGATCGTGATGCCGGACGCCGATCTCGACGACGTCGCCGACCAGCTGATCGGCGCGGGCTACGGTTCGGCGGGCGAGCGCTGCATGGCCATCTCGGTGGCCGTGCCGGTCGGCGAGGAGACCGCGAACCGCTTGGTCGCCAAGCTGACCGAGCGCGTGCACAAGCTCAACATCGGCCGCTCGGACGACCCGGGCGCCGACTTCGGCCCGCTGGTCGGCAAGGACGGCGTGGACCGGGTGAACAACTACGTCCAGATCGGCATCGATGAGGGGGCCGAGCTGGTCGTGGACGGTCGCGGCCTGACCGTCGAGGGCGGCGAGGACGGCTACTTCGTCGGCGCGACCCTGTTCGACAAGGTCACCGCCGACATGCGGATCTACAAGGAGGAGATCTTCGGCCCGGTGGTCAGCGTCGTGCGCGCCAAGGACTACGAGGAGGGCTTGCGCCTGGCCAATGAGCACGAGTACGGCAACGGCGTTGCCATCTTCACCCGCGACGGCGACACCGCCCGCGACTTCGCGTCCCGGGTGGAGGTCGGCATGGTCGGCATCAACGTGCCGATCCCGGTGCCGATCGCGTACTACACCTTCGGCGGCTGGAAGCGCTCCGGCTTCGGTGATCTGAACCAGCACGGCCCGGACTCGATCCGCTTCTACACCAAGACCAAGACGGTGACCCAGCGCTGGCCCTCCGGTCTCAAGGAGTCCAACGCGTTCGTCATCCCGACGATGGACTGAGCCGGATGTTCACCTTGAACGAGGACGAGCGCGCGATCGGCGAGACCGCGCGCCAGTTCGCCGACGAATTCCTCGCGCCCAACGCGCTGGAATGGGACGAGCAGAAACACTTTCCGGTGGACGTGCTGCGCAAGGCGGGCCCGCTCGGTCTCGGCGGCATCTACGTCCGCGAGGACGTGGGCGGCTCGGGGCTGCGCAGGCTCGACGCCGTGCGCATCTTCGAGCAGCTGGCCACCGGGTGCCCCGCGGTGGCGGCCTACATCTCCATCCACAACATGGCCGCCTGGATGATCGATGCCTACGGCACGGAGGAGCAGCGTCAACGCTGGCTGCCGGGGCTCACTTCGATGGAGTTGCTCGGCAGCTACGCGCTGACCGAACCCGGCGTCGGTTCCGACGCGGCGGCGTTGAGCACCAAGGCCGTTCGCGACGGTGACGACTACATCCTCAACGGCGCGAAGCAGTTCATCTCCGGCGCGGGCGCCAACGACGTCTACGTGCTGATGGTCCGCACGGGTGACGAAGGGGCGCGCGGCATTTCGGCGCTGATCGTGCCCGCAGACACCCCTGGCCTGTCGGTCGGGCCGAACGAGCGGAAGATGGGCTGGAACGCTCAGCCGACCCGCCAGGTCGTGCTGGAAGACGCCCGCGTCCCGGTCGCCAACCGGCTCGGCGCGGAGGGCGATGGCTTCCGCATCGCGATGAACGGGCTCAACGGCGGGCGGCTGAACATCGCGGCGTGCTCGGTCGGCGGTGCGCAGGCGGCGCTGGACAAGGCGGTGCCGTATCTCGCCGACCGCCATGCCTTCGGCAAGCCGCTCAACAAGAACCAGGCGCTGCAATTCGAACTGGCCGATATGCGTACCGAATTGGAGGCCGCGCGAACGCTGCTGTGGCGCGCGGCCGCCGCCCTCGACGCGAACGCACCCGACAAGGTCGAACTGTGCGCGATGGCAAAGCGATTCGCCACCGATGTCGGCTTCGAGGTGGCCAACAAGGCCCTCCAATTGCACGGCGGCTACGGCTATCTGCACGAATACGGCCTGGAGAAGATCGTCAGGGATCTGCGCGTCCACCAGATTCTCGAGGGCACCAACGAAATCATGCGGGTGGTCGTCGCCCGCTCGGTCATAGGAGCAGCATGAGCGAACGAAGTGAGCGAATCATGTGCCGGCGTGCCTCGCGCATGCCGGAGCCGAGCGTCAGCGAGGCGCAGGCATGAGTGACGTACTCATCGAGAAGCGCGACGGCCTCGGCCTGATCACGCTGAACCGGCCCAAGGCCATCAACGCGCTGAATCACCCGATGGCGCTGGCCATCACCGATGCCCTGCGCGCGTGGGCCGAGGACGACGAGGTGCGCACCGTCGTGGTCACCGGCGCGGGGGAGCGCGGGCTGTGCGCGGGCGGCGACATCGTCGCGATCCACGCCGACGCGAGAAGTGGTGACGCGGACGCGGATTCGCCGACCGGTGTGTTCTGGCGCGACGAGTACATCCTCAACGCGCTGATCGGTCGCTACTCGAAGCCCTACGTGGTGATCATGGACGGCATCGTGATGGGCGGCGGCGTCGGCCTTTCCGGCCACGGCAGCCACCGCATCGTCACCGAGCGGTCCAAGGTCGGCATGCCCGAAGTGGGCATCGGCTTCATCCCCGATGTCGGTGGCACCTACCTGCTCGCCCGCACGCCGGGCGAGATCGGGACGCACGTCGCGTTGACCACCGCGCGGATGGGCGCGGGCGACGCCATCGCGGCCGGATTCGCCGACTACTACGTGCCTTCGGACCGCATCCCGGCGCTGCTCGACGCCCTGCACACCGCGACCGCCGACTCCGCCATCGCCGAGTTCGCCGAGCCCGCACCGGAATCCGAACTGCTCGGGCAGCGGGACTGGATCGACGCCTGCTACAGCGCGGACACCGTCGAGGAGATCGTGGCGCGGCTGCAAGCTCACGACGCGCCAGAGGCGAGCAAGGCCGCGTCCGACCTGCTCGCCAAATCGCCTGTCGCGCTGAAGGTCACGCTGCGCTCGTTGCGCGCGGCGCGCGGCCTGCCGAGCCTGGAGACGGTGCTGAACGAGGAGTACCGGGTCTCCATCGCCTCGCTCGGATCGCACGATCTGGTCGAGGGCATCCGCGCGCAGGTGATCGACAAGGACCGCAACCCGCAGTGGCGACCGGCGACCCTCGCCGAGGTCACCGACGAACAGGTGGCGGCGTACTTCGCCGAATTGGGCGACAAGGAGCTGGGTTTGGCGACACCGGAGGCGCAGCAGTGAGCACAGCATCGCGTAGCGATTCGATGAGGGGTGGCGGCCGGGCGACGGGTGGGCAGATCGGTTTCCTGGGCCTCGGTCACATGGGCGCGCCCATGGCGGCCAACCTGGTCAGGGCGGGCTACGACGTGCTCGCGTTCGACCCGGTGCCCGCGGCCCAAGAGCAGGCCCGCAAGGACGGCGCGACCGTGGTGGAGACGGCCGTCGCGGCCGCCACGGACCGCGACGTGGTGATCACCATGCTGCCCAACGGCAAGCTGGTGCTCGACGTCTACGCCGACCTGCTGCCCGCCGCGAACCCCGGCACCCTGTTCATCGACTGCTCCACCATCGACGTCGCCGACGCCAAGGAGGCCGCCGCGCGGACCGTCGCGGCCGGGCACCGCGCGCTCGACGCACCCGTCTCGGGCGGTGTCGCGGGCGCGGCGGCGGGCACCCTGACCTTCATGGTCGGCGGCGCGGCGGCCGATTTCGCGGACGCGCTCCCGGTGCTCGAGGTGATGGGCGGCAAGGTGGTGCACTGTGGCGACGCGGGCGTCGGCCAGGCCGCCAAGATCTGCAACAACATGCTGCTCGGCATCTCGATGATCGGTCTGTCCGAGGCACTGGTGCTCGGCGAGAAGCTTGGCCTGAGCCACCAGTCGTTCTTCGACGTCGTCTCCACCGCGTCGGGCCAGAGCTGGGCGCTGACCAGCTACTGCCCGGTCCCCGGGCCGGTCCCGACCAGCCCGGCGAACAACGACTACCAGCCGGGATTCGCCACCGCGCTGATGACGAAGGACCTCGGTCTCGCCGCGAACGCCTTGCGCGCCAACGGCATCGATGGCCAGCTCGGCGCGCTCGCCGCGGAGATCTACACCCGGTTCAACCAGACGGACGGGGGCAAGGACTTCTCGGCTATCGTCACGGATATCCGTAACCGATCCGAGCAAGAGGTGACCGAGTGACCGACTTCGAGACGATTCTGCTGGAGCGCAAGGGCCGGGTCGGCTGGATCACGCTCAACCGTCCGAAGGCGCTCAACGCCCTGAACGCGCAGGTCCTCGACGACGTGATCGCCGCGCTGGACGAGCTCGAGCACGACGACGCGATCGGCGCCGTGGTCATCACCGGCTCGGAGCGGGCCTTCGCGGCAGGCGCCGACATCAAGGAGATGCAGCCCAAGTCGTACATGGACATGTTCATGGACGATTTCTTCGCCCGGTGGGACCGGCTGGCGAACTTCCGCAAGCCCACCATCGCGGCGGTCGCGGGTTACGCGCTCGGCGGCGGCTGTGAGCTGGCGATGATCTGCGACATCCTGATCGCCGCCGACACGGCCAAGTTCGGGCAGCCGGAGATCAAGCTGGGCGTTATCCCCGGCATCGGCGGCTCGCAGCGCCTGACCAGGGCGATCGGCAAGGCCAAGGCCATGGACCTGGTGCTGACCGGCCGCAATATGGATGTCGAGGAGGCCGAGCGCGCCGGACTCGTCTCGCGCATCGTGCCGGCCGCCGAGCTGCTCGACACCGCGCTCGAGGTGGCCGAGACCATCGCGGCGATGTCGCTGCCGGTCGCCATGATCGCGAAGGAGGCGGTCAACCGCTCCTTCGAGACCACCCTCGCCGAGGGCCTGCGCTTCGAGCGCCGCGTGTTCCACTCGCTGTTCGCGATCGAGGACCAGAAGGAAGGCATGACCGCCTTCGTCGAGAAGCGTCCGGCGAAGTTCACCAACCGCTGAGTTCGGTGACGGCTCGCGCGTCCGCCTTCCGTGGCGTTCGCGCGAGCCGTCGCTGTTTCACGGCTGGAACGAGCGCGTGAGATCCGCGGCGAACGCGGGCGGCGTGCGTCCGTCGACCGAGTAGCGGTAGAGCGCGGTCTGATACACCGCGGTCGCGGCCGAGACGAAGATCAGCGCGGTGGTGAAGACGGACAGACCGAGCCAGCCGCCGACCGCCGCACCGTACGGCAGGCCGGTCCCGGCCTGGGCCTGCGCGCCCAACGCCGCACCGACCGACACGCTCAGCACTATTCCGACGAGCACCAGGATGTAGCCGACGATGCCGAGGCGCGCGCTGCTCGCCACGTCGGCGCCCCACCCGCGCTCCAGGGCCGCTCGTGAATCGCGCAGTGCGTCAATCGGATTGCGATGTTCGAGGACGATCTTCGGCAGCGCGAGGTTGGCGACGTCCGCCCACGCCGTTCGGGTGCGGCCGCGCATCGCGCGCATATCGCGCCAGTCGTGCTCGACAAGCCGCAGCACCGGCAGCACGGTCGCCGCGGCCAGCGCCCACAGCAGGATCGCGGCCCACCGTGCTCGCGCCGCCCGTCTGCCCGCTGCCGCACTGGGGTATCCGCCGCGCAGCACGATGTCGGTTTGCGCGATGAGCGCGGCATTGCCGAATGTGGTGACGATCATGGTCAGCAGATAGGCGGCGCCCGCCAGCAACCACGGTGTCGCCGAGGTTCCGTCGGTGACGTCCGCACCGACCAGCAGCATCGGCACGCCCATCACCACGGCCGCGATGACGGACGACCGCGCCGGAAACGCGCGAAGGGCGCGATGCGAGGTCAGCACGCCGAATCCGGTCGAAAGCATGGTTCTCGCCGCGGCGAATGCCATGGGTACACCCCCGTTGTCGTGCATTTGTGGTTCTCGCGCCATGGTAGCCAACGGGATGCGGCGGGCTCCGGACTCAGTTGCCAGGCAGCTCAGGGGTCATGCGCAGTTCGATCTGCGTCGGCGCGGTTCCGCCGTGCGGCGCTCGCGCCGAATTCCGTTCCACCGCGAGCAGACCGGCGATCGTCGCTCCCAGCGCCGCGGTGACCGCCACGGCCGCGATGACCTTCCGGCGGTCGACGCCCGCGGTGGCGGGCCGATACAGCGTCGCGCCCGCCCGCAGCCGAGCCATCCGCACGTCACCGGACGGGCGTTCGGCGGCGAGCAGCAGGGCGCCGCGGGCCGAGACGTATTCCGGTTCCGGGTCGTAGATCACCGGCAGGTCGACGAGTTCGGCCAGCTCGGCGCGCACGCTCGGACTGCGGGTGCAGCCGCCGAGCAGCACAAGCGCCTCGGGGCGCACCCCGCTTTCCTCGACGAGCTGGCGCACGAACGACGCCGAGTGATGGATGCTGGCCGCGCACAGTTCGGCCAGGTCGCTGCGGGTCACCACGGCGCGGCCGCCGGATCCGGCATCGGTCGCGGTGACCACCCGCGTGCTGCTGAGCGCCTCCCGATGGCGTCGGCTGGTCAGCCGATCGGTGAGCACGCCGCCGCGAGCCAGTTGCCAGCGCAGCAGCGCGTCGTAGCCGTCGCCGCCGAGCACCGTGCTGCGTTTGCTGGAGAGGATGGTGTCGGTGCGGCAGTCGGCGTGCGTGACCGTCAGCCCGGAGCTGCCGAGGTCGTAGAGGATCACCGTGCCCGACTCCGGCAGCCTTCCGGTGAAGCGCAGGTACCGCAGCTGGGCGAGCGGCTCGTCGACGATGGTGAGCCGGCTGCTGCCCGCCGCGGAACGGATGGCGTCGGCGTGCAGCGGGCAGCGGCAGGTGACCGCGGTCGCGGTGATCAGCTCGTCCCGCAGCTGGGCTGAACGGCGCATTTGGCGGATCGCCTCGAACACGGCCTCCTCGACGCCTGCGCCCGCGCGCCGCGGTACGTGGCAGCGGTCGATCGGAGGCAGATGCGGTTGGTCGGAATGTGTCGACATCGCGCGCGCGCCACCAGCGCCCGCCGATACCCCCAAGACCAGCACCATGGATTACATGGTGGACCCTTTCCCGTCCGCTGCCAAGGCAACACCGCCGCTGATTCGCTAGTTGGATGCCGGAACGTTACGCGGCGGTCGTTTCGGCGGTGTACGAGACCGGTAGGTACGGACCGAAGTTCAGCGATCGCGGGTATTCCAGCGCGCGGGCGCGTCCCCGGTGTCGAAGTCGCCCGCGGCGTGCCGGAATTCCGCGAGCAGCTGCAACAGCGTGTGCAGTCGCTGCGGGGGCAGACCGGGCTGGGCGAACACCTTCGCGTTCAGTTCCTTGGTCGCCTCGGCGACCAATTCCCTTCCGGCGTCGGTGATCTCGATCAGGGTGGCGCGGCGGTCGCTCGGGTGCGGAACCCGTTCCACGAGCCGTGCCGCCTCCAGGCGATCGACGGTGTTGGTGACGCTGGTCGGGTGCACTTGCAGGCGCGCGCTGGCCTTCGCCATCGGCAGCGCGCCGGTCTTGCTGAAGCTGAGCAGCATCAGCAGTTCGTACCGAGAGAAGGTCAGACCGGTCGGTTTCAGTGCTTCGTCCACCCGCGCCATCACGATTTGCTGGGCGCGGACCAGCGACGTCACCGCCGCCATGCCGTCGGCGACATCGCCCCAGCCGTGGCCGACCCACTGGCGGTGGGCCTCCTCGATCGGGTCGACTGGGAGCGGGCGTGGCCGAGACATGTCCCCGATCATTCCATGCCGAGCGGCCGTTTCCGCGTCGTGCGCCGACGGCGCTATCACCCGCGTCGGGCTCGGGCCCGCTTTCGGATCAGCTCGAGCCGAAGTCTGGTCGCGCGCTGTCCGGCCCGGCATTCTCTAAGGCGAGGCGGGCGTGGCTGAGAGGTTGAGGCAACGGTCTGCAAAGCCGTTTACGCGGGTTCGATTCCCGCCGCTCGCTCCAGGCAAAGGGTGCGCCGGTCGTCGACGCCCCCGGTTCGGTGTTACGCCACCGCCGGACCGGGGGCGTCGACGTTCGTCGTCCGCTTCAGGAGAGCCCGGAAAAATCCCGCGCGACAACGTGATTGCGATCGGCAAAGGAACCGAAGGTGTAGTCGGGCAATAGGCCGAAGTATTCACCGCGGGTCGTGCTGCTCCAGCGCCGGGCGCCCTCGGTGCGCGTCTTGTAGAAGTTCACCATGTATCCGCCCTCGTACACGCGGAGCAGGCTGTAGCCGCCCGGATACTCCTTCACCGCCGCCACCTCGAGGAATTCCACCGCGATGTCGGCGTCTGGACGGGTCCGCCGGTTGCGATGGGTGTGGCCGCTGTGGTGCAGGAAGACTCCGGGCGCGCGCTCGTATAGGCGCTGTAGCTCGGCGCTGTCCGGACCGTTGAGGACGAATCCGGGGCCCGCGGTGTTGGTCAGCCCGGACTCGCGGGTCACCGGGTGGTGGCCGAAGACCAGGGTCGGGCGGTCTGGATCGGCGCGCAGCACCTCGGCGAGGCGATCGAACTGCGGTCGTTCGATGCGGCCGCCCGAGCCGTCGAGTTCGCTGGTGTCCACGCCGAGCAGGCGCAGGCCGCCGACCTCGTGTTCGACCAGCTGCTGCCGGGGTAGGAAGTTGTCGCCCCAGCAGTCGCGATGTTCGCCAAGGTGCGTGCAGCCCTGGTAGCCGACGTGCGGGCGGTCGTGGTTGCCGCGTGTCACCAGGTAGTCGCCGCCGAGCGCGCCCCAGGTGTCCAGCCGGGCGCGGACGGCCCGCGATTCGTCCGGTGTCGCCTCGCTGGTCAGGTCGCCCGCGACGACCAGCCGGTCCACTTCCCTGGCCCGTAGGTCGTCGAGCAACGCGTCCAGCATGACTTCCGGGTAGGGCGGCAGGCCGGTGAGCTGGCGGAAGCCGGGCGGGAACCCGCCGACCACCAGACCGCTCACCGTCTCGCCGTAGTGCACGTCGTTGGCCAGCGCGATGGTGCGCAACAGGCGGCCCTGCGGTGGCACCAAAGTGGTGAATTCGCCGGTAGTTTCCGGTGTTCCGTGCGCGAGTGTCGTCAGCGAGAGAGCGGGCGTCGCCCGCGCACCCTGCGACCGGGCTTCGAAACGGTAGCGTCGGCCCGGCTCCAAGCCGCCGATCTCCGCGTAGTGGAACGGGGTTCGCTCGGGATCGGCGAAGACGGGCACTGGTGCTCTCGTGGAATCAGCTGCGCCCAACCGTACTTCGGCGTCGGACGGAACAGGAACCAAGCGGCCCGCCCCATCCGCCGCTACGGTCGTCCAGGTGAGCACCACCGAACTGTCGGTGACCGTGACCACTTCCAAATCCGTCGCCACCACCGACGCCGCCTGCGCCCGCGCACGACTCGCAGGCAGGGCGGAAAGCAGTGCCGCGGAGGCGATCGCACCGAGCAGTGTCCGTCGCGACGGTCCGCAGCAGCTCATGAACGCGAGAGTACGCCGATCCTCGCCGCGACCCGACCCGCTCGAGGTCGTACCGGCCGCCGCGACGAACACCGAACAACGAGGTGCGAGGACCGCTCCGGCGCGTCAGTCGACCTCCTGATACCCGCTCTTCTGTTTGGCGGCAATCAGTTTCGCGGCCTTGGCGGCGGCCTTGGCCGGGTCGCCGTAGCGTTTGGTGTTGCGAGTGCCCACGCCGCCTTCTCTGCCGTGCCGGGTGGCGACGGTATCGAGGCCGGGATCGGTGACGATCTCCCAGAACCTGGTACCGCTCGGCCCGGTGGACTCGAAGTACCGGCGGGTGAGTCCGGGGCCGCGTCGCTGGCCGCCGAAGAGCATCATGGTTTCGGGCGCTGCCATTTCGAGGTGGAAGGCGAATCGGCTCAGGAACGAGGACGCGAGAATCCACGACAGCGACCTCTCCCACCACGCCTCGGCCGGATGCTGATCCAGGTACATGAAGACCCGGTCGTCGGAGCTCGGTGACACATCGGAGAACACGGTGTCGACGGTGCCGTCGAGACTGACAACCAGCGCGTTCATGGTCGACAGCACAGGGTCCCATTCGAGTTGCTGCTCACCGTGGAGCGCGGCCGCGTACTTCGCCCCGAGTTTGCGCATACGGGCCCGTTCCTGCCGTACCTCGGTGGGGCGCAGGAGCCGCAGACCGGTCTCGCCGATTCGCCATTCGGCGTGACCGATGTGCTGCCACAGTGTGCGCAGAACGGCGGGCAGCGGTGCCGTGAGCTCGGCTTCGAGGGCGTCGATGTCCGCAGCAGAGGCGGGCGGGCCGACTTCGGCACTGAATCCGTGCAGACCGGGCGAATGCTCGGTGAACCCTTGCGCCACAAAGTATTCGGCGAACTCGGCGAGGGCTGCGACATGCCAGGCCGGATCGCGAGTGTCGTCGCGGATGCGAGCGCGAACCCATTCGGCGACGGTCAGTTCCTCGCGTACCCGATAGCCGTTCCAGGTCACCCACTCCAGTTTCGACAGCGCCGCACCGTCGCGGTACATCTCCAGCTCCCGGCGTTCATGAGCCACCGCGAGCTCCGCGTCCACCGCGAACTGGGGCCGGTCGAAGGCCATCAGTCGTTCGCTGTTGGCGTCGGGCCGGTAGAAGGTGCGCATGAGCGCCGCGCGGCCGGGCAGGTACCACGGATCGGATTCGGTGTATTTCGCCGCCGCGCAGGTGGCCTTCATTCGCGTGCAGGCGTTTTCGGCGGTAGCCGGGTCGGGAAAGGTGAGACCGACCGTGTCGAAGCGGCCGTTGTTGACACCCCACCGATAGACGACTCGGTCCAGATAGCGCACCAATTCGACGAATTCGTTGCCCGAAGCCGTCCACAGCAACGCGCGCTCCGATTGTTCGCGCACCTCGCCGAGAAACTCCCGCATCCCGTGATAGCCGATCATGCTCGCCTGGAAGGGCAGGTCGTCCGAGATGCCGAATCCGTCGAAGGCGTAGATTTCGCCGTCCGAGTCGAGGAACCACACCTCGCCCGTACCTCGGTCGGTGAGCAGGCGTCGTCGCACGGTGGTGCCCGCCAAGGTACCGAGCTCGTCGTCACCGATCCGAGCCAGCGGCCGTCCCGCCGCCCGTGCTCGCTCGCCCGCGTCGAGGAGGGCGCGCCGTGCCGAATCCGCCTCTCCGGACAGCACGTCGGCGAGTCGGGCGCGCATATCGTCCGAGGTGAGCGGATCGAACCATTCCCGTCCGCGAGACAGGCTGTCGGGCTCGACGGCATCGACCGCGAGGGATTCCCAGCTGGCGTAGGCGTTTCGGACCAGGTCGTACTCGTCGGCTTCCAACGCGGCAAGGATGCCGACGACCAGCGCGTACTTGAACACCCGCTGTTCGGTCTCGTCCTGCGGTGCGGTCCAGTCGCTGATCTCCCGCAGCAGTTCGACAAGGGGCCATCGCTGCTTCACGTGATCGGTGACGGCATTGGCGTAGTGCGCGGCGGCACGATGGTCGCGCCGATCGCGCAACTGCCGCAGGACATCCCGGTGCACCTCGGCCGAGAAGATCTCGGCGAGTGCGTTTCCCATGCGCCAGACGCTGCGTCGTTCGGTGAACAGACGCTCGATCAACGCCGTGCGCGCGGTGCCGGTGTTCAGGTTCCGTACCGCCGAATACAGGTTGGCGACCACTGTCTCGAGCTGATCGTCCACCGTCTGCCCGTGGCTGAGGACCGCGCTGTGTGCCGGGTCGGAATCGGCGTAGCGACGGCCGTAGTCGTCGAGCGCCGCGATGAGAAAGTCCTGCGCACCGGGGTGCCGGAAGCGGTACAGCTGGTGACCCGCGGTATTGCGAGCGCCAATTCCGGGATGGGCCAGGATGGTGTCGATCATGGCGGCGGCGGCCCGCACGGCTTGCTCGGCCGACGTCCGTGGCAGCACACACTGCTCCGCGCTCGGCCGGAACAGCTGCTCCCACAGTGCTTCGACCGTACTGGCCGGTGCCGGCAGGGCCGCCAGCCTCATCAGTTCGTCGAACACCGGCGGGTGGTGTGCCATCGGGGCCAGTGCGAGGCAGACGGCCTTCTTCAGTTCGTCGTTGTTCATCTCGGCGACGATGTCGGAGGCATCCGGCTCCGGTGTGTGCTCGAGCAGCCGGATCAGCACCGGAACGACGGCGCTGTCCGGTGCGTCCACCCGCAGCCCCTGCACCACGCGGGTGCGCACCTCGGCGGGCAGGTGCTCGATACCGGTGGCGGCCAGCGTGGCTCGATCGGGGTGCGCGCTGCCGAGGATGGCGTTCAGCGCCCATTCGATGACTTCGGCGGACGATTCATCGATATCCGCGCGCAGCAGAACGCGTTGTGCGACAAGCTCGCTCAGTCCTGCGGCGTCGATCTCCGCCACGACGGTGGCATGGTCGCCTGTGCCGAGCCGCTCCAGGTAGGAAGACGATATCTGCGCGTCGGCCCAGCGCAGCTGGAGCTCGGCGCTGGTCAGCACCGGTTCGGTCTCGCACAGTTCGTGGGCCCGCCGCAGTGCGATCAGGCACGGCCTGCTGTACGGGTCTTTGCCGAGGAGGTCTCCGGCCGCCGCGGCGAGGGCCGCGCCGTCGCGCACCAGCGGCGTCACCACGGACAGCGCCCACACGCGGAGCGACCAGGTGCAGGTGGATGCGGGCAGCGAACGCACGAGGGCGTCCGCGGACGGGCTGTGCTCACGTCCCGCTCGCCGATCCACTTCGGCGCGCAGCAGTGTTGTCCCCGTGGTGACGGGCATGCGATCCAGTGCGGCGCTCACGAGTTCGGCGGTGAGCGTTCCGTCGTCCAAGCCGTGCTTTATCCAGCTCGCCCGAGCCAGCGGCAGGTGCTCCGGCGCCATCTCCATGGCCGTGAGCGCGGCCCGCGTTCGCGCCTCGTCATCGGCAGCGACGTACTGCTGGAGCAGCGAACGGCGGACGCGGAACTCCCGCACGGACGCCACGTCGCCGTCGATCGCCAGCGTGCCGAAGACCTCGGTGAAGGCGTTCAGCAGGTCGGGACGCTCCGGAGCACGCTCGATCTCGGCGAGTACGCGGGCGCGGTCGTCGTCCTGCGTGAGCAGGGCGGTGTGCAGCAGCCAATAGATAGCCAGATGCGGATCCCCGTGCAGCAGCGGCAATTCGGCCTCGAGCACCTTCCGGACGTCGGTGACGCTCCACAGGTGCGTGAAGTGCCCTGCGGCGCTGGAGGCCAGACTTTCGGCGGACTGCGTGGGCTTTCCATCGCGCAGCAACGGTTGCGCCAGTAGCCACACCAGCCACTGGTAGCGCTCCGCGAGTTCGGCGCTCGTCGGCGTGGGGCCGGAGTACGCGGTGGGCGACGGCGGACGGAAGGAGTCGCGAATATCGGACTCCGACCGCTCGTCCTCGTCGTTCGCGTCGGCCCGCGCGAGCTCGTCTCGGTAGGCCAGCCAATCGTCGAAAGAGTCGAACCACAGTGCCAGTTCCCGGGTTTCGTGATCCTGCCACCACACCGCGCCGCCGCCCCGCACATCCAGCAGCGTGTAGTTGTCACCCTCGTCGTCGAGGACGACGAAGCCGCTCAGCGATTTGTCGATCGCTCCGAAGTACGGGTAGTTGATCGCCAAGTGGGCGTCCACGAGCGGGCCGCGATCGCCCGCCCAATATTCGAGCAATCGCCCGTCGACGGCGTCGGCCACGCGAGCGGGTACGGGTACGCCGAAGTAGCGGCTGGCGGACGGGTGCAGGTCCATGGGCTCTCTCTGGTGTCGAAATGCGCTGTGCCGGTGAGAAAGACGGTCGTGCTCCGAGGCGGATCGGCGGCTCGTCAGCTGCGCGCGCCACACACCGTCCAGGCGAACGATCGTTTCGTCCGGGACGCTACTGCACAGGTGAGACAAGAACGGCGGACGCGGATTTCGGCTGTGGCAGTGGCGACCACGTCGGAGCCGCTTCGCGTGCCCGATCTACTTCGCGTCGCGCAGCACCCGGTACTGCTCTTCGAGCAGGCGGTGGGCGTCGTCCTGAGTCTTCGCCCAGATCTCGCCGACGTACCGGCCCGCGGCGACCACGCAGAACCACGAATTCACGCCGCCTTTCGGATCCGAAACGCAGGACGAGGACGGAACGCCGGGTGCGGTCGGCGCGGGCTGATGCTCCCGCTGCATCTCGACCAGCCCTGTGCTCAGGCGTTGTGCTGCCGAGGGTTCGTCGGTGCGGTAGACCGTGGTGCCCTTGTTGGCCATGGCGTTCACGCCGACTTGGCGGAACAGGGACGCCGCGCGCGGTTGGTCCTGCGCGAAGAGCACCGCGCCACGCTGCCGATACGCGCCCTGTTGCGCGTCGCCGTCGCCGATGGTGAGGGCGAAGACGCCGTCCGGGTCGTAGGGGAGGTCGGGGTAGTCGACCAGTCGCGTCGGGATGAAGCCGTCGAGCAGCGGGCCCTGCAATTCGATGGCGCGCAACGTGGTTTGCCGCACCTCGTCGAGTGTCCCGGCCCGCACCGACGTATAGATCACGTACTCGCGAAAGGGAGTGAAGGCCATTCCCTCCGAGCGTCCCCGTTCTTCCTTGTGGCTGAACCTCGATTCCGGGGCGCCGGGAAGTGGTGCGGGCGTGCGTGCCACCGACTCGAGCATTCCCCGCGAGTGCACTGCGGCATCCGCGAGGTCGGCGGCCGCCTGCCGTGCCGTCGCATCGTCCGGGAAACGCATCACGCCGTGTGTCAGGTCTTTTCGCCGTTCCCGGTCGTCGTTCGTGCGGTGCGTGATGAAACCGGTCAGCAGCCCGTTGCGCTCGGCCGCTTCCTTGATCGCGTCGTTGTGCCCCGCCATCACCAGCAGCAGCGCCGGAGTCAACACCCCCGCCCGCCCGTACACCGTGACATCCGGGTCGATATCCGTCGGCACCGCAAGCACTTCCGCCATCCGCGCCCCCTCCGCCAACGCACCCTGCCGATGCCGCTGATCCGGCGAGAGGGTACTCGTCGGCGCCGCCGAACTCGTCTGCGCCGACGTGCTCGTCGTCGGTGCCGAAGTCGGAACATCCTCGGGATAACAAGAACTCAGGGCGATCATCGCGACCACAACGGCCCCCACCCGCACCACAGAACGCACCGCCCCATCCTGCCAAAGACCGATTCCGTCGCGCACCGCCCGCCCGGACCAACCAAGGACCGTCGTGTCGAGCCGATGTCGATCGCCGGGGAACCTACGAACTCGGCATACCTATGCGTGTAACCCACTGTGACGCAAAGGGACTGGTCAGAGGGACTGAGTAGGGTGTCCCCAACCTCCTACTCCAGGGGCGGTGTGGCATCGGTCCAGGCCGCACCGCGCCGAGAAAGGAGGTGGTGGGGATGGCCAAACATCGCCGAGGCAAGAACAACGCCCCGGTCGACTACGGCATCGTGTTGACTCTCGCTGCTGTAATCGCCGGGGCGTTCGTTCTGGTCCGCCGAATGTGGATCAGCTGACCCACCGGGCGGGGCGTCGCTGCAACCGCGCTCCGCCCTCCCGGCATCACTCACGTGACCCCCCAACTCTACTTGACACAAAACAAGCGCGGTACCGATCCGAACCTCGCCCCAACGCCGACACACATCGGATCAGCGGCGCCCTTCCGACAACGAGCGAAACCACGCCCTCCGTGGACATGAACCAACTGCGACAGAAACATCCCCACAAAACCCAGCTCTCTCATTGGGCCCGGGGCGAAGCCCTCCGGCTACGACAGGAACATCCCCACAAAACCCAGCCCGCTCCATGGGGGTCCGGGGGCGAAGCCCTCCGGGCGGGGCGTGGGGGTTGCACCCCCACAAAACACGACGAAACGAGCAAAGGCCCACGCCCTCCGTGGGCATGGGCCATGCAGCGAGTGGAGTGCCCTCGGCAGGATTCGAACCTGCGGCCTTCTGCTCCGGAGGCAGACGCTCTATCCCCTGAGCTACGAGGGCGGGATAGATCTCGGTCGGGCCGGGTGGTCCGATCGGGCGGGGCAAGCGTATCGCATCGCGCGCTGGACGCCAAAAAGGGCGTCGGGCCGGGCGCTTTCACACGGTCCGGCCCGACGCGGGGTCAGTTGAGGGGGAGGGGGGTGCCGCCTCGGGCGGTCAGCATGGTGGTGAGCAGGCGGGATTCGGCCTGCTGGGTTTCGACCATGCTGGCGGCGAGGGTGCGCACGGCGGTGGTCGCGGCGTGCTTGGCCGCGTACTCCATCATCGGCATGCCGCCTTGGTGGTGCCGCAGCATGAGCCGCAGGAACATGGCGTCGGCCTCGGGCGCGGGCGCTTGCCGCAGCGCGGCGAGTTCCTCCTGGGTCGCCATGCCCGGCATGCTCGCCATCGACCCGGACATCTGATGCTCGCCGCCGTGCCCGTGTCCGGAGTCCGGTTCGCTCATCCAGCCCATGAAACCGTCGGCGCCCTGGGCGGGCTTGTTCCACAGTTGCAACCAACCGTGCATCCGCCCGACCTGGTTCTGCTGGGTGGTCATGATGTCGTAGGCCAGCCTGCGCACGTCGTTGTCGGTCGAGCGAAGCAGGGCGATGCCCGCCATCTCCACGGCCTGCGCGTGGTGCGCGGACATGTCCTGGAGAAACCCGATGTCGACCGCGTTGGGGTCGGGTTCACCGGAGCCGCCGTCCAGCGGAAGACGCACCAGTGTCCCGATCGCGAACCCGAGCAGGATCGCGCCGATCGCGCCGAGAATCAGCAGCGCCACACCCTGCCTGCGCACCTGCGCCTTGAACCCGGTCTCCGCGCCAGGCTCATCGACATCTGCCTCGGCCCCCATCTAGGGACCCGCTGTGGGTGCGCCCGGCGCGTCAGGCAGACCGGGCGCCTCGGGAAGACCAGGCGCCCCGGGCAGACCAGGTGCGCCGGGAACACCGGGAAGGCCGGGCACACCCGGAATACCTGGCGGCAGTCCACCACCGAGCTCGGACGGATCGGTCGGAATGCCCGCACCGTCCATCGGCACCGCACCGGGGCCGGGCGGCGTCGGATCGAACGGCTCCGGGTTCTCCCGGTCGAAGTACGGGTTGGAGCAGGCCGCGCCGACCTCGGGGTAGGTGTACTGGTTCTGCCGCAGCGCGGTGATGAACTGGTTGATCCGCTTGTCCTGCGGGTCGTCCAGCTTCAACTGGTGCCCCCACGACTGCAACGAGATCGCGCTGTCCTGCCCGGGGAAGGGCGACATCAAGGTGTACTGCTTGCCTTCGACCTTCTTCTTCAGCGTGTCGATGCCCGCGGCGTCCACCTTGTCCGGGTTGTAGGTGATCCACACCGCACCGTGCTCGAGCGAGTGCACCGCGTTCTCGGTGCGGATCGGCTTCGCGTACGCGACGCCGGTGCAGTCGGCCCACGCCTGGTCGTGCGGACCGCCGAACGGCGGCGTCTGGTCGTAGGCCACCCGCTGCGTCGGGTCGACGTGCTTGCCCGCACCCTGCGCGTAGTCCTTCTTCACCACGCCCGCGATCTGATCCGAGGGATCCTTCTTCTGCGCACTGGGCGTGTACTTGTCCAGTTCGGCCTGTTCGCGGTATTTGGGGACCAGGTTGTAGGCGAGCGCACCGATCAATGCGATGATTACTGCGGCCGCGCCGATGGCCAACCACGGGACCTGGCGCTTCTTCGGAAGTTGGCCCTTGCCGCCGCCCCCCTTGCGGGAAGGCGACACCTTCCCCGCGGCTCGTACGGCCTTGGCCGACTTCGAGGCGCTGTTGCTACTCGGCATTGCTCGTTGCTCTCTCGATGTGATGAACCGCTGTGCTGTTCATTGCGGACGGATCCGGGGCAGTGCCCGCCCGACGGCGTACACCTGCCCAGACCATAGGATAGAGACTCGTGACTCCAGCTGACCTTGCAGATCTCCTTCGCTCCACCGCGGCGAAGGTGCTTGTCGAACGTGGACTGGACCCCGCGGTCCTGCCCGACGAGGTCAACGTGGAGCGCCCCCGCAATCCGGAACACGGTGACTATGCCACGAATGTGGCGATGCAGGTGGCCAAGAAGGCCGGAACGAATCCCCGCGAGTTGGCCACCTGGCTGGCCGACGCGCTGAGCGCCACCGAGGGCGTTTCCTCGGCGGAGGTCGCTGGCCCCGGCTTCCTGAACATCCGCCTCGCCGCCGCCGCGCAGGGCGCGATCGTGCAAAAGGTGCTCGCGGCGGGCGTGTCCTACGGCACCGCCGACGCGCTCGCGGGCCGCCGGATCAACCTGGAGTTCGTCTCGGCGAACCCGACCGGCCCGATCCACCTCGGCGGGACTCGCTGGGCCTCGGTCGGCGACGCGCTCGGCCGCATTCTGGCCGCGCAAGGCGCCGACGTCACCCGCGAGTACTACTTCAACGACCACGGCGCGCAGATCGACCGGTTCGCCAACTCCCTGGTGGCCGCCGCAACCGGCGCGCCGACCCCCCAGGATGGGTACGCGGGCGCCTACATCGGCGAGATCGCCGACCAGGTCGTCGCGGGCAACCCCGGCGTCGTCGACCTGCCCGAGGACGAGCGGCACGAGGTGTTCCGCCGCGAGGGCGTCGAGCTGATGTTCGCCCACATCAAGCAGACCCTGCACGAGTTCGGCACCGACTTCGACGTCTACTTCAACGAGAGCTCGCTGTTCGCCTCCGGCGCGGTGGACAAGGCCGTCGAGGAGCTCAAGTCCTCCGGCAAGCTGTACGAGAAGGACGGCGCCTGGTGGATCGCCAGCTCCGAGTACGGCGACGACAAGGACCGCGTCGTCATCAAGAGCGACGGCAAGTCCGCCTACATCGCCGGTGACATCGCCTACTTCCACGACAAGCGCGCCCGCGGCTTCGACCTGTGCATCTACATGCTCGGCGCCGACCACCACGGCTACATCGGCCGCCTCAAGGCCGCGGCCGCCGCGTTCGGCGACGACCCGGACACCGTCGAGGTGCTGATCGGCCAGATGGTGAATCTGGTGAAAGACGGTGCGGCCGTTCGCATGAGCAAGCGCGCGGGCACCGTGGTCACGCTCGACGACCTGGTCGAGGCGATCGGCGTCGACGCCGCCCGCTACTCGCTGGTGCGGTCCTCGGTGAATTCCAGCATCGATATCGATCTGGACCTGTGGACCAAGCAGGACAGCGTGAACCCCATCTACTACGTGCAGTACGCGCACGCCCGTTCCTGCCGCATCATCGACAACTCGGCCGCGTTCGACTTCGCTTCGGTGGCACCGGATTTCGGTCTGATGACCGCCGACCGCGAGGGCGAGCTGATCCGTACCCTCGGCGAGTACCCCCGGGTGGTCGCGACGGCGGCGGAGATGCGCGAACCGCACCGCGTGGTGCGGTACCTGGAGGAACTCGCGGGCGCCTACCACCCGTTCCAGTCCGACGACGACATGCGGGTGCTGCCCAAGGGCGACGAGCCGGTCACGCCGCTCAAGTCCGCCCGCCTCGAGCTGGTGAAGGCCACCCGTCAGGTGCTGGCCAACGGCCTCGGCCTGCTCGGCGTCAGCGCACCGGAGCGCATGTAGTGCGCGGGCAACTCGGGAATTCGTATCTGTCCACGTGCTCGGCGCGTGCGGTAAGGAAGGAACAACTATGAGCGCGCACCCGGCCGGGCCACGCCACGCGGACATCCCGCACGCCCCCAGCTTGCCGGAACAGCCCACCGATCCGAAGCAGATGATCGACCTGCCCGCGAATGTCTGGCCGCGCAACGCTTCTCGCGACGCCGACGGTGTGGTGCGACTGGCCGGTGTGCCGGTGCACGACCTCGCCGCGCAGTTCGGTACCCCGCTGTTCGTTGTGGACGAGGACGACTTCCGTTCCCGCTGCCGCGACATGGTGCAGGCCTTCGGCCCCAACACCAGGGTGCACTACGCGTCCAAGGCGTTCCTCTGCGGCGAGATCGCCCGCTGGATCCGCGACGAGGGCCTCTCGCTGGACGTCTGCTCCGGCGGCGAGCTCGCCATCGCGCTGCACGCCGGTTTCCCCGCCGAGCGAATCGCGTTGCACGGCAACAACAAATCCGTCACCGAGCTGGAGGCCGCGGTGCAGGCCGGTGTCGGCCACGTGGTGGTCGACTCGCTGATCGAGATCGATCGGCTAGAGGCGGTCGCCGGACGCGCCGGCGTGGTGCAGGACGTGCTGGTCCGCGTCACTGTCGGCGTGGAAGCCCATACCCACGAATACATTTCGACCGCGCACGAGGACCAGAAGTTCGGCTTCTCGATCGCGGGCGGCGACGCCATGGAAGCGCTCGCCCGCGTCTTCGAGGCCAGCAACCTGCGGCTGGTCGGCCTGCACTCGCACATCGGCTCGCAGATCTTCGAGATCGACGGTTTCGAGATCGCCGCGCGCCGCATGCTCGGCCTGCTGCGCGAGGCCATCGACAAGTTCGGCGTGGAGCGCACTGCGCAGATCTCGACGCTGGATCTCGGTGGCGGACTGGGTATTTCGTACTTGCCGAACGACGACCCGCCGCCGCTGGGCGAGTTCGCGGCGAACCTGCGCCGCCTGGTCGCCGAGGAGGCGGCCCGTGCGGGTCTGCCCGAGCCGACCATCGCGGTCGAGCCGGGCCGCGCCATCGCCGGACCCGGCACCGTCACCCTCTACGAGGTCGGCACCACCAAGGACGTCTCGCTGGACGCCGGCCTGCGCCGCCGCTACGTGAGCGTCGACGGCGGCATGAGCGACAACATCCGTCCCGCGCTCTACCAGGCCGATTACGACTGCCGCTTGGTCTCGCGCTCATCGGACGCGCAGCCGGTCGTCGCGCGTGTTGTCGGAAAGCATTGCGAGAGTGGCGATATCGTCATCCGCGACACCTGGATGCCCGCCGACGTCGGCCCCGGCGATCTGGTGGCGGTGGCCGCGACCGGAGCGTATTGCTATTCGATGTCCAGTCGATACAACCAGTTGACCCGTCCGGCGGTCGTCGCCGTCCGCGACGGTCAGCCGCGACTGGTGCTGCGCCGGGAAACGGTGGCAGATCTGTTGAGTCTGGAGGTTGACGCATGACCGAAGTGGCCAAGAACGGAACCTGGGGGACCGATCGCCCGATCGGCGTCGCGGTCCTCGGCATGGGCAATGTCGGCACCGAGGTCGTGCGGATTCTGCGCGAGCACGCCGACGACCTGCGTTCGCGCGTCGGCGCGCCCGTCGTGCTTCGCGGCGTCGCGGTGCGCAGCCTGGAGAAGGATCGCGGCCTGCCCGCCGAACTGCTGACCACCGACGCGGACGCGCTGGTCGACCGCCCGGACGTCGACCTGGTCGTCGAGGTCATCGGCGGCATCGATCCCGCGCGCCGACTGATCCTGGCCGCGCTGAACGCGGGCAAATCCGTGGTGACCGCCAACAAGGCGCTGCTGGCCGACTACACCGGCGAACTCGCCGCGGCCGCCGAACGCAACCGCGCCGACCTGTACTTCGAGGCCGCCGTCGCGGGCGCCATCCCGGTGGTGCGCCCGCTGATCCAGTCGCTGTCCGGTGACCGGGTGAACCGCGTCGTCGGCATCGTCAACGGCACCACGAACTTCATCCTCTCGGCCATGGACGAGACCGGCGCGGACTACTCGGCGACCCTCGCCGAGGCCACCCGCCTCGGCTACGCGGAGGCCGACCCGACGGCCGATGTCGAGGGTTACGACGCGGCGGCCAAGGCCGCGATCCTGGCGTCGCTGGCCTTCCACACCCGCGTGACCGCCGCCGATGTGTACCGCGAGGGCATCTCCAAGATCACCGCGGAGGACCTGGAGACCGCGTCCGCGGTGAACTGCACGGTCAAGCTGCTGGCGATCTGCGAGCGCGTGGACGCGGGCCCCGGCGAGCCGAGCCTGGCCGAGGGCGGCAAGGAGCGCGTCTCGGTGCGGGTCTACCCGGCGCTGATCCCGCGCAAGCACCCGCTGGCGGCGGTCAGCGGCGCGTTCAACGCCGTGGTAGTCGAGGCCGAGAACGCGGGCAGGCTGATGTTCTACGGGCAGGGCGCGGGCGGCGCTCCGACCGCCTCCGCGGTGCTCGGCGACCTGGTGATGGCCGCACGCAACAAGTTCTTCGGTGGCCGCGCACCGGGCGAATCGGTTTATGCTGAGCTACCGATCGCGCCGATCGGCGATACGCCCACCCGCTACCACGTGAACCTGCAGGTCGAAGACGTCCCAGGCGTCCTTGCCAAGGTTGCGGGCGAATTCGCCAAGCACGGGGTGAGCATTTCGACCGTCCGTCAGGAAGGGCACGGCGAGGGTGCGCGCCTGGTCGTGGTGACCCACCACGCGGTGGAGTCGGCGCTCGCGGACACCGTGTCGGCCTTGGCGGAGATGGCGTCCGTCACATCAGTGACCAGCGTTTTGAGATTGGAAGGCACCGAGGAATGAGTACCACTGGCGTCGCCCCGCAGGCGGGGGTGCACTCCCGCTGGCCGGGTCTGATCGCGGCCTACCGTGATCGGCTCGCGGGTGCGGCCGACTGGGAGCCGGTCACGCTGTTCGAGGGCGGCACCCCGCTGGTGCCCGCGCCGTTCCTGTCCGAGCTGACCGGCTGCGAGGTGTACCTCAAGGTCGAGGGCGCCAACCCGACCGGCTCGTTCAAGGACCGTGGCATGACCATGGCCATGACCGACGCCAAGTACCGCGGTCAGAAGGCGGTGCTCTGCGCGTCCACCGGCAACACCTCGGCGTCGGCCGCGGCGTACGCCACCAGGGCGGGCATGAGCTGCGCGGTGCTGATCCCGCAGGGCAAGATCGCGATGGGCAAGCTGGCCCAGGCCGTCATGCTCGGCGCGCAGATCATCCAGGTCGAGGGCAACTTCGACGACTGCCTCGAGCTGGCGCGCAAGGTGACCGCCGACTTCCCGGCCGTCGGCCTGGTGAACTCGGTGAACCCGGCGCGTATCGAGGGTCAGAAGACCGCCTCGTTCGAGATCTGCGACGTGCTCGGCAAGGCGCCGGACGTGCACGCGCTCCCGGTGGGCAACGCGGGCAACATCACCGCGTACTGGCGCGGTTACCGCGAGTACTACGCCGACGGCATCACCGACGGCCTGCCCCGCATGCTCGGCGTGCAGGCCGCCGGTGCGGCTCCGCTGGTCAACGGCGCCCCGGTGAAGGACCCGGAGACCATCGCCACCGCCATCCGGATCGGCGCCCCCGCCTCCTGGAACGGCGCGGTGGAGGCCAAGGAGCAGTCCGGCGGCGCGTTCCGCGCGGCCACCGACGAGGAGATCCTCGCGGCGTACCGCCTGGTCGCGGCCAAGGAAGGCGTCTTCGTCGAGCCCGCGTCCGCGGCCAGCGTGGCCGGTGTGCTCGCGGCCCGCGAGGAAGGCTGGCTGGACGCGGGCCTGACGGTGGTCTGCACCGTCACCGGCAACGGCCTCAAGGACCCCGACACCGCGCTGCTCGGCATGCCGCAGGTGCAGCCGATCGCGGTCGACCCCGTCGCGGTCGCCGCCCGACTCGAGCTGGCCTGAGTTGAGTTCCCGCGAAAGCCAGTTGATGTCGCGGACCCTGCCCGCCGGACTCTCCGTGACGGCGCGGGTGCCCGCGTCGAGCGCCAACCTCGGGCCCGGATTCGACTCCCTCGGTATGGCTTTGGGCATCTACGACGAGATCGAGGTGCGCACCACCGATTCCGGCTTGACGATCCGGGTCGAGGGTGAGGGCGCCGACGATGTCCCGTGGGGCCCTTCGCATCTCGTCGTGCGTGCCATCGAACGCGGCCTGGAGTCCGTCGGTGTGTGGGCCGACGGCCTCGATGTGGTGTGCCGCAACGTGATTCCGCATTCGCGCGGGCTCGGCTCCTCGGCCTCGGCAGTGGTCGGCGGCCTGGCCGCCGGCTGTGCGCTCGCCGCGAAGCTGGATCCCGAGTTGGCCGTCGGCGCCGCACGATTGGTGCAGCTGGCCTCCGAATTCGAAGGCCACCCGGACAATGCGGCGGCCAGCGTGCTCGGCGGGATCGTGGTGTCCTGGACCGAGACCGCCGCCGACGCGACCGAGGCGAGCGCGGACATTCCCGAGCACGGCCGGGTGTACCGCGCCGTCCGGCTCGATCCGCACCCGACGCTGCGCCCGGTGGTGCTGATTCCCGAGGTCCGCTCGTCCACCGCGCACACAAGGGGTCTGCTTCCCGAGACCGTGCCGCACGGCGACGCCGCCTTCAATGTCAGCAGGGCCGCGCTGGCCGTCGTCGCGCTGACCCAGCGTCCCGACCTGCTCATGCCCGCTACGGCCGACCGGCTGCACCAGGGCCAGCGTGCTCCCGCGCTACCGCTCACCACGGCGTGGATCGAGCGGTTGCGCGCGGCAGGCATTCCGGCGACCGTCTCGGGCGCGGGTCCGACCGTGTTGGCTCTCGGTACCAGCGAATTCCCAGCGGAACTCCGCGAACTCGCGGCCGCCGACGGCCTCCGGGTGGTCGAGCCAGGACTCGCCGAGGGCGTCCAGGTCGACTGACGGCGCGTCTGCCTTGCCGAGGTTCACAGTTGCCAGCTATTCTGAGCAAGTCCGTACATCGTGCGCATCAGACGCCGGTGCTTCATCAGGGCAATCGCTCCAGCAGGCTCCAGGCTCGAGCCTCCAGGCCATGGGGGTACTGCGTAGCTGCGCAACTGGAATGATCTCTCCCACCTTTCACAACCGGTGGCGAAGCCTCCGGTCCGGCGGGGCAGGCGATACGGCAATACCGAGTCCGGCAGAGTGCCCGGACTGCGGGACGAACCCTCGAAACAGCACACGGCGGTCGAGGGAAGGAAAGGATTTCCGTGACAGATACGGACCTGCTCGCGACACCCGGGGTGGAATCCAACCCAAGTTCCTCGGGCGGCCGCGAAAGTGAATCCGGACAGATTTCGAAGATGAGCGAACAAACCGACGTCGCACGATCGGGGCTGACTGGAATGTTGTTGCCGCAGTTGCGCGCGCTGGCGGGGGAACTCGGTATCCGAGGCACCTCCGGTATGCGCAAGGGTGATCTGATCGCCGCCATCAAGGAGAACCAGGCCGGTAAGCCCGCCAAGTCGGAGAAGCCCGCGCGCGGCGAGAAGGCCGAGCAGGCGGCCCTCGACGTGACGCCCGCGCCGGCGAAGGAGAAGGCCCCGGCCAAGGAGGCCAAGGCGAAGGAAGCCGCGCCCGCCGAGAAGGCCGCCGCGCCCGCGCCCGAGGCACCCGCCGATCCCGCTCCTTCGAAGTCCGCGCCCGCCGAGTCGTCGCAGACCGATTCCGCCCCCGCCGCCGAGACCAGCGAAGAGTCCGGCCGCGAAGGTGGTCAGCGCGGCCGTGGTCGGCAGCGTCGCGGCCGTGACCAGGCGCGTTCCGGCGGCGGTGAGACCGCCGAGGCGCGTGGTGACGAGCAGAAGCCGGAAGCCGAGCAGGGCGAACGGCGCCGCGAGCGTGGCCAGGGCGAGCGCGGCCAGGGCGAGCGCGGTCAGAACGGTGAGCAGCGCGCCCAGGGCGGTCGCGGCGACGGTGGTCGCGGCGAGGGCGGTCGCGGCGAGGGCGGTCGCGGCGAGGGCGGTCGCGGTGGTGACGACGAGGAAGGCGGTCGCGGTCGCCGTGGTCGCCGGTTCCGTGAGCGTCGTCGGGGGCGTGACCGTGAGACCGGCGGCGGTGAGAGCCGCGAGCTCGAGATCCGCGAGGACGACGTCCTACAGCCGGTCGCGGGCATCCTCGACGTGCTGGACAACTACGCGTTCGTCCGCACCTCGGGCTACCTCGCCGGACCGAACGACGTCTACGTCTCGATGAACCTGGTCCGCAAGAACGGCCTGCGTCGCGGTGACGCGATCACCGGCGCCGTGCGGGCTCCGCGCGACGGCGAGCAGGCCAACCAGCGGCAGAAGTTCGATCCGCTGGTGCGGCTGGACACGGTCAACGGCGGCGACGTCGAGGCGGCCAAGCGGCGTCCCGAGTTCAGCAAGCTGACCCCGCTCTACCCGAACCAGCGGCTACGGCTGGAGACCCAGCCCAACAAGCTGACGACCCGCGTGATCGACCTGATCATGCCGATCGGCAAGGGCCAGCGCGCGCTGATCGTGTCCCCGCCGAAGGCCGGTAAGACCACGATCATGCAGGACATCGCGAACGCGATCGCGACCAACAACCCCGAGTGCTACCTGATGGTGGTGCTGGTCGACGAGCGTCCCGAAGAGGTCACCGACATGCAGCGTTCGGTGAAGGGCGAGGTCATCGCCTCGACCTTCGACCGTCCGCCGAGCGATCACACCTCGGTCGCCGAGCTGGCCATCGAGCGCGCCAAGCGACTCGTCGAAATGGGCAAAGACGTTGTGGTGCTGCTGGACTCGATCACCCGATTGGGCCGCGCGTACAACAACTCCTCGCCTGCCTCTGGCCGAATCCTCTCCGGTGGTGTCGACTCGACCGCGCTGTACCCGCCCAAGCGGTTCCTCGGCGCGGCGCGCAACATCGAGAACGGCGGCTCGCTGACGATCATCGCCACCGCCATGGTGGAGACCGGCTCGACCGGTGACACGGTGATCTTCGAGGAGTTCAAGGGCACCGGTAACGCCGAGCTCAAGCTGGACCGCAAGATCGCGGAACGGCGCGTGTTCCCGGCGGTGGACGTCAACCCGTCCGGTACCCGCAAGGACGAGCTACTGCTGAGCCCAGACGAGGCGGCGGTGCTGCACAAGCTGCGCCGCGTGCTTTCCGGCCTGGACTCGCACCAGGCGATCGACCTGCTGATCGATCGCTTGAAGAAGTCCAAGAACAACCTCGAGTTCCTGATGCAGGTCAGCAAGACCGCGCCGGGCGCGTTGGACGAGTAGCGGTACGAATTGCCGTGCCACCGAAGGGGCTTCGCGATCGCGGGGCCCCTTCGGCATGTACGGCCGGAAGAAGATCAGGCCGATCGCGGCCGCACCGGCGATCATGCAGGCGAGCAACCTCGTCGTAGCCGACACCGCGACGTCGTCGTCCGCCTCGGCGGAGTGCCGCTCGTAGTACGCGGCCGTATCCGCGGTCGTGTAGGCGGCGGACGATGTGGTCTCGGGGATCGCAAACCAGCCCACCGCGACAGTGAGAATCAACAGGACGAACACCGCGAGGGCGATTCGGCTGTTCATAGCGTTCTCCTTTCTGTCTCGGCACGCCGATGTGCAGGGGGAACTCGACACCTACGAACTCTATGAACAGTGCTGTTCGCCTTCCCGAGTAGCGGACTACTCGACTTAAGGGTTCCGTAGGTGCGGAGAAACCGCGTGCCCTCACTTTCTGGGGTGCTGCGTTTGCGGAGGTTGCCTTAGATACACGAAGCAGGGAACAAAATGGTTGCCCGGTGTGTTTTGGGTGCGTAGTAGCGGTTCTGGCATACTGGACCGCTGTGCGTCTGCGTCCCGCAGACAATCCCGCCGACCTCTGCGACGCAGAGTTTGGAACCAGCGGTTCCGGTTCACGCCCCTCGTGGCGACCCGGCGACCACTATCGAGAGGACACCATCCATGAAGGCAGGAATCCACCCGACGTATGTCGACACCACGGTGGTCTGTGGTTGCGGCAACACCTTCCAGACTCGCAGCACCAAGGAGTCGGGACACATCACCGTCGAGGTCTGCTCGCAGTGCCACCCGTTCTACACCGGCAAGCAGAAGATCCTGGACACCGGTGGCCGCGTGGCCCGCTTCGAGGCTCGCTACGGCAAGCGCGCGGGCAAGAAGGCCGACGCCGACGCCAAGTAGCTTCCTCGCCGACGCCCGGTTCTGCACTGCAGGCCGGGCGTCGGCGCATTTGTTGGCCCGGTGCCCAGGCCATGCCCGGCGCCGGATGACGAGAAATGCCGACCCGGCACAGGCCGGGACCCGAGAGAAGGAAGCATCATGACGCAGCCGTCCGCGATCGACGACATCCTGGCCGAGCACGCGGGACTGGAAACGCAGCTGTCCGATCCGACGCTGCACAACGATCCGGGCGCCGCGCGCCGCGTCGGCAAGCGGTTCGCCGAGCTCGCCCCGATCATGGCCACCTACAACAAGCTGAAGAGCGCGCACGACGATCTGGCCGCCGCGCAGGAACTGGCCGACGACGATCCGGCCTTCGCCGCCGAGATCCCGGATTTGCGGCGTCAGGTGGAGGAGCTGGAGCAGGCGCTCGCCGACCTGCTCGCCCCCCGCGACCCGCACGACGGCGACGACGTGGTGCTCGAAGTGAAGTCCGGCGAGGGCGGCGAGGAATCGGCGCTGTTCGCCGCCGACCTGGCCCGCATGTACATCCGCTACGCCGAACGGCACGGCTGGAAGGTCGAAGTCCTCGGCGCGACCTTCTCCGACCTCGGCGGTTACAAAGACGCGACGCTGTCCATCAAGAGCCGCGACGCGGTGCGCGACGGCGTCTGGTCGCGATTCAAGTTCGAGGGCGGCGTGCACCGCGTGCAGCGCGTTCCGGTGACCGAATCGCAGGGCCGCATCCACACCTCCGCGGCGGGCGTGCTCATCTACCCCGAGCCCGACGAGGTCGAAGAGGTGCAGATTGATGAATCCGATCTGCGCATCGACGTCTACCGCTCGTCCGGCAAGGGCGGCCAGGGCGTCAACACCACCGACTCCGCCGTCCGCATCACGCACCTGCCCTCCGGCATCGTCGTGACCTGCCAGAACGAACGCTCGCAGCTGCAGAACAAGGCCCGCGCCATGCAGGTCCTCGCGGCGCGCCTGCAAGCGCTCGCCGAGGAGCAGGCCGAGCAGGAGGCCGCGGCCGGTCGCGCCAGCCAGATCCGCACGGTGGACCGTTCCGAGCGCATCCGCACCTACAACTTCCCGGAGAACCGGATCACCGATCACCGCATCGGCTTCAAGGCGCACAACCTCGACTCCGTGCTGGACGGCGACCTCGACGCGCTCCTCGACGCGCTCGGCAAGGCCGACCGCGAGGCCCGCATGGCGGCCGAATAAGTTCCGGCGCGGCGTCCGCGTGGCTGGGCGACCCAATTCCGGGAAGTGAACGATGGGCGCGACGGAAATCGGCGAGAGTGGGGTGGTGGGTCGAGTGTCTATGCGTGCGGTGATCAACGAAGCCGCGGAACAATTGCAGGCCGCGGGCGTGCCGAGTCCGCGCGCGGACGCCGAGCAACTCGCCGCGCATGTGCTCGGTGTCGAGCGGACGCGTTTGGCCCTGGTGCCGCTGGTGGATCCGGTGCTCGTCGCGGACTACCGCGCCCTGGTCGACCGGCGCGCCGAGCGCATTCCGTTGCAGCATCTGACCGGCGTCGCCCCGATGGGACAGATCGATCTCGCGGTCGGGCCGGGCGTCTTCGTGCCGCGACCGGAGACCGAACTGCTCTTCGCTTGGGCGCTGGCCTATTTGGAGACGCTGCCGCACGATCACCAGCCGATCGTCATCGATTTCTGCACCGGTTCTGGCGCGCTCGCGCTCGCTGTCGCGCACGCGCGGCCCGATGCCCAGGTGCACGCCATCGAGATCGACCCGGCCGCCCTGAAATGGGCACGCCGCAATGCCGACGACCGCATCGCCGACGGCGACACCCCGATCACCCTGTACGCCGACGACGTCACCGATCCGAACCTGCTCACCGAGCTGAACGGAAAGGTCGACCTGCTGCTGTCCAACCCGCCCTACATCCCCGATGGTGCGGTGCTCGACCCCGAGGTCGCCGACCACGACCCGCACCTGGCGCTGTTCGGCGGGCCGGACGGATTGGACGTCATCCGCCGGATGGTGCCCAACATCGCCCGTCTGCTGCGTCCGGGCGGCGCGACCGCCATCGAGCACGACGACACCAACGGCTCGGCCCTCGCCGCCCTCCTCACCGAGACCGGTGATTTCACCGATGTCGTCGAACACCCCGACCTCGCAGGCAAACCCCGCTTCGTCGTCGCTACCCGCACCTGACGCCCCACCAGCACCATGTGCCAGGATGGGGGCCGTGAGTACCGTCTACGACTGCGCGGATCCCGATTCGCGCGCCGCCGGACTGTCCGCAGCGACCAGCGCCCTGAAGTCCGGGCGACTGGTGGTGATGCCCACAGACACGTTGTACGGCTTGGCGGCCGACGCCTTCGATTCCACCGCGGTGAGCGAGCTGCTCGCGGCCAAGCGCCGCGGCAGGGACATGCCGGTGCCGGTGTTGGTCGGTTCGTGGCACACGATCGACGGACTGGTCTTCTCGGTGCGCCCGCAGGCGCGCGAGCTGATCCGCGCCTTCTGGCCGGGTGGTCTGAGTCTTGTTGTGCAGCAAGCGCCTTCGCTGGCGTGGGACCTCGGTGACACGCGCGGCACCGTGATGCTGCGGATGCCGCTGCACCCGGTGGCGCTCGATCTGCTGCGCGAGGTGGGCCCGCTGGCGGTGTCCAGCGCCAACATCTCGGGCCAGCCGCCCGCCAAGACGGCCGCCGAGGCCCGCGAGCAGCTCGGCAGCCTGGTCGGCGTGTACCTCGACGGCGGTCCTGCCGAGCACGCGGTCGCCTCCACCATCGTGGATCTCACCGCGGATCAGCCCCGCGTGCTGCGCGAGGGCGCGGTCCCGGTGGCCGAGATCGCCGAGGTGCTCGGCATGTCACCGGACGAGCTGACCATTTCCCCCGCGCGGTGAGCGGGAGAAAGGTCGCATGATTTCCGGCTCCGGCTCGGTCGTTCCGCTTCGCGAGCTCCTGCTCGTCCTGTTGATCTCGGCCACGGTGACCTTCCTCGCCACCGGCGGCATCCGGCTGCTCGCCATCTCGTTCGGCGCCGTCGCCGTGCCGCGTGAGCGCGACGTGCACGTCAAGCCGATCCCACGGATGGGCGGCGTCGGCATGTACATCGGCGTGGTGGCCGCGGTGCTCTTCGCGCACCAGCTGCCCGCCCTGCGCCGCGGGTTCGACTACGCCGTCGACATACCCGCGGTGCTGGTGGCGGCGACCATCATCGTGCTCGTCGGCATCGTCGACGATCGCTGGGGACTCGACGCGCTCACCAAATTCGCAGGCCAGGTGACGGCGGGCGGCGTGATGGCCGTCATGGGACTGAGCTGGTACGTCATCTACGACCCGTTCAACAATTCCACCGTGGTGCTCGACGCGCTGCAGGGTGGTCTGGTGACCGTGGCCGTGACGGTGACGCTGATCAACGCGATGAACTTCGTCGACGGCCTGGACGGTCTGGCCGCCGGCCTCGGCTTCATCTGCGCCGCCGCCGTTTTCGTGTTCTCCGTGGGGTTGCTCTACGAGCAGGGCGGTGACGTGAACACCTACCCGCCTGCGCTGCTCGCCGCGGCGCTCGCCGGTGCGTGTGCGGGGTTTTTGCCGCACAATTTCCAGCCCGCCCGGATATTCATGGGCGACTCGGGTTCGATGCTGATCGGCCTGATGCTCGCGTCGGTCTCCACCGGCGCCTCGGGTCGAATTCCGCTGCAAGGCTATGGTCCGCGCGACATCGTCGGTCTGCTTTCGCCACTGCTGTTGGTCGGCGCCGTGATGTTCATTCCGGTGCTGGATCTGCTGCTGGCGATCGTGCGAAGGGTGCGGGCGGGTGTGAGTTTCTCCACGCCGGACAAAATGCACTTGCACCACCGTTTGCTGCAGATCGGCCATTCCCATCGACGCGTCGTGCTGCTGATCTATTTGTGGGTCGGTGTACTGGCATTCGGGGCGGTCGGTACCTCGTTGATGGACCGTCGAATCGTGGTGCTGCTGATGGCAGGGGGGCTCGTCTTCGCCCTCGTCGTGACCGCCGTTCCAGGGCTGCGGCGCGGGGAGGCGGCGGCCGAGCAGCAGGCGTCTGAGTAAAGTCGGTAGCCGTGACCTTCACTCCGAACCCCATCCCCGGCCCCGACGCGCCGCTGAAGTCGGCGCTGCGCTACGGCCTGATCGGGCTGGCGGTCCTGGTGGTCCTGAGCGCCGCGATCGCGACCGCCGTCGCCGGGCTGCCCGGGCTGTGGGGCGCGCTGCTCGGCGCGGCCATCGGCGGCGTCTTCATCCTCACCACGGCCGCGGTCGTGCTCTTCGGCGCGAAGCTGCCGCCGAGCACAGCGGGCCTGGTCATGCTGGCCAGCTGGGTCGGCAAGGTGCTGCTGGTGCTCATCGCGGTCGCGGTGCTCAACCAGTTCGATTTCTACAACCGGGTGGCGCTGTTCCTGACCGTCATCGGCGCCCTCGTCATCGTGCTCGGCGCGGAGACGTACGGCGTTCTGCGACAGAAGGTTCCGTATGTCTCGACCACCGCGGGGGACTCCGACCCGGCCGCCGAACAGGAATGACTTCACCCCCCTACACAGCGTCGTAGATAACTTGGTAAAGTGTTGGTAAGCAAGCGACCAAGCGAGGGGGGATCCCACGATCCCTCCGAGTACCGCTATGCTTACTGCCGTGCCGGGCTCCGAGGGTTCCGGTTCTGCATGTCGACGATGTCGCCGACACACGTACAGACGCCGCCCGAGCGGGATTGCCGCGCAGCTGCTGACGAATTTCGAGCCGACCTGAGTCGACCCAAATTGATCGTCAATGTCCGATCGAACCGCGGGAATGACCGTACCCGCGGCCCGAACACGGGAGAGAACGCTGAGCGTCACCACTTTGGCGGCGGGTGAGTTCCACGCGCCGTCGCTAACCGACTTCTTCCCTCCAGCTTTGCTGTTCGAGGGAACGCCGTTCGAACTCGATCGTTTGATGCTGGTCCGGCTGATCATGACCGCCGTGCTCGTCGCCGTCATGCTGCTGGCCTTCCGGAGTCCCCGAATCATTCCGCGCGGCCTACAGAATGTCGCCGAAATCGGACTGGTCTTCGTCAAGGAGCAGATTGCGGAAGAGGTGCTCGGTAAGGAAACCGGCCGCAAGTTCTTCCCGCTGATCGCGACGATCTTCTTCACGGTCCTCTTTCTGAACTTCTCCGGCATCGTTCCGGGCTTGAACATCTCCTCGAACGCCCGAATCGGTATGCCGATCGTGCTCGCGGCGGTCGCCTACATCGCGTTCAACTACGTGGGCATCAAGAAGTTCGGCTTCCTCACCTACATGCGCAGCAGCATCGTGGTGCCGAACGTGCCGCCCGCCCTGCACGTCCTGCTGATTCCGATCGAGTTCGTCTCGACCTTCATCCTTCGCCCGTTCACGCTGACCGTCCGACTCATGGCGAACATGCTCGCCGGCCACATCATGCTGGTGCTGTTCTTCAGCGCGACCTGGTTCTTCCTGTTCGACGCCGCCGCGTGGATGAAGGTCTTCTCGCCGTTCTCGCTGCTCGCGGGACTCGGGTTCACCCTGTTCGAGATGCTGGTCATCTTCCTGCAGGCCTACGTGTTCGCGCTGCTGACCGCCGTGTACATCGGCCTCGCCGAGCACGCCGATTCTCACTGACCGCACTACCCATCACCGGAGACCTGCTACACCGCGCCGCCCGGCGGGTGAGCAACAGAAAGGGAAAGAAGACTCATGAGCCTCTCGTACCTGGCCCAGGAAGCTGCCAACGAGTCGACGCTGAAGGGCCTCGGCGCCGTCGGCTACGGCCTGGCCGCCATCGGCCCGGGCATCGGCGTCGGTATCGTCGTCGGTAAGGCGATCGAGGGTATCGCCCGTCAGCCCGAGCTGCAGGGCACGATCCGTACCAACATGTTCCTCGGTATCGCGTTCACCGAGGCGCTGGCCCTGATCGGCCTCGTCGCCGGCTTCATCTTCTGATTCCGATGTACGAGTTCGCAGTACTCGCAGCGGAGGGCGGAGAGGATGTGAATCCTCTCGTCCCCGAAACGTACGACATCGTCTGGTCGGTGGTCTGCGTCGCGATCATCGCGGTGCTGTTCTACAAGTACGTCATCCCGCGCCTGACCAAGGTGCTGGACGAGCGTGCCGACAAGATCGAAGGCGGTATCGCCAAGGCCGAGGCCGCGCAGGAAGAAGCCCAGCAGACGCTGCAGCAGTACCAGCAGCAGCTGGCGGACGCCCGCCTCGAGGCCGCGCGCATCCGTGAGGACGCGCGCACCCAGGGCCAGCAGATCCTTGCGCAGATGCGCTCGGAGGCCCAGGCCGAAAGCGACCGCATCGTGGCCTCTGGCCACGCCCAGCTGGAAGCCCAGCGCCAGCAGATCCTCACCGAACTGCGCTCCGAAGTCGGCCGCACGGCCGTCGACCTGGCCGAGAAGATCATCGGCCAGTCGGTTTCGGACGAAGCCAAGCAGGCGGCCTCGATCGAGAAGTTCCTCAGCGAACTCGACGAGACCGACGCCGGCATCGGGGTCGGAAGGTAACGACGCGAAAGTGAGAAGCATGTACGCAGCGAGCCGCGAGGCCAGCTCCCGGTCCCGGGAGGCGCTTCGGGCCGCTCTGACCGGAAGCGACAGTGTTGCCGCCACGACGGGCTCGGAACTGTTCGCCGCTGTCGCCGTGCTGGACGACCAGCGTTCGCTGCGTGTTGCGCTCGCGGACGTGTCGGTGCCCGGTTCGGTGCGCGCCGAGCTGAGCGAGCGGGTCTTCGGCGGCAAGGTCAGCCCCGCCACCCTGGCGGTGCTGACCACCGCGGTGGCCCAGGACTGGTCGCGCACCTCCGACCTGGTCGACACCCTGGTGCTGCTCGGCCAGGAGGCCCTGCTGGAGTCGGCCGCGGACAGCGGCAGGCTCGAGGCGGTCGAGGACGAGCTGTTCCGGCTCGGCCGGATCATCGCCGACAACCCCGAGCTGGAGCAGGCGCTGTCCGATCGCGGGAAGCCGGGTTCGGCCAAGCGCGAGCTGATCTCCGGGCTGCTGTCCGGCAAGGCCGAGACCATCACCGTGACCCTCGCGGAGCAGGCGGTGGCACGGCAGCGGACCGGCCTCGGCCCGGCCTTCGACGAGTTGTCCGACCTGGCCGCCGCCCGGCGTGACCAGATCGTCGCGCACGTGCGCGCCGCGATCGCCCTGACGCCGCAGCAGCGGGAGCGGCTCGCCGCCTCCCTGCAGCGCATCTACGGCAAGCCGATCACGGTGCACGTCGAGGTCGATCAGAGCCTGCTGAGCGGGCTGGTCGTGCGCGTCGGCGACGACGTGATCGACGGCAGCGCCACCGGCCGACTGGAGCGGCTGCGCCGCGAGCTGGCGTAGTCCGGCTCTGCCGGCCCGGCACCGGCGCCAACACCGACATTCGAGACCCTTACAGCGAGAGCAGGAAGAACATGGCGGAGCTGACGATCTCCTCCGACGAGATCCGTAGCGCGATCGAGAGCTACACCCAGAGCTACACCCCCCAGACGTCCATCGAAGAAGTCGGTGTGGTCACCGACACCAGCGACGGCATCGCGCACGTCAGCGGCCTGCCCTCGGCTATGGCCAACGAGCTGCTCGAGTTCCCGGGCGGCGTGCTCGGCGTGGCGCTGAACCTCGAGGACCGCGAGATCGGTGCGGTCATCCTCGGCGAGTTCGCCGAGATCGAAGAGGGTCAGCAGGTTCGCCGCACCGGTGACGTGCTCTCGGTGCCGGTCGGCGACAAGTTCCTCGGCCGCGTGGTGAACCCGCTCGGTCAGCCGATCGACGGCCTCGGCGAGATCGAGTCCGAAGAGCGCCGCGTGCTGGAGCTGCAGGCCGCGACCGTGCTGGAGCGCCAGCCGGTCGAGGAGCCGATGGCCACCGGCATCACCGCCATCGACGCGCTGACCGCGATCGGCCGCGGCCAGCGTCAGCTGATCATCGGCGACCGCAAGACCGGCAAGACCGCCGTCTGCATCGACGCGATCCTGAACCAAAAGGCCAACTGGGAGTCCGGCGACCCCACCAAGCAGATGCGTTGCATCTACGTCGCCATCGGCCAGAAGGGTTCCACCATCGCGGGCGTGAAGGCCGCGCTGGAGGAGCACGGCGCGATGGAGTACACCACCATCGTCGCGGCCCCGGCCTCCGACTCCGCCGGCTTCAAGTGGCTGGCCCCCTACACCGGCTCGGCCATCGGCCAGCACTGGATGTACCAGGGCAAGCACGTCCTGATCGTGTTCGACGACCTGACCAAGCAGGCCGAGGCTTACCGCGCCATCTCGCTGCTGCTGCGTCGCCCGCCGGGCCGCGAGGCGTACCCGGGTGACGTCTTCTACCTGCACTCGCGTCTGCTCGAGCGCTGCGCCAAGCTCTCCGACGAGATGGGCGCGGGCTCGATGACCGGTCTGCCGATCATCGAGACCAAGGCCAACGACGTCTCGGCGTTCATCCCGACCAACGTCATCTCCATCACCGACGGCCAGGTCTTCCTCGAGTCCGACCTGTTCAACAAGGGCGTCCGCCCGGCGATCAACGTCGGTACCTCGGTCTCCCGTGTCGGTGGCGCCGCCCAGACCAAGGGCATGAAGAAGGTCGCCGGTTCGTTGCGTCTGGAAATGGCGCAGTACCGCGAGCTGGAGGCGTTCTCCGCCTTCGCCTCCGACCTCGACGCCGCCTCGCTGGCGCAGCTCGAGCGCGGCGCCCGCTGGGTCGAGCTGCTCAAGCAGGACCAGTACTCCCCGGTCGCGGTCGAGGACCAGATCGTCTCGATCTACCTCGTCGACGCCGGTTACTACGACTCGGTTCCGGTCGCCGACATCCGCCGCTTCAACGCGGAGCTGCTCGAGGACCTGCACCGCAGCGCGGCCGACGCGTTCAAGTCGATCGAGGGCGGCAAGGTCCTCGACGCCGAGAACGGCGACGCCATCAAGGCGGCCACCGACAAGTTCAAGCAGGGCTTCCTCGCCTCCGACGGCAGCCGTGTGGTGAACGAGGCGGAGGCGGGCGAGCTCGACCACGAAGAGGTCGAGTCGCTGTCGGTCACCCGCAAGCACGTCGAGAAGTAATCGGGCGAGCAATGCGCTATTGGAATCTGGCGAATGAAGGGAGTGTGAACCGTGGCAAGCTTGCGTGAATTGCGCTCCCGCATTCGTGGTGTGAATTCGATCAAGAAGATCACCAAGGCCCAAGAGCTGATCGCGACCTCGCGAATCTCCAAGGCCCAGGCCAGGGTTGCGGCCGCCAAGCCGTACGCGGAAGAGATCACCAAGGTCCTCGCCGAGCTCGCGAGCGCGTCGAAGAACCTGGCGCATCCGCTGCTGACCGAACGCGCCAACCCGCGTCGCGCCGCCGTCCTGGTGATCACCAGTGACAGCGGCATGTGCGGTGGTTACAACTCCAACGTGCTCAAGCGCGCCGAAGAGCTGATGACCACCCTGCGCGGCGAGGGCAAGGAGCCGGTGCTGTACGTGATGGGCAACAAGGGCCTCACGTACTACACCTTCCGTAACCGCCCGCTGGTCTCGGCGTGGACCGGTTTCTCGCAGCAGCCGAAGTACACCGACGCCTCGGCGGCCTGTGGCCACCTGGTGGACGCCTTCATGGCGGGCTCCGACGGTCAGGTGCCGCACCCGCACGGCACCGGCGATATCGAGGGCGTCGACGAGCTGCACATCGTGTACACGCGGTTCGTGTCGATGTTGACGCAGACCCCGGAGGTGCGCCGCCTTGCGCCGATCCAGGTCAGCTTCGTCGACGAGAACTTCGACATGGGCGCGGACTCGTTCTCCGATTCGCCCACCGCCGAACCGCAGGCGCAGTACGAATTCGAGCCCGACGCCGATGTACTGCTGGCGGCGTTGCTGCCGAAGTACGTGAACACGCGTATCTACGCGTCGTTGCTCGAGGCAGCGGCATCCGAGTCCGCGGCTCGGCGCACCGCAATGAAGGCGGCCACCGACAACGCCAACGAACTCGCGAGTGTTCTTCAGCGCGAGGCGAACTCGGTGCGTCAAGCCCAGATCACGCAGGAAATCAGCGAAATCGTCGGCGGCGTGAACGCGCTGGCGTCGAGCTCGGACCGCGACTAGAAGCGCAGGAAGAGAACTTATCCAAATGACCGCAGCTGTCACTCAAGACAACACGAGCCGGACCGGCGCCGCCGCAGGCCGCGTCGTCCGGGTCATCGGCCCCGTCGTGGACGTCGAGTTCCCGCGTGGCGCGATCCCCGAGCTTTTCAACGCTCTGAACGCCGACATCAAGCTGGCGTCGGTGGCCAAGACCCTGACCCTCGAGGTCGCTCAGCACCTCGGCGACAACATCGTGCGCACCATCTCGATGCAGCCGACCGACGGCCTGGTCCGCGGCGCGACCGTCACCGACACCGGCAAGCCGATCTCGGTGCCCGTCGGTGACGTCGTCAAGGGCCACGTCTTCAACGCCCTCGGCGACTGCCTCGACGCGCCGGGCACCGGCCGCGACGGCGAGCAGTGGGGCATCCACCGCAAGCCGCCGAGCTTCGACCAGCTCGAGGGCAAGACCGAGATCCTCGAGACCGGCATCAAGGTCATCGACCTGCTGACCCCGTACGTGAAGGGCGGCAAGATCGGTCTGTTCGGTGGCGCCGGTGTCGGCAAGACCGTTCTGATCCAGGAGATGATCACCCGTATCGCGCGTGAGTTCTCCGGCACCTCCGTGTTCGCGGGCGTCGGTGAGCGCACCCGTGAGGGCACCGACCTCCGCCTGGAGATGGAAGAGATGGGCGTCCTCCAGGACACCGCCCTCGTCTTCGGCCAGATGGACGAGCCGCCGGGCACCCGTATGCGCGTCGCCCTCTCGGCCCTCACCATGGCCGAGTACTTCCGCGACGTGCAGCACCAGGACGTGCTGCTGTTCATCGACAACATCTTCCGGTTCACCCAGGCCGGTTCCGAGGTGTCGACCCTGCTCGGCCGCATGCCCTCCGCCGTCGGTTACCAGCCCACGCTGGCCGACGAGATGGGTGAGCTGCAGGAGCGCATCACCTCGACCCGTGGTCGGTCCATCACCTCGCTGCAGGCCATCTACGTGCCCGCCGACGACTACACCGACCCGGCCCCGGCGACCACCTTCGCCCACCTCGACGCGACGACCGAGCTCTCCCGCCCGATCTCGCAGAAGGGCATCTACCCGGCCGTCGACCCGCTGACCTCGACCTCCCGCATCCTGGAGGCCTCGATCGTCGGCGACCGGCACTTCGCCGTCGCCAACGAGGTGAAGCGCATCCTGCAGAAGTACAAGGAACTGCAGGACATCATCGCCATCCTCGGTATGGACGAGCTCTCCGAAGAGGACAAGGTCCTCGTCGGTCGCGCCCGTCGTCTGGAGAAGTTCCTCGGCCAGAACTTCATCGTGGCCGAGAAGTTCACCGGCCAGGTGGGTTCGGTCGTGCCGCTGGAGCAGACCATCGACGACTTCGACCGGGTCTGCAAGGGCGAGTTCGACCACTTCCCGGAGCAGGCGTTCAACTCCTGCGGTGGTCTCGACGACGTCGAGGCGGCCGCGAAGAAGATCGCCGGAAAGTAGTCACCCATGGCGGAAATGTCAGTTGATCTGGTCGCCGTCGAACGGCTGCTCTGGTCCGGCCAGGCGTCGTTCGTCAGCGCGCAGACCACCGAGGGCCAGATCGGCATCATGCCGGGCCACGAGCCGCTCCTCGGCCAGCTGGTCGAGGGCGGCACGGTGAACATCGTGTCCACCGATGGCGAGCGGATCGTCGCCGCCGTGCACGGCGGTTTCTTCTCGGTCACCGCCAACACGGTGCGGGTCCTGGCCGAGTCCGCGGAGTTCGCCGGTGAGGTGGACGTCGAGGCGGCACGCAAGGTGCTGGCCGACACGTCCGCCACCGAGGAACAGCAGCGGGCGGCACAGGCCCGGGTGCGCGCGGTCGAGCAGGTCGCGAGCGCCTGAAGACCCTGACGGGTCGTGAACATCCCCATTGTCGGCGGCGAAGGTATCTTCGCCGCCGACAATGGTATTCAGCCCCAGGTGCTCACCCGTTTGTAGACTCGTGTTTGAATGTCGCAACGGATGGGTATCCGCCGCGGTTCGTGACGCGGATGCCGAGCGAAAGGACGGACAGCATTGCAAACCGGGATGGTTGTCTTGATCATTCTGGTGCTGCTGCTGGTCGCATTGGCGTTGATCTCCGTCTACCGACTGATCATGCTGCGCCGCGGCGGGACCGCCGCGATCCTGCGTGTGCTGCCCGCGAACGGCGGCCAGGGCTGGCGGCACGGTCTCATTCGCTATGACGAGGATCGCCTCGTCTTCTTCAAGCTCACCAGTCTCAAGATCGGCCCGGACGCCACGATTCGGCGCCGCGGCATCGAGGTCGGCGATCGGCGCGGTCCGCGCGGCGACGAGTACGACATCATGACCGACGAGATCATCGTCACCGAGGTGGCCGACACCGAGGGCAATTACGAACTCGCGCTGGACCGCGGCGCCCGCGCGGCCTTCCTGTCCTGGGTGGAATCGCGGCCGTCGGACCGCACCCGCCGCATGCCCGGCCTGTAGCGAGCGGAGGAGTTTTCGCATGAGTGTGCATCTGACCCGGATCTACACCAGGACCGGTGACGACGGAACCACCGGGCTCAGCGATTTCTCACGGGTCTCCAAGACCGATCCCCGCCTCGTCGCCTACGCGGATTGCGACGAAGCCAACGCGGCCATCGGGGTCGCGATCGCGCTCGGCGCACCGGACGAGCACCTGCTCGCGGTGCTCCGCCAGGTTCAGAACGACCTGTTCGACGCCGGCGCGGATCTGTCCACCCCCGTGGTCGACGATCCCAAGTACCCGCCGCTGCGCATCACGCAGGACTACATCGACCGGCTGGAAGGCTGGTGCGACGAGTTCAATGCCGAACTGGCGCCGCTGAATTCGTTCATTCTGCCCGGCGGCACCCCGCTGGCCGCGCTGCTGCACACCGCGCGCACGGTGGTGCGCCGCGCCGAGCGTGCCGCATGGGCCGCGGTCGAGGCCCACCCCGAGGACACCAGCGTTCTCCCGGCCAAGTACCTCAATCGGCTGTCCGACTTGCTCTTCATCCTGAGCCGGTACACGAATCCCGCGGGCGACATTCTGTGGCAGCCCGGCGGCGGCAAGAAAGAATCGTGATCCCGACCGTTCGGATCGTGTCGGAGCACACCGGGATCGCGTACACGCGCGTGCGCGCCGCCGACGGTGGATAAGCTACCCAGTGTGAGCGAACGGTTTCTGGTCACCGGGGGCAATCGGCTCGTCGGCGAGGTCGCGGTAGGAGGCGCTAAGAACAGCGTCCTCAAGCTGATGGCCGCTGCCCTGCTTGCCGAGGGCACGTCGACGATCACGAACTGCCCCGACATTCTCGATGTGCCGCTGATGGCCGAGGTGCTGCGCGGGCTGGGTTGTGAGGTCGTCATCTCCGACGACGCACCCGGCGACCGTTCCGTGGTCACCATCACGACGCCCGCCGAGCCGAAGTACCACGCGGACTTCCCCGCCGTGACGCAGTTCCGCGCCTCGGTGTGCGTGCTCGGTCCGCTGATGGCGCGGTGCAAGCGCGCGGTCGTCGCATTGCCCGGCGGCGACGCGATCGGTTCCCGTCCCCTCGACATGCACCAAGCTGGGCTGCGCTTGCTCGGCGCGACCAGCGAGATCGAGCACGGTTGCGTCGTCGCGCGCGCCGACGAACTCCAGGGCGCCCGGATCCGGCTGGACTTCCCGTCGGTCGGCGCGACCGAGAACATCCTGATGGCCGCGGTACTCGCCGAGGGCGAGACGGTCATCGACAACGCGGCGCGCGAGCCCGACATCGTCGACCTGTGCAACATGCTGGTGCAGATGGGCGCCCGGATCAGTGGCGCGGGCACCTCGGTGCTCACCATCCAGGGCGTGAAGCGACTGCGTCCGACCGATCACCGCGTGATCGGCGACCGCATCGTCGCCGCGACCTGGGGGATCGCCGCGTCCATGACGATGGGCGACGTGCGCGTCACCGGCGTGAACCCGAAGCACCTCTCGCTGGTGCTGGACAAGCTGCGTTCGGCGGGCGCGCGAATCTCCTTCGAGCTGGACGGCTTCCGTGTGGTGCAGCCGGAGCGTCCGCGCGCGGTGAACTTCTCGACCCTGCCGTTCCCCGGTTTCCCGACCGACCTGCAGCCGATGGCCATCGGTCTCGCGGCGATCGCGGACGGCACCTCGATGATCACCGAAAACATCTTCGAGGCGAGGTTCCGCTTCGTGGAGGAGATGATCCGGCTGGGCGCCGACGCCCGCACCGACGGTCACCACGCGGTTGTTCGCGGTATTCCTCGGCTGTCCAGCGCGCCGGTGTGGTCCTCGGACATCCGGGCGGGCGCGGGCCTGGTGCTCGCGGGTCTGGTCGCCGACGGAACCACCGAAGTGCACGACGTCTTCCACATCGACCGCGGTTACCCGAATTTCGTCGAACAGCTGCAGGCGTTGGGCGGTCTGGTGGAGCGGGTCGGGGCACCTGATTGATCTTGTCCGCGGGCCGGAATCGATCTTGTCCGTCCTGGATGTTGATCTCGAGTCGTCCAAAACCCGTATTGACCAGGCGATTTGACATCGTGCAAGCCGCCACGTAACTTTATTCAAGTCAGAGCGACACGGACACCGACCCGGGGCCGAGCGGAGACGCTGAGCCAGGGAAACGAGGTAGTACGAGGAGCGCCTGGCGGTCACACTAGCTCGATTGGGACCCCGATTTGGTTTCGGGTTACTGGCCGCGCTAAGCTGTAAAAGTTGCCTCACCGATTGATCGGGGGAATCCCCGGGAGATGGTGTGTGCGTGTGTTCTTTGAGAACTCAATAGTGTGTCGATGAATGTCAGTGCCAAATATTTTTTGGTTTCGATGCTCACCCCCCGTGTGGGTGTCGAACATTTTT
>NZ_BDAU01000027.1 GCF_001612615.1 Nocardia amikacinitolerans NBRC 108937 | reverse complement strand
ATCTTGGTAAGCCGCCATTTGACTACCGTCGGTTATCGAGTGGGCGCGGTAGCCGGGTACGGGAGTGCCTGCCTCAGCTCACCGGCCGGTGACCGAGGACGATCCGGTGGATCAGTCGCGCGGCGGTGCGGGCGGTGCGGGCGTCGATATCGAATACCGGCGCGAGTTCGGCGACATCGGCGGCGACGAGTTTGCCGCTCGCCGTCACTCGATCGCACACCCGCTGTACGGTCTCGACCGGCACGCCGTAGCCCGCGGGCGCGCTGACGCCCGGGGCCACGGCGGCCGGGAGTACATCCAGGTCGAGCGTGAGATAGACCAGGTCGACGTCGTTCAGGAAAGTATCGATGAACTCGTCCACTGCCGGCCGGTCGACAACCCCACAGCGCTCGTCGGCTAGGTAGTGAACGCCCAGCCTGCGCGCGGTCTCGAACAGCGCCACGGTGTTGCTCGGCTGGCTGATACCCAGCACGTCGTAGCGGTAGGACCGCCCGGCCACCGATTCCGCCTCGGCGATCTGCCGGAACGGGGTGCCCGAACTCGGTGCGTCATCGGCGCGCAGGTCGAAGTGGGCGTCCAAGTTGAGGATGCCCAACCGTAGGTCGGCGCGCCGCCGTGCCGCCGCGATCCCGGCGTACGTGCCGAAGGCGACCTCGTGGCCGCCGCCGAGCACCACCGGAAAGCGGCCCGCGTCCAACGCGGCCGCGACCGCGCGGCCGAGCCGCCGCTGACCCGACTCCAAGTCCGTGCCGCCGACCACGATCGTGCCCGCGTCCTCCAGATCGAGCGGTTCGGGCAGCGCCAACGACGACAGCGCGCCGCGCAGTGCGTCCGGGCCCGCGACGGCGCCGGGACGTCCCTTGTTCCTGCGGACACCCTCGTCACTGGCGAATCCGATCAGTACGCAACCCTTTCCGACCGCGCGCGTCGGGTCATAGGGCCGGACGAGCTGATGCCAGCGCGCGTGCTCGGGTGCGTCGCCGTCGACACGGCCGGTCCACGGTCGCGGTGCGATGTCGACGTTCATGCGGCCGCGTCCGATACGAGCACGCCGCCGCGCCACACCGAGCGGACGAGCGGCACACCGGGCCGATAGGCCAGGTGCAGATAGGACGGTGCGTCCAGCGCGAGCGCGTCGGCGCGCGACCCGACTCGCAGACTCCCGACGTCGTCGCGGCGCAGCGCCCGCGCACCGCCGGCCGTGGCCGACCACACCGCTTGCTCCGGCGTCATCCGCAGCTCGCGCACCGCCAGCGCGATGCAGAACGGCAGGCTCGTCGTATACGAGGTACCGGGATTGCAGTCCGCGCCGAGCGCGACGGTGACGCCCGCGTCGAGCAACGCCCGAGCATCGGGATAGCTGTTGCGAGTGCAGAAGTCGGCGGCCGGGAGCAGCGTCGCGACCGTCGAGCCGCCCGCAAGGGCGTCGATATCGGCGGCGGTGACGTAGCTGACGTGGTCGACCGAGGCCGCGCCGAGTTCCACCGCCAGTCGCACACCGGGTCCCGCGCCGAGCTGATTGCCGTGCACGCGGGGCGTCAGCCCGTACGCAACACCCGCCCGCAGTACGGCCTCGGACTGTTCGCGGGTAAACGCGCCGTGCTCGCAGAACACATCGATCCACTTCACGTGCGGTGCGCAAGCCGGAATCATGTCGCGACACACCATTTCGACGTACTCGTCGGCCCGTCCGGCGTACTCCGGCGGCGGCACGTGCGCGGCGAGCAGGGTCACCTCGTCGGTGAACCGCCCGGCCACCAGCGCGCTGCGCAACTCGTCCTCGGTGGTCTGGCCGTAGCCGGTCTTGCATTCGACCGTCGTGCTGCCCGACCGCACCGACTCGTCCATCAGCCGCCGCACATTCGCGGCGAGCTGCTCGTCGTCGGCCGCTCGCGTCGCGGCGATGGTGGTGCGGATGCCACCCGCGGCGTACTCCACTCCGGACATCCGTGCCGCGAACTCCTCTGCCCGCTCCCCGGCGAAGACCAGATGCGAATGGCTCTCCACGAATCCGGGCAGCACCGCCCGACCCGCCAGATCCACTCGATCGTCGGCGGCGGGCGCCTCGCTCGCGTCTCCGACCCAGGCCACCAGTCCGCCGTCGAACACGACGGCCGCGCCGTGCCGCACGCCGAGGGCGCCGTCACCCGACTCGGGGTCGTTGGTGACCAGGGTGCCGATATTCGTCAGGACGGTGGACCGTGAGCCATCGGGCACGATTCCTCCTCGCGACCATGCCGTGTCAGCCGGATGCGCATCGGTGTGAGCCGACTGTAGAACATCACGCGCCGGCACAAGGGGATTCATCTGGCGGCACCAGCCGTCGGCTGCCATAGCCGTGGCACCTACGGATCGAGCACAGCGCCCGACGCCCGGTCATGACGCGCCAGGCCGCAGCCCGATAGCCGAGCAACAGCGGCCGATGCCCGGTCGTGCCGCGCTGGGCGGCCGTTCGACAATCGTGCAGCAGCAGTCGTGACGTGCCGGGCGGTGCCCGATATCGGGTTGACCGGCGGCCCGTTCCGCTCAGTAGGGTGGGCCGGTGATTCGCACAGCTGCGTTGGCTCATGTCCGGAATCGGCGTCTGCTGCAGGCGCGGTCCATCGGCAAGGACGTTTTCTACATGGCGGGCGGCAAGATCGACGCGGGGGAGACGCCCGTAGCGGCGCTGCATCGCGAGGTCCGCGAGGAGCTGGGCGTCGGCGTCGCCACCTACACCGAACTCGGCGTCTTCCAAGCCGAGGCCTACGGCCACGCACCCGGCACGCGACTCCACATGACCTGCTTCACCGCCGAACTCGACGGCGACCCGCACCCCAGCGGCGAAATCGCCGAACTCCGCTACTTCACCGTCCGCGAATACGCGGCAATGGACCACGTCGCTCCCGGCTCGATGCTCGTCTTCCGCAAACTGCACGAACTGGGCCTCGTCGACTGGTGACCATCGGCGGGTGACGAACGGCTCCAGCTGGCGGGGGCGGTACGGGCGGACGCACACCGCAGTCCATAAGTAATTAAATGGTCTTCGACGAATTGTGCTCTGGCGTCGGTGAATGATGCTGTATGTTAATGGCAATTCCTCATTCGTTGGGAAGTGAGGAACGTCGGTGACCTGGGTCGGCGGGGAGGAAGCGGCCCCACCGACCGAGCGCCGAAGCAGCACAGCCGCTCTCCGGCGTGGAAGAGGATTGGTAGGGCCGAATGCGTGTATCCGCTCCATTGACCGCATCGGCGCTGGCCGTCGCCGGACTGATCGTCACGGGATCGGCGACGTACTCGAGCGGTTCGAGTGCTCCACCCGAAGCTCCGGAAGCAATACTGGCCGGTGCGCGGGAAGGCTCGGTGCCAAAAGGCGACGAGGACGAACTCGCGCGGACCGTCGGCCTGCTTCCGGTGGCACCGGACGCGCCACGCAGGCTACGCGCCATGACTCCGGCGATCGCCAGTTCTGTCTCACTCCAAGACATTTCGCTGCCGAACACCGGCGGGTCGCTGGGCATACCGGAGATCGTGTTGGCGGCCTACCGCAATGCCGAGTTGGCGCTGGAGTCCTCGATGCCCGGATGCGGGTTGACGTGGAATCTGCTCGCCGGGATCGGGCGGATCGAGTCCGCCCACGCCGGAAACGGTCGCACAGACGCCGCGGGGACGACGGTGTCGCCGATCTTCGGCCCCGCGTTGGACGGAAGTGTGCCGGGCAACGAGATCATCAAGGCCGCCGACGGCGGATATGTGCGCGCGATGGGGCCGATGCAATTTCTGCCGAGCACCTGGAGCTCGTACGCGACGGACGGCAACGGCGACGGAGTCGCGGACCCGCACAACGTGTTCGACGCGTCGTTGGCCGCGGGCAAGTACCTGTGTTCGGGTGGGTCGGACTTGCGCGATCCGGCGCAGGAATTGCGTGCCGTGCTGCGGTACAACAACTCGCTGTCGTACGCGAGCGACGTGCTGAGTTGGTCGGCGGCCTATCGCACCGGCGGCGCTCCGGCGCGTGTCACGATCGATCCGGGATTGATTCCGCCGGGGTCGGCGCCCGTGATCCGGTCGGGTCCGGAAATGGTCGCCGTCGACACCACCACCGCGCCGCCGACGATCCCGCTGGAACCGGCGCCTACCACCGAAGTCCCCGTGGCCCCGGCGCCGACCCAGGTGATGATCACCATCCCTGGCCTACCGCCGATTCCGTGCGGGATCTTCTGCCCGCAGCCGCAGCCCAATCCCTGTGAGCAGGTGGTGGTTCCAGCTCCGATGCCGCGACCCGGCGAACCCGGCGGCCGCCTGCTCGTGCCCGGCCGGTCCTACGGCGGCACTGCAGTCGAGCCCATCCAGCCAGAAGCCCCACCGGTGCGGCCGGGAATGCCCTGCACATCGGAGGACCCGCATCCGCAGACCGGCGGCCAACCGTACGACGAGCCGAAACCACAAGATGTCCCGCCGGAGTCGGCTCTTCCGGAGTTCGAGCCTGGACCAGACTCTTCCGCCGCGCCCGAGTCGGACCTCTCGGACCCCGGACCGGCTCCTGCTGTCGCACCCGGGTCGAACTTGCCAGAGCCTGTGCCGCAACTCCCGGCACCCGCTGGCCCACCCCCTGCCATCACCCTCCCGTTCGGCATCGTCATTCCGCTGCCCGTGCCGCAGGGCTGATTCGACGCACACCACGGAGGACCAATGTCCACAGCCAAGGATTCTCCGAACGACCACGCGGCGGTCCACCTTCGCGTCGAGCTGTCCGAGCGCGTGCGAATCCGCGCGGTCCTCGACTATTTCGGCAAATGCCCGAACTGCGGTTACCCCGCCGAGGCGTCCTCCATCGAGCGTCGCCGCGGTGACGACACGGTGGCTACGGAGATCGTGGCGTACTGCGGCATGCCTTGTGGCTGGTCGGCCCAGATGCCCCCGCCCGACGACGACCACGCCTCGGGTGTGCGGCACCGGTGACTGTCCCGGCCTCGGATGGCTCGGTCCGCCGCTAGGGTGGGTGGAACGGCTGAGGACAGGGGAGTTCGATGTTGGAAGTCGCGCACCTGGTGCGCCGATTCGGGGGCACGGTCGCGGTGGACGACGTGTCGTTCACCGTGATGCCCGGCGCGCTGACCGGATTCGTCGGCGGCAACGGCGCGGGCAAGACCACCACCATGCGGATGATCATGGGCGTGCTCGCGCTGCACGGCGGGGAACTGCGCTGGCAGGGCAGGCCGGTGACCGCCGCGGATCGCCGGTCGTTCGGCTACATGCCCGAGGAGCGCGGCCTGTATCCGAAGCAGCCGGTGTTCGACCAGCTCGTCTATCTGGCCAGGCTGCGCGGGCAGTCGGCGGCCGACGCCCGGCGGCGCGCGAAAGAACTGCTGGAGCGCTTCGATCTCGGCGGCCGCGCCAAGGACAAGCTGGAATCCCTCTCGCTGGGCAACCAGCAGCGGGTGCAGATCGCGGCGGCGGTGATCGCGGAGCCGTCGCTGCTGATCCTGGACGAGCCGTTCTCCGGGCTCGATCCGGCCGCCGTCGACTCGATGGCCGACCTATTGCGCGAGTACGCGGACCGCGACGTGCCCGTCCTGTTCTCCTCGCACCAGCTGGATCTCGTGGAGCGGTTGTGCGACCGGCTGGTGATCCTCGCGTCCGGGCGGGTCGTCGGGCAGGGCTCGGTGGACGAGCTACGCTCCACCGGTTCCACGCGCTATCGGCTCTCGCTCGGCGGCGACCCCGGCTGGGTGCACACGTTCGCGGGCGTGCGGGTGCTGCAAACGAACGGCTCCAGCGTCCTGCTCGAACTCGACGGCGCCACAACCGAAGCGCTGCTCGGCGAAGCGCTGGCCCGCGGCTCGGTGCGTGAACTTGCCGAAGTGCGGCCTTCGGTGTCGGAGATCTACCGGGAGGTGACGGCATGAGTGAACGAAGTGAACGAATCATGTGCCAGCGCGCCGTGCGCATGCCGGAGCCGAGCGTCAGCGAGGCGCAGGCATGAGCACGGATTTCGCCCCGCGCGGGGTATGGCGGATCGTGGCCGCGCGGGAGATCGCGGTGAAGCTGCGCGACCGAAACTTCTTGGTATCCACGGCGATCACCATCGTCGTGATCATCGTGTCCCTCGCCATCAGCGGGTTCATGAGCAACCGCACCGACGAGATCGACGTCGCCGTCGTCGGCACGGGCGCCGATCGAATCGTCGAGACCGCCAATGCTTTGGCGGCGAGCGCGGACAAGAAGATCACCTTCACCGCACGCCCGCAGACCGATTCGGCGGCCGTCGAGCAGCAAGTGCGCGACGAGGACGTCGAGGTCGGTTTGGTCGCGGCCGATCAGGGCGGGTGGCGCCTCGTCGGCGATACAGCGCAGAACGACGATGCCGCAACCTATCTCACCGCCGCCGCGCAGCAGTTGGCGGTGCAGCGCAATGCCGCCGCCGCGGGTCTGAGTATGGAGGAGTTGGGTCGCGGCGGCATCGTGTCCTACGACCTGCTGGAGGAATCCGCGGTCGATCCGGGTCTGGCGAACATCGTGAGTTTCGTCTTCGCGTTCCTCTTCTACATGGCGTCGTTCCTGTTCGGCATGGCCATCGCGCAGAGCGTGGTCGAGGAGAAGCAGAACCGCGTCGTGGAGATCCTGGCGAGCGCGATTCCGTTGCGGCAGTTGCTGATCGGCAAGGTGATGGGCAATACCGTGATGGCGTTCGCGCAACTCGCGCTGTTCGTCGGGGCGGGACTGATCGGGTTGCAGGTGATCGGCAGGGGCGATCAGGTCGCCAGGATCGCGGGCGCGGCGGGCTGGTTCATCGTCTTCTTCGTGGTGGGCTTCCTCGCGCTGGCGAGCTTCTGGGCGGTCGCGGGTGCGCTCGCGACGCGCAGTGAGGATCTGCAATCGACCGCCATGCCGATGTCGATGCTGATCATGATCGTGCTGTTCGCGGGAATCTTCCTGACCGGCACGTGGCGGGTCATCGCGTCCTACGTCCCCGTGGTCTCGATCGTCGCCATGCCGAGCCGATTGGCCGAGGGCACGGCAGCCTGGTGGGAGCCGTTCGTGTCGTTGCTGCTGATGGCCGTGGGGATCTACGGCATCGTCCTGGTCGCGGAGAAGATCTACCGGCGTTCGCTGATGCAGACGCAGGGACGGTTGACGATGCGGCAGGCGCTCGCGGTCGAGGATTGACGCGGTATCAGTACCAGTGGTTCCGCTGCCAGAACGCCCATGCGGCGTCGGGACTTCCATAGCGGGCGACCATGTAGTCGTAGGTCCAGCGGAGCTGGGTGGCGGGATTGAAGGGCCAATCGAGCCCGTGCGTGGCCATCTTCTCCGGCGGCAGCGCCTGGCCTAGGCCGTAGGCGCCGCTGGTCGGGTTGACCGCGAACACATTCCAGCCGCTCTCGCGCGTGATGATGGCGTCGAACGACGGGAACTGGTGGATCGGAACGATGGTCAGCGCCAGGGTCTTCATCCCGAGGCGCGCCGAAGCCATGATCAGATCCACTCCGGCCGAGACAGCCGGGGTCGCCGACTGGTTGCCGCGCGCGTCGCGGGCGGGGTCGGCCTGCGGCGCCGCGGTCGCGGCGGGGGCCAGGGTGATCAGTGCCGCGCAGCAGAGCGCGGCGGCGGGGTGGAAATACCGAAGCATCGACTCGCTCCCTTCGCATCAGATGGACTGGAACCAGCTCGTGCGAAGTCAGCAAACCATCGGTAACCGTATGGATCGGGTCGACACACCGACGCGGCGAGAGTTTCATCCCATGACTCGCAGCCGTCCTCACGGTTACTTCAATCAGTGATTGAATCGACGATTGAAACGTGGTTGACTCCCTCCATGGCTCAGAAAGTTTCCGCGGTCACTCGCGAACGGCTGCTCGCCGCGGCCGAGCGTTTGTTGCTGACCGACCGCTACGAGGACGTGTCGGTACGGGCGATCTGCGTGGAGGCGGGCGCCAACCCCGCCGCCGTGCACTACCACTTCGGATCGAAGGAAGCCCTGGTCGTGGCGCTGCTCGAGGAGCGCCTCGGACCGCTGTGGGCCGACCGCCTCGCCGCGGTGAGCGCCGAGCGCGGTTCGGTGTCCGAGATCGTCGACGCGGTGATCGAGCCGTTCGTCGAACTCGCCGCCGATCCGGCGGGCCGCCTGCACCTGCGCCTGCTCGCCCAGTTGGTGCTCGGCCGCCATCCTCTGTTGTGGCAGCAGCCGTGGTTCCGGATGGACTCGTGGGTGGGCCTGCTTCCCGAACTCGCGGAGCCGGAAAGCAGGCGACGCTGGTCGTTTGCTTTCGACCTCATCATCATGTCGTTCGGTGCGGGAGACCGGGACCTGTCGGCATCCGCGGTCGCCACCTTGCGGGACTTCGTGGTCGCCGGACTCGCCGCGCCGGAAGGAGGTTCGCGATGACCGAGGTATTCGCACCTGCCACGCTTGGCCCGATAACCTTGCGTAACAGGGTGATCAAGGCCGCGACCTTCGAAGGGCGCACGCCCGACGCCCTGGTCACCGACGAACTCATCGACTTCCACCGCGAGACCGCGGCGGGCGGTGTCGGCATGACCACCGTGGCCTACTGCGCGGTAGCGCCGGGCGGTCGCACCGATCGGCACCAGATCTGGATGCGCGAGGACGCGCTGCCGGGACTGCGCAGGTTGACCGACGCGGTGCACGCCGAGGGCGCGGCGGCGTGCGCGCAGATCGGGCATGCCGGACCGGTGGCCAACGCCGCCTCCAACCGGTTGCCCGCGCTCGCGCCGAGCCGCATGTTCAGCCCGCTCGGCATGCGGCCGATGAAAGTGCCCGACGAGTCCCAGATTCGCGAGCTCGTCACAGCCCACGCGGACGCCGCGAGATTGGCCGAGCGAGCGGGATTCGACGCGGTGGAAATCCACTTCGGGCACAACTATCTGGCGAGCTCCTTCCTGAGCCCGCTGCTGAACCGGCGGAAGGACCGCTACGGCGGGTCGGCGGCCAACCGTGCCCGGTTCGTCCGCGAAATCGCTTGCGCGGTGGCCGAAGCCATTGGCGGCCGCCTCGCGGTGACGGCGAAGCTGAACATGGAGGACGGGGTCCGCGGCGGCCTCACGGTGCCGGAATCGCTCCAGGTCGCCGCGTGGCTGGAGGCGGACGGCGCGCTGGACGCCTTGGAACTGACGGCCGGAAGTTCCCTGCTCAACCCGATGCTGCTGTTCCACGGCGACGCACCCCGCCACGAATTCGCGAAAGTCCTTCCCGGACCGGCTCGCTGGGGCTTCCGCATGGTCGGTCGTGGCTTCCTGCGCGAGTACCCCTACCGCGAGGCGTACCTCCTCGAACGGGCCCGGCAGTTCCGCCGCGAACTCGCCATGCCGCTGATCCTGCTCGGCGGCATCACCAACCTCGACACCATGCGGTTGGCCATGCGGGAGGGTTTCGAGTTCGTCGCCATGGGCCGCGCCCTGCTGCGCGAGCCGAACCTGCTGCGCCGCATCCAATCCGACGAAGCGGCCCGATCGGCATGCACCCACTGCAACCTTTGCATGCCGAGCATCTACACCGGGACGAAGTGCGTCTTCCGGCTCGACCAGCGCCCGGATGCCGTCGCCCTCCCCGATCCCGTGCGCGCCGCGGCCGAGCCACGCTGATCCGACACACGATCAGCGGCACACCAGCCCGGCGTCCGCGGAGGCCTGCCGTCGGCTGAAGCGAAGCTGGGTCCAGGTGCCGCCGGGTGCGGCGGCACCTCCCGAGGGCTGTGTACGGTCATCGCCGACCGGCGGTCACGCCCCGGCGCGGGTGAGACGTGCGACGAAACGTCAGGCCGGGGTGACGATCTGGATCAGGTTCCCGCAGGTGTCGTCGAAAACCGCCGTGGTCACCGGCCCCGCCTCCAGCGGTTCCTGCGTGAACGTGACCCCGAGCCCGCGCAGTCGCTCGTACTCCGCCCGCACGTCGCTGACCTGGAACGAGGCGGCCGGAATGCCGTCGGCGACAAGGCCTTCCTTGTACGGCCCGACCGCGGGGTGCTTGTCCGGCTCCAGCAGGAGTTCCGCGCCCTCGGGGTCCTCCGGTGAGACCACCGTCAACCACCGGGCCTCGCCGAGCGGAATGTCGTGCTTCTTGGTGAAGCCGAGCACGTCGGTGTAGAAGTCGAGGGCCTTCTGTTGGTCGTCGACGAACACGCTGGTGATGTAGATCCTCACGGCGTTGGTCCTTTCCTGGTGACCGGCCACCGCTCGAGGATGGCGGCCAAGGGAGTGGTGTCGATGTGGTGGAACTTGTACCGCCCCTGCTTGCGCGTAGTGATCAGCCCGGCCTCCTCCAGCACGGCCAGATGCTGCGATACGCCCTGTCGGCTCAGGCTCAGCTGATGTCGACTCGTCAGGCGGACACAGAGTTCGAACAGCGTCTGACCGTCGTGCTCGGTCAGCTCGTCGAGAATGGTCCGCCGGGTCGGATCGGCGAGGGCCTTGAAGATATCGCCCACAGGCCGACAATAGGCAAGTCTTCACTTGCCTGTCAACGGAGACTCGGATGCCCCGGGCTGTGGGGCGCTCCCCACGCCGGGTGCACGAATGAATCCCACGTGACTACTGCGGATCCGCGCGGTGGCGCGATGCTGCTCGAACGGGAGAAGCCGAACTCACACCGGTCACGGTGTCCAACGCCTCGGCGTCGGTGTCCACAGAGCGGCGATCCGCCGCAGATCGAGCGCCGACGACAGTTCCTGGCTGTGGACGAGTGTCCTTGTTTGACCGCCGCGCGGTTCGGGTAACAACCCTGTGACCCACATCGGCGTGCGGGCCACAGGGTGCCCACGTGAGCGCCCCCGGCAGGAATCGAACCTGCGACCTAGGGATTAGAAGGCCCTTGCTCTATCCAACTGAGCTACGGAGGCAGCGGTTTCCACCATGGCCGACATTGGCCGTGCTGTCCAGCACGGAAAGTATAGCGACCGTCCAGGAAACTAGATTCTTACCGTCAGCAACATTCCGTCTACCTCAGTCGAGCAGGACAGCGACGCCGAGCAGGGTGGCCAAGGTCACTTCGACGACGAAGTAGAACCAGACGGGATAGAAGGCGGACGCGCGCCCGGTGAACGACGACCAGATCCGGCCGAACGCCATCCCGCCCAACGCGGCGGCCACCGCCACGCACACGCCGAATCTGAGGTCGCCGATATCGGCGGCGGCCAGGCCGAGGACCACCGCCACCGCGATGCCGAAGCCGCCGTAGACCGCGCGCACCTCGGCGTGCGCGTCGGCCCGATCGGCGAGCAGGCCGACGGTGTCGGCCAGCTGACTCGGGCGAAGCAGTCCGTATACGCCCATGGCGGCGAAGAACAGCGCCACCACGGCAATCAGCACGACCGACATCTCACCTCCCTGATCCGCGCCTACCTTATACGCGCTTCGCGGCGCGGGCCGGGCGAAATTCGCGGGGCAGCGGTTCGATGGTTCATCGGCCTGGCGAACGTGCGCCGAGCTTCGCCGCGGAGACACACGTAGCGCGCGTTGCACGGGCGACGCCTGGCGAACGTGCGCCGAGCGTCGCTGCGCGGAGACACAAGTAGCGAGCGTTGGACGGGCGACGCCTGGCGAACGTGCGCCGAGCTTCGCCGCGGAGACACACGTAGCGCGCGTTGCCGGGCGACGCCAGTGGACAGCCGCGAGCATGGCCGGAGCGAACCCAGGGGTACGCACCCAACTACGCTGAGTCGTATGTCGTCACCGCAGGACCCGACCCTCGCACCCGCTGAGCCGGACGTCCCGCGGGCGGATGCGGCGCGCGGTTTCGCCGCCGTGACCGCGTTCGCGGGAGCCATCGCTGCCGTCGTCGCGGCGCTGGTCGTCGGTCTCTCGGCGGCGCAGGCCCTGAGTCTGCTCGGCATTCCGGATCCCGGCCCGCTGACCACCTACGGTCTGCCCGCGCTCCGCGCGCTGGCCGATCTGTTCGCGGCGCTGACCGTCGGCTCGCTGTTGTTCGCCGCGTTCCTGGTACCGCCGCAGTCCGACGGGTTGCTGGATGTGGGTGGGTATCGCGCGCTGCGGCGGGCGTCGAATTTCGCGGTGATCTGGGCGTGCTGCGCCGCGCTGCTCGTCCCGCTGACGGTGTCGGACACAACGGGTCAGCCCGCCAGCGACATCTGGCGTCCGGAACAGCTGTGGCGCGCCATCGCACAGGTGGAGCTCGCCGAGGCCTGGCGGACCACGGTGGTGTTCGCGCTGATCGTCGCGATCGGTTGCCGCCTCGCGCTGCGCTGGGGTTGGACGCCGCTGCTGTTCGGCGGCGCGATCGTGACCATGATGCCGCTCGCGCTGACCGGCCACTCGTCATCGGGTGGCTCGCACGACGTCGCGACCAACAGCCTGATCCTGCACTTGGTGTCGGCGGCGGTCTGGGTGGGCGGTCTGTTCGCCGTGCTCGCGCACGCGATGCGCTCCGGCGCGCACACCGATGTCGCGGTTCGCCGGTTCTCGTTCCTGGCGACCATCGCGTTCGTGGTGATCGGCGTCAGCGGCGTGATCAACTCGTGGGTCCGTGTGCCGTTCGACGAGCTGTTCACCAGCACCTACGGGCGGCTTGTCCTCGCGAAAGCGGCGGCGTTGCTCGTGCTCGGTGTCATCGGCTGGTTCCAGCGCCGCGCGACCGTGCCCGCCCTCGCGGCGAACCCGCGCGACCGCTCCGCGCTGCTGCGTTTCGGCGCGGTCGAGGCGCTGGTCTTCGCGGCCACCATGGGTCTGGCTGTCGGTCTCGGCCGCACTCCGCCGCCACCGCCCGCGACCGTTCCGACGCCCGCCGAGGTCGAGCTCGGCTACGACCTCGCAGGCCCGCCGACGGTCGCGCGGCTGCTGTTCGACTGGCGCTTCGACCTGATCTTCGGCACGGCGGCGATCGTGCTGGCGGTGGTGTACCTGCTCGGCGTGCGGCGATTGCGCAACCGCGGCGATTCGTGGCCGGTCGGCCGGACCATCGCGTGGCTGTCGGCCTGCGCGCTGCTGCTGCTCGCGACGTCGTCGGGGGTCGGGCGGTACTCGCCCGCGGTGTTCAGCGTGCACATGGGCCAGCACATGGCGCTGTCCATGCTCGCGCCGATTCTGTTCGCCCTCGGCGGCGCGGTGACGTTGGCGTTGCGCGCGCTGCCACCCGCCGGACGCACCGGCGTGCCGGGGCCGCGCGAATGGATTCTGGCCGCCGTGCACAATCCGGTGTCCCGTTTCCTGACCCATCCGATCGTGGCGTCGGTGATCTTCGTCGCAGGCTTCTACGCGCTGTACATGGGCGGCATCTACGACACCTTCGTCGACTCGCACGCCGCGCACCTGCTGATGAACCTCCACTTCCTGCTCAGCGGCTACCTCTTCTACTGGGTCGTGATCGGCATCGATCCGAAACCGCGCCAGGTGGAACCGCTCACCAAGCTGGGCATGGTGTTCGGCTCGCTGCCGTTCCACGCGTTCTTCGGCGTCGCGCTGATGAGCATGACGACGGTCATGGGCGGCTGGTTCTTCCGCAGCCTCGACCTGGGCTGGAACAGCGACCTGCTCGGCGATCAGCGCACCGGCGGTAGCCTTGCCTGGGCGAGCGGCGAGGTGCCGTTGGTCGTGGTGATGCTGGCGCTGCTGATTCAGTGGTCGCGCAGCGACGAACGGACTGCCAAGCGCATCGACCGCGCCGCCGATCGCGACAACGACGCGGAGCTGGCCGCCCACAATGCCATGTTCGCCGAACTGGCGAAACGTGACGGAGAGGTGCGTAAGTGAGTGAGGCCGCGCCGCCGGGTTCGGCCCGGTTGTGCGACCGCGGAGTGCGGTCTTGACAGGTAACGACAGGGGTGCGGTCGCGGTGGCCGAAGACTGCCGACGGGTGTATCGCTCCGATGTGCGCGCCGCGCGCCGCCGGACGCTGGGGCGGATCAGGAAGACGCCGGTCTTCCACACGTCGGTGGCCGGTCCGACCGGTCCGGTGCCGGTCACGCTGAAGCTCGAATACCTCCAGCACGGCGGCACTTTCAAGGTCCGAGGCACGCTCAACGCGCTGCTCACCTCGACCGCGCGGACCGATCAGGTGGTCATCGCCTCCGCGGGCAACGCGGGCATCGCCGCCGCGCTGGCCGCCGCCTGGCTGGGCAAGGCATGCACGGTGGTGGTGCCGGAATCCGCGCCGCACACCAAGGTGGCGGCGATGTGGTCGCACGGTGCCGAAGTGCTCTGGCACGGAACGACTTACGCGGAGGCTGCCCGGCATGCCACCGAGCTGGCGGCCGAACGCGGCGCGTTGCAGCTGCACGCCTACGACCTGCCCGCCGTGGTCGCGGGCGCCGGGGTGGTCGGCCTGGAACTCGAAGACCAGGTGCGCGGCAAGCCGCCGGTGCTCGTCGCGGTCGGCGGCGGCGGACTTGTCGCGGGCATCGCCGCGGCGCTCGGTCGCCGTCAGCAGGTGGTTGGCGTCGAGCCGGTCGGCATGCCCGCGCTGCACGCGGCATTGCTCGCCAATCGGACGGTCGACGTCGGCGGCCCCGGCGTCGGATTGGACTTGCTCGGCGCGACCCGGGTCGGCGAGATCGCCCTCGACATCGCGCGGCGCTACGACGTGCCCTCGCTGCTGGTCACCGAGGAGGCGATCACCGCGGCCCGCGAGTACCTGTGGCGCGAATTCCGGATCGTCGTCGAGCTGGCGGGCGCCAGCGCGCTGGCCGCGATCCAGAGCGGCGCGTACACGCCCGCGCCGGGGGAGCGGCCGGTCGTCGTGCTCTGCGGCGCCAACACCGACCTCGGCGCGCTGTGAGTCGGCTCGCTGGCCGCTGATCCGCCCGCAAGCGGATCAGCCGTGGGCCGACCTTCCTCGGAGCGCCTTGACCCGCGCCGTCGAGGTCGGTCGCGCGCGACGCGCCGACGCGTAGATTGTCGAAAGACGCGGGACCCGGCCGACGATCCGAGGAGGAGCGCTGATGCTCGACACGGTGGACGAAGCCCTGCGCGCGCTGGTCGGCGCGCTGCATCTGGAGCAGAAGGTGCGGCTGCTGACCGGCGCGGACATCTGGTCGACCGTGGCCGAGCCCGCGATCGGGCTGCGGTCGATGATGCTCTCCGATGGGCCTTCGGGCGTGCGCGGCCCGGTCTGGGACGAGCGCGACCCGTCGCTCAACCTGCCCTCGGCGACCGCACTCGCGGCGACCTGGGACCTCGACATGGCCCGCCGCTACGGCGCCGCGTCGGCCGCCGAGGCCAAGCGCAAGGGCGTCGATGTGGTGCTCGGCCCGACGATCAACCTGCACCGCAGTCCGTTGGGCGGCAGGCACTTCGAGGCCTACTCCGAAGATTCTTTGCTGACGGGTGAATTGGCGGCGGCTTACGTCCGCTCGGTGCAGGAACACGGCATCGCCGCGACCCCGAAACACTACGTGGCCAACGACTTCGAGACCGAGCGCTACACCGCCGACGTCGAGCTGGACGACCGCGCGCTGCGCGAGCTCTATCTCGCGCCGTTCGAAGCGGCGGTGCGGGCGGGCGCGTGGCTGGTGATGTCGGCGTACAACTCCGTTCGCGGCGTCACCATGTCGGAGAACCCGTTGCTGACGACGCCGTTGCGCACCGAGTGGGGTTTCGACGGCCTCGTGGTGTCGGACTGGGTGGCGGTGCGCAGCACCGAGGCCTCGGCCAACGCGGACCAGGATCTGGTGATGCCGGGCCCGGTGGGTCCGTGGGGCCCGCAACTGGTTGCGGCGGTGCGGGCCGGAGCGGTGCCGGAGGCCGCGATCGACGCCAAGGTGCTGCGATTGCTGCGGCTTGCCCAGCGTGTCGGCGCGCTGGATCTGTCGGATACCGCGTTGCGCGACAACGGTTTCGACACCGCCGCGATCGCGTCGCACGGACACGTCGCGGTGCGCGAGCCCATTGCGCCGGAACCGGAAACGAACGGGAAAGCCGAGGCCGACATCTCCGATCGCGAGGGTAGGGAACTCGCTCGCGAAGTCGCGGCGGCCGGGATGGTGTTGCTGCGCAACAGCGGCGAATTGCCGTGGCCGAGTTCGGGTCCCGGTTCCATCGCCGTGATCGGCGAGGCGGCGATCTGGCCACGCACGCAGGGCGGCGGCAGCGCGACGGTGGTTCCCGCCCAGACCATCAGCCCCGTGGACGGTCTGCGCGCCGCGCTGCCGGACGCGTCCATCACCGTGCATCCCGGCGTGCCGGTCCAGACCGGCATCCATCCGCTCCCGCTGACATCGATGACCGATCCGCGGACTCGCGAACCCGGGTTGCGCGCCCGCTTCCTCGACGCAGACGGCAACGAGCTGCTGAGCGAGCTGCGGCGCGCCGCGCAGCTGGTCTACCTGGGCACCGTGCCCGCGGGCGCGGCCATGCTGGAGCTGAGCACCGAATACCGGCCGGGCGCCGACGAGGCCGCGGCGGCGCGGCTCGGCGTCGCCGGGGTGGGCCGGATACGGATGGAGATCGACGGCGCCGCGGTCATCAACACCGTGCTCGGGGGCAGTGGTGACGCGCTTGGCGCCGCGCTGCTCACCCCGGACGTCGCGTCGGTGCCGGTGGCCGCCGACGGTGCGGGGCCGATCTCGATCACCGTGCGCCAGCAGCTCGAAAACGACGGCGCCGCATTGGGTCTGGTCGCGATCACCGTGGGTACCGAGGCGGCGCACACCGATCCCGCGGACGCGATCGCCGACGCCGCGGCGCTGGCGGGGGCCGCCGATGCCGCCGTCGTCGTGGTCGGTACCAGCTCGCAGACCGAGTCCGAGGGCTTCGACCGCACCACCCTGGCGCTGCCGGGCGCGCAGGACGATCTGGTGCGCGCGGTGGCGGCCGCCAATCCGCGCACCGTGGTGGTGGTGAATTCCGGCGGACCGGTGCTGCTGCCCTGGCGCGACGAGGTCTCGGCGCTGCTGCTGACCTGGTTCGGCGGCCAGGAGATCGGCCACGCGCTGGCCGACGTGCTGCTCGGGCGCGCCGAACCCGGTGGCAGGTTGCCCACCACCTGGCCCGCCGCTGAGGCGGACGTGCCCGTGCTGTCGACCACGCCCGTGGACGGCGTGCTGCGCTACACCGAAGGCATCCACATCGGCTACCGCGCTTGGTTGCGCGCCGGCGTGACACCGGCCTACCCGTTCGGGCACGGACTCGGTTACACCACTTGGGAACTCGCGGATCTCGCGGTGTCGGCTCCGGCGGCGGACGGGTCGGTGGAGGTGTCACTGACCGCGCGCAACACCGGCGCGCGGGCCGGCAAGCAGGTGGTTCAGGTGTATCTGTCCCGTCCCGACTCGGTGATCGAGCGACCGGTGCGGTGGCTGGCCGGGTTCTCGACCGTATTCGCGGAGGCGGGAGCGTCGGTTCCGGTGCGAATCACGGTGCCGCGGCGGTCTTTCGAGCATTGGGATGGGGGTTGGCGGATCGAGCCGGGTGAGTTCACGGTGTCCGCAGGGACGAGTGTGGTCGAGTTGCCGTTGAGCGCGTCCGCGGTGGTCGGCGCGGGCGGGTAAGGGTCGACGCTCCGGGCGGCGGCGAGTGCGAAGCGGTGGCTGTCCACATGCGGCGGACCGAGTTGTCCACAGCGCGAAAGAGGGGGTTCCTTCACACCCCGTGCGCGGGCGAGGCTGGTTAGGCCCTCGCTCGGCGGGGAGGAGACACCCGGAGCGTCCGGCCCGGGTCCGATAGGTGAAGGGGCGAAAATCATGTACGAAGCGATGGCCACGGTGGTCGGCACGGTGGTGACCAACCCGGTCAAGCGGGACCTGAGCAACGGCGAACAGGTGCTCACCTTCCGGATGGCGAGCAACTCGCGCAGGCTGGACTTCGCGTCCGGTGAATGGGTGGACAACGGGACCTTGTATCTCACAATCAGCTGCTGGCGGCGGCTGGTCGGCGGCGTGGACGCGTCGCTGCGGCGCGGCGACCCGGTACTCGTCTACGGGCAGCTGCGCTCGCACGAGTACCGGACCAAGGACGGCGTCGAGCGGCGCGATCTGGAGATGCGGGCCACCGCCGTCGGCCCCGATCTGTCCCGATGCACGGCGCAAGTGAGCCGCCGATCGGAGACCGGCGGCGGGCCCACGGCGTTGATGCGGAATACTTGTATCGGATCCAGCGCTGAAAATCGTGCACGCGTCGGCGAGGAATTGGGGGACAGTGCCGCGACCGTGGCTTCCGTACCTTCCGGAAGTGCCGCACCCGAGCCCGTCGACGCCTGATCCTGCCCGCAGAACGTCGGGCGCGAGCACGGTGAATCCGGCGCGAGGATGCCCGCGTGCCGTGAGTGGCTCTGCTTCGTTCCACTGTTCCCGAGACCGATAGGCTTCCGCATATGGCTGAGTTCATCTACCAAATGAAGAAGGTTCGCAAGGCGCACGGCGACAAAGTCGTGCTCGACGATGTCACCTTGAACTTCCTTCCCGGCGCCAAGATCGGCGTCGTCGGCCCCAACGGCGCCGGTAAATCCAGCGTGCTGAAGATCATGGCCGGACTGGACCAGCCCAACAACGGCGACGCGTTCCTCGCGCCGGGCGCGACGGTCGGCATCCTTCAGCAGGAGCCGCCGTTGAACGAGGAGAAGACCGTTCGAGGCAACGTCGAGGAGGGCCTCGGCGAGGTCAAGGTGAAGCTCGATCGCTTCAACGAGATCGCCGAACTCATGGCCACCGACTACTCCGACGAGCTCATGGAGGAGATGGGCAAGCTGCAGGAGTACCTGGACCACGCCGACGCGTGGGACGTGGACTCCCAGCTCGAGCAGGCCATGGACGCGCTGCGCTGCCCGCCGCCGGACGAGCCGGTCACCAACCTCTCCGGTGGTGAGCGTCGCCGCGTCGCGTTGTGCAAGCTGCTGCTGAGCAAGCCCGACCTGCTGCTGCTCGACGAGCCGACCAACCACCTCGACGCCGAGTCGGTGCTGTGGCTCGAACAGCATCTGGCCCAGTACCAGGGCGCCGTGCTGGCCGTCACCCACGACCGGTACTTCCTGGACAACGTCGCGGGCTGGATCCTCGAGCTCGACCGCGGCCGGGCCTACCCGTACGAGGGCAACTACTCCACCTACCTGGAGAAGAAGGCCGAGCGCCTCGAGGTGCAGGGCAAGAAGGACCAGAAGCTGCAGAAGCGGCTGAAGGAAGAGCTCGCGTGGGTGCGTTCCGGCGCCAAGGCCCGCCAAGCCAAGAACAAGGCTCGCCTCGGCAGGTACGAGGAGATGGCGGCCGAGGCCGAGAAGATGCGGAAGTTGGACTTCGAGGAGATCCAGATCCCGCATGGCCCCCGACTGGGCAATGTGGTCGTCGAGGTCTCGCACCTGGACAAGGGCTTCGGCGAGCGTCAGCTCATCAAGGATCTGTCGTTCACCTTGCCGCGCAACGGCATTGTCGGTGTCATCGGTCCGAACGGTGTCGGTAAGACCACCCTGTTCAAGACCATCGTCGGGCTGGAGCAGCCCGACAGCGGCGAGGTGAAGGTCGGCGAGACGGTCAAGCTGAGCTACGTCGACCAGAACCGCGCGGGCATCGACCCGACGAAGAACGTCTGGCAGGTGGTTTCCGAGGGCCTGGACTTCATCCAGGTCGGCAACCAGGAGATGCCCTCGCGCGCGTACGTCAGCGCGTTCGGTTTCAAGGGCCCGGACCAGCAGAAGCCTGCCGGTGTGCTCTCCGGCGGTGAGCGCAACCGCCTGAACCTGGCGATGACCCTCAAGCAGGGCGGCAACCTGATCCTGCTCGACGAGCCGACCAACGACCTCGACGTGGAAACCCTCGGTTCGCTGGAGAACGCGCTGGAGCAGTTCCCCGGCTGCGCCGTGGTCATCTCCCACGACCGCTGGTTCCTGGACCGCACCTGCACGCACATCCTCGCGTGGGAGGGCGATTCGGATAACGAGGCCAAGTGGTTCTGGTTCGAGGGCAACTTCGAAGCGTACGAGGCCAACAAGATCGAGCGCCTCGGTCCGGAGGCGGCCCGTCCGCACCGGGTGACGCACCGCAAGCTCACCCGCGACTGAGCAATACCCGCCGACGGGGCGATCGCCGCGCGCATCGCCCCGTCGCAAGGCCGCTTCGCCGAAGGAATTGCGGAGAAACACCCGCGGGCGGTCGCTCCATCGAAGGAAATACGGTCGGCCCTATCGCAGCCCAAAACTGGCTAAGGTAGGAACCGTGCATGCGCAGGCGCTGTCCGGACAATGGGTCCTTCCCACCGCGATCGCGTCTACGTGACGTTTGCCGGTCCGATCGGGTGCTGTGCCGAGAGATCGACCTCGGCAATTCATCGGCGAACGCACGGTATCGGTGAACACCCTGCATTTGGAAGGGAATTCACCTCCGCGTCAGCACGGCACAGCTACTCTCGGACCGGCGTCACTTTGTTGCGGAACCGAATCCGAGGGAGTTGGCGAAAAAATGACGGTCTCGTCCGAATTGTCCAGTGCGGCGTGGGCCGCGAGTTTGCCGCAGTCGCTGCGCGGTGATCTCGCGACCCTCGAGGAGGCGTATTTCCGCCACGTCGACGCGGGCGATGTGGACTGTGCGATCACGGGTATCACCCAGATCTTCCGGCGGCACCTGGAATTGGCGATGACACGCCAGGCCGGTCGCGCTCTCGTCCGGGTCTATCACCCGGACGACGGTTCGGGGTTGGGCGCCGCGGTCCAGGTCGTGACCGACGATATGTCGCTGCTGGTCGAGTCGATCACCTCCTCGCTGAGCCGGATCGGGGTGAGCGTCAGCGAGGTCATCCATCCGATCTTCGAGGTCGAGCGCGACGACGACGGACGGCTGACCAGGGCGGTGCCGCACGAGGTCGACGCCAACGGCGGGATGGCGCTGCGCGAGTCCTGGATGCACCTGCAACTGCACCCCTCGACCAGCCGCACCCAGCTCGAGCGCATCGAACATTCCATGCCGGACGTGATCGCCGACGTGCGGCAGGTCATCGGCGACACCGAGGCCATCAAGCAAGTCCAGAGCGATCTGGCCGACCATTTGGAACGGGCGGCGAAGACCGGCGCCGCGCCGTTCTCCGCGACCGAACTGACCGACTGCGCCAATCTGCTTCGCTGGCTGGGCGAGGGCAATTTCACTGTCCTCGGATTCGCCCGCTATCGCCTGAGTACCGAGGGCGACAAGACCGTGTCGAATCCGCTGCCCGGCACCTGCCTCGGCGTGCTGCGTCCTGATGTCGGCACCGACTTCCACGTTCCGGTCAACGGCGCCGATCGGCCGTTGCTGATGTTGACCCAGGGTCTGGTGCCCGCCACCGTGCACCGCTCGGTGTACCCCTATTTCGTCGGCGTCGCCGATTTCGACGAGTCCGGCGCGATCATCGGCGAGCACCTGTTCATCGGTGTCTTCACCGTGACGGCGGTGCACGAGAACGTCCTCGACATCCCGGTGATCGGCCGCCAGGTGCGCGCGGTGATCGAGGAGAGCGGATTCGACCTGGACTCGTTCTCCGGCCAGGCCATGCTCGAGGTCATCCAGTCGTTCCCGCGCACCGAATTGTTCTCCTCCGACACCGAGACCATGCGGCGTACCGCGCTCGCCGTGCTCAATGTCGGCCTGCGCCGCCAGGTTCGCCTGTTCATGCGGCTGGACACCTACGGCCGGTTCGTGGCCTGCCTGGTCTACCTGCCGCGCGATCGCTACACCACCCGGGTGCGGCTGGAGATGCAGGACATCCTGGTCCGCGAGCTGGGGGGCGTCTCCATCGACTACTCCGCGCGGGTGAGCGAAAGCGAGCTCGCCAGTGTGTATTTCACGGTGCGGATGCCCGACGTCGGGTTCACCACTCCGACCGTGCCCAGCGAGGCGCCCGCCGTCGTCGACACCTCCGAAGCCAATCGGTTGCGCATCCAGCGCCTGCTCGCCGAGGCCAGCAACACCTGGGACGACCACCTCAACGACGAGGTGAGCACCTCGACGGTGCTCGATCCCGCCTTGGTGCAGCGCTACGCCTCGGCCTTCCCCGAGGGATACAAGCAGGACTTCAGTCCGGGCCGCGCCCTGCGCGACATCGGCAGGCTGGAGCGCTTGGCAGAGGGCGCCATCGCCCAGCATCTCTACCGCAAGCCGGAGTCGGCGCCCGGCTCGTGGCGCTTCACCCTCTACATCGGCGGCACCGGCGTCTCGCTGAGCCAGGTGCTTCCCGTGCTGCAGAGCCTCGGCGTCGAGGTGGTCGACGAGCGGCCGTATCAGATCCAGCTGGACCCGGCCAAGGCTGGCGGCCCGAGCGTGGAGCGCTGGATCTACGACTTCGGTCTGCTGGCCCGCCCCGAACTGCTGCGCAGCTCGCTCGACCGCGATCTGGACGCCGAACTGCTGGAGTCCCCGGCGCGGGCCGACGCGCTGGAGGCCGAGGTGCGCGGCCTGCGCGAACGCTTCACCGACGCCTTCGAGGCGGTCTGGTACGACCGCGCCGAGGCCGACGGCCTCAACGAGCTGGTGCTGCGCGCACGGCTGCCGTGGCGTGCCGTGTCGATCCTGCGCACCTACGCGAAATACCTGCAGCAGGCCGGTTTCCCGTACAGCCAGGCCAACATCACCAGGGTGCTGCTGACCTACCCGGACGCGGCGCGGTTGTTCGTCGACCTGTTCACCGCGCGGTTCGATCCGGACACCGCCTCGGCCGAGCGCGCCGCCGAACTGGAGACCATGCTGCGCGCCCGCATCGACGAGGTGGTGAGCCTGGACGCGGACCGCATCCTGCGGGCCATCCTCGGCCTCGTCAAGGCGACGTTGCGCACCAACTACTACGTGACCGACGTCGAGGGCAGGTCGCGCGACTACGTCTCGATGAAGGTCGAGCCGCGCGAGATCGCCGAATTGCCCAAGCCGCGACCGCAGTTCGAGATCTTCGTGTACTCGCCGCGGGTCGAGGGCGTGCACCTGCGCTTCGGTCCGGTCGCGCGCGGCGGCTTGCGCTGGTCGGACCGCCTGGAGGACTTCCGCACCGAGATCCTGGGTCTGGTGAAGGCGCAGGCGGTGAAGAACGCGGTGATCGTCCCGGTCGGCGCCAAGGGCGGATTCGTGGTGAAACGCCCGCCCGCCTCGACCGGCGATCCGGGCGCCGACCGGCAGGCGCTCGGCACGGAGGGCGTCGCCTGCTACCGCACCTTCATCTCCGGTCTGCTCGACATCACCGACAATGTCGACCTGGCCACCGGCCGGGTGCTGCCGCCCGCACGGGTGGTGCGCCGCGACGGCGACGACACCTACCTGGTGGTCGCCGCCGACAAGGGCACCGCGACGTTCTCCGACATCGCCAACGACGTGGCCAAGAGCTACGGGTTCTGGCTCGGCGACGCGTTCGCCTCCGGCGGCTCGGCGGGGTACGACCACAAGGCCATGGGCATTACGGCCAAGGGCGCGTGGGAAAGCGTGAAGCGGCACTTCCGCGAGATGGACATCGATACCCAGACCGAGGACTTCACCGTGGTCGGCATCGGCGACATGAGCGGCGACGTCTTCGGCAACGGCATGCTGCTGTCCGAGCACATTCGCCTGGTCGCGGCCTTCGACCACCGGCACATCTTCCTCGATCCGAATCCGGACGCCGCCCGTTCGTTCCGCGAGCGGCAGCGCATGTTCGCGTTGCCGCGGTCCTCCTGGGCCGACTACGACACCTCGCTGATCAGCGCGGGTGGCGGCGTCTGGGATCGCACGGTGAAGTCCGTGCCGATCAGCCCGCAGGCGCGGGTCGCGCTCGGCCTCGGCGAGAACGTGGAATCCCTGTCGCCGCCGGAACTGGTGCGCGCGATCCTGCTCGCGCCCGCGCAGCTGCTGTGGAACGGCGGCATCGGCACCTACATCAAGGCGAGCACCGAATCCAACGCCGACGTCGGCGACAAGTCCAACGACCCGGTGCGCGTCAACGGAAACCAGTTGCGGGTCAGGGTGATCGGCGAGGGCGGCAACCTCGGCGCCACCGCGCTCGGCCGCATCGAGTTCACCCGCAACGGCGGCAAGATGAACACCGACGCGCTGGACAACTCCGCGGGCGTGGACTGCTCCGACCACGAGGTCAACATCAAGGTGCTGCTCGACGGCGTGGTCAGCAGCGGACTGCTGCCCGAGGAGGAGCGCAACCCGCTGCTCGCCTCGATGACCGACGAGGTCGCCCGAATGGTGCTGCGCGACAACGTGTCCCAGAACTTCCTGATGGGCATGTCGCGTTTCGAGGCGCCGCGCATGATGAACGTCAACATGCGGCTCATCGACGACCTCGAACAGCGTCGCGGCCTGGACCGCGAACTCGAGGCGCTGCCCTCCGACGCCGAGATGAAGCGCCGTCAAGAGGACGGCGCTGGCCTGTGCTCGCCGGAACTGGCCAATCTCATGGCGCACGTGAAGCTTTCGCTCAAGGCCGATCTGCTCGACTCCGATCTGCCGGACATGGCCTACTTCGCTGCCCGCCTTCCGGAGTACTTCCCGACGCCGCTGCGGGACCGTTTCGGCAGCGCCATCAAGAAGCACCGGCTGCGCCGCGAGATCGTCACCACGATGATCGCGAACGAGATGGTGGACTACGGCGGGATCAGCTACGCGTTCCGGCTGATCGAAGAGGTGGGCGCGACGACCGCCGACGCGGTGCGCGCCTTCGCCGCGACCACCGAGATCTTCGACCTGCATGCCATGTGGGCGCGGATCCGCTCGGCCGACATCCCCATCTCCGTGCGCGACGAACTGGAGCTGGAGACCAAACGCACCCTCGACCGCGCCTCGCGATGGCTGCTCAGCAACCGCCCGCAGCCGATCGCCGTCGGCGCCGAGATCAACCGCTACAGCAGGGGCGTGCGCGAGCTGGCCTCGAAGGTCCCTGGCTGGCTGCGCGGCCACCACGTGGCGACGCTGACCGATCAGTCCGCGGAGTTGATCGCGCGCGGCGCACCGACCGACCTGGCGACCGAGGTGTTCGGCCTGCTGACGCTGTTCCCGCTGCTCGACGTGCTCGACATCGCCGACATCACCGATCGTGACGGCGAGGAGGTCGGCGCGCTGTACTACGCGCTGAACGACCATCTCAAGATCGATTGGCTGCTCCAGGCGGTGAGTCACCTCGAGCGCGGGGACCGGTGGCACGCGCTGGCCAGGCTGGCGCTGCGCGACGACATGTACGGTTCGCTGCGCTCACTCACCTTGGACGTGCTCTCCGCCGGTGAGCCGGAGGAGACCGCCGACGAGAAGATCGCCTACTGGGAGTCGAAGAACCAGTCCAGGCTGGGCCGCGCGCGGGCGGCGCTGTCGGAGTTGTTCGAAAGCGGCGCCCACGATCTGGCGACGTTGTCCGTGGCGGCACGGCAGGTGCGCAGCATGGTCAGCGGTGTCGGCGCGCAATCGGAGGTGCCGCGCTAAAGCGCAATGCACGGCCCCCGACAGGACCACTCGGGCCGACATTGCGATACTGGACGGCGAAGATCGGTCTCGATCCGGGTGCGTCCCGGATCGCAGTGTCGGTGTTGTCGGATTTTCCAGACCCACGATCTCGCCTCGTCTGCCTGTTGCGACGCCGCAGCGTGTGCGTCCTGGTGGGTGACTGGGCGTCCACCGGAGGTACCACAGTGACGAATTCATTGAACGGTAACGGGAAGGGCCACGGGAGTTCCGTGCTGCTGCCCAAGCGTTTTCACGCCAAGGTCGAGATCCGGTGGTCCGACATGGACGTGTTCCAGCACGTCAACCACGCCAGGATGGTGACCCTGCTGGAAGAGGCGCGTATCCCGTGGCTGTTCGAGGAAGGCCGCCCGACCTCCGCGCTGCGGTCCGGCTGTGTGCTCGCGGATCTGCGCGTGCGCTACCGCGGGCAGCTGCGTCATGAGGACACCCCGCTCGATATCGCGATGTGGATCGAGCAGTTGCGCGCGGTCGATTTCACGGTCGGCTACGAGGTGCGGGCCAACGGCGCGGCGCCCGACTCGCCGCCCGCCGTGCTCGCCACCACCCAGCTCGCGGCGTTCGACATCGACACCCAGCGGCTGCGCCGCCTGACCGATCCGGAGCGCGAGTACCTGGCCGGGTGGATGGACAAGTGACCGCGACCTGATCGCCGGTCCCGCGACGACAGAACGGTTGTGATGGCAGAGCAGCGGGTGCTGCACGTTTCCGATCCGGCCGAACGCGAGAACCTCGCCACGTTCCTGAGCAGGGCGGTCCGGCTGGACCAAGCCGCGGTGGTGCGCCTGCGCCGCCGTGGCGAGCGGTACGTATCGGCCTGGGTCGCTACGGGTTTCGAGGCGCTCGCGGTGCGGACGGTGGTCGCCGAACTCGGCGTCGACGATGTCACCGTCGGCGCCGACTTGGTGCTGGCCGGACTGGCGTCGGGCAGTCCGATCGATTTGGGTTATTCGATGGACTCGGCCTGGCGCGGCGCGCTTCCGCCCATCGACGGGTTCGCGCACGTCGACGATGTGCCCGCCCGCACCCTCGTCGAATTGGCAGAGCGCGGAGCGGAATTGGCCAAGGAACACGGCAGCCAGCACGGTCCGCCCGCCTCGCTGCTCGACCAGACCGTGCTGACCGTCTCGGCCGCCGACACCCGGGTGGAGGTCCCGATGCGGGTCGTCTTCGCGCTCACCGCAATGGATTTCATCCCGCACTCCGGTGAGAAGGCCGAAGCTCGCCGCATTCCGCCCGCCGAGATCGTGCGCGTCCGCGCCACCCCCACCTGGCTGCGCCTCGACGCCCGCTACGGTTCGGTCGCCCGCCGCCGCGCGGGCAGCATCCCGCTACTGCCGAGCTGAACGCCGAGCCCTTACGGCGACTCAGGAAACTCCGATGAGCCGCAGCACGGCGGTGGTCGCCGCGGCGGCCAGGATCACCACGAGCAGGGGACTGCGCCGCCACGCGAGGATTCCGCCGGCCACCACCCCGGCGGGCAGCGCGACGCCGACATGCCCCGTGCCGAAGGGCAGGGTCGTCACGGCGACCAGCGCGGCCAACAGTACGACCGCGCCGATCTCCAGCAGTTGGCGCGCGCGTTCCGGAAAGCGAACGCGGCTGCGCAAGGCGGGTCCGGCCCAGCGGAAGGCGTAGGTGCCCACCGCGAGGGCGATCACTCCGGCGGCCAGCATCATCGAGGCTCCTTCGGTCCGCGGTCGCAGGAGACGTAGTCGGCACTCTCCGGCGCCGAAAGCGCTTCGTCCGGCGCGAGGCCTGGCACATCGCGCGCTGCGTCGGTCACGAAGTACCGCTCCTTCGCCGCGGAGTTCGCCGCGGAGTGTCGTTCGTCGGTCGCGGAGTTCTCCACGGAGTGCACTTCGATCGCGGAGCCGTGTTTCTCGCGCACGGTCCCGTGCACGTCGCTCGCGCCGCGCCCCAGCGTGATGGCCGCGACCACCACGCCCGAAAGAGCAAGCAGCACGGGCAAACCCGCGGGCAGGAAGGGCGCACTCAGCACCGCGACGCCGGTTCCGACGCACACCGCCCCGAACGTCGTCCGGTCGCGCAGCGCCGGAATGACCAACGCGAGCAACACCGCGGGGAACACCGCGTCCAAGCCGAGTACCGAGGTATCCGGCACCACCGTTCCGATCAGCGCGCCGAGCGCCGCCCCGCCCGGCCAGGCGAGCAGGACACCGAGCCCGCAGGCCCAGTAGACGGCGCGGCGGCGGTCGGGTTCGGATTCGGCCAGCGCCATCGCGACCGCCTCGTCGTTCATCACGTGCACGCCGATCAGCCGCCGCCATCCGGTGCCGACGACGTCCGGGACCGACAGCCCGTAGGGCAGGTGTCGCGCGTTGACCAGCAGTCCGGCCAGCGTCGCCGCGATCGGATTGCCGCCCGCCGCGACGATACCGATGAACAGGAACTCCGCGCCGCCCGCGAGCACGACGGTGCCGAGCAGCACCGGCAGCCACACCGGAAAGCCCTCGGCTACCGCGGTCGTACCGTAGGAGATGCCGATGACGGCGACGGCGAGGCACACCGCCGCGATGCCGGACAGTGTCTCCCGGTCCAGTGTTCGCCATATCGAACGCATGTAGCTTATAGTGAACATGGCAGGCCGGTTCGTCAATATGGTTTTCTGTTGGGCGGTTCGCACTCGACGGGAGCTGGGGCATGACGCGGAACGACACCACGACGGCGACGCCGCAGGCGGTGATCGCGGCTTCGCTGCGCCGCGAGCGCACCCGCGCCGGGCTCTCGCTGAGCGAGGTGGCGAACCGGGCGGGCATCGCGAAATCCACGCTCTCCCAATTGGAGTCGGGTAGCGGGAACCCGAGCCTGGAAACCCTGTGGGCGCTGTGCGTCGCGCTGGACATGCCGTTCTCCCGGCTGCTCGATCCGCCGCGGCCGACCGTCCAGGTGATCCGGGCGGGCGAGGGGCCGCGGGTGGCCGCCGAGCGGTCGGAATACACCGCGACGCTGCTCGCGTCCGGTTTGCCGAACACTCGCCGCGACCTGTTCCGCATCACCGCCGAACCCGGCCACCCACGCGCCTCGGACCCGCACATCCCCGGCGTGATCGAGCACGTGCTCCTCGCGACAGGGCGGGCGATGGTCGGCCCCACCGAGTCGCCGGTGGAGCTGGGACCGGGCGACTACATCGCCTATCCGGGCGACGCGCCGCACATCTTCGAGGCGCTGGAATCCGGCACCTGGGCGACGCTCATGGTCGAGTACGGCTGATCCACGTCGGCTTGGGCAGAACTGCGGCCGCCACGTATCGGACGAGCCTCAGTCGGAGCTCGACCCCGGTGCTCAGGCAGCGCCTTCGCCGAGGTACTGCAACCAGATCGGATCGAGGTCCGAGGTCGTCGACAGCAGCCGCCAGTGCGGCCCTTTCGGCGAGACAAGCGGCGAGCGCAACGTCCAGCCGAGCTCGCTGAGCAACTTGTCGGCTTTGCGGTGGTTGCACGGCGCGCAGCTGGCGACGCAGTTCTCCCAGGAATGCTCGCCGCCGCGGCTGCGCGGGACGACATGATCGATGGTCTCGGCCTTGCCGCCGCAGTATCCGCAGCGGTAGCGGTCGCGGTGCATGAGCGCGGCCCTTGTCATCGGGACGCGGGCGCGATAGGGGACGCGCACGTAGGTGCGCAGCCGGATGACCGAGGGAACGGCCACCTCGGATCCGGCGGAATGGACGACCGGTCCTTCGGGATTGTGGTGCACGGCGTCGGCTTTGTCGCAGATGAGCAGGACGACGGCACGGCGGGCGGACAACGCGGTGAGCGGCTCGTAGGTGGCGTTCAGAAGCAACACCCGGCGCTTCAACCAGTTGGCGGTCTCGGCCTGGACCGGCGTGAGATGGTGGCCGTGATCGGCACGATGAGGAGCCTCACCCGGGCGGTGGGATCCAGGATGATGATCGGACAAGATGTGCAGCGGAGTAGCCCCCGACCCACGATTGTGGACGTCGGCGGGCTGGAGTTGTCGGTGGGTCCTGGCCTCGTGTGACCGGCCGTGCCGCTGCTTCATCTGGGTGACCCCGATTTCGTCAGGTTCAAGATCATGTGATATCTCCCGTGGAGACTGCCACCAATATGACCATGGAACTCGCCTGATTGCACGGTGATTTCGCACAATGTTGGGTTAACTGCCGCTGAAGAGCCGCCGCTCCGCTATCTGGACCGCGGTCGCGCGGCCCGTCCAGCCGTGGCGGCCGAGCCCGCGCCGGGCACAATGGAGTGCGGGGATTCGACCAATCGAGAGGACCTGATGAGTTCGGGCGAGCAGACCACGACGTCGTTCTACGAGGCGGTCGGCGGCGCGGAGACGTTCCGTCGGCTCGTGGCGGTGTTCTACCGAGAGGTGGCCGCCGACGAGATCCTGCGTCCGCTCTATCCGGAAGAGGATCTCGGACCCGCGGAGCGCAGGCTGCGCATGTTCCTCGAACAGTACTGGGGCGGTCCGCGCACCTACTCCGACGAACGCGGGCATCCGAGGCTGCGGATGCGGCACATGCCGTTCACCATCGGTCCGCTCGAGCGCGACGCCTGGCTGCGCTGCATGCACATCGCGGTCGCGGAGCTCGAGCCCGAGGTCCTCGACGACGAACACCGCAAGGCCCTGCTCGACTATCTGGAGATGGCCGCGTACTCGCTGGTGAACTCGCCGATGTGAGCCGCGAGGCACCGTACCGGCCGGGCAAGGGATTCGCTGTGAATTTGCCAGATAGTGTGACATGCGGTCACCCGTGCGGAATTCGTCGCATGTCTTTGGCACTATTACGAACGTGACAGCTACACCTGCCGTGCAGGCGCCGGCGGATCGCACCGGCCAGCCGTGGTGGCGTTCCGCCGTGTTCTACCAGGTCTACCCCCGTTCCTTCGCCGACTCCGACGGTGACGGCATCGGTGATCTGGGCGGCGTCCGCGAGAAGCTCGGCTATCTGGAATTGCTCGGCGTCGACGCACTGTGGATCTGCCCGGTCATGCGCTCGCCGATGGCCGACGGTGGCTACGACGTCGCCGATCCCCGCGACATCGATGCCCTGTTCGGTGGCATGGCCGCGCTGGACGCGCTCATCACCGAGGCACACGCCCGGCGGCTCAAGGTCACCATGGACCTGGTGCCGAACCACACCAGCAGCGAGCACCCTTGGTTCCAGGCGGCGCTGGCCGCCGCGCCGGGCAGCCCCGAACGGGCGCGCTACATCTTCCGCGACGGCCGAGGACCCAACGGCGACGAGCCGCCCAACAACTGGCCGAGCATCTTCCGCGGTCCGGCCTGGACCAGGGTCACCGAGCCGGACGGCACGCCCGGCCAGTGGTACCTGCACCTCTTCGCGCCGGAACAACCCGACCTGAACTGGGAGAATCCCGAGGTCGTCGCGGATTTCGAGCAGACGCTGCGGTTCTGGCTCGACCGCGGCGTGGACGGTTTCCGCATCGACGTCGCGCACGGCATGGCCAAACCGCCTGGCCTGCCGGACATGGAGACCGTGTCCACCAAGATGCTCATCCACGACGACAGCGACCCGCGCTTCAACAACCCGGCCGTGCACGACATCCACCGCCGCATCCGCAAGGTGATCGACGAGTACCCGAACGCGGTGTCCATCGGCGAGGTCTGGGTCGACGACAACACCCGCTTCGGCGAATACGTGCGACCCGACGAGCTGCACCTGGCCTTCAACTTCCGCCTGGCCGAGACGGCGTTCACCGCCGAGGCGGTCCGCGACGCCATCGACAACTCGCTGTCCGCGGTCGCGCCGGTCGGCGCCTCGCCCACCTGGACCCTGTCCAACCACGACGTCGAACGCGAGGTCACCCGCTACGGCGGCGGAGCGACCGGGTTGGCGCGGGCCAAGGCGATGATCCTGGTCGAGCTGGCACTGCCCGGCGCGGTGTTCATCTACAACGGCGCCGAACTCGGCCTGCCGAACGTGGACGACCTCCCCGAAGACGTGCTGCAAGACCCCGTCTGGGAACGGTCGGGACGCACCGAACGCGGGCGTGACGGTTGCCGGGTGCCGATCCCGTGGGAGGGCGACCGGCCGCCGTTCGGGTTCACCAAGGGTGAGCGCTCGTGGTTGCCGATTCCGCCGGAGTGGGCCGGATTGAGCGTGGAGGCGCAGCTCGAGGAGCTGGGTTCGACCGTCTCGCTGTACCGGTTGGCGATCGAATTGCGCGGTCTGCGACCGGAATTCGCGGGCCCGAGGATCGAGTGGTACGGCAGTCCCGCGGGTTGCCTTGCCTTCCGCCGTCCCGGCGGGCTGGTCTGCGTGCTCAACGCGAGCGCAGCGCCGATCCCGCTGCCGCCCGGCGAACTGCTCCTGGCCAGCGCACCGCTGACCAGCGGGCAACTGCCGCCCGACGCGGCAGCTTGGCTGGTCTGACCTACACCGCGACCACGAACTCCCTATCGGTCTCGTCCGGGCATTCGATGGCCCCGCAGTGAACCGCAGTCGAGTTGGCGGATGCCGCGCCGTGGATGCCTGGCAGCTCGTTCCGGCAGCGGTCCGGCGACCAGCTCCCGCCAGCGTCCGTTGTTCGTCTTCGCCGCGGGTGCGCGCGGCGAGTGTGGCCGCCGTCCAGGTAGGCGGCGAGACTTCGTCTCCGAATGCGACTCGGGCGCGGGCGGTTTCGCCGGACGGGGCCGGGCAGGACCGGTCCCCGGCCGGAACGACACGGGGTCAGTGGACGACCGGACGAGCGTCTACTACACAGCATCGTCTACCGTAAGGCCGTGAGCATTCTCGAGACAGTGCTGATCTTCGTCGGCATCCCGCTGGTGATCTACGCGGCGATCGCCGGATTGTCGTTTCTCGGTAAGCCGCTGCCCGGCGAGAAGCCGGTTCACTTCGAACTCGGACAGAAGTGGACCGCGGAGCCGGTGCTGTGGAGTGCTACCGACGAGGTGACCGGACACGGGCACCACGACACCGCTCAGTCGCATGGCAGCCATGCGGCTATCGAATCCGCCCAGGTTGAGCTGATCGGAGGCCGGGCAAGTGGCAAGTTCTAAGTGGCCAGCGGTGGTCGAGGCCGACCTCCCGCACGGGTACGCCCTCACCAGCAGCGGACGCGTGTCCGGTGTGCACGAGGCGGGCGACGTGTTCAAGGAAGCCCCCTTCAGCGATGAAGAGCGGCTCGCCATGGACAACGCGCTGACCGAGGCGACCCGCGCGACCAAGGTGCGCTTCAACATCTACGTGGGCGATCTCGGCGCCGACACGGCGGCGGGCGCGGACGCGCTGTTCGCCACGACCCCCGAGGCGGCGCGCTCGGTGCTCATCGCCGTCTCGCCCAACGAGAAGGCGATCGAGGTCCGCTCCGGCCACGATGTCGCCGACCGCGCCAACGACCGCGTCTGCCAGCTCGGCGTCACCGCCGCGCTCAGCTCGATCCGGCAGGGTCAGCTGATCGACGGTTTGATTTCCGCGGTCCGCGTGATGGCTGCCGCCATCGGTCGCTGACCCCCACGTCACCAGCGTGCTCGCGGCGCGCCCACCCGAATCGGGTGGGCGCGCCGCTCGCGTTTCCGGCTGCGGCGCGGAAACATTGGGGGTTGTCGAGATCGGCGAATCGCGGGCACCTTGGGAAGATGAAAATTCTTGTCACGGGAGCCACCGGCAACATCGGGCGGATGGTTGTCGATCATCTGCTGGCGGGCGGCGCGACCGATGTTCGGGCGCTGTCGAACCACCCCGAGCGCGCCGGGTTCCCCGCGGGCGTCGAGGTCGCGCAGGGCTATCTGCGGCGGCTGTCCTCGTTGCCCGCCGCCTTCGAGGGCGTCGACCGCATGTATCTCGCGCCGGTGCTGGAGACGGTGAACGAGGTGGTCGAGCTGGCGAAGGCGGCGGGCGTCCGGCACATCGTCGACCTGTCCGGCGACGAATCCACCGACTGGCAGCCCATCGCCAAGGCCGTCGAGGGCTCCGGCCTGGACTGGACGCACCTCTACGCCGGTGAGTTCAGCGAGAACGCCGCCATCTGGGCCGACCAGATCAAGGCATCCGACGAGATCCGCGATCCACACCCCGAGGCCGCCAACGCGCCCCTCACGATGGACGACATCGCCCGCACCGCGGCGAAGGTGCTGCTCACCGAGGGGCACGCGGGCAAGACCTACGAGCTGACCGGCCCGGAGACGCTCACCAGGGCCGAGAAGATCCACGCCATCGGCGCCGCCCTCGGACGGGACCTCACCGTCGTCCAAGTGCCACGTGACGAAGCCATCCGGATGCTCGAACCGGCGATGGGCTCGTACGCGGAATGGTACGTCGACGGGATCGCGAGCATGGTCGAGCACCCGCAGAAGCCGACAACCACGATCGCGGACGTCACCGGTGCGCCGGCCACGAGCTTCGCGCAGTGGGCAAGGGACAACACCGAACTGTTCCGCTGAGCTGCGCACTCGGCGGCGGCACGGGCATCGAATTCCGCTCACCTGCGCACTCGGCGCATTGCCTGGTCGTATTCTGCGACAGTGGCAGCGAAATCGGTGCCCACCGCGCGACCGTCCGGTCGACGGCGTGCGCTCGGGATCGCGTGCGTGGTCGCGGTGGCGGCACTCGGATTCGTCACGCGACCCTTCGAATGGCCCGCGGTGGTAGTGGTCCTCGTCGTCGCCGCGGTCGCCCTGGGGTGGGCGCTGCGTCCGTCGAGTGCCGCCCACCCGAAAACCACGCCGCTGCGCAGGGGCACCGCAGTGTGGTCGGGGCTGTTGCTCGCGGGTGCCGGGTGGGAGGCGTACGCGTATGTCCGCCAACCGGATTGGTCCAAACCCCATGACGAATACCCCACCCTCTCGACCCTGATCGATCCGGCCATCGAACAGGGCCCGCTCCGCTTCGCCGCCTGGTTGGCCTGGCTGGCGATCGGCTGGTGGCTGGTCACCCGATGAACGGAGGAACCCACGTCGTAGTCGGCTTCGCCGTGCTTCTCGCGATCGCCCTCGCCCTCACCGCCCTAGCCCACGTTCGCCGCGATCTACTCACCCCATTGAGCGCCGTGGCCGCCGCCGCACTCACCAGCCGACCCGTCCGCATCATCGCGGTCCTCTGCTGGGCCTGGCTCGGCTGGCACTTCCTCGCCCGCTGAGCACCGAAGGCCACTCCCACACAGGCACTGCACGCCTCACATAGCCGGTGGCTATGTGAGGCGTCGAAACGATTTGTGGGAGCGGCAGGGACTAGCGCGCGTCGAAGGCTCGCGCGCGCAGCGAGCGTTCGATGCCCGCCTTGCCCTCGGAGACCAGGCGGAGCAGGGCGGGCGGGTGGTTGTCGGCGAGGAACTTGTCCGCCGCGGCGACCGCGTCGTCGGTGATCTCCCAAGACGGGTACAGGCCGACGACGACCGTCTGCGCGACCTCGCTGGAGCGCCGCTCCCACACCGCGGGGATCTCGGCGAAGTACCGCTCCACGAACGAGCCGAGCAGCTCGCCCTGACCGGCCGGGGCGAAGCCGCCGACGATCGCGCGGGCGGTGATGTTGGGCAGCGAGTCGTCGTCCATCACCCTGGTCCACGCCTCTTCCTTGACCTCGGCGATCGGCCGCGCGGTCGCCGCTGCCGCGGCCTGGCGCTTGCCCGCCGCGGTCGGGTCGTTGGCGAGCTCGCGGTCGATGGTCGGGGTAGCCGTGCCCTCGGCGTCGATCTCGCCCGCCGCGGCGAGCGCGCTGACCAGGCGCCAGCGCAGATCCGTGTCGACCGCGAGTCCGCCGAGACCGACCGAGGCAGGGGCGCCGTCGAGCAGTTCGCGCAGCACCTCGGTGTGCCAGCCCGACAGCCGCGCGCCGGTCAGCGCGTTGACGAAGGCCAGCTGGTGATCCGAGCCCGGCTCGGCCTCGCGCGCCAATTCCAGCAGGCGATCGGCGAATTGGGGCCAACCCACCGAATCGGCCCACGCGGGGTCGGCGTAGCTGCCGATCGCGGTGTGCGCCTGCATGAGCAGCCGCTGCACGACGCCGATCTCGGTTTCCGCGCCGACGCCGCGCTGCACGAGCGCGACGAAATCGCGGGCCTTGAACTCGGCCTGCCTGGTCATCTCCCACGCCGCCGACCAAGCCAGCGTGCGGGGGAGCGGCTCGGCGATGTCGGCGATCCGGTTGACGAGCACGTCCAGCGAGTCGGCGTCCAGCCGTACCGAGCAGTAGGTCAGGTCGTCGTCGTTGACCAGCACGAACTTGCCGCGCGGCACGCCGACCAACTCCGGCACCTCGGTGCGCTCGGCGGCATCGAGATCCAGCTCGACGCGGTGGGTGCGGACCAGCTTGCCGTCCTGGTCGTCGTAGACACCGACCGCCAGCCGGTGCACACGACGCTCGCCCGCGCCGGGGGCCGCGCCTTCCTGGACGACGGCGAACGAACCGAACTTGCCGTCGGCGTCGACCTGGAAGTCGGGCCGCAGGATGTTGAGGCCGGTGGTCTTGAGCCACTGCGCGCCCCAGGTCGACAGGTCGCGGCCGGAGGACTTCTCCAGCGCGGTCAGCAGGTCGTCGAAAGTGGCGTTGCCGTAGGCGTGTTCGGCGAAGTAGTCGCGCAGACCAGCCAGGAACGGCTCCAGCCCGACGTAGGCCACCAGCTGCTTGAGCACGCTCGCGCCCTTGGCGTAGGTGATGCCGTCGAAGTTGACCTCCACCGCGGCGAGGTCCGGGATGTCGGCCGCGATCGGGTGCGTCGACGGCAGCTGGTCCTGCCGGTACGCCCAGGACTTCTCCACATTGGCGAAGGTGGTCCACGCGTTGGTGTACTCGGTGGCCTCGGACTGGCACAGCACCGAGGCGAAGGTGGCGAACGACTCGTTCAGCCACAGGTCGTCCCACCACTTCATGGTGACCAGGTCGCCGAACCACATGTGCGCCATCTCGTGCAGCACGGTCTCGGCGCGGCGCTCGTAGGACGCGCGGGTCACCTTGGAACGGAAGACGTAGTCCTCCAGGAAGGTCACCGCGCCCGCGTTCTCCATCGCGCCCGCGTTGAACTCCGGCACGAACAGCTGGTCGTACTTGCCGAAGGCGTACGGAACGCCGAAGTTGGCGTGGTAGAAGCCGAAACCCTGCTTGGTCTCGGTGAAGAGGCGGTCGGCGTCCATGTGCTCGGCCAGCGACGCGCGGCAGTAGATGCCGAGCGGGATCGAGCCGTGCTCGTCGGTGTAGGTGTCGGTCCACTTCGCGTACGGGCCCGCGATCATGGCGACCAGGTAGGTGCTCATCCGCGGCGTGGTGGCGAAGGTGTGCACGGCGACACCGCCGGACTCCCGCTTGCTGCCCGCGCCGTTGGAGACGACCTCCCAGTCGGCGGGTGCGGTGGCAGTGATGTCGAAGGTGGCCTTCAGATCCGGCTGATCGAAGCAGGCGAACATGCGCTTGGCGTCGGCGGTCTCGAACTGCGAGTACAGGTAGACCTTGTCGTCGGTCGGATCGACGAACCGGTGCAGGCCCTCGCCGGTGTGCGAGTACACGCAGTCGGCCTCGACGACCAGCTCGTTGCGCTCGGCCAGGTTGTGCAGCGCGATGCCCTTGGCCTCGTCGTAGTCGGAGATGTCGAGCGGGATGCCGTTGAGCACCGCCGAGCGCACGCCGGCCGCGACGATGTCGATGAAGGTGCTCGCGCCGGGCGTCGCGGTGAAGGTGACGGTGGACTTCGAGCCGAACGTCTCGCCGACCGTGCCGTCGGTGCCGGTCGGCTGGTCGGTGAGATCGAGTTCGATGCGGTAGTTCTCGACGCCGACCGTGGCGGCGCGCTCGATCGCCTGGTCGCGGGTGAGATTCGGGGCAGACATGGAACTCCTTCGCTCTTCGACGAACACGGCACGGTGCGAGCTCGCGGCGGGATCGCCCACCGGGAGCGCGACAGCGTCCACAATGCCACCGGGCGGGTCCGCCCGCGCGGAACTTTCTCGCCAACCCTAGTGGGCGCAGCCGGACGGAGTCCGTCCCCCGATCGCGCATGGCCGGAGCGAATGCGGGGTGCGCCCCGCGGGCACATGCGGACTCGGTCTGTCTTCGAGTCGGGCATGGGGAGCGAATGCGGGGTCACGTCAGATGGGGTGGCCGGACGAGGCGGTCCTCGATCCGCGCATGGGGAGCGAACGTCAGATGGGGCGGCCGGACGGGGCGGTCCTCGATCCGCGCATCGCCTGGAGGGGCGCACCCAGCAGGTGCGGTCAGGTGCGGTCCAGCCCTCGAGCGTGCGGGCCGGTACGAAGGCCGGGGCACACGCCCGGCGGGCGCAGGCGGCGGCACCGGCCGCCGAAGACCACGGCGGTATCGTTCCTGTGCAGCGCAGACACACATCCACGGATTCGGAGGCTCCACGTTGAAGCATGTGCACGCCGGTAAGGTGCGCGACCTGTACGAGGACGGCGACACGTTGCTGCTCGTGGCCTCCGATCGGGTCTCGGTGTACGACGTGGTGCTGCCGACGCCGATTCCGGAGAAGGGCGCGCTGCTGACCCAGCTGTCGAACTGGTGGTTCCAGTTCTTCGCCGACGTGCCCAACCACGTGCTGTCCACCACCGACGTTCCCGCGGAGTTCGCAGGCCGCGGTGTGCGGGTCAAGCCGCTGAAGATGGTGCACGTGGAGTGCATCGCGCGCGGCTACCTCACCGGCTCGGGTCTGAAGGAGTACGAGCGCACCGGCACCGTGTCCGGCGTCGCGCTGCCGCCCGGCCTGCGCGACGGCGACAAGCTGCCCGAGCCGATCTTCACCCCCACCAGCAAGGCGTCCGAGGGCCACGACGAGCCGATCACCTTCGCCGACGTGGTGAACCAGGAGGGCCGCGAGGTCGCCGAGCAGCTGCGCGATCGCACCCTCGACATCTACCTTCGCGGCGCAGAGCACGCCGCGAGCAAGGGCGTCATCATCGCCGACACCAAGGTCGAATTCGGCTGGGACGGTGACGTTCTCACCCTCGGCGACGAGGTGCTCACCTCCGACTCCTCACGCTTCTGGCCCGCCGATCAGTGGGAGCCCGGGCACCCGCAGCCGTCCTTCGACAAGCAGTTCGTCCGGGACTGGTCCACCTCGACCGGCTGGGACAAGGAGCCTCCGGGCCCGGAGATTCCGGCCGACATCGTCGAGGCGACCCGCCGCAAGTACCAGGAGGCGTTCGAGCTCATCACCGGCGTGCGGTGGGCGTCGGCCTGAGCGCTGCCCGACCCCGGGTTCTCAGGGGCGAGCGTCGTCGGTCCGGTCGGCTTCCGCGCGCAGGTGTTCGGTGAGGCGGTCCAGGTAGGGCCGCTGCCCGGCGATCAGCTTGTCGTGCGCGGTGGCCATGTCGAACCACTCGGCGCGGTCGATCTCCGGGAAGGCGACGAGGCGGCCGGAGTGCGGCGGCCACTCCATTTCGAAGGTGCCCGGGTCGACCTGGGCCGGATCGAGGTCGCCCTGTACGGCCCACGCGACGAGCCGCTTGCGCCCGCTGCTGTAGCGGACTTCACCCAGCGGGATCCATTCCCCTTCCGGTGCGGGTAGTCCCAGCTCTTCGGTGAATTCGCGGCGGGCGGCCAGTGCGGCGTCCTCGGTCTCCGGGTCGTATTCGCCCTTGGGGATCGACCAGGCCGCGTTGTCTTTGCGCGCCCAGAAGGGCCCGCCCATGTGGCCGAGCAGGACCTCGGGATCGCCCGAGGTGATGCGAAACAGGAGGATGCCCGCGCTGAATGTCGCTGTCACACCAGCAGTCTGCCGCGTCACCCGACCGTTTCCTGGCTCAACCGCCGCGCGCGGCATCGAATAGTCCGGTCCGGCGGCTTCCTGCGACGCTGTCCGATGCGGCGGGTGGGTGGCTCGACGCGGAGATGCGGAAACGAGTGCGGACGGGCGCGCTGTCCTGCTCCGGCGGCTCCTCGCCTCAGTTGCCGCCGATGCCGAATTCGACGCGGCGTTCGTGCGGCTCGCCGCGGAAGTGGCGGAACCGGTGCGGCCCGTCGGGCTCGAGTCGACCGCGCGCGGCGGTGCGGCGGTTCGGGCAGCTTCTGGGCGAGGGCCGGGATATCAGCTTGGAAGGCTGAGGATCCGCGTCGGAAGTGCCGACCGGAACTCAGTTCCGCGCCACCATAACCTGACGTAGGCGCGCCGCACGCAGCGTCAGATAGTCCCACTCCGGCACACTCGTGGTTCGGCGGGCCGCCGCGGTGTAGTTCGCGACGGCGGCCGGATACTCGCCCGCCATCTCGTGCAGATGGCCGCGCACCGCGTCCAGCCGGTGACCCGCGCCCGCGAGCGGCTCCGCGAGGGTGTCGATCAGTGCCAGCCCCGCCGACGGACCGTGCACCATCGCGACCGCGACGGCGCGATTCAGCGTCACCACCGGATTCGGCGCGATGCGTTCGAGCAGGTTGTACAGCGCCAGGATGCGCGGCCAGTCGGTGTCCTCCGCGCGCGGCGCCTGCCCGTGCACGGCCGCGATCGCCGCCTGCACCTGGTACGCGCCGGTGAGTCCGTGCGACAGGGTGCCGGTGACCAGCCGCACGCCCTCGGTGATCATCGCCCGATCCCACCGGCCGCGTCGCTGTTCTGCCAGCGGGATCAGTTCGCCGTGCGGACCGACACGGGCGGCCCGGCGAGCGTCCGTCAACAGCATGAGCGCCAGCAGTCCGGTGACGTCGACGTCGTCGGGCAGCAGCCGGTGCACGGCGCGGGCGAGCCGGATCGCCTCGCCCGAAAGGTCCGTGCGCTGCAACTCGGCGCCCGAAGTGGTGGTGTGCCCTTCGTTGAAGATCAGATACAGCACGTGCAGCACCGAGCCGAGTCGCTCCCGCCACTCGGCGTCGTCGGGCCTGGCGAACGGGCGATCGAGTGCGGCGAGGCGCTTCTTGGCCCGCGCGATGCGCTGGGCCATGGTCGGCTCCGGAAGCAGGAACGCGCGCGCGATCTCCGCGGTGGTCAGCCCGCCGACCGCCCGCAGCGTCAACGCGATCGCACTCGCCGAGGACAACGCGGGGTGACAGCACAGGAAGAACATCGCCAGGGTGTCGTCCCGGTCGACGATCTCGGCGTCCGGCAACTCGCGCTCGAAAACCGTTGTCTCCCTGCGCCTGCGGGCCACCTCGGCGCGCACCGCGTCCGCCATCCTGCGCTGCGCGACCTGGACGAGCCAGCCGCGCGGGTTGTCCGGGAGCCCCGCCGCCGGCCACTGGGTCGCGGCGGCGAGCAGGGCCTCCTGAACGGCGTCCTCGGCGGCGTCGAAGTCACCGAAACGGCGCACCAAGACGCCGAGGACCTGGGGCGCCAGTTCGCGCAGCAGGGCCTCGGCGTCGGGCGGAAGGGTCACAGCTCGGTGGCGGGAGCGCTCATCACCGCGCGCACTTCGATGTACTCACCGATCGGCTTGCCGCCGGGGCCGGGCGCGGCCGAGGCCTGGGCGGCGATCTGCAACGCGCGTTCGGGGCTGTCCACGTCGACGAGCCAGTACCCCGCCAGGAATTCCTTGGTCTCGGGGAACGGGCCGTCGGTGATCACGGGTGCGGAGCGGCCGTCCGCGCTGACGATGCGCGCGCTTTCCGGTCCCGCCAGGCCCTGCGCGTCGACCAGTTCGCCCGACTTGGCCAGTTCCTCGCCGAGCGCGCGCTGAAAGTCGATGTGCGCCTTGATGTCTTCCGGCTCCCACTCCGACATCCGGGTGTTGCAGTAGGTGGCTTCGCTGTAGGTCTTGATCAGCATGTACTTCACGGTTGTCTCCTCGCGGATCGGCGCGCCCCTTCGGCGCTCTCGCAGGTAGGTCGGAGCGGTGCGCGCCGCTTCGACACATCGCTCACGAGAAATTCGGTGATCTGGATCACAGTGAAGTCGACGTGTTGCCCAAGCGATCGGGATCGACCGGCTCGCCAGCGGTGATCAGCTCCTTGATCCGGTCGGTCACGTCCCACACGTTGACGTTCATGCCCGCGAGCACCCGGTTCTCCGCGTCCAGCCAGAACGCGACGAACTCGCGACCCTCCAGATCGCCGCGCACCACGACCCGCTCGTACTCGCCCGGCGCGGCGAACCCCGTGTACTCCATGCCGAGGTCGTACTGATCGGTGAAGAAGTAGGGCAGCCGGTCGTAGGTCGCCGACTTGCCGAGCATGGTCGCCGCCGCGACCGCGGGCTGGTTGAGCGCGTTGGCCCAGTGCTCCACCCGGATACGGCGGTCGAGCCGAGGATGCTGCTGTTCGGCGATGTCGCCGACGGCGACGATGTCCGGATCGCTGGTGACCAGGCTCGCGTCAACGAGCACGCCCTTGTCCACCTCGAGCCCCGCCTCGGCGGCGATCTCGATATTCGGCTTGGCGCCGACCGCGACCAGCACGGCGTCGGCGGCGACGGTCGTCCCGTCGGCCAGCCGCAGCCCGTCGGCGATCGCCGTCGCGATCCCGTCGTGCGTGGTGATCTCCTCGACCTGCGCGCCGAGTCGTAGGTCGACGCCGTGCGCCCGGTGCAGGTCGGCGAAGACCGCGCCCATCTCGGGTCCGAGCGCGCCGAGCAGCGGCTGTTCGGCGGTCTCCACGATGGTGACGTCCATCCCGGCGGCGCGGGCGGCCGCCGCGACCTCGAGGCCGATCCAGCCCGCGCCGATGATCGCGAGCCGGTTGCTCTGGCCGAAGAGGCCGATCAAGGTGTCGGAGTCCTCGATGTGGCGCAGCGTGTAGACGTTGGGGGTGTCGGCGCCGGGCAGCGGCAACGTGCGCGGCGTGGATCCGGTGGCCAGCGCGAGTTTGTCGTAGGAGAGCGTGGAGTCGTCCGGCAGGATGATCGTCTTCGCGTCCCGATCGATCGCGCTCACGGTCGTGCCGAGCAGTAGGTCCACATTGTGGTCGCGGTACCACTGCGCCGGTTCCACGGTGAAATCCGCGAGCTGCTTCTTGCCGAACAAATGCTCCTTGGACAGCGGAGGTCGTTCGTAGGGCAGATGTTCCTCGGCGCCGACCAGGGTGATCTTCCCGTCGAAATCGTTGTCGCGCAGGGCTTCCGCCGTCTTGGCCGCGGCGAGACCGCCGCCGACGATCACGAAACGCCGATCCGAGGTCATTGCGGACTCCTTCTCGGGAGGGAACGCGTGCCCACTCGAGCCTACTGTCGGCGGGTGTTCCGCAACGCGGTATCCGGACATCGGTTCGGGCCGGGAACGAATCGTCCGGCGGCGTGGTTGGTTCCGGGTAACGGCGCTGGCGCGCCGTGCTTCCTGCATGCGATCGAGAGGAACGACCCGTGACCGACACGGCCGAGAAGAACGTCGCCGACTTCTGGTTCGACCCGCTGTGCCCCTGGTGTTGGATCACCTCCCGCTGGATCTTGGAGGTCGAGCAGGTCCGCGACATCGAGGCGCGCTTCCACGTGATGAGCCTCGCTGTGCTGAACGAGGGCCGCGATCTGCCCGAGCAGTACCGCGAACTGATGAACAGCGGCTGGGGTCCGGTGCGCGTCGCCATCGCCGCCGCCAAGGACCACGGCGACAAGGTGCTCTCCCCGCTCTACACCGCGATGGGCAGCCGCATCCACGATCGCAAGGCCGAATACGAGCGTCCGACCATGCAGGAGAGCCTGGCCGCGGTGATCGCCGACGCGCTCGCCGAGGTCGGTCTGCCCGCGGAGCTCGCCAAGGCCGCGGAGAGCACCGAGTACGACGAGGCCCTGCGCAAGAGCCATCACGAGGGCATGGACAAGGTCGGCAAGGACGTCGGCACCCCGACCATCCACGTCAACGGTGTCGCGTTCTTCGGTCCGGTGCTCTCGCGCATTCCGCGCGGCGAGGAAGCGGGCAAGATCTGGGACGGCGTCGTCGCGCTGGCGTCCTACCCGCACTTCTTCGAGCTCAAGCGGACCAGGACCGAAGACCCGGTCTTCGACTGAATACGAGACCGGGCGCCGCGCGGTCGCGGCGCCCGGTCCGGTCGCTCAGGGCACCGGCTTCGGCGGCAGACTCGGAACCTCGCCGTACGGGCCGTACGGCACGGCGCCCACCGGCGGCCGCGGGCTCGGGCGCAGGAACAGCTTGCCGTGCCTGCTGCGGTCGCGCAGCGCCCACATTCGCCAGGTCAGCACCGGGTGCGAGGACAGGGCGTTGACGAACCAGACGAACCCGCCCTTCTCGGTCGCGGCGCGGTCGGCCATCTCGTCGAAGCCGACGAGGGTGTTCATGTACTTGCCCGCCGCCAGCGTGCCCATGGCCGCGGCCGCGCCGGTGTGCCGGTTGCAGTAGCCGTGATTGTCGGCGGTGTACTCCTGCGAGCGGATCAGCGAGCTGCCGAGGATCGGCAGGAACGGCACGAGGAACATGCCCAGCTGTCGCCAGTACGAGGTGTGCCCGGCGGCGATGTGACCGACCTCGTGGCCGATGATGAACGCGAGCGCGTCGGGTTCGCGTGCCTTGCCGCCGATTTCGAACAGGTCGCTGTAGACGACGACGAAGCGCCGGAAGCCGTGCCCGGAGGCGAAGGCGTTGATCTGGCCGTTGCCGAGCACCACGTAGGCGTCGGGCACCTTCGCCATGCCGAAGCGGGCCGCCGCGTCGACCACCATCTGGTAGCCCTCGGGGAACTGCGTCGGCGACATCTTCACCCCGTTCACCCGCTGCGACGCGTAGTTGATACCGCGCCCGACCCAGACCAGGATCGGCGCGAAGACGAGCAGCAGCAGATAGTCGCTCGGCACGGCCCCGTCGGCGAGCACCACGATGAGCATGACGATCGCGATCAGATACGCGACCGCCGTGCACACCACCACCAGAACGAGCAGCGGGATCTCCCAGCTGTGCCTGGCGGGCATCCCGAACGGAGAGAGACCGCGCGGCATGTTCTTCGGCGGCACGGGTGGTGGCGCGCCGTAGGGCGTCATGTGCTCGGCGTGAGGCGACGTTGGCTGAGCGCCATAGGGCGTGGTGGATCCGGTGCTGTGAGGCGGCGTTGGCTGAGCGCCGTAAGGCG
>NZ_BDAU01000026.1 GCF_001612615.1 Nocardia amikacinitolerans NBRC 108937 | reverse complement strand
GGAGGCGAAGGCGTTGATCTGGCCGTTGCCGAGCACCACGTAGGCGTCGGGCACCTTCGCCATGCCGAAGCGGGCCGCCGCGTCGACCACCATCTGGTAGCCCTCGGGGAACTGCGTCGGCGACATCTTCACCCCGTTCACCCGCTGCGACGCGTAGTTGATACCGCGCCCGACCCAGACCAGGATCGGCGCGAAGACGAGCAGCAGCAGATAGTCGCTCGGCACGGCCCCGTCGGCGAGCACCACGATGAGCATGACGATCGCGATCAGATACGCGACCGCCGTGCACACCACCACCAGAACGAGCAGCGGGATCTCCCAGCTGTGCCTGGCGGGCATCCCGAACGGAGAGAGACCGCGCGGCATGTTCTTCGGCGGCACGGGTGGTGGCGCGCCGTAGGGCGTCATGTGCTCGGCGTGAGGCGACGTTGGCTGAGCGCCATAGGGCGTGGTGGATCCGGTGCTGTGAGGCGGCGTTGGCTGAGCGCCGTAAGGCGTGGTGGATCCGGTGCTGTGAGGCGGCGTTGGCTGAGCGCCGTAAGGCGAGGTGGATCCAGCGCTGTAAGGCGACGCAGACCCAGCGCCGTAGGGCGACGTCGGTTCGGTGCCGTGCGGCCTCGAAGTCGCGGTGCCGTAGGTCGGGTGGGCGCCGGTGTGCTGCGGTATCGCCGAGCCGGGCTGCGGCGGTTGCTGTTCCTGCCCCCACCCGCTCGGCGGCGCGTACGGGGACTCCGGCTGGTCGGCTCGGTCCGGCGGCGTCGGTTCGTGCGGCTGCATGAAATGCACTCTATTCATCGGTGGGGGCGGGGTTCTCGCGTCCGAGGTGCCAGCGCCGCGTGCTATCGCACACACGCTGGTCAGTGCCCGCTGGCACGTCTCGTGTCAGCAGATTCGCGCCGGACGGCTCCGGTGTTGATGGCGGATGGTGCCCACCCGGATCGGCCGTCGAGCGGCCTGACAGAATCGCAGCCATGCGCGTATACCTGGGTGCCGACCATGCCGGTTTCGAACTGAAGAATCACGTCAAGGCCCATCTCCAGCAGGCGGGCCACGAGGTCGTCGACTGCGGCGCCCTCGAGTACGACGCTCTGGACGACTACCCCGCCTTCTGCATCGAGGCGGCCCGTCGCACCGTCGCCGATCCGGGCAGCCTCGGCCTGGTCTTCGGCGGCAGCGGCAACGGCGAGCAGATCGCCGCGAACAAGGTGCCCGGCGCCCGTTGCGCCCTCGCGTGGAGCGTGGAGACCGCGAAGCTGGCCCGTGAGCACAACAACGCGCAGCTGATCGGCATCGGCGGCCGCATGCACTCCACCGAGGAGGCGCTGGCCATCGTCGACGCCTTCGTCTCGACCCCGTGGTCCGACGAGGAGCGCCACCAGCGCCGCATCGACATCCTGGCCGAGTACGAGAAGACCGGTATCGCTCCCGCCGTCCCTGCGTACTGAGGTCGCGACGACGGATGCCTGAAGGGCACACGCTGCACCGCTTGGCGAATCAGCATCAGCGAGCTTTCGCCGGCGGTGTGGTCCGGGTGTCGAGTCCGCAGGGCCGGTTCGCCGACGGCGCCGCGCTGGTGGACGGACAGCGACTCGTGCGCTCGGAAGCGCACGGCAAACACCTGCTGCACCATTACGAATCGGGCCTCGCGGTGCACGTGCACCTCGGGCTCTACGGCAAGTTCTACGACGCGGAACCGCCGATGGGCGTGCCCGTCGGGCAGGTCAGGATGCGGATGGTCGGCGACGGCTTCGGCACCGATCTGCGCGGTCCCGCGGCCTGCGAGGTACTGCTGCCGCCGGAGGTCGAGGCGCTGACCGACCGCCTCGGCGCCGACCCGCTGCGCCCCGACGCCGATCCGGACCGCGCCTTCGCGCGAATCCGCCGTTCCCGCAGGCCGATCGGCGCGCTGCTGATGGACCAGAGCGTGATCGCCGGTGTCGGCAACGTCTACCGCGCCGAAGTGCTCTTCCGGCACGGCATTTCGCCCTACCGCCCCGGCGTCGACCTGAGTGCCGAAGAGTGGAGCGCACTCTGGTCGGATCTGGTCGAGCTGATGCCCGTCGGCGTGGCGACCGGCCGCATGCACGTCGTCCGTCCCGAGCACGATCACGGCGAGCCGTCCTACGCTCCCGACCGCCCGCGCACCTACGTCTACCGCCGCCTCGGCGCGGGTTGCCGAGTATGTGCCGAGCCGGTTGCCCACGCGGTGCTGGAAGGGCGCAACCTCTTCTGGTGCCCCGCCTGCCAGCCGAGCTGACCTCCTTCGGGACCCCACCCGCGCCCGCGGACGGGGTTTGCGGGTTCAGCCGGCGACGGCCGCGTCTATCTCCGGTTCGTCGGAATCGGAGAACGCGAACCGTCGCCCGCCCGCCGTCTTGGCCGTGTACATCGCCCGATCGGCGCGCCGCAGCAGATCGGTGAAGTCGCACGGGGCGCCCGGCGGGTTGTAGGCGGTGCCCACACTCGCCGAGACCGGCACCGGGCCCGCCGACGACCACACCGGGTCGCGCAGCGCTCCCACGATGCGGTTGGCGATCTCGGTGAGCGTCTTGCCGTCCCGGTTCACCGCGAGCACGAACTCGTCACCGCCGTACCGGCAGATCACCGTGTCGGGCGGGCAGACCTCGCGCAGCCGGTTGGCCAGTTCGACGAGCACCTCGTCTCCGACGGCGTGCCCGTATCCGTCGTTGATCTGCTTGAACCGGTCCAGGTCGATGAGCAGCAGCCCCACGCAGCTGTTCGGGTCGGTGGCCATGCGGCGCACCTGGTCCTGGAGCAAGGTCCGGTTGGCGAGGTCGGTGAGCGCGTCGTGAGTGGCCTCGTGGCGGAGCCGGTGCTGGAGGGCGGCGATCTCCTGCACCCGCAGCGACACCTTGGCCGAAAGACTCTGCTCCTGCTGGGCCAGCGCCCGCTCCTGCAGGGCCTGGGCGTAACTGTCGATGGCCTGGCTGGCGACGAACGGCCAGCGGGTCGCCACCAACGAGCCCGGTCGGCCCGAGGGGAAGCCGAGCAGCCAGCGACTGGCCTGCGCGAGCATCCTGGTCCGCTCGAACGGCGGCTCGGCGAGCCGGGCGCCGAGCATCCGCGCCTCCGGCACCGGGAAAGGCTCGTGCCTGGCCAGATACAGCAACCGTTCGACCAGCTCGATGAGAACAGGCTCCAGCTGATGCGGCGTCGTATGCGAACCCGGTTCGGAGCACACGGCCCGTGCCCAGGCGCGACACATCGCGGCGACTGGCGGTTCGATGTCGGTCGCCATCGCATTCACCGACCGTGGGCAACGTCGGTACCCGGGTGCCCTGTGCGCACACAGGTGCCGGCCTCACCCCGATCACTACTGCTACGCGGTTGTGTCCACCTCGCTCGGCGCACGCTCACCGCCCCCTTTCCAGATACCCCCGTCCGGCAAAAAGGATCCTAGCAAGCCACTCGGCACTGAAAAACGGCGTTTTACAACGAGTTTTCGATGCCTCGCGAATGGCGATCGGATGTGTGATCGTTACAGCGGCGCGGGTGTTACACATCAATTTTCGTTCGCTGGAGAGTCGCGGGTCGACACGCCGGGAGTGTGCTGAACGGGCCGGTCGACGCGGGGTTCCGCGCGTGCGCCGCGGTCTGAGACCGCAGGGTTCGTTCCGTCCGGAACGCGGTGGTCGCCGTCGGTGATTCGTTCGGCGTGTCGCGAGGGTGGTCGCCGAGCTGGAATCCGTTCAGCGACGGGTCCACGCACGACACGGGGTCGGTGCCTGTCGGCCGCGAGACCTCCGCGACTCGTCCGGCGATCTGATCAGGGCCGAGGGCTGACGATGCACCGTGCGGACGGGGGCGATTGGCGTTTCCTGAACCGGATTCGGTACAGTGCGTGGTGCACACGACATCGTGGCGATCCCATCGATGTCGTATGCCTGCGGGTGTAGTTCAATGGTAGAACCTCAGCCTTCCAAGCTGATGGTGCGGGTTCGATTCCCGTCACCCGCTCAACGCACGATTCATACTCGTCGGCGGCCCCCGCCACCGCGAGGCCTCGGGGTGTAGCGCAGCTTGGTAGCGCATCCGCTTTGGGAGCGGAGGGTCGCAGGTTCAAATCCTGTCACCCCGACCATCTTTCGACCCTCCCGGACCGCTCGGGATCGGTACCGTGATCGCCGTGGTGGATGCGATGGGGCACGGCCCCACTCAGTTTCAGCGGCCCTGGCCGCCCGACGCGACCGTCGGCATCGTGACGGAGACCGAGCGGGTCTTTCATCGCGGCGTCGACTGTCCCGGGTATCGGCAGGGTGTCGAGAACTCGCGTCGACGCGGCGGACGGATCGCGCCGGTCGAACAGGTGACCTCCGCTGACGCGCGTCGTCGAGGCAAGGGCGTGTGCAACAAGTGCTGGCCGTAGGGGATTCCTCTCCGGACGGGGCGGGCCGGACTGGGCGGCGCGTCTCGACCGGAGAGGAATCCCGGGCATCCCGAGTCCCGTTGAGGGAGAGGGGACTCGGGTGCCTGCGGGGTGCGGGGTGTCGAGTGTCGGCGCATGGCATCTACCTCCTATCGGATGGGCAGTCGGTGCTGCGGGTGGGTCAGCTGTAGAGGCGGGTCAGGAAGGCGTTCATGTTGTCGCGGACCCGGTCGATCTTCTCCTCGGGTGTGAGGTCCTCGCGGTAGCGGCTGCCGAGGGCGGGACGCTTCTTGCCGCGCGCGTACAGCGAGCAGGCCAGATCGGTGCACATGTAGGTGCCGATCGAGTTGCCTCGGCGACCGGAATCGCCCGCCTTGTGCGCGGTCATCAGGACGACGTCGCCGCCGGTGTGCGTGGTCAGGCAGATCGCGCACAGCTGCGGCTTGCCGGTCCCGCCGGTCTCGTAGCGCAACGCGACGCCGACCAGCCGTTCGTCCTGCGGAACCACCAGGTAGCAGCGACCCGGCAACGTCGGATCACCCCAGCCGAGGAAATCCAGATCGTCCCACGGCCGCTCCGCGAGATCGCGCGGCACGGACAGCCGCTTGGCGTCACCCTTGGAACAGTTGACGAACGACGACCTGATATCGCGTTCGGTGACAGGTTTCATGACAGTGTCGACTCCTTCCGGTCGATGGTGAACAAACCGACGTGACGCTACGGACCCGCCGCCCCGGGAACAACGGATTTTCCGGGGCGGAGACCAGGCGAGAACGGCCCCTCGGCGAAGCGAGTCCCGCACGTTTGCGATGCTGGCGAGATGAAGGTCGAGTGACCATGCACGCGACACCGGGTGTCGGCCTGCGCTTCGAGCTCCCGAGCTGATCGCCGCCCGTAACTGACTCGCCTGCAACACTTTCGGCACTGCCGCCGATTGCCTTCGCATGCAGGGGAGCATGGTTGCCCAAGGAGTGCCGCAGGACGGCGGATTCGGATCCTTCACGATCGTGGACGTCGAGACCTCCGGCCTACGCGCGTCCGATCACCGGATTCTGTCGGTGGCCGCATTGACGTTGGAGAGCGATGGGCGCGTCGCGCGAGAGTTCCACACGCTACTCGATCCCGGCTGCGATCCCGGTCCGGTGCACGTGCACGGGCTCACCGCCGAGATCCTGCGTGGCTCACCGCGATTCGAACACGTGCGGGAGCAGCTGTCGGAGTTGCTGACCGGACGGGTGATGGTCGCGCACAATGCGGGCTTCGATTACGGCTTTCTGATGAACGAGTTCGACCGCAGTGGTGGCGTACTGCCAGTGGGGCACCGGTTGTGCACCCTGGCGCTCGCGCGCCGGGTCGCCCCGCCGACACCGGACTGCAAGCTCGGAACGCTTGCCTCCTATTACGGTGTGCCGCGATGGAAAGCGCACGACGCACTGGATGACACTCGTGTTTTGGCAGGGGTCTTTCGCGCCTTGGTCGCGGACGCGGCGCGTCTCGGGGTGGCGCCGCCGCTGCTTCGCTGCCCGCCGAAAGAGAACAGCCGAAGTTCCTGGCGACGCCCTGGCGCTCGTTCGGGTCCGAAGACTCCGTGCGAGTACAGCTACCCAGGTGTTCTCGGCGACGATGGCCGTCTCGTTCAGGGAATGAAGGTCGCGTTCACCGGAGAGACGGAGACGGAACGCGAAGCTCTGATCGCCATGGCGGAAGCCGCAGGTCTGGATGTGACGGGTGGTGTCAGTGGACGAACCAGCCTGTTGGTCACGAACACTCCACATGGACCGACCGGAAAGGCCCGCCGCGCAGCGGAATTGGGCACGCCGATCATCAGCGAGCGGCGATTCGTCGCGATGCTCGGCGAGGTTCGACCGGGACGGCGTAAGGACGCACCTGCCGCATCGAGTCGCGCCGCCTCGTCGAAAGCGAACGGACCTCTGGCAGGTCGGCGCATCCTGGTACTCGGCGGCGCACACGGGGAAGCGGCAAATGCTCGGGCGCGCGTCGTGGAACTGGGCGGTTCGGCGGCGGTGAATATGTCGGCTCGGGTGACCGATGTGCTCGCGCTGCCGGGGGCCGACGGCGATCGCAGGCACGCGAAAGCGATCGAGCTCGGGCTGCCGGTGCACGGCCCGGAGCTGTTGTCGGGCGGGCCGTCGATCGCCGTGAGTCCGGTGGCGGTCGCCGAAGCCGTCATCGATCCGATCGATCTGGCGCGCGGGCAGGTGATCGATCTGCCGATAGCTCAACGCGGCGTCCAGTGGCAGCTGCGCGCGTCGTGGACGCAGAGCACGACATGGGAGGTCGATCTGATCGCGTTTCTGGTCGACGGCGCCGAGCGTGTCTCCGCAGACGAGGATTTCGTCTTCTACAACCAGCCCCGGACGGGCGGAGCCGGGCTCGTGGTGGAGGGCCCCAGCGAACAGTCGATCGAGATAGATCTGGACGAGCTGCCGGTGAACTGCCGTCGAATAGTGGTCGCCGCCGCACTCGACAGCCCGGGCGTGACCTTTGGTGACATCGGCGCGGTCGAGATAGAACTCGCGCCGGGCGGCGAAGCGGTGGCGATGGCCAGGGCAACGCTCGATGCCGCCACCGAGGAACGAACTCTGCTACTGGCCGAGGTCTACCTGCGCGGCGACAACTGGCGACTGCGGGCAATCGGTCAGGGGTACGCAACTGGGCTTGCGGCGCTCGCTCGAAGCTATGGCGTCGAGGTGGACGAGTAGCCGCCGAGCTGATCGGGCCACAGCTCGTCGAAATCCGGAGGCAGAGCGGAGTCAGCGGATTGCGGCCAAGCGGGTGAGGTGGGTGGCGAGGGCGGGGGCGGTGACCGGGGCGAGGGTCAGGTCGGTGGTGGTTGTCAGGAGGTAGCGGCCGTCGTCGGTGAAGTCCAACCAGGTGCGGTGGCGGGTCGGTGGTGACATCGGGTCTTGCGGCGCGACGGTGACGGTGATGAACCCGCGCGCGTCGATCGGACGGTGCAGGGTCTCGCGGAAGGTGGCGGCGCGCAGTGCGGCATCGGACTGTTGCCAGAGATGGGGATCCGCGTGGAGGACGGCCTCGCGTGGTTCACGCATCGGCCCGAGGCGGCCAGAGGGAGCCGAGCCCATGGCGGCTACCAGGTGCTGGGCAACTTTCCTTGCGTGGCAGGCGATCACGGTGACATCGCACGGTCCAGCGACGATCACCGTTCCCCACACCAGGTGGGTGGCGCCGAAGGCGAGGATGGGCTCGTCGGTGCGTCCGTCTCGGAGGTAGCGGTCGCCGGAGACGGTGATGGTGGTGACGTCACCGCGGGCGCAGAGGGTGAGCGCGCCGGTCAGGTCGGGGTCGGCGTTGCGGGGAAAGCGTTCGGCGAGTTTCAGCTTGTCCCAGTCGTTTTCGCTGCGGACGGTGCCGCGGTGGGCCATGTTGATCGGGTAGGGGCGGCGGTCGAGGCCGGTCTCCACCGACCACACGTAGGTGAACTCGTCCGGCGTGAAGACCCACTTCACCGCGCGCCCTCACCGCTCGGGTCGGGCGTGCCGAACACGGGCACGGCGTCGCCGGAGGCGACGAGGGTGGAGTTGTAGCCGAAGGTCAGCGTGTCCTGCGCGTCGGCAAGCGCCTCGGCGGCGGCGATATCGTGCGCCATCTTGCGCGGACCGCCCTCGATCGCCTCGAGCACCGGGTCCGGATTCGGCGCGTAGGGTTCGGGCGGCGGTGGAATGGCATCGCGGATCGCTTGGGCCGCCGACGAATTCGACTCCATCAGCCGGTGCAGTTCGGCGCAGACGTCGCGCACGGCCGCACCGGCGCGGAGGAACTGCTCGGTCGATTCGCGCGCCGCCGTCGCGGCTTCGCCGTGCCACTCCGCGAACTCGCGTCGCACCGCAGCCGCGAACGCCGCGAACAACTCGTCGAGCGCCTCGGCTCCCGCCTGCCAGCCCGCCGCGACGCGGCCGAGCTCGGCGGGCCGCAGCGCTTCGTGCACGAGTTCCCAGATCTCGCGGTGGGTGTAGGCGTCGAAGGATTCCCGATCGGTGACGTACGGCGGGTCGGTCGCCGCGTCGACGCGGTCGGGCGCGCTGTTCATGCGCCGTCGTCCAAGCGGTCGGCGGCCAGTTCCAGTGCCGCGCGCTGGGCGGCGTCGGCCTCGGACACCAACTGCCCGGCCGCCAGATATCCGGCCTTGTACCGCAGCGCCGCTTCCTGCAGCAGGGTCAGCGTGTCCGCGAATTCCTGCCCTTTGGCCGCGAACCCGCGGGTCAGCGCGACTCCGGAGGGCAGCTCGGGAAAACCGCTCACCTCGCCGAGGTCGGTGCCGCGCAGCTGTCGCAATCCGTCGACAAGCGCGTCGCAGGCCGACGCGAGTCGCAGCGCCGTCTGTTCCGACATGCGCAGCTCACCGGTCAGCGCGGCGTCGAACACTCCGGCGGCCCGTGCCTGTTCCGGTTGCACTGGAATCGGCCCCCTCGCTCTTCCTCGACACGACGGTCGTGAGCAAGGCAGCCTATCAGCGGCGGACAGCGCCTTTCGGGTGAATCGTGCACGGTTCGTGGATCGCACAGCGTCGTCGGCGAGCGCTTGTGCTGGGTCATCGGTGCGCGTGCGATAGGTCATCGGGTGGACCCGAAACCCTGTCGACGGACCGGTATCTGTGCCACGATCGGCATATGCCGTATGTGGCCGACCCGCGCGTCGACGCCTACATCGACGCCCTACCCGCCTGGCAGCAGGCGATCTGCCGCGAGGTCCGCGACCTGGTGCACGCCGCCGACCCCGAGGTCGAGGAGACGATCAAGCGCACCGTCCAGCCCTACTTCGTGCTCGACGGCAATATCTGCGCGTTGCTCGCCGCGAAGACGCACGTCAACGTGTTCCTCTACGACGGAGGCATCGTCCCCGATCCCGAGGGCATCATCACCGGCGGACACGACAACAAGACCGCGCGCACCGTGGCCATTCGCGAGGGCGAGACCGTCAACGCTCGCGCCCTCTCGGCCATGTTCCGTCAGATCATCGCCGACAACCGCGCGGGTGGCTGGCGAAAGATCAAGGGGCGCTGACCCTTCAGCTGGCCGCTGCCTCCGGCTCGACCGGGACGGGCGCTTGGCCGCGGGCGGCGCGAGCGATGCGCTCGGCGCGGGCGGCGAGCATCGGCAGCCGGGCGTCGCCGACCGACATGGCGTGATTGCCCAGATGATTCGTGACGAAGCCGACCGAGAGGCCGAGTTCGGGAAACGCGATGCCGCCCGATCCGCCGATCCCGAAGTGCCCCAACGCCCTTCGGGTGATGCGCGGACCGACGATGGCGCGGTGGTAGCCGAGCGCGAAGTGCGGCGACGCGCCGAGCACGTAGTCGAAGCGGCCGTTGGGCGGCATCTCCGCGATGCGCTCGGTCGTCTCGGCGCGCAGCAGGCGACGTCCGCTCACCATGCCGTCGTTGGCGATCGCGCCGTACATCTTGGCCAGCGCGCGGGCAGTGAAGACGCCGTTCCAGCCGGGCATCATCGCGTCGTACGGTCGGGTGCCGATCGACATGTCAGCCCAGCCGTCGTAGACCGCGCCGCGGGCGGCATACACCAGTTGCAGCGGCGCGAAGGGCGCGATCAGCCGGTCGATCGGGACCCTGGCGACCCCGATCCGCGGCGAGAGCGTGGCAAGCCGGTGCCGCTCGTATTGCGGAACGCCGTAGAAGAAGTCGCGCTCGCCCAGTGGTTCAGCGAGTTCGGAGCGGACCAGATCGGTGAAGTCCCGACCCGTCGCGCGCTGGGCGATCTCGGCGACCAGGGTGCCGAAGGTGATGGCGTGGTATCCGGATGCGCGCAGCCGCAACGGATCTGGTGCGGAGGCGGCCATCGCGGCGGAGACCGCGTCGTGGTTCAGGAAGTCGTGCGGGTCGGGCAGCAGGCCGCGGATGCGCTGGAGGCCCGCGCGGTGGTTCAGCACATCGCGCAGGGTGATGTCCGCCTTGCCGTTGGCGGCGAAATCCGACCAGTACTCGGCGACCGGGGCGTCGACGTCGAGCAGTCCGCGATCGATGAGCCGATGGGCGACGGTGGCCGCAACACCCTTGCCGGTCGAGTACGACAGCGCCATGGTGTCCGCGCGCCACGGCCGGTCGCGGTCCGCCCAGCCCGACCACACGTCGAGCACCGGTTTGCCGTCCAGATAGACCGCGAGCGCGCCGCCGCCCTGACTCTTGCGGCGGAACATGCCGAAGAACTTCGAAGCCAGTCCGGTGAAGCGCTCGTCGATCAGCATCGTCCGTGCGTCGGACTCGTGCGTCGGCCCGTTGTCGTTGGGTGCAGTCATGGTCAGACTCCTTTGTCTGTCGGCTGCGCGCGGCCGAACCGCGCAGGCGGGCTGCTTACTCTTGCAAGCGCCCTGCTAGCAGACTGTAACGGCCGTCACGATCCGTCCGCAACGGTCGTTCCCACTGTGTGCGGGGTACCCAGGGTGAACCTTTCGATGCCTCAGCGCTTCACATCGCGGGCTCGCCTGACCCCGAGAACCTGCGACGACCTGGGGATATCGCGCCCGGCATCCATCTGGCAAGCGGCTGCCGACGTCGAATCCGTGCCGACGGGAGGTCCCGAGCCGCGGTGAAAGTCCTCTGGACGACGCGCCCGCCCTCGTTCACGTAGCGGCGGTCGAGAACGAAGGTCGGCGCACCGGTGACGCCGGGTACGTGCGCCACCGGTGACGTCGGGCCGCGCGGCACGGGTGACGTCGGGTACGCGCGGGCGGGTGACGTCGGGTACGCGCGGGCGGGTGACGTCGGGTACGCGCGGGCGGGTGACGTCGGGTACGCGCCTCGGTTTCGTCGCCCTCCACGTCGACGGTGAAGCCGTATCGAGCGGGTGGTCAACCTATCGGCCTCCTCGTCTACGGCCGGACGGACAAGCATGCGCACATCGGACAGCTGCCCTTCCTCCAGCCTTCGCTCTGCCGCGTGCGCGGCGGACGACGCCCGGCTATTCCGCCTCCTGCGCCGTCCGCACCGACGCGGCTCGGCGGGTTCCGATTCGAGAGCCAGCACCACGAACAACCGCCTCGAGCGCCGCCCGTCACAGTCGCGGGTCGACCGGCTCCGATTCCAGGGCCAGCACCGCGAACACCGCCTCGTGCACCCGCCACAGTGGCTCGCCCGCGACGAACCGGTCCAGCGCCTCCAGCCCGAGCGCATACTCGCGCAGCGCCATCGACCGCTTGCGCCCGAGACCGCGGGTGCGCAGGCGGCGAAGGTTGGGCTCGCGCAGGTACTCCGGGCCGTAGATGATCCGAAGGTATTCGGGTCCACGGCATTTCACGCCCGGCTGCACCAGGCGGGCCGACTGTTCTCGGGGTGGCGTGTCGGTCGTTTCCGAAGTATCCGGTGCCGAACCGGGTCCCTCGAGACCACGCTCACCGTCGGTGCCGGGGCGGTCGACGGATCGACTTCGGACGAGGGAATCGAACGGCTTCACGACCATGCCCTCGCCGCCCGCGGTGGTGAGTTCGATCCACCACGCCGTCGCGGCCGCTTCGCTGTCGGCATCGGCGAGATCCACCACCATCCGGCGCGTCGGCGTGAACAGCTCCGGATCGGCGGCGACCAGGCGATCGATCACCGCCAGGTGCCAGGCGTGGTCGCGGGTGGCGTGGTTGACGCCCTCCGCCGCCAGCAGTTGGAACGGGGCGAGGCGCAGCCCGGCCAGCCCGTCGGTCGTCCAGCAGTAGCGTCCGTAGGCGGTGGTGAAGGCCGCGGCGTCCGCGCGCCGTCCCGCGGTGCGCTCGGCCAGCTCGGTGACGTCCTGGCCGCGCGCCGCGACGGCCGCCAGCACCGCCGCGGTGTCGCCGAGCGCGGCCCTCGCTGCGGCGCCGACCGCCGCGTACTGGTTGCGCAGCAGTCCGACGGCCTTCGCCGACCACGGCAGCAGTTCCGTGTCCAGCAGCAGCCACTCGCTGCGCAAGTCCTCGAACAGCCCCGCGGCCTCGGCCGCCGCGCGGACTCGCGCGAGCAACGACTCGGTCTGGGCGGGGTCGTCGAAGAACGGGCGGCCGGTGCGCGTGTAGATCGCGCCCGTGCCGTCGTCCTCGACGCCGAAACGGTCCCGCGCGACCGCCGCTGAGCGGGTCACCAGGACGACGGCGCGCGAGCCCATGTGCTTCTCCTCGCACACCACCCGGCCCACCCCTTCGCTCCGGTAGTAGGCGAACGCCTCGGCCGGATGCTCGAGGTAGCCGTCCAGCGACGAAGTCGCGCACGGCGCCATCGTCGGCGGAAGGTACACCAGCCAGCGCGGATCGATCGCGAAGCGGCTCATCACCTCCAGGGCGGCCCCGGCGTTCTCCTCCTGCACGCCGACGCGGCCGTGGTGGCGGGTGTGCACCACGCGGCGGCCAAGCACGTCGTCGAGATCCAGCACGCCGGGATCGCGGTGCACCACGGCGGCGGTCGTGTCGGCCGTGGTGGCTACGGCCGGCGCGAGCGGGCGCACCGGCTCGTACCAAACCTGTTCGGCGGGAACGGAAACCGGCTCGCGCTCCGGGTAGCGCAGCGCCGTGAGACGACCGCCGAACACCACGCCGGTATCCAGGCAGAGCGTGTTGTTCACCCAGCGCAGCTCGGTCACCGGCGTGTGGCCGTACAGCACGGTGGCACGGCCGCGGTAGTCCGATGCCCACGGATAGCGCACCGGAAAGCCGTATTCGTCCGTCTCGCCGGTCGATTCGCCGTACATCGCGAACGCGCGGACCCGGCCGGACGCGCGGCCCTGGTACTCCTCTTTCAGTCCGGCATGCGCGACGACGAGGTTGCCGCCGTCGAGTACGTAGTGGCTGATCAGCCCGCGGCAGAAGTCGAGCGTGGCCTTGCGGAAATCCTCGTCCTCCGCCTCGAGCTGGCTCAGCGATTCGGCGAGGCCGTGCGCGACCTTGACCTTCTTGCCGTCCAGCGCGCGAACCAGCTTGTGTTCGTGATTGCCGGTGACGCACAGCGCCGTTCCCGCGGCGACCATGCCCATCACCAGCCGCAATACACCCGGGGTGTCGGGGCCGCGGTCGACAAGGTCGCCGACGAACACCGCGGTGCGTCCGTGCGGATGACGCGCGCCGACCGCACGCCCGGCCTCGTCACGCTCCAGCGCGTACCCGAGTTCGCCGAGCAGCGTCTCCAGTTCGGCGCGGCAGCCGTGTACGTCGCCGATCACGTCGAACGGCCCGGTGAGTTCGCGCTTGTCGTTCCATGCCTTCTCGTCGACGACGGTCGCGCCCTCGATCTCCTCGGTCCCGCGCAACACGTACACCTTGCGGAAGCCCTCGCGCTCCAAGCCGCGCAGACCGCGCCGCAGCTCCCGCTGCTGGCGATGCACCACGTGCGCGGCGAGATGCGAACGATCGGGCCGCAGCGCATTGCGTCGCAGGCACACCGCGTCCGGCACGTCGAGCACGATGGCCACCGGAAGCACATCGTGGGCGCGCGCCACCGCGACGAGCTCCTGCCGCGCCCGCGGCTGCACGTTCGTCGCATCGATCACCGTGCGCAGGCCGCGGCGCAGCCGGATACCCGCGATGTGGTGCAGCAGCGCGAACGCGTCCGGGGTGGCCGACTGGTCGTTCTCATCGTCGCTGACGATGCCGCGGCACGCGTCGGAAGAGACGACGGCCGTCTGCGGAAAGTGCTTGCGCGCGAACGTCGACTTGCCCGAGCCGGTGCTGCCGATGAGCACGACGAGCGACAGTTCAGGGATGGACAGTTCGGTCATCACACGGCTCCTTTCGTGTCCGCGCCGGTGGGCCGGGGCCCGTCGATTCTGGTGAACAACGCCAGCTGTGTTGGCGCACCGAGCCCGGGATGCTCGTCGCCAACGGGGCGCAGCCGAACGCGGTACCCGTTGCGCTGCGCGACGCCGGTCGCCCAGGCGGCGAATTCGGCGCGGGTCCACTCGAACCGGTGGTCGTCGTGGCGGAACTTGCCCGCGGGCAAGGTCTCGTAGGCCGCGTTGTATTCCGAGTTCGGCGTCGTCACCACGACGGAACCCGGTGCGGCCGTCGCGAATACGGCGTGCTCCAGCGCGCCGAGGCGGGGCGGGTCGACGTGCTCGATCACCTCCATCAGCACCGCCGCGTCGTAGCCGCGCAGCCGCGCGTCGGTGTAGGTGAGCGCGCCCTGGAGCAACGTGAGCCTGCGCGCGACACGCTCCGGCATGCGGTCCAGCCGCAGCTTGCGCTTGGCGATGTGCAGCGCCCGCATCGACACGTCGACGCCGACGATCTCGGTGAACATCTTGTCCGCAAGCAACTCTCGCAGCAGAGCGCCCTCACCGCACCCGAGATCCAGTACCCGCTGCGCCCCGACCTCACCCAGCGCGTCGAGCACCGCCCGCCGCCGCTGCACCGCCAGAGACGGCGCGCGGGTTTCGCCGGTGCCTTGTTCGCCCGCCGAGTCGACGGCAGACGCGCCAGCGGCGGCGCCCAGTGCGGATTCATCCGTTCGCTGCGTCACCGCGAGCGAGACGGCCTGGTCCGGGGCAGGGTGCATTCCGTAGGATGTTGCGTCGCCCAGCGACGATCCAGGCTGAGCGTCTGCCGCGTCTAGCGGTGTGCACTGTGTCGCCATGCCGTTCCCGTGCGAACCCGTAGCTCCAGCGGTGTGCTCCGGAATCGAACTGTCCGCCCGCGAAGAGGTAGCGCTGCCGCCGTGCGAAGAACGGTCGGATGAACCGGAAGCGTTGTAGCTCAACGCATCCGCGCCATCGACGTAGTCCTCCACCGCGCCGAGATCATCCGGATCGGCCTCGTCGATCTCCGCCAAGCGCGCCAGCGCTGTCCGAACGAGCGACTGACGCCGGGCCAGGTAGCGCCGGGCGATCCACCCGCGTTCCGGATGCTCGGCCAACCACCCGCCGCCCGCGCGGATCAGCTTGTCGACCTCGTCGGCGGCCATCCAGTAGTGCTTGGCTCCGTCGAGGACGGGCAGCAGAACGTACAGGTGCGAGAGGGCGTCGGCCAGCCGCATGTCACCGGCCAGGGCCAACCGCAGATAGTGCGAATCACCCCACTCCGGGAAGGCGGGATCGAGGGGGAGCGGCGTGGTCGAGACATTCCAGCCGAGCGGTGCGAACACCCGCTCCGCGGCCTCGGCGCCACCCTTGCACGGCACCGCGGGCAGTTCGATCCGCAACGGCAGCGCGGCGAGCGCGAGTTCCGGACGCGCTTTGCACTGCCCGTGCAGCGCCGTGCGGAACACCGCGCCGATCGCCACGGACAACAGCGACGACGCCGCGTACGGCCGGTCGTTGACGTACTGACCGAGGCTGAAATCCGGTGTGCCACGGGAACGTCCGCGCACCAAGCGGATCGGGTCCACCTCTAGGACCAACGCCGCGGTACAGCGCGCCGGATCCGCCTCCGGATACACCACGTGCGCGGTGCCGTAGGACTGCTCGAACGCCTGCACCCGCTCGGGGTTTTTGTGCAGCAGGAACCCGAGATCGGTCGCGGGCCAGTCCGCGCCCTCCGGTCGCGTGCAGGTGATCGTCAGCAGCATGCTGCGATCGTCGCCGACCCTCCACGGGCCCGCAAGGAAGTTTTCCACAGCGGCGGTGTATTTCCATCTGGCACAAACAATTTCGGGGCCGATATGTGAACAACCGGCTGTCGCTCCCGCCGCGCGGCTACTGTCAGAGGCTGACTTCGGGCCAGCTCCATTCCGCGACGCACGGGATGTCTTCGCCGTGCTCGCGGGTCCACGCGCGTGCCTTCCAGCGGGCATCGACCATCTCCTGGCGCAGCCCCGCGGCCTTCTCGCGCAGGTCGGGCACCCGGTCGATGACGTCCATGACGAGGTGGTATCGGTCCAGGTCGTTGAGCATCACCATGTCGAAAGGAGTTGTCGTGGTCCCCTCTTCCTTGTATCCGCGGACGTGCATCTCACCGTGGTTGGTGCGCCGGTAGGTCAGCCGGTGAACCAGCCACGGGTAGCCGTGGAAGGCGAAGATCACCGGACGGTCGGTGGTGAACAGCGTGTCGAACTCCCTGTCGGGCAGGCCGTGCGGATGCTCGTCGGCGGGCAGCAGCCGCATCAGGTCCACCACGTTGACCACGCGAACTCGCAAGTCCGGCAACCGATCACGCAGAATCGCCGCGGCGGCCAGTGTCTCCAGCGTCGGCACGTCACCGGCGCACGCCAGCACGACATCCGGTGTGCTGCCGACGGTGTCGTTGTTGCCCGCCCACTCCCACATGCCGAGGCCTCTGGCGCAGTGGGTTGCTGCGTCGGGAACCGACAGCCAGTCCTCCTGCGGCTGTTTGCCCGCCACCACCACGTTGACGTAGTGGCGTGAGCGCAGGCAGTGGTCGTAGGTGCAGAGCAGGGTGTTGGCGTCCGGTGGCAGGTAGACCCGCACGATCTCGGGCTTCTTGTTCAACACCACGTCGAGGAAGCCGGGATCCTGGTGGGTGAACCCGTTGTGGTCCTGTCGCCAGACGTGCGAGGACAGCAGATAGTTCAGGCTGGCGATCGGCCGCCGCCACGACACCGCCGCGCTCGCGTCCAGCCACTTGGCGTGCTGGTTGAACATCGCGTCGACGATGTGGATGAACGCCTCGTAGCAGGTGAACACCCCGTGCCTGCCGGTCAGCAGATACCCCTCCAGCAGGCCCTGGCACATGTGCTCGGAGAGCACCTCGATCACCCGGCCGGTGCGGTCCAGCGCGACGTCGTATTCACCGATCTCGGCCTGCCAGTCGCGTCCGGTGACCTCCAGGATGTCCTGGAGCCGGTTGCTGGCGAGCTCGTCGGGCGCGAAGGTGAGGAAGTTGTCCGGATTGCGCCGGGTCACCTCGCGCAGCCAGCCGCCGAGCACCCGGGTTGCCTCGTGTTTCGTGCCGCCGGGCGAGTCCACCTCGACGCCGAACTCGCGCCAGTCCGGCAGGCGCAGATCGCGAACGAGCATGCCGCCGTTGGCCACCGGATTGGCGCTCATCCGCCGATCACCCGCTGGCACTTGGTCGAGCAATTCCGGCACCGGCTGGCCGGCGTCGTCGAACAGCTCCTCCGGGCGATACGAGCGCAGCCATCGTTCGAGCACCTCGCGATGCGAGTCGTTGTCCCGCGCGGCGGGCAGCGGCACCTGATGGGCGCGGAAGGTGCCTTCGATCGGGTCCCCGTCCACGACCGGAGGACAGGTCCAGCCCTTGGGGGTGCGCAGCACGATCATCGGCCAGCTCGCGGGCGCGCCGTCGGCGCCGGACCTGGCGGCGCGCTGAATCCGGTCGATCCGATCGAGGCAGCCGTCAACGGCAGCGGCCATCGCCTGGTGCACGGTCGCCGGATCGTCGCCCGCCACGACGATCGGCTCGTAGCCGCATCCGCGCAGCAGCTCGATCAGCTCGTGCTCCGGAATCCGCGCGAGAATGGTCGGATTGGCGATCTTGTACTGGTTGAGCGCCAGGATCGGCAACACCGCGCCGTCGCGTCCTGGATTGAGGAACTTGTTGGCGTGCCAGCTGCCTGCCAAAGGTCCGGTCTCGGCCTCGCCGTCGCCGATCACACAGAAGACCGTGAGGTCCGGATTGTCCAGCGCGGCGCCATAGGCGTGCAGCAGGGAATAGCCCAGCTCCCCGCCCTCGTGGAAGGAGCCCGGCGTCTCGGGCGCGCAGTGACTGGGCACCCCGCCGGGGAAGGAGAACTGGGCGAACAATGCCCCCATCCCAGCGCCGTCGCGCGGAATGTGGCTGTACAGCTCGGAATAGGTGCCCTCCAGCCACGCACAGGCGTTCGGACCGGGACCACCGTGGCCGGGACCGGCGACGAACACCGCGTTCAGTTCCCGGCGACGGATCACCCGGTTGGCATGCGCCCACACCAGATTCAGCCCGGGCACCGTGCCGAAGTGCCCGAGCAGCCGAGGCTTGATGTGCTCGGGCCGCAACGGTTCGCGCAGCAGCGGGTTCTTCATCAGATAGATCTGGCCGACCGACAGATAGTTCGCCGCGCGCCACCAAGCATCGATCGCGGTCAGTTCCGCGCGATCCAGCGGCCCGGACACCTCGCTCAGCCGATAGGGCCGGGGCGCGATGGAGACGCCGCCTCGCTCGCCGACATTGTCCGCCGAGGTGTCGCCCCCGGAACTGGCCATCTGCGTCATTCGCCGACTCTCCTCACGGTCGCTGGGAAATCCGCTTCACCGGCCGCATTACCCGTTCGGGGGCGGCGACACCCCGACACGGCCGGAAACCGCCGCTGGGCGCGAGGCCGCGTTGTGGTCTAGGGTCCGCCGCATGCACACACTCGGCAGGATCATCGGTGTCGGGGCCATCGCCGCGGCCGCGTTCACGCTGGCCGCCTGCGGCTCCGACGACGACAAGGACACCGCCGCCACCGCGACGGCGACCACCACAAGCGCCGCCGTCGCGCAGGCGAAGCACGGCCGGGAATGCACGGCCGAGGACATCGGGGTGACGGGCGGCTTCGGCGAGACGCCGACGGTGACCATCCCCGACGACTGCGACCCGCCCACCCAGCTGATCGTCAAGGATCTGGTCGAGGGCAGCGGCCCCGGAGCGGTGGCGGATCAGCCGCTCACCATGAACTACGTGCTGGTGACCTGGTCGGACAAGAAGAAACTGGACAGCTCGTTCGATCGCGGCAAGCCCTTCCAGCTGAACCTCGGCGCCGGTGAGGTCATCCCCGGCTGGGACCAAGGCCTCGTCGGTGTCCAGCAGGGCGCGCGCAGGCTGCTGATCATCCCGCCGAACCTGGGCTACGGCGCGGGCAGCGGCGGAATCAAGCCCAACGAGACGCTGGTCTTCGTCACCGACGCGGTCGGCGTCGGCAACTGAACGCAGCCGGTCGCGGCGCTGCGGGCAGCGCCGCGCCGTGACCGATTGCAGGCGCCGACGGCCGGTCAACTACCCTGGTCGGGATGCGTACGCGCACCCCGCTGGGAGTCGCGCCAACCCGAACGAACAACGAACCAAGGAGCATGTCCGTGAAGAGCACCGTCGAGCAGCTGAGCCCGACCCGGGTCCGGATCAATGTCGAGGTGCCCTTCGAGGAACTGAAGCCGGACTTCGATCGCGCCTACAAGGCCCTCGCCAAGCAGGTCCGCATCCCCGGTTTCCGCCCGGGCAAGGCGCCCGCCAAGCTCCTCGAAGCCCGCCTCGGCCGCGGCGCCGTCCTCGAGCAGGTCGTCAACGACGTGCTGCCCGGTCGCTACAGCGAGGCCGTCACCACCGCCGAGGTGAAGGTCATCGGCCAGCCCGACATCGAGATCACCAAGATCGAGGACGGCCAGGAGCTCGCCTTCACCGCCGAGGTCGACGTGCGTCCCGAGATCGAGCTGCCCAGCTACGAGGAGATCGAGGTCACCGTCGACGCGTTCAGCATCGGCGACGAGGACATCGAGGAGCAGCTCACCTCGCTGCGTCAGCGCTTCGGCACCCTGACCGGCGTGGAGCGTCCGGTTCAGAACGGCGACTTCGTCTCGATCGATCTGGCCGCCACCGTGGACGGCGAGGAGGTGGCCGACGCCGCCACCACCGGCCTGTCCCACGAGGTCGGCTCGGGCCAGCTCATCGAGGGCCTCGACGAGGCGATCGTCGGCCTGTCGGCCGGTGAGTCCAAGGAGTTCACCTCCACGCTGGTCGCGGGCGAGCACGCGGGCAAGGAAGCCGTCATCACGGTGACGGTGCAGTCGGTCAAGGAGCGCGAGCTGCCGGAGGCCGACGACGAGTTCGCCCAGCTCGCTTCGGAGTTCGACACCCTCGACGAGCTCAAGGAAGACCTGAAGAGCCGGGTCGAGCGGGTCAAGAAGGTGCAGCAGGCGGGCGAGATCCGCGACAAGGTCCTGGAGACCCTGCTGGAGAAGACCGAGGTCCCGCTGCCGGAGAAGGTCGTGCAGGCCGAGATCGACGCCGTGCTGCACGACGCCGTGCACGGCTTCGACCACGACGAGGCCAAGCTGGCCGAGGCGCTCGAGGCGCAGGGCTCCAGCCGCGAGGAGTTCGACAAGGACACCAAGGAGGCCGCCGAGAAGTCGGTGAAGACCCAGCTGCTGCTGGACGCCATCGCCGAGGCGGAGAACACCCAGGTCGGCCAGGAGGAGCTCACCGAGCGGATCCTGTTCCAGTCGCAGCGCTACGGCCTGTCGCCGGAGCAGTTCATCCAGCAGGTGCAGCAGGCCGGTCAGCTCGGCGCGGTCTTCGCCGACGTGCGCCGCGGCAAGGCGCTGGCCGGTGTCGTCGGTAAGGTGAAGGTCACCGATTCCGAGGGCAACGCCGTGGACACCGCCGAAATGTTCGGCGCGCCCGCGGATTCCGCCGACGAGACCGAGGCCGAGAGCGCCGAGTAGAACTGTGAAAGCGCAGCGTGAGACACAGCCGTATGGTTTCGTGATTGCGCTGTAAGCGAAGAAGGGCGGTACCGGGAGTTCGGTGCCGCCCTGCTTCGTTAATGTTTGTGACAACGAACCAGTGATGGCTGTGTGGCACTCAGCGCTGTTCAGCTTGCAGTGACAAGCCGGTGAGAAGAGAAGGCAGGTATCCGTGACAATCAACCAGGCAGGGGTCATGACATCCGCGACTGCTGGTCTCAACCTCAGTGATTCGGTGTACGAGCGCCTGCTGCGGGAGCGCATCATCTTCCTCGGCACCCAGGTCGACGACGACATCGCGAACAAGCTGTGCGCGCAGATCCTGCTGCTCTCGGCGGAGGATCCGACCAAGGACATCGCGCTGTACATCAACTCGCCCGGCGGCTCGGTGACCGCGGGCATGGCCATCTACGACACCATGCAGTTCGCCGAGTGCGACATCGCGACCTACGGCATGGGTCTGGCCGCCTCGATGGGCCAGTTCCTGCTGACCGCGGGCACCAAGGGCAAGCGCTACGCGCTGCCGCACGCGCGCATCATGATGCACCAGCCCTCGGCGGGCATCGGCGGTTCCGCGGCCGACATCGCGATCATGGCCGAGCAGTTCGCCCACACCAAGCGCGAACTCAACGAGCTCCAGGCGTTGCACACCGGCAGGTCGGTGGAGCAGGTCACCGCCGACGCCGACCGCGACCGCTGGTTCACGGCGAAGGAAGCCCTCGAGTACGGCTTCATCGACCACGTGATCAGCCACGCCAACCAGGCCAACGGCGCAGCCAAGTGAGCGGCGGCCGGACCAGCTCCGGCCCGCGCCGTAGTCAACCGTCGTTGAACACATAGACTTTGGAGACGAAATGGCTCTGATCGACCCACGCGCCGGCCTCTCCGGCATCGCGCCTGCCTCGCCGCAGTCGCGCTACATCCTGCCTTCGTTCATCGAGCACTCGAGCTTCGGTGTCAAGGAGTCCAACCCGTACAACAAGCTGTTCGAGGAGCGCATCATCTTCCTCGGCGTGCAGGTCGACGACGCCTCGGCGAACGACATCATGGCGCAGCTGCTCGTGCTGGAATCGCTGGATCCCGACCGCGACATCACGATGTACATCAACTCGCCGGGTGGCTCGTTCACCTCGCTGATGGCCATCTACGACACCATGCAGTACGTGCGCGCCGATGTCGCCACGGTCTGCCTCGGCCAGGCGGCCTCCGCCGCGGCCGTGCTGCTCGCCGCGGGCACCCCCGGCAAGCGCGCCTGCCTGCCCAACGCCCGCGTGCTGATCCACCAGCCTTCGCTGGAGGGCGGCATCCAGGGTCAGGTCTCGGACCTGGAGATCCAGGCCGCCGAGATCGAGCGCATGCGTCGCCTGATGGAGACCACCCTCGCGCGGCACACCGGCAAGGACGCGGACACCATCCGCAAGGACACCGACCGCGACAAGATCCTGACGGCCGAGGAGGCCAAGGAATACGGGATCATCGACACGGTGTTCGACTACCGCAAACTGAGCGCGCAGAAGTAAGGCGCTTGCGGGCTTTTCCGTTTCGCGGGATCGCTCGCAAGTTGCTGTGCGTCAGGCGAATACGGCCGGGCAGTGTGCCGAAGGCAGGCTGCCCGGCCGCTTCCGCTACGGTGTCATCGACCGTTCGCGAGGGTGGCGGACGGCGCGAACATCACGGCGGTCGGCCGGGCGCCGGGACCGGCCGCTCACCGGCGGAACATGTGCCGAACGTGTTTCGATGTCGTGAGAACACGCACAACCCCGGCGAGAAACATGCTCGAGTTGTCGACCTCCGTCGCGCACACCGGGTACGGTCGACCTAGGGACCTTTGCTCTCGGTTGACGGCATAGCTCGACCCGCCCGAAATACTCGAAGTGTTCGCGATTACACACGAGTTCGGCGGATTGCTGGCAACCTGGACAGACGGTTGCACGCGGACAAGGAAGTAGGGACCCACGAGATGGCGCGCATCGGAGACGGCGGCGATCTGCTGAAGTGCTCGTTCTGTGGAAAGAGCCAGAAGCAGGTCAAGAAGCTCATTGCGGGACCTGGCGTGTACATCTGTGACGAGTGCATCGATCTATGCAACGAGATCATCGAGGAGGAACTCGCCGAGTCCAGCGAGGTCAAACTCGACGAGCTGCCCAAACCTGCCGAAATCCGTGAGTTCCTGGAGAACTACGTCATCGGGCAGGACACCGCCAAGCGCACCCTCGCCGTGGCCGTGTACAACCACTACAAGCGCATCCAGGCGGGCGACAAGGGTCGCGACAGCCGCGGCGAGACCGTCGAGCTGACCAAGTCGAACATCCTCATGCTCGGCCCCACCGGCTGCGGCAAGACCTACCTCGCGCAGACCCTGGCGAAGATGCTGAACGTGCCGTTCGCGATCGCGGACGCCACGGCGCTCACCGAGGCGGGTTACGTCGGCGAGGACGTCGAGAACATCCTGCTGAAGCTGATCCAGGCCGCGGACTACGACGTCAAGCGGGCCGAGACCGGCATCATCTACATCGATGAGGTGGACAAGATCGCCCGCAAGAGCGAGAACCCCTCGATCACCCGCGACGTCTCCGGTGAGGGCGTGCAGCAGGCGCTGCTGAAGATCCTGGAGGGCACCCAGGCGAGCGTGCCGCCGCAGGGCGGACGCAAGCACCCGCACCAGGAGTTCATCCAGATCGACACCACGAACGTGCTGTTCATCGTGGCGGGCGCGTTCGCAGGCCTGGAGAAGATCATCTCCGACCGCACCGGCCACCGCGGCATCGGCTTCGGCGCCGAGGTGCGCTCCAAGGCCGAGATCGACACCACCGACCACTTCGCGGAGGTGATGCCCGAGGACCTGATCAAGTTCGGTCTGATCCCGGAGTTCATCGGCCGTCTGCCCGTGGTCGCGTCGGTGACGAACCTGGACAAGGAATCGCTGGTCAAGATCCTCTCCGAGCCGAAGAACGCGCTGGTCAAGCAGTACATCCGGCTGTTCGAGATGGACGGCGTCGAGCTGGAGTTCACCCAGGACGCGCTGGAAGCCATCGCCGATCAGGCCATCCTGCGCGGTACCGGCGCTCGCGGTCTGCGCGCCATCATGGAGGAAGTCCTGCTGCCGGTGATGTACGACATCCCGAGCCGCGACGATGTCGCCAAGGTGGTCGTGAACGCCGACACCGTGAACGACAACGTGCTGCCGACCATCGTGCCGCGCAAGCAGCAGCGCGCCGAGCGCCGGGAGAAGTCGGCGTAATTCGGAACTTCGAATCCGGGCCCGCGGGAAATCGTCCCGCGGGCCCGGATTTATGTCGGGCATGTCCGAATTGCCGAGATTGATTCGTAATTCGGGGTGTACTGACTTGTCTGTCCGGGTACTCGTTGGTCAGGGTTGAGTAGCCAGCCCAGTTCCGGGGCCTCGGGCAGCCGGGACGAACAATCGCCCGGCACGTATTCCAGTCCGGGCGCGACGGGACCGGGGTCCTCATGTCGACCGTATTTGCCACCCAATCCACCGATACCCGCTCGCACCGACCCGATCCCGCTGCGCGGCTACGGGTTTCGATCACCGCCCCGGGCGACGAGATCACGCTGTGCGCCGTGGCAGGTGAGGTGGACCAATTCACCGTCGAGGAGTTCCGGCGGCACCTGATCGGATCGCTCGACACCGCCGCCCCGCGCGTGGTCGTCGACATGTCGATGGTGACGTTCTTCGGGATTCCGGGGCTGCGCGTGCTGTTCGAGGCGCGTTCCGTGCTCGAGCAGACCGGAGGACGGTTGCTGCTGGTGACCGGCCCGCCGTGCGTGGACCGGCTGCTCCGAGTGGCCGCCGACGTCGTGACCTTCGAGACGACGACCGCCCTGGCGGGCGCGCTGCTCGACGCGGCATGACCCAGACGACGCGACGCCGCCCCGGAGGCGATTCCGGGGCGGCGTCGGCGTCGTGGGCGGCTCAGATCGGTTCGCCGCGCATGTCGTCCTGGCTCCAGTAGGCGCGCATCTTGACGATCTTGCCCTGCTCGTCGAACTCCATCGTGTCGATCGGCGTCAGCGTGAAGCGCTGATCGCCGACCTTGGTGATCACGTCGAACATGAACGCGGCGTGGTTGCCCGCGACCCGCACGGTGTCGGCGTGCAGCGCGGTCGACCGGTCCAGGTTGTCGAACACGGAGTAGAACTCGCGGATGGCGTCGTGGCCCTGCCGCAGCGGCGTGCCCGCGGGGTCCTCGACGGTCGCGTCGGCGGCGTAGAGCTCCACGATGTCTTCTGTCGGCCCGGTGCCGACCAGCTTGACGTACTGCTCGACGACGTCGCGAATCTGTTCTGTCATGTCAACCCCTGACGAATTGAAACGTGTTCCAATCCGGAGGCTAGCAGTCCGTGCCCGCGTCGTGTAGTCCGAAGGCCGTTCATCGGGACGCGGATCGTTGTGCGGTTGTGTCTGCCTCGCCGGGACGCGGTGACGATTCGTCGTCGAACGAATCGCGCCCGAGATGGGGAGCGCCGTTGATCCCCCTGGTTCGCCGTTGAACCTTGATCCCGAACGAATGCTGCTGTACTGACTTTCGCCGCTGCCGCTCCGTGTGTTACGTGGGTCACAAAGATCTTTTCCGGTGAACGGTCGGCTACTGGCCGACGGTGCCGTATTCGGGGGTGCCTGCGGCGCGGTAGGTCGTGATGTGGACTCCGGTGGGGGTGGTGCGCGAGTCGGTCAGGTGGAAGGCGGTCGGGGTGGATCCGGTGGCGAAGAGGCGTTTGCCGGTGCCGAGGAGGACCGGGAAGGTCAGCAGGTGCAAGGTGTCGATCAGGCCCGCGGCGAGCAGGGTCTGGGCGAGGTTGCCGCTGCCGTGGATCTGGATCTCCCGACCAGGGCGGGACTTCAGTTCGGCGACTCGCTGGGCGAGATCGCCGCGCAGCACTTCGGTGCCCGCCCAGTCGGCGTGCGAGAGCGTGTGGGTGCCAACGTATTTCGGCAGCGCGTTCAGGTTCGAGGCGATCGGGTCCGCGGGATCGTCGTGCTGCGGCCAGTAGCCCGCAAAGATCTCGTAGGTACGCCTGCCGAGCAGGAAGGCGTCCGCGCGAGCGAACACCTGGTTCATGAACTCGCCCCCGGCCTCGTCGAAGTAGGGTGCGGTCCAGCCGCCATGCGTGAAGCCGTCGCTGGTGTCCTCCTGCGGTGCGCCGGGGGCCTGGCAGACGCCGTCGATGGTGACGAACTGGGTGAGTGACAGTTCCATGGGGGGCTTCCTTTCGTCCGGTTCGCGCACTTCGCGCCTGCCCTTCACCGGTTCTGACGGCGGCGCGCCAGAAAACTCATCGCAACCTCTGACCGGTGTGTCGTCGGTGTGCCGCCGGTGCGGTGCTGTTTACTCGGTGCGGTCAACCAGATGTTCGAGTGACGAGTGAAAGCGGAGGAGACATGGCACTGCCCACGATGACCGCCGAGCAACGCACCGAGGCGTTGGCCAAAGCGGCTGCGGTGCGCAAGGCGCGCTCCGAATTGATCGGCAAGGTGAAGGCCGGCAAGGTGTCGGTCGCCGACCTGCTGAAGAAGGCGGAGTCCGACGATCTGGTGAAGAAGACCAAGGTCGCGGCGGTGATCAAGGCCCTGCCCGGCGTCGGTCCGGTGAAGGCCGCGAAGCTGATGGATCAGGCCGAGATTCCCGAGGACCGCCGCATCGGCGGCCTGGGCGCCCGGCAGCGGGCGGCGCTGCTCGAAGCACTGAAGGACTGACGACGCCGTAGCGACCTGGCTCGAGCCGGAGGCGCACGCCAGCACGCCCGAGGTGACCTACCAGCGGCTCGCGCCGACGGTCTCCCCGGGCTTTCCGTGCGACGCGCATCGCCTCCGGCCAGGCACTTCCACCCCGCCCTCAGCGGGTCGTGCGGCGGCGTGGGAAATGGAAATCGATGGGTTTGGGGTCCGGCGCCTGCGGACCACGCGGCGGCACCAACAGGCAGGCCGCGCCGAGCGCCAGCAGGGCCGCGGCGGCGAGCAGGCTCAATGTGAAGCTGACGCCGCTCATCGCGTCCGGCTTGTGCGACGCGTGGTAGATCAGATGCGGGGTGGCGAAGACCAGCCAACCCAGTCCTGCGGCCTGTGCCAGCGCGCTGCCGCCGCGCCACAGCGCGAAGCCGCTCACCGCGGCGAGGGCCAAGAAGAAGGCGCCGACGTCGCCGGCCAGATGGTGGTTGTAGGGCCCGTCGACGGCGATCCACTGCATACCGAACCCGGGGAAGCTGGTGTACCAGGAGTGCGGCGCGAGCACCGCCCACAGGCCGATCACGGCGCCCTGGAAGGTCAGAATTCCCAACATGATTCGCACGGCCAGCCAACGGCGGCGGTGCTGCTCGAAACGCATACGGACGCGCACGCCGCCGGACTTTCCTTCTACCGAGATCCGCATCGTTGGCTCCGTTCCTCGCCGAAGGGCGTTCGGGGGTGAAGTCACGGTAAATCGGACATCGGGGGCCGGGCAATAGTCACCTCGGCGGGGCTGGGACAGCTCGCCCGGACGGGCTGGGTCAGCTCGCCGAAGGGGTGGGGTCAGCTCGCCGGACGGGCGGAGGAACGTCGCTCCAAGCGGTGCGCGCCGGAGTAGACGTTCATGGTGTCCCCGCGCAGGAACCCGACCAAGGTGAGGCCGGATTCGTCGGCCAAGTCGACCGCCAGTGAGCTCGGCGCCGACACCGCGCCCAGCATCGGCACGCCAGCCATCACCGCCTTCTGGACCAGCTCGAAGGACGCCCTTCCGCTCACGATGAGCACCAGATCCGCTGCCGGAACGCGTTTTTCGCGCAACGCCCAGCCGAGTACCTTGTCCACCGCGTTGTGTCTGCCGATGTCTTCCCGCACCGCGAGCGCGGTCCCGTCGGCGGTGAACAGGCCCGCCGCGTGCAGACCGCCGGTGGCGTCGAAGACCGACTGCCGCGCGCGCAGGGTCTCGGGCATCGCGGCGAGCGCGGACGGGTCGACAGCCAAGGAGTCGGCCGGGATCGGGTAGCGGGTGCGCGCCCCGACCTCGTCCAGTGCGGTTTTGCCGCAGAGTCCGCACGAACTGGTGGTGAGGAAGTTGCGGGCGCGAGCAGGGGCGGGGACGCGCAGTGCTACATCGAGCACGTTGTAGGTGTTGCGGCCCTCCGCGTCGGTGCCCGCGCAGTACCGGGCGCTGACCACGTCTTCGGCCGACCCGATGATGTTCTCGCTCAACAGGAATCCGTGCACCAGGTCGATATCGGAGCCGGGGGTGCGCATGGTGACCGTCAGCGATTGCCCGCCGAGGCGGATCTCCAGCGGTTCCTCCACGGCCAGCGTGTCGGGGCGCTGGATCTCGCCGGAGGGAGACAGGCGCAGTGTGCGGCGGCGCGCGGTAACCCTGCTCACGACGTCGCCTCGCCTGCGCTGTGCGGCGTCGGGCCGTGGTGACGGTTCACTCGCCGACGCTCCTTCACGACCCGGCTCCGACGTGCACGTGTCGCTCCAGCCGGATGGGCACCGCCTTGGAGACCGGCGTATTGGACCGCGCCGCAACATGATCCAGCGGGACGAGCGGATTGGTCTCGGGATAGTAGGCGGCGGCGTTGCCGCGCGGCGTCGGGTAGGCGGCCACGCGGAAGCCTTGCACGCGACGCTCAACGCCGTCGGTCCACTCCGAGACCAGATCGACGAGATCGCCGTCCGCGAAGCCGAATTCGGCGATGTCCTGCTGATTCACCAGGACCACCCGCCGCCCGCCGTGCACGCCGCGGTAGCGGTCGTCGAGCCCGTAGATGGTGGTGTTGTACTGGTCGTGGCTGCGCAGCGTCTGCAAGATCAGCTTGCCTTCGGGTACCGGCACCCAGGTCAGCGGGTTGACCGCGAAGTTGGCCCGACCGGTCGACGTGCGGAATTCGCGGCTGTCGCGCGGCGGATGCGGCAGGACGAAACCGTTGCGCTGCCGGACCTTGGTGTTGTAGTCGGAACACCCTGGCACCACGCGGGCGATGGCGTCGCGGATCTTGTCGTAGTCGCGCTGGTAGCGCGCCCACGGCACGGGATGGTCCGCGCCGAACAGCGCGAGGGCGAGTTCGCAGACGATGGCGACCTCGCTGCGCAGCTGATCGCTGACGGGTTCGAGGCGGCCGGTGGACAGGTGCACCATCGACATCGAATCCTCGACCGACACTTGCTGTTTCGTCCCGTCTTGGACGTCCTTGTCGGTGCGACCGAGGGTGGGCAGGATCAGCGCGGTGCGCCCGTGCACCACGTGGCTGCGGTTGAGTTTGGTCGAGACCTGCACGGTGAGTTCGCAATTGCGCAGCGCGGCCTCGGTGACTTCGGTGTCGGGGGTGGCCGAGACGAAGTTGCCGCCCATGCCGAAGAACACCTTGGCGTGGCCGTCGCGCATGGCTCGGATGGAATTGACTGTGTCCCAGCCGTGTTCGCGCGGACTGGTGATGCCGAACTCGCGGTCGAGCGCGTCGAGGAAGGTGTCGGGCATCTTCTCCCAGATGCCCATCGTGCGGTCGCCCTGCACGTTGGAGTGTCCGCGCACCGGGCACACGCCCGCGCCCGGCTTGCCGATCATGCCGCGCAGCAACAGCAGGTTGGTCGCCTCCTCGATGGTGGCGACGCCGTGCGCCTGCTGGGTCAGGCCCATCGCCCAGCAGATGATGGTGCTGCGCGACTCGGCGAGCAGCCGCGCGGTGCGCTCGAGTTCCGCCATGGACAGTCCGGTTGCGGCCTGCACGACATCGAGATCGACCGCGCGCGTGTGCCTTTCGTAGTCGGCGAAGCCCGCGCAATGCGCGTCGACGAACGCGCGGTCGATCACGGTGCCCGGTGCCAGGTCTTCGGCCTCGAAGAGCAATTTGCCGAGACCTTGGAACAGAGCCATATCGCCGCCGAGCCGAATTTGCAGGAAATCGTCGGCGATGGCGACGCCGGTCGTGACGCCGCGCACGGTCTGCGGGTCACGGAAGCCGAGCAGACCGGTCTCGGGCAGCGGGTTGACCGCGATCACCTTGGCGCCATTGGCCTTGGCGTCGGCGAGCGCGCTGAGCATGCGGGGATGATTGGTGCCGGGGTTCTGGCCCGCGACGATGATCAGATCGGCCTTGCCGAAGTCGTCGATCGAGACCGAGCCCTTGCCGATGCCGATGGAGCTGATCAGCGCCGCGCCGGAGGACTCGTGGCACATGTTCGAGCAGTCCGGCAGGTTGTTGGTGCCGTAGCTGCGGACCAGCAACTGGTAGAGGAACGCCGTCTCGTTGGCGGTGCGGCCCGAGGTGTAGAACACGGCCTCGTCGGGCGAGGAGAGTGCGCGCAGCTGGTCGGCGATCAGGCGGTAGGCCTCGTCCCAGGCGATGGGGGAGTAATGCGTGTCGCCGGGGCGCAGCACCATCGGATGGGTGAGCCTGCCCTGCTGGCCGAGCCAGTAGCCGGATTTCCCGGCCAGCTCGTCGACCGAGTGGGTGGCGAAGAACTCCGGCGTCACGGTGCGCAGCGTCGCCTCCTCGGCGACGGCCTTGGCTCCGTTCTCGCAGAACTCCGCGGGGCGTCGGTGCCCGCTCGGCTCCGGCCACGCGCAGCCGGGGCAGTCGAAGCCGTTGACCTGGTTGAGCCTGGCCAGCGTGCGGGCGGTGCGGACGACGCCCATCTCCTCGACCGAGCGTTTCAGCGCCACGGCCACCGCCGTGACCCCCGCGGCCTGCTCTTTCGGCGCGGTGACGGTCAGCGCGGATTCATCGATGTCCTCGGTCGGGCCGTGACGATGCATGTCCCTATTGTCCTCTCCGCACGACGACTGTCTCAGCTGGCGCAGTCTTCGCATCGTAGGCCGCGGAGCGGGGCCGGTCGCCTCAGGATCTGCGGGTCTGGGCCGTCGCCGGATGGCGCTCGTCGGTGCGGTGGGTGAGGACCTTCTCGCCGATCCGGATACGCCAGCCGGGCGGCAGCTCGACCGGCGCGGTCCCGATCCGAGTCCAGGTGTCCGTGCCGGGGCCCGCGACGTAGGTGCCCGCGGGCGTGGACGCGTCGCGGACGAAGACCTTGCCGCGATTGAGCGAGATGTAGGCGTGCACCCGCGAGACGTGGCGGTCCCTCGGCACCGCCAGCGGGGACGCGATGGCGTTGCGCACCGAGTCGTCGGCGGTGGGGCTGCGACCGATGACGTACGGGCGGTCCAGCGGGTAGGCGGTGTCCTCGAAGACCAGCGCGCCCGTCGGGGCGTCGGCCTGCGGCGAGCCCTTCGGCGGCCGCGGCGGCGGGACGCGGACGCCGCGGGTGGCGGGGTTCTTCTGCAAGGCAACGGGTTCGGGTCGTGCGGAGCCGAAGCCGGACGTCTGGGACCAGGCCAGCGGCATCGCCCTGGTGCCGATGTCCAGCGGGCGGTCGGTCACGGACGGGCGACCGGCGCTCGTCTCGGCGGGGAGGTCGTCGCTTCGGGCGTCGTCGGAATCGTCGGTCAAGGCCTCGAAGCCGGCGGGCGCGGTCGCGGGCGGTTCGGCGGCCCCGGGTTTCGCGGTGACGGTGGCGCGCTGCGGTGACTTCGGTGCGCCGCCCGCTCGACGCACGGCCACGCGCCATTCGAACCCGCCGCCCGGCACAATGCCCGCGCGCAGGTCGGTTCGGGGCAGCGCGGTGATCGTGGAACCGGTGTCGGCGCCCACGGTGATGCGGCGCACCGGCTCGCGCACGATCTCGTCCACCCAGGTGAACGCACGCGCGCCGGAGAGCCTGCGCGCGCCCTCCGCGCCGTGGATCTCGGCGGCGACCTTTCCGCGCAGCAGAATCACCGTGCCGTCGTCGGTCGGTGCGACCACCCCGAACGGCGGGGGTTCGGAGCCGCTGCCGAACACCACGGCGGCCAGTCGTTGTGCGATCGCGGCACCGGGGTGGTCCCCCTCGGCGACCGCCTCGATCGCACCGAGAATCCGGTCGGTGGAAGCGGTTTCACCCGCGAGATACACCACCACCGCGCCGAAGCGTGCAATCAGACCATCGCCCGGCGCGATCCCTACGGTCGACGGGTTCTTGCGCACCCGCGCCTCCTTCCCGCGCACTACCGGCGTCCAGCATAGAGGCTCGCACGCTACGCGACCGGGCGGATCGGGTCGCGAGCAACCGGCCGACCGGTCGCTCCGAGCGGGGAATCCGCAGGGAAACGCGGAGAGTCGCGCGAAGATTCCGGCCCGGCGGATCGGTCGGTCGTGATCGAGTCGACTTCGCGGCCGACGGGTGTTCCCCCGCGCTCCGTTGTCGTCTCGATCACGTGCGGTCTCGTTCCGCCGCTGCGGGGTTGCCGGTGCATGACCGAGAGTCGACGTAGACGGATCCGGGGATGTGCCCCGGGGCGGGGCACATCCCCGGGCGGGAAATGCGCGCGACTTCGTCCGGCTGTCCGGCGATACTCCTGACATGCCAACCATCAGACCGGCGACCGAGGCCGACCTGCCCGTTCTCCAGGACATCGAACGCGCGGCCGGTAAGCCTTTCGCCGATATCGGCATGACGGCCGTCGCGGACGACGAGCCGCCGCCGCTCGCCACCCTCCGCGAGTTCCAGCGCGCCGGGCGGGCCTGGGTCGCGACCGACGACAGCGACCGGCCGATCGCCTACCTCGTCCTCGGCATCGTCGACGGCAACGCGCACGTCGACCAGGTATCGGTCGACCCGGAATACGCCGGTCGTCGCATCGGCAAGCACCTCATCGACCACGCCGTCGACTGGGCGCGCGCACACGACCTGCCCGCCATCACCCTGACCACCTTCACCGACGTGAGCTGGAACGGGCCGTACTACGAGCGCCTCGGTTTCCGCTACCTCGCATCCGACGAGGAGACGCCGGGCCTGCGCACCCTGCGCCGCGCCGAAGCCGACCACGGCCTGGACCGCTGGCCCCGCGCCTGCATGCGCGCGGAACTGGCGACGTGGGTCCGCGACTGATCACCAGGGGCGATTTGGTCATCGGATCACTTTGGGGGGCAAGAATTTCCGTCGGCGCGCTCACGTAGAGTGCTCTCACCTCCTGCCGAGGGGCGGTGGACATTGGTCCAGACACCGCGCCCAGGGAGGAGGTGGTGGGAGTGGCGAAACATCGCCGGAAAAAGAGTGAGGCCCCGGTCGATTACGGCATCATCTTGACCATAGCTGCCGTGATCGCCGGGGCACTCGTTCTGGTCCGCCGAGTGCGGGCCTCCTGACCCACCCGGTGGGGCCGTCGCTCGAACGGCGGTCCCACCTCTCAGCATCACTCATGTGACGCGTCTCAGCATACCGGGTATGTAATGCGTTGTCTGAGAGCAGGGCGAGGCACGTAGCTCGAACCGCGGTCGGTCAGGTCGTGGCGAGGGCCGCGGTGGCCGCGGGGAGGGCGGCGGTGCGGTCTTCCGGAACGAGGCCGATGCGGGTGCGGCGGTCGAGCAGGTCGTCGACGTGCAGTGCGCCCTCATGGGAGAGGGCGAAGGCGAATTCGGCGCCGATGACGTCCATTCCGGGCGCGACGGGTTCGCGCAGGGCCGGGTCGAGGGCCGCCAGGGCGGTGACGGCGGGCGCCTCGCTGCCGTAGCGTTCCACCAGCAGCGGGGCGGCGACGAGGCGATCCCGCGCCGCGCCGGAGACCGCGCCGACCAGCGGCAGCCGCTTGGTCGAGCAGGGCGCCGCGTCGAGGCGGGCGTGGCGCACCGCCGCGTCGACGACGTCCTCGGCCATCTGCCGGTACGTGGTGAGTTTGCCGCCCACGATCGTGATCACGCCGGTCGGTGAGTGCAGCACGGCGTGCTCGCGGGAGATGTCGGCGGTGCTGCCGTCTTCGGTCTTCAGCAGCGGGCGCAGACCCGCGTAGCGGCCGCGAATGTCGGCGCGGGTCAATGGTTCTCGTAGCGCGGTGTTGATGGTGTCGAGCAGGAAGTCGACCTCGGCCTCGGTGGGCTGCGGGTCGTCGGGCACCGGGCCTGGCGCGTCTTCGTCGGTCAGCCCGAGGTAGACCCGCCCGTGCGCGGCGGGGAAGGCGAAGACGAATCGGCTGGTGCTGCCGGGCACCGGCACGGTGAGCGAGGCGCTGAGCCCGCCGAAGGCCTCGGCGGAGAAGACCAGGTGGGTGCCGCGACTCGGGCGCAGCTCGATGCTCGGGTCGACCTGGTCGGCCCACACGCCGGTGGCGTTGATCACCGCGCGGGCACGGATGGAAAGGGTCTCGCCGGAGAGCGTGTCGCGCAAGGAGGCCGAATCTCCAGTCACGTCAATGGCTTCCACTCTCGTGAGCACTGTCGCGCCCTCGGCCGCCGCGGTGCGGGCCAGCGCGACGACCAAGCGCGCGTCGTCCACCAGCTGCCCGTCCCACGCCTGAAGCCCGCCGCGCAGACCCGCCCGACGCACGGTCGGCGCCAAACGCAATGCCTCCGCGGCGGCGACGTGCCGCGAGCGCGGCAGGATCGAGGCAGGCGTGCCCGCGCCGCGCCGCAGCGCGTCACCCGCGACGAACCCCGCGCGGATCAATGCCCGTTGCGCCGCACCGATATTCGGCAGCAGCGGAACAAGTTGCGGCAGCGGACGCACCAAATGCGGTGCGGTGGTGCCGATCAGGATGCCGCGCTCGACCGCGCTCTCGTGCGCGATCCCGACCCGCCCGCTGGCGAGATAGCGCAAACCGCCGTGCACCAGCTTCGAACTCCACCGGCTCGTCCCGAACGCGAGGTCGTGCCGCTCCACCAGCACGGTGCGCAGCCCGCGCGCGGCGGCATCCAGCGCGGCGCCGGCCCCGGTGACGCCGCCGCCGATCACCAGCACGTCGATCGCGCCGCCGTCGCCGAGTGCGCGCAGTTCGCGCGCGCGGCGCTCGGCATTGAGGGCGGAGTCCCCGCGGGTCACCGGATTGTCGGTCATGCCAGAACCTTTCGTCGTTCGGGATCGCCGGGGCGGAGGTAGCCGTCGATGGCGCGGGCCAGTTCGGTGTCCAGTTCGGGGGCGGGTAGCAGTGGCGCGACCGTCCCCGCCGACTGCACCGCGGACTGGACGATGAGCAGCAGCATGGTGGCCAGCTGGAGCGAATCGCCGGACCGGATGGAGCCGTCGCGCTGGCCGTCCCGGATCCCCGCGGCGAACAGCTCGATGAGGGTGCGCTGGTTGCGCCCGAGCCTGCCGAAGACGTAGGTGAGCATCAGATCGGTGTCCGTGCGAAAGATCTTGCCGAACAATGGATTCGAGCGCACCATCCCCGCGCCCTCGACCACGCCTTCGACCAGGCGGGCCCGCGCGGGGCCGGACTCGGGCATGGCCGCGGTGAGGATGCCGCGCAGTTCGCGGACCAGTAGCTCGGCGACCAGTGCGCCGGTGTCTGGCCAGCGGCGGTACACGGTGGGCCTGCTGACGCCGGCGCGCCGCGCCACCTCGGTGAGTGTGGTCCGGCGGACACCGAACTCCTGGACGCAGGCGCGCGCGGCATCGAAAATGGCCAGGTCGATGGCCGAAAGTTCGGCGTCCGGGTCGTCGGTCACGAGAATCACCACCGGGCTTCGAGCGGGGACGGACAGTTACTGCTTGACAGTCTATGTCAAACTGTAACGCATGGTCGAGACGCAGCAGTCAGGCGGGCATTCCGTTCCCGCGGCAAACCCGGGCGCGGACGCGCGGGTACCGAGTATGGTGTGGGACGCCTGGGGTATCCCGGCCGGACACAAGCCGCTTTCGGCGCAGATCCGCGGCCTGCTCGCGCAGGTTTTCGGGGTGTCCGGCGACCCGGTGGCGCGCCGCGATGAGGGTGACGTGCCGCTCCGCGCGTCGGCGTTGACGCCGGCGCAGCGGGACGGGTTGGTCGAGGTGGTCGGCGCGGACAACGTGTCGGCCGACCATCACGATCGACTACGGCACGCGGGTGGCAAGAGCACTCTCGATTTGCTGCGGCGTCGCGCCGAGGGTCCGCAAGACGCACCGGACGCCATCGTCTTTCCCGCCGACCACGAGCAGGTGCTCGCGGTGCTGGCCTACTGCGCCGAGCACGGCATCGCGGTGGTGCCCTTCGGCGGCGGCACCAGCGTCGTCGGCGGTGTCGATCCGGTGCGCGGCGAGTTCGACAGCGTCATCGCACTGGACCTGCGCCGCATCGACGGACTCACCGAGGTCGACCCGGTGAGCGGCACCGCGACCCTCGGCGCGGGCCTCACCGGACCGCAGGCCGAGGAACTGCTTGCCGCGCACGGGCTTTCGCTGGGCCACTTCCCGCAGAGCTTCGAATTCGCCAGCATCGGCGGCTTCGCCGCGACCAGGTCCTCCGGTCAGGCCTCGGCCGGATACGGGCGCTTCGACGACATGGTGCAGCGCCTGCGGATCGCAACCCCGACCGGCTCGCTGGAGCTGGGTCGCGCGCCCGCCTCCGCCGCAGGGCCGGATCTGCGCGAGTTGTTCGTCGGCTCGGAAGGCGCGCTCGGCGTGATCACCGAGGTCACGCTGCGCGTGCATCCGCTGCCGGAAACCACCGCGTACCAGGCGTGGTCGTTCCCCGACTTCACCACAGGCGCGGCCGCGCTGCGCACCGTGGTGCAGGCGGGCGCCGCGCCGACCGTTTTCCGGCTGTCCGACGAGGCCGAGACCGGCCTGAACCTGGCCCGCTCCGGCGACATCGGCGGCCAGGCGGTGACGGGCTGCCTCGCGATCACCACCTTCGAGGGCACCGCCGAGCACGTCGCGGCCCGCTCCGCCGAAGCCACCGCGCTGCTGACCGCCGCGGGCGGCACGGCACTCGGCGAAAAACCCGCCCGCGAATGGGAACACGGCCGGTTCGCCGCGCCCTACATGCGCGACGCACTGCTCGATGTCGGGGTGCTGTGCGAGACGCTGGAGACCGCGACGACCTGGTCCAACATCGCCGAACTCAAGGCGAAAGTGACCGCGGCGCTGACCGATTCGCTCGGTGCGCAGGGCACGCCGCCGCTGGTGATGTGCCACATCTCGCACACCTATCCGACGGGCGCCTCGCTGTACTTCACCGTCGTCGCCAAACAACTCGACGATCCGCTCGCGCAGTGGCAGATCGCCAAGCGCGCGGTGGGTGACGCGATCATGGCCGCGGGCGGCACCATCACCCACCACCACGCCGTCGGCGCCGACCACCGCCCGTGGCTGCCCGCCGAGGTCGGTGAGCTGGGCATCCGGGTGTTGCGCGCGGTGAAACGGGAATTGGACCCCGCGGGCATCCTCAATCCTGGAAAACTGATCTGATGAACCCGCAGGTAAGCGCCATTCGCTCGGCGCTGGTCGTCACGAACCGGCTCTCCGGCGCTGGCAAGGGCCACGACACCGCGACGGCGGCCATCGCCAGGCTCACCGAGCGCGGTGTCGAGGTCACCGAGATTCGCGCGCCGTCCGCCGCCGAATCCGTCCGGCTGGTGCGCGATTCGCTGGCGAACCCGGATCCCGCCGCCCGTCCCGACGCGGTGGTGTGCGTCGGCGGTGACGGCCTGATCTGCGTGATCCTGGAGGCGGTCGCGCAGACCGGCGTCCCGCTCGGCCTGGTGCCGAGCGGAACGGGCAACGACCTGGCGCGGGCGCTCGGCATCCCCACCGACGATCCCGCCGCGGCGGTCGACGTGGTGCTCGCCGGGCGCCGCAAGGTGTTGGATCTCGGCCGGATCGATTCGCCCGCACCGGATTTCACTCCGATGTGGTTCGCCACCGTGACCGGCACCGGGTTCGACGCGCGAGTCACGTTGCGCGCGAACAGCATGAGCTGGCCCAAGGGCAGGCTCCGCTACACGTTCGCCGCGCTGGCCGAGATCACCGGCGGTTTCACCGTGCCCTACCGGATCGAGCTGTCCGGCGTTGCCGAAGGCGCGGTGGACAATCCGCCGGGCGACGGCGTCGTCGAGACCGACGCGGTGATGGTCGCGGTGGGCAACACCCGCACCTACGGCGGCGGCATGCTGATCTGCCCCGACGCCGAAATGGACGACGGATTGCTGGATCTCACGGTGGTCGGCGCGGTGTCCCGGGCGGAGATGCTGCGGCTGCTGCCCGCCCTCTCCGCGGGCAAACGCATCGACCATCCCGCCGTGGCCCAATACCGTGCCGCCGCGGTGACTCTCACCGCACCGGGCGCGCCCGCCACCGCCGATGGCGAACCGGCGGGGACGCTGCCGATCACGTTGCGCGCGGTGCCCGCGGCACTGACGGTGCTCGTGCGCTGAGCGATCAGCCGTCGAACGCGACGCGACTCATGCGGTTGACGGTGGAGCGGTCCACGATGACGACGGACGAGGACGGAACCGGCGCGTTCCGGTCCTCGAGGTCCAGGTCTCGGATCAGTCGGTCCCAGCGGCGGCAGTGCAACGTGAAGAACATTCCGTTGATGCGGCGGCCCCGGGCGTACTGGCCGGCCCTGGCCACCGTCGCGGGCACGTCGAGCATGACGACGTGCAAGTCCCTGCGATATTCCGCCGCCCAGCGCGCGATCATCCTGCGGCTCCAGCCGAAGGTGCCGCAATCGTGGATCACCACCGGTCCGTCGGCGTCGCGCAGCGCCGCCTTGATCCCCGCGTAGTGCGCGACGTGCACGACCGGACGCCACAGCGGATAGGGGAGCCAGCCGAGCCGGTGCCGCCAGCGGTTTCGCGCGTGCTGGGAATCCAGGACGATCGAACCGGACGGACCGGCGGGCGGCTCCTCGGCCTGCGCCGTCGCACCGAAGAACTTCCGCAGCGCTGTGCTCTTGCCCGCACCGGGCACTCCGGCGAAGATCAGGGCCGCCGTTGTGGGGTAACGCAATTCATCGATCGTCCGACCGCGCAGGTCGTGCACGCCGACCGGCGTCAGCGCGCCGACGGCGGCCAGCGGCATGCGCGGCTCGGGGGAGTGCAGGGGGAGCGCATCGAGCGGGGGGTTCACCCCTTCCAGACTCCCTAGTCCGGTCCGATTCGGCAACCGGGAAAACCCTGAGATCGCGCGATCGAAGGGATGATTCGTCGCGACCGGCTGGTATCTCGCTGAGCTACCGATCGGTCACCGCCGGGCGACGCGGCCTGGCGCGCACGTGCATCCGCTCGCCCTGACTGCCGAACAGGCTCAGGATCTCCACCGGCCCGCGCCCGGTGCTGCCGAACCAATGCGGTTGCCGGGTATCGAATTCCGCGGTCTCGCCGGGACCCATGATCAGATCGTGTTCGCCGAGGATCAGCCGCAGCCTGCCGGACAGCACGTAGAGCCACTCGTAGCCCTCGTGCACGCGGGGATCGGGGTCCTTGCGCTCGGGCGGCAGGATCATCTTGAACGCATGGAGCGGGCCGGGCCGCGCGGTGAGCGGAAGGACGGTGTACCCGTTGACCTGTCGCGGCGTGGTGTGCACACGGGGGTCCGCGATCTTGGGGGCCGCCACCAGTTCGTCGAGCGGCACCTGCAAGGCCAGCGCGATCGGCAGCAGCAATTCCAGGCTGGCCTTGCGCTGGCCGGATTCCAGCCGCGAGAGCGTGCTCTTGGAGATGCCGGTCGTCGCAGAGAGCGCGGTCAGGGTGATGTCGCGGTGGGTGCGCAACGCCCTGAGCCGGGGGCCGATCTCGGCCAGCGCCTGGATGATGCCCGGTTGGTCCATGTCCCCAGTGCACGCTCATTTCCCGGAAACGGCAAATATTGTTGCCGATACCGGGCCGTCCTCGGCAGCCTGAGGTTCGGAGGTGATCGCGAATGATCGAACAAGACAAGGCGATCCACGACGTGGTCGTCGTCGGCGGCGGCGCGGCGGGATTGTCGGCGGCGCTGGTGTTGAGCAGGGCGCGGCGGCGGGTCGCGGTGGTCAGGGGCGGTGCGCCGCGCAACGCCCCCGCCGCGCACATGCACGGTTTCCTGTCGCGGGACGGGCTTCCGCCCGGCGAGCTGCTGACGATCGGCGCGGCGGAAGTCGCGGGATACAGCGGCGAGTTGCTCGACGACGCGGTGATCGGCGCCGAAAAGAACGAGAGCACGGGCGAATTCACGCTCCACCTGGCGGGCGGCGGGCGGTTGACGACGCGACGGGTGCTGGTCGCCACCGGCTTGCGCGATGTGCTGCCCGAGCTGCCCGGCGTGCGCGAGCGCTGGGGCGCGGACGTGCTGCACTGCCCGTACTGCCACGGCTACGAGGTGCGCGATCGACCGCTCGGCGTGCTCGGCGGAAAAGAACCGGGTGCGGTGGCGAGGGCTGTGCACGTCGCGCTGCTGCTGCCGCAGTGGTCGGCCGACGTGACGTTCTTCCCGCACACGATGGAGTTGTCCGAGCACGATCTGGCCCGGCTCGCCGCGCGCGGTGTGCGGGTCGTGCCCGGCGAGGTCGCGCGGCTGGTTGTCGAGGACGGTCGACTGTGCGGCGTGGAGATGGTCGACGGGCGGGCCGTACCGCGCGGTGCGATGTTCGTCGCGCCCACCTTCGTGCCCAACGACGACGTGCTGACCGCGCTCGGCTGCGCGACCGGTCCGGACGGCTTCGTGGTCACCGACGCGCGCGGCCGGACCAGCGTGGCCGGGGTGTGGGCGGCGGGCAACGTCGCCGACCCGGGCGCCCAGGTGATCTCCGCAGCGGGCGCGGGCTCGGCGGCCGCCATCGCGATCAACGGTGACCTGGTCGAGGAGGAGTCCGCGGTCCCCGCTCCGGTGCACTGAAACGGCCCCGTGGCCGAATGCCTCCCTGCGGTGTCGGCGGAAGCTGAGAATTGCTCGAGGATTCGGGGCCGTTTCGCGGATCGCCGGTAAGCTGTGAGGCGTAGGCGGAGTGTTCGGTGTCCCTCATCCACCGAAGGCTCCGCCTCCTTTCTTTTCCGCACCCGAGTCCGCACCGGGAGCGCGGGCGCGGGGAGGCGGCGAGGCCATGTCGAGCCAACCCCTAGAATCACGGAGTGACCAGCGCAGCCCCTGACAACTCGCGTAATCGTGCCGATGCCCTCCCCAAGAGCTGGGACCCCAGCGTCGTGGAGGCCGAGACGTACGAGCGCTGGGTAGCCGCTGGGTATTTTCAGGCCGACACCGCGAGCGGCAAGCCCGCGTACTCGATCGTGCTGCCGCCGCCGAACGTGACCGGCACCCTGCACATGGGCCACGCCCTCGACCACACGCTGATGGACACCCTCGCCCGCCGCAAGCGCATGCAGGGCTACGAGGTGCTGTGGCTGCCCGGCATGGACCACGCGGGCATCGCCACCCAGACCGTGGTGGAGAAGCAGCTCGCCGTCGACGGCAAGACCAAGGAAGACTTCGGCCGCGAACTGTTCGTCGAGAAGGTCTGGGATTGGAAGCGCGAGTCCGGCGGCGCCATCCAGTGGCAGATGCGCGCCCTCGGCGACGGCGTCGACTGGAGCCGCGACCGCTTCACCATGGACGAGGGCCTGTCGCGGGCCGTGCAGACCATCTTCAAGCGCCTCTACGACGCCGGGCTCATCTACCGCGCCGAGCGACTGGTGAACTGGTCGCCCGAGCTGCGCACCGCCATCTCCGACATCGAGGTCAAGCACGAGGAAGTCGCGGGCGAGCTCGTCTCGCTGCGCTACGGCTCGCTGAACGACGACGAACCGCACGTCATCGTGGCGACCACCCGGGTGGAGACGATGCTCGGTGACACCGCGGTGGCCGTGCACCCGGACGACCCGCGCTACCAGACGCTGATCGGCACCACCCTGGAGCACCCGATCACCGGCCGCCAGATCCCGATCGTGGCCGACGACTACGTCGACCCCGAGTTCGGCTCCGGCGCCGTGAAGATCACCCCCGCGCACGATCCGAACGACTTCGAGATCGGTCTGCGGCACAACCTGCCGATGCCGACGATCATGGACGAGCGCGGCCGCATCGCGAACACCGGAACCGAATTCGACGGTATGGACCGCTTCGAGGCCCGCGTCAAGGTCCGCGAGCGGCTCGCAGCGGAGGGCCGCGTCGTCGCGGAGAAGCGTCCGTACGTGCACAGCGTCGGCCATTCCGAGCGCACCGGCGAGCCCATCGAGCCGCGGCTGTCCATGCAGTGGTGGGTCAAGGTGGAGTCGCTGGCCAAGGCCGCCGGTGACGCGGTCCGCAACGGCGACACCGTCATCCACCCGGCCAGCCAGGAACCGCGCTGGTTCGAGTGGGTCGACAACATGCACGACTGGACCATCTCGCGCCAGCTGTGGTGGGGCCACCGCATCCCGATCTGGTACGGCCCCGAAGGCGAAGTGATCTGCGTCGGCCCGGACGAGACCGCCCCCGAGGGCTGGGTGCAGGACCCGGACGTGCTCGACACCTGGTTCTCGTCGGGTCTGTGGCCGTTCTCCACGATGGGCTGGCCGGAGGCCACGCCGGAGCTGGAGAAGTTCTATCCGACCAGCGTGCTGGTCACCGGCTACGACATCCTCTTCTTCTGGGTCGCCAGAATGATGATGTTCGGCATGTTCGTCTCCGAGGATCCGGCGATTCTCGCGGGCAAGTCCGGTGCGGTGCAGGTGCCGTTCAAGGACGTCTTCCTGCACGGCCTGATCCGCGACCAGTTCGGCAAGAAGATGTCGAAGTCGCGCGGCAACGGCATCGACCCGCTGGACTGGATCAAGGCCTACGGCGCGGACGCGCTGCGCTTCACCCTGGCCCGCGGCGCGCAGCCCGGCGGCGACCTGTCCGTCGGCGAGCCGCACGCGCTGGCCTCGCGCAGCTTCGTCACCAAGCTGTTCAACGCCACCAAGTTCGCGCTGATGAACGGCGCCGAGCCCGGCGAACTGCCCGACCGCGCGGCACTCACCGACGCCGACCGGTGGATCCTCGATCGCCTGGATCAGGTTCTGGCGGAAGTGGATTCGGCTTTCGACGCCTACGAGTTCGGCAAGGCGTGCGAGGCGCTCTACCACTTCGCATGGGACGAGCTGTGCGACTGGTATCTGGAACTGGCCAAGGTGCAGTTCTCCGACGACGAGGAGCGGGCGGCCGCGACGAGGACCGTGCTCGGCAACGTGCTGGATTCGGTGCTTCGCCTGCTGCATCCGGTGATCCCGTTCGTCACCGAGTCGCTGTGGCAGGCGCTCACCGGCGGTGAGTCCGTAGTGATCGCCGCGTGGCCGCAGGCCAGTGGAAACGCCACCGATACCGTTGCGGCGCAGCGTGTTTCGGACGCTCAGCGGTTGATCACCGAGATCCGCCGGTTCCGCAGCGACCAGGGCCTCGCCGACAAGCAGAAGGTCGCGGCCAAGCTGATCGGTCTGGAGCAGGCCGACCTGACGGCGCTGGAGCCGTCGGTCGCCAACCTCGCCAGGCTCACCGCGCCCGGCGCCGAGTTCGCGGCCACCGCCTCGGTCGAGGTGCGGCTGAGCGGCGCGACGGTGACCGTCGAGCTGGACACCTCCGGCGCGGTCGACCTGGACGCCGAACGCCGCCGCCTGGAGAAGGATCTGGCCGCCGCGGAGAAGGAACTGGCGGGCACCGAGGCCAAGCTGGGCAACGAGGCGTTCCTGGCCAAGGCGCCAGAACCGGTGGTCGCCAAGATCAAGAACCGTCGCGATGTCGCCGCCGCCGAGGTGGAGCGCATCGGGGCGCGCCTGGCGGAATTGGCGGTCAAGTGAACGAGGAGCCGGAGCGGCAGTACCGCGACGACGACGGAGGCGCCCGGCTCGGGTCCGGCCCGTCGCCGGTGGAGCTCGCCGAGATGGCGCTGGTCGAGGCCGAACTCGACCAGCGCTGGCCGGAGACCAAGATCGAGCCCTCGCTGACCCGCATCGCGACGCTGATGGATCTGCTCGGTTCCCCGCAGCAGAGCTATCCGGCGATCCACGTCGCGGGCACCAACGGCAAGACCTCGGTCACCCGGATGATCGACGCGCTGCTCACCGCGCTGCACCGGCGCACGGGCCGCATCACCAGCCCACACCTGCAGCTGGCCACCGAGCGGATCAGCATCGACAACGCGCCGATCAGCCCGGCCAAGTACGTCGAGACCTACCGGGAGATCCAGCCCTACATCGAGATGATCGACGCGCAGTCGGCCACGGCGGGCGGTCCGGCGATGAGCAAGTTCGAGGTGCTCACCGGCATGGCCTACGCGGCGTTCGCCGAGGCCCCTGTCGACGTGGCGGTCGTGGAGACCGGCATGGGCGGCACCTGGGACGCCACCAACGTGATCGACGGTCAGGTCGCGGTGATCACCCCGATCGGGCTGGACCACATCGACTATCTCGGCCCCGACCTCACCTCGATCGCGGGGGAGAAGGCCGGAATCATCAAACGCGCGCCGGAGAGCCTTGTTCCGCGCGACACCGTCGCGGTGATCGCGCAGCAGGAACCCGAAGCGATGGACGTCCTGCTGCGCAGGGCCGTCGAGGTGGACGCCGCGGTGGCCCGCGAAGGCTCCGAGTTCCAGGTGCTCGCGCGCCGCGTCGCCGTCGGCGGCCAGCAGCTCGAGCTCCAGGGCCTCGGCGGGGTCTACGACGAGATCTTCTTGCCGCTGCACGGCGCGCACCAGGCGCGCAACGCGGTGCTGGCGCTGGCGGCGGTGGAGGCGTTCTTCGGTGCGGGCGCCGAGCGTCAGCTCGACATCGATGCGGTGCGCGCCGGTTTCGCGTCGGTCACCAGCCCCGGCCGCCTAGAACGGATGCGCAGCGCGCCGACCATCTTCATCGACGCCGCGCACAACCCGGCGGGCGCGCGGGCGCTGGCCGCGACCCTCGGCGAGGAATTCGACTTCCGCAAGCTGGTCGGCGTGGTCGCGGTGCTCGGCGACAAGGACGCCGCGGGCATCCTGGAGGCGCTGGAGCCGGTGTTCGACGAGATCGTCGTCACCACCAACGGCTCGCCGCGCGCCATGGACGTCGACAGCCTGGCGAATCTGGCCGTGCAGCGGTTCGGCGACGAGCGCGTGGTCACCGCCGACACGCTGCCCGACGCGCTGGAGTCCGCCATCGCCATCGCCGAAGAGGTCGGCGACCCCGGCGAGGCCGTTTCGGGGGCGGGCGTCATCGTCACCGGCTCGGTGGTCACGGCGGGCGCGGCCCGCGCGCTGTTCGGAAAGGACCCGGCATGAGTGAGCCAAGCGAGCGGGACAAGGACGCGACCGCACCCGCGCAACCGTCCGCGCCCGATCCGTGGAAGGGTCTGCGCGGCGTCATGGCGGGCACGCTGGTCCTCGAGTCCATCGTGGTGCTGCTGGCGCTGCCGGTCGTCGCCGACGTCGGCGGCGGGATCAGCTGGTTCTCCGGCAGCTACCTGGTGATCCTGGCGCTGCTGATGATCTTGGGCGCGGGCTTGCAGCGCCGCCCATGGGCGCTGGCGTTCAACCTCGGCCTCCAAATGCTGGTGATCCTTGGCGGCTTCATCCACATCTCGATCGGCGTCATCGGTCTGCTGTTCGTGGCCGTCTGGGCGTTCATCCTGATCCTGCGCGCCGACGTCAAGCGCCGCATGGAGCACGGACTGCTGCCGAGCCAGCGGATGAACCGGTAAACGGCTGCGCTGCGATAGTTCTCGCTATACCGTCCCCCTGGCGGATCCCCCTCGTCGAGTGCTCTCGACCGAACACCGGAGATTCGCCATGCCCGAATTCGTCATCCGTTCTTTCCGCCGCGACGATCGCGACCAGCTGACCCGGCTCGTCAACGCCCACATCGCGGCCGTGATCCCCGGCGTATCCGCTTCCGTCAACACCGTGTTGAGCCAGCTGGAACGGCGTCCGGCCGAAGTGATCATCGATCCGTGGGTGATCGAACGCGTCACGCTGGTCGCCGAACAAGCCGGGGCGGTGGTCGCCGCCGCGCACCTGCTGCGCTACGGAGCGGGTCGGGAGGTTTCCGACGACTACCGCGACGCCGGAGTCCTGGAATGGTTCGTGGCCGCGAACTGGGAACCCGCACCGGCCACCTACGGCCTCCCCGAGCAGTGGCCGCATTTGGCACGGATCTCGGCTACCTCGAGATCGACACGGATCTGGCGCCGCCGGAGCGGATCTCGCGGCTCGGCGGCTGGGCCGACGTGTGCCGGACGGAGGGGGAGCCGGAGGTCGTCCGGTGGCTCTTCGGCCAGGCCGGTTCCTGGTTGCGACTTGGCGGGATCGACCGCGTCCTCGACTATCGCGACCCTGACGACGAGGCGCTGCCACTGCTGCTGGACTGCGGTTTCGTCGAGCTGACGCGCACCGAACGCGGCTGGGAGCACCTCGGCTGAACGCCGGCTCGGTGAGTGGCGCGAAGGTCGATGACGCGTACCTCCGCCTTCGCTCCGGTCGTGCGCGGGCTCTGGGCGGACTCCGTTCGGCAGGGTCAATTAGGCTGTGCGCCGTGACTGAGCAGACGTTGGTACTCATCAAGCCGGACGGCGTGGCCCGTGGCCTGGTCGGCGAGGTGCTGGCCCGTATCGAGCGCAAGGGCCTGAAGATCGCGGCCCTCGAGCTGAAGCAGGTGTCCGAGGAACTGGGCAAGGAGCACTACGCCGAGCACGCCGAGAAGCCGTTCTTCGGCTCCTTGATCGAGTTCATCACCTCCGGCCCGGTCGTGGCCGCAGTCCTGGAAGGCCCGCGCGCCATCGCCGCGTTCCGGCAGATCGCGGGCGGTACCGACCCCGTCGAGAAGGCCGCGCCTGGCAGCATCCGCGGCGACTTCGGCCTGGAGACCCAGTACAACCTCGTGCACGGCTCGGACTCCCCGGAGTCGGCCAAACGCGAGATCGGACTCTGGTTCCCCGAGTTCCCCGCCTGAGTTCCCCCCGCGTACTCGCCGCGCCGTCGTCACGTCGGCGCGGCGAGCCCCGCTCGAGCACCGCATCGGCCCTTGTCGCGCCCGGTCGCGGCGAGGTGGCAAACCCGGAGCATCGGGCAGGTCACGCGCCGATGGCGAACCACCGGCGCGCGGTGTGGGATACTGGCAGTGGTCGTCAACGACACCGGCAGTTCGCGCAGGTACGCGAATCGTGGGTGACGATGGCGACCGGATGACACCGCGGTTCGATGCCGATCATCGCTGCCACGGACAGCCGCGCCCGGTTGCTGAGGGTGTGGGAGTTCGCGTCGGCACGCTGGATGAGCGCTCGTTTCCGTGGAGTTCAGCCAACAGCCAGGCGCCGCGTGACCAGTTAGCCCGAAGACGAAGAACCAGGTGACAACCGGGCACGCGGGGCGAGACCACAGGACCTCGCGTCGACGGCGTGAGGTGTACGGACAGCGCCCCCGCGTTGGCCGCGTCACTCCGTACCGGGAGGGACGCGCCCGGGGGCCCGAGGAGACTTCGTGGCCGATCAAGAGCCGCTGGAAACAACATCACAGGATGCCGATCAATTGCCGGAGCGAATCCGAGTTCACGCGCTTGCCAAGCGGCTGGGAGTGACGAGCAAGCGCATCCTGGCCAAACTCACCGAGCTGGGCGCCGACGCGCGCAGCGCGCAATCCAATGTCGACCGGGCGGTCGCGGAATCGGTACGCGACGCACTCGTCGCCACCGAACCCGAGACGACGCCCGCCGCGGAAGCCGAACCTCCGGCCCCGGCGGCCGAGGCAGCCGACGCGGCCGAGCCGGAGCGGGCCGGGCAGCCGAGCGGGTTGCTCTTCTCCGCACCGGATCCGCTACACACCGGCTTACCGACCGGGGCAGACACGCCTGCGCAGCCCACCCAGCTGTTCACCCACGCCGTGCAGGGCGAGCCGCACGTCGCGCCGCCGCCGCCGGTCTTCGAGGCGCCGTCCGTCGCCGCGCCGCTTTTCCTGTCGCCCGACGCGGCGGCCGCCGAGGAGATGCGCAAGCGGCGTCGTGCCGAACGCGAGGCCAAGCGCACCGAGGAGTCCGCGGCCCCCGAGGTGGTCGAGGAGGAACCCGACACCACCGAGGACGAGCGGGAAACGGCCGACCAGCAGGGCGAGGCCGACGGGCAGCCGCGTCGCAGGCGCCGTGGCAGGCGCGGTCGTGGCCGCGGCCGCGGTGAGCAGCACGCCGACTCCGACCTCGAGGGTGACGAGGGCGAGCAGGCCGAGTCCGACACCGAGGACGAGGGCGTCGAGACCGCCGAGGGCGCGGAATCCGCCGAGCCGACCGACGAGGGCGACACCGACACCGAGTCCGACGAGTCGGTGCCGGAGGGCGCGAGCCGCCGTCGCCGTCGCCGTCGCCGCAGGAAGGTCGGCGGTGAGGGTGGCGACGCCGAGCCCGCCGACGACGACCCGCCGAACACGGTCGTGCACGAGCGCGAGCCGCGCAACAAGAGCCGCAGCCGCGCCGTCTCGGACGAGGTGCAGGGCATCACCGGCTCGACTCGTCTCGAGGCGAAGCGTCAGCGTCGCCGCGACGGTCGTGAGGCCGGTCGCCGTCGCCCGCCGATCCTGACCGAGTCGGAGTTCCTGGCCCGCCGCGAGGCGGTCGACCGGGTGATGGTGGTGCGCGAGAAGTCGTTCTCCGAGCACCCCACCGCAACTCAGGTCGCGGTGCTCGAGGACAACATCCTCGTCGAGCACTTCGTCACCAACACCGGCCAGGCGTCCATGGTCGGCAACGTGTACCTCGGCAAGGTCCAGAACGTGCTGCCCAGCATGGAGGCGGCATTCGTCGACATCGGCCGTGGTCGCAACGGCGTGCTGTACGCGGGCGAGGTGAACTGGGAGGCCGCCGGGCTCGGCGGCAAGGAGCGCAAGATCGAACAGGCGCTCAAGCCTGGCGATCAGGTGCTCGTCCAGGTCTCCAAGGACCCGGTCGGTCACAAGGGCGCACGGTTGACGACTCAGATCAGCCTCGCCGGTCGCTTCCTTGTCTACGTGCCCGGCGGCACCTCCACCGGCATCAGCCGCAAGCTGCCCGACACCGAGCGCAAGCGGCTCAAGGAGATCCTGCGCGACATCGTGCCCGCCGACGCCGGCGTGATCATCCGCACCGCCTCCGAGGGTGTCAGCGAGGCCGAGCTGGCTCGCGACGTGGAGCGGTTGCAGACCACGTGGCGTTCCATCGAGGAGCAGACCAAGAAGGACGGCGGCGCGCCGAAGACCCTGTACGAGGAGCCCGATCTCCTGGTCAAGGTCATCCGCGACCTGTTCAACGAGGACTTCTCGCGACTGGTCATCGAGGGCGACCGGGCATGGAGCACGGTCGAGAACTACATCCGCACCGTCGCGCCTGACCTGCTCGCGCGGGTCTCCCGGCACGAGAACAACGGCGTGGACGTGTTCGAGACCTTCCGCATCGACGAGCAGCTGGCCAAGGCGCTGGATCGCAAGGTGTGGCTGCCCTCCGGCGGCACCCTGGTGATCGACCGCACCGAGGCCATGACCGTCATCGACGTGAACACCGGCAAGTTCACCGGTTCGGGCAACAGCAACCTGGAGGAGACCGTCACCAGGAACAACCTGGAGGCGGCCGAGGAGATCGTGCGCCAGATGCGGCTGCGCGACATCGGCGGCATGATCGTCGTCGACTTCATCGACATGGTGCTCGAGTCCAACCGCGACCTGGTGCTGCGCCGCCTGACCGAGGCGCTCGGCCGGGACCGCACCAGGCACCAGGTCTCCGAGGTGACCTCGCTCGGCCTGGTCCAGATGACCCGCAAGAAGCTGGGCACCGGTCTGGTCGAGGCGTTCTCGACCACCTGCGAGCACTGCCACGGACGCGGCATCCTGGTGCACAGCTACCCGGTCGAGCTGGCGGCCGCCGAGGAGACCTCGACCCGCCGCGAGGGCGGTTCGCGCCGCCGACGTGGCAGGGACAAGGGCGCGGCTGCCGCGGCCGCCACCAACGGGACGCCGCAGCCGAGCGAGTCGGTCGAAGAAGCCGCCGTCAAGCGGGCGCATCCGGTGGCGCTTGCCATGGCCGCGCACAGCGCGACGGACACCGAGCCGGACGAGGCCGAGGTCGCCGAGGTGGAGGTCGTCGCGACCGATGCCGACGCGGTGGCGGCGAATGTGGCCGATGCCGTGGCCGCCGCGCAGGAGGCGCTGGTCGAGGAGGCCGCCGAGGCCGAAACGGTCGTCGAGTTCGAGGCGGCGGAGGAGCCGGTCGTCGAGGTCGAGGAGCGGGAGGCCGAGCCTGTCGTTGCGGTGCCGGTCGAGACCGGTCCGGCTCCGGTGACCGAGGCCGAGGTTCCCGCCGCGGCCGAGCCGGTCCGGGAGGAGCCCGCGGTCGCGCAAGCCGCTGTCGCCGCCGCGGATCGTTCGGTTGCCAACGGTGAACCGGAGCCACGGCAGACCGGCCGCCGTCGCCGCGTGGCGCGTTCGGCGGCCGCGCCGGCGGCCGACAGTGCCGGAGCGGTCTTCGTGCTGTCGAGTGGCGATCAGGACACCGCGCCCGCCGTCGACTACTCGGAACCGGCACCGGTCGAGCTGCCGCAGCGCGCACGTCCGAGGCGCAGGGCCGTCGGCCGTCCCGCGGGCCCGCCGGTCGACTCGCCGAACTGAGAAGATCGTGGCGATTCGGCCGGTCGGACCAGAGAGGGGCGACCGGCCGAATCCGTTCCGGCGCCGGTCCGCTCGGTGGAAACCGCGCGTGCCGGGGTTGCCGGGAGGCTGCCGACCACCGAATTGGGTCGGAGACCGGGGGTCTGGTAGCCTTGGACAGTCGCTGCCTGGCGATGCGCCCGAAGCTGCTGACGCAGCGAGGTATGCGCCCCCGTGCAGCAACCAGCCAAGACAATTCACGTCGCGACTTGTGGCGTGAGTGAAGCACGAAAAGACATCGAGTGGAGGAAGCCGACCGATGGCAACGTACGCGATCGTCAAGACCGGCGGAAAGCAGTACAAGGTCGCGGTCGGTGACCTGGTGAAGGTCGAAAAGATCGAGGGTGCGCCGGGTTCCGCCGTCGAGCTCTCGCCCGTCCTCGTGGTGGACGGCGCCGAACTGACCACCGACGCGGCCAAGCTGGCCAAGCGCTCGGTGACCGCGGAGCTGGTCGAGCAGACCAAGGGCCCCAAGATCCGCATCCACAAGTTCAAGAACAAGACCGGCTACCACAAGCGCCAGGGTCACCGTCAGCCGCTGACGGTCCTGAAGGTCACCGGCATCAAGTAAGACATCCCGAGGAGACTCAGCTATGGCACACAAGAAGGGCGCGTCCAGCTCCCGGAACGGACGCGATTCCAACGCCCAGCGACTCGGCGTCAAGCGCTTCGGCGGCCAGACCGTCAAGGCAGGCGAGATCCTGGTGCGTCAGCGTGGCACCCACTTCCACCCCGGCGTGAACGTCGGTCGCGGTGGTGACGACACCCTGTTCGCCCTCGCGGCGGGCGCGGTCGAGTTCGGCAGCAAGCGTGGCCGCAAGACCGTCAACATCGTCGTCCCGGAGCCGGTTCAGGCCTGACCGCCTAGCCGATCCAGACAAAGCCGAGCGGGTCAGGGTATGTCACCCTGACCCGCTTTTCGCGTTCTCGTGGCGGCGACCGCCGAAGAATCAGCGCGAGCCCTCGAAGAACGACCAGCCCAGAAGGAGGATGATTCGACCATGTCGAAATTCATCGACCGTGTCGTGCTGCACGTGCGTGCCGGAAAGGGCGGTCATGGGTGCGCGTCGGTGCACCGCGAGAAGTTCAAGCCGCTCGGCGGACCGGACGGCGGCAACGGCGGCAACGGCGGCGACGTCATCCTCGAGGTCGACGCCAACGTGCACACGCTGCTCGACTTCCACTTCCACCCGCACGCCAAGGCGGGCAACGGCAAGCCGGGCGAGGGCGGCAACCGGGACGGCAAGACCGGCGGCGACCTGCTGCTGAAGGTGCCCGACGGCACCGTCGTGCTGGACAAGGACGGCGAGATCCTCGCCGACCTGGTCGGCGCGGGTAACCGCTATGTCGCCGCGCGCGGGGGACGCGGCGGACTCGGCAACGCGGCGCTGGCTTCGAAGGCGCGCAAGGCGCCCGGTTTCGCGCTGCTCGGCGAGGAGGGCGAGGAACGCGAGCTCGTCCTCGAGCTCAAGTCCGTCGCCGACGTCGGCCTGGTCGGCTTCCCTTCGGCGGGCAAGTCGTCGCTGGTCTCGGTGCTCTCCGCGGCCAAGCCGAAGATCGCCGACTACCCGTTCACCACGCTCGTGCCCAACCTCGGCGTGGTGGCCAGCGGCGACACCACCTTCACCATCGCCGACGTGCCCGGCCTGATCCCCGGCGCCAGCCAGGGCCGCGGCCTCGGCCTTGACTTCCTGCGCCACCTGGAGCGCTGCGCGGTGCTCGCGCACGTCGTCGACTGCGCGACCCTCGAACCGGGCCGCGATCCCGTCTCCGACGTCGACGCCCTCGAAGCGGAACTCGCCGCCTACAAGCCCGCGCTCGCCGCCGACGCAGGCCTCGGTGACCTGGCCGACCGCCCGCGCGTGGTGATCCTGAACAAGACCGACGTCCCCGACGGCGCCGAGCTGGCGGAGATGGTGACGCCCGAGTTCACCGCGCGCGGCTGGCCGGTCTTCGAGATCTCCGCGGTGAGCCGAGCTGGCTTGCGCCCCTTGACCTTCGCGCTCGCCGACCTGGTACGCGAGTACCGCGAGGCGCACCCGAAGGCCGCGCCGAAGCGTCCGGTGATCCGGCCGATCGCGGTGGACGAGTCCGGATTCAGCGTGATCGCCGATCCGGACGAGCCGGGCGGCTTCATCGTGCGCGGCACGCGCCCCGAGCGGTGGGTGCGCCAGACCCAGTTCGACAACGACGAGGCCGTCGGCTACCTGGCCGACCGGCTGGCCCGCCTCGGTGTCGAGGACGAGCTCGTGCGCCTCGGCGCCGAACCGGGCGCTCCGGTCACCATCGGCGACGTCAGCTTCGACTGGGAGCCGCAGATCTCGGCGGGCATCGACCACGTGCCGACCGGGCGCGGCACCGACATCCGCTTGGAGCAGACCGACCGGGTCAGCGCGGCGGAGCGCAAGCACGCCTCGCGGGTGCGCCGCGGTCTGGTCACCGAGGACGAGGATTGATCGTGCAAACCGTTGCCGCCGAACGGTTTCGATCGTTCGGCGGTGGGTTCGGGCGGACCGCCCGTCGGACAGCACATTCGGTTGCGGTACAGGGAGTTCAGTTGTGACGCAGGTGAATTCGGGGCTAGCGGACGCGGTGTCGCCCGGCGGGCTCAGCGACGCGCGGCAGGCGATCGCCGCCGCGCGCAGCGTCGTGGTGAAGATCGGCTCGTCGGCGTTGACCAGTCTGAAGGGCGGTCTGGACACGACGCGGCTGGACCGGCTCGCCGACGCGGTCGAGGCCCGCATGCGCGCGGGTTCGGACGTGGTGGTCGTGTCGTCGGGCGCCATCGGTGCGGGCCTCGCGCCGCTCGGATTGGCCAGTCGCCCAAGGGATCTGGCGACCAAGCAGGCGGCGGCGAGCGTCGGTCAGCTGGCACTGGCGCACGCGTGGGGCACCTCCTTCGCCCGCTACGGCCGCACCGTGGGTCAGGTGCTGCTCAGTGCCGACGACTTCTCCCGTCGCGAGCACCACCGCAATGCCCAGCGCACCCTGGACCGCCTGCGTTCGCTCGGCGCGATCGCGGTGGTCAACGAGAACGACACGGTCGCCACCGAGGAGATCCGGTTCGGCGACAACGACCGGCTCGCGGCCCTCGTCGCGCACCTGGTCGGCGCGGACGCGCTGATCCTGCTCTCCGATGTGGAGGGGCTCTACGACGGCGACCCGCGCAAAGGCGCCGCCAACTTCATCCCCGAGGTCCGCAGCAGCGCCGATCTGGATGGCGTCATCGCGGGCAGCGGCGGCGCGCTCGGCACCGGTGGCATGGCCTCCAAGCTCTCGGCCGCCCGGCTTGCCGCCGACGCGGGCGTTCCCGTGCTGCTCGCCGCCGCGGAGGAGGCCGCCACCGCGCTCGCCTCCGGTACCGTCGGCACCGCGTTCGCCGCGCGCCCGGTTCGCCTGTCGGCCCGCAAGTTCTGGGTCCGCCACGCCGCCGACAGTCGCGGCGCCCTCGTCCTCGATGACGGTGCCGTGCAGGCGGTCGCCCAGCGCCGCCGCTCCCTGCTCGCCGCGGGCATCACCGCTGTCCGCGGCCGCTTCTACGGCGGTGACGTGGTCGACCTGCTCGCCGCCGACCACCGCCTGATCGCCCGGGGCGTGGTCGAATACGACAGCACCGAACTCTCCACCATGCTCGGCCGCTCCACCACCGAACTACCGGACACCATGCAGCGCCCGGTGATTCACGCCGACGACTTGGTCAAAGCCTGACCTTCCAGCTCCCGCGTGGAATCGCTCGGCCGTCAGCCACGAGGCTTCCACACACCGTTCGTACGCCTCACATAGGCGGCGGCTGTGTGAGGCGTGTGAACGGTGTGTGGGAACCCCCGCCTGGACGGGTCACGCTGGGGCTGGGCTTTTGCGTGCTGCCTTGCGGAGAGTGCTGTTTCCGCGAAGGTGGGACGGGTTGCGAGGGTGTTGGGTTGTGGCGGCGCGGGTTTCGTGCGCGCCGCCACCTTTGGTGGCGGCCGGGGGCCTCGGCCTCCCGCGGCGGCGGCGGCCCGGTGGTCCGTTGTGAATCCGGCGGGCTAGCTGGTCGTGCCGGATTGGGGGACAACGCCCGGCTGGTCGGTATGGGACGAGCCTTGGTTGGCACCCTCCGGGATGGGCCCCGTGACGCCGGGTTGGCCGCCCGGATCCGGCAGCGGCTCGCCGGGCGGCGGAACCGGTTCCGGTGACGGCGGGGGAGGAGGGGCCTCCTGGGTAGGCGGGGGCGCAGGCATCTCCTGTGTGGGCGGTGGAGCCGGGGTTTCTTGCGTGGGTGGCGGCACCGGCGACTCTTGGCTGGGCGGCGGAGCTGGGGTTTCTTGCGTGGGTGGCGGCACCGGCGCGTCCTGGGTGGGCGGCGGTGCGGGAGTTTCTTGCGTTGGCGGCGGCACCGGCGACTCTTGGGTAGGCGCCGGGGTGTCCTGCGTGGGCGGAGGGACGTCCTGCGTCGGCGGTGCCTGGGTGGGCGGCGGTGCGTCTTGGGTAGGCGGAGGTGTCGGAGCTTCCTGGGTGGGCGGCGGTGCGTCCGAGGTCGGCGGTGCCGGGGTCTCCTGCGTGGGCGGAGGAGTCTCCTGGCTCGGCGGCGCATCCGGCGGCACATCGGGTGTCGCGTCCGGGGTCGGTGCGGTGGGCGCGTGCGATTCGGGCGGCGACGGCTCCGGCGTGGCATCCGCGGGTGGCTCCGGCTGCGAATCCGCGCCTGGCGGAACGTCTTCCGGCGCTCGGCTCTCCGGCGGCGCGTAAGCGGACCCGTTCGACCCTCCCGGCGCACTCTCCGATCCGTATTCCTTCGACCCGTTCGGCGACTGCGGAATCGCCCCTTCGTCCGAAAGTATCGACAGCACAGGCGGTTCCGGCAGCGCGGGCACGCCGGTCCCGGCCATCGAGTAGGCGGGCTTGTAGACCATGTTCATCGCGAGCACGGCTTCCTGCCGCAGCGCCTCCTGCGCCATCTGCGCGTCGATGACGTTCGCCGCCTCGAGCAGTTGCGCGATGGCGCCGATCGGTCCCGAGCTGCCGGGCGGCACCACTGCCAGCTTGACCGCTTCGGCCGCCGCCGCGACACCGCCGAGGCGCGCACCGACCTGGCCCATGACGGCGCTGAGTTCGTCGACGGAGGCGGCGAAGCTCCGCGTGCTCGCGTACGCGGCGTTCGCCGCCGCGCCTTCCCATTCCATGCCGTTCATGACCCGGTCCGCGCCGCCGCGGCTCAGCGGCATCGAGGCGGCCAGCGCGGCGGCGACCTCGAGCCAGGTGACCGAGGCGCGCAGGATCTCGCCTGCGTCGATCTGCTGGGTCTTGGCGTAGATCTCCTCGTGCGGCATCGACTCGAAGTGCTCCATCGAGCTGATGTAGGTGGGATCGGTGCCGGTCATCGGGGCAGCCTCGTTTCCACCGCGCGCAGCGCGGCCGCATTGGCGGCGTCGGCTTCTTCGTAGAGTCCGGCGCTGATCAGGAACGCTTCCTTCATGCGATAGGCGGCCTCGATGTAGTGATCGAGCAGCGCGGCGGCGTCGCGCGCCTTGTGCCCGAATCCGGCCTGTAGCTGCTGCGCGGAGACGAAACCGCCGAATCCGTGCAGTTCGGCGGCGGATTCGAGGCGCTGCTGAAGGTAGATCAGCCGGTCGGCCTGGTTCTCGTAGATCTCGGCGCACCGCCGCGCCGCGTCCGGATCGAACTTGACGGTGCCTGCCTGCGCTTCCTGCTTGAACCGCGCTATATCGGCTCGGCTGCTCTCGATCGTCATGCGCACCCCCCGGGGATCGGTCGGTTGGCTTCAGCTTAACGAGTTCATCTTGCCTGTGCTGGAATGCGTTTCTGCAGTTGGGCGGCGATCTGCTCGGGCGAGGCTGGCACGATGTGCACCGTCTCGTCCGCTTTGATCAGGTAGCGTCCGTCGCCCTGCACATCGATCCAGGTGTAGTGGATCGGCGGGACCGGTTCGTCCCGATCGAGCCGGGCTTCGATGCGTAGGTGTCCCTCGGCGGTGTGCGGTTTGAGCAGCAGCCTGCGAATGGGGTTGGCGGCGGGCTGGGTGGCGACGACGGTCTCGGTGTCGCGTACCGCGGCGGCGCTCGCGGCGCGGGCGGGTTCGCGCCCGGCGGGTGTCTTCGGCAGCAGCGTGGCGATACGGGCGCCCAGTTTGCTCGCGTGTCCGATCGAGATGCGCACTCGGCCGCCGAAATCGGGGCGGGCGCCGGGTTCCTGAATGGCGAGCACCGCGCGGTCGTACACCGCGCAGGCCAGCAGTCGCAGCTCGCTGTTCGGGGTGTGCGCGCCGCCGATGGCGATGATCCTGGTGTGCGGTTCGGCCAGGATGCGCAGGCAGGCGGACAGGTCGGGGTCCGCGCCGAGCGGTAGGCGCTGATTCAGCTGGGCGCGCAGAACCTCGGCCTCGTGCTCGGTGCGTGGCGTCTCCAGGATGCGCAGCGGGTAGGGGTGGCGATCCACCTGCGTCTCCCGCCAGATGTGGGCGAACTCGTCCGGGGTGAACGTCCAACCCACGCCGAATCACTCCTCACCGAACCCACCGAACTGCCCGCAGCATATCGGGGTCCCCGGCCGCGAGACGAACTGTTCGAGAACTGGTACCACTGGATCAGGGGCTAACGCCGCGGCGACAACTCGGATATACCCAGACGAACCCTTGGTTCTCGCGCGGCCGTACGCGGGCCTGGAGCGCCCGGCTCCGACGCGTCGATCAGGGGCGATGGGAGAGATGCCGTGCAGGTACTCGGGACGTGGGACCGACCGGCGACGATCGCCGCGCTGGCGGGCGGCAAGGCGCGCGGATTGCACGTCGTGCACAGCGGAGGATTCCGAGTTCCCGAGTGGGTCGCGCTCGGCACCGACGCGTTCGAGCGCTTCCTCGCCGAACACGGGTTGGCCGAGCGAGTTTCCGCGCTCCGGAAAGCGGACGATCCGGACCGGGCGCTGGCGTTGGCCGCCGACCTGCGCGCCGCGATCCGCTCCGCTCCGCTGCCCCCCGATCTGCGCGATCTCGTTGCCGACGGATACGAACGGATCGGCGGCGGCCGGATCGCCGTGCGATCCTCGACGGTCGTCGAGGACGGCGCCGAGCACTCCTACGCGGGACAGTTCGACTCCTTCCTCAACGTCGACGGCGTCGCGGTGGTCGCCGACCGCGTGCGGGACTGCTGGGCCTCGGCATTCTCCGAGCGGTCGATACGGTACGCCTTCGCGCGGTCGCGCCCGGTCGGCGGCGCGCCGGGCGTTGTGCTGCAACGGCTGGTGGCCGCGCGGGCCAGCGGCGTGCTGTTCACCGCCGATCCCAGCACGGGCGCGTCCGACCGGCTGGTGATCAGCGCGGTGTACGGCCTCGGCGAGGGGCTGGTGTCGGGCGCGGTGGACGCGGACACCGTCACCGTCGACAAAGCGACCGGCGTCGTGCTCGACACGATCGTCGGCGACAAGGACAGCAGCTACCGCCCCGCCGCGGAGCAGGGCTGCGAGGTCGGCGAAGTGGCGGCGGAGCTGCGCGAGCGGGCGGTGCTCGCCGACGACGAGATCGCCGAACTGGTCGAACTCGGCCGCAAGATCGAAATCGTCTGCGGCGCACCGCAAGACGTCGAGTGGGCGCTGGACGACGTGGGACTGTGGATACTTCAGTCCCGTCCGATCACCACCGCGCCCGTCGAGGCGACGGACGCGCTGTTGCGCGGTGCGGGTGAGACGCTCGCGCCACGCGAACTGCGAATCTGGGACAACTCCAACATCATCGAGAGTTTCAGCGGCATCACCTCCCCGCTGACCTACACCACCGCGGCGGGCATCTACGGTCGCGTGTACCGCGGCTACGCCGCCTCGCTACGCGTGCCGCCCGCCCAGCTGCGCCAGACGGACGCGTGGACTCCGGTGCTGCTCGGCTGTTTTCACGGCCGGGTGTACTACAACCTGCTGCACTGGTACCGGATGGTCGGCATCGCGCCGGGCTATCCGCTCAACCGAAGGGTGCTGGAGGCCGCGCTCGGTGTCGCCGAGCCACTCGCCGACGACCTCGCGAAGACATTGCGGCCCTTCACCTTCCGCAATCCGCTGACCCGGCTGCGGTCCCGCACCGTGACCACGGCAGTGTACCTGCGTCGGCTGTTCGGCATCGACGCGATGGTCGAGGACTTCCTCGCCGACTTCTACCGCGTCTACGACGAATACGACGGACTCGACTACGCGTCGCTGTCCGGCGAACAGGCCTACCAGGCCTACCGCACGGTCGATCGCGATCTCGTCGAACGTTGGGGCCCGCTGATGGTGCTCGACGCGATCCTGCTGACCTGTACCGGCCTGCTCTACGCGCTGACCAAGGCGCTGCTGCCGAACGCGCCGGAGTGGTTCCTGTACGCGGTCGTCGGCCCCGGCGCCGACGTCGAATCGGCCGAGCCCGCCCGCGCGATGACCGCGCTCGCCCAAACCGTGGCGGCGGATGCGGAGCTGACGGCGCTGGTGCGCTCGACCCCGCCGGACCGGCTGTACGACGCCCTCGCCGACCATCCGAAGTTCCGCGCCGAGGTCGACGCCTACCTGGACAGCTACGGCTACCGCAGCCTGGACGAACTGAAGCTCGAGACGCCGGACCTGCGGGAGGACCCGTCGGGTCTGTTCATCATGCTGCGCAGCGCGCTCGGCCGGGTGCACGAGCAAGGACCCCCGTCCGACCGTCGCGACGAAGCCGAGGCCTACCTCGACGCGCACCTGCGCGGCGCGCGCCGCCGAATCTACGAACGCCTGCGCGCCAAGGTTTCTCGGTGCGCCGCGCACCGCGAGCGCCTGCGGTTCTGCCGCACCAGGGCCTTCGGCATGGTGAAGCGGATGATCCGGGCGATGGGCCGGGACCTCGTCGAGCGCGGCGTGCTCGACGAATTCGCCGACGTGTTCTACCTGACCGTTGACGAACTGCGCGGGAGCTACGAGGGCGCCGACACCGAGCCGCTGCGCGCGCTGGTCGCCGCGCGCAAGGCGCAGCGCGCCGCCGACGCCGATCTTGTCGCGCCCGCCCGGTTCGTCACCCGTGGCGGTACGTTCGGGCGCGCGGAACTGGCCGCGCAGGGCTGGGTGCCGGTCGGCGAGACGCCCGCGGCGGCAGTGGGCACCGTGCTCGGCGGTACGCCGTCGGCGGCGGGGATCGTGGAGGGCGAGGCGGTGGTCGTCGGCGAGCCGAGCGATGTCGCGGGCGGCATTCTGGTGGCCTACCGCACCGACCCGGGATGGGTCGCCGCGCTGCCCTCGGCGTCCGCGCTGGTGATCGAGCGCGGTAGCCCGCTCACGCACGTGGCGATCGTGGCACGCGAGCTCGGGGTGCCGACGGTCGTTCAGGTCAAGGACGTCACGAAGAAAGTACGGACCAGTATGCGAATTCGGGTGGACGGAACGGCCGGAACGGTTACTGTGCTGTCCGAAGGAGTTGACCGCGATGGCACCTGACAAAGACGTTGCGGCCGTGCGAGATTGGCTCCTGCGTCCGGCGCGGGAGGCCGGCATTCACCTGGCCGACGAGGCGGACGGCTGGGAATTCCGCAGTTATCGCGAACTGGCCGAGCAGTCCTGGTCCATCGCCGCGCTGATGCGCGAGCACGGACTCGCGGGCGGCGAGGGCGCCTGCGTCGTCATGCCCACCGGATTCGCCTGCACCGCGGCCTTCTACGCGGTGTGGGCCTGCGGCGGGGTGTTCACCCCCATCGCGCCGCCCATGTTCGGCGATCTCGACCAGATCGTCGCGCACATCGCCGCGATACTGACCGCCGCCGCGCCGCGGCTGGTGGTCACCGCACCGGAATTCGAGGACCTCGTGCGCCGGGCGGCGGTGGCGGCCGGTCGGCGCGACGAGCCGCTGGTGATCGGCGCCGAGTTGCCGCAGCCGCCCGCCGAGCGCGAACTCGGCGCGCCCGCGGAATGCGCTCTGCTGCAATTCACCTCCGGCTCCACGGGGACGCCGCGTGGGGTGCGGGTCAGCTGGCGCAACCTGGCCAACAACATCGCCATGATCTCCGGGCTCATCGATTGGCGTCACGGCGAGGCCATGGTGTCGTGGTTGCCGCTCTATCACGACATGGGCCTGGTCGGCGCGTTCCTGACGACCGTCACGAACCAGGGCGATCTCTACCTGATGCGGCCGGACCAGTTCGTCCGCGACCCGGCGCGCTGGCTGCGCGCGATGGCCTCGGCCCAGCACTCGCCGTCACCCTCGTTCGCGCTGGGCTATGTGGCGCACCGGGTCCGGCCGGAGGAGATCGCCGATCTGGACCTGTCCGGCTGGCGCACCCTGGCCGTAGGCTCCGAGCCGGTGGAGGTGGCCGATCTCCAGGCGTTCGCCGAGCTCACCGGACCACGCGGCTTCTCGATGGACGCCTACACGCTGGCCTACGGTTTGGCCGAGGCCACGCTGATGGTGACGTCCTCGGCCCGGCGACGGCCGATCACCGCGCTGCGCCTGGACACGCCGAACCTGCGCTTCGGACGCCCGGTCGGGGTGCTGGGCGAGGCGCGGTTGGACGACACCCACGGCGTCGACGGTGCGGGCTGGATCACCGGACTCGGCTACTCGACGCCGGAATCGACTGTCCGAGCCGTCGACGAAGTAGGGCGCGAATTACCCGACGGCGTGCTTGGTGAATTGGTGGTCGTCGGCGATTCGGTCGCGATGGGCTACACCGGCGACGACGACGGCGGCGCGACCCGAATCGCGAACGGCGAGCTCTACACCGGAGACGCCGGATTCCTTTACCGCGGCGAGGTTTTCGTGCTCGGCAGGATGGGATCCAGCCTCAAGGTGCGCGGCCGCTCGGTGTTCATGGAAGACATCGAATCCCGGGTGGCCGGTGAGACCGGCCTGACCAAAGGCAAACTGGCCGCCGTCGCGCTCACCGACGTAGGCGCGCCGGGCATCGCGCTGTTCGCCGAAGCGCCGCCCGGTGCGTGGACAGCGCAGGCGCGCAAGGTGCTACGCGGCGAGCTGGGTCCGGCGGCCGCGATCACCATCATCACCGGTCCGCGCGGCACCATCCGCCGCACGTCCAGCGGCAAGCCGCGCCGCCGCCACCTGTGGCAGCTGTTCCGGGACGGCGGACTCGCCGGGGTGCAGGTGCACGAGGCGGACGGAACCACCGCGCTGACCGCGGATTCGCGCGCAGCGGAGTCGAACGGACAGGCTCGCACGGTCCCGGACGCACAGCTCGCCGCAGGAGGGGACGATCGGGATGTAACGCCCTCGAGTGACCAGGCCGCTATGCCCTCGGGCGGCCGACTCGCGGCGGCTTCGGGTGACCGGGCTGTGGTGCCGTGCGGCGACCCGGCCCCGGTGTCCGCTCTGCCGACCGAGCGCGTGCGTCAACTCCTCGACGCCGCGCTGGAAAGCACTGCGCTACCGGACGATTCGGCGGTGCTGTTCGAGGGCTCATTGGCAGAAGGCTTCGGCAACGAGGGCTCCGATGTGGACTTCCTCGCGGTCGTCCCCGGCACCGAAGAACTCCCGACCCTGCCGACGGTCCTGTTCATCGACGGCCGCCGGGTGGAGGTCCGCACCCGCTCGGTTGCCCAAATGCGCCGCCAGCTGGAGCGGGCGGCCACGGGCGTTCCCGCCGAGCTGGAGGAGGACCTGCTCAACCGCTGCCAGCGCTTCCTGCGCGCCACGGTGGTCCGGCCGGGCGCTGTCGATCTCGACGGCATGCGCGCCCTCCTGCCACACGACGACTTCCGAACCCTGATGTCGCGGTGGTGGACGGCTCGCGCGGTGCAGGCGCTGCGCTACGCGGTGGCGTTGCGCGCGCTGCGTGCGGCCGACGAGGCGAACGAGTGGGCCATGGACGGACTGCTGCAAGCCGTGAAGGCGTGGGCGGCCCGCCATGGCGAGACCTACCTCGAGACCAAATGGCTGCCGCGACAACTCGACCGGATCGGCCGTCACGAATTCATCGACCGGTATCGGGAGCTGAGCGACCCCACGACGAGGACCTTCCAGAAGGGGTTCGGCGGCGATGACTTGCCCGAGCCGGCGACCGATGGGCATCGCCACGCAGCGTCTGTGCCGAGCATCGAGTCGGACGTGTCGTCCGGGGAAGCGAAGCCGACCGCGCCGGACCCTGGCGCCGCCTTCCTGCCGGACTCCGAGGCGCGGCAGTTGGCCGAAGACGCGACCTGGCAAGGACTTTGGCGGCTGGTCGCCGACCTCGGCATCGAAGACACCACCGACGACCCGCACCGCGTCCTCTTCGCCCGCCGCCCGGCCGTCACGACCTGGACCATCGGCGGTCGCATCCATGTCGTGCGCGACGACCGCGACGTCTTCGCGCTGTCCGACACCGCCGCCCGAGCCTGGCGATCGGTGGTCTTCAAGCACTCCGTGCGCGACGTCCTCGCCCGAGCCCCGCGCGACATCGCCACGGAACTGGCCGAATTCGTGCGCCTCGGACTCGTCGGCTTGCAGTGGCGCGCGGCGGGCCCGATCGAACCCGCGCTCGCCATGTGCAAGCCCGCCGCGCCCTACACGCCGGTGCCGAGCGCGCACAGTCCCGCGCTGGGTCTGACCGGCGCGGCGCGCGACGACGCGATCGCCACCCTCTCGCCGCTGCCCGCGCGCCGCTTCACCGAGTGCGCGCTACACCTGGTCTGGTCGAACATCGTCCTGGAGAACGCGAGGGAGGATCTGGCGGGCGCTGTCAAGAACGGTCAAGGCGGCGTCGCCGACATCGCCGCGCACCGATTGATCGCCATGGCGGTGCGAGTCCTGCTCTCCGCCTTCGGCATCCATCCGCTACCCGCCGACGTGGCGCCGTCCACCACGGTCGCGCGACTGGTGCCGACCGGCGCGCGGCGGCGCACGGAAGTGCTCGAGCAGCTGGACACCGCACGCGGAGTGCGCTTCTCGGAACTGCTTGCTCGCGGCGGCGATACCCTCGGCGGACTCGCGGTCCTCGACGATTTCGTCGCCTCGGTGCGCACCGTCGCGGGCGGCGATGACGCGGCGCTCGTCTTCCCGGCCTCGTTCGACTCGCGCGAGCAGTGGCGGCGCACCCTCGCGATCGGCTACGACTGGCTGCGCCTCGCCGCCTACCTCGACACCGACCTGCCGCTAGACGAGGCCCGCGACCTGCTCACCACCGGTGGCCACCAGCCCCATCTCCGGGAAAGTGAACCGTCATGACCGCCGCCGCCGACACCGCCCTCGCCGCCAGGGTGCGGCGCCTCGTCCAGGCCATGGCGCCGGAACCGCCCGCCGACCTGGCCGACGAGCACCGCCTCGTGGAGGATCTGGGTTTCGACTCGCTGCGCCTGATGGAGCTGACCCTGGCGCTCGAGCGGGCATTCGAACTGCCGAGACAACGGCCGCAGGACCTGGTCGGTGTCCGCCGGGTCGGCGAGGTGATCGCGCTGGTCGGGAACGCGCGGGGGAGCGATCATGGGTGAGCGCGAGACCGTGCTGGTCACCGGCGCGACCGGGCTGGTCGGCGCGGAAGTGGTCGCTCGGTTGTCCGCGGCGAGCAGGCCCGTCGCCGCGGTGCTGCACAGCAACGCCGACATCGTCCGCAACGACGGCACGGTGCTGGAGGCGGGCACGCCCGTGGCGGGCGACATCCGCCGCCCCGGATTCGGCCTCTCGGCACGCGACTGCGAAGACCTCGCCGAGCGGGTCGGCATGATCGTGCACTGCGCCGCCACCACCGCCTTCGACGCGTCCGACGCCGACTACGCCGAACTCAACGTGCGCGGCACCGAGCACGCCATCGCGCTCGCGCTGGAATGGGATGTGCCGCTGGTGCACGTCAGCACCGCCTACGTGTGCGGAACGCGCGGCGGCACGATCGGCGAAGACGAACTCGACTTCGGCCAGTCGTTCGGAAACCGATACGAGCGCAGCAAGTTTCGCGCCGAACAGCTCGTGCACGCGGCGGCCGAGCGTGGATTGCGGTGGGCCATCGTGCGGCCCGGCATCGTCACCGGTCACGCGGCCACCGGTGAGATCCGCGAATACAAGAACCTGTACACCGTCGTGAAGCTGATGGTCGAGGGCAAGCTGCGGACCCTGCCCGGTCGCTACGACGCCACCCTCGCGCTCGCCCCGGTCGACCACGTGGCCGATGTGATCGCCGCGGCCGTCCTGGATTTCGACTCGGCGGACTCCCGCACGCTGCACGCGCTCGGTCGCGACGCGCTCTCGCTGCGCGAGGTGTCCGACGTGCTCGCCGAGTACCCGTCGTTCGAGGTGGCGACCTTCGTGCCGAAATCGTCGTTCGCCGAAGCGGATCTGGATACGGTCGAGCGCGAGTACTACCGCCGGATCGGCGCGCTCTACACCAGCTATTTCGAGCGCCGCCTCGACTTCGACACCACCCGCGCCGAGATACTGCTCGGCCGTCCGTCGCCGCCCACCGGCAAGGAGTACCTGCGCTTGCTGCTGGACTACTGCCTGGAATCCGGCTATCTCGGCGTGCCGCTGCCCTCGATCGAGGAAGTGTTGGCCGCCAACGGTTTCGACGGGGCGATCCGATGACGGCGTTGCCGACGGAACCGGGCGGCGCGTCGCTGCACGCGCTGCTCGGCCGCCTGACACCGGCCGCTGCGAAGATCGACGCCTACGCGGACGACACCTACGTGCAGGAGGCCGTCGACCAGCTCGAGCGGCTCGGCATCGATCCCGCCGCCTTCGCCAGGCAGCATTCGCTGTTGCTGCTGAAGCCGGACGCGATCGTGGCGCGCGCGGTCGAACCCACGTTGCAATGGTTGCCCGCCAACGGCTTTCGTGTGGTCGCCGCGCACCGGATGCGAGTGAACCGGCACCTGGTGCGCGCACTGTGGTACTTCGCGTGGAACATCGCCTCGCCGGAGCGCAGGCGACTCGCCGACCTGCTGGTCGACATCTCCGATGTGCTCGTGCTGGTCGTGCACGGCGCCGACGACGCGCTGCCCGTGCCGATTCGCCTCACCGAGGCCAAGGGCGCCACCGATCCGCGCAAGCGCAAGCCAGGCGAATTGCGGTACGTGCTCGGCAGACACAACTTCTTGCTCAACCTGGTGCACTCGCCCGACGATCCGGCCGACGTGCTGCGCGAACTGGCCATCTATTTCGACGAGCACACCCGAGGGGAACTGCTCGGGCAGGTGACGGCCGGGCTGGATCGCACGGCGGCGGTCAGTGCGTTGGCGGCCGACCTGTACGCGACGGTCCCGGCGCGCAGCTTCGATCGGGACGAGGCGCTGCACGACATCGTAAAGGACCTGCGCCGCAGTGGAATCGACGTGTCCGAGGACGCGGACGGCGCGCGCCTGCTGTATTCGGCGTGGGCCGCGGGCGCGGAACTGGATCCCTGGTCGGTCTTGGTGCTCGGGTCGTATGTGCTTCCGATGCGGGTCGGTACGGGGCCGCAGACGCTGCCGCCGGTGGCCGCGCGAGAATGGTTGGAGGGCCGATCGTGACAACACACGCGGCAGTCGAGAAGACCGCCACGCACAACCGCACCGTTCCCAGGCAGTTGGCGCACCGCTGCGCGGTCTCGGAGGTGTTCGTCACCTCGCTGGACACCATCGGGCCCGACACGTTCCTGGTCGGCGCCCAGCTACCGCGCATGCACGCCTATTACGGCGACCACGCCGGATCGCTCGGCCTGCGCCACGACCCGCTGCTGGTGATGGAGGCGGCGCGGCAGGCGGCGATCTCGCTCACCCACGAGTTCTACGGTGTGCCAGAGGATATGGCGTTCATCGTGCGAACGTTCAACGGCACCGGCTCGGACACCCCGGCGTGGGAGACCGGCATCGCCCCCGCGGATCTGGTGATGCACGTGCGGGTTCCGCGCAGGCACCGCCGCGGTGAGACGCTCCATGGCCTGGACATGATGCTGGAGATCTTCTCCGGCGGCGAGGCGATGCTCACCGTCGACGGCTCCTTCTCCTGGACCACGCCGCGGCAGTGGACGGGGTTGCGCGACCAGTTCCGGGAAAGCCTGGGACTCGGTGCTTTCCACGGCGCTGCGGCACTCGGCGAGCGCGCCGGGGCGGCGACGGTCGGCCGGGAGAACTGGCGCAATGTCGTGATCGCGCCGCCGGACACGGACGGTCGCGTCGCCCGCGCCGCACTGGTACCCGACCTGTCCCACCCCTTCCTGTTCGATCACCAGCTCGACCATGTGCCGGGCAGCCTGCTGATCGAGGCGTGCAGGCAGACCGCGCTGAGCATGGTGCTGCGCGATCTACCCCGATTGGTCTGCGTGGCAAGCACCTTCGACCGGTTCGTGGAACTGGATCTGCCGGCCGAGTGCGTCGCCGAGATCACCGAACCAGGCCTCGACACCACCGTCGTGCACTGCGAAATCCACCAGGCGGGCGCCGTCGCGGCCCGGGTCGATCTCGAATTCGACGTGGACGCTTTGGATTCCGAGACGATCGCCGAATCCCGATGAGCTCCGCCCCGATGAACGCCGCCGAGCTGCTTCGGACGACCCGCGCCTTCCGCAGACGGCTCGATCTCACCCGCCCCGTCGACCGCGCCGAGCTGCTGGACTGCCTCGACACCGCCGTGCACGCGCCGAGCGGCACCAACCGGCAGCCGTGGCGCTTCCTTGTCGTGCAGGACCGGACCACCCGGCAGCAGATCGCGGACTACTACCGCAAGGGTTTCGCGGCATACCTGTCCGCTCGCACACCGCGACCCGATCAGCTCGCCGATCTCGCGTCCGGCCGGTATCTGGCCGAGCGCATGCACGAGGTGCCCGCGCTGGTGCTGGTCTGCTCGCTCGGCCGCCCGCCAGCGACCGGTTCGGCCCTGCACCTGGCCAGTTTCTACGGCTCGATCTATCCGGCTGTCTGGAGTTTCCTGCTCGCGATGCACGAGCGCGGGCTCGGCGGCACCATGACGACCGCTCACCTTGCCTACGAGCGCGAGGTGGCCGAGCTGCTCGGGATTCCGTTCGACGAGGTCACCCAGGTCGCGCTGGTTCCGGTCGCGCATCTGCGGCCCGGCCCGGCGAAGTCGTCGTCGCGCAGGCTGCCCGCCGCCGAGGTCACCGCGTGGGAACGGTGGGGTGGGGCATGAGCGGTGACGTGCGGTCGGCGAGCCCGCTCGGCTCCGCGCGGCGCGTCGCGCGCTTCACCGCCGTCATGTACAAGCCGCACTACCTGCTGTACGGCATCCTCTTCGTGCTGGCCCTCGAAGGCACGGCCGCCCTTGTGTCCCAACCGGATACGCCGTGGCGTCCGCGCTGGGCCACCGTGCTTCGTATCGTCGTCGTCGCCTTCGTGCTGCTGTATCTGCGGATGGTCGACGAGCAGAAGGATCTGGACTACGACCGCGTCCACAACCCGGACCGGCCGCTGGTCACCGGCGCGGTGAGTGCGGGGGAGTTGCGCGCGGCCATGGGCGTGATCGCGGTGGGGGTTGTCGGCGCGAGCCTGGTTCTTTCGGTGTCCTCCGCCGTGGCGATCGCGGTGGTCCTGGCGTACGGGGTGTTCCTGTGGGCCTTGGAGCGGCGCTCGGCCGCGGTGCGCGACGATATTCTGCTCAATCTCGTTGTCACGTATCCGGTTCAGCTGTTGGTCGCCGCGTATGTTCTCGTCTCGGCGAGGGACACCGGGGAGGTTGCCGCCGGGTGGCGGACCGCTGCGGTCGTGGTGGTCTTCGCGGGCGCGTTCCTGCACTTCGAGTTCGCGCGCAAGACAGCGCGGGAACGGCGGCCCAGTGAGCACCTGTATTCGAATCGGCTGGGTTTAGCGGGCAGTGCGGGCGTGATTCTCGGTTTCGCGGTGCTCGCGGTGGTCGTCGAGCTCGCACTGGTCCAGCCGTGGGAATGGCACACGGTGGTGGCGTGGATTCCGCTGACGCTGCTGATGATTCCGATCTACGGGGAATGGCGGTTCCTGCGATCGAGTGAATCCGAGCATCCGGTCCTACCCGCCGTCGCCTTCGTTCTCGCGCTGTATGTCGCGCTCATCGCCCAAGCCTTGATCCGCACGACCTGACCGGTCATGCGCCGTAGCGCCGGATGAAATCCTGATCGGGGTCGAAAGGCGGGAGGGCGCAGTCGGACGCGCTCGGGCCGAGGTAGATCTCCTCGATATGCCGTGTCGGCTCCGGCGGCAGCTGCCGCCAGTGCGCGCGCGGGTCCTCGGAGCGATCGGATTCGTCGTGTGCCATGGCGTCCCCCTCGAAGCGTCACCCCGATGCTACCTATCGGCCGGGCACGCTTCGAGGATATTGTCGGGCGACACCGTCGGCACCACACGCAGCAGGGTGAAGCCGTTGCGCGCCAGCAGTTCTCGGTACTCCGTCTCGGTGCGCTCGCGTCCGCCCGCGTTGACCAGCATCTCGATATCGATGTACTTGCCGGGGTGCGGCCTGTCGTGTTCGGGCAGTACCAGTTCGACCAGCAGCAGGCGGGAGTCCGGGTGCATGGCGGCGCGCAGGGTGCGCAGGATCCGGTCCGCCTCGTCCTCCGGCCAGTCGTGGATGATGTGTTTGAGCAGGTACGCGTCCCCGCCTTCCGGCACGGCCTCGAAGAACGACCCGGCGGTCACGGAGCAGCGGTCGGTCACGCCGCGCTCGGCCAGATACGGCGCGGCGTCCGCGACCACCTCGGGCAGGTCGAACAGGACGCCGCGGGTGCGCGGTGCGCGGCGCAGGATCTCGGCGAGCAGACTGCCGTGGCCGCCGCCGATATCGACGACGGTGTCGTAGCGCCCGAAATCGTAGGCGGCCAAGAGTGGTTCGAGCGCGAGTGTGCTGATGCTGGTCATCGCGTTGTCGAACAGCTCGCCGAGCTCGCGGTCGGTCTGCACGTAGTCGAAGAACGGCATCCCGTCCAGCGCCGGGCCGACCGGCAGGCCGCTGCGCACCGCGTCCGTGAGGTGCGACCAGTGCGCGCGATGCTGAACGGACCCGAAGAACAGGAACGCGTCGCGCAGCGAGACCGGGGCGTCCCTGCGCAGCGCTTGCGCCTGCGGGGTCAGCCGGTAGGCGCCGTCGCGCCGCTTGGCGAAGATGCCGTGGCTGATCAGCAGCCGCAACAGACGGTGCAGCGCGTCCTCGTCGGCGCCCACCGCGGCGGCCAGCTCCGCGCCCTGCCGCGGACCGCGTGCGAGTTCGTCGGCGATGCCGAGCTCGGCGGCCGTCGCGATGGCCTGCGCCAGCCAGCCGGAGGTCATCATCTCCATCAGCGCGATGTGGCCGGGAACCACTTTTCGATGCAGCACGGCGAGCGCGCCGCGGAACCGGTCGACCGCGCGCAGGAGCGGGAGCGGCGGCATCATCGGGCGTCCGGAGGCCATAGGTGGTCCATTTCCGTTGGTCGGTAGGCGGCACACACTTGTCCAGCAGGGTACGTCGCCCGCCGGGTCGTCCGAGGGAAGGCGCGGGTAGACGCCCGGAAACGGCGTCGTTCACCTGCGGTGCAGAACCACCGGCAGCTTGGACGGCGACGGCACGAAGTCGAGGGTCGTCGGCCGGACGCGGTAGCCGGGATCCGGCTCCGGCCGCCAGCGAGCGAACAGCGCCGCCGTGGCGAGCGTGATGGTCATGACGGCGAAGTTGTTGCCGGGGCAGTGCCGCGCTCCCACGCCGAACGGCAGGATCGCCTTCTTGTCGATCTCCTCGACCCGCCCGGCGAACCACCGGTCCGGATCGAAGGTCTCCGGTGCGGGGTAGTAGCGCTCGGTGTGGTGCACCAGGTACGGGCTGTAGACCACGGTCGCGCCGTCGGGCAGGGTGACGCCGCCGAGGGTGACCGGGCCGTCCGCGGTCTGGGTGCTGACCCACGGCCCCCAGAACCGCAGCGTTTCCAACACCACCAGTCGCAAGTAGGGCAGTGCGACGAGGTGATCCGGCCGGACCTGCCCCGCACCGACGAAATCGTCCAGTTCCCTGCGCAATTCGTCGCCGATATCGCGATTGCGCATGGTCTCGTGCCAGACCCACGCCATGATCGAGGCGGTCGAGCCGACGCCCGCCGCCAGCATCAGGATGAGCTCGTCGACGATCTCCTCGTCGGACAGTCGCGCGCCGGTCTCCGGATCGGTGTGCCGGACGAGGGCGGAGAGCACGTCGTGGAAATCGCGGTCGGCCCTGCGGTATTCGGCGACGACCGCCGCGATCTGTGCGCGCAGCGCGGCGGACTTCGCGGCGAAGCGGCGATTGGCGACCACGCGCAGCCGTTGCACGGCCCGCGGCAGTGCGGCCCGTTGGATCACCTGGCCGAGCAGCCACGGAACATTCGCGCGCACTTCGCGTTTCGCATCGGACCCGAAATCGGCGGTGAACAGGGTGGCCGAGATGGTGTCCAGGACCAGCCGGTGCGCCTCGTCCACCAGATTCAGCGGACGGTCCGCGGGCAGTGCGTCGGCCCACGCATTGGCCAGATCCGCGGCCACGGCGGTGTATTCGGCCAGCCTGCGCTGGCGCAGCGCCGGGGCGATCATGCGGCGGCGCACCTCGTGCGGTGTCCCGCTGAGCACATTCGACGCGCCGCGAATCACCTCGTGCATCGCGTCCCGCAGCTCCTCGCGATGGAACGACCCCGCATCGCCGAAGCCGACCTCGCGGATGAGCTCGGGCGTGGTCAGCACGTACGCCGGGCGCGGGCCGAGATAGATGCGCACGATCGGGCCGATCTCGGCAAGGGACGCGACGAACGGCAGTGCGCCGCGCAATGCCGCGAGGCTGTGGCCTAGGAGCGGGAGTCTGCCCGGGGCGGTCGGAATGCCCGCGAGCGATGCGGCACGATCGGCGCCTCGCGCGGCCGTCAGCTCGGCGTACTCGGCGGTCACCTGCGCGATCAACCGGGACTGTCGAGCCGTATCGGCATACTCGCTCAGGGCTTTTCGCATCGGGATCAGCTGCGCGGGATCGGCGACCAGATCGCGCAGCGCCGCGGCGATCGAAGCGACCGAAGGGTCACGGGTGCGAACACCGCCGCCCGGCGGCGCCGTCTCCGCGAGATCGGAGTCGCAGTACACCACGGGCAGCCCCATGGCCACGGCTTCCAGCAGCGCCATGCCCTGCGTGTCGAATCCCGAAGAGGGGAAGAGCAATACGTCGTGCGCCGCCATCGCGGTGAGGCAGTCGAGCTGGGGCACGCCACCGTGCAGCCGTACCCGATCCGCGATGCCGCCCGCCGCGATCGCCGCGCGGGCCGCCGCCTCCTGATCGCCGGTTCCGTACACGTCCAGCGTGCAGCCCGGTGTTCGGCGGACGGCCTCGATCGCGTCCAGAATCCGTTTCTCCGGTGACAGACGCCCGCACCACAGCACGCGTAGCGGCGCCGCTGTCGGCGTGGAAGCTGTTGCGGGACGGGCGGAACGGGCCATGTCGAGTAATTCGTCGTCGATGCCGTTGGAGATCACCCGAATCGGGCGGTCCAGCCCGTGCGCGCGGAAGCGGTCGGCGAAGTGCTCGGTGGGCACGATCACCCGGTCGGCGGCGCGGGCGTGGTTCACCATCGTGTGCCACGCCTGCCGCGCGGCCCGCGATTCAGCGCTGTGCGACAACGTTTTCCGGTGCGGAACGAAGCGTCCGTGCAGCAGGCGCACGGCGAGCGCGGACAGGTACGGCGTCGGCGAGGTGTGCTGGATGAACGAGTCGTCGCGACTGTGCACCGTCTGCACGACCGGAATGCCGTGCCTGCGCGCGGCGCGCAGTCCGGCGATCGCTACGCCGTAGGTGGTCTGCAAGTGCACGACGTCGATCGGGCCGCGGTCGGCGAAGGCCGCGTCGATGCGGCGGGTGTTGTCCGGCGTCGGCAGCACCATCGCGAATCCGTTGACCCGCACGCCCGCGAGTGCCGAAAGGACCACGAGGTCCGGGTCGGGTTCGGTAGATTCCGGCGTGGGCGCGGCGAACACCGTGACCCGGTGACCAGCCCGTTCCAGGCCGCGCCGCAAGGCGTTCACCGAAGTCTGGATCCCGCCGAGAGTGGCGGGATGGAAGTCGGTGAACAACGCGACGTGCATGGCCACCACCGTACGGACGCAGGAGGTCCGATGAGGGTAAATCGCGCCGAGCGGGCGGAGGCGACGGCATGAGAGTGGCGATACCGCTGACCGGCACCCGCGGGGATGTGCAGCCCGCGGTGGCGCTCGGACTGGAACTGCGCCGACGCGGTCACGAGGTGACCGTCGGCGCACCGCCCAATCTGGTCGACTTCACCGCCCGCGCCGGACTCGCCGCGACACCGTGCGGTCCGGACGTCCAGCAGCTGTATGCCTCCGACGAGGGCCAGCGGGCGCTGGCCGCGGGCAGCAGTTTCCGGCTGATGCAGCTGGTCGGCAAGCAGATGGCCGACTACGCCGAGCGGATGAACCGCGAGGTGATCGAGGTCTGCCGGGACGCCGATGTCATCGTCTCCACGTTGCTCACCGAGGATCGGGCCGCGTCGGTCGCCGAGGCGATGGGCGTGCCGATGGTGACCATGCACGGTTTCCCAGGCCGCAAGAACGGGGCGTATCCGTTCCCCGGCGCGCTCCCGCCGCACTGGCGTCCGCCCGCCGCGGTCAACCGCGCCACGTGGACGCTTGCCGAGAACCTGCGTCGCGTGGTCTTCCTGCGCTACCTCAACCAGTTGCGCCGCGAACTCGGTTTGCCCAGGTCGGCGGCGAGTCCGGCCGCGATGCTCGACCGCCGCGGCGTGCCAGAGGTGCAGATCTACGACCGCGCGCTGGTGCCCGGCCTGGCCGAGGAGTGGGGTGAGCGCAGGCCGCTGGTCGGTTTCCTGCCGCTCGAACGCTCGGCGCGCGAGGCGATCGGTGAACTCGCCGCCGACCACGGTGCGGTGCTGGCCTGGATCGCCGAGGGCGAGCCGCCGGTGTACTTCGGATTCGGCAGCATGCCCATCCGGGACACGCACGCGGTGCTGGCCATCGTCGAGCAGGTGTGCGGACGGCTCGGCAGGCGCGGGCTGGTCAGCGCGGGGTGGAGCGATCTGGACGCCGCGAACGCCGAGACCGGACCGAACGTGCGAGTCGTCGGACCGCTCGCGCACGACATCGTCTTCCCGCTGTGTGCCGCGGCCGTGCACCACGGCGGGATCGGCACCACCTTCGAGAGCCTGCGCGCGGGCTTGCCGACGCTGGTCTGCTCGGTGTCGTTCGACCAGCCGATGTGGGGCGGGCAGGTCGAACGACTCGGGGTCGGCGCGCATGTTCCGTTCCAGCGCCTGGACGCGGAGCGGTTGACCGAAGGCGTGCGGACGCTGCTCGCGCCGGAGACCGGCCAGCGGGCGAAAAGCCTCGCGGTGCAATTGCATTCGAGCTCGGACGCGACCCGGCGCACGGCCGACATCGTCGAGCGGACGGCAGAATGATCCCGCTCGTGTTCCATCCGCTGTCGAGCCGCGCCGCAGCACGAGGCGGATGAGGCGGGTCGGCGCGGCCGTCGCGGATTCCGTAGTCATGTACCGGCGCGCGGCGCGGCGCACCGTACGCAGCCGCGACACCCTGGTGATCTCGCTGGCGCTGCCGATTCTGATCATGCTGCTGTTCGTGTACGTGTTCGGCGGAGCGATCCAGGTCGGCATGCCGTACCTGGACTACGTGCTGCCGGGAATCATCCTGCTGTGCACCGGTTTCGGTGCGTCCATCACGGCGGCGGCCGTCTCGGTGGACATGGTCTCGGGAGCCGTGGAAAGGTTTCGGACGCTGCCCGCCTTCCGGCAGGCGCTTCTCGCGGGGCACGCTGGTGAAGGGGTCGTGCGGAATCTCGCCGCGGTCGGCATCGTGCTGGCGGTCGCTTTCGCGCTCGGGTTTCGTTCCAGCGCAGGGGTGTTCGACTGGATGGCGGCGTTGGCGGTGATCGCGCTGTTCGTGCACGCTGTCACCTGGATCGCGGTCGCGCTCGGCATGCTGGCGAAAAGCCCGGAGGCGGCGGGCGGTTTCACCTACGCGGTGATGTTCGTTCCCTACATCAGCAGCGCCTTCGTCCCGATCGACACCATGCCGAGCTGGTTGCGCGGGTTCGCCGAGAACCAGCCCGCCACGCCCGTGATCGGCACCGTGCGTATGTTCCTCACGGACGGTGGAGGAGGGGCGGCCGTCGCCGCGGTGCTGTGGTGTCTCGGGTTGGCGCTGCTCGGATATTTCTGTGCCACGGTGCTGTACGCGCGACGCTGAGATCTGGGGCGCGCGGCGTCGAGATCAGGGGCGCACGGCGCGAGATCGGGCGCACGCGCGCTGAGTCAGGCGCCTTTGCCGGTGCGCTTGGCTTCCCGCTCGGCGGCGGTGGCGAGGTAGTCGCCGAGCTCGCGGCGCAGCGTCACGTCGAGCGAACGGGCGAGCGTGGCGTGCACCGAGGTGGTGGCCAGCTCCCGCATCTTGTTCAACATCGTTGTGGTCTCGGCGATTTCGGCGCTCGTCTGCGGCAGCCAGCCCGGACCGTGCTCGTCGATGATGTGCTGCTTGGCGGCGGTGATCATGATGTGGGTGATGTCGTCGATCCGGTCGGCGACCTTGGCGTAGATCTCGATGAGCGTGCGCAGTTCCAGGCCGTACTCGTGCAGCTCGGCGAACGAGGCGAGCAGCTGGGTGTCGGTGAACACCACGGTCTCGCCCTCGACGCGGACCAGTTTCATCTCCGTCAACCGGTCGACGAGGTCGCCGGCCTCGGCGCCGAGCAGCGTGTCGATCAGCTCGCGCGGCACCTCGAAGGTCTCGGCCTTGGCCCACGATGCGGTGACGGCGTGTTGCAGCCCGAGCACCTCGGTCAGGTCCTTGCCGGTCTCCCAGCTGGTGATGAAGTCGGCGATGTGCGCTGTGGTGAAGCCGCGCTGCAACAGCGCGTCGATCAGTCGCAACCGGTCCAGGTGCGCCTCGCCGTAGATGCTGGCGCGGCCGTCCTTGCCGATCGGCGGCGGCAGCAGGCCACGCTCCTGATACGCGCGCACGTTGCGGGTGGTGGTGCCCGCCGCGCGGGCCAGATCGTCGATCCGATACTCCGCCACCGCGCTCACCTCCTCGCCCGCCGCGCCGCATCGGACGGTCGCGACCTTGATCGTCGAAAGACCGAGTCTATCGAGACGAGCCCGGCGGCACCGGCGTGGGCGCGCGCCGGGCTCGTGTCGTTGCGGCGGGTCAGCGAGGCGTACCTACGCCTTCGCTCCGCCATGCGCGGAATTCGGCCGAACCTGGTCCATCTGTCAGGAGACCGCCGCGACCCGCGCCGCCCGCGTGCCCGCGTCGGCCGACACCACGTGGTAGTCCTCGAGCCGAAGACTGCGCAACTGGTTGACGTACTGCGTCGCGAAGCCGGGATACATGGTGGCGTTGAAACCGTCGTCGGTCAGATACCAGCTGTGGCAGCCGGAATTCCAGGTGGTCGCGGTGAGTCTGCGCTGGATGGTCTCGTTGTACCGGTCCTGGCGATCCCGGCGGACGTCGAGCATGCGCAGATCGCGGTCCAGGATGGTGCCGATCGCCCGGACCAGGTAGTCGATCTGGGCTTCCATGTACACCAGCGCCGAGTTGTGACCCGGTCCGGAGTTCGGTCCGAAGGTGAAGAACAGATTCGGATAGCCCGACACGGAGACGCTCTTGTACGCGTAAGCCCCCTTCGACCATTCCTCGGCGAGCACCCGGTCGTCACGCCCGACGATCGGGATCGGGGTACCGGCCTTGGACACCTCGAACCCCGTCGCGAAGACGATGCAATCCGCCTGGTGCTCAACGCCTTCCGCGGTGCGGACGCCGTTCGGCGCGAGGCGCGCGATCGGCCAGGTGATCAGTTTGCAGTTGTCGCGCTGCAACGCCGGGTAGTAGTCGTCGGTCATCAGCAGGCGTTTGCACCCGGCGCGGAAGTCCGGCGTGAGCTGGCGGCGCAGCCACGGATCGCGCACCTGCCGGTGCAGCTGTGCCCGTCCGACCAACTCGACGACGCGGGTCAGCGGCGTGTTCCACACGACGCCGAGCGCCACCGACTCGTGCCCGTAGAACCACGCGCGCCTGGCCAGTGACTCCGCCGCTGGCACGTGCTGGTAGAGGCTCTTGGTGAGCGGGTTGGTCCGCCGGTTCACCCGGGGAAGCACCCACCCGGCTGTGCGCTGGAAGACCTTGACCGAGGCCGCCTTCTCGACCAACTCGGGAATGATCTGCACCGCACTCGCGCCGGTGCCGATCACCGCGACCCGCTTGCCGGTGAAGTCGTAGTCGTGATCCCAACGGGCACTGTGGATCTTGTGGCCCTCGTAGGTCTCGATGCCGCGGATATCGGGGAAGCCCGCGTTGGACAGTGGTCCCGAGGCGAGCACCACGGTCCGTGCCCGCACCGGCACGGCGTTGCCCTCGATCGCGACGTCCCAGAGCCCCGCGTCCTCGTCGAAGGCGATTCCGGTTACGGTGCAACCGAATCGGACGTGCGGGCGCAGCCGAAACCGTGTCGCCATGGACTCGATGTAGCCGAGAATCTCCGCACTGCCCGAATAGGTCTGCGACCAGTTCGGATTGGGCGCGAAGCTGTAGGAGTAGAGCCGCGACGGAATGTCGCATGCCGCACCGGGATAGGTGTTGTCGCGCCAGGTGCCGCCGAGCGCGGTGCCGCGCTCCAGGATGGCGAAGTTCTCGATGCCGTGCTGTTTCAGCCGGATCGCGGCGCCGATACCGGCGAAGCCGCCGCCGATCACCGCGACGTCGAGCGTCTGTGCGTTGGTCATGGTGTCGTTCCTCATGCGGCGGGCTCGTAGGTGATTTCCTTGGCCCAGGCGGGGTCTCGGCGCAGCAGCCGCTTCGGGACCCGCGCGGTGATCTTGACCAGGGCGTCGGCCAGCAGGTGATACGGGTGGTCGCGGTCGACCACCCAGCCGCCGTGCATCTTCACGATCTGATACATCGGCAGCCTGCGCGCGAATTCGCTGCGCTCGCCGACATTGCGGTAGCGCTCGAGCGCCTTGTAGAGCTTGTTCTCGTCCACGCCCATCGCGACGATGTTGTCGCGCATCTTGTTCAGCAGCGGCACGTAGCTCAGCACGCCGATCAGGAACGTCGGCTTGACCCAGCCGCCGACCAGCTCGATGAGCAGCTTGCGCATCTCGGCGTGGCCGAGCAGATCCATCACCGCGAAATCGACCGCCAGATGGCGTGATTCGTCGGCGTTGATCCGCTTGAACGCCTCCTGGCAGACCGGGTCCTCGATCTCGTCCATGATGAACTTCACCAGCGCGCCGTCCAGCGCCACCTCGAGCATCGGGATCACGGTGCCGAGGAACGACAGCGACATGTCGTCGGAGTACTTGTCCAGGAAGTCGATGACCAGCTTGACGTTCACGTTCGGCTGCGGGATCTCGTCGCCCTCGAGCATGCCCCAGCGGCGCATCAGCGCCAGTTCGGCGTTGGCATGCTTCTGTTCCTCGGCGTGGAAGTAGCGGTAGATCTCGCGCAGGGTCTCGGTGGGCGCCTTCTTGGCCATGGCGGCAAAACCGCGTGCGCCGACGTTCTCGATCCACATGAGATCGGCCATGAACGGCTTGAGGCGGGCGTGCAGTTCCGGGGTGATGGTCTCGGCGCCGGGGGCGTCCCAGTCGATGTCGGCAAGGGCCCACTGGCGGTCCTTGATCTTGCGGAGCATGTCCTCGAAGTCCATAGCGATGGCGGCCATGTCAGACTCCTGTTCTGTCGGTGACCGCTGCGCGGTCCGGTGTGGTCGAATCGTCTTGCGGCAGCAGCCGTTCCAGCAGGCCGAGGACGAAGGTGTACTGCGCGGGGAAGTAGCGCTTGAGGCGCCAGATCAGGTGCGCGTCGAGTTGCGGCAGGACGTAGAGACTGCCGCGGTCGTTGGCGTCGAGGGTGACGCGTGCGACGTGCTCCGGGGTGAAACCGGTCCAGCGCATGAGAGTTTCGGCCAGTTTCATGGACTGCGCGGTGATGCGACCGTCCTTGGCCACGTTGGTCTTGACGAACGTCGGGCACAGCACGGTGACCGCGACACCGCTGCCGCCCAGTTCGGCGGCCATGGTCTCGGACAGCGAGAGCACCGCGGCCTTGGAGGTGTTGTAGACCGCCATGGACGGCGCGGCCGCGAAACCGGCCGCCGAGGCGACGTTGATGATGCCGCCGCGCCCCGCCTCCCGCAGCATCGGGGTGAAGATCTCGCAGCCGTGCACCACGCCCCACAGGTTGATGCCGAGCGCCCACTCCCAGTCGGCGAAACCGATGGCGCCCACGGGCTTTCCGCCGATGCCGACACCGGCGTTGTTGATCACCAGTGAGGCCGGCTCGTCGAAGACGGACTCGGCGAACCGGGCGAGGACCTCCACGTCCGCGCGCCGGGAGACGTCACAGCGGAAGGCGTGCGCGGCGCCGGGGCGGGTGCGCTCGATCAGGGCGACCGTCTCCTCGGCGCGCGCCTGGTCGATATCGGCGCAGATCACCCGACCGCCGCGGGCCGCGAGCTCGACAGCGAAGGCGCGGCCGATGCCGCTGCCCGCCCCGGTCACCACGGCTCGCGCGCCATGGCTGCGGCGCGCTCGAAGACTCAGCGGCACAATTCTTTCCAACATCTCAGCTCACCTGTTCCACTTCGGTGCGCGCGGCCAATGCCGCGCCGAGGAATTCCGCGGCCCGGCGCAGCGCCAGGTCGGCCTCCGGAACCAGTCGGGGCAGCGCCTGGAAGACGTGCACCTGGCCCGGCCAGATCTCCAGCTCGCAGCTACCGCCCGCGGCGCGCACCATGTCGTGCAGATGCCGGGCGTCCGCGCTGAGCATTTCGGCGCCACCGGCCTGCACGAGGATCGGCGGCAACTCGATGCCCGAGGGCACGGTCAGCCGCAGTCGCGGTGTGTCGGCGGGCAGGCCGCGGGTGTATTGGCGGGGCAGCCGAGCGGCGGCGCGTGCGGAGATGACGGGATCGCGCTTGCGCAGTTCCTGTTCCGCGGCGAGGCTCAGGGTGAGGTCGAGCAGCGGGGAGAACATCGCCACGGCGGCGGGTTGCGGCACCGACCGAGTTCCGTTCTGCACCAAGAGATCCAGGGCGAGATGGCCGCCCGCGGAATCACAGGCGACGGCGATGTCCTTCCCCTCGAAGCCATGCGTCAGCAGCCAGTTGTAGCCCGCGGCCACGTCGTCGGCCGCGGCGGGGAAGCGGTGCTCGGGCGCGAGCCGATAGTCGGTGAGGAACACCGGAAGGCCGGTCTCGCGGGAGAGCCGCGCGGCGAGCCCGCGGTGGGTACGCGCCGAACACAGGACGTACCCGCTGCCGTGGATGTAGTAGATCGCCCGCTTCCCGAATTCGACGCCGTCAGCGCGCACCCACTCGCCACGCACCGCGCCGGCGCGGACCTGGCTCACGCTCGTGCCGGACGGCGGTGGCCCGCCCGCCGCCATGATCGTCGCGATCAGTTTGCGTGCGAACCAGATACCCGGCGTGTTCAGCGGAATCGCGCAGTTCAGCGGCCGCAATCCGTACTCGGCGGCCGCGGCGGCAAACCCGGCGCGCAGCGAGGGCGCGGCCGGAACGCCGGGGACCGAGGTCTTCGTTGACCTTGTCATGGAGATAAGGATCATCTCCTAATGTGCCATTTGTCAATGGCGGATTGGGAACGCCGGGGTCACGGTGCGGTGGAGGGTGCCGGTTTGCTGCGCCGGGGGATGATGCGGCGCGGGATGGCCGGTGTAGTCGTATCACTACGCGAGCGCTGCCACGCACAGGCCTCGATGACGGCTTACGCCCACGCCGGCGCGGCCTGACGACAGGCGCCCTGGTCCATCGGCTCCGTGGCGGGCATCGGCGGCAGGCAGGCGTCCGACGCACGCGATGCCAGGCTGATGGCGCCGTGATCGCCGGTGTTGGTGTAGGCGCGCCGGGTGCGGAGTCGCTGGGCTTCCGTGGAGGCCCGGGCATCGGCTTCTGCGGCGGGTGGCGCTGGGCTCAGTCGGGCGGTCGAGGCGTTGCGTGGGGTGGCGGGGCGGGCGTGCGAAGCGGCGGCGCTGGCTCAGGCAGGCGGCCGAGGCGCTGCGTGGGGTAGCGGCGCGGGTATGCGAAGCGGCGGCGAGGAGCCTCGAGGTGAGTTCAGTAGCCGCGTGCTGGATCGATCAGGGCCAGCAGTTTGCGTCCCTCGACGAAGCGGATGACGTTCGCCTCGACGTGGTCGGCGAAGGCTGCGAAGCGCAGCTGCGGTGGGTTCGAATCATGCGGCGTCACAATGGCATTCGGCAGCACCCAGAGCGGATGTCCGTCGGGCAGCGGCTCCGGGTCGGTGACGTCGAGTCCGGCGCCGCCGATCGCACCGGAAGCGAGCGCGGCGACCAGTGCGTCGGTGTCGACCAGGCTGCCGCGGGCCACGTTGATCACCCACGAGGAGGGCTTCAGCCGGGCAAGGACGTCGGCACTGATCAGGTGCTGGGTGTCGGCGGTCGCGGGCGCGGCGACCACCACGTGATCGGTGCGCGGCCACACCTTGGACAAGTGTTCGGCGGAGATCGTCTCGACGGTCGGCGGAATGCCGGGGCCGGTGACCGGTCGTCCGGACCGATTCACCGCGATGATGTGCGCGCCGAGCGGCACCAGCATCGGGATGAGCGCGCGACCGATGCCGCCCGCGCCGACGATGGTGACCGTCTTGCCGCGCAGGGTTCCGACGTGCGGGAAGAAGTCCTGCTGTCGCCAGCTGCCCGCGCGCAGGTGTTCGGGCAGATAGCGAACCCCGGCGAGCAGCATCATCAGCGCGTGTTCGGCCACGCTCGCGGCGAAAGCGCCTGCGGCGGAAGTGAACCGGACGTTCGGATGGCGGGCGATCAGACCGCCGGTGAACCAGTCCTCGACGCCAGCGGCGGGCAATTGGACCCACTCGACGGAGTCGGGCAGTCGCTCGGGAAACTCGCCGGGGCCGCCCGCCCAGATCAGCGCTCTGGCGTCGGCGAGGTCGCTCAGCGTCGCGCCACCTTCGGTGACCGCCTTCTCCAGCAGGGTCGGCGCTGGCTGGGTGGGTCCGATCGCGATCGGTACTGCCGTCTCGGTCACGACCGCCCCCCGCCGACGCTCGCACGTGAGCGCACTCGGTTCGCTCGCTGACCGGCCGAGCGCGCGGACGCGCTGTGTCGTCGGTTCGCTCCCCGGCGCTCACTCATGATCGCGGACCTCCTTCACCCGGTACCGGCGGCCCACGCGCGGACCGACTGCTCGCCACCGCGACGTTAGCACCAGGAGGCTATGCGCACGCCCGTCCGCGAGTCACTCCGAGTCGTCCTCCGGCGGGTCCGCTTCGATCCGGTCCCGGTCGGCCCATTCGAGCAGCGGGTCGATGGCGAACACGGCGTCATCGATCCCAGCGTGCAGATCGCCCAACTCGGCATAGCGGGACGGCACGGTCTTCATGGTGAAGTCGCGCGGGTCGATGTCGGGGATCTCGTCCCAGCGGACCGGCGTGGAGACGGTCGCTTCCGGCACGCCGCGCACCGAGTACGCCGCGGCGATGGTGTGATCGCGCGCGTTCTGGTTGTAGTCGACGAACAGCAGGTTCGGGTCGCGATCGCGGCGCCACCACGTGGTTGTGACGTCGTCGGGGGCCCGGCGCTCCACCTCGTGCGCGAAAGCCAGTGCGGCCCTTCGCACATCGGCGAAGCCCCACTCCGGCGCGATCCGCACGTACACGTGCAGACCCTTGCCGCCGGAGGTCTTCGGCCAGCCGACGGCGCCGAGTTCGTCGAGCACCTCGTGCACGACGCCCGCCACCCGCCGCACCCGCGACCACGGACAGTCCGGCATCGGGTCCAGGTCGATGCGCCACTCGTCGGGGCGTTCGGTGTCGGCGCGGCGGGAGTTCCACGGGTGGAACTCGACCGTCGACATCTGCACAGCCCAGATCACGTCGGCCAGCTCCCGCACGCACAGCTCGTCGGCGTGGCGGCCGTAGCGCGGGAAGAAGACCCGGACCGTCGGAATCCACTCCGGCGCGCCCTGCGGCAAGCGCTTCTGATGCACTTTGTCGCCCGCCAGGCCCTTGGGGAAGCGGTGCAGCATGCACGGTCGGTCGCGCAGCGCGTTGACGATGCCGTCGCCGACGCTCAGGTAGTACTGCACCAGGTCGAGCTTGGTCGCGCCGGTCTCGGGGAAGTACACCCGATCCGGGTTCGAGATTCGCACCGTATGGTCGCCGACATCCAACTCGACGGCGGGTGTCGCGGACTTGCTGGCCACGGTGCGAGCTTACTGGGGCGGACCGCTCGTGGCCGGTCGAAAGTCCGCAGATCGTGGCGGTTCCGTGTGGTGCACCGTTCTGGTATGCATGAAGGTATGAGCAAGGCGACGCGCATCACGGTGACCCTGGATCCGCAGGTCGCCGAATGGGCGAAGCAGGCCGCCGAGCGCCAGAACCGCAGCCTCTCCTCCCTGATCAACTCCTCACTGCGGACCGCCCTCGTGCACGAAAGCCTCACCAGCCTCCCCGTCGACGACGAAGCCGACCGGGCGGCTGCCCAAGACGAACTCGACCTCACCGAGTCCGCCGCCGCCGATGCCCGCCGCCGCTCCCGCGGTGCCGCATGAGGCGCGGCGAAATCTGGAGCTACGCACCGACCCTCAGCGACGGCACGCCCTTCCCGCGCCGCAGCACCGTGGTGCTTGTCTCCGACCCGGCCGTCATTACCTCGCCGTACCGGTGGTTGCACGTGGTCCCGGTCGTCGCCACCGATCCCGGGCATGTGCTGGGCGTCTACACCGAACACGGCTGGGCGGACGCGCTGGAACTACACCGCGCGTATCGACCGTGGCTCGCCGAGAAGCTGGGCAAGTTGACGGCCGCGGAGAGCGAGTCGCTGGATGCGAGTCTGCGGGCTACGTTGAGTTTGTAGGTGCTCGCGTGCCCGGGGTCGGCTTCAGGAGGTCGTTGCGTTGGCGTCGCTGCGGGTGATGCGGGTTGAGCCTGTGCGGCAGTGGGGCAGCTCGCGGAACTCTCCGCCGGTTCGGCTTTGGGCTGCTGCTTGCACGAGGTGGGTTGCGTTGGCGGCGCTGCGGTTCGGAACCGGATACGGGTTGAGCCTGTGCGGCAGTGGGGCGCTCGCGGAACTCTCCGCCCGGTTCGGCTTCGGGCTGCTGCTTGCATGAGGTGGGTTGCGTTGGCGGCGCCGCGGTTCGGAACCGGATACGGGTCGAGCCTGTGTGGCAGCTGGCGGAACCTTCGGCGCTGGGCGGCTTCGGGGACGGGTTCCGGATGTTCACGTGCAGGCAGGCGCGGTTCCCCCAGGTTGGCCTCGAACGGTGCTGGGCGCGAAGGTGCCGTACCCGACTTACCTCCCGCAGTCGGTATGCGTGAGTTCGGCTTCCAGCCGGGTCGACCGGCTGTGGTCGCGTTTGCGGTGGGTGCGTGGGGGAGTTCGCTGCGGGTCGGTGGGCGTGCGGGCAATCTGATGTGCGGAAATCGACGGTAGTCGAATGGCGGTAGCCCCCTAGACAAGACGCAACAGAACACCCCTACATGACCCATTCGGAACGCAACCACAGCCGGTCGACCCGGCCGGAAGCCCGGACCGCGCACCCGACTGCGGGAGGTCAGCCGGGTACGGCACACGACGTGCCCAGCACCGTTCGAGGAATACCTGGGTAGGCCAAGCCATTTGGACCGGCAAAACCCCGGGCATAACGTCACCCAGGGCGACCATCCACCCAACCAGCCGGACCCGGTCCACCTACCCCCGGTGAGTACAGATTGGCCAGCTCCTTCGCGAGAGATTGGCTGGCCCCCTTCGCAAGAGACCACCCCCACTCCCAACCGCGCGTCTGCGTTCAAGGCCGCCCCCGCGCGCCCATCGAAACGCATGGAAGCCCGGCTGAAACCCACACCCTCACGCGACGGGTGCTCCAAGACCGCTCGAACTGCGAGGCGACGCACGGCGGTACACGTGCAGCCGTTCGATCCGGACGCCGCGATGCGCCGACCTGCGAGCCGAGCCCCGACGACGCCGCGATCCCAGGCCCAAGTGCCCACGAAACCATCCGCGGCGGCGCGCTCGCAGACTGCTGGAATGTGGTCCGCCGAGCATGGCCGATTGCAGCGGTGCGCGCCCGCGTTAGGTGACCGAAGCCAGGGCGAACGGAAGAACAGCGGGCGCCCCCGCGCGCCGAAGTGCCTGGGCGGCGAGGGTGAGCGTCCAACCGGTATCGGTCAGGGCGTCGACCAAGAGCACCGGCCCGTCGAGCCCGGAAAGGTCGGGCACGTCCCAGGAGTCGTAGAGCCCCGCGACCCGGTGGGCCGAGTTGGCGGCCGAGACCGGCGGGTGGCCGGGGCGGGTCGGGAGCGTACCGAGATCGCGCAGGCGCCCGACCTCGGCCAGGCGCGCGGCGAGGGTGGCGGTCAACACGGGATGGCGGTCGGGGGCGAGTGCCATGACCGAGGTCGGTCGGGTGGACCAATCCCAATCCCGCAGGACCGCGATGCACGCGTCGAAGACGGCGTCGGGGACGGGGTCGTCGGGTGCGTCGAGCAGGGCGCGGAGGCGCTGGCCCCAGCCGAGATCGGTGAGCCTGCCGAGGACGCGGCCGGTCTCCGCGCCATCGCTGATCTTGCCCGACAGCGGGATGCCGAGCTTGGCCATGCCGGTCGGCCACTGTTTGCGCGGCGCGAGGTCCAGGCCGGGGCGGTCCAAGCGAGAGCGGGTGGCCGCGACGGCGTCGGCGTCCACCGTGGCGTCCGGACGTGAACCGGTGCAGTTGTCGCAGCGGCCGCAGCCCGGGGCTTGGCCGTCCAGTGCGGGCAGGCCGGGATCGTCGAGTTGGCGGCGCAGGAAGTTCATCCGGCAGCCGGTGGTCGACTGGTAGTCCAGCATCGCCTGCTGTTCGACCTCGCGGGCGGCGGACAGCCGTTCGTAGCGCTCGGTGTCGTAGACCCACGGCTCGCCGGTGGCGATCCAGCCACCGCGCACCCGGCGCACGGCGCCGTCCACGTCCAGCACCTTGAGCACCATCTCGAGGCGGGAACGGTTCAGCTCAACCAGCGGTTCGAGCGCGGCGGTCGAGAGCGCTCGGTCCCGGTCGAGGGCGTCGAGCACGCTGCGCACGATGTGCTCGCGCGGGAAGGCGACCGAGGCGAAGTAGCTCCAGATCCGGGTGTCCTCGGGGCCGGGCAGCAGGACCACTTCGGCGCGCTCGGTGCCGCGACCGGCGCGGCCCACCTGCTGGTAGTAGGCGATGGGCGAGGAGGGCGCGCCGACGTGCACGACGAATCCGAGATCGGGTTTGTCGAAGCCCATGCCAAGCGCGGAGGTCGCGACGAGCGCCTTGACCTCGTTGCGCAGCAGCGCCGATTCCAGCGCCTCGCGCTCGGTCGGATCGGTGTGGCCGGTGTAGGCCGCGACGTTGTGGCCGTGCGAGTTCAGCACGTCGGCCAGGTCGTGGGCGGCCGCGACGGTGAGCGTGTAGACGATGCCGGAGCCGGGCAGCCGGTGCAGGTGGCCGCTCAGCCAGGCCGTGCGCTCCACCGCGTCGTCGAAGCGCACCACCGACATGTGCAGCGATTCCCGGTCGAGGGTGCCGCGCAGGACGAGGGTGTCGGTGCCGATCTGGGTCGCGACGTCGGTGACCACGCGGTCGTTGGCCGTAGCGGTGGTGGCGAGCACCGGCACGTCCGAACCGAGATCGGCGATGAGGGTGCGGATGCGGCGGTAGTCCGGGCGGAAATCGTGGCCCCAGTCGGAGACGCAGTGCGCCTCGTCGATGACGACCAAGCCCGCGTCCGCGGCCAGCTTCGGCAGGACCTGATCGCGAAAGTCCGGGTTGTTCAGCCGTTCCGGGCTCACCAACAGCACGTCGATTTCGCCACGGGCGACGCGCTCGTGGATCTCGTCCCATTCGGTGACATTGCCGGAATTGATGGTCGCCGCGACCACGCCCGCGCGCTCGGCCGCCGCCACCTGGTTGCGCATCAGCGCCAGGAGCGGCGACACGATCACGGTCGGCCCCCGGCCCTCGGCGCGCAGCAGCTTCGCCGCGATGAAGTAAACCGCCGACTTACCCCAGCCGGTGCGCTGCACGACCAGGGCCCGTCGCCGTTGCACCACCAGCGCCTCGATCGCGGTCCACTGATCCTCCCGTAGCCGCGCCCCGGCCCCCGCCAGCTCGCGCAGCAGTGCTTCGGCCCGCTCCCGCAGGTCGGAGGCGGTGCCGTCGATCGCGAAACTCTCCTCGGTCGTGGTCACGCGCTCCATCGTGCCCCACCCCACCGACACCTGCCGCGGGCCGCCCCTCGAGGTGGGACGGCATCGCCCGTCACGCTGCCCGTGCTCGGCAGCCGGCCCGCCGCTCTGCGGGACCAGGGCACGGACGGCCGCCGTGCCATGGATACCCAGGTGGCGCACGCACGCCGCAGTGTTGTCAGCGCGTCAGCGGCGCGCCGTTCTACGAGCCGAAGGCAGCTGCAGAAGCTACGCACTGCTCGGGCGATGTCAGTTTCGCGGCCGTCAGCACGCCATTCTTCGGACCAAGGCCGCGGCGCACACAGGCAGACGGTGCGCGCCACCCGTCGGGGCGTGGTAGCCATGACACCGTTCTCCAGGGGCACAGGCCGGATCCGGGTACGCACGATGGTGTCGGCCGCCTGCCGCGGTGCCGTTCGTGCGGCAGCCGGCACGGCGTTCTTCGGGTGGGAGCCACGACGCCGCTCCGGGGCGGACGTGCCGCGACATACACGGTTCGCTGGGGGAGTGCCCCGCCGTCGACCCCGCCCAGTCCGGATCCGGCACCGAACCGGTGCGTCCACGAGATCCTCGTGGTCTTCCATTGCCACTCGAAAAACGGTGCCGCGGGGCGACAATGAACGGCAGTGGCGGATCGCAGGAGGCGAACGATGTCGTATCAGTACCAGCCGCCCCCGAACTGGACCCCGCCCGGCGCGCAGTTCCGCACCAGCGGAAACGCTGGAAGGACGCTGGTCGCCGTGCTGATCGGGTTGGTGGTGACGCCGATCGGGATCGCGCTGGCCGCGCACGGCGCCGCCGACACCAGGCAGTGGGTGATCCTCGGCGACACCGCCGACCGCCTCGGCTCGACCTTCCAGATCATCGGCGGCGCAACGCTTCTCCTCCTGGTAGCCGCGCTCGCCGCCTACGCGCCCGTCGGCACGATCGTGGCCGGTCTGGTGTGGGGCGTACTTCCGGGCATCGTCTATTTCCTTTTCCCGGACGACACATTCCGCCTGATCGACGAACTACCGCTACTCTCCGCGGAAACCCGCCTCGCGGTACACGCCTGGGTGATCAACGGCAGCATCTTCCTCGCGGGCGTCCTACTCCTCGGCGCCGGTATCGCAGGCACCCTGCGCCGCCGCTGATCTCGAGCGCGCGTTGATCCAGCGATCATCAATCTGGAGCACTTTCGCCGCTAGCCTCCTTGTCGGAGGATCTCGCAAACCTGTTGGAGTTATCGCGCGATCGGTGCCGTTGATCGGAGGCATCGAAGGAATCACCCAACTAGCTCGAAGGACGGTGCAAGTGTGCGTGCTGGACCTCACGACGCCCGCGGTGGCCTACACCGTCGGCCTCCTGCAGACCGACGGTTCCCATGAGGGAAACCTCGATGGAAAAGGACGAGTCTCACTTGAACTGGGCATTCGGGATGAGCAAGTCCTCACCCGTATCGCCGACATTCTCCCGTGCTACGCGTCGATCGGCTACCGAACCCGCACGACCAACTTCGCAAGCCACTATGAGACGGCCACGTTGCGCTTCTACGATCAGGCAACCCGCCGAGCGATAGCAGGTGCGGGCGTGCCCGTGGGCAGAAAGGCGACAACTATCGAACCCCCTGCCGGCCCAATTGCCGAGGCCGACTACCTGCGTGGTTTGCTGGATGGTGACGGTTCCATCGGGTTCACTCGAAAGGGCGAGCCTTTTGTCGGTTTCGTGACCGCGAGTCCCGCCATGGCCGAATACTTCTGCCGCACTGTGAAAGACGTCTGCGGTGTAACCAGGACAGCGCGACCGAACAAGCGGGACGGCGCTATCAATGTCATGTTGCTGAACCAAGCAGCGGCCCAACTCGCGGCGTGGGCCTGGTACTCGCCTGAAGTGCTTGGCCTGGAAAGGAAGCGCGCCGCCGCACAGCAGGTTGCCGAATGGCTCCCGCCTAGTGAGAAGGCAGCCCGCTACGGCGTGCCAAGGAAGAGGTGGACTGCTCACGACGACCAAGTCCTCATGGCTAACGGGCAAGCTGCGGCGGCACGGATGCTGGGACGCACGGTATCGAGTGTGTCTGCCCGGAGGTGGCGGCTGCGGCACCGGCCGGACCATGACTGTCCGGCCGCTGCGAAGGTCACCCCTTGACGCAGAGCACCTGGCGCAGTGTCGCCACCACATCGACCAGGTCGCGCTGGGCGTTGATGACCTCGTCGATGTCCTTGTAGGCGGCCGGGATCTCGTCTACGACACCGGCGTCCTTGCGGGACTCGACGCCCTCGGTCTGGGCGATCAGGTCCGCGACGGTGAACTGCTTCTTCGCCGCGTTCCGGCTCATCCGGCGGCCCGCGCCGTGCGAGGCGGACTGGAACGAGTCGGGATTTCCCTTGCCGCGCACGACATATGACCGCGTACCCATCGAACCCGGGATCAGCGCCAGATCGCCCTCGCCCGCACGAACAGCGCCCTTACGCGTCACCAGCATCGGCATGCCGTCGATGATCTCCTCCGCCACATAGTTGTGGTGGCAGGAGATCGGGGCGTCGAAACGCACGGTGCGACCGGCGAATTCGTCGCGCACCGCACGGCAGACCAGAGCGAGCATCACCGCGCGGTTGCGCGCCGCGTACTCCTGAGCCCAGGTCAGGTCGTGGCGGTAGGCGTCCATTTCCGGGGTGCCGGAAAGGAATACGGCGAGATCGCGGTCCGGCAGGTCCACGTTGTGCGGCAGCGAACGCGCGACGGTCATGTGCCGTTCGGCCAGTTCCTTGCCGATGTTGCGGCTACCTGAGTGCAGCAGGATCCACACCGTGTCGTCCTGATCCAGGCAGACTTCGATGAAGTGGTTGCCCGATCCCAAGGTGCCCATCTGCTTGTGCGCCTTGGACTCTCGCGCGCTCACACCCTTGTCGAGGGTCCTGAACGAACCCCAGAACCGATCCCATCCCGAACGCAACGTCGGAGTGCTCGCGCCGAGTGCCGAGGCCTCGGCGCCGATCTTGCCGACGTTGACCGCGTGGTCGTGCGCGTGGAAGCCCACCGGCACGGCGGCCTCGATCCGCGACCGCAGACAGTGCAGATTGTCGGGCAGGTCGGCGGCGGTCAAGTCCGTCCGCACGCTCTCCATTCCGCAACCGATGTCGACGCCGACGGCCGCTGGCGCCACCGCGTTCTTCATCGCGATGACCGACCCGACCGTCGCCCCTTTCCCCAGGTGCACATCCGGCATCACGCGCACCCCGTGTACCCATTCGAGTTGCGCGATGTTCCGCAGCTGCCGCAGCGCGGCAGGCTCGATATCGTGCTCGTTGGCCCACATCAGCGTCTGCGCTCGGGTACCGCGCAGCTCGACGGGAAACATCGGTCTACCTTCTTTCTCTCTCGATGATTCCACCGTAAAGACTGGTTGACCGCTCCGCACGCGATTAAAACGCTTGGTCACAAGGCGCCGACGGTCCGCAGCAGCGCCGACGATCGGCTGGTCGGCTTCGTGTCGGTGCATTCCACCGGGGACCAGGAAGTCGCCAAATTGCACTGGCTCGCCGTGGACACCGGGTGGCGCGGTCATGGCATCGGCAACGCCTTGGTGCGAGCCGCCTGCGGCTTCGCGATTTCCCACGGGTATGCCCGAATGACTCTGCGCACCGAGGATTTCCGTGTCGCGGCGATCGCGCTCTACCGCGGTTTGGGCTTCCGCGAAGTATCCGAGGACGGATAGATGCGCTCCGCGTTCCCATGGGAGAGCCCGGAGACCAGGGCTTCGGCGTCGGCGACTGTGATGACGTCGTCGCCGAGCCATTCGTCTACCAACTTGCCGAGCGCAGCTCGCCACAGCACCGCGCCGAGGTAGTGCAGTTCCGGAAGCCCGTACCCGTCCGACGAGTACAGCAGCGACCGAAACGGCGCGAGCTCCAGAGCCTCGCCGAGCACGGCCCGCGCACCACGCCCGACGTGCGGAATGGCGAGGCCGAGGTCCATGTGGACGTGCTCGAATACGTTGCTGAGATAAGCGGCGTTGCGGTGGAACGGCCAGCAGTGCAGTAGCACGACGGTGAGGCCGGTGTTCGCGCGCAGGAAGTCGGTGAGCAGCAGCGGGTCGGCGCGGTGCAGGCGCAGGTCGGGGTCGCCGAAACCGGTGTGGATTTGCAGCGGCAGGCCCAGTTCCGCGCCGAGCCGCGCGCCGAGTCCGACGAGCCAGCCGAGCGTGGCGGGGTCGGTGAGGCGGTGTTCGGGCTCGAGCATGACTGGCGGCGTGCTCGTGAGCGGGAAATCGAGGCCGATTCGATAGGCGACGACGGTCTTGAGCCCCACCGCGCCCTCGGCCCGTTCCCGCACCGCGGCCTCGATGCGCTCGAAGACCTTCGCCGTGCCGCCGACCTCCACGATGACCTGCTCGGCGACCTGCTCGAGCCGCACGATCTCGCCGACCTCGCCCCCGGCCAGTGCGCCGAATTCGGACAGATCGGTGAGACCCTCGGGCAGTCCGGTGTCGACCAGCCAGCGCGCCGTCCCCGCCGCGCCGAGCAGTCGCGCGGCCACCTCACGCCAGCCGAGATCGGCGCGGCGCGCCAGGTAAGCGTCCGCCCCCGTGTGCGGCGGCAGGTCGAGCACCGGCGCGCACCAGCGCCGTACCGCGAGGCCGAGCGCGGAGTCGAAGCTGCCGCGCTGGCCTTCGCCGAGCAGCGCCTCGAAACCGGGACGGTCCAGGTCGGCGGTCGTGACGCCGTGGCAGTGGTGGTCGGTGAGGGTGATGTCATCGGTGAGCATGATCGGCTCCTCGTCAGAACCGCCAGAGGGTGCGTGCGACCAGCTCGTCCGGCGTGGCGTCACGGTAGCGATAGGCCTCGGCCCGCCGAACGGTGAGCAGCGCGTCGTGCAGTTCGGGCCCCATCGCCTCGGCCAGCACCGCGGAGGCCGCTAGGTGATCGGCCGCTTCCGCGGCATCGGTCGGAAGTCTGCGCACCTGGTTCTTTTTCCCGAAAGTCGCTGGATCACCGATGATTTCGTTGGGCAGGGGCAAGCCCGCCGCGATACCCGCGAGCCCGGCGGCGATCACGGCGCCGACGATGAGATACGGATTGCCCGTCCCGTCGAAGCATTTGACCTCGGCGTTGGCGGCCCAGCGTTCGGTACCACGCACACCCGTGACGAAACGCACTGCCGCCTCGCGTGTTTCACGTCCCCAGCACTGCCAGATCCCCGCCCACCGGGAGGGTTGCAGCCGCAGGAAACTGGCCGGATTCCCGGCGCCGATCGCGACCAGAGCGGGCAGTTCCCGTAGTACACCGGCGAGGAACGCCGCTCCTTGCTCCTGCATGCCATAGGGACCTGGCCCGTCGGCGAACAGTGAACCGCGTTCGTCGTGCACCGAAAGATGCAGGTGCGCACCGGAACCCGCGCCATCGGGCACGAGGCAGGGCGCCAGCGTCGCACGCCAGCCGTACTTGGCGCTGTGCTGCCGAATCGTGTGCCGCAGCAGCACCGCCGCGTCGGCCGCCGCGACCGGATCGGTGGGCGCGATGGAGATCTCCAACTGCGAGGCCGCGTATTCCGGGTGGAACTGTTCGACCCTGAGGCCCTGTTGAATCAGTAGACCCACCAATTCGCGGGCATAGTCCGCCACTTGGCCGAGCCGGATGATGCCGTAGCCGGGTCCGCGGATCGCGGGGGTGAAGCCCGTCTCGTCCTCGGCTCGGCCCAGCGCCCATTCCGTCTCGAAGGCCATCGACAGCCGCAACCCCGCCCGCCGCGCCGCCTCCACTTGGCGCTCCGCGAAACCGCGCTGACAGGCCGCGAACCGCGTGCCGTCCTGGGTGTACTTGCCCGCGGGCGCCCACGCCCAGCCCGGCTGACCGGCGAGTTCGGTGAGCGCGGCGAGATCGGGGACGAGCCGCAGGTCCCCGTCGGGTCCGCCGAGATAGCGGCCGACCGTCATCAGGTCGTCGAAACCGAAGGTCTCGAAACACGGCGAGACGCCGACGCCGAACCGTGCCGCATGCGCCAGCCGCGCGGCCGGCACCGTCTTCACCCGCGTGATGCCCGCGTTGTCCACGAAGGACAGCGCGACCATCTCCGGGTCGACGCGGGCGATGAGCTCCGCTGCTTCCCCGTCGGCCGGAATGCGCTCGGGCATAGTGGGCATGAATCCCAACGATAGGCGCTGTGCCGCGCGGTCGTGGGGACAACGCGGGGGGACGCGCCGGTGCTCGGCGAGGCTGCCTTCGCGGTTCCGTGGCCCTGCGGATCCGGCTAGGCCGTGTGTTCACCCAGTAGTGCCTCGATGAGTTCCCGGTCGGGTATGGCGCTGCTCGCGCCGAGCCGGGTGGTAGCCAGAGCGCCTGCGGCACAAGCCCATTGGAGGGCGGTACGCGGTCCGCGGTGCCAGGCGGCGGCCAGCGCGCCGGTGAAAGTGTCGCCAGCGCCGGTGGTGTCGACGACGTCCACCGGCACCCCGGGCACCGACAGTTCCGCGCCGTCCGGGCCGCGATAGGTCGCGCCCGCCGCCCCTCGGGTGACCACGAGGTGCTCGACCGCGTCCAGCGCACCGCCCAGATCCACCGCCTCACCCGAATTCACCACGGCCACATCGACGTAGTCCCACTGCGCCGACGGAAGACGTTGCACCGGAGAGGGATTGAGTATGACGACGGTGCCGTTGGCGCGAGCGTGCCGCGCCGCGGCGACGACGGTCGGCACCGGAATCTCCAACTGGCACAGCAACACATCGGCGGCGGCGATCACCGCGAGATCGTCCGAGGTCAGCTCGGTCAGTGCCGCGTTGGCCCCGCCGACGACGATGATGCTGTTCTCGCCCGCGCCGTCCACCACGATGGCGGCGATCCCGCTCGGCCCAGGCACCGTGCGCAGCCGGTCGGCGCCGACGCCCCCCGCGGTGAGCACCCGGCGCAGGTCGCCGGCGAAAACGTCGGATCCGACCGCGCCGAGGAACGACACCGCACCGCCTGCCCGCCGCGCCGCGATCGCCTGATTCGAGCCCTTGCCGCCGGGCACCATGGTGAACCCGCTGCCGAGCACCGTCTCGCCGGGTGCGGGGCGTCGCCGTGTGGTGGTGACGAGATCCATGTTGATGCTGCCGAGCACGGCTATCGCGGGAGCGTCAGCGGTCATACCGCCGGACGGTAGTCCCCGGTCGCCGCACCTGCACGCAACCGAACGGTACGTCCGCGCGCCGGGTGCTCGAGCAGGTGGAAAACGCCGCCGACCCGGTGCGTAGGCTGTACCCATGACGGTAGGAACGACGACCGAGCTGGATGTCCGCGAGGCGGTACACGACGCCGCGCGAAAGGCCCGCGTCGCGTCAAGGGCGCTGGCCCAGCTGACCACCGCGCAGAAGAACGAGGCGCTGCACGCCGCCGCAGACGCGCTGCTCGCGGCGGCCGACACGGTGCTCGCGGCCAACGACAAGGACATCGCGACCGCCGAGGCCGCGGGCACCGAAACCTCGCTGCTCGACCGGCTGCGCCTGACCAAGGCGCGCATCGACGGCATCGCCTCCGGATTGCGGCAGGTGGCCGGTCTGCCTGACCCGATCGGCGGCGTGGTGCGCGGCTCGACGCTGCCCAACGGCCTCGAGGTCCGTCAGGTGCGGGTGCCGCTCGGCGTGGTCGGCATGGTGTACGAGGCGCGGCCGAACGTCACCGTCGACGCTTTCGGTCTAGCGCTGAAATCGGGCAACGCCGCCCTGCTCCGCGGTTCCTCCTCGGCCGCGGAGTCCAATGCCGCGCTGGTCGAGGTGCTGCGCGAAGCGCTGACGTCCCAAGGTATTCCGGCCGATGCCGTGCAGCTGCTGCCCAGCCACGACCGCTCCAGCGTGACCCACCTGATCCAGGCGCGCGGCTTGGTCGACGTGGTGATCCCGCGCGGCGGCGCCGGGCTGATCAACGCGGTGGTGCGCGACGCAACCGTGCCGACCATCGAGACCGGCACCGGCAACTGCCACGTCTATGTGCACGCGGCCGCCGACCTGGAGATGGCCGAGCGGATCCTGATCAACGCCAAGACCCGCCGCCCCAGCGTCTGCAACGCGGCCGAGACGCTGCTGATCGACAAGGCCATCGCCGACACCGCGCTGCCCAAGCTCACCGCCGCCCTGGAGAAGCACGGCGTCACCATTCACGGCGATCTGCCCGGCCAGGTGCCCGCCACCGACGCCGACTGGGGCGAGGAGTACCTCACCCTGGATATCGCGCTGAAGATCGTCGACGATCTGGACGCCGCCGTCGAGCACATCAACACCTGGGGCACCGGCCACACCGAGGCCATCGTCACCGCCGAACTGGCGGCGGCGCGGGAGTTCACCAGCCGGGTGGACGCCGCGGCGGTGATGGTCAACGCGTCCACCGCGTTCACCGACGGCGAGCAGTTCGGCTTCGGCGCCGAGATCGGCATCTCGACCCAGAAGCTGCACGCGCGCGGCCCGATGGCGCTGCCGGAGCTCACCTCCACCAAGTGGATCGTCTGGGGCGACGGGCAGACTCGGCCCGTGTAGTCCGCCGCTTGCGGGCTCGACGGAGGCGACCGCCTCCTGCTTTTCGAAGGAAGGACTGACCAGTGGCCGATGCACCGCAAGAGCCGATCTTTTCCTCGGTCGACGATGTGATCGAGCGGCTCGCCACCACCGGCTATCTGGCCGACAAGGCCACCGCCACCTCGGTGTTCCTCGCCGACCGCCTGGGCAAGCCGCTGCTGATCGAGGGCCCGGCCGGTGTCGGCAAGACCGAGCTGGCCCGCGCCGTCGCGCAGACCGCGGGCGCGGAACTGGTGCGGTTGCAGTGCTACGAGGGTGTCGACGAGGCCCGCGCGCTGTACGAGTGGAACCACGCCAAGCAGATCCTGCGCATCCAGGCCTCCAGCGAAAACGATTGGCAGGAGACGAAAGCCGACGTCTTCACCGAGGAGTTCCTGCTCTCCCGGCCGCTGCTGACCGCGATCCGCCGCGCCGACCCCACGGTGCTGCTGATCGACGAGACCGACAAGGCCGACGTCGAGATCGAGGGTCTGCTGCTCGAGGTGCTGAGCGATTTCGCCGTCACCGTCCCGGAATTGGGCACGATCACCGCCAGCCGGAAGCCGTTCGTGGTGCTGACCTCCAACGCCACCAGGGAGCTGTCCGAGGCGCTCAAGCGCCGCTGCCTGTACCTGCACCTGGACTTCCCGGACGAGGAACTCGAGCGCCGCATCCTGGCCAGCCGGGTGCCGGAGCTGTCCGCCGCGGTGTCGGCGCAGCTGGTGCGCATCGTGCACGTGCTGCGCGGGATGCAGTTGAAGAAGCTGCCCTCGGTCGCCGAATCCATCGACTGGGGCCGCACCCTGCTGGCGCTCGGCCTCAAGGACCTGGACGACTCCACCGTGCGCGCCACCCTCGGCGTCGTGCTGAAACACCAGAGCGATCACCAGCGCGCGCTGGCCGAGCTGAAGCTGGCCTGAGCCGTGGTCGCGGGATCGGGCCCGGCGGATTCGGTGTCGTTGGACGCCCCGCACGGGCTGCCCGGCCATCTCGTCGGTTTCGTCGAGGCGCTGCGGGCACGCGGCATCCCGGTCGGACCGTCGGAAACCGTGGACGCGGGCCGGGTGATGACGGTGCTGGATCTGCTGGATCGCGAGGTGCTGCGCGAGGGCTTGGCGTGCGCGCTGCTGCGCCGCACCACCCATCGCGCGACCTTCGACGGGCTGTTCGACCTGTGGTTCCCGGTCGCGGTGGGTCAGCGCGGCGTCGCCGCCGACGAGGTGGCGATCCCGCACACACCCGCGGGCGAGGTGGACATTCCGGCCCTGCGCGACATGCTCGCCGAGTTGCTGGCACTCGACGATCCACGCAGGCGGCTGGAGCAGTTGGCGGGGCAGCTGGTCGAACAACTCGGCCAGTATCAGTCCGCGCGCGGTCCCTCGTTCTCGGCCTACCAGGCGCTCAAAGAAGTTCAGCCGCAGACGTTGCTGGCCAAGATCCTGGCCGGTCTCGCCGTCGGGCCGGACACCAGCGCGTTCGACGCCGAGATCGCCCGGCGCGCGGCTCGTCAGCGCATCGACGGCTTCCGCGCCGCCGTCGAGGCCGAGACGCGCAGGCGGGTGGCCGAACGCATCGGCCGCGAGCGGGTCGCGAGCTACGGTGTCGCGCGGCAGGCCGAGGACGTGGACTTCCTGCGTGCCTCCGAACGCGAGCTCGCCGAATTGCGGCGCAGCAGCCAGCGTTTGGCCCGGATCCTTGCCTCGCGACTCGCGGTGCGGCGCAAGCACGCTCGCCGCGGCGAGATCGACCTGCGGCGCACGCTGCGCAAGTCCATGTCGACCGGCGGCGTGCCGATCGATCTGGTGAACCGCAAGCCGCATCCGGGGCGTCCGGAACTGGTCTTGCTGTGCGATGTCTCGGGTTCCGTGGCCGGTTTCAGCAACTTCACCCTGCTGCTGGTGAGCGCGTTGCGTGAACAGTTCTCGCGGGTGCGGATTTTCGCGTTCGTCGACAACACCGACGAGGTGACCCGGTTCTTCGATCCGAGCACGCAGCTCGACGAGGCGATGGCCAAGATCTTCACCGAGTCCGACGTCGTCGGCTTCGACGGGCATTCCGACTACGGCGGCGCGCTGACCGCGTTCGCGCGCGAGTTCCCCGACGCCGTCACCAGCCGCAGCTCGCTGCTGATCCTGGGTGATGCCCGCACGAATTACCGTGATCCGCAACTGGATACGCTGCGCGCACTGGTCGGTGTCGCCAAGCACGCGCACTGGCTCAACCCGGAACCGCGAACCCAATGGGGCTCAGGCGATTCCGCCGCCGACCGCTATCGCGAGGTGATCGACATGTACGAATGCCGTTCGGCCAGACAGCTGACCGACGTCGTCTCCCGACTCCTGCCGGTCTGAGATGGACGACGCACAGCTGCTGGCCTACTGCCTCGCCAAACCGGGCGCGTGGCAGGACGAACCGTGGGAGGGCGACGTCGTCGCGAAGGTCGGCGACAAGATCTTCGCGTTCCTCGGCGGTGGCGACGCGGTCGGCCTCAAATGCGGGCGAAATCGCGAGGAGGCCGACGAACTCGTGCGCATCTACCCGGACGACGTCACCGCCTCGGCATACATCGGCCGCTACGGATGGAACAGTATCCGCCTCGGCGGGGCGGTCCCGGCCGACGAACTGCGCGAGCTCGTCGACCAGTCCTACGACGCGATCGTCGGCAAGCTGCCGAAATCCAAGCGCCCCAAGCCATGACCGAGACGATCAGGATTCGTTAAGCGTTTCTTTGGCGGTTTCGCGAACGATCCCCGCATGGGGAACGAAGCGCCGGAAGGCGTCGGGTCGGGGTGTGCCGAGCAGAGCGGCGACGGGGGAGGGGACGAACGGGGCGAGGAAGCCGAGCGCCTGGCCGAGCTGGCCGCGGCCCGGCTGCTCGACGCGCCCGCTGAGGCGGAGGAGTACCTGCGCAATGCGCTGGCCCTCGGCGCGGGCGCGCTGCCGGTCGAGACGCTCGCGCGGTGGCATTCGCAGCTCGTCATGGTGCTCTCAGGCAGACCGGGGCGGGAGCTGGAGCTGGCGGAAACGGCGCTGCACGCCGCCGCGCGCTGGGGTGGTGTGTCCGACGCGGACGCGGTGCACCTGACCTTGGTCGCGGCGCGCGCACTGCACAGGGCGGGACGGCACGCCGAGGCCGTCGGGCTCTTCGAGCCGCCGCTCGCGGCGGGCGTCGCGCCCTATCCGGCGGCCGAAATGGCGGTGCTGCGTGGGCAATTCGGCAAATCGTTGCGTGTCGTCGGCAGGTATCGCGAAGCGGGCGAGCAGTTTCTCGAAGGGGCGCGACTGATACGCGCCGATCGCGCGCGTGTCGAACTTCAAGCCGAGCTGGTCTGGTCGGCCGCCTCCGCGTTGGACGCGGGCGGCGCGGAGGACCGGGCCCGGCTCGTGTACCTGCGGGCCGCCGAGCTCTGGGGCGACTTGGACCGGATCGGTCCTCGCTCGCGCTGTCTGCGTTCGGCGGCCTGGCTGCGGTATTGGACCGCCGACTCCGAGACCGAGCGGGCGGACGGGATCGCCGCGCTCGGTGCGGTGCTCGCCGAACTGGAGGCGCTGGCCGCACGCGAACCCTCGGCGCAGGTGAGCCTCGAACTCGAATACACCCGCAACCAGCTCGCGGACATGCGGGAGCGCTGACGGCGTTCTTCTGCGGATGCTCAGCCGTTTGGGTATGCCAAGAATTGACTGATTGTCCGAACTAAAGACATTCCCATTCGGCGCGCGAATAATGCTGAGCCGGAAAGTAATCCATCGATTACTCTTGCGCTACGACCGAGGTCGCCGGGGAGATTCGCATGGATGGGGAAAACAGTAGGGTCCACCGAGTCAGCGTCGGCGGGAGCGTTGCGGGGCAGGTTGTCGTCGGCGAACACAACGTCGTCATCAACGCGCACGGATCACAGGTCTTCGTCCGCGACGGCCCACCGCCCGCGGTGCGACGGCGGAGCAGGCCGGTCGGGTTGCCGATTCCGCCGCCGCGCGGCGACATGATCGGGCGGCTGCGCGAGCTGCACGGCGTGGCCACTTCGTTGGATCGGTCTGTGCCCGTGGAGATCTCGGGACCACCGGGCGTCGGCAAGACGACGCTGCTTCGCCGTTTCGCCGCCGACCGCGCCCGGGGCGGTCACCCCGTCGTCTATCTTTCGGCGGCCGGGCTCGCCGTCGAGGATCTGCTGCAATCTCTGTTCGAAGCCTGTTACGACGCGGTCGACTACCGGCCGGACCCCACCGCGCTGCGCCGGTTGATGGGATCGATCCGCGCGCTGATCGTCCTCGACGATTTCGAGGGCTCCGCCGCCGACCTGGACAGCGTGCTGGACGCGGTGCCCTCGGGGGATCTGATCGTCGCGACGACGACGAGAACCCTGTGGGGCCACGGCTATTCGCTGGAGTTGCAGGGCCTGCCGGAGCCGCAGGCGATGGCGCTGCTCGCGCGCACGCTCGGTCGTGGGCTCGGCCGCCACACGGAAGCGGCGAGACAGTTGTGCCGGGCGGCGCGCGGGCATCCGCTCGCCCTGGTGCGCGCCGCCGCGTGGGTCGGTGCCTCGGGCTCCGGTGAGTTCTTCGCCGATCCCGGCGTGCTCCAGCGGGCGATGGTCGCCGGCTTGGCCGGTCACGTGCGCGATGCGCTCCGGGCGCTGTGCGCGCTGGCCGGCGCCACGGTGACCCCCACCGTGCTCGGCGTGCTGATCCGCCGACCGGACGCGGCGGCGGCGTTGACCGCGCTCGAGCGCATCCACCTCGCCGAACCGTTCGCCTCCGGCTACCGGCTGACCGGCAATCCGACGGCGCTCACCGCCGAGTGGCAGGGTCCGCCGCCCGATCCGTCCGATTACCTTGTCCAGCTGCGCGATTGGGTGGTCGGGACGGCGACGCCCGCGGAGATACGCGAGGTCGACATCGTCGTCGTGCGGGTGCTCCGGGCCGGAATGGTGCGCGGACGGCACGACCCGGTGCGCGAACTGGCCAGGGCGGTCTCACCGGTCCTCGGCAGGTCCTTGCGGTGGGGATGCTGGAAAGAGGTGCTCGCGCTAGGCCTGCAGGCGGCGACCCACGTCGGGCACGCCGCCGATCTCGCGTACTTCACCAGGGAAACGCACGTTCGCGAGCAGGCGCTCGGCATGGCCGTCGGGATGACAGCCGGCGTGGGTGCGAGCGCGACGGTCGTCGCCACGAAGCAGGCGGGTTCGCACACGGTGCGGGAGGCGCTGCGTTCGACCGCGCTCGGTCATCCGGTCGCGACGGGCTCCGTGGTCGCGGCGCTCGCGCTCGCCGCGACGGTCACCGGAGTACGCCTCACCTCCGGCGACGCGCCGCCCGCGGTCGGGCAGGCGCCGATCACGACGGTGCTGCCCACGGCGACGACCGGTCTGATCCCGGTCACCACGACCTTGGCGCAGACCACCGGCCCGGCCCAGGTCCCGCCGCGGACGCCCGCACCGCCGCGTGCCGACCCAGGACCGGGATCCACCGACTGCTCTCCCCAGACCTACCTGGTCACCTTCGAAGCGGTGGTTGGCGGGGAACCCGTGACCCGGTCGGACGGGTTTCCCTGGTTGTCCTGCGACAACGAGGCGGCCGCCGCGCTCTCGGGCGACCCGGTCTTTCAGGCGACGCCCAACCCCTGTCCGCCCGTCGGAGTGGGCGGATGCGTGTACGACTTCACCTTCAGCCCGACCGAGCCCGGTGACTACGCCGCCAAGCTGGTCATTCCGTCCGACTCGGGTGGCTCGGCCATCACCTTCGAACTGCGCGGCGTCGCGGTGCTCCCACCGACCGGGACCACCTCGCCGACCGGCTCGTCCTCTTCCACCACCGCCCCGTCCTCGACGACGACCATTCCGCCATCGCCGACGGTGACCCTTCCGCCGCCGTCCAGCACCTCGGAACTCCCGATCCCATCCATCCCCCCGACCTGAGAGGACCGCACCGTGACCGAGACATCCGGAGCCAACTACCACCTGAACGTCGGCGGTGACGTGCCAGGCCAGATCGCCGTGGGACACCACAACACCGTCAGCCGGGTCGAGGCGGGCCGAGACTCCACCCAGAACGCCGGCGTCGACCTGACCGGTCTGCGCGCCGAGTTCGAGCGGCTGCGGGCGCAGCTGCCCACCGACGGTCCGCTGCGGGACCAGGCCGCGGAGCGGGTCGACGAACTGGAGGAGGCGGTGACGGCGGACGAGCCGGACCTGTCGACCATGGAATACGTGCGCAACTGGTTCGCGCGGCGGCTGCCCGAACTGGCGGGCGCGGTGACCGGCCTGATCGTTCATCCCGCCGTCGGCGCGCTGGTCGCCGCGGCGGGCGCGGGACTTGCCGGGGAGTTCGTGCGCCGGTTCGGTTCGGCGGACGGGGCCTGAGCAGCGCGGCGTCCTGCCGCATCCCACGGTGATCCACCCGGTCGCGAGCGGCGGCCTTCCGGCGCCGGGCGGGTCCGGTGCCGCTGTACCGGACGCCCGCCCGGGAGCCGGGCGTCCGGGCGGTGGCCGGCGGCCGAGCATTAAGCTCGGCACTCATGCAAGAGACAGGCCGGACCGGACGCAAGCTGGGGGTGATGGGCGGCACCTTCGACCCGATCCACCACGGGCACCTGGTCGCCGCCAGCGAAGTCGCCAACCGGTTCGACCTCGACGAAGTGATCTTCGTCCCCACCGGACAGCCGTGGCAGAAAGCACACAAGAAGGTCAGTCCGGCCGAGGACAGGTACCTGATGACCGTCATCGCGACGGCCTCCAACCCGCGGTTCTCGGTGAGCAGGGCCGACATCGACCGCGGCAAGGTCACCTACACCGTGGACACCCTGCGCGAGATGCGCGCGCAGTATCCGGACGCCGAGCTGTACTTCATCACGGGAGCGGACGCACTGGCCAACATCCTCTCGTGGCAGGATTGGGCGGAACTGTTCGAACTGGCGAAGTTCGTCGGGGTGAGCCGTCCGGGCTACGAGCTGAACGCCGATCATCTCCAGGAACATCTGCGTGATCTTCCGGCCGATGCGGTGACGATGATCGAGGTCCCGGCCCTGGCCATCTCGTCGAGTGAGTGCAGGCGACGCGCCGCCGAGAATCGGCCGGTGTGGTACCTCGTCCCCGACGGCGTGGTCCAGTACATATCGAAGCGGCACCTCTACGTGCCCGGAGCAGCGGAAGGTAGCTGAGAAGGCATGAGCGCATCTGTCGAGGCGGTCGAGATGGCGCAGGTCGCCGCGCGGGCGGCGGACGAGAAGCTGGCTGCCGATGTGGTCGTGCTCGACGTTTCCGAGCAACTGGTGATCACTGACTGCTTCGTGATCGCATCCGCGCCGAACGAACGCCAGGTCAACGCGATCGTCGACAACGTGGAGGAGCGGCTGCGGCAGGCCGGCCACAAGCCCGTCCGCAGGGAGGGCACCCGCGAGGGTCGCTGGGCGCTGCTGGACTACGTCGACGTCGTCGTGCACATCCAGCACAACGACGAGCGCAATTTCTATGCGCTGGAACGGCTGTGGAAGGACTGCCCGGTGGTTCCGGTGTCCGGTGTCGGTGATCCGCGCGCCGCCGAGGGTGACGAGGGGAACGGCGCCGAGTGAGCAAGTATGCCGGTGTGCGCACCTTGATCCTGTTGCGGCACGGGCAGACCGAATGGAATGCCTCGGATCGGATGCAGGGCCAGATCGACACCGATCTCACCGAACTCGGTCGCAGACAAGCCAAAGAGGCGGCGCGCGAGCTGGTCTCGCGCAACGCCATCGCGATCGTCTCCTCCGATCTCAAGCGCGCCTACGACACCGCGCTCGCCCTCGCCGAGCACACGTCGATGCCCGTCGTGCGCGATCCGCGCCTGCGGGAGACCCATCTCGGTGACTGGGAAGGGCTCACCCACCTCGAGGTCGACGCCGATTACCCAGGGGCACGGGTCGCCTGGCGGCTCGACGCCACCTATCGGCCGCCCAACGGCGAGAGCAAACTCGAGGTGGGCGCGCGCTCGCTTCCTGTGGTGCAGGAACTGTTCAGCGAGCGACAGGATTGGCCGGGCCGGACTATCATCCTGGTGGCGCACGGCGGGCTGATCGCCGCCCTGACGGCCGCGCTGCTCGACCTGCCGCCGCAGAACTGGCCGATCCTCGGAGGACTGGCCAATACCAGCTGGGTGCAACTGAGCAGCCACGGTCCAGGCATCGAACAGCCCGGGTGGCGCCTCGATGTGTGGAACGCAGCGGCAAAGGTAGCTCCCGATGTCCTCTGAAGAGCCGATCAGGTCGGTGCCGGACGAACTGTTCCAGCAGGTGACCGCCAAGCCGGAACGCCGGCTTCCGGACGCGCTGTTCGGCGGCCCCGCCGCCGAGCCCGCGCCGCCCGCGAAGAGCGCCGCGAAGGGTGATGAACCCCTGCGCACGGTGCCGGACGAGTTGTTCAAGCAGGTGACGGCCAAGCCGGAACGGCAGCTGCCGGACGCGTTGTTCGGTGGGCCGCCGCCGGAGAAGGATGTCGAGGCTGCGGCGGGTTCGGCCGACGGTGGTGAGCCGGGCGGGGACGCGGCGGAACCGGGCGGGGATGCGGCGGAACCGGGCGGCGAGGACGATGCGGAATCGGACCGGGAGACCGGTGCGGTGCGGAACAGCGCGTCGGGAACCGAAGTCGCCGACGGGGATTCGGGATCCGTAGCGGGTGCCGGTGTCGCGTCGGACGAAGTGCGGCGTGGCGTCGAGGACGATTCGGCGACGCCTGATCCCGCCGAGACCCCAACGGAAGTGGCTGCGGGTGAGAGCGTTCCGCGCGTCGAAGAGGACGACATCGCGACCTCGGCCTCCGCATCAGCCTCTGCTGCGGCATCGAATTCGGCGGATGCACAAGGGCGAGCTGCCGAGTCTGCGCTGACCGGTGAATCGGCGCCGGTGGATCCTGCGACGTCCGATGCCGCTGCGACGGTCGCGGTTTCAGCGCCGCAAGCTCCGGCGGCATCTGCTGCCGTGTCGGCTCCCGCTGCGTTATCCGAGCCAAACCCGTCGACGGCCTCCGTTTCGGCGCTGATCCCGTCCGCGGCACCGGTTTCGGATACCTCCGAGCTTGCCGCGGAGCTGGTGGGCGAAGGCGCGAGTGTGGTGACGGCCGGTGAGGTCGTTCCCGCGCCCGAGGAGGTCCCGGCCAAGCGTCCGGTGCTGTTGGTGATCGCCGACTCGCTGTCCTACTTCGGTCCGAAGGGCGGTCTGCCCGCCGACGATCCGCGAATCTGGCCGAATCTCGTCGGCGCCGAACTGGATTGGGATGTGGAGTTGGTCGGCCGGATCGGCTGGACCTGCCGCGACGCCTACTGGGCGCTGATCGGCGACCCGCGGGTGTGGGCGGCCGTGCCGAACGCGGGCGCGGTGGTCTTCGCCGTCGGCGGTATGGACACCCTGCCGTCGCCGCTGCCGACCGCGCTGCGCGAGCTGATCCGCTATGTGCGTCCGCCGGGTCTGCGCAGGCGCGTCCGTTCGGTGTACAACTGGCTGCAACCGAAGCTGTCCAAGCTGGGTCGCCCGGTCGCGCTGCCGCCGAAGGTGAGTGTCGACTACCTGGAGCAATCCCGCGAGGCGTTGGCGCAGCTGCGCCCGGATCTACCGTTCGTCGCGGTGCTGCCCTCGGTGCACAACTGCGAGGCCTACGGGCGGGTGCACTCCGGAAGGCCGCGCGCGGTGAAGGCGCTGCAGGCGTGGTCGGAGCGCAGCTCGGTGCCGCTGGTCGATCTCGGTGAAGCGGTGCGGGAGAACATCTTCTCCGGCGACGCCAATCCGGATGGGATCCACTGGGGTTGGGCCGGGCACACCGCCGTCGCCAACGCGATGGTCAAGACCTTGCAGGAGGTTCGGTAGTCCGTGGCCGTCGTGGTCGTCACCGATTCGTCCGCGAGCCTCCCTGCCGCACTCGTCGACGAGCTGGATATCGCCGTCGTCCCGTTGCACGTCCTGGTCGGCGACCGCGCCATCCGCGAGGGCGTGGAACCGATCGACATCGACTACGCCGCCGACACCGTCACCACGTCGGCCGCCTCGCCCGGCGAGCTGCGCGAGGTCTACGAGCGGGCGTTGGCGCGCAGCGGCGGGGACGGTGTTGTGGCCGTGCACCTTTCGCGTCAGCTGTCCGGTACCTGGGAGGCGGGCAGGCAGGCCGTGCGCGACATGGACGCCGCCGACCACGTTCGGCTCGTCGATTCCCTCGGCGCGGGTCTGGCCACCGGATTGCCGACCCTCGCGGCGGCGCGTAGGGCGCGGGCCGGTGCGCCGCTGGACATCGTCTACGACACGGCCGTCGCCACCGCCAGCCGGGCGCGCACCTTCTTCCTGGTCAACCGCACCGAGCAGCTGCGCCGCGGCGGACGGTTGAGCAGCGCGGCGGCGTTCTTCGGCAGCGAGTTGGTCACCAAACCGCTGTTGCAGATCGTCGAGGGTCGGCTCGAGTTGCGCGAGAAGGCGCGCACCCGTTCCAAGGCGTACGCGAAACTCGTCGCCGCGGCAGTGGACGCCGCGGGTGAAGACGGTGCGGCGGTGGCCGTGCAGCACCTGGAGGCAGCCGAGGCGGCCGAAACCCTGGCAGGCCAACTGCGCGAACTGATTCCGGGAATCCGGGAGCTCATCGTCGCGGAGTTCGGCCCGGTGCTCGGCGTGCACCTGGGTCTCGGCGCGGTCGGTGTGCTGGTGGTGCCCGGCGGGTGCGCGTGAACGCCGAGAGTCAGCCCCGCGGAACCGCCTTCCTGAAGACTTCGTAGACCGACAGGTAGCTGTGGCTGCCGTGACCCTCGGCGATGGCGCGTTCGGCGATCTCCTTCATCAGCCGCGGCAGCTCGGTGTCGACGCCCTGCTCTTCGCTGGTGCGCGCGATGTGCTCCAGACCGGTCAGGTTCATCGTCATGGTGCCGAAGGTGCCCGGATAGTCGGCGGCGTCCGAGGCTGACGCGGTTGTCCGGGGTGATCGAGTCCTGTGGGGTCATGGGCCGAACGTAAAGTCTCATATCGATGTGAAGGTCAACCCTGCGTGGTGGGTGACACATCGGCCGGAGCTCCGCGCCGGCGGGTTGTCCCCAGGGATGGGGTTATCAACAGGTCTAGCGAAATGCCTGGTCGCAGCGGGTTGTTCGGTCTGGCGGCTGCGTACGGTCGCGGGCATGGGACGACACGACGAACGCGAGCGGATACGACGGCAGCTCGGGGCGCTGACCGTCCGGGTAGGGGCGAGCCGCGGGGCTGGGTTCGGCTCCGGGGCGCCCGCTACCTCCGGTGGCAGTCTCCGGGAAGCTGCTCGTGGGGAGGTGCCTGCCTACGCGTCACCCGAGAACGAGACGGATCATCCCGCTGATGTAGCCGGAAAAGCCGCAGGTCGTTGGCATTTCGAGCGGCTGCCGTCGCCGAATCGTCGCGCCACGGAATCGGGCGAAGAGGTGGACGACGACGAGCCGGTCGGTCAGGTGCAGACCCCGCGCTGGTTGGACGAACCGCCGCGCGGTCCGGGCTGGTGGGAACGTCTTGTCCCGGAACGTTTTCACGGTGCGCGAATCAATCCAGGCCGCCGGGGAGTGCTCACTCTGGCGATGGTCGGTCTGGCGGCCGTGGTCGTCGCGACGGTGATGGTCTTTCGGGAGCGTCCGGTGGCGCACGCGGTACCGCCGTTGCCCGCAGTACGCACCAGCGCGACTCCGGTTGGTACGCATCCTGTTTCGGCGCAGACCGTTCCGGCCGCGACGGGAGCGTTGCCCGCACCCGAAGCCGCCGAGCTGGTCGTCAGCGTGGTCGGCTTGGTCCAGCGCGGCGGACTGGTTCGGTTGCCCGACGGTGCTCGGGTGGCTGACGCGCTCGCCGCGGCGGGTGGCGCCCGCGACGGCGCTGATCTGACCGGCATCAACCTGGCCCAGCGCGTTCAGGACGGCGACCAGATCCTCGTCGGCCCCACCGCCCCGGCTCCCGGAACGTCGTCCCAGTCCGGCAGCACCACGATCACCGCGACCGGCGGGGCCTCCTCCCGCCCCAGCGCCGGACCGACCGGCAAAGTCGATCTCAACAAGGCCACCGAAGCGGAGCTGGACGCCCTGCCCGGCATCGGACCCGTCACGGCGAGCGCGATCACCGCTTGGCGCAGGGCCAACGGCCGCTTCACCGACCTCGAACAGCTCGGCGAGGTCGACGGCATCGGCCCCGCCCGCTTGGCCCGCCTGCGCGATCTGGTGACGATATGACCTCGTCACTCGGTTCGCGGGCGCCGGAATCGGCCGAACGTTCGCGGATCGTGGACGCCCGTCTGCTGCCCGCCGCACTGTGCTGCTGGGGTGTGACGATCGTCGTGCTGGTCTCGGGCTGGTTGGTCGGTATCGCGGTGGCGCTCGGATCGGCCGTGGCAGCAGCCGGATTGGCGGCGATGTCGCGACAGGGTCGTTTCACGCGTGCCGAGGTGCATCGGGCAGTCGCGTCGACAGTGTTGGCGGCTGTCCTGCTCGGCGCGGGCTTCGCGTTGGCGGCGGCGTGGCGGGACTATCGCGTCGCGTCGCATCCGATGCGCGAGGCGTACGGCCTTTCGATGCGAATCGTCGTCACGCCGACCGATGATCCGAAACCGTTGCCGAGCAATGGCTTCGGTGGGGAGCGGCGCTGGGTCGTCAGGGCCGCGCTGCGGGAGTATCACCGCGCCGACGCGAGGGTGCATTCCGGCGGCCGGGTGGTCGTCTTTGCCTCGGGGCGGGAGTGGGGCGAACTGTTGCCCGGACAGCCGATCGAGTTCCGGGCGCAGCCGCAGCCGCCGAAGAACCGCGATCTGACGGTCGCCGCCCTGCATGCGCTCGGGCCACCGAAGCCCGTCGCAGCACCGCCGTGGTGGCAGCGAGCGGCCGCGTCGGTGCGTCACGACTTCGCGGACGCGGCCGCTGCCGTGCTGCCCGAGGACGCCGCAGGACTGATTCCGGCCTTGGTACTCGGAGATACCTCGGGCCTACCCGAACCGGTCCGCGAGGACTTCAAAACTGCTGGGCTCCAGCATCTTTGCGTGGTGAGCGGAGCGAATTTCACGATCCTTCTGACGGTCGTGTTGTTCGTCGTACGCACGCTCACGTTGGGTCCGCGTGCGGCGGCGACGGCCGCGACCGCGGCGCTGGTCATGTTCGTGGTGGTCGCCCGGCCGGATCCGAGTGTTCTCCGCGCGGCCGCGATGGGTGCGATCACGCTGCTCGCACTCGTCACCGGCCGGCGCAAACAGGCGCTGCCCGCACTGTGCGCGGCGGTGATCGGTTTGCTGTTGGTCTGGCCGGAACTCGCGGTGAACGCCGGATTCGCGCTGTCGGTGCTCGCGACGGCCGGGCTCATCCTGCTCGCGCCGAGCTGGGCCGACTGGCTGCGCGCCCGCGGCTGGTGGCGGCTGCCCGCCGAGGTGGTCGCCGTCTCGGCAGCCGCCTTCACGGTCACCGTGCCGATCATGGTCGCCCTGACCGGCCGGATCAGCGTCGTCGCGATCCTGGCGAATGTGCTTGTCGCACCGGTGATCGCGCCGCTCACCGTCGTCGGCGCGCTCGGTGCCGCCTGCGCCTCGGCGTGGCCGCCCGTCGCCGAACTGGTTCTGCGTTGCGCGGGCCCGCCGCTGTGGTGGTTGCTCACCGTCGCCGAGCGCACCGCCGCTCTACCGGGCGCGACGATCACCGTGCCCGGCGGATCGATCGGCGGCCTGACCGCGGCCGCGTTCGTCCTCGTCGCGGTGAGTGTGCTGCGCATCGCTCTGGTCCGCCGAGTCACGGCGGTCATCGTGTTGTCCTCGGCGGCCGTCCTGCTGCCAGTCCGGCTGTGGAACCCGGGCTGGCCACCGTCCGATTGGGTACTCGCGGCCTGCGACATCGGCCAAGGCGACGGGTTGGCCCTCTCCGTCGGCCACGGAACGGCCATCGTCATCGACGTCGGACCCGACCCCCGCACCATGCGCACCTGCCTGGACCGCCTCCGCATCCACCACATCGCCCTCCTCGCCCTCACCCACCCCCACGCCGACCACATCGGCGGCCTGACCGGCGCCATCCACGGCCGCACCGTCGCCGCGATCGCCATCGCCCCCGGCGAACTCGACCACGCCGCGACCCCCACCCATCCCGTACCCAAAGGCATTGAGCGCCAGTCCAGCCCGCGCGACAAGCCGATACCGGCGAACGTCTCCGAGCCTGAGACCGCGTACCCCCTGCCCGAGCGCATCGTGCCGAGACCGATTCCCATCAACCGTGATGTCCAGCCGCTCGTCATGCCGGGCGGTCGGTGCGACGAAGCGGCGCTGCGAGGTGACGAAGTCGGCGGTGGTGCCACCCGTCGTACCGAGGCGGCGCCGGGTGGCGGCGAAATCGGCTCCGGCCCTGCGACTCAGCGCCCGCCTGCTCCCGACGACCGAACACCCATTACCAGCGTCGCGCAGATCGCCGAGATCGCGGCACGGGCCGAAATCCCGATACTCGAACTGTCCGCCGGTCATGTAATGCAGTTCGGCCCAGTCGAACTGACGGTCCTCTCACCCTCCGCCACGCACCCCCGCCCAAGACAACCCGCCGACGAACCCAACGACCGCTCCCTCGTCCTCACCGCCACCACCCCCGCCGGTCGAATCCTCCTCACCGGCGACATCGAATCCCCAGCCCAACTCCGCCTACTCCGCAACCCAACCGCCTTGCGCGCCGACATCCTGAAGGTCCCCCACCACGGATCCCAAACCACCACAAAAGAATTCCTCACCGCCGTCCATCCCCGCCTGGCCATCATCAGCTCCGGCGCGAACAACACCTTCGGCCACCCCCACCCCAAAATCCTCACCACTCTCCACGCCCTCGGCACCACCATCGCCCGCACCGACCACCACGGCGACATCCTCATCACCGGCACCCCACCCCACCTGCACATCCTCACCCGCAATCCGTGAACGACCGAAGTTGATCACCCTAGAATCACGAGAGGAGTCGGCTATCAATGAGGGGCATGCCCATGGCAAACATGAAGGCGACCACCGTGCGAGCCCCGGAGGGGTTCTTGGAGGCGGCAAAGGACGAGCTCGGGTTCGCTACCAAACAGGAGATGCTGCTGGAGCTGGTCAAACTGGCACTGACGCAGCGGCGCCAGCGCATCTCGGTGGGACGCATCCTCGAGCTCGGCACGGACCTACCGAAGCTGTTGGACAAGGATTTTCGAGCGAGGGCGCGCGGCTGACGCTGCCTCTCGACCCGTTGAGCCCTGCTGTCGAAAAGAGATTTCTTTTGGACTGCAGCGCGTGGTCTCGAATGAAGGCAGGGCAACTCGACGAGCAGAAGGTGCTGAGTCGCTACGTGGACGACCGCTCGGTGCTCGTCACCACGACCGCTCAGATCCTGGAAATGCTGTTCACCGCGCGAAACCCGGCCAAGTGGGACGCGCTTCGCGCAGAGCTGGTACAGCACTCGCTGCTGCCACACACTCGGCGTACGCATGAGTTAGCTGTGGACATCCAGGGACGCCTGTGGCGCTGCGGTCGAAAGCGGTCGGTCGGCGTAATCGATGTAACCGTAGCCGCTGCGGCGGTGCAGTACGGGGCGATCGTGGTGCACTACGACTCCGACTTCGAACACATCGCTCATGTCGTCCCCGAGTTCGTGCACGAGTGGGTAGTGCCGCGGGGGAGTCTGTGAGAGCGGGCGGGGGTGTCGGTGGGGGGACGTAGGATCGGGCGCGTGAGCGAACGGAGTGAGCGAACCATGACTCAGCGCGCTTCGCGCACGCCAGAGCCGAGCGCTAGCGAGGCGCTGGCGTGAGCGAACGG
>NZ_BDAU01000025.1 GCF_001612615.1 Nocardia amikacinitolerans NBRC 108937 | reverse complement strand
TCCGCGGCGGTGCATCTCGTCCTCGGGGAGGAAGAGTTGTTGATCGAGCGCGCGGTGGCGGGGATTACCGCGCAGGTCAGGGCGGGGGCGCCGGACCCGGAGGCGGTGCCGGTGGATCGGATGCGGGCGGGGGACGCGAGTACCGCGGAGTTGGCGGAGCTGTTGAGTCCGTCGCTGTTCGCGGAGGACCGGGTGATCGTGCTGGAGTCGGCGGCGGAGGCGGGGAAGGACGCCGTCGCGGTGATCACGGAGGCCGCCGCGGATCCGCCCGACGGCGTGGTGCTGGTGGTCCTGCACTCTGGTGGCGGACGGGCCAAGGCACTGGCGCCCGCGTTGCAGAAGGCCGGGGCGACGGTGCACAACTGCGCGAAGCTGACCAAGGCCGCCGAGCGGGTGGAGTTCGTGCGCGGCGAGTTCCGTGCCGCTGGGGTGCGGGTCGCGGGGGACGTCGTGCAGGTGGTGTTGGAGGCGGTCGGCTCGGACCTGCGCGAATTGGCCGCCGCCTGTTCGCAATTGGCGGCCGACACCGGCGGCAAGATCGATGTCGCCGCGGTGCGGCAGTACTACTCGGGCAAGGCGGAGGTGTCGGGATTCGACGTGGCGGAGCTCGCCGTCGCGGGCGACCGGCCCGGCGCGATGGAGGCGCTGCGGTGGGCGAACGACCGCGGTGTTCCGCACGTGCTGCTCGCCGACGCGCTGGCCGATTCGGTGCACACCATCGCGCGGGTCGGTTCGGCGGGGCGCGGTGACCCGTTCAAGCTCGCCCAGCAGTTGGGCATGCCGCCGTGGAAGGTGAAGAAGGCGCAGGCCCAGGCGCGCGGCTGGACCCCGGCCACCATCGGCTCGGCCATGCAAGTGGTCGCGACCTTGAACGCCGACGTGAAGGGCGGTGCGGCGGACTCCAGCTACGCCCTGGAGCACGCTCTCATGAGCATTCTCGACCTGCACGGCGCGGGCTGATCATGACTGGACCCATTCCAGGCAAATAGCTAGTTGCCCGATCCGTGTCAAACTGGATTGGGTGGACGAGCCAACGGCGCGAGTTCCCCGCACCGATGTTTCCGGACGCTCCGGACGACGTCGTGCGATCGGTGGCGCGCACCGGCTACCGACACCGCGCCGCGACATCGGCCGCACCGTGGCGAAGGTGGTCGCTGGCGGACTGTCGGCGCTCGTCCTCGCGGGCACCGCGGCGGGCTGGACCGCCGAGAACGGCTTCGACGACGGCTTCGGCCGCTCCCACGCGCTGGGTGACGACGCACCGCGATCGTTGGACGGCGCGCTGAACATCCTGCTGATCGGCCTCGACACCCGGAAAGACCAGAACGGCGACGACCTCCCGCAAGAAATTCTCGATCAGCTGCACGCGGGCGACAGCGATCAGGGCGGCTACAACGCCAACACGCTGATCCTGGTGCACATCCCCGCCGACCTGAAGAAGATCACCGCGGTCTCCATCCCGCGCGACAACTACGTGGCCGTCTCCGGCATCCCGGGCTACACCCACATGAAGATCAAGGAGGCGTACGGCCTGAAGAAGGCCGTGGTTCAGGAGCGACTGGAGGCCAGGGGCGTGACCGATCGCGCGAAGCTGGAACGCGCGGGCCGGGAGGCGGGCCGCGCCGCCATCGTGCAGGCCGTGCGCAATCTGACCGGTGTCCCGATCGACCGGTTCGCCGAAATCACTCTCGCCGGTTTCTACGATCTGGCCAAGGCGCTCAACGGCGTCGACGTGTGCCTGCGCAAGCCGGTCCAAGATCTCGAATACTCCGGCGCCGATTTCCCTGCCGGTCGCCAGCGCTTGGATCCGGCTCAGTCGCTGGCGTTCGTCCGGCAGCGTCACGGCTTGGAGAACGGCGATCTGGACCGCACCCATCGCCAGCAGGCCTTCCTGACCTCTGTCGCCAAGGAGCTGCGCAACGCGGGGACGTTCACCGACGTCGGCAAGCTCTCGGCTCTGATGGACGTCGCGCACCGCAATATCGTGCTGTCCGACGGCTGGAACCTCGTCGACTTCCTGCGCACCGTCGGCTCCGCCGCCAGCCCCAGCGTCGAGTTCCGCACCCTGCCGGTGCTGCGCTACGACGTCATCAACGGGCAGGACGTGAACATCATCGACCCGGCCGCCATCCGCCGCGAGGTGCGCCGCGCCTTCGGCGAGCCCGAGCCGACCACGCCGCAGCGGCCGTCCAGCACGGTCGACGTGTTCGACGCCGGAAGCGAAGACGGTTACACCGCAAGGGTTTCCACCGCGCTGGCGAGCCGCGGCTACCGCAAGGGGACGGTCGGCCACGCCGCCTCCTCGGACGGCTGGACCTCGGCCGTGTACTACGGCCCCGGCGACGAGACCGAAGCCGCCCTCCTCGCCGACACCCTCGGCCTCCCCGCCATCGAGTCCGTGACCGTGCCCGAGGGCCGCATCAGGGTCGTCCTCGGCTCGGACTTCACTATGCCCCCGGCCCTGACCGGCGCGTCGACAACCGGCACGGCCCCGCCGACCACCAGGCTCACCCCGACCACCCAGGCTCCGACCTCGACGCCGGACGTCGGCAAACCACTCGATGCCACGATCACCGGCAACGACATCCCCTGCGTGAATTAGTCACCGCCGCAGGAGTTCTCGCTACCGCCGGTCCGGCCGGCCGCGGCCGACCGGAACGCATCGCGGTGCGAAAGGAGACCCTCAGACCCGCTCCTCGATCTTCACATCACCGAAGGTAACGCTCCTGACCATCGGCCGGGCCAGGAACTCGTGCGGGAAGCCGAGGTCGACGGCCGTGGCGCGCTCCAGGCGGTCGATCTGCTCGGCGTCGAACTCGATGTCGAGCGCGCCGAGGTTGTCTTCCAGTTGCGCGGCAGTGCGCGCACCGACGATCGGCGAGGTGACGCCCGGGTTGCGCAGCGTCCAGGCGATGGCGACCTGGGACGGTGTCCTTCCGAGCAGGTGTCGAGGGTCCGTGTTGCGCGCACCGTGAACGCGACCCAGGAACTGGCGGCTTTCTTGCGCAGCCGCCGCGCGCGCTTGCACCCCGACGACGTGGGCTTGCCGGTGCGTCGGCAGGTTCGCCGCACCCCGGGTTGCGCCGCGAGGAGGTGGCCGAGCTGGCCGGGGTGAGATGTCGGTTACACACTCCTCGGATGCCCGCATACGGTGAGGGAGACGACGTGTCACCTCTCCTTACAGCAGCCCCGTGATTCGGCGCGGCGAGAGCACGAATCCTGATGGATCGGTTAGGCGGTGGTGGAACCGCTGCCGCCGGTCCGCGGACCCGGGACAGGCGCGGACGGATGTCCCCAGATCGGTCTTCGACCACATCGCTACCACCAAGTCGACAAGCATCCTGAAATGCGATGACAGGGCAGTCGTCTGGTGACTGGTCATAGTGGTCAGGAATCTGCGTCGGTCGATTCCGAGAGGTAGCCTGGGACGCTCGGAACTGCAGGAGGGGTCGTTGTGGCGCAACACCGGGTGACCGTCTGCTTGCCGCCGGATGCGATCGATGACGTGGAGGCCGCGATCACGCGAGCTCTCGCTCCGTTCGAGATGTACCAAGGGTTTCCGGAGCAGATCGCCCGGCGGTTCGGCACTATCGGCCTCACGCCCGGCGACCTCGAGCCACACGTCAAAGGCAAACTCCGCGAGTATATCTCGCTCCGACCAGAAACAGGGAGCCGTGACTCCGTCTCTGGCAGCGGCCCGCAGGATGACGAGCCGCAGTAACAGGGTCCGGGGCATCAGTTCATGTCGGCAGTGGGGTCGATCTCGGCGGTGACGAGTTCCACGAGTTTCCCGGCCTCGCGGCTGTCGGGGTCGGTGGGCAGCTCCACGGACTGTCCGTTGATCGGGGCGGTTAGCGGCCGACGATTCGCTGGTGCCTTTCCAGTACCGTCGCCGAGCGGTACACCGGCCAAGGCCGCGATGCGGCCTATCCCGGTGTCGCCGACGTCCGCCGGGATGGCTACCGGCCAGGTCACGCCTGGGATATCGAAGAACTGTCTGTAGCCGCCTATGTGCTGGTATCCGACCTGTTTCAGGTAGTCCGTCACCTTGGGGTTGAACGTTCCTTGGAATACGCCGTTGGTGGAGTCGAGGTGTGCATACTGGCCCGAGCTGGACGCCTGCTTGATCAGGTCGAACAGTCCGGGCCAAGGAGCGGGCAGGTTGTTGTCGGAGTAGAAGGTCTTGGCGCGATCGATGTCGTCCGGGTTCCAGACGTTCGGGATGACGTCGAGGCTGTTGGCGTAGCGCCGCACCCGCTGCAGGCGTCGGGTGGTGTAGGCGACGAATTCGGGATTGCCGAAACTCGGTCCGGCGGTGGACAGCACGCTGACCCTGGCTTTCTCGGATGGGTCCCACAGCTGCTGGGTGTCGCGCAGCAACAGGGCCAGTGTGGGTGACAATGCACCAGCGAGGCTGTGGCCGGTGACAGTCAGGTCGATATCGGTGTGATCGAGCGCGCCCAGAAACGCGTGCAGGGTGCGACCGGCACCGGGGCGGTCGCCGGAGGGGGTGATCTTCGTGAGGATGTTCACCCCGATGGCCGCGCCCGTCGTGTAACGGGCGACGGGATGCGCGAGCCACGGGATCTGGCCGATCAGGAAGTTCTCGACGAGCCAGTCGAACGGTCCGTCTGTGCTGCCGGCCACGGCGATCACGTACCGGGAGGGGTCGTCGGTGCTTCGCACCATGTACAGGACGTTGAGCGCGTACAGGTCGGTGGGGAACACCTCGATCCCCGGACCCCAGACAATCTCCCACCCCCCGATGACCCCCCCGGTTGATGTCGAGATTGTCCTGGATCCGCTGCTGGAGCAGGCCCTCCAGGTTGCCGTCGTTTTCCTCGCCGTTGATCAAGTTCGCGTACAGCGACAGCTGGAATGTGACCTTGTCTTGCAGGGTCGCCTCGTTGCTCGTCGTGGATCGTGCAGTCATGTGCCGCTCCTTGTCGAATAGAAGTTTCATCCGAACAGAGACAGGGGTGAAGCGGTGACGCGGATTCACGGGCCGCGTCCGCAGCGGGGGACAGATCATCCCGGACCGGTAGCCGTGGAGGCGAGTTGAGACCTCGGTCCATCAGGCATGCGGGCTCAGCGTTCGGCTTCGCCGAATTGGGCGGTTGACCATGGATCTGATGGGCCGGATCCGGTCGAACCGCTGGCCGCCCGATTCGCTCGGCTGGTGGGCCCGCCCTGGGCAGTCACAGCCTTCGTCGCCTGCCTGATCCGTGTCGGCGCGAGCCGTCTGCTATCCCGTGGAAGCCGTGCCAGGAGACTCGCTCATTTCGGAAGCGCGGTGACGCATTCATAGTAATGGCCATCTTCAGAACCAAATGGCGCGATACTCCACAACATCTCGCACTCCTCCTGTGCAGAATATACCATTCCGCCATTTGTGTTGTAGTAAACAAATGAGGTTCCACCAAGCGCGTCACCAGATGCATTCAAAGTGTCGGACATCTTTTCTACGAACGCGGAGAAACGCGTCGAGTCACTTGTTGCCTGGTCTGCTGTCCAACCAGCAGACTGGGACCAGTCATTGTATTGATTGATAAGCGAATCGGCGGGTTCAGGTGCATCGGACGGCAGGGCGATCGCGTCGTAGGTGCGCGGCCTGTCGCTGAACTTCTGCATCACCCAATAGATCGAAGACGTATCTCCATGGGCAACACTCAAGGGCTGGCCCGCAATATTGTAGACGCCACAGCTGTGCACATTCAATTTCAAGCCCCATCGACTCACATAGGTTGGCAACTGGCTACTGAATATGTCGAAACATTTCACGTCGTCTCCTGAGCCTTTTTCTTCCGCCTCAGCAGCAGCCTGCATTACCGCTAATCCGAATAGATCGGATGTGTCATCGCGGCCTCCGCCAGAGACTGGGATGTACTTCGTCATGGCCTCTGATGGGTTTTGCAGCTCGTCACGGGAAGGCATCTCAGATATGCAGAGCTTGTGCATTTTGGCATCCTCCTCAGTTCTTGATCGCTTGGCGCAACGGCTCCATCGAATCGTTCAACGGCTGCCTGCCGACGAAATACCTCAACATCAGCAGCTTCGGGTCACTCACCGAGGTTCGCGTCGTGATCAGCGACTGGAAGAACGAATAGAACCACCGACGAGGACATTCCGCGCTGGGCAGACCCCGGCCGGATACGCTGCGGCCTGCATCCACCGATAACCGGCTCTCACACCCGATGGATCGAATCGCGGGTCCCGTCAGGGGCGTTCGGCGTACAGAGAATCGAGAACGCGAGCCCGGCCGAATAACGCATATGACCACATCGTTTGGCGGAGAAGCTCACCTGCCAGGTCACGGAGAGTGGCCCATGATTCACAAGAGCTTTTCTATTCTCACAGCAGACCGCCGATCGTGTCAAAACAACGACAATGGCTTGATCAGCAGTGGTGGTGGCGTTGCTGCGGCCGGGGCTGATTCTTCGGCACCGGAGATCGCGTGCCGTTCAGACGAGCAGGACGGTCGGGGAGTCGGGATCGGCTCGACAATACCGAACACTCGAATACGGGGTTCTCGCCGATCCCGCAACCCGATCAACCGATGAAGTCACTCACCCTGTTCCGCCGGCCCCCCGCCACGCCTCCACTCCAGGTGAACCAGTAGGTGAACTCGGACCGGTCGTCCGGCCACCACAGGATTTGCTGTTGCTGGCCGGAACCTACGTCCATGATGGCTGCGTAGGTGCCGCGATCGTAGGAGCTGCTGGTTTCGCCGGGGGCTAGCGTGATGATGCTTACGGGGTTGCCCGCTTCCCCCTCTTGCAGGAAGACCGAGACGTGGCGATCGGTGTCGTTGTACACCGTGTACGGGGTGACCGAGCTTCGCTCGGCAGGCTTCTGCATCTCAGATAAGGGCACGGTCACTTGTTTGAGCTGCGTGTCGGTTACGGTCATTGTCTTCTCCTGTAGCTCGTTGCGCTGGTCACGCGGAATCGGTGACGCGGGCCGGGCCAGACCGCTTGGGTCCCGCGCCGTTCGAGTGGAAGCCGGATGACAGGTCGCCGAGAGCAGCGACCCGCGCTTCGGCACACAGAAGCTCCTGTTCGCATGGTGCAGAGTGTGAGCAGCAGCCCCAGGAGACGTGATTCACCTCTCGGGGGGAATCACGTCTCGTCAGGCAGGCTCATCCACACAACGGTTCGGATTGGGGCTGCGTGCTTCAGCGCGGAACCGCCGCCGGGCGGTGACGATCTGATATGTGCCATCGAATTCAGCCATGGGTGCGTCCTCACCGTCTGAGCAGGGCGCCACCGAATGTCCACCACCGGTCACGCCACGCTGATCTCGTAGTCGTCTGCCAAGGCGAATCTCAGGATCAATTGAATCAGGTTCGCGTCGAGATCGGTCCCGATTCCGTACATCCGCCGAACCGGGCAGAGGTCACGGCGAACTGCGGGGCGCCATGATCGGTCGTCGGGCTGTGGCGGGCCGGTCGACAACCATCGCAACCGCGACATCCCCAGCGACGCATCCACTTCCAGCAACCCGTCCAACGCCGCGCACCGCTCGGGGGTCAGCTCGTGCGCGCGCCGATCGTAGGTCTCGCGTCACGCTTGCTCGCGAGCGTGGGCAACACGGCGAACCACCGTGTCCGGACCAGGCCGGATCACCCGCGCCAAAATTTGATACTCACACGCCAAGCGGAAACGGCAGTGTCGGCGAATCGTGCTCCGTCGCCCGCGCCAGCAGGAACTCGTCGAGCTCCTCGAACCGCGGAAACCCTGCTGCGCCAGGCCGAACCCCTACACCGGAACGGGGTGCTCCACACCGCCCGGTGGCCCAACACTGAATTCGGGCTCCGCGCACAGGTTTCCGCGACTGGCCACGCCCTCACCCACCCGATGATCACCTCCCCGGCCGACTTGGCCCACCGGCCCCCGATCCGCCGCTGCGAAATCGGCGCCTTTCCCGAGTTCTACCTCGACCGTCTACTCCTCGACCACCTGGCAGCCGCCCGCCGGTGGGGGGTGGACGATCTCCCGGAATGGGCGAACTGCTGGCAATTGGATGCGACGGCCATTCGCGCACGCTTGCTCACGCCCGAAACTCTGCCGGAGACCACCGTGGTTGCCGATTCCACGCAGTGCGAACAGATCCTGCGGCGCGTCCGTACCCGCCTCGCCCAGTCCCCGACACTGTTCGACGACACCCGCGCCGATCGGGTGGCGACCATCCGCTGGTGGTACACCCGTGAAGCCTTCCGTTACGGCACCCAGTCCCGCCCCGACATGCTCTACCCCCGACCGGAGCTGGACGCGCTCGCCGAAGCTCTGTTCGTCAGCCTCACCCTGGCCCGCAAACTCGCACACTACGCCGTCGAGGCAGAATCGCTGACACTGCTGCGGAATCTGTCCCGCCTCCGTGGCATACACGAACAACACGCCGCGGATTTTGTGGCACGCGGACTTCTAGTCGGTGACTCTGCCTCCTACCACGCGGCGCTGACCGCGACGCGGGCGCTGTTCGACGAGTGACTGCGCTCGAAAGCACCTGCGAGGGCTGGCTTGTCGCTATATCTGATGACGAGTCCGGCATGCGCCTGGTCACCGACATGGCCGCCGCAATAGGACCGATTGCCACTGCACGCCGTACGGCGAGCGGCCACGCGACAGAATGTATAGGTGGCACAGCTCGCCGGGTGACATTTCGGTTACACACTCCTCATTTCGGTCGAATGCTGACCACCCCGTCGTCCCTCCCACGGTGTGGCCGATAACAGCATGGCGAATGGGGAGGTCATGTGAGCGGGTGTCCTCGCCGTTTGTAGTGGCTGAGGCGGGCTTGATGCTGGCGGCGTCGCCGGTAGCGCGACCACGACCAGAAATGGGTTGCAGCTTGGGCCGGGGTGAGTACGAGCGCTATCAAGGCGGCGGGTCTCCGTGGCGTTCGAACGGAATGAAGCCGGAGGCAAACGGTATTCACTATGTTCTTCAGGGTCCGGTTCGCGGGTCCAGCTGCGGATGAGGCCGATCTGGGCGTTGCGGCGAAGCGGTGGGAGGGCCACGACGTTGCGTAACCGTCTACGAATCAACGGATGATCTCGGCACGTGCTCGTTCGTTCGGGGTGCCGATGTCCCAGAATCGGACCGTGCCCCGCGCTTCGCGGTACACGCCCGTCCCGCCGGTGATGGCCATGTCGAGCGGACTCGCACCTCTCACCCACTGCGACTGCATGGTTACCGAACCTTGCGGGAGTTCCATGGTGATCGAACACTGCATGGTGATGTTCTCGCCCTCGATATGAAGGGTCTGGCACGAGCCGCCCCCGCGTCCGACTGTGCGGCCGTCCTGTATCGCGTTGCCGGAGTATACGTCCATGTCGCCCACGCTCACTCCCGGCTGGCCGAGATCGAGACTGGCGTACTGATCGTTCTCGACCCCGAGTTCCAGGATCTCGACCTGATCATCCGCCCGGGCTTCGGTCTCGCTCGTGTTCGCGCCGCAGCCGCCGACCGCGATAGCGATGAGCGGTGCGCCGACGAACGTCATGAACGCGGCCTGGGTGCGAATGTTGTTGCGCATGTCCACAGCTTCACCGATTGCGTTCTATGCTGTCCAAGACCAGAATTCGCAAGTATTCATATCGCTCAGGCTATGAAATGGATCTGTTGCAGCTCCGATACTTCCAGGCGGTGGCCCGCCGCGAGCACCTCAGTCAGGTCGCCGCCGAGCTTCGCATCGCGCAGCCCTCGCTCAGCCGCGCGATTGCCCGCCTGGAGGACGATCTCGGCGTGCCGCTGTTCGACCGGGTGGGGCGCGGGCTGCGACTCAACCGATTCGGCGTCGCGTTTCTCCGCCGCGTCGACCGGGCGCTGCGAGAACTCGACGACGCTCGCCGCGAACTCGGCGATGCCGCCGGCTTCGACCACGGCAGCATCGCAATCGCCGCGGAAACCCTGCTCACGGTGACCGGGATGGTCACCGATTTCCGCGCCGAGAACCCGGGTGTCGATATCCGACTCCACCAGTCCGATGTCGCGACCATGGCGAGACAGCTGCACACAGGCGAGGTCGACCTCTGTATCGCCTCCCAGCCGCTGTCGGGACCGAACTTGCGGACGCGAGAACTGTTGCGGGAGGAAGCGCTGCTTGGGGTACCGCCGGGACATCGGCTCGCCGGACGGGAATGCGTGCGACCCGAAGAACTCGCGGGCGAACCGTTCGTCACCACCCGCCCCGGCTACTGGCCACGCGAGCTGACCGATCAGATGTTCGCGGCGGCCGGACTGCGCCCGGTGTACGTCTGCGAGAGCGACGAGCCCGGAGCTACCGGCTACCTGATCAGCGCGGGCCTCGGCGTAGGGCTAGTGCCCGCGTATTCCCTGAGTACCAGCGCCTATCTTCCGGGCTCCTGGATGCGCCTGGACGTACCGGACTGCCACCGCGTCCTGACCCTCGTGTGGCGCGCGGACACGTACTTCTCCGCCGCGGCAGAGCGGTTCACCGACTTCGCAAGTGAATACTTCCGCCGCCTGTAGCAGTTACCCGCCGTGGTTTGTTCGCCGACGGCCTACCGGGATCGAATCCCGCGCAGCCCCCTCGACATGTGAGCCGGACGGTAGGGCTCGGACAGGGTCGTTCACTGTGCAATGAGCGACCCTGCCCGTGTCCAGCACCGGAAGCTCCAGGCATCAGCAATGCCCCTACCAGTCGGCCCAGTCGAAACACGCGACCTGTCTTCGAACCACGCCGCCGACCAAACTTCCCGACACACCGCTGGTGACAATGCCGGATCGCAGCGAGCTTCTGCTCGCCGGTCTGAACCCGCAGCCGCTGGCCACCCACTCACCCGAGTGTCGTTGCAGTGCCCGCCATGCTGGTCGACCACCGCTACGACATCCTGGCCTGGAATAGCGAAATGGCCTGTCTCATCACGGATTTCGAAGCACTACCGGAACACCGGCGCAATTCCATGTGGCTGTGCCTGCTGGATCCGGCGCTGCGCGAGTTCTTCGCGGAGCGCGAGCGCGTCATCCGGGAGGGCGTCGCGGACCTGCGGGCGGCATGGGCGGCGCATCCCGAGGACCAGCGACTGGCCGACCTGATCGGCGAGTTCACGGCGCTCAGCGAGGAGTTCGCGCGCGCCTGGGACCGGCACGACGTGAAGGTGCAGGGACGCGGGAACAAGCCGCTGTGTCATCCCGAGGTCGGGCCGCTGGTCGTCACCTACGAGGTGCTGATGCCCGTGCAGGATCCGACCAGCTGATCATCATCTATCGGGCCGCCGACGCCGACTCGCAGGTGGCGCTGAACCGCCTGACGGCCGGAATCGCGGCGAGGAAGCCGCGCGCGGCGGAACTGAGCCCGCCGAGCTGAGCCTGTGGAAACGAAGAGAACTCGAGCGCCGTCCGTACGGACGAACGCTCAGTCCGCCGAGCTGAGCAGCAGCTCTTCGTCGTCCTCGTCCGACTCCTCGAATCGGCCTTCCCATTCGTCGTACACGGGAACTTCGTCTTCCCGGGTCACGATCCACTCCAGCGAGTAACCACCGTCGTCGTCGGGGACCATGACGTTCTCGATCTTCAGGCCGAGCCCGAGCACCTCGGCGGCGCGGATGACCTCCGGCAGGTCCTCGCCTCTGACCACGGTCTGATTCGCGTACACGGTTACCATGCGCGGAATCGTAGCCCCCGACACCGACATCTCGGCTACGGTCCGGTGAACTCGTCGACGAAGCTCGGATTCGAAGCGGACACGACAAAAGCCGCCGTGGTCGTCGAGGCCGCGGCGGCTGGCGTCAGAAGAATCGGTCCCGGATACCGGGAACCGGCGAATCAGCCGAGCTTGTTGTAGGCCAGCGCGAGCGCCGACTTCTTGTTGGCGGCCTGGTTGGCGTGGATGACGCCCTTCGAGGCGGCCTTGTCCAGCTTGCGGCTTGCGAACTGGAGACGCTCGCCGGCCTGCTCCTTGTCACCGGCGGCAGCGGCTTCCCGGAAGCTGCGGATCGCGGTGCGCAGCGCGGACTTGACCGACTGGTTGCGCTTGCGCGCCGCCTCGTTGGTACGGATCCGCTTCATCTGGGACTTGATGTTGGCCACGCCTGTTTCCTCGTGTTCCTGTCGCTGATTGGTGTGTACTGAGAAGTCTTGCGCGTGCGACACGCCCGGTGTAAACAGGTATCGCGACGCCGAAGATCGAGGGTACCAGCCGCCGCGCGGCACACGAAATCGCCGCGTCGGGGGTCGGTTCACGGTACCGAACGCGAACAGGCCGCGGGGGGTGCGTCGACGACCACGGACGAGCAACCCAGGGGCATCCCTTCGCGCTGTCCGGCCGGAAGCGCCCGTTGAGCGTCCAGGACCTGCGAGTCGCGCGGATGCGAAGTCGTTGTAGAGACAGGCCGTCTGGCGTAGCGTCCCCACTGCAAGCACCGTTTGATCTTGAATGGTCTGATTTCGCGGCAATACCTCGTCTACCGGTAGCTCGAGATGGCGGAAGGTGTTTCTGTATGTCTCCCACGGCGCAGGAAGTCGTCGAAGAACTGGCCGAGGAAAGGCCGATTCCCGACGTGAAGAAATGGGCGGCCGAGTCGCTCGGCACGTTCGTTCTGGTGATGGGCGGTGTCGGCACCGCGGTGCTGGCCGGTGAGCGGGTCGGCGCGCTCGGGGTGGCGCTCGCCTTCGGTCTCACGCTGTTGTTCCTGGTCTACGCGATCGGGCCGATCTCGGGCTGCCACGTCAACCCGGCGGTCACCCTCGGCCAGCTCATCATGGGCAGGCTGACCCCGCTCAGCGCGGGCGTCTACGTGGTCGCCCAGCTGATCGGCGCGTTCATCGCAGGCCTCGTGCTGTTCGCGATCGCGAAGAATCTGCCCTCCTACGACCGCAGGGTAGACGGGCTCGGCGCCAACGGCTGGGGCGCGCACAGCCCGTCGGCCAAGACCGGGCCGCTCGGCGAGGTCGTCGTGCAGAACGGCTACGGCATGGCCGCGATGATCATCATCGAGGTGATGCTGACCGCGCTGCTGGTCTTCGTGGTGCTCGCCTCCACCGACCAGATCTCCGACGTGCCGCTGGCCGGTCTGTCCATCGGCGTCACCCTCGCGGTCATCCACCTGATCTCCATCCCGGTGGACAACACCTCGGTGAACCCTGCGCGCAGCCTCGGTGTCGCGTTCTATCAGGAGGGAGCGGCCGGGCAGGTGTGGGCGTTCATCGTCTTCCCGCTGATCGGCGGCGTGCTCGGCGCGCTGATCTACGGCCTGCTGTACGGCAGGAGCCGGGAAATGATCAGCTGAGTTCGACTCCTGCGTCCCGGAGACGGGACGCCTGATGGTCTATCGGACGAGTGGCCCCGATTCTGGCGTGTGCCGGCATCGGGGCCACTTCGTGTCAGCTCCAGTGGTATTCGACGACGAGCCGGTGGGCGACCAGATCGAAGGTCTTGCGGGCGAGGATGGCGCCCTCGCGGCGAATGCCCGCCTCGGGAACGTCGAGCACCCGGTCCAGGCGCACCCAGCTCGGCCTGCCGTCGGGGTCCCAGCTCCCGCTTCCGATGCCGATCCAGTTGCGGTCGTGTGCGCGTTCGGGATTCGACGAGAGCATCAGCCCGAGCAGGGTGCGGCGATCGCGGCCGACCACGAGCACCGGACGGTCCTTGCCGTTGCTCGGGTCCTCCTCGTAGGGCACCCAGGTCCACACGATCTCGCCGGGATCGGCACGTCCGTCCAGGTGCGGGCAGTAGACGATCTGCCTGGCCCGCTGCGCGGTGGGCACCGGCGTCGACGCGATGGGACGCACGGAGACGCCCCCGTTGCGGCGCTGCGCGAGTGAGCCGACCAGCCGATCCACCAGTCGAGGTCCCTGCTGCCGGACGATCTTGGGACCCTGCTCCTTCGCGATCAGGCTCAACTGCTTGCCGAGAGAGTTCCAACTTCGGGCCATCGTTGGAGGATAACGGTGTGGTGACGACTTCTCATCGGACCAGTGGACCGCGCCTCTGCGGACCCATGGGACGATAGAAGGCAGTTTGCCGATACCCAGCTGAGGAGTGGAGTGCCCGCCAGCTTCGCCGACACGACGTTCACCGATCCGTCCCGGATCCGGAACTTCTGCATCATCGCGCACATCGACCACGGCAAGTCGACGCTGGCCGATCGGATGCTGCAGCTCACCGGTGTGGTCGAGGAGCGGGCGATGCGCGCCCAGTACCTGGACCGGATGGACATCGAGCGCGAACGCGGCATCACCATCAAGGCGCAGAACGTGCGGCTGCCGTGGCAGGTCGACGACACCGAGTACGTGCTGCACCTCATCGACACCCCGGGCCACGTCGACTTCACCTACGAGGTGTCGCGTGCGTTGGAGGCCTGTGAGGGCGCGATCCTGCTGGTCGACGCCGCGCAGGGTATCGAGGCGCAGACCTTGGCCAACCTGTACCTGGCCATGGAACGGGATCTGACCATCATCCCGGTGCTGAACAAGATCGACCTACCCGCCGCCGATCCGGATCGCTACGCCGCCGAGCTCGCCCACATCGTAGGTTGTGAGCCGGAGGACGTGTTGCGCGTCTCGGGCAAGACCGGAGTGGGCGTTCCCGAGCTGCTGAACAAGGTGATCGAGCAGGTCCCGCCTCCGGTCGGACAGGCCGACGCGCCCGCGCGCGCCCTGATCTTCGACTCGGTCTACGACACCTACCGCGGCGTGGTCACCTACGTGCGTGTGGTCGACGGCAAGCTGACCCCGCGCCAGAAGATCAAGATGATGTCCACCGGCGCCACCCACGAGCTGCTCGAGATCGGCATCGTCTCGCCCGAGCCCAAGCCCACCCAGGGCCTCGGTGTCGGCGAGGTGGGTTATCTGATCACCGGCGTCAAGGACGTGCGTCAGTCCAAGGTCGGTGACACGGTCACCACCGCGCGCGAGGGCGCGACCGAGGCGCTGACCGGTTATCGCGAACCGCGGCCGATGGTCTACTCCGGTTTGTACCCCGTCGACGGCTCGGACTACCCGGATCTGCGTGACGCCTTGGACAAGCTGCAGCTCAACGACGCCGCGCTGACCTACGTCCCGGAGACCTCGGTCGCCCTTGGCTTCGGCTTCCGCTGCGGCTTCCTCGGTCTGCTGCACATGGAGATCACCCGCGAGCGCTTGCAGCGCGAGTTCGGCTTGGACCTGATCTCCACCGCGCCCAACGTGATCTACCGCGTGGTCATGGAGGACGGGCGCGAGCACATCGTCACCAACCCCTCGTACTGGCCGGAAGGCAAGGTGCGCCAAGCCTTCGAGCCGGTCACCAAGTGCACCGTCATCGCGCCGAGCGAGTTCATCGGCACCATCATGGAGCTGTGCCAGTCGCGGCGCGGTGAGCTGCTCGGCATGGACTACCTGTCCGAGACCCGCGTCGAGATGCGCTACATGCTGCCGATGGCGGAGATCATCTTCGACTTCTTCGACTCGCTGAAGTCGCGCACCCGCGGCTACGCCAGCCTCGATTACGAAGAGGCGGGCGAGCAGGAGGCCGCGCTCGTGAAGGTGGACATCCTGCTGCAGGGTGAGGCCGTGGACGCGTTCAGCGCCATCGTGCACAAGGACGCGGCCCAGGCCTACGGCAACAAGATGACCACCAAGCTGCGCGAGCTGATCCCGCGTCAGCAGTTCGAGGTGCCCATTCAGGCGGCGATCGGTTCGAAGATCATTGCCCGCGAGAACATTCGGGCCATCCGCAAGGACGTGCTCGCCAAGTGCTACGGCGGTGACATCAGCCGTAAGCGCAAGCTGCTGGAGAAGCAGAAGGAGGGCAAGAAGCGCATGAAGACCATCGGTCGCGTGGACGTCCCCCAGGAAGCCTTCGTCGCGGCGCTCTCCTCGGATGCCCAGTCGGACAAGCCAAAAGACAAGAAGTAAGGGGTTTCTCGGGCGCGAGCCGACTGGATGTCCAGTCCGCTGTGCCCGGGAAAAGGGGGCTTCCGTTCCGGTTGGCAGGATGGCAAGGTTGTTGTGCTCGTCACCGTCATGCGCTCCGCTGTCCTGGAGAATGTGACAACTGGGTTTTCCGGAAATACTGTTGTGTGATCTTCACTCGGTCTTCCCGGTGTGGTGAGGATTGCTGGAAACCCGAGATGTGGAGCTTGCATGACGCGTGACCTGCCTTTCGACGACGACACCGAGGTTGGCGAGCCCGAGGGGGACACCGCGTACCGTGTGGCGACCGGCGTCGCACGCGTCGCGCGGGCCGGAGCGTACGTGACCGGTGGCGCGCTGATCGCCTCCAACGGCGGCGGGGTTCCCGCGCAACCCGACGGGCAGCGGCTGGACAGCTGGAACGCGGGCTGGGCACACACCACGGACCCGGATCCCGATGTGCCTAGCCCGGTGGTCACCTTCCCGGATCCGGACCCCGACGCGCTGCCGCCCGCGCTGCCGTTCACCGCGGGTCCGCCCAACGCCGTCACCGCGCCCCTGCCGTCCACGCCCGGGTTCGACCTCGGGCCCGCGCCCAAGCCGTCCGAGGACTACTGGACCGACAACCGCCCCGGCGAAACGGAGACCGAGTCGCCGTACGACTGGTGGGACAGTCAGGGCGCCCCCGGCCAGGGCTTCGCCCCGACGCAGGGGTTCTCCGAGACTCCGGAGCACGGGGAGTGGAACCAGAGCCCGAGCGCGCCCGCCGAGTCCGCGCCCGGTTCGGCGTCGCCGTACGAGTGGTGGGACCAACAGGGTTTCGGCCTGCCGGGACATGGGCTCGGCCAGGCGGGGCACGGTTTCGGAATGCCGGGTAGTGACGGCTTCCTCGCGCCGGGTTCCAATCCGTTCACGCTGCCGAAGGTGCCCTCCGCCAAGGAGGCGAGCGATAGCGCGTCCGCCGATGCGAGCACCTCGCCCGCCGACAACCTGTTCCGCACCGGCGACATGTTCGACGGGGTGGGGACCGCGCCGGGGGACTTCGGCGTGTACCTGGGCGTCGACGCGAGCGCGGAGATCTGGACCCACCTGGACGTCGATTTCGGCGTCACCCCCGAAGGCGTGTACCTGACCACCGATCTGCGGGTCGACGCGTCCGCGGGACTCACCGTGAAGTCGGCGGCGGGCACCAACATCGGCGACCAGCTCGACAACTTCTCGGACTGGCTGGAGGGTTCGCGCCCGGAGAGCGGCGCCGCGCGCGGTGCCGACCAGCAGCAGCCCGGTGCGACGGCCGGAGGCACCGGTCTCGCGAGCGGTCTGTCGACTTCTGCCGCGCCCGCGCCGGTCGCGCACGCGGCTCCCGCACTCGCGGCGCCCCAGCCGGTTGCTCCGGCGGTGGCCGCGGCTCCCGTCGCGCCCGTGGCTCATGTCGCGGCGCCCGCGCCTGTGGCTCCCGCGGTGGCCGCGCCCGCGGCCGTCGCCGCGCCCGCCGCCGTCGCGGCTCCCGTGGCGGCCACGCCGCTGCAGACCACCATCCAGCCGGAGGCCGCGACGACGCCCATCGCGAACGTCTTCGGCACGCCGGCGGGTCCGTCCCCGCTGACCGCGCCCGCGGCCGCGGTGCCCGCGCTGTTCGATCAGCAGGTGCGGCCGACCACCGGCGCGACGCCGGTGACCGACCTCCCGAAGCCGACCGACACCTACCCGGGAACCACCGCACCGACCACGATCACCGACACGGTGCCGACGCCGGGCGTTCCGAAACCGACCAAGCCGGACACCGGCACCGTGCCGACCCTGGAACCGGGCGTCACCAAACTCCCGGGTGCGACCGTGGTGCCGACGCCGGGCACCGGGACCGACGTGATCACCAAGACGCCCGGCGTCACGGTGACCCCGAAGCCGTCGACGCCGGACGTCGACGTGACCACCCCGGGCGGTGGCACCGGAACCACCGGCGGAAGCACCGGGACCACCGGCGGAAGCACCGGAACGACCGGCGGCAGCACGGGGACCACGGGCGGCAACACCGGCGGCGGGACAGGGACGGGCGGCACCGGAAGCGACACCGGCGGCACGACCAACCCGGGAACGACCTACCCGACCGGCGGCCACAGCACCCCCGATGTCCCCACAGTTTCGGTGCCTTCGCAGCCCCCGACGTACGACGCGCCGACGCAGGCGCCTACCGTTCCTTCCGTCGATGTCGACGCGCCGTCGGTCGTCGTGCCGACGCCGGTCACGCCGGTCAAGCCGCCGGTACTGGTCGAGCCGCCGAAGACGCGCCCGATCAGCGACGAGCTCGACCACGCGAGCTACCACCAGGTGGTCGCGCAGATGCCGATCGAGCACGGCGGACTTGGCGCGGGACTGCTGCCGGGGACCACCATGACCGAGACACACCACCCGCTCACGGGTCCGGACGTGACACTGGTCTGACCCGGATCAGCGGTCCGGTAGCACGCACGCCGCATTCGTCGAGCGCGAGAACGAGGAGTTAGGAGGAGGCTTGTCTGCCGCAGCCGGACTGGAGTCCGCGACGGTGAAACACCCGGACGCGATGGCACCGCTCATCCGGGTACTTGACGAACTGCGGGAGATGGCTCGCTCCGCGGGTCGCGACGACCTCGGCGGTCGGCTGAGCATGGTTCGCGCCAGGATCGGCGACCCGCGGGTCCGTCTCGTCGTCGTCGGCGATCCGAAGAACGGCATGAGCACGCTGGTCAACAGCTTGGTCGGGGCGCAGGTGAGTGCGACGGAGACCGCGCTGAGCGCACCGGTGATCGTGGAGTACGGCCCCGAGCCGACCGCCACGCTGGTCAGGTCGACCGGGTCGGGCCGCACCGAGCGCCAGCCGGTGGACCCGCTGAATCCCGGCCCCGCCCTGGCCGCGCACGGCGTGATCCGGGCCGAATTCACCGAGCCGAGTTCGCTGCTCGCCGACGGCATCGTCCTGATGGACGCGCCCGGCTCCGGTGACGAGCACACCCGCTGGTCGATGATCGCGGCCGCCGACGCGGTGCTCTACGTCGCCGAGGCTTCCGCCGAGCTGACCCCGGCGCAGCTCGAGTATCTGCAGCGAGTGCAGCAGCTCTGTCCGACGGTCATCTGCGTGCTCAACAAGATCGACGTGCACCCGCAGTGGTCGCACGTGCAGCAGCGCAACCGCGATCTGCTCGACGCGGCCGGTCTCGGCTTCGCCGTCGCGCCGGTCTCCGCGCTGCTGCACCGCCAGGCGGGCAACTACCAGCGCGACATCGAGTCCGGGGTGCCGCAGCTGATCGACCACCTGCGCGACTACGTGGTGGCCCGCGCCGACGCGGTGGCGCGGGACGCGGCGCTGCGCGACATCCGGCTGGTGGCCGACCATCTCGCGGTCACCCTGTACACCGAGGCCGAGGCGCTGCGCGATCCGCGCCGCCGCGCCCAGATCACCGAGCAGCTGATGGTGGCGCGTGACGAGGCCGATCAGCTGCGCCAGCGCACCGCCAACTGGCAGGTCGCCCTTGCCGACGGCGCCGCCGAGCTGATGGCCGATATCGAGCACGACCTACGTCACCGGCTACGCAGCCTGGTGCGCGACGCCGAGGCCGAGATCGCGCAGACCGATCCGGCGCGCGGCTGGAAGGAGTTCGGCGCCGATCTCGACGCGCGCATCTGTGAGGCCGTCGAGGAGAACTTCGTCATGGCGCACTACCGGTCCGTGGAGCTGTGCGAGCAGGTGGCCGCGAAGTTCCCCGCCGACAACCGCACCCCACCGCTGCCCGACCTACGCCTGACCAACCCGGGCGAGGTGCTGGAGCAGGTGGCCCCGCTTGAGTCGCTGGACAGCGCGAAAGGCGGTGTGACCGAACAGGTTCTGTCCGGTCTGCGGGGTTCCTACGGCGGTATCCTGATGGTCGGTCTCGCCACAAGCCTGCTCGGCATGTCGCTGGTGAACTGGTATTCGGCGGGCGCGGGCGTGCTGCTCGGCGTCAACGCGATCTGGGACGACCGCAAGAACCGCAAGCTGCGCCGCCGTGCCGAGGCCAAGGTCGCGGTGGCCAGGCTGATGGACGACGTGATCTTCCAGGTGAGCAAGGAATCGCGAAACCGGTTGCGCGCCATGCAGCGAACGCTGCGCGACCACTTCACCGACATCGCCACGGACGCGCTGCGCACGGCCGACGAGGCGCTGCGCGTCGCGGAGGACGCCTACGGCAAGTACGGCGACCGTCGTGAGGACCGCATCGCCGAACTCGACAGCAGTCTCGGCAAGCTGCGGGCCGTCCGCGACCGCGCCGACTCCCTCGCCGCCTGACGCGGTCCGCCGCCGCTCTCGGGCGGGTAGAGCCGCTCAGACCGGGCCGATCGGCGGGGTATGGGCGGGCTGGAACTGTCCCGCCTCGCGCCGCTCCTCGGCCCTGATCACGTGCGTGACCGCGTTGATCAGCGCCAGATGGGTGAACGCCTGCGGGTAGTTGCCCAGATGCCGTCCGCTGCGCGGGTCGATCTCCTCGGCGTAGAGGCGCAGCGGGCTGGCGAAGCCGAGCAGGCGCTCGCACAGGTGCCTGGCCCGCTGCACTTCGCCGATCTCGACCAGCGCGGAGACCAGCCAGAACGAGCAGATCGTGAAGGTGCCCTCCGCGCCGGACAGCCCGTCGTCGGTGGTCTCGGTGCGATAGCGCAGCACGAGGCCGTGGTCGGTGAGCCGGTCGGCGATGGCGAGCACGGTGGCCCGCACGCGGTGGTCGTCGGGCGGCAGGAATCGGGTCAGCACCACCAGCAGCAGCGAGGCGTCCAAGGTGTTCCCGCCGTAGGTCTGGGTGAAGACGCCTTCGCTGGTCACACCGTTGGCGAGAACGTCGTCCCTGATCTCCTCGGCGATCGCGTACCACTCGGTGGCGCGCTGGAACTGGCCGTGCATCTCGGCGAGTTTGGCGCCGCGATCCAGCGCCACCCAGCACATCACCTTCGAGGACGTGAAGTGCTGCGGTTCGCCGCGCACCTCCCAAATGCCCCGGTCGGGCTCGCGCCAGTGCGTGATGGCGGCGTTGACCTGCCGCTCCAGCAGCGGCCACAGCGTTTCCGGTACCTGCTGGCGCGACTTCACGTACAGGTACACCGTGTCGAGCATGGTGCCCCAGATGTCGTGCTGGTCCTGGTTGAAGGCGGCGTTGCCGATGCGGACCGGCTGGGCGCCGTCGTAGCCCTTCAGGTACTCCAGTTCGCTCTCCACGATGTCGCGTTCCCCGCCGATGCCGTAGAGCACTTGCAGCTCGACGGGTTCGCCGTGCGCACCGGTGGTCGCGTCGTTGAGGAAGCAGAAGAAGTCGTCGGCCTCGCGGTCGAGTCCGAGCGTGTACAGGCCCCACAGCGCGAAGCTGGAGTCGCGCACCCAGCTGTAGCGGTAGTCCCAATTGCGTTCGCCGCCGGGGGTTTCCGGCAGCGACGTGGTGGCGGCGGCCATCAGCGCTCCGGTCGGTGCGTAGGTCAGGCCCTTGAGCGTCAACGCGCTGCGCTGTAAGTAGTTGCGCCACGGGTGATCCGGGAAATTGCCGAGGGTGATCCACTGCCGCCAGCATTCGATGGTGGCCCACATCTTCTGCGCCGCTTCCTCGAACGTCCGTGGGGCGGGCAGATCCGACCAGGTGAGCGCGACGAAGATCTGATCGCCTTCCTTCATCCTGGTGCGCGCGCGTGCTTCGCGCCCCTCGAGGCCGAGGCGCAGATCGGTGGTGAGCACCAGGCTCGGGCCGCCGCTCGGATCGATGGTGCGCACCGCGGTGGCCTCTTCGTAGACCTTGCCGGTGTACTCCCAGCGTGCGGTGTCGCGGTGGTAGTCGAAGGAAGGCTGGCAGCTCATCTCCAGCTCGGCGGTGCCGTTCACGCATTTCACCGTGCGCAGCAGCACGTGCTCGGCGTCCCAGTCCATCGGCGTGCGCCGGTAGGTCTTGCTGCGTTGATCGTTGTTGTGCCACGGGCCGAGCACCAGCGCGTCGCGCACGATGAGCCAGCCGGTCTCGGTCTGCCACGTGGTCTCCAGGATCATGCCGCCGGGCAGGTAGCGGCGCGCGGCGGGCACGTTGACGCCGTACGGGCCGATCCGGAAATGCCCGGCGCTGCGATCGAGCATCGCGCCGAAGATGCTGGGGGAGTCCGGGCGGGGCACGCACATCCACTCGATCGCGCCGTTGCTCGCGACCAGGCAGTTGGTCTCGCAGTCGGAGAGGAAGGCGTAGTCGTCGATGGGCGGATGAGCGCCGCGGTGCCTGCTCGGGGACAGCGCACTCAGCACTGGAAGGTCGTCGGGCTCGTCGATGCTCGGATCATCCGTTGACGCCATACCCCATGATGTGTGCCACGCGCGCCCGCCGTCCACCGAATGCGCCGGTCGGTTGCTCGGCTCGGGCCAGTAGGCTGGTATTCGTGGATCGCGTTGCAGGTTGGTGGGACGGTTTCGAGCTGTGGGTCGCGGGATTGCCGTTCATCCCGCAGTTCCTCGTGGTCCTCGTGGGCATGGTCCCGGTGAGCTTCGCCATCGCGTATCTGCTCGATCGCGCGCTGCGCGCCACGCTTCAGCTGCTCGGGCGCGACAGCCGGGTCGCCGAACTCGCCGACGCCGCGGTGCTCGCCGAGCCCGCCCCGATCCTGGTCGAGGAGCCGACCGCCGACCGCAGGCCCGTGCAGAGCGGAGCGCGTTGATGCCGCGCTCCCGGGTCCAGCTGGCCCTGCTCGCCCTGCTCGTGCTCGTCGTCATCGCCTGGTTCTTCACGCGCTGACACTTTCGACGGCCTCGCCTTGCGACGCCGCGCAGAGGCTGCGGGGTCGCAAGGCGAAGCCGACGGCGCGGGTCAGTTCTGCCCGTTGCCGTTACGCCAGTCGGTGAGGCGCTTACCGAGCTTGGACACGGTCTCGCCGACCTCCTGGCCGACCGTCCCGACCGCCGCGCCCACATCGCGGCCGAGATTGCGCACCGTGCGAACCAGCGCATCCTCGGACTGATCGAAGTTCTGCCGGTAGGCGCGCGCCGCCTCCCTGATCTCCGCGCTGATGCTGGCGTTCTTGTCGTGCTCGCGGCGCGGATAGTCGCCGGCAAGCACGCGGTTGTACTCGCCGCTCTGGATCCAGCGGCGCAGTTCGGCGGCGCGCAGCACCGAGAACGGATGCGACTGGAGTTCCAGGTTCAGCAGCTTGAGCACGCCGTCGCGCAGGTCGCCGGAACGCTCGTAGTCGTCGGCCTGGGCCAGGAACGCGCCGTGGTTCATCTCCCGCACCCACGCGCCGCCCGCGGTCTTCATGTGCACCCGCACCGACGCCTCGACGTCCTGACCGCACAGCAATCCAGCCCGATCGCCGGACAACTCCGACTTGCGGCTCCACTCCATCAGCGCGGCCACGATGGCGCGCAACGCCCAGCCGCCGACCGGCATCCAGCCGACGCTCGCGCTGAGGCGAAGCAGGTGCATGAGCATGGTGCGGTACACCGCGTGGCCGGACAGCGCGTGCCCGAGTTCGTGGCCGACCACGAAGCGCAGCTCCTCGGTGTCCATCAGGTCGATCAGCGCCGTGGTCAACACGATGAACGGGCGGTCCATGCCGATGGTGAAGGCGTTGACGTGCGGGCTCTGCAGCACGAACATCTCCGGCGTGGTGCGCGCGTCCAGGATCTCCACGCAGTCGGTGCGCAGGTCGTGCAGCGTGCGGAACTGGCGCTCGTCGACCCGCACCGCGGTGGCCAGGTAGAGCAACCGGTGCTGGCGTTCTTGGAGCAAACCGGACAGTGTCCGCAAGACGGTGTCGAATCCCGCCAGCGAGCGCAGCGCCACCAGGGCGGTGCGGTCGGCGGGATGCTCCCACGCGCGGGTGCTGATGCCGGGCAGCCGCGTGCGGACCCGATCCGGGCTGATCGTCATGGGATGAAACCCCCCTCTGTTCAGGAAATCTACGATTCGAACTCGTGCGCTGAGCTCTGCTACAGTCTGCCCGTGTCTTCGAGTGCCGTCCCGCAGGTCCGCCATGAATTGGCGTTGATCGCTGTCGGCAATCTCGCGGTCGCGGACATTCTCTGTCGTTGATCGGTGACCGGGCACGTCCGCGCGTCCCTGCCCCGTAGACTGGCGTGCACTTTTTCGCAGACGTCCCCGACCCTCCCGTCGGCCGTTCCCGGCCGGTAGCCGCGCCACTGCCGCGTAGTTCGGCGGCAGGTCTACCCGATCGACACGAATTCTCAACCGCCACGGTTCCTTTCGATCCGTGTGGCGGTCCGCAGGAAAGGTCCCACCCCGATGTCTCGCAACACTTGGCTGTCCTCGCGCCGACGCTATGCCGCCGCCGCACTCACCGCGGCGGCGGCGGTCGTGCTCACCGCCTGCGGCGGCGGAGCCAGCGACGTCGTGGGCGGGGGTGGGGCCGACGGCAGCGGCGGCACCCTGAACCTGTACGCCTACGCCGTCCCGAAGCCCGGTTTCGACAAGGTCGTTCCCGAGTTCAACAAGACCGAGGCGGGCAAGGGCGTGCAGATCCAGCCGTCCTACGGCGCCTCGGGCGACCAGTCCCGCAAGGTCAAGGACGGCGCCGAGGCCGACGTCGTGAACTTCTCGGTGGAGCCCGACATCACCCGCCTCGTCGACGCGGGCTTGGTCGACGCCAACTGGAATGCCGACGCCAACAAGGGAATTCCGTTCGGCTCCGTGGTCGCGATCGTGGTGCGTCCCGGCAACCCGAAGGGCATCAAGGACTGGGACGACCTGCTGAAGCCGGGCGTCGAGGTGGTCACGCCCAACCCGTTCAGCTCCGGCTCGGCCAAGTGGAACCTGCTCGCGCCCTACGCGGCGAAGTCCGACGGCGGCAAGAACCCGCAGGCCGGTCTGGACTACCTGAGCCAGTTGATCTCCCCCGAGCACATCAAGGTGCAGCCGAAGTCGGGCAGGGAAGCCACCGAGACCTTCCTGCAGGGCACCGGTGACGTGCTGCTCAGCTACGAGAACGAGGCGATCTTCTCCGAGCGCAAGGGCGACGCGATCGAGCACATCATCCCGCCGACCACCTTCAAGATCGAGAACCCGGTCGCGGTGCTGAAGAACAGCAAGAATCCGGAGAAGGCCGTCGCCTTCCGCGACTTCCTGTTCACCCCTGCCGGTCAGAAGGCGTGGGCCGAGGCCGGTTTCCGTCCGGTCGACCCGCAGGTCGCCAGTGAGTTCGCCAAGGACTTCCCGACGCCGCAGAAGTTGTGGACGATCGACGACCTCGGCGGCTGGAAGACCGTGGACAAGGAATTGTTCGCCCCCGACTCGGGCAGCGTCGCGGTCATCTACGACAACGCCACCAAGTAGCCGGGTGACCCAGAGCACACGGGATACTGGACGATTGTGACTGACAGCAGTACCGCCGAGACCGGGGCCGCCCCCGGTCCCGGCGTAACCAAGAAACCGGCACGTCCGGGGCGTTCGCCCTGGTCGTGGCTGCGGGTGAGCGGGTCGGTCGGCCCGCTCGGCATCGCGACCACGGTGCTGTGGCTCAGCATCATCGTGCTGCTGCCGCTCGCCGCGCTGACCGTGACCTCCTTCGAGGAGGGCTGGTCCGGCTTCTGGGACGCGATCACCGCGCCCGCCGCGCTCGACTCGCTGCGCATCACCGTCTTCGTGTCGGTGGTCGTCGCGCTGATCAACGTGGTGATGGGCACCCTGATCGCGTGGGTGCTGGTGCGTGACGACTTCCCTGGCAAGGGCGTCGTCAACGCGCTGATCGACCTGCCGTTCGCGCTGCCGACCATTGTCGCCAGCATCGTGCTGCTGTCGCTGTACGGCCCGCAGAGCCCGATCGACATCCACCTGAACGCCACCCAGCCCGGTCTGGTGGTGGCGCTGGCGTTCGTCACGCTGCCGTTCGTGGTGCGTTCGGTGCAGCCGGTGCTGATGGAGGCCGACCGCGAGGTCGAGCAGGCCGCGCTCTCGCTGGGCGCCGACAACTGGACGACGTTTCGCCGGATCGTCCTTCCGACGCTGACGCCCGCGATCATCAGCGGCGGCGGCCTCGCCTTCGCCCGCGCGATCGGCGAGTACGGCTCGGTGGTCCTGATCGGCGGCGCCATCCCGCGCAAGACCGAGATGGCCTCGCAGTACATCCAGAAGCAGATCGAGATCGACCGGCCGGTGAACGCCGCGGCCGTGTCGGTGGCGCTGCTGGCGATCTCGTTCGTGACGCTGCTCGTGCTGCGTCTGCTCGCGGACCGCAGCGCGCGTAAGGAGCAGGCGAGCCGATGAAACCGTCCGCCCTGACCCGCATTTCGCTGCGGACGGTGGCACTGGGCTACCTGTTCGTCCTGCTGCTGCTTCCGCTGATCATCATTCTGTGGCGCACCTTCGAGAACGGCATCGGCGCGTTCATCGATTCGATCACCACGCCCGCGGCCATCTCGGCCTTCCAGCTCTCGCTGCTCATCGTGGCGATCGTGGTGCCGGTGAACGTGGTCTTCGGTGTGGTCACCGCCATCGCGCTGGTGCGCGGCCGCTTCCCCGGCCGCAATCTGGTGCAGGGCATCGTCGACCTGCCGTTCGCGGTCTCGCCGGTCGTCGTCGGTGTCGCGCTGATCCTGTTCTGGGGCGCGGGCGGCTGGCTCGGCGGTCTCGAGGACTTGGGGCTGAAGGTGATCTTCAACCTGCCGGGCATGGTCATCGCCACCATCTTCGTGACGCTGCCGTTCGTGGTGCGCGAGGTGGAGCCGGTGCTGCACGAGATCGGCGACGACCAGGAACAGGCGGCGGCAACCCTGGGCGCGTCGCGGTGGCAGACCTTCTGGCGGATCACGCTGCCCGCGATCCGCTGGGGCCTGACCTACGGCGTCGTGCTCACCGTCGCGCGTGCGCTCGGCGAGTTCGGCGCGGTCATCATGGTGTCCTCGGCGCTGCCCGGCCAGTCGCTGACGCTGACGCTGCTTGTGCACGGCCGCTACATCAACGACCACAACAGCTTCGGCGCCTACTGCGCCGCGACGCTGCTGATGGGCATGGCCCTCGTCGTTCTTCTGCTCATGACCCTTCTCGAACGCAAGCGGGACGCCAAATGATCACCGTGACCAACGCTCGAAAGAACTACGGCAGCTTCGCCGCGCTGGACGACGTCACCATCGACATCCCGTCCGGCGAGCTGACCGCGCTGCTCGGTCCGTCCGGTTCCGGCAAGTCGACGCTGCTGCGCTCCATCGCCGGGCTGGAGTCGCTCGACTCCGGCATCGTCACCATCGCGGGCAACGACGTCACCCGGGTGCCGCCGCAGAAGCGCGACATCGGCTTCGTCTTCCAGCACTACGCCGCGTTCAAGCACATGACCGTGCGCGACAACGTGGCCTTCGGCCTGAAGATCCGCAAGCGCCCCAAGGCCGAGATCGCGAAGCGGGTGGACGAGTTGCTCGGCATCGTCGGCTTGGACGGTTTCCAGCACCGCTACCCGGCGCAGCTGTCCGGCGGCCAGCGCCAGCGCATGGCCCTGGCCCGCGCGCTCGCGGTGGACCCGCAGGTGCTGCTGCTCGACGAGCCGTTCGGCGCGCTGGACGCCAAGGTCCGCGCCGATCTGCGCACCTGGCTGCGCCGCCTGCACGAGGAGGTCCACGTGACCACCGTGCTGGTGACCCACGACCAAGAGGAGGCGCTCGACGTCGCCGACCGCATCGCCGTGATGAACAAGGGCCGCATCGAACAGATCGGCACCCCCGAGGACGTCTACGACCGGCCGTCCAACGAGTTCGTCATGTCCTTCCTCGGTGACGTCGCGCGCCTGAACGGACACCTGGTGCGCCCGCACGACATTCGCGTCGGCCGCGACTCGAGCATGGCGCTCGCCGCGCACGAGGGCACCGCGGAATCGGCGGGCGTCACCCGCGCGACCGTCGAGCGGGTCGTGCACCTTGGCTTCGAGGTGCGGGTGGAGATGCGCAACGCGGCCACCGGCGACCACTTCGCCGCGCAGGTCACCCGTGGTGACGCCGAGGCGCTGAGGTTGTCCGAGGGCGAGACGGTCTACGCCCGCGCCACCCGGATCCCGGAGCTGCCCGAAAGCTGAACCCGGCGCCTCCCAGCGCGACCGGTCCGTTCAGGTCCTCGCAGCCCTTCCACACGCTTCGCAGACCGCACAGGCCCTGCGAAGCATGCGTAGGTACGTTGGGTGCGGACACCGGGTTGGTGCGGTGCGGAAGACGTTGTCCGGGAACGGGTTCGGGGCCGGGCGGGTGAGTTACTGTGGGCTGCTGGGGTTTTGCTGGCGTAGCCGGCACGCGCGATGACGCGATCAGGGCTTGGTCGAGTCGCCTGTCGCCCGGCAAACGCCGACCGGCGAGCGGCGGATCGCGACACGCCCGGGGGTGCCGGGCATTCCTGCGTGTCTTAGGGGAGATCGGGCAGGTCGCATGCCATCGGGGCCGGGGCGGCGGGCAGCGTGTGGCGAGCGGCGGGGTGCGGACAACCGGCTGTCCGGTGGTTGGCACGGCGGTCGCGGGGTGGTTGCGTGGTCGGTGTTCGAAGCACATCGGCTCGTCGATCGGGTGAATCGCGATGGCAGTTGGTCTTGGTTTGAGCATCGGCACGGTCAATTCGGTGACCGCGCTGGCGGACACGGCATCGGCCAAGGCGCCGCCGGGTCTGCTCGGTCACCGACGGCACGCGCGGCCAACGCCCTCTGTCACCCGACGCACCACCTTGAGCTTCGACAGCACCGGTTCGGCGCGCGTCGGCCTGATTCCCCGGCACGGCCGAGCCATCACCGAATTCGCTGACCTCGGCCGCCGCGACGGCACCACGGCGAGGGTCGGACAACGCACGCTCCGGCCCGCCGATCTCGTCGCGGTGGTGACCGACTGCCTCATCACCGAGGCGATGAGCGACCGGAGGGCGGTCGGCGCGGAGGTCGCGCTGACCCACCCGGCGAACTACGGGCCGGACGAGCTGGCCGAGCTGCGCGGCGCGCTGGACGCGATCGGCCTGCACCACGTCGCGCTGGTCGCCGAGCCGGTCGCGGCGGCGGCCTGGCTGGAGGAGGAACGCGGTCCGCTGATGCCCGGCCTCGCCTTGGTCTACGACCTCGGCGGCGCGAGCCTGGATGTCACGCTGGTCCGGGTCGGCGCCGGCAGGCCGCGCGATCCGATCGTCGGGGTCCCGCTGCGCTCCGCGGACTTCGGCGGACGGGCGTTCGGCGCGCTGCTCGCGGCGCGGGGGAGCGGCGCGTCCCCGATGGCGGGAAGCGCGAACGTGCTCGCCGACGAGTCGCGCGCCGAGCACGCACGCGCCTCGTTGGAACTGGTCTACCGCTGCCTGCGCACGGCCGACGTCACCATGGCCGACGTCGACTGCGTGCTTGTGGTGGGCGGTGCGGCCCGGCCGCCGGAGGTCTCCGGCGTGCTCGCCACGCAATTGGCGCGACCGGTGGTGGTCGCGCCCGATCCGGAACGTACGACCGCCGACGGCGCTGCGCTGCTCGCGCGGACGGCGGCGTTCGCGGCGGAGTCCGCGCAGCGCAGGAACAAGGGCCTGCTGCGCACGCGGCGCAAGCTGACCAGGGTGGCGTCCGTTGCGGCATTGTCCGCAGGTGGTGTCGCGCTCGCTTTCGCGCCGACCGCAGACGGTGCGGTCGCGGGCTCGGCACCCCTCGGGCTGTTCTAGCCCTGGTCCCACGGCGGCGGTCGGGTACGTCACCCGGCCGCCGCCGTTTCGTCTCCGGAGACGACTTCCGGGGGTGCGAGTTGACGTCACTCGTCGTAGGTGTAACTATGGGGTACAGGTAATACGTCCCCCGAGGAAGGCAGTGACGACGATGTCGACAGCCGAGAAGCACGCTATCGATCCCGATCTCGAGCAGGCGCAGAAATACGCCGCGAAGCTGCTGCTGCTGTCCGAGGGCTCGGTGAACAAGCACTTCGACCCGTTCGAGGACATCGACTGGGACAACCCCGACTACGCCGCCGACGCGGGCGAAGAGCGCTGGATCCTGCCGCGGTCGGCCGATCCGCTCGGCCGCCACCCCTGGTACCTGGCCCTGCCGAAGCACAAGCAGATCGAGCTCGGCAAGTACCGCCAGGCCAACGTGGCCAAGGTCGGTCTGCAGTTCGAGTCGATCCTGATCAGCGGCATGGTCATCCACAACTTCGGCCTGCCCAACGGTTCGCCCGAGTTCCGGTACTGCTCCCACGAGATGATCGAGGAGCACAACCACACCCTGATGTTCCAGGAGATGGTGAACCGGATCGGCATCGACGTGCCAGGCATGGGCCCGCTGGTGAGCATGTTCAAGTACCTCGCCGCGCCGGTCGCCGCCAAGATGCCGAACCTGTTCTTCATGGCCGTGCTCGCCGGCGAGGAGCCGATCGACCACATCCAGAAGGAGATCCTGCGCTCCGGCGAAGAGGTCCACCCGATCATGCTCGGCGTGATGGCCATCCACGTCGCCGAGGAGGCGCGCCACATCTCCTTCGCGCACGAGTTCCTGAAGAACCACGTGCCCGAGCAGGGCAAGCTCAACCGGTTCGTGCTGTCGATCGCGATGCCGATCATCATGTGGATCCTCGGCCGTTCCATCGCGACCCCGCCGAAGACGTTCTTCGAGGAGTTCGACATCCCGGACAAGGTCCGCAAGGAGCTGTTCTACGGTTCCAAGGAGGCCAAGCAGGTCTTCGCCGACTACTTCGTGGACGTGCGGGCGCTGGCCAAGGACCTCGGCCTGATCAACCCGATCTCCAAGCGGGTGTGGAAGCTGCTCGGCATCGACGGTCCGATGAGCCGCTACCGCTCGGAGCCGCTGCGCGTCGTGCACGCGAGCTGAGCGGCGGTCCACCATGCCCTACGTCGTCACCCAATCCTGTTGCAGCGACGCGTCTTGCGTGTACGCCTGCCCGGTCAACTGCATCCATCCCACGCCCGACGAGCCGGACTTCCTGACGGCAGAGATGCTGTACGTCGACCCGAAGGCCTGCGTGGACTGCGGCGCGTGCGCCACGGCCTGCCCCGTCGACGCCATCACCTCGTCGAAGAAGCTGACCGAGGAGCAGAAGCCCTTCATCGAGATCAACGCCGACTTCTACCGGCAGTCCCGGCCGCGTCCGCTGCTTGCCCGGCCGGTGCCCGCGGCGGAGATCCGCGCGGAGCGCGCGCCGCTGCGGGTGGCGATCGTCGGTTCGGGTCCGTCGGCGATGTACGCCGCGGACGAGCTGCTGACCCAGCCGAACGTGTCCGTCACCGTGTTCGATCGGCTGCCGGTGCCCTACGGTCTTGCCCGGCACGGCGTCGCGCCGGACCACGCCAAGACCAGGCAGGTCAGCAAGCTGTTCGACGTGATCTCGGCGCAGCCCGGCTTCGGTTCGTACCTGAATGTCGAGGTCGGCTCGCACGTGACGCACGAGGAGCTGCTCGGTCACTTCCACGCGGTGGTCTACGCCGTCGGCGCGTCCTCGGACCGCAAACTCGGCATCCCCGGTGAGGGCCTGGCGGGCAACGTCTCGGCCACCGACTTCGTCGCCTGGTACAACGGTCATCCCGATCACGTCGACGCCCGGTTCGATCTGTCGCAGAAGCGCGCGGTGATCGTCGGCAACGGCAATGTCGCGCTGGACGTGGCCCGCATTCTCGCCAGCGATCCGGAGACGCTCGTCGGCACCGACATCGCGCCGCACGCGCTGCGGGCGTTGCGCGAGAGCAAGATCGAAGAGGTGGTCGTGCTCGGCCGCCGCGGTCCGGCCGAATCCGCGTTCACCGTCCCGGAATTCGTGGGTCTGCTCGGCTCCGACGTGGACATCGCGGTCGAGGGCGAGTTGCCGGAGATCACCGCGGACCTGCCGTACAAGATCGAGCAGAAGCTGCGCCTGCTGCACAGCGTCGCCGATCGGCCGTTCGGCGAGCGGAAGCGAATCGTGTTCCGCTACCTGGCCGCACCCACCGCCGTGCTCGGCGACGACCGGGTGACCGGTCTGGAGATCGGCCGCAACGAGCTCGTCACCGACGCCGACGGGCGCGCCAAGGCCGTCGCCACCGGCGAGACCGAGCGGATGGAGGCCGGGCTCGTGCTCACCTCGGTCGGCTACCGCGGCGTGCCGCTGCGCGGGCTGCCCTTCGACGAGCGGGCGGGTGTGATCCCGAACGAGAACGGCAGGGTGCTCGGCGAAGCGGGTGGCGCGGTGCTGCCCGGCGCCTACGTCACCGGCTGGATCAAGCGCGGTCCCACCGGCTTCATCGGCACCAACAAGTCCTGCGCGCAGGAGACCGTGCGGCAGCTGGCCGACGACTACAACGCGGGTCGCCTGCCCGAACCCGCGGGTGGCGCCGCCGATTTCGATCGGCTGGTGCGTGGACGCAGGCCCGAGGTCGTCGCGGGTGGCAATGTGGTTCCGCAGCAGAAGCCGTTGCGCAAGCTGCTCGCCCGGGTCTGAGAGTCCGCGGTCTCGGTCGCTGAAGAGTACGTCCGGCAGACGCCGGTAGGGGCCGAGTCGATCTTCCGTCGAACGCCACGGAGATGCGTAGTGCATCCTCGTGGCGTTCGGCGTTCGGCGTTCGGCGTTCGGCGTTCGGCGTTCGGTTTGCCCGTTGTCGCGTTCGGCGTCGCCGTTAGGCGTCGGCGTTGCCCGTGGTCCGTTGCGCGTTCGGCGTTGCGCGTTGCCCGTTGCGCGTCGTGCGTTCAGCGTGCGGTGAAACCACCGTCGATCGCGAGCGCCGCGCCGGTGACGAAGCTCGCCTCCCTGCTGAGCAGGTACGCGCAGAACGAAGCGATCTCGTCCGGCGCGGCGACCCGGCCGATCGGATGTAGCGCCACGACGGCCGCCTCGCCTTCGGGCGTGGCACCCATCGAATTCCGAAACGCCGGGGTGTCCACCGCGCCGGACACCAGGGCGTTCACCCGAACGCCCTGCTCGGCGGACTCCAGCGCGACGGCCTTGGTCAGCCCGACGACGCCGTGCTTGGCGGCCACGTAGGGCGCCACCGACGCCATGCCGACCACGCCCAGGTTCGACGCGTTGTTCAGGATTGCGCCGCCACCCGAGGCGACGAGCGCAGGAACCTGGTGGCGTAGGCCGTAGAACACGGCCGTGAGGTTGAGTTCCAGGTCCGCGCGCCAGCCCGCCTCATCGATCTCGGCCACCGGACCGAACGCCCGGACCGCGCCCGCGTTGTTGAACGCCATGTCCAGACGGCCGTATTCGCCGACGGCGGCCTCGGTGAGCCTTGCGACGTCGGCCTCCACCGTGACGTCGGTCGGGACGAACAGCGCGCGCCCGCCCGCCTCGCGAATCTCCTCGGCGACCCGCTCACCGGCGTCCTTGCCGCGCGACCCCAGAACCACCGCGGCGCCCTCGGCGGCCAATCGCATCGCCACCGCTTTGCCGATGCCCGAGCCTGCGCCCGTGATCACCGCGACCTGCTCCGCGAACCGTGTCGACATCTGTGCCACTTTCCTTCCCGTTCTTGCCTTTTCGGTGTGGCGGACGTTGCCGCCGTATTCAGTCAACCGAGTGCGCTACGGCATCGCTGGCGGTAATCGGACGCGGCATTTGATGTGTCATCTATTCGGGCGCGGTGGCGCGTTTCGTGGAATCCGTGATGCTGGCTAAGTATTGGTTACCGACCAGTCGGTGTGTGCTGACCGATATGCCGGTCTCACCCGATGGCTCGTTTCGCCTGCCTGCCAACAAGGGCGTGAAATCGCTGAGCGGTAGCGGAAGCGGGTGTCCCGCAGGTGTTCTCCGGCGTGTCGAGGGGGGTGAACCGCATCCTATGGCACGATCTACCAGGTCATTCGAAGCATTGTTGCCGAAATCCAAACGTTCCATATCAATTCGGCATCCGGAAAGTTCTAGCAGCAGCTAACCTGTGGGGGCTGTTTGGAAGACGACCGCGGCCACACGGCTCGACTGTGTGCTGGACGTGGTCACGGTGCGTTGACGGGATAGCAAATGACTACATGTCTGGGCTTCAGCATCGGTTCAGTGAACTCCATAGCGGCTTCCGTGACCGAAGGTCTGATTCGACCCACGGTGCGCACCAGGCGCACGGCACTCACGTTCGACAACGCGGGCGGCGCCCGCATCGGCGGCATTCCCCAGTTCAGCTCGGCCATCACCGATTTCGCCGACCTGGCGCGCGACCCGGAACCCCTGGTCGTCGGCGGCAGGATCTTCTCACCGGCGAACCTCGTCGCCGCGGTGGTGACCGGACTGCTGGAGGCCGCCGAGCCCAGCGCCGGCGTGGTGGCCACCTACCCGGCGATCTACACCGACAAACAGCTCGCTCTACTACGTCAGGCGCTCGACCTCAACGGCGCCCGACACGTCATGCTGATACCCGAGCCGGTGGCCGCGGCCGAATGGCTCGAATACGAGCACGGCCCGCTGGAGACCGGTTTCGTCCTCGTCTACGACCTCGGCGGCACCAGCCTCGACGTGTCCGTCGTGCGCGTCGGTTCGGACTGGGTCAACCATCCGATCGTTGGAAAGCCCCAGCGCTCTTATGATTTCGGCGGTCGCCCGCTCGGCGACATGATCGCTCGGTACGCCCGCGTACCCGCCGCCACGGTCTCGATGACGTCCATCGTCGACGTCGACGGCCTTCGCGCCGAACACATCAGGGACTCTTTCGAAGTGGTGCGCGCCTGTTTGCGTTCCACCGGTCTCAGCCTCTCCGACATCGGACGCGTCCTCGTCGTCGGTGGCGCGTCCCGGCCCGGCGAGGTGGCCGGGACGCTGGCCGAACTCGGTCGTCCGGTGGTGCGGTCGGCCGATCCTGGCCAGGTGATCGCCGTCGGGGCCGCGCGGTTCGCTGCCCGCACCTTCGCCCCGGCGAGCACCGGGGAACGACCCGCACCGCGCGTGGCCGTATTCTCCAGCGCCGCAGTGGCTTCGGCGCTCGCCATGTCGGCGGCCACAGTCTTCGGCGGCTCCGGCGACACCGGTCTGCTTCCGGTGCTCGACCGCTTCCCTGTCGCCTCGCCGCTGCCCGGCGACACGCTGCTCTACGAGCCCAACGGCGGGACCGCCTTCGACCAAGCCGTGCGGCAGGGGCTGCCGGTGCCCGCGGCCCAGTACGCCTTCTCCGGCGGTGGTTACGACCGGTTCGTCTCTTCGGTCGGCCGCAGCGCGCCGCTCGGACCGTCGATCGATGAATCACGCGGCGGGTCGCACAACGACTCCCGAACCTGCTGCGGCGACGGACGATACGCGGGGACTCAGTACGCCGACCCCGCCCAGTTCACCAACCCGCTGCCCTTCACCAAGCGCGTGCCGCGGGTGAGCCTGCCGTCGTGGGAGCGGCTGAACCCGTCGCTCCCGGGCATCGGCCTGCCGTCGGAACCCAACACCAACCCGGCCCCGAATCCGCCCGCTCCGAATCCTTCGGCGCCGGTGGATCCCTCGGCCCCCGGCAACACTCAGCCCGGCTCGGGTACGCCATCCGCGCCCGGCTCGAACACCGGTGGCGCGACGACACCCGGTGGTACCGATACGCCGACGGACGGTGCCGGTTCCGATGGGACGGGCGGAAATTCGACACCGGGCGGAGATGCGTCCGGCGGCACGGGTGGGACGCCTTCCGATGGAACGTCCGGCGGCACCGGTGGCGCGTCGGACGGCGCAGGCGGTGCGGCGGGCGGCGGTGCCGACGGTAGCTCCGGCGGTTCATCCTCGGGTGGGTCGTCCGGTGACGGCGCGTCCGACGGTGATTCGGGCGGCGGTTCTTCCGGCGGCGGTGCGTCCGGTGGCGGGGGAGCATCGTCCGGCGGTGATTCTGGCGTGGACGGTGCGTCTTCCGGTGGTGATTCTTCCGGGGGCGCATCATCCGGTGGTGGCGCGTCCTCGGGTGGCGGTGCTTCCGCCGGCGGAGGCGGTGATTCGTCCGGCGGTGATTCGTCCGGCGGCGGCGCGTCTTCCGGCGGTAGCGGTGCGTCCGGTGGAGCTTCCTCGGGCGGCGGCGCCTCCTCCGGTGGTGGTGCGTCGTCCGGCGGTGCCTCCTCTGGTGGCGGCAATTCCACCGGCCGTGGCACCACGTCCGGCGGTGCGTCTTCACATGGTGGCGCTTCCTCGGGCGGCGGCACCTCCTCCGGCGGAGCCTCGTCCTCCGGCCGCTCGGGCGGAACCTCCTCCGGCGGCTCGACTTCCGGTGGCTCCGGCGGAGCGGGCGGTGGCTCGAAGGTCGGCGGTGGCTCGAAGGTCGGCGGCGGCGCAGGCGGCGGTGGTGGTGCAGGCGGCGGGGGCGCGCGCCGCTGAGCAACTCGTGGCGGGGCGCGCGGCTGAGCAACTCGTGGCGGGGCGCGCGGCTGATCAACTCGTGGCGGGGCGCGCGGCTGAGCAACTCGTGGCGGGGCGCGCGGCTGAGCAACTCGTGGCGGGGCGTGCCGCTGATCAACTCGCGGCGGCGCGCGCCGCTGAGCAGCTCGCGGCCGCTACCACCCGCCGATGTCGTTGTGAGCGGGCGCAATACCCGTCCGTGGCCACCTACGGGGTCGTTGGCGCGGCGCGGTTCCAAGCTCGGCGGCGATTCGTCCGCTGGCGGTGGCGCTGCATCCGGCGGCGGTAAACCGTGGGGCGGTGGCGCGGTGGGGCGTCTTCCGGCGGCACCGTCTCGGCTCGATCCTTCTCGCACGGAATCTCTTCCCGTGGCCCAATCGCCGGTAGGTCCGGGCGGCATCGCCAGGGCGGTCTCGAAGCCCGACCGTCCGGCGGTGCGTCTTCACATGGTGGCGCTTCCTCCGGCGGCAGCACCTCCTCCGGAGGAGCCTCGTCCTCCGGCCGCTCGGGCGGAACCTCTTCCGGTGGTTCGACTTCCGGCGGTGCTGGCGGCGGTTGCAAGGTCGGCGGCGGCTCGAAGGTCGGCGGCGGCGCAGGTGGCGGTGGTGGTGCCGGTGGCGGCGCAGGCGGCGGGGGCGCGCGCCGCTGAGCAGCTCGCGGCCGCCACGACCAGCCGATGTCGTTGTGAGCGGGCGAAATACCGAGCGGCGGTGTCGATGGGGCTGGCTGGCGCCGTCGATCAGCCGGGGCGGCCACCGCGAGGCGTTGTCGTCGCCATCGGCCGAAGTACTGGTTGGCGGAAACGACGGGACTGTTTCCCACCGTGTGTGGCAGTGCGTGGCAACGGTTGTCGGCGTCGCATCGCGGACCGGCGGGCGGCCGACCGTGCTCGAACCGCGAACGAGCGGTCGGCCCACGGGGCACAATGAGCAGGTGAAAGCGCTTGGGGGAGGGCCGCGGCTGATCGCGTTGGATGTGGACGGCACGCTGCTCGAGACGGGAGAGCCGATCAGTGCGCGAGTGGCCGCGGCGGTGGCGGCGGCCGTCGCGGCCGGGGCGCACGTCGTGGTGACGACCGGACGCACGCTGCTGACGACGCGTCCGGTGCTCGCCGAACTCGGGCTGGTCGAGGGGCACGCGCTGTGTTCCAACGGCGCGGTGCACATCGATGTGGCCAAAGGCGTGCCGGTGGCGGTGCAGGCGTTCGATCCGGCGCCCGCGGTCGCCGCGTTGCGCGCCCTGTTCCCGGAGATGATCTTCGCCGTGGAGAAGGTCGGGGTCGGCACCTGGGCGACCGGTGACAGCCCCGGCGAATTCTCCATCGGCGAATATCTTCTCGTCGATCACGGCGCGCTCAGCAGCGAGCCGACGCCGCGTCTCAACGGCTGGTGGCCGGACGGAACGCTGGACGAGATGCTGGCGCTGTTGCGGACCTTCCGAGTGCCCGACGCGAGTTGGGTGCACGGGGAGTTCGGTCCGTGGCTGACGGTCTCGCGTCGCGGGGTCTCCAAAGGCTGGGCGCTGGAACGACTGCGCGTGTCCCTCGGCATTCCGCACGCCGCGACACTGGCCATCGGCGACGGCTACAACGACCGCGAAATGCTGCGCTGGGCCGGGTATTCCGTCGCCATGGCCAACGCGGCGGACGAGGTTCGCGCGCTGGCCGACGAGGTGACCGGCGACGTCGCCGCAGACGGTGTCGCCACCGTGCTGGAGCGCTGGTTCCGCTGACCTACACGCCGCCGGTCTTCGCGACGACCTCGCGGTAGTGCGGGTTCGACATGATCCCGATGATGTTGCCGAACGGGTCGACCACCGCGGCGGTGACGAAACCTTCGCCGTTGCCGCGCGGGGTGATCGGGTCGTACTCCTCGGCGCCGAGCTCGAGCAGCCGCTGGAAGGTGGCTTCCAGATCGTCGACATGCCAGTTCAGGATGCCGCCGCCGCCCGGCTCGTTGCGCGCGCCCTGCGGCGCGTAGGCGCGGTTCACGATGCCGAGTTCGGCCTGGTAATCGCCGATGCGGAACTCGTAGTACCCGTTCGGCACGTGGTAGTACGGCGCGACGCCGAGGAATTCGGCGTACCAGTCCTTGGCGGCCTCGAGGTCGTCGGCGTAGTAGGTGACGGTGGCCATTCCGCGCAACATGTCGGTGCTCCTTCGGTTCGGACGTTTCTGTTCTTGCTGGTGAAACCATTCTCGCGGGCAAAGTGCTCACCAACTGAGCACTTTTTGCGGCAGAATTTCCGGTATGCGAGCGGATCGTCTGGTGGCCACCTTGCTGCTCATGCAGGCCCGCGGCCGGGTGACCGCCGCCGAGGTCGCCGAGGAGTTGGAGGTCTCGGTGGCGACGGCACGGCGCGATCTCGAGGCGCTGTCGGCGGCGGGCATCCCGGTCTATCCGCAGCCGGGCCGGGGCGGCGGCTGGTCGCTGATCGGCGGTGCGCGCACGGATCTCAGCGGTCTGTCCGAACCCGAGGCGCGGGCGCTGTTCCTGCTGGCGGGCGCTTCGGCGAGCGCGAACCCTGAGGTGAAATCCGCGCTGCGCAAGCTCGTTCGGGCCCTCCCGCAGACCTTCCGCGCCGACGCCGAGGCGGCGGCCGACGCGGTGATCATCGATCCCGCGCGGTGGGGGCAGCGCGACCGGAACCGGCCCGGCGTGGTGGATTTGTTGCAGCGCGCGGTCGTTCAGCGGCGCCGGGTGCGGCTGGAGTACGAGCGGGCGGGCACGCGCACCACGCGGATGGTCGACCCGTGGGGTTTGGTCGACAAGGACGCCATCTGGTACCTGATCGCGGGCACCGAGCGGGGCAGCAGGACCTTCCGGGTCGACCGGATCGTGAACGCGACCCACACCGACGAAACCTTCGACCGCCCAGCCGATTTCGACCTGTCCGGTGCATGGGAGGAGGTCGTCGGGGAGATGGAGCAGCGGCGCGCGGCCACCGCGGCGACGGCCCTCATCGCGCCCGCGCTGCTCCCGGTGCTGCGTGATCAGCAGGGCAGGCACTGCGAAGTCGACGGTCCGGTGTCCGACGGGCGGGTCCGGGTTCGGGTCACCGCGCCGACGCCGCGAATGATCGCCCAGCAGCTGGCCGGGTGGGGTGCGGACATCGAGGTCCTCGGGCCGCCGGAGGTGTGCGAGGAGCTCGCGCTGATCGGTGCGGAGTTGGTTCGACGATACGGGGCGACGCGGTAGCCGAAACGGCTTGCAGCCGAGTGCTTTCAGGCAAAGCCTCGCTGCGATGCGCAACCCGCCGAGGCGCACTCGGGCCCCGCCGATCGGTAACTCGGCGCAGGTACGGGCGCTCGCGCCGGTCGTGGGGCAGATCGCCGACCCGGTGCGGTTCGTCGCGACACCGCGTGCCGCCTTCGTCGGCGACTCGCCGTTGCTGTACGGTTACCAGCGCTGCACCGATCGATTGCGTGCCCTCCGCACACGCCGAAGACGATCCGCGGTCGTTGTGCGAGTTCGTTTGTGAAAGTTCCGTTTCGATGACGTTCGACTGGAGCACGATGAACCGCAAGCATTCACATGTCCTGGCCGGGATCACCGCGGTGATGATGGCCGTCGCAGGTGCCTTCGCTGTTTCCGGCAGCGCGGCCCACGCTGAACCGGGGGAGGTCAACGGAAGCGGGATGCGGCTGGTCGCGTCGGTGGATTCCAATGCCGTCGTGTCCACCGGCGACCTCGCCCTTGGAGTGCCTTTCGCGCACTCGGCCAAGGTCTCCGGAAACTTCACGGCCACCCTCGAGGGAGCCTCGGCGCTGCGCGGCGGGTTGATCGTGGGTGGCTACCTGGTCGGCTGCGCGGTCGATATTTCCGAAGGCATCGATATCAGCATCGCCGCGGCCACCGGCGCCGATATCGAATTCGCGCCAGGGCTGCTCGGTCTGGATCTGGAAATGCCGCTCGGGATCGTTCTCGGTGGGGATGTCGTCTTCGGGGTCTTCGGTGAAGTCGGCGGTGAGATCACCGTGAGCCTGAACCCGGGCAGCGTGACCGTCGTGGTGGTCGCCGAGGCGGAGCTGGACGACGACTCGGTCTTCCCCTTCACCTTCGCGCACTCCAACACCGCGCTGAATGTGAACGGGTGTCTCTCCCCGGCATCGGCCATACCGTTCCTCACCGTGCGCGCCGACGCCCGCAACGGCATCGTGCAAACGACAGGCTACGGCCCGCACTTCGTGTTCTGAGCCGCGCCGGCGGGTGTCGCTTGACCGAAAGTGGCCAACCCTAAACCTCTCCCAACTGTGATCCGCACCACTGTTTTTGCGCTCCCGAGATCACAGCGACAAGGATGATCTTGCTCCGCCTCGACTCTCGTCGAGGTGGAGCGGTCATGTACCGCAATGACATTCGATGAATATCGGGGGTCGGGGAGAGATGGGAACCAATATGGTCCGTGGGACCTTCAAGAACGCAGGCCGCAAACTGATCGCCGGTGTGCTGCCGTTCGCGGCCGCCGTCGCACTCGTCGGGGTCGCCGCCCCCGCGCAGGCGGCTCCGGTGCAGGCGCCCGCTCCGGTCGTGCAGCAGGTTGCCGAGCCGGTGCGGGTCGTCGCTGCGGGTACGGGCATTTCGCTCGAGGAGATCGCGACCAACCCGGAGGCGAAGAACTCCGATCCGCTGGCCAACGGCGCGGCCGCAGGCGCCGCCGCCGGTGCGGCGGGTTCGGGTGTGCTCGCCGCGGCGTCGTGCCTGCCGGGCTTCCTCGTTCTCGCGGTGCCGTGCGGCATCGCGGGTGCGATCAACGGTGCGATCATCGGCACGGTCGTTGGCCTGCTCGTCGGCGCCATCGCGCCGGAGTCGGTGCCGCAGGTGCTGCCCTGATCCGGGGCTGACGGCGGTTCCACCGGAACCGGGTAGACCACTGGGCCGTGTCCCGGGGCGTAAAGCCCTGGGGCACGGCCCAGTTCGTTGTCCCGGGATCAGTTCGCGGCGGCGTCGGCGAGGACGCGTGCGCTCAGCGCACGCACCATTTCCGTGGCGACCACCGCGTGCCCGCTCGTGCTGAAGTGGATCAGGTCGGCGCTCATCAGCTGCGGTCGCAGCCGCAGCGGGTGGTCCCAGAAGTCGACGAGTATCGCGTCGTAGCGGTCGGCCACCTCCCGGATGACGTCGTTGAGCGCGGCCATCCGCTCCCGCATCGGCCGCATCGGCGCCATCCGCTCGACATCCCAGACATCGGCGAGAGTGAACGTCGAGACCTGCGCGCCGCCGCGGCTCACGGCGGCGAACAACCCGTCGAGGTTCGCCCGCACCTGGCCGAGATCACCGCCGGGCAGGAACAGATCGTTGCCGCCGCAGCTCACGTGCACCAGATCCGGCTCGAAAGCCAAGACCCGCTGGAGTTGTTCGTCGCGCACCTGGGCCGTCGTCGCGCCGATGCGTCCGGTGTTGAGGTAGGCGAGACCGGGCCGCACGGAGGTGAGCAGGGCGGCGAGGCGGTCGGCCCAGCCCATGGCGTCATAGCCGGGACTCGGATCGCCGACGCCTTGGGCGATGGAGTCGCCGAGTACGGCGAAACGGCGCCACGGCACGTCCGCGAGCAGCTCGCGTGCGGCGTCGGGGCTCAGCAGCATCGGGTCGTCGGCTTCGGTGTGAATGTCGTTGTGCGTCATGAGGACTCCTAGTTGGCAGGGACGGCTGTGGCGGTTGGATCGGGCTGCCTGCTCGGTACCGCGCACAGGAAGGCCGCGACAAGGGCGATGCCGGCGCAGACCGCGAAGAGGGTGTGGAACCCGGCGAGCGCGTCACCGGGATGGGCGGCGAACACCGCCGCGAGCACGGCGACGCCCAGCGCGCCGCCGACCTGCCGCGCCGTCAGGTTCATGCCGATGCCCGCCGCGAACTGTTGCGGCGGAAGCGAACTCGCGGCCGCGGTGCCCAGCGTCGTCACCACGATGCCGACCGCGCCGCCGCCGAGCAGTCCGGCGGGGATCCACGCCGACCACAGCGCGGGAGCGGACCCGAACGCGTCGGTACTCATCCAGACGAGGCTCGCGGTGAACATCAACGCCCCGAGCACCCCGACCCAGCGGCGCGCGGCGGGCGCGGTGACCCGCCCGGCCAGCGTGGCGCTGACCATCGACGTGACGGCGCCGACGGTCAGCGCGGCGGCCGAGCCGAGTACCGAATAGCCCCAGATCCCGTCCAGGAACAGCGGTCCGGCCAGCAGCCAGGCGAACATCGCCGCGCCGAAGACGAACGACGCGGCATTGGCCAGCGCGTACGGCCTGCTCCGCCAGAGTTCGACCGCGATCGCCGGATTGTGGTGCCGCGCCGAACGAACCAGCGCGGCGGCGAGCAGCGCCGCACCGACGCCCAGTGCGGCCAACGTGCCCGGCGAGGTCCAGCCCCACCGCTGACCTTCGGTGACACCGGCGACCAGTCCGCCGAATCCGAGCGCGACGGCCACGGTGCCGAGGGGGTCCGGCAGCGCGCTGCCGACCGGCCGCGGATCGGACACCGGAATGCGCAGCCCCGCCAGAACGAGCGCTAGGGCGACAGGCACGTTGATCACGAAGACCGAGCGCCAGCCGAACGCCTCCACCAGGCCGCCGCCGATCGCCGGGCCGACGACCGCGGCGAATCCGCCCGCGGCCGACCACGCGCCGATGGCCGCGCCGATTCGCTCGCGCGGGGTCACGCTCAAAACCAAACCCAGCGCCGCGGGCACCATGAGCGCGGCCGTCGCGCCCTGGAGCAGACGTCCGGCGATGAGCCACGCCGCGTTCGGCGCCAACCCGCACAGCAGCGAGGTGAGCGCGAAACCGGCAAGCGCGACGAGGAAGAGCCTGCGCCGCCCGAGCGCGTCGGCGAACCGGCCGCCGGGGGGTGAGCAGCGCGGCGAACGCGACGGCGTAACCGCTGACGACCCATGTCAGCGTGGTCGCGGCGGTGCCGGAATAGTCGCGCGCGATGGCGGGGAAGGCGATGTTGACCACGGAGAGATCGAGAAAGGCGATGAACGCCGCGCCGCACGCGATCAGCAGCGTGGCTTTGGCGCTCGTCGCGTGTGGACTGGCGATCCGTGCGGACACCTCGGTCATGGAGATCCTTCTGGAAGCGGAACAAAACGTACGACCGTTCGTGCAATAAAAGTACGACCGACCGTTCGTATTTGCAAGACCGCGGTGGAAGAATGGGCCCATGGCCGAGACGACAACCGATCAGCGCCTGGTCAAGGGCGCCCGCTCCCGTGCATCGATCGCCAGGCACGCCGCCGATGTGGCGTCGGTCGAAGGGCTCAACGGTGTGAGCATCGGGCGACTCGCCGCCGACCTCGGCATCAGCAAGAGCGGTATCGCCACGCTCTTCGGGTCGAAGGAATCCCTGCAGCTCGCCGCGGTGGAGGCCGCGCGCGAGGTGTTCGTCGGCCGGGTGATCGAGCCGAGCCTCGCCGAGCCGCGCGGCCTACCGCGGCTACGCGCCCTGATCGACAACTGGTTCGCGCACGTCACCGAGCCGGTCTTCCCCGGCGGCTGCTTCCGCACCGCCACGCTTGTCGAATTCGACAGCAGGCCGGGCCCGGTGCGCGACGCGGTCGCCGCCGACCACGACGACTGGATGACGTTCCTGACCACCGAGATTCGCAAAGCTCAGGAACAGGGCGACCTCACCGGCCGCGACGCGGACGCGCTCGCCTTCGAATTCGACGCCGTCATCAGCGCGGTCAGCACGGCACGCCAACTCGGCGACGAGACCAAAGTGCACACCGCGCGCGCGATCGTCGACCGCCTGCTGTCGTGAAGCTGTTCGCGGGCAACGAAATTCGGTAGAGCGCAGGCTCGTCGGGTCGTACGCCAAGACCTGTTGCTTGCCGGTTCCAGGTGCGGTGCGAGGGAGGACTCAGGCGGACAGCGGCAGGGCGTCGGCCCACGCGGCGTCGTAGCGGTCCCAGACGATTTCGGTCATGGCGTGGTGCGCCCCGATGACGTTCGCGTGCACGAGTTCGGGGGCCGCGGTCGCCAAGCGGTCGGTGAGCAGACCGGGGGCGAGGAACCACGGGGCCAGCAGAACCTGATCGACGCCGCGTGCGCGCAGGCGGGAAACCGCCTCGTGGACAGTGGGTTCCGTGGTGGCGAAGCAGATCTCGGTGGGCCAGTTGGTCATCGCGGACAGCTGTCGGGCGACTTCCGCGCTGCGCACGTTGGCGGCGGCGGAGGAGGAGCCGACGGCTGCCACGGCGACACCGAGGCGAGTGCCGCCGACGTCCGGGGCATTCGGAACCGGGATGGTGGGCGCCATGTGGGCGCTGCGAGCGGGCGGCGCCACGCGGGGCCACGGGTCGGCGGGTGCCACGGCCGTGCGGGGAGCAGCGGTCGATTCGCCGTCGTTCGGATCAGCGACCTGCGGAAGGCCGTCGGGGATCACGGGCGCCACGAGATCGTCCGGCACCGCCGTCGCACCGAGCGCGTCCAGCACGCGGTCACGCAGCGCTTCGATCAACCGTGGATCGGAGCCGAGCACCTCAGCCTGAGTCAGGCGGAGGTGGGGGTGTCTGGCGCGGCACTCATCCAGCAGGCCGGGCAGGTCGACCCGCGCGTGAAAGGCGCTGCCCAGCAACAAGGGGACCACGATCGCATGGGTATGACCTTGTCCCGCAACGACGTCCACTACCTGCTCGACCGAGGGTGCGCTCAGATCGAGGAAGGCGAGGTGGACATCGAGATCGGGCCGGGCGGCCGCGATCTCGGCGACGACCGCCGCCATGGTGGCGGCCGAGCGCGGGTCGCGGCTGCCGTGGGCGACCGCTATCAGCGCGGGGGCCATGGAAGTTTGCGTTGGCGAGGTGGCGATACGTGCGGACGCCGCGACGATTCGCGCGGGCGCTGCGGAGACTTGTCCAAGCGCTGCGGCGATTTGCGCGGGCGCTGTGGAGATTCGCGCGGGCGCTGCGGTGATTCGCGCGGGCGCTGCGGAGACTTGTCCAAGCGCTGCGGCGATTTGCGCGGGCGCTGCGGCGATTCGCGCAGGTGCGGTGATGATTCGCGTTGGCGCGGTACCGATTTCCGTTGGTGTGGTGCCGAATTGCGCAGGGGCAGTGGCCACCTGCGCGGCGGCGGTGAATCGACGGTCACCGCGCACCGGCACCGGCGCGCCGATGCCGTGCGCGGCGAACACGTCGATCATCCTCAGGCTCCGGTGCCGACCTCGACCGCGGTCAGCACATCGCCGACCAGGCCCGCGCCGAGCGTGTTGCCGCCCGCCGGGTCGATCAGCAGGAAGCTACCGGTGTGCCGGTTGGCCCGGTAGTCGTCGGCCGCGATCGGCTCGGCGACCCGCACCGAGATGCGTCCGATGTCGTTGAGCTCCAACGCTTCCGGGTTCGGGTCCGCGGCGAGCCGCTGCTCGTCGAAGCGTTCGATGAGCGCGCCGACGATGGCCTGGGTGGTGCGGGTGCCGTGCTTGAGCAGCAGCCGGGCGCCGGGGCGCAGCGGCTTGTCGCCCAGCCAGCAGACCGTCGCGTCGAAGCTGTCGATCGGTTCCGGCGCGTCGTCGACGGCGGCGATGATGTCGCCGCGGGAGATGTCGACCTCGTCGGTCAGGATCAGCGTCACGCTGCGCCCGGCCTGCGCGACGGCCAGCTCGCCGTCCGGGGTGTCGATGCGCTCCACGGTCGTGCGCACGCCGGAGGGCAGCACCACGATCTCGTCGCCGGGCGCCACCGAACCGGCCGCGATCTGACCCGCGTAGCCGCGGTAGTCGGGGTATTCGGCGGTGCGCGGGCGGATCACGTATTGCACAGGAAAACGCAGACCCAGCGAGTGCGCGCCGGTGTTGTCGGCGTCGACCGGCACCGACTCCAGGTGCTCGATGAGCGAAGGACCGTCGTAGTACGGCGTGTTCTCGGAGCGGCTGGCGATGTTGTCGCCGTGCAGCGCCGAGACCGGGATCTCCAGCACGTCCTCGGCCGCCCAGCCCAAAGTGCTGGTGAGCTTGTTGAACTCGGCGGAGATCTCGGCGAACACGCTCGCGGCGTCGTCGACGAGATCGATCTTGTTCACCGCGAGCACCAGCTTCGGCACGCCCAGCAGCGCGAGCACCGCCGCGTGCCTGCGGGTCTGCTCGATGACGCCCTTGCGCGCGTCGACGAGCAGGATCACCAGCTGCGCGGTGGACGCGCCGGAGACGGTGTTGCGGGTGTACTGCACGTGCCCCGGGGTGTCCGCGAGCACGAAAGACCGCTTGGGCGTTGCGAAGTAGCGGTAGGCGACATCGATGGTGATGCCCTGCTCCCGCTCGGCGCGCAGCCCGTCCACGAGCAGCGAGAGGTCCGGGGTGGCCAGACCCTTGTCCACCGACGCGCGGGTGACGGCGTCGATCTGGTCGGCGAGCACGGACTTCGTGTCGTAGAGCAGCCGTCCGACCAAGGTGGACTTGCCGTCGTCGACAGAACCGGCGGTGGCCAGCCTCAATAGGTCGGACATGTCAGAAATAACCCTCTCGCTTGCGGTCTTCCATCGCGGCTTCGGAGACTCGGTCGTCGCTCGCCCAGGATTGGGCACCGCGCGCCACGTTCGGTCTGGTGAGTAGCTCGAGACGCATTAGAAGTAGCCCTCGCGCTTGCGGTCTTCCATCGCGGCCTCGGAAACCCGGTCGTCGCCGCGGGTCGCACCACGTTCGGTCAATCGGGACGCGGCCACCTCGGCGAGGATCGCCTCGTTGTCGGCAGCGTCGGAAATGATGGCGCCGGTGGTGGATCCGTCACCGACGGTGCGGTACCGGACCGAGCGGGTCTCCAGCACCTCGCCCTCGCGCGGGCCGCCCCAGACGCCCGGCGTCATCCACATGCCGTCGCGCTGGTACACCGGGCGCTCGTGCGCGTAGTAGATGGTCGCGAGTTCGACGTTCTCCCTGGCGATGTAGCGCCAGATGTCGAGCTCGGTCCAGTTGCTCAGCGGGAACACCCGCACGTGCTCGCCCGGTGCGTGCCTGCCGTTGTACAGGTTCCACAGCTCGGGACGCTGGCGCTTCGGGTCCCACTGGCCGAAGGCGTTGCGCAGCGAGAAGATTCGCTCCTTGGCGCGGGAGCGCTCCTCGTCGCGGCGGCCGCCGCCGAACACCGCGTCGAAGCGGTTCTCGGAGATGGCGTCCAGCAGCGGCACGGTCTGCAGCGGGTTGCGGATGCCGTCCGGGCGCTCGGTGAGCCTGCCGTCGGCCAGGTAGTCCTCGACGCTGGCGACGTGCAGGCGCAGCCCGTACTTCTCGACCACCTTGTCGCGGAACTCCAGCACCTCGGGCAGGTTGTGGCCGGTGTCCACGTGCAGCAGCGCGAAGGGCAGCGGCGCGGGCCAGAAGGCCTTGAGCGCCAGGTGCAGCAGCACGGTGGAGTCCTTGCCGCCGGAGAACAGGATCACCGGCCGCTCGAACTCGCCCGCTACCTCGCGGAAGATGTGGATGGCCTCCGACTCCAACGCCGCGAGGGTGTCGAAGTCGGAAATGCCGAGGGAGCGTTCACTGATGGTCTCGGTCATGATTGATGCAACCCGCATTCGGTCTTGGCGAGGCCGGCCCAACGGCCGCTTCGCGGATCGGATCCCGGCTCCGGCTTCCGTGTGCACGGAGCGCAGCCGATGGACGGATATCCCTCCTCCACCAGGGGATTGACGAGGATGCCGTGCTGTTCGATGTAGGCATCCATCTCGTCGTCGGACCACGGTGCGATCGGATTGATCTTCACCAGGCCGAAGGCTTCGTCGTAGGAGATCAGCGGCGCGTTGGCGCGGGTGGGAGCCTCCACCCGGCGGATACCGGTGACCCAGGCGTTGTAACCGGTCAGCGACTTCTTCAGCGGCACAACCTTGCGCAGGCGGCAGCACTCGCCCGCGTCGCGCGCGAACAGGTCCTTGCCCAGCAGCTCGTCCTGCTCGGCGACGGTGTGCTCCGGGCGGACGTTGACCACGTTGACCCCGTACACGGCCTCGACCGCGTCCCGGGTGCCGATGGTCTCGGCGAAGTGATAGCCCGTGTCCAGGAACAGCACGTCGACGCCGGAACGGACCTGCGCCGCGAGGTGCACGAGCACGCCGTCCTGCATGTTGGAGGCGACGATGTAGCCGGAGCCGAAGGTCTCCTCGGTCCAGCGCAGCAGGTCGAGCGCCGAGGCGTCGGGGCCGAGTTCGGCCGCGCCGCGTTCGGCGATCGCCCGCAGCTCGTCTTCGGCGAGCTTGTCGGCGAGTTTCGTTGTCACAGTTGATCTCCCGTCAGCCGAGTCACGATCGTGCTCATCGCAGGTCGGCCTCGTCGGCGCGGACCGCCCACTGGGCGAACCGCTCGTCCGCGTTCCGGTTTTTGACGAAGTTGCGCACCACGCGCTCGATGTAGTCGCCGAGTTCGGCGCTGGTCACCTTGTGCTGGCGCAGCTTTCGGCCGAAGCCGCTGTCGAGTCCGAGGCTGCCACCGAGGTGAACCTGGAAGCCCTCGACTTGATTCCCCTCGCCGTCGTCCACCAGCTGGCCCTTGAAGCCGATGTCGGCGATCTGGGACCGGCCGCAGGAGTTCGGGCAGCCGTTGATGTTCACCGTGATCGGCACATCCAGCTGGGCGTTGACGTCGGCGAGCCGCTGCTCGAGCTCCGGCGCGAGCACCTGGGAGCGCTTGCGTGTCTCGACGAACGAGAGCTTGCAGAACTCGATGCCACTGCAGGCCAGCAGGTTTCGCCGCCAGATGGACGGACGGGCCTGCAGGCCGAGCGGTTCGAGCTCGGTGATGAGCTGCTCGACCTTGTCGTCGGCGACGTCGAGCACGATCAGCTTCTGGTACGGGGTGAAGCGAATCCGATCGGCGCCGATCTTCTCGACCGCGTCGGCCACCTTGGTCAGCACGGTGCCCGAGACGCGACCGGCGATGGGGGAGAAGCCGACAGCGTTGAGACCGTTGCGCAGTCGTTGCACGCCGACGTGGTCGATCGGCTTGGCGGGCTGCTCCGGCGCGGGGCCGTCGATCAGCTTGCGCTTCAGGTACTCGTCCTCGAGCACCTGGCGGAACTTCTCGATGCCCCAGTCCTTGATCAGGAACTTCAGCCGCGCCTTGGTGCGCAGGCGGCGGTAGCCGTAGTCGCGGTACAGGGAGACGACGGCTTCCCACACGTCGGGCACCTCGTCCAGCGGGACCCAGGCGCCGACGCGCTGCGCGAGCATCGGATTGGTGGACAGGCCGCCGCCGACCCACAGGTCGAGACCGGGGCCGTGCTCGGGGTGCTCGACGCCGACGAACGCGACGTCGTTGATCTCGTGCACCACGTCCTGCTGACCCGAGATCGCGGTCTTGAACTTGCGCGGCAGGTTCGAGTACTTCTTGTCGCCGATGTAGCGGCGCACGATCTCCTCGATCGCGGGCGTGGTGTCGATGATCTCGTCCAGCGATTCACCGGCCAGCGGCGAGCCGAGCACGACGCGGGGGCAGTCGCCGCACGCCTCGGTGGTCTGCAGGCCGACCTCTTCGAGCCGCCGCCAGATCTCCGGCACGTTCTCGATCTCGATCCAGTGGTACTGGACGTTCTCGCGGTCGGACAGGTCGGCGGTGTCGCGGCCGAACTCGGTGGAGATCTGGCCGAGCGTGCGCAGCTGCGCGACGTTCAGCGCGCCGCCGTCGCAGCGCACCCGCATCATGAAGTACTTGGCCTCGAGCAGGTCGATGTTCTCGTCGCCGGTGAATGTGCCGTCGTAGCCCTGCTCGCGCTGGGTGTAGAGGCCCCACCAGCGGAACCGGCCGCGCAGGTCGGCCTTGTCGATGCTGTCGAATCCGCCCTTGGCGTAGATGTTCTCGATGCGGGCGCGGACGTTGAGCGGGTTGTCGTCCTTCTTGCTCTGCTCGTTCGGGTTGAGCGGTTCCCGGTAGCCGAGGGCCCACTGACCTTCGGACTTGCGGCGCACGGGCTTGCCGGTGCGGGCGCGCGGCGCCGTCGACGCCTCGGGACGCGGGCGGTCCGGCCGTACGCGGCGCTCGGTGGCCGGGCGTTCGGGACGCTGTGTCGGCTGATCGCTGGGACCGGCGTCGGTACTCGACGTCATTAGGTCGCTCCTGCTGGGTGGGTGGTACATCTGTGCTGAGGGCGCGCACCGGGGTTGGCAGCCGGCGGAGCCGGCGGGGTGGGTGAGGGCTGGCTGACTCGCGTCCGCGGTATCAGCGGACCGATGCGAATGGGATCGCCGGGAGACCGGAAGAAGGGCGCCGCTGAGCTACCGGTGAGAACCGGGCAGACAGCAGGCGCTACAGACGCGCTTGTAGTCGACGTGGCGACGTGCCACAAGTCGTACTCCCGATGCGCGCATGAGGCCTATTGTGCCATGTCAGAAAGGGCGTTCCGACCGTCATTCCGGATTCCCCGCGAAACAGGGGGAAATTCCCTGGACCGCGGGGTCTATTTGTGATGGTCGTCATATTTCCCGGCGCGAATGTGGCCGGTGATTCGTCCGAAGTGTCCGATGTGAACCGCGGCACGCCGCATTGACCTCGAGTTATCTCGAGGTACGAGGGTGCATCCCATGAGTACCGCACCCGTCGACGCAGAAGTCGAAGTAGCCGCCATCCGCCAGATCGTCGCCACCGTGGAGCACGTGCAGCAGCACGAGCTCGTCGACGAATTCGTCGCGCTGTTCCGTGAGGACGCCATCTGGACCACCGGCCACGGCAAGCGCCTGTTCGGCCGCGACGCCATCGCCGAGTTCACCGCCGCTGTGTTGCCCGGCGCGACCGCGCACGGCAAGGCGACCTACGAGGTCGAGTACGTGCTGTTCATCCGCCCCGACGTGGCCGCGGTCAAGGTGCGCCAGCGGTACTTCACCAACGAGGGCGTCCTGGAGAGCGAGGGCACCCCGATGTATGTGATGGCCAAGGAGGACGGCCGCTGGCTGCTCACCGCGAACCAAAACACGCCGATCGTCGCGGACTGAGCGAGGATGGCCGGGCGGCCGACGGCATCCGGCCGTCGATCGAGGTGACCGCACGGCGGTCGAGATCGTCGGCACGTCCAGGGCGCCCGACGGTCCCCGGGCGGAGGGCGTCGCGGTTCGGCGGGCACACTGGATGGGTGAGTTCCGCCGTACCCTTCTCGGAGATCGACGCCGACGCGCCCGTGCTGCGCGACTTCGGCGGCGGCCCGTTCGGCGTGTACGTGCACGTGCCGTTCTGCGCGACGCGCTGCGGCTACTGCGACTTCAACACCTACACCGCCGGTGAGCTGGGCAGTTCCGCCTCGCCGCAGTCGTGGCTCGCGGCGCTGCGCGGTGAGCTGACCGAAGCCGCCGAGCAGTTCGGCAGGCTGCCATCGGCCACGCCCGAGGTCTCGACCGTCTTCGTTGGCGGCGGCACGCCGTCGCTGCTCGGCGGCGACGGTCTCGCCGAGGTACTCGACGCCGTGCGCTCGGCGTTCACCCTCGCGCCCGACGCCGAGGTGACCACCGAATCGAATCCGGAATCCACGTCGCCGGAGTTCTTCGCGCGCATCAGGGCGGCCGGGTACACCCGCGTCTCGCTGGGGATGCAGTCGGCCGCGCGGCACGTGCTCGCCGTGCTGGACCGCACCCACACGCCGGGCCGCGCGGTCGCCGCCGCCCGCGAGGCGCGCGCCGCGGGCTTCGAGCACGTCAACCTGGATCTGATCTACGGAACGCCCGGCGAGCGCGATGCCGATCTCGACGCCAGCCTGGACGCGGTGCTGGAGGCCGGGGTCGATCACGTCTCCGCGTATTCGCTCATCGTCGAGGACGGCACCGCGCTGGCGCGCAAGGTGCGCAGGGGCGAACTGCCCGCGCCCGACGAGGACGTGCTCGCCGTCCGCTACGAACGCATCGACTCCCGCCTCACCGCCGCCGGACTCGGCTGGTACGAGGTATCCAATTGGGCGGCAAACGATTCCGCTCGGTGCAGGCACAACCTCGGCTACTGGGACGGCGGCGACTGGCTCGGCGCGGGCCCCGGCGCGCACAGCCACCTCGGCGGGGTGCGGTGGTGGAACATCAAGCACCCGGCCAGGTACGCCGAGCGCGTCGCCCGCGGCGGCCTGCCCGCCGCGGGCTGGGAATCGCTCACCGACGACGAGCGCTACTTCGAGCGCGTCATGTTGACGATGCGCCTGCGCACCGGCCTCCCTCTCGCCGACCTCGCTCCCTCCGCCGCCCCCGCGGTCGATCGCGTCATCGCCGGCGGCCTGGCATTCCGGTCCGACGACCACCTGGTCCTCACCGACCGCGGCCGCCTCCTCGCCGACGGTGTGGTGCGCGACCTCCTCGGCTGAATCCACACGTCCGCAACATCTTTCGCCGCACGCGGCGCGCCGACGAAATAGCCGGGAGCCGAAGGGCGGCTGTCGAAGACCGGAACATCAAAGGCCGCAGTGCTTTTCGCGGCGACTAACGCGCCGGGTACTTGCGGTCGAGCCATTCGTCGAACGTCGGCCCTGCCAGGATCGCGTTGGGGCCGGGCAGCAGCGCTCCGGCGGCTTGGAGTTCGTGATTGGGGTCCTCGGTGTCGACGATCTCCTCGACGCGGGACGGCTTGCCGAGGCGCGCGGCGAGTTTCGCCACCGAGGCGGCGAGGTTCAGCTCTTCCGGTCCCGCGAGCTCGACCACGTCGGCCGCCTCGTCGGCGAGGGCGAGCGTGGCCAGCTCTTCGGCGGCGACGCGGGCCGCGACGAGCTGGGTGCGGAAGCGCGGCACGTAGGCCGTGTCGTCGCGGGTGGTCCAGTCGAGCATCATCTCGGTGAACTCGTGGAACTGCGCCGCGCGCAGGACACGCACCGGCACCGGACCTTCGCGGTAGGCCGCCTCGTGCGCCAGCTTCCCGGCGTAGTGCCCCGCGGTGAACGGATCGATGCCGATGATCGAGACGACCGCGATCCGCCGCACGCCCGCCTCCCGCTGCAGGTTGCGCGCGATGGTGCGGAAGTAGTCCGTCACGGCCGCGGTCTCGGTGGTGTTCGCGTTGACCGCGTCGATCACGATGTCCACCCGGCCAGCGCCCCGTCCAGTCCCGCGCCGGTGTAGACGTCCACGCCCGCACCACGACTGATCGCCACCACCTCGTGGCCCTGGTCCCTCAGCACGTCGACCACCTCGTGGCCGATCCGCCCGCTCGCGCCGACTACTGCGATTCGCATCCGGTGACTCCTCCATGTCGATAGCTACGCCGAGACGACGATGCGGTGACCCGAGGTGTGACACGTGTCCGGGAACGTCCTGTTGTGCGGACTATCGCAGACTCGATAAGCCGCGTAGGCTCCGGCTCGACACCGAGGAGTCCTATGCCACAGGCACGAGACATCGATCAATTTCCGGTTCATGGCGAATTCGCCGAGGCCAGGGCCGCCGAAAAGGCGGAAAACGCACGCCAGCACGCCATCGCCGCGCGCACGGTCGCCGGATACGCCCACGATGCCGCCGATTGCGAGTCCCTGCTCGCCATGCTCGGGCTCGACGCCTTGGCGGGCAAGCGCGCCAGAGGCTTCGACAGCCGCTGAGGGCTGCGAACCGGTGGCGCTGCCGCCCGATGCCCGGCGCGGGTGCCCGGGCGGATCGGCCGTGCCCGTTGCGGTTCGCGACATCTTCGCCGAGAATGCCTGCCTGCGACCCTGTCACGCGCCCGCGGGACGGGCGATTGGCGGGTCGGCAACTAAACTGGATACTCAGACGACCGGGCGGCCGCGGCGTTTCACGCGCCCCCGAATGCGTCGGCGGGCCCGCGGCGTATCTAGAAGGCGAGGAGGTGGGGCCGATGTCGAGCACCGAGGATCGGCGCTTCGAGGTCCTGCGCGCGATCGTCGCGGACTATGTCGCCACCAAGGAACCGATCGGCTCGAAAACCCTGGTGGAGCGGCACAATCTGGGTGTCTCCAGCGCGACGGTCCGCAACGACATGGCGGTGCTCGAGGCCGAGGGTTACATCACCCAGCCGCACACCAGCTCCGGGCGCATCCCCACCGACAAGGGCTACCGGCAGTTCGTCGACCGGATCTCCGAAGTGAAGCCGCTCTCGCCCGCCGAGCGGCGCGCGATCATGGAGTTCCTGGAGTCCGGCGTGGATCTCGACGACGTGCTGCGCCGCGGCGTTCGGCTGCTCGCCCAGCTGACGAGGCAGGTCGCGGTGGTGCAGTACCCGACCGTGTCGGCGTCGACGGTGCGCCACATCGAGGTCGTCGCGCTGAATCCCGCGCGGCTGCTGCTCGTGGTGATCACCGACACCGGCCGGGTCGATCAGCGCCTGGTCGAGCTCGGCGCGGTGATCGACGACGAGGACCTGGCCGCGCTGCGCGCCATGCTCGGCGGCGCAATGGACGGCAAGCGCCTTGCCGCCGCCTCGGCCGCGGTCGCCGAACTCCCCGAGCGCGCCCCGCTCCAGCTGCGCGACGTACTGATCCGGGTGTCGACCGTGCTGGTGGAGACCCTGGTCGAACATCCAGAGGAGCGGCTGGTGCTCGGCGGCACCGCGAACCTCACCCGCAACGCCGCCGATTTCGGTCTGCCCGGCTCGCTGCGTCAGGTGCTCGAGGCGCTGGAGGAGCAGGTGATCGTGCTCAAACTGCTTGCGGCGGCGCAGCACCCCGGCACGGTGACGGTGCGGATCGGCGAGGAGACCCAGGTCGAGCAGATGCGCAGTACATCGGTGGTCTCCACCGGTTACGGCGTCGAGGGCGCGGTGCTCGGCGGCATGGGCGTGCTCGGCCCGACCCGGATGGACTATCCGGGCACCATCGCCTCGGTCGCGGCCGTCGCGCGCTACATCGGCGAGGTGCTGGCCGAGCGCTGACGCCGAACCGTGCCAACGGCGCTGCTACCCTCGAACCTCTGGCCGGATAAAGTTGAGTGCATCCGACTAATGCCGACGGTGTCGTCATTCGGTTGGAGCGGCACAGGCGAGTCACAGCGACCAAGGACTAGAGAACTCAAGTGGCACGGGACTACTACGGACTGCTCGGCGTCGCGAAGAACGCGACCGACCAGGAGATCAAGCGCGCCTACCGCAAGCTGGCCCGCGAACTCCACCCGGACGTCAACCCCGACGAGGCCGCCCAGGCCAAGTTCAAGGACGTGTCGGCGGCCTACGAGGTGCTCTCCGATCCGGAGAAGCGCCGGATCGTCGACATGGGCGGCGACCCGCTCGAGTCCGCGGGGGCGGGCGGCGCAGGCTTCTCCGGCGCGGGCTTCGGCGGCCTCGGCGACGTGTTCGAGGCGTTCTTCGGCGGCATGAGCGGCGCGGGCGGCGGTCAGCGCAAGCCGCGCGGCCGGGTGCAGCCCGGCGCCGACTCGCTGCTGCGCACCCGCCTCAGCCTCGCCGAGTGCGCGGTGGGCGTGACCAAGCACCTGACCGTCGACACCGCCATCCTCTGTGACAACTGCCACGGCGCGGGCACCAACGGCAACTCCAAGCCGGTGCGCTGCGAAACCTGCGGCGGCGCAGGCGAAGTCCAGTCCGTGCAGCGCTCGTTCCTCGGCCAGGTGCTCACTTCGCGGCCGTGCCCGACCTGCCGCGGCGCGGGCGAGACCATCCCCGACCCATGCCACAAGTGCGGCGGCGACGGCCGGGTTCGCGCCCGTCGCGAGATCGCCGCGCCCATCCCGGCGGGCGTCGCCAACGGCATGCGCGTCCGGCTCGCGGCGCAGGGCGAGGTCGGTCCCGGCGGCGGCCACGCGGGCGATCTGTACGTGGAGATCGTGGAGCAGCCGCACGACGTGTTCGTCCGCGACGGCGACGACCTGCACTGCACCATCCGGGTGCCGATGGTGGACGCCGCGCTCGGCACGACCGTGGTCATCGACACGATCCTGGACGGCCCGACGGAGCTGACCATCGCCCCCGGCACCCAGCCCAACGAAGTCTCCGTGCTGCGCGGCCACGGCATGCCTCGGCTGCGCTCGGGCGCCCGCGGCGACCTGATCGCGCACCTGGACATCGTGGTGCCGACCAAGTTGGACGGCAAGCAGACCGAACTGCTTCGCAAGTACAAGGGCCTGCGCGAGCGCGACCGCGCTGAGGTGATGACAGCGCAGTCCGAGCACAACAGCGGCCTGTTCGCGCGGCTGCGCGCCTCGTTCAGCGGGCGCTGAGCCGTTGGCCGCCACGGTCTTCTACCTCGACGACATTCCCGAGCCCGGCGCGATCGCGGTGCTCGACGGTCCGGAGGGACGGCACGCCGCGACCGTGCGGCGCATCCGGGTCGGCGAGCCGATCACCCTGTCCGACGGACGCGGTGTGCTCGCCGAATCGGAGGTCGTCGCAGCCCAGCGCGACCGGCTCGACCTGAGAGTGCTCGGCAAGACCGTGGCGCAACCGGTTTCGCCGCGCGTCACGGTGGTGCAGGCGCTGCCGAAGTCGGACCGCTCGGAGCTGGCCGTCGAGCTGATGACCGAGGCGGGCGCCGATGTCATCGTGCCGTGGCAGGCCGCTCGTTGCGTGGCCAACTGGGAGGGCAAGGCCGCCAAGGCCGTCGACAAGTGGCGTGCCGCGGCACGCTCGGCGGCCCGCCAGTCCCGCCGCGCCTACATTCCCGAGGTCGCCGATCTGCACCGCACCCGCGATCTGCTCGAGCTGGTCCGAAAGGCCAAGGCCGAGGGCGCGATCGTCGCGGCGCTGCACGAATCCGGCGGCGGCCGTTTCACCGAGCTGCCGTTCGGCGAGGCGCCGGAGGTGGTGCTGATCGTGGGCCCGGAAGGCGGACTCGACGATGCCGAGCTCACCGAACTCGCCGCGGCGGGAGCCGATGTCGTGCTGCTCGGGCCGACGGTGCTGCGGACGTCGACGGCGGCCGCGGTCGCGCTCGGCGCGCTGGGCGCGTTGACGCCGCGCTGGTAGCCGACCGCTACCCGGCGGACGGAACGCCGTCGCGCGAGCGGATCGACGCGACGGCGAACAGGATCGCCCCCGCCGCGAGCAACGCGCCGACGGTTCCGACCAGGCCCACCCAGCCCGCGTGCGCGAAGGCCAGACCGGACAGCCCGCCGACGACCGCGCTGCCGAGGTAGTAGAAGAACAGATACAGCGACGAGGCCGCCCCGCGATTGCCGCGGGCCAGCGTGCCGACCCACGCGCTCGCGACCGTGTGCGCGGCGAAAAAGCCCGCGGTGTAGAGCAATACGCCCGCGACGACGCAGCCGAGCCGATCCGGCACGCTCACCGCCAGTCCGACGCCCATCACCGCCATCGACGCGGTCAGCATCCGCTGCCTGCCGACGCGGTCGGCGAGGCGACCGCCCCAAGCCGAGGTCACGGTGCCCGCCAAATACAGCAGGAACACCGAACCCGCCACCGCCGCGGGCAATTCGAACGGGTGCTGGGTGAGCCGGTAGCCGAGGAAGTTGTAGATCGAGACGAAGCCGCCCATCAGGACGAAGGCCAAGCCGAACAGCGCGAGCAATCGGCGGTGTCGCAGCTGCTGCCCGAGATCGCCGAGGACCGTGCGCAATCCGGCGGGCCGTGCGACGAAACCGCGCGAGGGCGGCAGCAGCCGGACGAACCACACCGTGCATGCCGCTGCGGCAACGCCGACCGCCGCCGCTGCCCAGCGCCAGGACGCCACGTCGAGCGTGAACGAGGGAATCAGGCGCCCGGCCAGGCCGCCGATCGTGGTGCCCGCGACGTACACGCCCATCGCGGCGCCGAGCCCTTCGGCGCCGATCTCCTCGGCCAGATACGCCATCGCCACCGCGGGCACCCCGGCCAGCGCGACGCCCTGCAACGCCCGCCCGGCGAGCAGCGCGTCGAGCGAGGGACTGAACGGAATCAGCAGGCCGACGACAGCGGAGGCCGCCGCCGAACCGATCATCACCTTGGTCCTGCCGATCCGGCTGGACAGCGCGCTCACCGGCACGATGGCCAGCGCGAGACAGCCGGTGGTGAGCGAGACCGCCAGCGCCGCGCGGGCGGGAGTCGCGCCGAACGCCGCGGACAGGCTGGGCAGCAGCGCCTGCGCGTTGTACATCGAGGCGAAGGTGGTGAGCCCGGCCGCGAACAGCGCAACGGTGATCCGGCGGTCGTGTGCCGCGTCGCTCGTGCGTCGCTCGATGGTGCTTGCCGTGCCGGTCATGGCTACCTCCTGTTCTCAGCATTGCCACCGCCACTTCCGAAAGGAAATGAATAATGAACAGGGGCTTGATGCAGTAGATGCATATAGGGAGGCAGCGAGGTGCTCGGCGAAGATTTGCAGTGGTTCACGACACTCGCGGAACTCGAACGGATGAGCGCGGCCGCGGAACGCCTGCACATCGCCCAGCCGACGCTCTCGCGGATGCTCGCCAGGCTGGAGCGCAGGCTCGGTGCGGAATTGTTCGACCGGCGCGGAAAGCGGATCGCGCTCAACGAATTCGGCCGCGTCTATTACGAACACGCGCGCCGCGCGCAGGCCGAACTCGACGCCGCGGGCCAAGCCGTCGCCGATCTCGCCAATCCCGCGCGCGGCGTGGTGCGGCTGTCGTTCCTGCATTCCTTCGGCGGCTGGCTGGTGCCGCAGTTGATCGCCGGTTTCCGGCGCAACGCGGGCCGAGTCACCGTGACGTTGCGCCAAGGCGCCGCCGAGAAGATCACCCGCCAGGTTCTCGACGGCGCGGCCGACCTCGCCGTCGTCTCGCCGCGCCCGTCCGCGCCCGGCCTCGGCTGGCGCGGCCTGCTGCGCCAGCCGCTGGTCCTCGCCGTGCCCGCCGAGCACCGGCTGGCCGCGCGCAGACAGGTTCGCCTCGCCGACCTCGGCGGCGCCGAGTTCATCACCATGCATCCCGGGTTCGGCATGCGGCGCATCTTCGACGAACTGTGCGCGGCCGCGGACATCCGCCCGCGCGTCGCCTTCGAGGCGAGCGACCTGGTCACCGTCACCGGACTGGTCTCGGCGGGGCTCGGCGTCGCGTTGCTCCCACTGGCGGATCCCGCACCCTCCGCCGCGCGCTCGGGCCTGGCGCTGGTTCCGCTGGCCGACGAGGGCGCGTGGCGCGAGGTGGGGCTGATCTGGTCGGCCGCCGCGGCGCCGTCGGACGCGGTGCGACGCTTCCGTGACTTCGCCGAGGATTGGTCCGACGGCCACGGGGGAATATCCAGCACACGGCGGGAATGGCCGCCGCATCGGTAGCCGTTTATTCACTGTGCGCTGTCGGTGGGGCGCGTTAAACTTTTGTCATTCCCCAGGCAGTCGAGACCGGAAAGCAGGCTGTAACCACTTTTGCGAACACAAGGCGAGATCGGCGACCCGACCAACCCCACAGCAGGCATTGGCGCCCGCGACAACGGCTCGGGCCCCGCAGCGCGCACAGTGCGCTCCAGCATCGAACTCGCTCCCGAATCCGTGTTCCCCTTCCTCGGTTCGGCCGACCAGAATCTGCGTGAGCTCGAGCAGTTGCTCGACGCGGACATTCACGTTCGCGGCAATTCCGTGACCCTCACCGGCAAGGCGGCCGACGTCGCCCTCGCCGAGCGGGTCATCGAACAGCTCATCGCGCTGACCGGCCGCAACAGGGTGGTGACGCCGGAGGCGGTGCGGCACACGGTGTCGATGCTGACCGAAGGTTCCTCGGATTCCCCCGCGGAAGTGCTGAGCCTGGACATCCTGTCCCGGCGCGGCAAGACCATCCGCCCCAAGACGCTGAACCAGAAGCGCTACGTCGACGCGATCGACGCCAACACCATCGTGTTCGGCATCGGTCCCGCGGGTACCGGCAAGACCTACCTGGCCATGGCCAAGGCCGTGCAGGCGTTGCAGACGAAGTCGGTCAACCGGATCATCCTGACTCGTCCCGCCGTCGAGGCGGGCGAGCGGCTCGGCTTCCTGCCCGGCACGCTCAACGAGAAGATTGACCCGTATCTGCGGCCGCTCTACGACGCGCTGCACGACATGATGGACCCCGAGGCGATCCCGAAGCTGATGGCCGCGGGCGTCATCGAGGTCGCGCCGCTGGCGTACATGCGCGGTCGAGCGCAGCCGCTGCACACCAAAGTTCTGACCCCGTCTGGATTCCGGCCCATCGGCGAGATCGAGGTCGGCGATTCGGTGATCGGCTCGGACGGTACGCCGACCGAGGTGCTGGGCGTCTATCCGCAGGGCTTCAAGGAGATCTATCGCGTCCACACGCAGGACGGCGCATCGACGTTGGCCTCGGGTGATCATCTGTGGTCGGTGTACACGAGGTCGGATCGGCGACGCGGCAAGCCGCCACGGGTGCTGCAGACCAAGGAGATGATCGGCAATCTCCGGGCGGCCCATTATCACCGCTACGAGCTGCCGCTGCTGAGCAGTCCTGTGCGTTTCGACTCGCGCGCGGTGCCGATGGATCCCTACGCTCTCGGACTACTCCTCGGCGATGGTTGCCTCACGGGGACGACGACACCGACGTTCGCCACGAACGATCCGGAGTTGGTACGCGCGCTGGAGCAGGCGATTCCCGGGATTGTGGCGCGCAAGAAGACAGCTGTCGACTACGTGCTCAATCGGGTAGCGGCTCCCGGCGACGCGCGTACGATAGTCAACCCGGTGACCGCCGCGATCAGGAAGCTCGGCTTGGCGGGTACGCGCTCGAATACGAAGTTCGTTCCCCGCGAGTATTTGCTCAATACGCAGGATGTCCGGCTGGGAGTGCTGCAAGGCCTGCTCGATTCCGACGGCGGGCCGGTCACGCAAACGGGACGTACGTGCCGAATCCAGTTCACGACCGTCTCCAGCCAACTTCGAGACGATGTCGTATTCCTGGTGCAGTCCCTGGGCGGGATCGTCAGTACCAGGACACGCCCGGCCGCCGGGCGTAGACCTGGACGAGCTGACGGGCGTCCGGTCGAGCATCGCTCGGATGCTCACATCCTCGATATCCGGCTACCCGATGGCATCGCACCGTTCAGGCTCGTTCGAAAGTCCGCGAAGTACACCGAGCTCGGTGGCGGGCGTCCGATGCGATTCATCGATCGGATCGAGTCGGCCGGCACCGAAGAGGCGGTGTGTATCCGCGTCGCCGCTGCTGACTCGCTGTACGTCACCGAGGACTTCCTCCTGACACACAACACGCTGAACGACTCCTTCATCATTCTCGACGAGGCGCAGAACACCACCGCCGAGCAGATGAAGATGTTCCTGACGCGTCTCGGCTTCGGCTCCAAGATCGTGGTCACCGGCGACATCACCCAGGTCGACCTGCCCACCGGCGCCCGCTCGGGCCTGCGTGCCGCGTCGGAGATCCTCACCGAGATCGAGGACATCCACTTCGCGGAGCTCACCAGCAGCGACGTCGTCCGGCACCGCCTTGTCTCCGACATCGTCGACGCCTACGACCGCTGGGAGGCCACCCGGCCGCAGGTCACTCCGCACTACCCGGGCAACCGCGCCCAGCGCCGCGCCGCGAGCCGCGACCGCCGCTGACCGTCGCACACACCCAGCCGATCGCACCGGCCGCCGACCTTCATCGGCGGCCGGTCACGTCAGTCGACCCACCGCCATGAACATCACCCTCGGTCACCGGGCACACAGATCGGATGAAGGTCGCCTTCGGTTGGTCTGGCGGGATGACGGTGGCCTTCGGTCGGTGCTGGTCCGCCTTTCGCTCCGGCATGCGCGGGGCTGCGGGCGAACTGCGTCCGGCTGCGTCTAATAGGCTGTTCAGGTGAGCATCGAGATCGCCAACGAGTCGGGTATCGACGTACCCGAAGAAGACCTGGTCAGTGTTGCGCGGTTCGTGATCGCCCGGATGGACGTCCATCCGGCGGCCGAGCTGTCGATGGTGCTCGTCGATCTCGACACCATGGCCGACCTGCACATGCGCTGGATGGACCTGCCAGGTCCCACCGATGTGATGTCGTTCCCGATGGACGAGCTCGAGCCGGGCGGTCGGCCGGACAGCCCCGAGCCGGGCCCGTCGATGCTCGGCGACATCGTGCTGTGTCCGGAGTTCGCGGCGGCGCAGGCGCGCAAGGCGGGGCATTCGCTCGAGCACGAGCTCGCGTTGCTCACCGTGCACGGCGTGCTGCACCTGCTCGGCTACGACCACGCGGAGCCGGAGGAGGAGAAGGAGATGTTCGCGCTCCAGGCCCGGCTGCTCGAGGAGTGGTACGAGAGCCTGCGCGAGGCACGGCGGCGCGCCGAACTCGCCGAGCGCGACGCCCGCCTGCTCGGCAAGGCCGGCTTCACCGGACCCGGAGACGCGCTGGGTCCGGCGTGAGCTCACCGACCCTGATCCTGCTCGCCGTCTTGCTGGTGCCAGCGGGCGGCTTGTTCGCCGGCGTGGACGCGGCGCTGAACACGATCTCCCCGGCCCGCCTCGGCGACATGGTGCGCGCCGATCGGCCGGGCGCCGCGCGGTTGAGCCGCATCATCGCCGACCGCGCCCGCTACGTGAACCTGATGGTGCTGCTGCGCGTGCTGTGCGAGATCGGCGCGACAGTGCTGCTCGCCGCGGCGCTCATCGGGATATGGAACGACAACTGGGCGCTGGTGATCACCGCCGTGGTGATGGTGCTCGTCGACTACGTGGTGATCGGTGTCGGCCCGCGCACCCTCGGCCGCCAGCACGCCTACTCGCTGGCGTTGGCCGCCGCGCTGCCGCTGCAATTCATCGGCGCGCTGCTCGGCCCGATCAGCAGGCTGCTGATCCTGATCGGTAACGCGATCACCCCCGGTAAGGGTTTCCGCAACGGTCCCTTCGCCTCGGAGATCGAGCTGCGCGAGGTCGTCGAGATGGCCAGCGAGCGCGGCGTGGTGGCCGACGACGAACGCCGCATGATCCAGTCGGTGTTCGAACTCGGCGACACCGCCGCCCGCGCGGTGATGGTGCCGCGCACCGAGATGGTGTGGATCGAGGCGGACAAGACGGCGGCGCAGGCCATGTCGCTCGCGGTGCGCAGCGGCCACTCCCGCATCCCGGTGGTCGGCGAGAACGTCGACGACATCCTCGGCGTGGTCTACCTGAAAGATCTTGTGCCGTACGCGGACCGCAGCCGCAAGGTGCGGGTGCGCGACGTGATGCGTCCCGCGGTGTTCATGCCGGACTCCAAGCCGCTGGACGACCTGCTCGACGAGATGCAGCGCCGCCGCAACCACATGGCGCTGCTCGTCGACGAATACGGCGGCATCGCGGGCCTGGTGACCATCGAGGACGTGCTCGAGGAGATCGTCGGCGAGATCGCCGACGAGTACGACATGGACGAGACACCGCCGGTCGAGGAACTCGGCGAGGGTCGCTTCCGGGTGTCGGCGCGTTTGTCGGTGGAGGATCTCGGCGAGCTCTACGGCATGCAGATCGAGGACGAGGACGTCGACACCGTGGGCGGTCTGCTCGCGCACGAACTCGGCAGGGTGCCGCTGCCCGGTTCGAAGATCGTGGTGCACGGGCTGGTGCTGCGCGCCGAAGGCGGACCGGATTCGCGCGGCCGGATGCGGGTCAACACGGTCCTGGTGCGCAAGGCGGCGGAGAAATCCGAGAAAGCGGGCGCAGCGGTGGCCGAGGGCGCAAAATCCAACGGCGGCAAGCGCAATGGCAACAAGGACGAGGACGGAGCAACCGATGACTGAACTGGACGCCGAGGACACCAAACTGCTGACCCTGGCGCGCGGCGCGATGGGCCGCACCGGCGGGACGGGCGGCGCGGCGATCCGCGACACCGACGGCCGCACCTACGCGGCGGGCGAGGTGGATCTGCACGCGCTGCGGCTGACCGCGTTGCAGGCCGCGGTCGCTGCCGCGATCTCCAGCGGCGCCGAGGGTTTCGAGGCGGCCGTGGTGGTCGGTGGCCGGTTCTCCGACGCCGGTGTCGCCGCGGTGCGCGAGGTCTCCGGCGAGGCGCGGATCATCTTCACCGATCGCGCGGGCGCGGTGTTCGACATCGTCGACGACGCGGCGGGCGCCGAGGTGCAGGGTGGCTGACAACTCCGGCTCCACCGAATTCCGTTCCGGTTTCGTCTGTTTCGTCGGCAGGCCGAACACCGGCAAGTCGACGCTGACCAACGCGCTTGTCGGCGCGAAGATCGCGATCACCTCCTCGCGACCGCAGACCACCCGCCACACCATCCGCGGCATCGTGCACCGCGACCACGCGCAGCTCATCCTGGTCGACACGCCGGGTCTGCACCGACCGCGGACGCTGCTCGGGCAGCGGCTCAACGACCTGGTGCGGGATACCTATTCCGAGGTCGACGTGATCGCGATCTGTATCCCCGCCGACGAGAAGATCGGGCCCGGCGACCGCTGGATCGTGCAGCAGATCAAGCAGATGGCGCCGAAGACCACCGTGCTCGGCGTGGTCACCAAGATCGACAAAGTTGGTCGCGAGCAGGTCGCCGCGCAGCTGCTCGCCGTCTCCGAGCTGCTCGGTCCGGAGGCCGAAGTGGTGCCGGTGTCGGCGGTCAAGGGCGAGCAGGTCGAGGTCCTCGTCGACGTGATCGCCTCGAAAATGCCGGAGGGCCCGGCCTTCTACCCCGACGGCGAACTCACCGACGAGCCCGAGGAAACCCTCATGGCCGAGCTCATCCGCGAGGCCGCGCTGGAGGGCGTGCGCGACGAGCTGCCGCACTCGCTCGCCGTGGTGATCGAGGAGGTTCTCCCGCGCGAGGAGAACGAGGAGATGCTGGACGTGCACGCGCTGCTGTACGTCGAACGTCCCAGCCAGAAGGCCATCGTCATCGGCAAGGGTGGCAGCCGCCTCAAGGAGGTCGGCACCAACGCGCGCAAGCAGATCGAGCACATCCTCGGCGTGCGGATCTATCTGCACCTGCACGTCAAGGTCGCCAAGGACTGGCAGCGCGATCCGAAACAGCTGGGCAAGCTGGGCTTCTGAGCAAACGGTACGTTCGCGGACCGCGAACTCGAGCGAACAACCCGCCCGAGTCCGATTTGTACCGGTACAGTCCCGTTTGACGCCCGGGTGTGCGTCGCAGCAACGCATTCCACGGGGGAGGCCGTCGAATTGACCGATACCGCCAACGATGTTCCCAAGCTGCTCGAGCTGCTACGCGCGCTCGAGGTGCCCGACGCGAAGCCGCGGGTGTTCCGCACGCTGCTGCGGCGCAGGCGTCCGCTGCCGCGCCCGGTCGTCGGTCTGGTCGGCGCGGGCGCGGGCGGCGCGTTGCTCGTCGAGATCTACCGTTGGCTCGGGGAATCCGGTGGCAGGCGGGCGACGCCGCGGGCGCGGGTCGATCTCCAAGCGGCGGATCTGCCGCCCGACGCGCTCACGCCGGACCCGAACGCGACGGGTGAGGAGATCCAGGGGCACTGCCTGCCCATCGTGCAGCGGCTGGTCGAGGGCTTCTCCACCGACGACACGGCGATGGGACCGATCAAGTTCCCGCGCTACCGCACCGCGGATTGGCTGACCCGCCAACGTGTTACGAGCGACGAGACCGAGGCCACGGTCGAACTGCGTTCGCGGCTGCCGCGTCTGCTGCGCAGCGGTTCTCCTGCCGACCGCTCCGATACCGCCGAGGGCGTCAGCGGCGACACCATCTCCCGGCTGGTGTTCGGTGTGCTCGCGCTGTGGCCGGTCCTGCGGCTGTGGCTGTGGATCAGCGGGCGCATCCCCGGCATGTCGAAGGTCACCCGCTGGTTCATGCGCCAGCGCTACCTCGCACCCGAATTGTCCGACAGTTTCCTGGGTTTCGCGACACGGCTGACCGCGTCGCGGCGCAGCGACGAGGACGAGAAGCAGGTCGCCAAGCTGCTGGTGCACGCCTTTCTCGAGGACATGCGCGACGCCTACCGCAAGCGGTTGTGGCGGCCGTCGAGTTGGCGGCGCACCGCGTATCCGGTGGCGCTGCTCGGTGGCGTCGAGCGCGACAGCGACGCGGAGCGGCTGATCGGCTGGATCAACGACATCCGCAACGAGACCGGGCATTTCGATCCGCTGGTCGTCCTCGCCTGCTTGGCGTACGACCCCGGCCAGACCGCCGACACCGCCGAATCGTCGACGCCGGAACTGGCATTGATCGGCGACCTCCAACACCTCGACACGCTCGAAAGTCTCGTCGACCGACCGTATTCCGGGCAGCAGCCGGATCCGTTGCTGCGCTGGCTGCGCGACATCGACAACATGCGCACCAACCGGTCCGAGCACGCGTGGTTCCTTCCGCTGCGAGTGCGGCTGCCCGATCCGCTCGACGGCCGCGTCCGCGACCCCAACCTGGCGCACCTCGCGGTGCCGCCCGCGCCGCCGCTCGCGGCCCGCAAGTGGTTCGTCGCGATGTGTGTGCTGATTCCGATCGGGCTGCTGGTGGCCGCCGCGCTGGTCTACATTCCGCCGCTGCGCGGCGCGCCGTGTGCGCACTGGCCGTGGACGCCGGGTATCGCGGTGCAGCAACGCGACGGCGAGTGCGTCGGCTACAGCGACAACGCCGACCAAGTCTTCACCGACGACCCGGAACTGACGGCGATGCAGCGCGAGGTCTTCCGGCTCAACGTCGCCGCCGCCGACGCGCGCCGCGACAACCCGCGTCGGCCGATCATCACGCTGATCTACTTCTCCGGGCTCAGCTACGTGGACACGAATGTGCGCTACCCGCACGCGCAGGTCGAGGAGCTCGCCGGACTCGCCGTGCAGCAGCGTCGCGCGCTGCTCGCCTCGGACGAGTCCGAACCGCTGCTGCGCGTCGTCGTCGCCAACGGCGGCTCCGATATGCGGCACGCGACCTGGGTGGTGGACGACCAGCTACGCGGCCTGCTGAACGACGAACCCGGCATCCTCGGGGTGGTCGGCATGGATCGCAGCAACGCCGAAACCCGCCGCGCCATCGGACGACTCGGCGAACTCGGTGTTCCGGTGGTCGCGACGACGCTCTCCGCCGACGGACTGGAGAAGTCCTCGCCGCTGTATTTCCAAGCGGCGCCGAGCAATACGACGCAGGCGCGACTGATCGCGGACTACGTGCAGGGCGCGCGCCATCCGGCGGGCGCGCCGCGGGCGGGACAGCCGCGCTACAACCAGGTCGCCATCTACCACCCCAAGGACGACGGCGACATCTACGTCGAGACCCTCGTCGAGGATCTGCGCGGCGAACTGGAGCGCCGCGACGTGCCGTATCGCCGCATGGAGTGGACCGAACAGCAGGAGCTGAATCGCTTCCCCGCCCCCTGCGAGACAACGGATTTCGATCGCGGCACCCTGTTGTTCTTCGCGGGACGCAACGACGATTTCGCGACCTTCGCCAAATCGGTCATTCGTGGCTGTCAGACGGGTGAGTCGCCCGCCATCCTCGGCAACGACACGGTGACCCGGTTGATCACCGACCAGAAGGCGATGGCCGCGCTGCCCGCCAATCTGTCGGTCCGCTATGTCGCCAAGGCGGCGCCGGTGATGCTCGGCGGCGCCGAATGTATCCGCGGCAACGGCGAACTCGGCGACGAGCCGGTCGCGTTCGACTACCAGCAGCTGTGCGCCGAGCTGGCCGTGCTGATCGACGACCTTCGCGCCTACCCGCATATGGCCGACTACCAGCCGTCCTGGCCCGGTGATCGAACCGGTCTCGCCTACGACGTGGTCGGGCTGTTCCTGCGCGCGGTGCGCACCGGGCCGCAACACACCGACGGTTCGATCAACCGCACCGCCGTGGCGATGCAGTTGCGCGAGATGGACTATCGCGGTGTCACCGGCACACTCGGCTTCTCGACCAGCCGGGTCGCGGACGGGTCGTCGATCGCGGTGCTCGTCACCGCGGGCGTCGGGCAGCCGGGTCCGCAGCAATGCCTGGTGATGTCGCCGCGGCCCGCCGAAGGGGACGGGTGTCCGTCGGGCACGAAGAGCGCGTCGGAGGACTGGTCACCGCCGCGGCGTTGAGCACGCCCTGCCCTCGGTGGGATGGGTCGCCGGGCGGTGCGTGTCGGCGTCAAGCTGTTCCTGCACGCGCTGCACGAGTCGGGCGTCGCGGTGCCGGAGATCTCCATCGGCGTCTCGCTCGCGGTGATCCTCGGCGTGCTGACGGTGACCACGATCTCCAGCCTGATCGCCACCAAGTGTCAGGAGCGTGCGGAGCTCACGTCCGCGCGAGGCTGACCAAGAGCCCAGGCCGAGCGACCAGCTCGGCCTGGGCGCTCACCACCACGGTTCGGGCCGGTGGCGGTCCCAGCGCAGCTCGGACTCCAGTTGCGCCGCAACGGAAATCAGCAGCGGTTCGGTGGCCGCGGTGCCCATCAGCTGGGCGCCGACCGGCAAGCCCGCCTCGGTGAAACCGGCGGGCACGTTCACGCTCGGCCACCCGAGCACGTTCCACGGCCAAGTGTAGGGGCAGGCGGCGGTGATGAGGTTGTTGGTGGCGTTGACGCCGATGCCGTCGATCTCCTCGGCGCGCGGCGGGGGAGTGGCGGTGGTGGGCGCGAGCACCACGTCGTAGTCGTTGAAGAAGGTGCCGATGCGCTTGTGCAGCAACGGTTCCGCCTGCCGTGCGGCGAAGAGGGCCGGCCCGCCGAGCACCCGGCCGAAGCGGACGTTGGCGCGGGTGCGCGGGTCCACCTCCGCGCCCGGCATCCGGTCGTGCATGGAGCGAATGCCCGCCATCGAGCGCGGCAGGAACGAGGCGCCGATGAGCAGTCCGTAGTGCAGGTCGGCGACGGTGACCGAATGCCCGAGCTTGCGCAAAGCCGAGGCGATGCCGCGCACCGCGGCGCGCACCTCCGGGTGCAGCGTCGTCTTGGTCGCGGTGAACGGAATGCGCAGGGACAGTGCGATTCTCAGTCGACCTGGGTCACGGCCGACGGCGTCGGAGGCGCGAATCGGTTCGGGGGTGTGGCGGTCGCCCTTGTGCGGTCCCGCCGCCGCGTCCAGCAGTAGGGCCGCGTCGGCCACCGTGCGTGCCAGCGGACCGTTGACCGTGAGGCCCTGGAACGCTTCGGCTTCCGGCCACGTGGAGATGCGGCCGCGCTGGGGTTTGATGCCGACGAGGTTGGTCCACGCCGCCGGGATGCGGATCGAGCCCGCGCCGTCGGAACCCAGTGCGGCGGGCACCAATCCGGCCGCCACCGCGGCCGAGGAGCCGCCAGAGGAACCGCCAGGAGTGTGCTCGCGGTGCCAGGGGTTGCGGGTGTGCCCGAAAGCCGCGCCGCTGGTGAACGGCAGCTGGCCGAGTTCGCAGGTGTTGGTCTTGCCGACGATCACCGCGCCCGCCGCGCGTAGTCGCCGAACCGACTCGGCGTCTTCGGTTTTCGGCGTGAAGCTGCCGCCGCAGCCGAATGCCGTCGGCTCACCGGCGATGTCGGTGTCGTCTTTGACGGCGATCGGCACGCCGAGCAGCGGCAGGCGCTCGCCTGCGGCCAGTCGACGGTCGGCCTCGGCCGCCTCCGCCAGCGCGCGGTCCCTGCGGACCACCCGGAACGCGTTGAGCGTCGGCTGGCTCGCCTCGATCCGGTCGAGCACCGCGGCCACCGCCGCGGTGGAGCTGACCGTGCCCGCCGCGAGCGCGCCGGCCAACTCGGCGAGACCGGGATCGCCCTCGGGCGTCGCACCCGCGGTGGGTTCCGGTTCGTCGGCAGGCCTGAGCGCTCGTTTCGGCACCGTCATGTGAGCTCCCTCTCTTCGGTCGTCCGGTGTGAACCGTAGCGCTGTATTGGACGACCGTCCACATGGGTTATCGCCGCGCGGCCCCGAAGCGCATCACCGCAGGGCACGGCTATTTCCGCTATAGACATACATACGGTATGTATGTAACAGTGGACGGGACGCCCGACCTCTGGAGGAAGCCATGGGCATCAGCCCGTCACTCGGTCCAGCGCACGAAATCGACCTGCCCGGCGGCCGGGTCCGCTACCACGAGACCGGCACCGGCGCGCCCGTCGTCTTCGTGCACGGCCTGCTCGTCAACGCCGACCTCTGGCGCGCGGTGGTGCCCGCCGTCGCCGCCGCGGGGTACCGCTGCCTGACACCCGACTGGCCGCTCGGCTCGCACTCGATCCCGGTGCCCGAGGCGGACCTGACGCCGACGGGAGTGGCCGACCTGATCGCCGCCTTCCTGGAGCGGCTCGACCTGACCGACGTCACCCTGGTCGCCAACGACACCGGCGGCGCCATCACCCAGGTGCTGCTGGCGCGGAACACCGCACGCATCGGCCGCGTGGTGCTCGCCTCGGTGGACAGCCACGAGAACTTCCTGCCGCAGCCGTTCACCCTGCTGCCGCTGCTGGCAAGGGTGCCGGGTTCGATGCGCCCGCTCACCGAGACGTTGCGCCTGCGCGCGCTGCACCGGCTGCCGCTCGCCTTCGGCTGGGTGAGCAAGCGACCGGTGCCCGCCGAGTTCGTCGACTCGTATCTGTTGCCGAGCCGTCGCTCCGGCGCCATCCGAAAAGACCTGCGGCGCTTCCTGAAATCCGCGCACCGCCGCTACACGCTTGACGCCGCGACCCGGTTCGGGAACGTCCGGCTGCCGGTGCTGATCGTGTGGGCGCGCGAGGACAAGCTGTTCCCCGTCGCCTACGCCGAGCGGCTGGTGCGCGAGTTCCCCGACGCCACCCTCGAACTCGTCGACGACTCCTACACCTTCCTGCCCGAGGATCAGCCCGAGTTGCTCACCCAGCGGATTCTGGAGTTCACTCGGCTGCATGCCACGCCGTAGCCAGGAGGACCGCTCCCGCACGACAAGGGCCGCCCTGGAAGAGGCGGGGCGGCGCCTGTTCGCCGAACGCGGTTTCGCGGCGACCTCCGCCGAGCAGTTGGTGACCGAAGCGGGCGTCACCCGCGGCGCGCTGCACCACCACTACGGCGACAAGCGCGGGCTGTTCCGCGCGGTGCTCGAACGGCTCGAGTCGGACAGCACCGCGGAGATCCGCGCGGCCATCGCCGCCCTCGATCCCGACGACATCCTCACCTCGATGGCCGTCGGCATGAACGTCTTCCTCGACATCTGCCAGCGCCCCGAGATGATCCGCATCGCGCTCTACGACGCGCCTGCCGTGCTCGGCTGGGAGGAGTGGCGGGCTTTCGAGGCGCGGCACGGGCTCGGCTTGATCGTCGCCGAGCTGGAGCGGGCCCGCGCCGCCGAACTCATCGCCGACGCGCCCGTCGACATCCTGGCCCGGCTGCTGCTCAGCGCCGTGACCGAGGCGGGGTTGATCGTCGCGCACGCCGAGGACAAGGAAGCCGCACGCGCGCAGGCCCAGCAGTCGCTGCTGTTGCTGGTCGCGGGTTTGCTGCGCGCGTAGACGGCCCGCGCGCCGACGCAATCCGACGCCGGTCCGCTGCTACCGCCGCATGCAGGCGGAGCGTAGGCGGAAGCGCGTCATCCGGCACAGCTGAATGCCGGTCGGCCGCGGCGGACCGCCGGAGCCGAGGCGGAGGTGCGTCGTCTTCGCCGGGGCGAGGCGACCGCGGGCTGTCGCTGGTCCGTGGGAGGATGAGCACGTGCGTTTGTATCGGGATGAGGCGGTCGTGGTGCGCCAGCACAAGCTGGGTGAGGCGGACCGCATCGTCACGCTGCTGACGCGTCAGCACGGCCTGGTCCGGGCGGTCGCCAAGGGGGTGCGGCGGACCAAGTCCCGATTCGGCGCCCGGTTGGAGCCGTTCTCCTACATCGACGTGCAGCTGCATCCCGGCCGCACGCTCGACACCGTCACCCAGGTGCACACCGTCGAATCCTTCGCCGCCGACATCATCGACGACTACGGCCGCTACACCACCGCCTGCGCGGTGCTGGAGACCGCCGAACGCCTCGCGGGCGAGGAACGCGCGCCCGCGCCGCGCCTGCACGCGCTGACCGCGAGCGCACTGCGCGCCATCGCCGCCAAACAGCGCCCGCACGAACTCATCCTCGACGCGTTCCTGTTGCGCGCCATGGGATTCGCGGGCTGGGCGCCCGCGCTGGACGAATGCGCCAAGTGCGCGACACCCGGCCCGCACCGCGCTTTCCACGTTGCGGCGGGCGGCGCGGTGTGCGTGCACTGCCGCCCGCCCGGCGCGGCCACCCCGGCTCCCGGCGTGCTGGATCTGCTCGTCGCCCTGTTGAAAGGGGAGTGGGACTACATCGCGACGGTGCCCGATTCGGTCCGCCGCCAGGCCAGCGGACTGGTCGCCGCCCATCTGCAATGGCATCTGGAGCGCCAGCTGCGGACGTTGCCCCTGATCGAGCGCACCAAGACGCCGACGCCCGCGGGGCACGTCGGCTGAGCTTTCGCCCTGATCGCGGCCGTGCTCGCCGGGTCGACCGGGTGATCCGCGGAGGTCTTCGCTGCTCCCGAGCCGGATCAGGCAGGATGGAGGCCGTGATCCTCCGTCGAGACTCCTCCACCGCGACAAGGCCGAGCAGCGGGCAGCAGAACCGCGTCGTCCGCCCGCCGTCGCCGCACCCCTCGGGCGCGCGGCCGCCGCAGCTGCCCCCGGAACTGGTTCCCAACCACGTGGCGCTGGTGATGGACGGCAACGGCCGGTGGGCGCAGGAGCGCGGACTGCCGCGCACCGCGGGGCACGAGCGCGGCGAGGCGGTGCTGATGGACACCGTCGAGGGCTGTATCGAGATCGGCGTGAAGTGGCTCTCGGCCTACGCGTTCTCCACCGAGAACTGGCGGCGCAGCCCCGACGAGGTGCGCTTCCTGATGGGTTTCAACCGCGACGTGATCCGCCGCCGACGCGACGAGATGCACGAGATGGGCGTTCGGGTGCGCTGGGCGGGACGGCGCCCGCGCCTGTGGCGCAGCGTGATCAAGGAGCTGGAGACCGCGGAGGAGCTCACCAAGGACAACACCACGATGACGCTGACGATGTGCGTCAACTACGGCGGTCGCGCCGAAATCGCCGACGCGGCAAGGGAAATCGCGCGACGCGTGGCGGCGGGCGAGATCGATCCGGAAAAGGTCACCGAGGCCACCGTCGCGCGGTTCCTCGACGAGCCCGACATGCCCGACGTCGACCTGTTCCTGCGGCCGTCCGGCGAGTTCCGCAGCTCGAACTTCCTCATCTGGCAGTCGGCCTACGCCGAATACGTGTACCAGGACACCCTGTTTCCCGACTTCGACAGGCGCAACCTGTGGGAGGCCTGCCTCCAGTACGCTTCGCGTGACCGCCGCTTCGGCGGCACCAAGTGAACGGCGGCACGGAGATGGACGCGGCGGTCACCCCCGATCAGGAACTCCAGGCGCGGGCGGGCGCGTGCCTGGACCAGTACGACATCGACGTGCGCGTCGACCCGGAGGGTTCGCTCGGCTTCGAGTACGAGGGCGCGCTGTGTTCGCTGCGCGCGGTGAACCTGGCCCCCGGCCTCGACGTGGTGTCCATGACCTGCGTGCTGGCCTGGGATCGCCCGCTGAAACCGCAGCTGCACAAGCGAGTCGCGGAGCGCAACAACAACTTGCAGTTCGGCTCGCTCACCGTGATCGGTCACGGCAAACTCGCCGATGTCATCCTGCGCTACACCTTCCCCGCCGCGGGCCTCGACGACCAGGCGCTGACCACCATGCTGCTGCTCGTCCTGTCCGGCGCGGGCCGGGCGCGCCAGGGTTTGCTGCCCTGACCTTCCTGCCCGCGACTTCGGTACTACGCCCTGGCGCGGGCGTCTGATCGGTGAATGCTGTGCAGTCGCTGTCCCGCCGATGGCAGGATCGGGGGATGCGCACCGAGGAGGGCTCTGGTCTCGCGGCACGCTCCGACGACGGACGGTCGTTCGTCGTCGCCGACGCCGGCGGCAGCGCGTTCGTCGCCGGTTCGCTGGTGGTCGTGGTCGCCGAAGGTCGCCGCCAATTGGCGCTGGTCGAGGAGCGATCCGAGACCACCCCCGCACGGTTGCGCGGCAGGCTGATCGGGGAACTCCACGACGAGGGCATCGATACCAGGTCGAGTCACGCCTTCGAGCGCGGACAGCTCGCCGCCGCGGACGCGCGGACCGTCGAGACCTTGCACGAGACCACCGGCGCCCGGCTCGAGGTCGGCGTGAACCTGACCGCGCCGGGCGGTCCGGCGCGGCTGTTGCCGAAGCGGTTCAACCGGCACACCTTCTGGTGCGGACAGAGCGGCTCGGGCAAGACCTACGCGCTGGGCGTCGTGCTCGAACAGCTGATCGCGCACACCGCGGTGCCGGTGGTGATCTTCGATCCGAACGCCGACTTCGTCCGGCTCGGCGAGCTACGGCCCGGCGCAGCAGGGCCCACCGCGGAAGCCTTGCGGGAGCGCGAGATTCGGGTATTGCGCCCGAATGCGGAGACCGGAAAGCTGCGTGTTCGGTTCCGCGAGCTGCCGATCGCGTCCAAGGCCGCCGTGCTGCGCGTCGACCCGATCGCGGACCGGGAAGAGTTCAACGAGTTGCTGCACCTCGGGACGGTGCTGGAATCCGGTGAGCTGGGCCAGATCCTGCCGCGGCTGCGTGCCGACGGGTCGGCCGTGCAGCAGCGCCTCGCGATGCGTATCGAGAACCTGGGCCTGCTGGACTGGGAGGTGTGGGCCTGGGGTGACGCCGCCGTCACCGAGGTCGTCGCCGCCCGGCCGGACGTCACGGTGCTCGACCTCGGCGGCTTCTCGACGCCCGAGCAGTACCTCGTCGTCGTGCTGTCCCTGCTCGACGATCTGTGGGCGCGCCGCGAGGAGCGCCGCCCGGTGCTGCTCGTCATCGACGAGGCGCACAATCTGGCCTCGCCGCGCCTGGATTCGCCGATCGCGGTCGCGGTGCGTGAACGCCTGATCCAGATCGCCGCCGAGGGTCGCAAGTACGGGCTGTGGCTGCTGCTGTCGACCCAGCGACCGTCGAAGGTGCACCCCGGAATCCTGTCCCAGTGCGACAACCTCGCGCTGATGAAGATGACCTCTCCTGTAGACCTCGCCGAACTCGGCACGTATTTCGGGTACGCGCCGACCGCGCTGCTCGAGCGGTCGCCGTGGTTCCGGCAGGGCGAGGCGCTGTTCGCGGGCGGGTTCGTCCCCGCGCCGTCGCTGGCGAAGGTCCGCGCCCGGCTCACGCCCGAGGGCGGCGGCGATGTGGAAGTGCCGCTGCGCTGAGCTTCAGTGCTGCGCTGAGTTTCAGTGCTGCGCTGAGGACTTGGCACCGCCGGGGTTGTTCGGCGCTGCGCTCCGTGAACTCGAGGTCTGCGGTGCGGACAGCGTCGGTTCAGTGAATTCGGCTCTGCACGAGACGGATACGGCGCTGCGCTCGGTGAATCGGCACCGCGCGGAGCGCCCTCAGCGGGCGACGGGCTTGCCGACCGGGATGAGCAGGTCGACGCCGCGGGCGAGGGTGTCGGGGTCGAGGTCTTCCAGGATCAGGTGTTGCAGGATGAAGCCGGGCAGGAAGCCGATGATCGCCTTGGCGACGGCGTCGGTGTCGGCGTCCTGCGGTAGCCAGCCCTGCTCGCACATGCGCACCGCGTAGTCGCGCCAGAGGTCGCGCATCGCGTGCATGGTCTCGCGCACGGGCTCGGCCGCCCCGTCGTGCACCAAGGCTAGCGCCCACGCCTGCGGCGCCAGGCGCACCGGGCCGTCGGGTCCGCTGCGCCGGACCACTTCCTCGGCGATGCCGCGCACCAGCTGCGCCGGCGTCGGCAGCGGGTCGGTGCGCACCGCCTCCGCGATCGCGGCCCGCAAGTCGACGGTGGTCTGGGTGGCCAGCGCCGCGATGATCTCGTTCTTGCTCTTGAAGTAGCGGTAGACCGCGCCCGCCGAGAGCCCGGATTCGGTGAACACGTCCTGCATCGAGGTCTCGAAGAAACCCTTGCGGGCGAAGCACAGCCGCGCGGCGTCGAGGATCTGCTGTCTGCGGCGTTCCAGGTGTTCTTCGCTGACTCGGGGCATGAGCCCAAAGTAAAACGAATATCCGTTCTTGACAAGCCGCCGGGGCCGTGCGACGGTAAGGGCATCGAAAGAGAACGAGCATTCGATTTATTGGGAGAACGTCATGAAAACCATGCAGCGAGCGGTCGCCCTCGGCCTCGGCGCGGCCCTGCTCCAGGCGCTGATGCTGATCGCCTTCGCATGGCCCGCGGCCAATATCGCGCCGCGTGACCTGCCCATCGCCGTCGCCGGTCCGCAGGCCGCCGTAGTCGCCGAACGGCTCGGGCAGCGCGACCCCGACGCCTTCGAGATCACTACCTCGGCCGATGCCGCGGCCGCGCGCGCCGCCATCGAGGACCGCGAGGTCTACGGCGCGATCGTCACCGGTGGGGGAGCGCCGACGGTGCTCGTCGCCTCCGGTGCGAGCCCCGCGGTGGCGCAGCAGCTCACCGCCATCGCCCAGCAGCTCGCCGGGACGCCGGCTGCCCCGGTCGAGGATGTCGTCGCCGCCGATCCGGACGACCCGCGCGGCGCCGCCTTCGGCGCGATGGTGCTGCCGCTGGTGATGGCGGGCATCGCGGCGGGCGTCCTGCTGAGCCTGCTGATCCCGTCGGTCGGCGCGAAGGTCGCGGGCCTGGTGAGCTTCGGTCTGTTCGGCGGACTGCTGAGCATGGCGATCGCCCAGGGCTGGATGTCGGTGCTGCCGGGCGACTACTTGACGCTGGCGTCGGTCGCCGGGCTGGTGTCCTTCACGGTCGCCGGTGCGGTGGTCGGGCTCGCCGCGGTCCTCGGCCGTCCCGGCATCGGCGTCGCGGCGCTGACCATGCTGCTGGTCGGCAACCCGTTCTCGGCCGCCACCTCCGCGCCGGAGCTGCTGCCGCAGCCGTGGGGCGCCATCGGCCAGCTGCTGCCGCCGGGCGCCGCTGCCTCGCTGCTCCGCTCGGTCGCCTTCTTCGACGGTGCCGGAGCCGGGAAACCCCTTGCGGTGCTGGTGATCTGGGCCGCAGCGGCGCTCGTCCTGCTCGGTGTGGCCGCCCTGCGCGGCCGGGCCGCGGCCGCGCCGGTACCCGCGCAGGCGGCCGAACCCGTTCCCGCCTGATCCGGCAACGAAGAAGGCCACCCGCTTCCTCGGAAGCGGGTGGCCTTCTGCTGTGCGGCCCTGATCCGTCGACGTCGCTCGTCAGTCGCGGGAAGTCTTGGCGCAGCTCCGGCAGGTACCGAAGACCTCGATGGTGTGGCTCACCTCGGTGAAGCCGTGATCGCACGCGATGGACTCGGCCCACGCCTCCACCGTCGGTCCCTCGACCTCGACGGTGCGGCCGCAGTGCCTGCAGACCAGGTGGTGATGATGTCCCGTGGAGCACTGCCGGTAGACCGACTCGCCGGAGTCGGTGCGCAGCACGTCGACCAGGCCCGCGTCGGCCAGCGACTGCAAGGTCCGGTAGACCGTGGTGAGCCCGATGCCCTCGCCGCGCTTGCGCAGCTCGTCGTGCAGTTCCTGGGCGGAGCGGAACTCGTCGATGTCACCGAGCAGCGCGGCGATCGCGCTGCGCTGGCGCGTGCTGCGGATGCCGACCGACTTCTGCGGATCCAACGTCTTCTCCTGCACGGATCACCCTTCCTCGGCGTGCGCGACGGCATCGACCACGATATGCGCCAAGTGGTCGTCGACGAGTTCGTAGAGCACCTCGCGGCCGGACCGCTCGCCGTGCACGACGCCCGCCGACTTGAGGATGCGCAGATGTTGGCTCACCAACGGCTGGGTCACGCCGAGCGCGTCCACCAGCTCGTGCACGCAGCGCGGCGACTCGCGTAGCTGTAGCACGATCGCGATGCGCACGGGCGCGGCAAGGGCGCGGAGCAGCTCGCCCGCGTCCTCCAGAACGGTGCGCGCGGGCACCGGCGCGGGTCCGGGGGAGCGATACGGTGTGTGCGAATGCGCGGCGGCCGTCTCGGCGGTCATCGGGAACCAACTCCTTATTGGAAAGCGATCCCATTTTGATATGCACAGGTGCGCATGTCAAACGCGGCGCGCCGGGGGACTACGGACAACCGTCCTCGTTCGGCATCGGAATGTTCGGGTCGAAGTACTCCTCGCTGCGGCGCGCGGGCGGCGTCGCCGACCCCGTCCCGGGAGGGTTGCTGTAAGACGGTGCGAGCAAGCCCAGGTGCAACTGCGCGCAGCCGACCGAGTAGTTGAAACCGTCCACCTCGCCGTACCAGATGCCCATCGAGTCGGCAGCGTACTTCGGGTCGTCGATCCAGCGGAATTCGATCTCCTGGCGGACCACCGCCACGATGTCCATCGGGCCGTCGAGCTGCGCCGGATCGGGTGCCTCGAACGCGTAGGCGACCAGGTAGTTGGTCCGCAGAGCCAGTTCGCCTTCGTCGTTGATCGTCGGCGTCATCGATCCGATGACGCGCGGCTGCACGGGCAGCAGCTGGAAGTCCGGCGCGATGCGTTCGGCCACGTACCACGACTCGCGCTCGTGGCCCGGCGCCAGCTCCTCCGCCAGTCGCTCGACCATATGGGGCGCGAGCAGCGCGAGCACCGGGCTCAAATCGCCGGTCTCCAGCACCGTGCGGTCCAGTCTCGCGGTGATGATCAGCTGACGCACCCGCGCCATGAACTGGCCGACCTGCTCGGCGGAGTATCGGCCGACGGGATACGCGGGCGGCGGCTCGATACCGCCCCCACCCTCGCGCCACATGGCGGCGGGGGTGTCGGCGAACGGCCTGGTCGGATCGATATCCGCGTTCTTCCACAGCGGCGCGGTGGACGTGCTCGAGGTGGTCGCGGCCGGCGCGCTCGCGCTCGGCGCGGTCCCGTCCAGAAAGGTGAAGCCCGCCCACAGCAGCACCACCGCGAGGCTGAGCGCGAGCGTCGACAGCAGCGCGCCGCGGCTGGGCCTGATCAGGCGGCGGGCCTTGTGCGCCCTGGTCGCGCGCCGGTGATCGCGTAGCGCACGCCGCTCGGCTTCGCGCGCCCAGTCGGCATCGAACAGATCCGGTGGCAGATCGGCCACGGCCCACCCCTGTGTACTACCCGCCGAATCGTCCGGAGCTCAGCGCTCCATCCCGCCCCGGTCGTCTTCGGCAAAAACGTTGGCGCCGGGGCATTCCCGGCGGTCCGTCGGAACATGATCGCACCCGCCGGACGATTGCGCGTCCCAGGGTCCGCGGGATGAATGCGCGTACCTTCGCCTCCGCTCCGGTCGTGCGCGGACCACGTCCGCCGGTGCCGAGCAGGACGGCTCGCGTGAGCGGGCGTCCGGCACGCGATCCGGTGCAGGTGGCTGGCGGTGCAAACTCGATTGCGCGATGCCGATAGTCTGGAGGTCGGCAATAGGCTTTCGTATAAGCAATTGGCTGTATCGAAATCAATCCGACTCGCAGTGGATGGAGAAATCTCGCGTGGCACCCAAGTCGAAGGTGGACACCGTTGCCAACCTCGCCAAGCGCCGGGGTCTGGTGTACCCGTGCGGTGAGATCTACGGAGGCACCAAGTCGGCATGGGACTACGGTCCGCTCGGTGTCGAGCTGAAGGAGAACATCAAGCGGCAGTGGTGGCGCGCCATGGTCACCAGCCGCGAGGACGTCGTCGGCCTCGACTCGTCGGTGATCCTGCCGCGCCAGGTCTGGGAGGCCTCCGGCCACGTCGAGACCTTCACCGACCCGCTGGTCGAATCGCTCATCACGCACAAGCGCTACCGTGCCGACCACCTGCTCGAGGCGTACGAGGAGAAGCACGGCCACCCGCCCGCCAACGGCCTCGCCGACATCCGCGACCCCGAGACCGGCGACCCCGGCCAGTGGACCGAGCCGCGCAACTTCTCCGGTCTGCTCAAGACCTTCCTCGGTCCGGTGGACGACGAGGAGGGCCTGCACTACCTACGCCCGGAGACCGCGCAGGGCATCTTCGTCAACTACAAGAACGTCGAGACCACCGCGCGCAAGAAGCCGCCGTTCGGCATCGCCCAGATCGGCAAGAGCTTCCGCAACGAGATCACGCCGGGCAACTTCATCTTCCGCACCCGCGAGTTCGAGCAGATGGAGATGGAGTTCTTCGTCAAGCCGGGCGAGGACGAGCAGTGGCACCAGTACTGGATCGACACCCGCATGGCCTGGTACACCGACCTCGGTATCGACCCGGAGAACCTGCGGCTCTACGAGCACCCGAAGGACAAGCTGTCGCACTACTCGACGCGCACCGTCGACATCGAGTACCGCTTCCGCTTCCAGGGCAGCGAGTGGGGTGAGCTGGAGGGCGTCGCCAACCGCACCGACTACGACCTCAAGACGCATTCGGAGCACTCCGGCACCGAGCTCAGCTACTACGACCAGGCGAGCAACGAGCGCTACATCCCGTACGTCATCGAGCCCGCGGCCGGTCTGACCCGTTCGCTGATGGCGTTCCTGGTCGACGCCTACGCCGAGGACGAGGCGCCGAACGCCAAGGGCGGCGTGGACGTTCGCACCGTGCTGCGCTTGGACCGCAGGCTCGCGCCGGTCAAGGCCGCCGTGCTGCCGCTGTCCCGCAACGCCGACCTGACCCCGAAGGCCAAGGACCTCGCCGCCCAGCTGCGCAAGCACTGGAACGTGGAGTTCGACGACGCTGGCGCGATCGGCCGCCGCTACCGCCGCCAGGACGAGATCGGCACCCCGTTCTGCATCACCGTCGACTTCGACACCCTCGAGGACCAGGCGGTCACCATCCGCGAGCGCGACTCGATGGCGCAGGAGCGGATCGCGCTGGACAAGGTCGAGGGTTACCTGGCCCAGCACCTCATCGGCGTCTGAGTTCTGTAGCGACGACCCGCGACCGCCTACCGGTCGCGGGTCGTCGCGTTTCCGCTCCACTATCATGGGCAACGTATGGTGGGGGTACCATAACCATATGGGTTTGAAGAAGACAACGGTCATGGTCGACGAGACGGACCTGGAGTTGATCAAACAGGCTGCAGCTCGGGAAGGGCGGCCGGAATCCGAGTTCTTCCGAGAAGCGTTCCACCTCGCGGCGATTCGGAGCCGACGCTGGCAGAACGACTGGGACATACCGGTCGTCGATCTCGGTCGATCGCTTACCGCCGAAGAGGTTCACCAGAACGTGCAGGATGCGATAACCGACGCCGAAGACCGGTGATCGATGATCCTGATCGGCGATACCTCAGGTCTTGTCGCGGCGTTCAACGCCTCCGATCCCGATCATGAACCGGCACGCACAGTCCTGCAGCAAGCCGCGCTCACCTGTGTTTCTCCGTTGGTGCTGCTCGAGATCGAACACGTGCTCACTCGTAATGTGAACCGCGATGCGGCCTACGGTGTCAACGACTGGTTGCTTGCCCAGGAGCGGACGGGGCGCATCGAGATTCCCGAGGTTACGGCAGCCGTGCTTCGGACAGCGCGCAAAGTGCAGCATCAATACATCGCGCTGCGGCTCGACTTGACCGACGCTACGAATATCGCGCTCGCGGAGCGGTATGAGACGGCGGATGTGCTGACACTGGATCGGCGCGACTTCCGAGCGGTCACACCGCTGACGTGCCATGACGCGTTTCGGGTGCTGCCCGATGATTTTCGAGTGAGCCCGAGCGGCAAACATCGTGGTGCACCGCCCGGTTCACGTAGATAGACCGAACCGGCGCGCGGAATTCATCGGTGCACCGCCAACCCCGGCTATTGGCCCGCATCGCGTGGTCGACTGAATGTCACCTCCACCCAGTCCGGGCCGGTCGTGGTGACGCTCAGTCGGTCAATTTCACGGGAACATCCCAAAACGCCAGCTCGTGGCGCATGCCTTCGCGGAAGAGGAGTTCGGCGCGGGCGGGGTCGACGCCGGATTCGTCGAGCATCTCGGCGCAGCGGCGGGTCAGCGCGGCGAAGCCGGGATCGGCGTAGGTGTCTACCCAGCGTCGGTACCGTGGCTCGGCTGGCGGGTCGATGGCGAGCTGCGCGCCGAGGGTCGAGTACCCCCACATGCACGGGTAGAGCGCGGCGAGGCCTTCGCCGTAGTTCGCGGCCGAGTCCAACAGGAAGGCGGTGTAGTTCGCGCACGGCTCGCCCTTCGTCGCGCCGTCGAGGTCGGCGCCGAACTCCGCGGCCAGCGAGCGGTGCAGGGCCAGTTCGTCGTGAAAGGTGGCGTGCGCCAAGTCGACCAGATCGCCGAGGTGCGCGGCGGGCGCCTGCCAGGCCAGCCTGCTGAACACCCGCACGTAGTCGAGCAGGAACACGTAGTCCTGCTCCAGCCACGAACGGAACACCGGCTCGGGTAGATCGCCCGCGGCGATGCCCGCCACGGTCGGATGCGCGCGCTGTTCGGCGACCAACGGACGGCCGATTTCCTCCAGATGTGCGGCGAGACTCATGTCCGCCAGTCTTCCGTACTGCCCGGTTTGCGCAGAACCCGGCGTTGCCGCACCCTGGGCGTTGTGTGGTGGACAGCGGACGATACGGTGCGGGTACTCGCGCCGTCCGAGCAGCGTTTCGTGCGGCACGCGACCTATACCGGTCGCTCCGTTCTGGTCGAGGGCGAACTCGACATCCCCGCTTTGCGAAGCGCTTTCGAGGCACTGTTGCGCGCCCACCCGATCCTCGGCTGCCGGATCGGCGAGGACGCCGCCGGGACCGGCCACCTGTTGCGCCCGGCGGGGAGCGCGGTGGGCGCGTGGGTCCGCACCGGCGACACCGCGACCGTCCGGCTGCCGGAGGAATCGCTCGATCCGTCGGCCCAGCTCGCCTACCTCGACGTGGTGACCGAGAACGACCGCGCCCGCGTGACGTTCTACGCCCACCACTCCGTCGCCGACGCGGGCCACTGCGTCGCGCTGCTGTCCAGACTGTGGGACCGCTACACCGGCGAGGTATCCGGCGTCGCGGAAGACATTGCGCCGCAGGAATATCCGCGTCCCCTGGAGTGGTACGCCGCCCGACACGGCATTCCCAGGTCGGCGGTGTCCGGGCTCGAGTCCGCGTCGCGGCCGCTGGCGCACCCGCCGACCTTCCCACCCGATCCGCCGACTCCCGCGCCCGCCGCTCTTGCCCGCCCGGAGCGGACGATCCTCGAGCCGGAGGCGACGGCGCGGATCGTGGAACTGGGGCGGCGGCACGGCGTCACCGTGAACGCGCTGCTCACCGCCGCGCTGCTGCGGGCGTATGCGGGCGAAATGGGCTTGGAGCCAAGGGATTCCGCTCGCGATCGTGCGTGGCGGCACGGTGCGGGTGTTAGCGAGCCCGGGGATCGCCACGCTGCGAAACGGCGGGATCCGCATTCGTGCGATGTGGGTCGTGGTGATGTCGAGCAGCAGCGTGCTTCGGGGCAGTGCGGTGCGGCGTCTGGCGAGTCAGGGGGTCGGCGCGTTGCGGGATGGCGTGATCCGCATTCGTGCGAAGCGGGCCCCGGTGATGCGGAGTCACGAAATCAACGCGGTGCGGGGCCTGGCGAACCGGACGATGAGCGGGATTCGGGGCGGCGCGACTCGTACTCGCACGATGCGCGGCCGGGCGACTCCGTACCGCTGCGCTGCGTCTACCCCGTGGACATGCGCGCGCGACTGAACCCGCCGATCGCCGCCGCCGACGGCACCAACATGGCCGGACTGGCCGCCTTCGCCGCCGACGTCACCACCGCCACCGACGTAATCGAACTGGCGCAACGCATCTCGGCGCGGCTGCGCCACGACCTCGCCGAGGGCATCGTCCAGCAGTCGGTGCTGCACTTCCCGGAGTTCTTCGGGCCCACCGCGATCCACTCGCTGGCCGGGCACATCGCGGTGACCAACACCGGCAGGGTGCCGCACTTCCGCACGCCGCCCGGACTCACGCTCACCGACTACGAGATCGTCTACCTCTCCGCCCACCCGCGCCCGTCCGCGGGACCGTCGGCGGCCGTCACCTTCCTCGTCTACACCTTCGCCGACCGCCTGTGCGTCGGCGTGCTCGGCGGCGGCCCGCTCGCGGCCCGCTTGCCGTCCGCCGTCGGCCGGGAACTCGCCGATCTGGCAGCGGTCTGCATCGACGTCTGAGCGCCCCGTCGTCCGCATGCTGTCACGCGGCCCGCGGCCCGACCGCGGTGGTGACCACCTACGCGGCCATTCTCGACGCGCTCACGGCCGAGCGACGGTGCGGCCACCCGATCGGGGATCGGCTGTCGCGCAAAGGACCTGGCTATGCCCGCTGATTCGTGGACAATGCTGGGGAGACCACGTAGGCGATGAGGCGGAAGCGGGTGTTTCGGCGGTGCGGACGAACGGAGAGAGCGGGGGCCTCGGGGCGGCCGCGGTGGGTGTCGCCGCACTGGGGTTGGGGGAAGCGGTCGCCGCGGCCAAGGGCGGATCCCTGATCGACACCGTCGGCCGGGCCATGATCGACACCGCGCCGGTGCCGGTGGTGGAGGCCACCGTCGTGCTGTCGGGCAGGCACGACAAGGCGGTCACCCGGCTCGGTGTCGGCGCGGGCGTGATCGCCGCGAGCGCCGCGGTGGGCGCGCTGCCGCCTCGACTGCGCACACCGGCCGCGCTGACGTTCGGCGCCGGTGCGGCGGCGCTGGCGCTGCGCAAATCGACCAGGTCCGCGTCCACGGTCGCGGGGGCGTCGGCGGCCGCCGCGGTGCTGGCGACCGGCTTGCGCAGGCGGCCGCGCGGACTGCTCGGCAAACTGGCGTGGACGGCGGTGGGCGCGGGACTGCTCGCCGCGGCGCGGAAGCTGAACCGCGATCACGATCTCGCACAGGACGGCGTGATTCGGCGCATCGGCCCGTTCGGCGGCATCGGCCTCGTGCCGGACGACGGGCTCGAGGAGCCGGGCCTCTCCCCGCTGATCACCACGGCGGGCCGGTTCTACGTCGCCGACGTGAACCTGCGCCCGCCGCGCATCGACCCGGACCGCTGGCGGCTCGCCGTCACCGGCAAGGTGGCCCATCCGCTGCGCCTTTCGTTGACCGAATTGGCTTCTGAAGCAGTCGAATTCGACGCCGTCGTGGTCTGCGTGCACAACCGGGCGGGCCAGGGCAGGGCGGGCAACGCGCGCTGGTTCGGCGTGCCGCTCGCGCATCTGCTGAAGCACGCGATCCCGGAGCCCGGCGCCACCCGGCTGGTGACCCGCGCCGTCGACGGCTACACCATCTCGCTGCCCGTCGAACCGCTGCGCTCCGGCGAACTGCCCGGCTACCTGGTGATCGGCATGAACGGCGAACCGCTGCCGCCCGAGCACGGTTTCCCGGCCCGCGTCCTCGTGCCCGGACTCTACGGCCAGTACACCGGCGCGAAATGGCTGTCCGAACTGGAACTGACCGACGACAGCCACGCCGACTACTGGGTCAAGCGCGGCTGGCCCGACGAGCTGCTGTGGGTGGAGCCGCACGCCCGCATCGACACGGCCGCCCCCGGCCGCACCGTCGCGGGCACACTCACCGTCGCAGGCGTCGCCTGGGCGCCGCCGCACGGCGTCACGCAGGTGGAACTCAGCGTCGACGACGGCGATTGGCGCCCTGTCGATCTCGGCACCGAACTGGCCCCCGCCGCCTGGCGACGCTGGCGCACCACGCTCGAACTCCCGCCCGGCCCGCACACCCTGCGCGCCCGCGCCACCAGCCGCTCCGGGCACGTACAGGAAAGCGCCACCCGCGCGCCATTTCCGTTGGGCCCGACCGGAATCCACGCCATCACCGTGCAGGTTTGAGCGAGCGTCACGCCAGACGGGGAGATCGCCACCGTTCGCCGAACCGGTCCCGTATTGCCGGATCGTGCGTCAAAGCTGCTGCTCCGCAGCGTTTCTGGCACTTGCAATAGCGACGCGCGGGAACGCCGAGCCCGCCACGGTGAGCGGTCGCTGTCCACACCGATCATGCGGTCGTTCACCGCCGCACGATCGGCTCCTGCAACTCGGTGACCCAGCCATTGGGGTCCTCGGTGTACTCCAGGGTGACCTCACGCGCCAGGCCCTGCGAGCGGTAGCCGTTGGCATCGATCCAGCGGCCGAGCGCCTGCCACGGTTCCAGCACCTCGTTCATGCTGCCGCGGTGCACCACGGTGGCGGCCTGCTCGACGGCGGGCAGGTCGACGATCGAGAAGTCCTGTCCCGGAGCGGATTCCGTGGCGACCGGCAATGCCGCGTGCACCCGCACCGATCCGTCGGCGCGTTCGTCGTAGTAGGCGATGGCCGGGCCGACGGGCGTGACACCGGCGCGATCCAATCGCACGCACAGCTCCTCGAACAGCGGACTCACCACCGGCCCGATCGACCGCGGCTCGAAATCGGCTGCTTCGCCAGTCAATTCGGCGACCCGGACGGCCGGAACGGATTTGACGACCACCTCGTGCGCGGGCATGGCGCCCTCCTTCTCGATGACGCGGAGTCTCGTCTCGACCTGGACGAGCCGTTCCCGGTCCGCCGCGATGCGCTGCTCCAGTTCCGCGTGGCGCAGGGTGAGCATGCCGCGCAGTTCCGCGCCGCTCACCTCCTCGTCGAGTATCCGGCGCACCTGTTCCAGGGTGAAGCCGAGTTCCTTCAGCGCGACGATGCGGTTGAGCCGGGCGAGCTGGCCCGCCGCGTACAGCCGATAGCCGGTGGCCGGGTCCACCACGTCGGGCCGCAGCAGCCCGATGCCGTCGTAGTGGCGCAGCATGCGCACCGACACCCGTCCGTGCCTGGCGAAATCTCCGATGCTGAACATGTCGCTCTCCGGTCTACGGCCTCACACGGTGTCAGGGTCAAGGGCTCAGAACCGCCCGCCCCTGCTGACTCGTCGTGACCCGCTGGAACCGCCGTAGGAGCCGGGCCGGTACCCGCCGCCGGAGCGATACCCGCCCGCCGCGCCACGCAGCAAACCCTCCAACAGGATGCCGCCGAGCACCGCGCCCGCCTGCGCCCCACCCGAGGGCGGCCTGCTCGCCTCCCACGCCCGCACGCTGGCCTGCGCCTCTTGCAGAGCGCGGCCCGCCAGATCGGCCGCGGCCTGCGCGTGCCGCAGCGCCTGACCGGGGTCGGTGCCGCCGAGCCGTTGCGCCGCATCGAGATTCCGCTGCGCCTCGGAGAGCCGGGTGCGGGCGTTCGCGTCGATGCCGCCGCGCCGGGTGGTGAGGTAGTCGGACGCCGCTGCCACCCGGGTGCTGGCGTCGGCGAGCGCATGATCGAGGCGGCGGCGCAGGTCCTCGGCGGCGAGTTTGCGATCGGTGGCGGCGGCGATGGCGCGATCCAGATCGCCGTCGGCGGCCACCGCGTCGTGGAAGGCGCTCAGCGGGTCGGCGTCGGCCGTCGCGGACGCCTTGTCCAGGGCTTGGCGCGCCGAAGCGATGGCGGTTTCCAGCTCGGGGCCGCCGAACGTGACGAGCTCGGTGGCGGCGTCGATGTCCTTGCGCAGTTCGTCCAGCGCGGCAGGCAGGCCGTCGCGGGCCTGCTGGATCGTGGTCGCCGCGTTGTCGACCGCGTCCAGCAGCGTGCGCGCCTGACCGATGGCGCCCTCGGCGGCCCGGATCGCGCCGACGGCCGCGCCCTGTTCGCCGACCGGCCGCGTCAGCGCGGCGCGTCCGGCGTCGACGTTCTGTTCGGCGAAGGCGATGCGTTCGCGCGCCATCACCGTGTTGTCCCGGATCGGGGCAAGCACGCTGGGCGGATGCGCGGCGGTGAGCCGGGCCAGCTCGGCTTCCGAGGCGGGCACCCGGCCGGTGAGGTCGACCAAATCCCTTGTCAGCGCGTCCAATCGGGCGGGCGCGTCGATCAGCAGGTCGCGCATCGCGTCGAATTCGGCGACCCGCCCGTCGAGTTCGCGATCCGCGCGGCCGACGATGCCGATCAATTCGATCAGCAGGCGGCGCTGGTCGTCGGTGGTCTCCGGAATGTCGTCATCGAGCCGCTGGCGGAGGGCGAATGCCTTGGCGGCGGCGGTTTTCGCGTTGTTCAGCGCGGTGGTGAACGGCGTCGCGGCGGTCGCGCCGAACTCGCCGATGGCCAATTCCAGTTCCTCGGCGCTGGTGCGCACCGCGTTGTCGAGTTCGACGAGCACCTCGCGAGAGCGTGCGTGCAGCGCCTCCAACGGGAGCGCGGCGAGGGCGGCGCTGTCGTCGGGGTCCACCTTTCGCGCCGCGTCCAACTCGGCGCGGCTTCGATCGCGGCGGCGTTTGCGCGTGTAGAGCAGCAGCGCGCCGAGTGCCGCGGCGACGACGAGGGCCGGGATCAGCAGCGTGCGAAGGCTGACGCCACCCGCGCCCATCGCCGAGTTCAGTCCGTCGGCGGTCGAGATGCCCGCGACCGCCCAGTCGCTGTCGCGCAGCGCGGGCTCGACCTCGTTGGTCAGTAGCTGATCCAGCTCGCCGTCGCTGACGCCCTCCGGCATGTCGCCGTAGAACCAATAGTCGCGGGAGCCGGTGGCGACCGCCAGCAGCAGATCGCGGGTGCCGAAACCCGAAGCGGCGGCGGTGCGTTCGGCCCACGCCTCGGCGCCGAGCCCGTCGAAATCCTGGACGTAGGTGATCCACAGGCGGACCCGCCGGTCGTCGTAGAGGCGGTCCACCGCCGCTTGGACGCGGTCCTGCTCGCCGCCGTCCAACACGCCCGCGCTGTCCACGACATAGCTGTCCATCCGGCTCGGCGGTTCCGCTGCGGCGGTCGGCGCGCCGATCAGCACCGTGGCCAGCAGTAGGACACCGCCCACGAGGGCGGACCAGCGGACGCGACGTTTCGGCAGCGACGGCATCCCACGAATGTATCCCCGGTTCCCGGCGAATCAGTGGATAGCATCGTGGCGTGATCACGATCGACCGCCCCTACACCGGCCACGTGTCCGCGGGCTCGAACCCGCAGCAGCGCGACCTCGACGGCGCGCGCATCATCAAGATGTCCGTCGGCGCGATGGACAACAACGTCTATCTCGTGCAGTGCGCGGCCACCGGCGCCGCGCTGCTCATCGACGCCGCCAACGAACCCGACCGCATTCTCGAGCTCGTCGCCCAGGAGGCGCCCGGCAAGGTCCGGCTGATTGTCACCACCCACCAGCATCCCGACCACTGGTGGGCGCTGAAGGAGGTCGCCGCCGAGCTCGACGTCCCCACCGCGGCGCACCGCCTCGACGCCGACCCGCTGCCCGTCACCCCGGACCGCCTCCTCGACGACGGCGACACGGTCGAGATCGGCGACCTGACCCTCACCGTCATCCACCTCAGCGGCCACACCCCCGGCTCGATCGCCCTCGCCCTCCCCGAGGAACCCGGCCGCATCCACCTCTTCACCGGCGACAGCCTCTTCCCCGGCGGCGTCGGCAAAACCCACAGCCCCGAGGACTTCGACACCCTCTACACCGACGTCACCACCAAACTCTTCGACCGCTACGACGACGACACCGTCGTCTACCCCGGCCACGGCGACGACACCACCCTCGGCACCGAACGCCCCCACTTGGCGGAGTGGCGCGAGCGCGGCTGGTGACACGCGATGTAGAACGTGTTCTAATTTTTGCGTGACGGATTCTGTTGCCGGTACCTGCGATCCCGCGTTCCGCGAGGTGCGGGAGGTATTCGCGGCGAGCTTCGCCGACGGGCAGAACCGCGGGGCCGCGGTGGCAGTGTTCGCGGGCGGGCGGCCGGTCGTGGATTTGTGGGGCGGGGTCGCCGATGAGCGCAGTGGGCGGCCGTGGCTGGCCGACACGCCGTGCGTCGCGTTCTCCTGCACCAAGGCCGTCACCGCTACCGCCGCGCTGCTGGTTATGGAGCGCGCGGGGACCGGGCCCGACGAGCCGGTGCGCCGCTGGTGGCCGGAGTTCGCCGCGCACGGCAAGCACGCGGTCACCGTCGAGGACCTGCTGACCCACCGCGTGGGCCTGCCCGCTTTCGACCGGCCGCTGACCAAATTCGACGCAGCAGATCCCGCCGCCATGGCGGCCGAACTCGCGGGGCAGGCTCCGGTGTGGGAGCCCGGCACCAAGCACGGCTATCACGCGCTCACCTTCGGGTGGCTGGTCGGCGAGCTGGTGCGCAGGCGCACCGGCCGGACCGTTCCCGAGTTCGTCCGGGAGAACTTCGGCGCGGAACTGTGGGCAGGCCCGGGCGAGCTCGAGCGCGCCGCCCGCCTCGGCTTTCCGCCCGCAGACCAAACAACCTGGCGGACAGACGATCTGCCTGACGACACAGCGGTGCGCCAAGCAGGGGGCCAGAGTTCGTCTGTGTCCTCGCGCACAGCCGGAATGGAGGCGGTCCAACGCCTCATCGAGGCCTACCGCGATCCCGACTCGCTACTGATGCGCGGGTCGACGAATCCCGCAGGCTCCTACAACGATCCAACCGTGCTCGCGGGCGGCTGGCCGGGATCCGGCATGGTGACCACGCCGCGCGCGCTGGCCCGCTTCTACCGCGAACTGATCCGCGGCGATCTGCTGCGCGCCGAGACGCTGCGCGACGCGGTGCGCGAGCGAGTGCGCGGCCCAGACGAAGTCCTCGCCCTCGACAGCGCTTTCGCCCTCGGCTACATGCGCCCTTCACTGAACTTCCAGCTCCCGAAGAGCGCGCGGGCTACTGCCTTCGGCCATCCAGGTGCGGGCGGTTCGGTCGGTCTCGGCGATCTCGACCACGACCTCGCGTTCGCGTTCATCCCGAACCTGCGCCGCGACGGCCTCGCTGGCGACCGCCGCGCCTACGACCTGGTCGCAGCGGCCTACGCGGCGGTTTGAGCACAGCGAGGTCCACCCACGGCCTGCGGCTGCTACGCCGACCTCACGAGCGACTACTGACGACCCGGGGGCCGCGCTACTTCACACCGACCCGAATGCGCACGGCCCCTTCGGGTTCGGTGGCGGCCAATGCCTGGGTGATCAGCGCGCTCAGGTCGACCTGCGGCGCGCTGTGTGCCGCCGCGTCGGCGAGCGGCTGGAGCATCGGCGCGAGGGACTTCACTTCGGGTCCCACCGTGGCGATCCACTCGGTGAGCCGAATCTGGAAGGGCACCAACCCGTTTCCCTCCAGGTACATGGCGGGTGTGTCGCCGGTCCGCGCCAAGCGGCCCACCGCCTCGGCGATCTGATCGACCCGTTGACCGAACTCGATGAAACTCGGTGCGGCCGTGGCGAAAGACGGCCCCGTCCAGTCCATGTCCGGCGCGATGGATTGCAGATCGGTCATGATGGTCCCGATCTGCGGTGACCGGCTCATGATGGCCGCGGCCAGCAGGTCGGTGGATCTGGTGAGGCCGGGCGTCACCGATTCGGTGCCCTCCATGGCGATGCCGAGGGTGTCGATGAACTCGCCGATCGCGTTCGGGTCGAGCTGGTTCATCACCTGGGTGACCAGGCGCGCGACCTCCGGTGTCGAGAGTGGCGTGCGCACCCGAAGGCCCTCCAGCACTTGGCCTTCGGCGAGGTACGGGCCGTCGTCGGTGTTCGGCGTGAATTCCACGTACGGTTCGCCGAGCGCCGACAGTCCCTCGATGACGACGGTGCTGTCCACGGGCAACCGGTAGCGCCGATCGATATCGAAGTCGGCCTCCACCCGCCCGCGCCCGCGCCGCAGCGCGGTGACCTCGCCGACCTCGACCCCGCGCAGCAGGATCGGCGAACCCACCTCCAGCCCACCGGAATTGCCCACCACGAGGGTGGCCCGAAGGCTTTCGCGCAGCGGCTCCACCCGTACCACGCCGAAGGTGAGATACCCGATGCCGAGCACCGTGATGACGGCGATCCCGCCCAGGGAAAACAGCGAACCGACCCTCATCGCACCGCTCCGATCATGCGCAGCGCCCGGACGACCTGCTCGACCTGGTCGTCGGACGAGGCCTCGCCGGAATCCACGGTCACGCCAACGATGTTCACCTTCGGGCCGCGCTCGACGAACGGGATGATCCGATCGCGAATCAACGCCACGAGGGCATTCAGATTCGACGGCGCGCTGAGATCGAGCGGTCGCGACGTGAACGCCAGCGGGACGAACGCGCGGGCCGCCGCATCACCCGACTGCGCCAGCGGGGCCAGCCACACCATCGAATGCGAGACGCTGCCCAGCGCACCGAGCACCCCGACGACATCGACGATGGACGCGACCGACGCCGAAACCTGTTCCACGGCGGGCTCGGTCAGCAGTTCGGCGACTTGCGGACCCATCTCCTTCACCACCGCGGAGTCGGCGGTGAGCGCGTCGAGGAAGATGTCGACCTCACGCAGGTGCTCGGCCAGATCGATCGCGTTGGCGCCCACCGCTTCCGAGATCCGCGCCGTCTCGGCGGGATCGGCGGGCAGCACCGTGTTCAGCCGGTCGACGATCTCCTGGAACTGACCGACCGCCCCGCCTTGCACGAAGGTCGCGACGCCCGCCATGGTGTCCTCGATCTGCGTGGCCGGGACCGTCTGGGCGCGCGGGATGGTTCCGCCCGCCGCCAGGATCGAGCCGAAGCCGTCGGGCGGGGTGGCGAGGGCGATGTGGATGTCGCCGAGCACCGTGTTCTGCCGCAGCTGGGCGAGGGTGCTGGTCGGAATCCGCACCGACTTCTCGATCTCCGCCTCGACGACGACGTAACCGCCGCCGCCGTTTGTAGCGGCGGGATCGACCACGGTCACCCCCGTGACGTTGCCGACCTGAGCGCCGTTGGCCATGACCTTGGCCCGCGCGGGCAGGTTCAGCGCGTTGGCGAACTCGATGCGGATCGGATACGTCGGCCCCGACACCGAGGCCTCCGGCACCGGGACCGACGCCGGATCGAACGCGCAGCCGCCGAGCAGCGTGGCAGCGAGCAGCGCGGCGAGCAGGCCGCGGCGAAGCCTCGGAGCCATCACCGTGCTCCCGCCATGCCGAGGACCCAGTGCACCAGGTCGACCTGCGGTTTGCCATCGGCCGACGCGCCGCAGCGCCCGGGCGAGATCGCGTTGATCGCGGCACACACCTGTTCCGCATCCTGTTCGGGTAGAGCCACTTTCGGTGGCAGGTAGGCGAGGCCGTTCGCCGTCACGGTGCCGATCGCCGCGGTGAGCGCGGGGACCTTGGTGACGATGTCGCGCAGGCTGTCCACGTTGTCGCGCAGCAACCGCACCAACGGCACGGTGGCGTCCAACACCCGGAAGATCGGATCGCCGAACATGCTCGTGATCTCGTTGAGCATCGGCAGCAACCGCTGGAAGCTGTCGATGATCTCGACGGTTCGGCCGAACAGCTCGTTGTTCACCTGGCCGAGCACGTCGGAGAGGCGCAGCAGCATCGACTTGATGTCGCCCCAGCGGGCCGCCACACTGCCCGACAGCGAGGACAGCGCGTCGATGAGTCCCGCCAGGTGGCCGATGGCGGCATCGGGGGAGTTCAGCGCGCCGCCCAGCTTGCGGACGATCTCGTTGAGCTGCGGGCCGGTGCCCGCCGTCGCCGCGTTCAACGCGCCGATGCCGCGGGCCAACTCGTTCTGCTCACCGCCTGCGGGACCCAGTGCCTCGCTGGACAATTCGGCCAGCGCGCCCAGGGTTTCCGTCATGCTCTTGGGAGTCAGCGTTTTGGTCAGGCACTGCGCGGAATCCCAACGCTCCGACGTCTTCCCGGTATTCACCAGCGCGAGCTCGCGATCGGCGACGATCGTGTCGGAAACCGTTGTGGCCGCTGCTCCTGCGAGCAGGGGATGGTCGGCGTCGACGGTGAACTCCACCCGCACCGAGGTCGGCGACGGCTCGATCGCGGTCACCTCGCCGACCGGCAGACCGCGCATGGTGACGTGATTGCCGACGTACAGGCCGATCGTGTCGGGCATCAGGGCGCAGTAGGTTTCGGTCCTCTTGAAGGGATCCGCGGCCACCACGTACGCGGCCGCCGCTACCGCCACGATCGCCAAAGCTCCGGCGACCGACATGAATCCGCGCGAGGCAAGGACTTTCATCAGCATCAGCAGACCCTCCCCGCGACCGGCACGCAGATCGGTTCGGCAGGCGGCGCTTGGACGGTGGTGTTCGAATGATCGATCACGACCTCGCCCTCGCGCGGCATGAGCTGCCCGAGACGTCGGCCGAGCGCGTGCACATCGTCGATGACCGGTTGCAGACGTTCGCCGAGCCGCTCCAGTTCCGGCACCGCCGCGGCGAGCTGTTCGGCCATCGGCCGGAGCGTGCCGCCCCAGGCGGACTGCAGCGCGCCGAGCCTGCTGATCACCCGGTCCAGCGCCTCCACGGCCGTGCGTACCTCGGTGCGTTTGTCGGCAAGCAGTGTCTCCAGCAGGTTGATCTTCTCCACCAGCCGTCCCAGCTCGCCCTTCGCGGCGCCGACGGCGGTGAGGTATTCGTCCGCGATACCAATGGCTTTCGAGACATCGGCCCGCTGCTGGTCGAGGACATCGACGAAATGTTCGACGCCGTCGAGCGTGCGGCGCAGGCTGTCCGGGCTCGCCTCGAGCGAGTCCGCCATCGCGGCCAAGTTGTCGCGCAGGCCGCCGCCGTCGATACGGCGGATCGGTTCGACGGCGTCCTGGAATGCCTGAATCAGGCTGTAGGGGAGCCGAACTCGATCCGAGGGGATGGTCCGTGAGCCGAGCGGGACGTTTCCGGCGGGAAACAGCGCCACGTAGTGGCCGCCGACGATCGTCAGCATGCGAATGTCGAGCGAGGTCTCCTTGCCAACGAAGACCGAGGAGTCGACGGTGAACGTCATCAGCACCCGATCCTGTCGCAGCTCTAGTGATTCGACGCTGCCGACGGAGATACCCGCCAGTCGCACGTCGTCGCCGGGACGCACCGACTGGGCCTCGGTGAGCTCGGCCGTGTAGGTGCGCTTGCCGAACGGCACCGCGTACAGCACCGCGACCGCCGCCATGGCCAGCGCGACGAGCAGCACGCCGAGCACGCCGAGGCGCAGGTCGCGCCTGCGGGTGGCGGCCTCGTCGCGGCGCGGCCGGTTCCGGTCGAACCAGCGCCGACCTCGCGTCATCCCTTGCATATCGCCACCTTCTGGCCCGCGATCAGCACATCGAGCGCACCGGGAATGTCGGCCTCGCCGCGGCTGCATGTCAGCGCGGTGTTCGAGGCCGTCGCCGGAAGCGCCTCGCGCAGACCGGCCAGCAGGGCGGGAAGTCTGCCGAGCAGGTCGACGAAGACCTTCGGGTCCGGGAAGAGGGTGTGCACGATGGTGTCCAGATCGGGGTTGGCGTCCTCGGTGAGCCCGAGCGTGGCGAGCAGCGAGTCGACCGGATCGAGGACCGGCGGCGCGGTCAGTGCGAAATCGATCAGTCCGGTGATCTTGATCTGCAGCGAGGTGAAGACGTCGGCAAGCTTGCTGAGCAGCGTGACCAAATGCGGTGAGCGCCCGCCGATTTGGTCGGAAATCTGCGACAGGTTCCGGATGAGCGTCGAGATCACCTGCTGCCGGTCGCTCGCGTAGCGGCTCAGCGTTCCGATGGCGTCGAGCGCGGGACCGATGCCGTTGCCGTTGCCTTCGATCACCGCGAGCATGCTCTCGCTGAACTGGTTCACCGCCTCGGGCGAGAGGGTGGCCAGCACCGGCTTCAGACCGTTGAACAGGCTGGTCACGTCGAACGAGGGCACCGTGCGGTCGGTGCCGATCGTCGAGCCAGGCGCGGTCCGGCCGCTCGGCGTGTTCTGCTGCTGCAGATCCACGTACCGCTGGCCGGTCAGATTCTGGTAGCGGATCGCGAACCTCGAGTTGTCGTACACCGGCGAAGCGCGGCGCACGGTGATGCCGACCTCGGCCTGATTGCCCTGCAGCGCAATGGTTTCGACCTTGCCCACCTGGACGCCGAACATGCGCACGTCGTCACCGGTCTTCAGGCCGTTGGCATCGGTGAAGATCACCCGGTAGCTGCCGGTGTCGCCGGAGACCGGCCGCTGGATCGCGGTGATCACCAGCGCCAGCACCGCCGCCATCGCGCCCGCGAACAGCGCGAGCCGCAGACCCGCCGCGCGGACCGAGATCATCGCTGACCTCCCGCGTCGCCGAGCAGCGGCGCGAGGACCGGCACCGTGCGTACGTCGATGTCGACGTTCAGGACGGGGCCCTCCGTCGTCTCCGGCATGGCCGAGCGCAACCGATCGAGCAGCTCGCGCAGTTCGGCACTGGACTGCTCGGGCGTCGACACCATCCCGGCGGCGGCCGCGAGAACGGGCGTCAACATCGCCGCGTACTCGGCGAACTCGTCACCCGCGCGATACATCGTTCCTTCGAAGGCGGGGAAGAGCTGCTCGACAACCGTGTCGATCGTCGCGTCGAAGCGTTCGCGGTCCGTGCGCAGCACCGGAATTCGATAGACCTGATCGATCACCTGCAGTGTCGCGCCGACGAACGGGGCCGCGCCGCCCAGCGCCGAACCGAACTGGCCGAGCTGATACGACAGCGGCAACGTCTGCGTGTCGGCAACCGTGCGGGCCAGCACCACCATCGACTGCAGCAGCGGCGTGAACGCCCGGATGTCACCGGCGAGCTGGGCAAGCACCGAGGTCAGCTGCGCGGTGAGCACCTCGTTGCTCACCCGGGAGACGCTGCGCAGCAGGCTGCCCATCGTCGCGTCGTAGGCGTGCGCGGCGTTCGAACCGGTCAAATCGATCACCGTGCCCGGCCGCAGCGGCGCACCACCCGGTCCGGCGCGCAGCGCGAGTTCGCTGATGCCGAAGACGTTTCCGGTGGCGTAGTCGACGCGCAAGCTGTCGTCGAGGCCGTCCAGGCGAGAGTCGTCCAGTCGCAACGTGATCCGCTGGGTGCCCGCCTCGTCGGGCGCGATCTCGGCGACCTCGCCGACCAGCACGCCGTCGGCCTTGACCTGCGTGCCAGCGACCACCCCGTCGCCGATCTGCTCGGTGTGCAACGAGATTCGCAGGCCGTCCTCCGCGCCGACGCCGTCGTAGACGCGCCAACTCGCGCCTACGCACACGACCGCCGCCAGCAAGACCGCCCCGGTTCGTATCGACATCTTGCGGTCGATCGCGACACCGGGCATTCCGTAATTCGGCATTCCTACCCCGTGAAACTGATGGCGGCGTTGAAGCCCCACAAGACGATGGACAAGACCATGTCGACGGCGATGATGGCCACGAAGCTCGCGCGCACCGCGCGGCCGGACGCGACACCGACGCCTTCCGGGCCGCCGGTGGCGAAAAACCCGTAGTAGCAATGGATCAGGATGACCACGGTGCCGAAGATCGCGACCTTGAGCACCGCGGCGATCACGTCGAATCCGGACACGAACTGAAAGAAGTAGTGGTCGTAGACGCCCGCGGACTGGCCGTGCACCAGCGTGATGAGGCCGCGGCAGGCGAGATAGGACAGGATCAGCGCGATCAGGAAGGTCGGCACGATCGCGATGGCGCCCGCGATCACCCGCGTCGTCACGACGAACGGTACCGAGCGAAGGCCGAGCGCCTCCAGCGCGTCGATCTCCTCGGAGATGCGCATCGAACCGATCTCGGCGGTCATCCGGCAGCCCGCCTGCGCGGCGAAGCCGATCGCTGCGGCGATCGGGGCCAGTTCGCGGGTCGTGGCGAAGGCCGAGATCAGCCCCGTGACCGGCCCCATACCGAGCATGTCCAGGGTGGCGAAGGATTCCACGCCGACCGACGCGCCCATCGCGGCGCCGAGCACGATCATCATCGGCACCGTCCCACCGCCGACGATCACCGAGCCGCGGCCCCAGGTCATATTGGTGATGGCGCGCATGGTCTCCGCGCGATAGTGCGTGACCGTCAGCGGGATGGAACTCAGTGCCTGCCAAACGAATCCGGCCGCGAAGCCGAGGGCCTCCAGCGGATGCAACGGCCGCGTGGCACGCAGTCGGCGGGTCAGCCTGCCGAGGCCGGCGGGGACGTAGGACGACGCGGTCATCAGGCCAGCCTCGTCGGGAGGAACATCGCGGTCACCTGCGTCAACAACAGATTCACACACACGATCGACACCACCGACAACACCACCGCCGCGTTCACCGCATCAGCCACACCCCGCGGACCACCCTTGGCCTCCAACCCCCGCTGACACGCGATGACCACCACCAAAAACCCGAAGATCAACGCCTTCACCAACGACACCCACACATCCGCCGTCGTCGTGAACGACCCGAACGTCGCCCAATACGACCCAGGCGTCACCCCCTGACCACCGATCGCCACCGCATACCCGGCCAACACCCCCACGAAAATGATCAACACGTTCAACAACGGCGCCACCATCAACATCGCCACCATCCGCGGAATCACCAACCGATGAATCGGCGAGATCCCCATCGTGTGCAACGCATCGATCTCCTCCCGAATCGTGCGCGCCCCCAAATCCGCCGCGATCGCCGCCGCCCCCGCCCCACCCAACAGGAACCCGGTCGCCATCGGCGCACCCTGCTTGATCACCCCGAGCCCACCGGTCGCACCCAACAACGAATCCGCACCCAACGTGTGGATCAGGTTGCCCACCTGAATCGACACGATCACCCCGAACGGAATCGCCATCAAGATCGCGGGCACCGTCGTCACCGTGATCAACCGCCACGCCTGCAACACCGCCTCACGCCACTGAAACTCCCGACGCGCGACATCACCGACCGCCCCGACCACCGACTCCTGCGCGATACCCACCGCACGACCGAAAGTCCGCAACGACGACACCACCGTGTCCGAGAAATTCTCGCGAACTGTGCGCAACATCGCCGGACCACCCCCGTCGGCCGCGGCCGCTCGCGAAATATCGCGGAAGGTCCCCACCAAGTTCGCCGCTTCCTTTCCGCCCTGCTCGGATTGTGACTCGAGCCATAGCCCGGCCGGTGTCCGAATCTAGGGGGCTGTCGCGGTGCTTGTCACTGCACATCGGCGAGAAGATCGACCATGCCGATTCGTTTCGAGAGACTAAGTGCCCCAGATTCGCAACGCATCGCTCCAGCTCACCGACGGGCGAGGGGAGCCGATTCGCGCCGCACCGCGCCGCGCTTCGGTGCGTGAGCCGATCTCCGCCGTCGGGGAACTTGCAGCAACATCGGGTCGCGGTCAAAATGCCGCAATGCCCGCAGTGCAGTCACCGCTCTCGATCGATGCCCCGATCATCACCCGGCTCCTTCCCCGCCTCACCGATCTGTTCACCGAGTTGCTCGATGCCGGGATCGCGGCGATCCCCGGCGCTGAGGCGTTACCCGCCGGGCATTTCAACGACGAGGTCGTTCCGGCGATCGTCGCTGGGGCCGGGGCCTTCCTCACGGCGCTCGAAGAGAAGCGGTCCTGCACTCCCGAGGAAGTCGCCGAGTGGGTCGCTCCGGTGGTGCAGCGGCATGCCGAGGACCGAATTCCGTTGCGCGCGTTGATCCAAGCGCTGTTCGGATCGGTGCGGCATCTGTGGGCCGAGGCGGGGACGCTCGCCGAACCGGACGACCTGCGGGACCTGCTCGCCTTCTCCGATCTGCTGCTGGAGCTGCTCGCCAACATGACCATCTCCATGGCCGAGACGCACGGCGATGTGGAGCAGTCGATCTACGGCAGCGAACGGGAGGCCCGCAGGCTGCTGTGCGCCGCCATGCTTCGCGGCGTCGAGACCGCCGAACTGGCCGCACGCGCCGACATCGCACTGGCGGATCGCTACGACGTGCTCGCCATCCAGGTCGTCCCGTTCAACCAGGCGGATCCGCGGGTCGACACGGTGGTGGCCCGCCGTCGGATTCGGGTGGTGCAGCAGACGCTCGACACGCTCGCCGCGACCACGGCGCTGAACACCTTCGACGGCACGACCGGTATCGCGCTGCTGCCGACGGCCGCCGACCCGTCGATCGACCCGCCGTACGAGGATCTGGGCGCGGTCCTCGCGGCTCGGCTGGGCAGTTCGGTCGTCGTCATCGACGCCGGATCGGTACCGCGCGGCGAACTGGTGTCGGCCGCGAGCGAAGCCACCGAGCTCGGCGAGCTCGCCAGAGCGCTCGGTCGCCCGACGGGCACCTACGTCCTGGACGACCTGATGCTGGAGTACCAGCTGACCCGTCCGGGACGGTCCCGAGAACGATTGGCGCAGCGCATCGTTCCGCTCGAACCGTACCCGCATCTGCTGGAGGCGCTGGACGCGCACATGCGGCACGGCGCCGATCGCAAGGCGGCGGCGGCCGAAGTGCACCTGCATCCCAACAGCTTCAGCTACCGCCTGCGTCGCGTCGCCGAACTCACCGGCTTCGACCCCTCCGACCCCACCGAATCCCGGCTGCTCGCGGCGGCATTGATGGTGTACCGCCTCTATCCGCCGACCGCCCCGGCGGCGGATCCGATCTGACCGCGATTCGTTCCGCGTGACTAACGCGGCAGGCCGTATTCTCGTATCGATGCAGTGACACCGACTCAGACGGTTGCCGATACTTGTGCCAGGATCACAACGCGGGTCGTCGGCGTTGCGCGGGCTCGAAGCGCTCGCGCGGTCGGGGGCCCCAGGACGAGAAGGGCTGCCACCATGAATTCGGTCGACGTGGACCGTTCCGCCTCACGCCGCCAAGCGAATCCGCTGCGGACGGACTTCGCGGGCGGCAGTTTCCGCTCCCGCGTTCTCGACGCGGCGATCCGGTACACCGTGCGGCCGTTCATCGCCCTCTGGTCGCGCTACCCGGATCTGCCGTGGCCGTACGGCGCGATCGACCATCTGGGACGGGTGCTGCGCACCGCGCCGGGGCTGAGCCGTCGACGTATCGCGTTGCCGCACTGCGGAGCCGAGCTCACCACGCCACGGACCGTCGACGAATCCCGGTTCGTGCTCTACCTGCACGGCGGGGCGTTCCTCGTCGGGAACCGGACACTGCACCACCAGATGGTCGGACGCTTCGCCGACATGCTCGCGGCGCGCATCCTCGCGGTCGGCTACCGCAAGATGCCCAAATACGGTATCGCCGAAGCGGTCTCGGACTGCGTCGACGGGTACCGGCACGCGCTCGAGATGGGCGTCGCGCCGGAGAACGTCACCCTGATGGGCGATTCCGCCGGCGGGTACCTCGTCTTCGCGACCGCGTTGGAGATCCGGCGGCAGGGGCTGCCGATGCCCGCCGCGATCGTCGCCATGTCGCCGCTCACCGACTGGGATCACTCCGCGAAGCTCGCCGCGCCCACCGGCGGCGTCTGCGCGGTCTTCCCGGTCCGCGCCGTGCCGATCTTCGGTGCGCTCGCCGAGCGGACGTGCGGGACAACGCCTTTGGTGTCGCCCGCGCACGCCGACCTGACCGGATTGCCGCCCACGCTGATTCAGGCCAGCTCCAGCGAATTCGTCTACCCCGACGCCGAACTCATGGCGGAACGCCTCGCCGCCCACGGCGTGCCCTGCGAACTCCAGATCTGGCCCGGGCAGGTGCACGTCTTCCAGGCGGCGGCCTCGATCGTGCCGGAAGCCGCCGAGGCGGTGCGCGAGATCGGCGGCTTCCTCGACCGCACGCTCTGGCAACCCGCCGAGCGCCGGACCGCTTGACCGCGAACAGCCCTGCTAGTCAACCTCTTTCGACACCAAGGAGCCTCGACCGGGATGACCGATCCGAAACGTGAGCTGCTCGCCGAACTGGCCGAGCCGCGCGAGATCATCGACCAGCTCACCGACGAGGAGGCGGCGACACTGTCGACCCTCCTGCACCGCGCCGAACAACAGCAGCGACACAGCCTCGACGCGGCCATCGACGCCTCGCTCGAGGTGCTGCCGCGGCTCGTGCGCATCCCGGCCCGCAAAATCCTGTTCGGAAAGTAGGTGAGACGATGACCGATCTGCTGACCCGCGGCCAGCTGGAGATGCTGGCGCAGACGCTGAACGCCGACCCCGCCGAGCTCGCGAGCCTCACCCGGCTGGGCGCGCAGAATCTGCGCGAACTGCGCGAGCGCATCTCCGACCGGCTCTTCGACGCGCACACGGCCACTTTCGCCAGGGTGAGCAAGCTCGCACCGCTGGTGCCCAACGCGCTCGCCGCCAAGGTGGTGCTGAAAGCCGTGCCCGCCGAGGTCGGCGGCCGGGCCGGGGGAGCCGTCGGGATCGATCACCCGGACCGGGCCGCCGGGCTGCTCGGCGAACTCACACCGGAGTACATGGCCGACGCCGCGCCCTACCTCGATCCGAGGGCCATCCCGGTGCTCGCCCCGCGAATGCCCGCCGAGGTGCTGGTCCCCGCCGCGAACGAGCTGCTGCGCCGCCGCGACTACGTCACCTCCGCGCGTTTCGTCGAGCACGCCACCGACGACTTGATCCGCGGCTTCGAACGCGGCATCGCCGACGACGAAGGGCTGTTGCGCACCGCGGCGCTGACGCCGTCGGCCGACCGGCTCAACGACGTCGTCCGGGTGCTGCCCGCCGCGCGCCGCAGCGCCATCGTCCGTGCGGCGACGGCGAGTTCGGACGAGACGTTGATCGCCGGTATCTCGGTGCTGTCCCGACTGGAGCCCGGCCTGCGCCGCGAACTGGGCAGTGAGTTCCTCGACGGACTCGACGAAGCCGGACTCGACCGGCTGCTCGGCGTCGCCGCCGACTGCGAAGCGGTGGTGGAACTGCTCACAGTGCTGGCCGCCGTCGACGAACGCCACTTGCGGCCCATCGCCGAGCGCGTGAGCCGAGGCGACGGCGCCCTCGCCGACACGCTGCTCGACCAGGCGACCACCCCGGCGGCCCGCCGCACGCTGCACGCCATCGGCGAGCTGCTCGAGCCGCCGGAGCGCGACCGCTTCGCCCGCCTGCGGGAAGGCGCCGAGTGAAAGGCACCGTCTCCTCCGGCGCGCCATTCCGTCGGTTCGGGTGACCTGTCCGGTGCCAGAGCACGATTCGATCCCGGCGCGGCCACGGCGTGCGCGCAGGTCCGCGCGGGGTCGGGGTCACCTGGCACACTTGGTTGGGTGATTTCGGCACCCCAGCGCAGCACACCGGCCTCGGCGCACGAATCCGGCCTCGCGCGCGGGGTCGGCGCCGGAATGCTGCGCTGGACACGAAGGATCCTGATCGCCGCGGTGCTGACGGCCATGGTGCTGATCGGCGGCACGGCTTTTCGAGTCTGGCAGGTCGCGCGGATCGACGACTACACCAAGGCCGACGCGATCGTCGTGCTCGGCGCCGCGCAGTACTCCGGCACGCCGTCCTCGGTGTTCGAGGCCCGTCTCGACCAGGCCTATCGGCTGTTCCGGGCCGGGGTCGCCCCGCGCGTCATCACCGTGGGTGGCAAGCAGGAGGGCGATCTCTACACCGAGGCCGCCTCCGGCAAGAACTATCTACAGCGGCGCGGCGTACCGGCCGACCGGATCCTGGCCGTCGAGACGGGTTCGGACACGCTGCGCAGCGTCGAGGCCGTCGCACTCGCCATGAAGGCGCGCGACATGTCCTCCGCCGTGCTGGTCAGCGACCCGTGGCACTCCCTGCGCACCCGCACCATGGCGCGCGACGCCGGGCTGCACGCCTGGACCGCGCCGACCCGCACCGGCCCCGCCGTCTACACCCGCGAATCCCAGGCGCACGGCATCGCGAGGGAGACCTTCGCGCTGCTGTGGTATCAGCTGACGCACTTCTCCGCCGACTTCTCCTACACCGCCGGGCAGTGACGCCGATGGACAGCTACACCGACCACGACCGGGAACGGATGGCCGCCGAGCGCACCAAGACCGCGGGCCTCGCCCCGCCGCGCAGCGAGTTCGAGAACGGTCATCGCACCGAGTTCGCCCGCGACCGGGCCCGCGTGCTGCATTCCGCGGCGCTGCGCAGGCTCGCCGACAAGACCCAGGTGATGGGCCCGCGCGACGGCGACACCCCGCGCACCAGGCTCACCCACTCGCTGGAGGTCGCCCAGATCGGCCGCAGCATCGCCGACGGACTGCGCTGCGACCCCGACCTCGTCGACCTGGCCGGGCTCGCCCACGACATCGGCCACCCGCCCTACGGCCACAACGGCGAGACGGCCCTCGACCAGTTCGCCGACCGGCACGGCGGTTTCGAGGGCAACGCCCAGAACCTGCGCATCCTCACCCGGCTCGAACCCAAGGTGCTCACCCCCGACGGCGCGAGCGCCGGGCTGAACCTCACCCGCGCCGCCCTCGACGCGGCGATCAAATACCCCTGGGGCAGAACGGGTTCCGGCACCAAGTTCGGCGCCTACGACGTCGACGTCGATCGGCTGGCCTGGATACGCAAGGGCGCGCCCGACCGCAGGCGCAGCCTCGAATGCCAGATCATGGACTGGTCCGACGACGTCGCCTACTCGGTGCACGACGTCGAGGACGGCATCATCGCGGGCCGCATCGACCTGCGCGCCCTCGCCGACCCGTCCGAACAGCGGGAACTGGCGCGCATGGGCCACGCCCAGCACCCCACGCTCACCGTCGACGACCTCGTCCAGGCCGCCCAGCGCCTCTCCGAACTACCGGTGGTCGCCGGGGTCTTCCGCTACGACGGCACGCTCACCGCCTCGGTCGCGCTGAAACGGCTGACCAGCGAACTCGTCGGCCGCTTCGCCACGGCCGCCATCATGGCCACCCGCACCGTCGCGGGCGCCAAGCCGCTGTCCCGCTACGCCGCCGACCTGGAGATCCCGCCCGTCGCCGCCGCCGAAGTCGCCATGCTCAAGACCGTCGCCCTGCGCTACGTCATGTCCGACCCCGACCACCGCCGCCGACAGGCCGCCCAGCGCGAACGCATCCTCGCCGTCGCCACCCGCCTACACGCCGAAGCCCCCCGCCACCTCGACCCCCAACTCCTCCCCTGGTGGGACGCCGCAACCACCCCCACCGCCCAGATCCGCGTCGTCGTCGACCAGATCGCCTCCTACACCGAAAGCCGCCTCGAACGCCTCGCCACCTACTTCGGCGTTTGACCTAATCATGGCGCCGATACATCGTCGGATCGTGCTGTTCCCGACGCCGCTGTCGACGAGCGAAGACCTGGAAGTTCTGAGCCAGGTCGATCGCATGCACGAGGAACTCCGGCATCGCCTGTCCGGAGCCTCGACGAAGTGGATCGGCAGCCTTCAGAGGTTTCTGATCGCCGACGCGGTGGCGGCATCGAACTGGATCGAAGGGTTCCGGGTTTCCACGGTCAATGTCGAGGACCTGATGGCCGGCGAGCGGGATGTCGACGTCTCCGACGAGAACCGCGCCGAGACGCTGGCCTATCAGCAGATGATGACCTACATCCAGACGCTGCACGACGTCGACGACTTCTCCTACAGCAAAGGCTTGCTGAACGGAATGCACTGGATGTTGCAGGGGCATCGGCATACGTCGCGTAAACCCGCGGGGCAGTGGCGTCGTGGACCGGTCTACGTCACCGACGCTCGCGACCCGAGCATCGCCGCCTACACGGCGCCCGACGCCGAGGACGTGCCCGCCCTGATCTCCGAACTCGTCGACTGGCTCAACTCCGATGAGGACGGCCATCCTCTGGTCCGCGCCGCCATGGCGCATTTGCACCTGGTCTCGATCCACCCTTGGGCCGACGGCAATGGGCGCATGTCGCGCTCGTTGCAGACACTCATGATCGCCCGCGACGGCGTGCTCGCTCCCGAGTTCTCCTCGATCGAGGCGTGGCTCGGACGTCCCGGCAACACCTGGGAGTACTACCGCGAACTCGCGGCGCGCGGCAGTGAGTACCAGCCGGATCAGGACGTGGGGGAGTGGATCCGGTTCAACCTCGCCGCCTATCACCAGCAGGCGCAGACGGTGCACCTACGGTTCGAGCGGTCTGGACGAGTGTGGACGGAGCTCGCCGAGTTCACCCGCGGCCTGCGGATGGACGAAAGGGTGGTCAGCGCCCTGCACGATGTCGCGCTGTCCGGACGCGTGCGACGTTCCCGCTACGAGCAGGCCGAAGGCTTGAACACGCAGCAGGCGCAGCGAGATCTGCGCGATCTGACGACCGCGGGAGTGCTGGAACCGGTCGGTCGAACGCGTGCACGCTATTACGTAGCCGGGGCGCGCTTCCCCGAACCAGTGCTCGATATCGCCCGGACGCCGATGACCCTGACCGACCCGTACCGTGCGCTGGCCTGACAGTCGATGCCGGTGCCTCGAACCCGCCCGGACTGGCTAGACTCGTCGCGTGGCCGGACGACTCCCTGATCGCGATATCGCGGCAATACGCGAACGCGTCCGGATCGAAGACGTGGTGGGGGAGTACGTCGCGCTGAAGCGGGCGGGTGCGGACTCCATGAAGGGGCTGTGTCCGTTCCACGACGAGAAGTCGCCGTCGTTCCACGTGCGGCCCAACCACGGCCTGTTCCACTGCTTCGGCTGCGGCGAGGGCGGGGACGTCTACAAGTTCCTGCAGAAGATCGAGCACATCGGCTTCGTCGAGGCCGTCGAGCAGATGGCCGACCGGATCGGCTACCAGATCAACTACGAGGGCGGCGGCACCTCGGTGCAGCGCGACCGCGGCACCCGCGCCCGCCTTGTCGCCGCCAATGCCGCCGCGCACGAGTTCTACATGGCGAGGCTGCGCGAGCCGGAGGCCGAGGCGGCGCGCAAGTTCCTCACCGACCGCAACTTCGACGGCAACGCGGCCCTCCAGTTCGGCTGCGGCTACGCACCCGACGGCTGGGACACGCTCACCAAGTACCTGCTCCGCAAAGGCTTCGATTTCAAGGAGCTGGAGGCGGCGGGTCTGTCCAAGCAGGGCAAGCGCGGTCCCATCGACCGCTTCCACCGCCGCCTGCTGTGGCCGATCCGCAACCTCGGCGGCGAGGTCATCGGCTTCGGCGCCCGCAAGCTCTTCGACGACGACACCATGCCCGGCAAGTACGTGAACACGCCGGAAACGTTGCTGTACAAGAAGTCCCAGGTGCTGTTCGGCCTCGATCACGCCAAGCGCGAGATCGCCAAGGGCCGCCAGGCCGTCGTCGTCGAGGGCTACACCGACGTGATGGCCATGCACCTTGCGGGCGTGAAGACCGCCGTCGCCTCCTGCGGCACCGCCTTCGGCGACGAGCACATGGCGATCCTGCGCCGCCTGCTGATGGACGACAACTTCTGGCGCGGCGAGATCATCTACACCTTCGACGGCGACGCGGCGGGCCAAGCAGCGGCGCTGAAGGCCTTCGCGGGCGACCAGAAGCTCGCGGGCCAGACCTACATCGCCATCGCCCCCGACGGTCAGGATCCCTGCGAGCTACGTCAGCGCTCCGGCGACGGCGCGGTCCGCGACCTGATCGCGCGGCGAACCCCCCTGTACGAGTTCGTGATTCGCGGACTGCTCGCCGAACACAACCTGGACCAAGTCGAGGGGCAGGTGGAGGCGTTGCGCCGCGCGGTCCCCGTCGTCGCGCAGATCAAGGACAACGCCACCCGCAAGGCCTATGCCACCCGCCTCGCAGGCTGGGTCGGCTGGGACGACATCCAGACGGTCGTGCGCCGCGTCGGCGAGGAAGCCAAACGCAACCGCCTCGGCGGTCCGCGCCGCGCCGAGACGCCCGCGCCGAGCACCAAGGTCACCGAGCAACCCGCCGCCCGCCCCAACCCGAACGACCCGGTGCTGCTTCCGCAACGCCAAGTCCTCTGCGCCGCTTTGCAATACCCGGCGATCGCGGGCACGGTATTCGACGCGCTGGAGACCGAGGCGTTCACCCATCCCGCCTACGTCGCCGTGCGCACCATGATCGCCGAAGCGGGTGGCGCGTCCGCGGGACTGAGCGGCGCGGAGTGGGTCAACGCCGTCGCCGACGGCACCGACGACCTCACCCTGCGCGCCATGGTCTCCGAACTCGCCAACGCGCCGCTGCCGGTGAAATCCGTCGATGACATCCCGCGCTTCATCACCGGAGTGCTCGCCCGCGCCCAGGAGGCGTGGGTCGGCCGTCAGATCGCGACGCTCAAGTCCAAGCTGCAGCGGCTCTCCGCGACCGAGCAGCCCGACGCGTATATGGCGCTGTTCGGGGATCTGGTGGCGCTGGAGCAGTATCGGAAGAGTCTGGAGGCCCAGGCGATGGGTAACTCCGACGATTTCGCGCCTGCTTGAGGGGTGCTGGCTGGTCGGCGGTGTCGGCTACCAGTTGGCGCATGCGGCGCTGCTCGGGTTGTCGGTTCGGATCCATTGTGGCGCAGCAGTTCCAGGTCGTGCGGCGGCGTAGCTCAGCCCTGTTCTCGGCGAGCGCTGTCTGTACCGCTCAGTGGCGCGACCAAGGTTGTTCGGCGCGCGACTGAGTGGCGCGACTGCTCGGGCGCGGGATCGCGCAGTGGCGCAACCTGGTCGATGCCCACAGCTGACCGCGTTCCGAAGCGCTGAGCCGGGTAGGTTTCGCGCTCGGAGAAGTCAGCGGCGCAGCTGATCGTGCGGAACCAGCACGGTGGTGCGCTCGTCCAGCGGCACCATCGGCTCCAGCTGCGGCCGCGTGCTCAACTTGTCCGACAGCTTCTGCCGCCCCACCTGGACAAGCTTGCGGGTCACCGGGCTCGAGGTGACGGCGCGGGTCGCCGCGCTGATCTGCTCGTAGCGAGCCCGCCCGGCCTTACTGCCGAGCACGTAACCGGCCGCGACGCCGATGATCAACCGCAGCATTCCTCTGAGCTCCTCCCAATCGCCTGTGCGCGGCTACCATCCTGCCCGACGCGCGGTCCACCTGTCGATCCGGATCCGAGTTACCCCTGAGACAACTGAGACAACACCGGCCCCACGGGCACCCCGCATCACCCCAGGTAGAAGCGCGATTTGGGAACCCGCCCAGCTATACGCTAAAGTTTCTCCTCGGCCCGCCCAGTACGGGAGAGCCACCCAGGATAGTCCCCTATAGCTCAATTGGCAGAGCAGCCGACTGTTAATCGGCAGGTTTCTGGTTCGAGTCCAGATGGGGGAGCAGAAGCAGCAGGTCAAGCCCGTTAGGTGGGCTTGACCTGTTTCTCTTATCGGTATGCAACCAGGAATACACCAAAGTTTCCGGGCCAGACTTCCAATCAGCTGAACGGCCTAGCGGTCGTCCGTCCCAGGTTCGTGCCCTCGGCGGGGCGTGTCGAAGATGGGCATGGGGACCACCAGCTGTTTTCTCGTGGCCAGTTAGTTGTCGAAGCCGATTCCCAGCTATAAGGCATCTCCACGCACG
>NZ_BDAU01000024.1 GCF_001612615.1 Nocardia amikacinitolerans NBRC 108937 | reverse complement strand
GGCATCGAGCGCGCCACCCAACCCGGTCTCGAGGCCACCTGCCAGTCCGGCGCCCGCACCGGCAGCACCTTCGAGGCCCGCTGCGAAATCACCACCGAAGTCCGCGGCCGCGTCGACTGCGCCACCGAACCCGGTCTCGAGGCCGCCAGCGAGATCAGCACCCGCGTCGAACGCGCCCTCGAACCCACTCGACACCGCACCACCCGCTCCGAGCGCACCCTCTACGCCCGCAGCGAGATCCGTCCCCGCGTCCAGCGCGCCATCGAAACCGGCAGCGAGGTCACCACCGAACTCGGTCCCCGCGCCGACCGCACCGCCGACACCGGCCGCCAGATCACCGCCGAACCCTGCGCCGGCATCGACGGCACCGCCGAGCCCGGCACCGAAGTCGGCACCCGCCTCGGCACCCGCGTCGATCACGCCACCGAGACCAGCGGAAAGGTCACCACCCAGCCCGGCACCCGCGTCGATCACGCCACCGAGACCAGCGGAAAGGTCACCACCCAGCCCGGCGCCCGCGTCGATCGCGCCATCCAGACCGGCCGACAGATCACCACCGAACTCGGTCCCCGCGTCGACGGCACCTTCCAGACCCGCACCCAGACCGGCGCCCGCACCGAGCCCAGCATTAACCGCACCGTCCAGACCACCGGCCAGCTGACCACCGAAGTCCGCACCCGCGTCGATCGCACCGCCCAGACCCGCGCCCAGATCGGCACCCGCCTCAGCGCCCGCACCCAGCGCACCATCGAGACCTGCGGAAAGGTCACCACCCAACTCGGCACCCGCACCGAGGCCCGCATCCCACGCGCCTTCCAGACCACCGGCCAGATCACCGCCGAACTCGGTACCCGCGTCGACGGCACCGCCCAGGCCAGCACCCAAACCGGCACCCGCGTCGATCGCGCCACCGACACCAGCGGACAAGTCACCGCCGAACTCAGCGCCGGCGTCCAGCGCACCGCCTACGCCCGCGCCCAGATCGGCACCGGCCTGCGCACCCGCACCGAGAGCACCATCGAAACCAGCCGACAGGTCACCACCGAACTCGGTGCCCGCGTCCAGCGCACCGTCCAGACCACCGGCGAGCTGACCGCCGAAGTCCGCACCCGCGTCGATCGCGCCCCCCAGACCCGCGCCCAAGCCCGCACCGGCTTCGGCACCCGCGTCGATCGCACCGCCGACACCAGCGGACAAGTCACCGCCGAACTCAGCGCCGGCATCCAACGCACCGCCTACGCCCGCGCCCAGACCAGCACCGGCTTCCGCACCGGCGTCGATCGCACCACCGACACCAGCGGACAAGTCACCGCCGAACTCGGCACCCGCATCCAGAGCACCGCCCAAGCCAGCGCCCAGACCAGCACCGGCTTCCGCACCGGCGTCGATCGCACCACCGACACCAGCGGACAAGTCACCGCCGAACTCGCCGCCCGCATCGAGCGCACCGCCGAGACCTGCACCGAGGTCGGCACCCGCCTGAGCCCCCGCGTCGAGTGCACCACCGAGTCCGGCCGACAGATCGCCGCCGAGGTCGGCACCCGCATCGACGGCGCCCCCGAGTCCCGCGCCCAGCCCGGCGCCCGCGCCGAGGCCCGCGTCCAACGCGCCGTCCAGGCCACCGGCCAGACCGCCGCCGAGCTCGGCACCCGCATCCAGTGCACCACCCAGACCCGCGCCCAATCCGGCGCCGGCTTCGGCACCCGCGTCGATCGCACCGCCGACACCAGCCGACAGATCACCACCGAACTCACCACCCGCATCGAGCGCGCCATCGAAGCCCGCACCGAGGTCGGCACCAGCCTGAGCACCCGCACCGATGGCGCCCTCGAGTCCCGCACCCAGCCCGGCGCCCGCGCCGAGGCCCGCGTCCAACGCACCACCCAGACCACCGGCAAGATCGCCGCCGAACTCGGCACCCGCGTCCAACGCGCCGCCCAGACCCGCGCTCAGATCGGCACCGGCCTGGGTACCGGCGTCGAGAGCGCCACCGAGACCGGCCGACAGGTCACCACCGATTTCGGCGCCCGCGCCGAGGCCCGCATCCAGCGCGCCACCGAGGCCGGCGCCGAGGTCGGCACCCGCCTGAGTACCCGCATCGAGCGCGCCACCGATTCCAGCCGACAGATCGCCGCCGAGTTCGGTGCCCGCGCCGAGTGCGCCTTCGAGGCCCGCGCCAAGATCGGCGCCGAGGTCCGCGCCCGCGTCCACGGCGCCCCCGAGGCCGGCGCCCGCGCCGAGTGCGCCTTCCAAGCCCGCGCCGACCGAGCCTTCGAGACCCGCGCCCGCACCGAGGCCCGCATCGAGCGCACCACCCAGACCGGCACCCGCACCGGCAGCAATATCACCGACACCGTCCAACACACCACCGACGGCACCGCCGAGACCAGCGCCAGCACCCGCGCCCGCACCGAGGCCCGCATCGAGCGCACCACCCAGACCGGCTCCCGCACCGGCAGCAATATCACCGACACCGTCCAACACACCACCGACGGCACCGCCGAGACCAGCGCCGACACCCGTGCCCAGACCAGCGCCCGCACCGAGAACCCCGTCGAGCACGCCGCCCAGACCGGCTCCCGCACCGGCAGCGATATCACCGACACCGCCCAATGCACCGCCGACAGCACCACCCAAACCAGCGCCGAGCGCGCCGCCCAGATCGAGGCCCGCGCCGAGGTCGCCGTTCAGGCCGGTGCCGAGGCCGAGGTCGATGTCCGTGTTCAGGCCCGCACCGAGGTCGATGTCCGTGTTCACGCCGGCGCCGAGGCCGATATCCGTGTTCACACCCGCACCGAGATCGATGTCGGTGTTCACGTCGACACCTGCGTTGGCACCCGCCGAAGCGCCAAGACCGACACCCGCGGCGGCACCGGCCGACGTGCCCGCCGCGACGATCGCCGACAGCTGCGAGCCGCCGGCGACCAAGGCCGACTCGGCGACCATCGGCGCCACAGCGGCGATGTCCTCCGGCGTCACCGCGGAGAGTCCCGCGGCAGCGAGCGCGCCTTCGGGGTTGGCGCAGTAACCCACCGCGGCCTCGCGGTCGCGCAGCAGGCCGAGGATGAACTCGAGAATCACATTGGGGGTCATCGAGGATCGTCTCCTGGGATCGGCGGACCACGCGATCCGCACTCGTTGGAATGCATTTCACGCTAGGCACGCCTCGCGTTACGGGGGAACGGGGCGGACCCCCACCAATCGCCGGAGCGACCCATTAGGGGCGCGCACGCCATTAGGGGAATATCCCCGCTCTTTCCCCAGCCCCGGTAACGGCGGCCCCTCAGCAACCGACAGATCTGACAGGCCGGATCACACGGCTATCTCGCACAATCGAACAACACAGCAGCGACTACCGGATCCCACGGTTTTCCCCATACGAGGTTCACCAATGACACAGCGTCTGGCGCTCGGCATCAAGGTCGGAGCGTCGAATTCGGTCGCCGTGGCGACGACGGGTGAGATCGGCGACACCCAGGCAGGCCCGGCAGCGGGCGGAGCCGTCGTGAGCCACCCGAGTGTGTTGCGTCTGAGCCAGGACGCCCCGCCTGCCTTCGGGTCCGGCGCGGGGCGCACCGGAAGACACTCCAGTGACGCGGTGCTGGAAGGGTTTCTGGCTCGGGTCGGCGATCCGGTCGACATCCTGGCCGAAAACGGTTCCGCGCACGCGGCGGAGGACTTGGTCGCCACGGCGGTCACCTGTCTCATCGACGAAATCGCCGATGTCACAGGGGAACAGCCCGGGGCGGTCGTCGCCTGCCACCCGGCGTGGTGGTCGCGGCACACGATCGACGTGCAGCGCGCCGCGTTGGACGCCGCGGGCCTACACGAAGTGACGCTCGTCCCAGAGCCGACGGCGGCGGTGCAGTGGCTCGAGGCCGCGCACGGTCCGCTCGGCGAGGGCGCGCTGGTCGTCTACGACCTCGGCGCGACCGGGTCGACAGTCTCGGTGGTGCGCACCGGAAGCCAGACAGCACTGCTCGCGTCGCTGCGCTCCACCGACGTCGCCGGTTCGGAATTCGATCTGCTGACCATGCGTTACGTGCTGGCAAACGCATTGCGTGGAAATGATTTCGATCCGTTCGACCCGGTCGTGGAACGCGAATTGTCGGTATTACGAGAGCGCTGCAAAAATGCGAAAGAAGAGCTTTCCATAAATACCGCCACTGTCGTCCCCGTCCGCCTCGACCCGACTTCTCCGGCGGGCGACCAGATCCGCCTGGTTCGCGGCGAGCTGGAAGAGCTGATCCGTGGTCCGCTGCTCACCTCGATCGATCTGATCCGCGACACCGTGCACCGCGCCGGACTCGACATCGGCGATATCAGCCGGGTGCTGTTGACCGGCGGCGGCGGCGCGATTCCGTTGGTCGGCGAGCTGATCTCGAGCGAGTTCGGCCTCCCGCTGGTCGCCGCGCCCGAGCCCGCCAACACCAGTGCCCGCGGTGCGGCCGCATTGGCCGCCGATCTACTGGACAGTGCGATCGACACCGCCCCGGCCACGGCGTTCGCCCAGGATCCGGCGACCCCCGCCGCTCCGAGGACCAAGGAGTTGCCCGCCCTCGAGCGGCCCGGCCGTCCCGGCGGCAAGGAGAGCGCGCTCCCGGTTTCCCGTATCCGCAGGCTCACCGGCCGTCAGCGCGCCGCGATCGTCGCGGGCGCGGCCCTGGTCATCGGCCTGCTCGCCACCGGAACCGTCGCGATCGGCACCGGCGCGCACTCCCCGGCGAACTCGCCGACCGCCGAGCAGTCCACGTCGACCGGACCCGCCGACGTCGCGGCCCCCGGCGGCACGGGCGCACCCGGAACGGACGCCCCCGTCGCCGATCCCGGCAACGGCACCTCGCAGCAGCCGAAACCCGTTGCCTCACAGCCTGGTTCGGCACCAAACTCGGTCCCCGGCTCCAGCACGGTCGCGGTGGTGAACAACCAGCCCGCGCCCGGACAACCCGCGCCGGGACAGCCCGCGCCCACCGCACCCGGAGAACAGGCAGCGCCGCAGCCGGCGCCGCAACCCACCCCCGGCCCCAATCCCCCTGCGCCGCAACCGCTGCCGCAGCCCCAACAACCGCAGGCCCCGGACCTCCCCACCGAAGTGCTGACCGAACCGCTCGGTGAGGTGGTGGACGGAGTAGGCGGCGCGGTCGGCACGGTGCTGCGCGCGCCGGGTGAGATCCTCGGGGGGAACGGTGGCTGACACGGCGTTCGACACCCTGCCGAGCGCCCGCGACATCCTGCGCGAACTCGACAACACCGAGCAGGAACCGGCGGTCTACCTGATCCGCGGCCGCTCGGGCACCGGCAAGTCCACCTTGCTCTCGGTGATCAGGACGCGTCTGCGCGGACGCGGTATCCCGTTGCAGGACAACGTCGCCGCACCCGGTCCGACGGCGGCGACGAACGGCGCGCACCCCGGCCACGTGGACAGCGTCGACCCGGCCGCGCCCCGCCCGGCGCTCGTCATCGACAATGCCCACACCCTGGGCGCGCCGGAACTGGAAACGCTCTGCGCCGCTGTTGAATCCGGCAATTACACGGCCGTGATCGCGGTGCAGCCGCGCCCGCACGACCCGCAACTGCGTACCCTCGCCGAGACAGTTGCCCGGCGCGGCCGCATCGTCGACCTGCGACCGCTCGGCGTCGCCGACATCCTGCCCTTCGCAAGGGAATTGGGCATGATGGTGCCGCGACCCGTCGCCCAGCACATCCACCAGCAGACCGGCGGTATTCGCGGCGGCGTCGTCGCCGCGCTCACCGCGGCCTGCTCGGCGCGCCTGGACGCCGGGATTCGCGTCGTGGACGAGGCGGTGGCCGACTGGTCGCGCTCGCAGCTGGACAACCTGGAACCGGATCTACTGGAGACTTTGGTCGTCGCGACCACCGGGACCGGCCTGGACTCCAGCGAACTCACCGAGGTGCTCGGCGTCGAATCCACTGCCGCCCAATCGCTCATCGACCGCGCACGCGCCACCGCCCTGGTGACCGACGCCGACCTCTTGCTCGCCCCCGCGGTCGCGCCGCTGCGCACCATGCTCGGCGACCGCAGGTTCGTCGCGGTGCAGCGCAGGCTGCTCACCGCCCGCCTCGACGCGGGCCTGCTGCGCGACCACACCGCGCTGCTGCTCGCCGAGTCCGGCGTCCGCGACCCACGCCTCGCCGAATTCCTCTGCACCGCGGCCGAAACCGCCGGGCGCGAGGCGGTCCGCTACTACGCGGCAGCCGCCTCGGCGGGCGCCGACGCCAATCAGATCGCGCTGCGCTGGGCCGAGGCCGCCGCACGCACCGGCGACGGTGAGACCGCCATGCGGCTGGCCGAACCCGTGCTGGCAAGGGCGGGCGTCGACGGACCCGACCTCGCCGACGCCGTGCGGATCTGCGCGGGTGTCCTGACTCGCCGCGGTCTCATCGGCCGCGCCGCCCAGCTCTACGGCTGGCTCGGCCCGAACCGAGTCGGGCCGGACTGGGCGGTGGGCGCCACCGTGCTGTACCTGGCGGGCAACGTGCCCGCCGCGACCGAACTCTCCGGCACGGCGGGCAACTGGCCGCCCACCCAGGCGGGCGCGCACGCCCAGCTCATCGCTACCGCGCTCGCGAACTCCCTCGCCGATCACGGAAGCGGAACGCCCACCGCGGTTTCCGCGCTCATCCAGGCCGCGCACGCCGACTCCGGCGTCGACCGTTTCCTGCCGTGCACGGCCGTCTCCATCGCGACCCTGCTGTGCCTGAGCACGGGTGAGCCGCGCCGCGCCGGTGACGCGCTGCGCCGGGCGACCACCAGCGGGCTGCGCTGCCATCAACTCCAAGTGCTCACCGCGTGGGCGGCCATTCTCGGCGGTGACGAACAAGCCGCCGCCAACACCGTCGCCGCCTTCGACTGGGACCAGCTCGACGTCCGCGACCGGCTGCTGGCGCACGGCGTCGCGGTCGGCCTTGCCCGCCGCGGCGGCGACCACGCCGCGCTGACCCGCGCCTGGCAAGCCGCGTACCCGCTCTTCGACGACGTCGACGCCGACCTGCTCACCGTGCTGCCGATCGGCGAGCTGTGGCTCGCGGGTATCCGGCTGCGCGACGAACGCCGCATCGCACCGCTCGTCGACGCGACGCTCGCACTGCTCGACCGCCTCGATCAGCCGCCCGCCTGGGCCAACGCTTTCCACTGGTACGGCGTGCAGGCCGCCATCGCGCACGAGAGCCCCGCGGAACTGCTGCCGCACGCGCGCCTGCTCAAGGCCGCGGCGGAAGCCGGCAACCGGCACGCGGCCGTGTTGGTGGACGCTGGCCGCACCTGGGTGCTCGTGCTGCGCGGGCAAGTCGAAGTGAAGCCGGTCGAGGTGGCCGTCAACGGGCTGCGCGAGATCGGCCTGACCTGGGACGCGGCCCGGCTGGCCAGCGAGGCCGCGCTCTCGGCCGCCGAATCCTCGACCGCGACCGCGCTGCTCAAGCTGGCCCGCATGGTGCGCGCCGAGTCCAAGCCGCAGGAACAGCCGGTGCCACCGACCGCCGCGCCGCGCGCCTCGAACACGCCGGAGGCGCCCGCCGACGGCGCCGCGATTCTGAGCGAGCGGGAACGCGAAGTCGCCGAACTGGTCCTGCTCGGATTGACCTACCGCGAGATCGGCGCGCGGCTGTACATCTCCGCGAAGACGGTGGAGCATCACGTCGCGCGGATCCGACGTCGGATCGGTGCGCGATCCCGCTCGGAGTTATTGTCAATGCTCCGCGCCATGGGACACGGCTCGTTGCTTGTGTGATCGCCTCGGGGCGGGCCGATCGACGTCGAAACGAGGAATGTGATGGCCACAGGGGTGGGCCTGCGGATCTCCGATGAGGACTGCACCGCCGCGATCGTCACCGACTCGGGCGACCTGCACTACGTCGTCCGGGAGTCGGTCCTGCACATGTCCGACGACGGCGACACCGTGCTCGGCGGCGAAGCGCCGTCGGACCACTCGCACTCCATCACCGATTTCGTCGGCGCGGTAGGCAACCCCGCAGGTATCTCCGTCGACGACGGCGAGGCGTATCGCGCCGAAGACCTGGTCGCCACCGCCCTGTTCTGCCTGATCAACCTGACCACCGAGCACCTCAGCGGCGCGGCCGAGTTCTACGCCACCCACCCCGGCGCCTGGCCCGCACCGCAGGTGCAGTCGCTGCGCGAGGCGCTGGACTATCTGGGCCTGAAGTCGGTGGTGCTGGTCAGCGAGGCCGATCTGCCCGCGGTCGACACCGCCGAACCCGGCAAGTCGTTCGCCTACGACGCGGCACGGGCCGCGCTTGCCTCGGTGCTCGCCACCCCCGCGGGCGCGACGCCGCCGGATCCGAGCGCCGCCGAGAACTCGACCGTGGTGACCGACGTGATCCCCGCGGTGCCCGCGCCCGAGCCCACCGTGCAGGCCTATTCGGCGGCCATGCCGGCGACACCGCTGCCGACCGAGCTGCTCACCGAGGCGACGCCTGCCGAAAAACCGGCTCCGCCAGTCGAATCCGGCGATCGCCGTCGCATCACGGTGCTGATCGCGGTCGCCGCGTTCATCGGCCTCACCCTCGGCGGCCTCGGTGTCGCCGTGCTCTTCCGTGGCGACGAGTCGCCCACCGTTCCGCAGGTGCGCGACGCGCAGTCCGGCACGTCGAGTACCGCCGTCCCGCCACCACCGCCTCCACCGAGCGCCCCGCCGCCGGTCGCCGAGCCGCCGGTGGTCGTCACCGAGACCACCGAGCCGGAGCCGACCCCCGAGCCACCGCCGCCCCCGACGACCACCGAGTCGACCACCACGCCGAGCGCCACCGCGCCGCCGACCACCACCGTGCCGCGTCGGACCACCACGCGCCCCACCAACCCGTGGTACCCGTACGACTCCGAGAACCCGTACGAATGGTGGACTCCGCAGTGGCAGCCGCCAGGAAACAATCGCCCCCGCTGATTCGCCGTCGTTTAATAGCGAACGGAAGCGGTTTGTGCCCTAGAGTGAAGCGCTGACCGGTTCGTCCGACGTTTCTCGGGCGAATCGGAGTCGCTGGACGAGGACTGTGCGCCAACGGGTTCGCCGCCGACGGCCCACAGATTTAGCTGGCACTTGGCGTGCCGACGAAGGGACTTCATGCGCAAGTTGGTGGCGCGTCGCGCCGCGGTCAAAGCTGCCTCGCTCGGAGCAGCGGCGACCGTTCTCCTGGCCCCCTTGTCCGGCACGGCGACGGCGGAACCCGCACCGCCACAGCTCAGCGCCGACGCCCTGCCCGCGGAACTGGTCGAGGCGATCGCGCGCGATCTGAAGATGACGCCCACCGAGTACCTCGATCGCGCGGCTCGCGCCCAGCAGCTCAGGGAATACGCCCGCGACTTCCGTTCCGAGCGTCCCGATTCCTTCGCGGGCGCGTGGATGGCCGCCGACGGCAAGGCCGTCGTCGCGGTGACCTCGCCGGACGCCGCGAGCATCGCCGCGGCCGACGGCTACCAGACCCGGCTCGCCCCGGTCTCGGCGGACAACCTGGAGAGCTCGCTGATGCAGCTCAACCAGTGGATCACCTCGCTGCCGCGTGAGCTGTCCAACGCGATCAACTCGGTGGCCATCGACTTCCTGAACAGCCAGCTCGTGCTCAGCGTCGCGAACACCCCCGCGGGTCACGTGCTGAACCTGCCGACCCTGATCGCCAACATCAAGGTCATCCTCTCGCCAGGCGGCGGCGGCCCGGTCGAGCGCAGGCCGATGGGCGGCGACACCTACATCAGCGCGCCCGGCTCGCTGCACGACTCCTCGCTGCGCAACGTCGATGTCTGCTCCTTCGGCTTCAACAGCATCGACGCGGCGGGCAACGCGCTCAACATCAGCGCGGGCCACTGCGACCCGAATCTCAGCAAGGCGAACCAGGAGGCCGGTGTCTACCTGCCCAACCTGAAGGACCTGCCGAACAGCCCCGAGCTCGGCACCTTCGTGACCGCCACGCTCGGCGGCGAGAACGCGCTTGACTACTCGGTGATCAAGCTGAACGAGCGCGCCGTCCGTGCCGGCATGGACCAGCCCTCGGTGCGCGGCGCCAACGGCACCACCCTGGCGATCACCGGCACCGCCGACCCGATCACCGGCGCTCCGGTGTGCAAGTCGGGCCAGTCGTCCACGTTCACTTGCGGTTTCGTGGTCGCGGACCGGGTCGAGACGCAGCTCTACACCGCGGAGGGCGAGAGCAAGACGATCCGCGGCTTCGCCAGCTCCGCGTGCACCCTCGGCGGCGACAGCGGCGGCGCGATCGTCTCGGGCACCCTCGCCCTCGGCATCACCAGCGGCTCCAACGCCGCCGACGCACCGGACTGCAACGAGGCGAACGTCGCGCTCGCGCCCTACGGCGGCACCGCCACGCTGGGGATTCCGATCCGCTCGATCCTCGCCGACATCGACGCGACGGCGGGCGGCGGGATCGGCAGCGGCATCCAGGTGCGGACCCGACCGAACGTCGGATAACCGATAAGTCCGATTCGGGCAAAAATGGGGTCCCGGTCGGGTGGGAATACCGGCCCGGACCCCATATAGTCTGGTCATGCTCCTGCCACGTATAGGTCAGTTCCGATCCGCTGCGCGACAGACCAGGTTCCGGAAATCAGTGATCGCCGCCTCGGCGGCGATCTTGCTGTTCGGGCCGACGGCGGCAGTGGCGAACGCGGAACCCGCCCCTGGCCTGCCCGCGGATCTCATCGCCGCGGTCACCCGTGATCTGAAGATCTCCCCCGAGGAATACCTGCGCCGCGCCGATCTCGGCCAGCAGGTCGCGGCCTTCGCCACGTCGGCGCAGCGCCAGTACCCGGAGGTCTTCGGTGGCGCTTGGCTCGACGACGCGGGCAAGGCCGTCGTCGCGATCGCGCAGGGGCCCGGCGCGGAGGAAGCACGCAACGCCGCCGCGTCGGCTGGGTTCGAGGTCCGCAACGTCGCCAAGAGCGAGGCCGCGCTGCGCGGCGAGAAGAGCGCGTTCGAGCGGTGGCTGGAGGGCCAGCCCGAGGCGGTCGCCGCCCTGGTGCGCGGCGTCGTGATCGACACCGTCAACAACAGCATCGCGGTGCGGGTGGACCAGGCGGGTCTGCCGATGCCCAGCTTCGTCGACCCGGCGCGGGTCATCGTGATCGCGCCGCCGGTGGCTGCCGAGCAGCTGCCGCAGGGCACCGCCATCGCCGAGGGCGACAGCAGGGCCGCGCTGGCGGGCGGCGACGGCTACGCGTCGGTGGGCGGCGGGAGCCAGCTGCGCTGCTCGTTCGGTTTCAACGGCACCGACCGGGCGGGCAACGTCGTGAACATCTCCGCGGGCCACTGCAACCCCGACCTCGACAACGCCTCGGCCGTGCACGAGCTGCTGCCCAGGGAGCAGCGCGGCGCCCAGCTCGGCGTGTTCCAGAAGTCGGTGCTCGGCAACCAGGACTACTCGATCATCCGGATCAACGACGCCTTCACCGACCGCTTCAGCAACAACAGCGTGCGGGTGCCCGGCGCCGCGCCGGTCGCGATCGACGGTGTGGCCACCCCGGTGGTCGGCGCCCCGGTCTGCAAGTCGGGTTCGCGCACCGGATTCAGCTGCGGCATCGTCAACGCCGTCGACCAGACCGTGCAGGTCGGCGATCGTGAACTGACGCAGAGCTTCTCGGCCAACATCTGCGCCCTGCCCGGCGACAGCGGCGGCCCGATCGTCACCGGACGTCTCGCGCTCGGCATCTCCAGCGCCTCGTCGGTGGCCGACTACCCGATCTGCGAGATCCCCAACCTGATCGGCGCGCTCACCGGCAACGCGCCGCAGCTGTTCGCGCAGCCGGTCAGTGTGGTCCTCTCGGACAACCCGGGGCTGCGCATCCGCACCAACTGACCTTCGAGGTCCACGAAAGGCCGTCGACGTCCGCGTCGGCGGCCTTCGCTGTTCTCGGGCGTCGTTCGCCCGCACACGGCCGGAGCGAAGGCGGAGGTACGCCTTTTTACTGCTTCCAACACCGGTTTTCGCTGCCCTTTCCGATGACCGGGCGGGGTATGTTCCGGCATTCTGGACCAATGTGTTTGGTGTTGATCGGCTGGCGCGCACACCCGGACTACCGGTTGATCGTGGCCGCCAACCGGGACGAGTTCTACCTCAGGCCTACCGAATCCATGCGGTGGTGGCCGGAGGTGCCCGGACTGCTCGCGGGGCGGGATACGGGCGCGGTCGGCAGGGCCGAGGGCGATCCGCCCGGCACCTGGCTCGGAGCGACCGTGGCCGGCGCACACAATCGCTTCGCCGCGGTGACCAACGTCCGAAATCCGAATGACGAACGGATCGGCGCTCGTTCACGCGGCGCGCTGCTGATGGATTTCCTGCGCGGCGGCGACGACCGGCATCCTTCTGGCGACTTCCCCGGCCCGGAGAAGTACGTTCGCGAGGTCGCCGCGGCGCCCGACGACTACAACGGCTACAACCTCGTCGTCTCGGATCTCGCTGCGCTGTGGTGGCATTCGAACCGCAGCGCGAACCCTCCGCAACCGCTCGCGCCCGGCTTCCACGGGCTGTCCAACGGCACTTTCGTCACCTCGGCGGAGCCTGTCCCCGGCGCCGAACTGGAAGCGCCGCAGCGGATCTGGCCCAAGGTGCGGGACGGCTTGACCGAGCTGCGCAAGGTGGTGGAGTCCGATCCCGGTGCGGTGGACCGGTATTTCGACGTCCTCTCCGATCGCAACGAGGTTCCCGACGACGAGTTGCCGCGCACGGGCGTGCCGCTGGAGATGGAGCGGGCGCTGTCGGCGCGGTTCATCGCCAACGACGTGCACGGCACCAGGGCCAGCACGGTGCTGCTGGTGCGGGAGAACGGGACGTTCGAGATGGCGGAGCGGTCCTACGGCGCGATGGGGATTCGCTTGGGGGCGGTCTCATTTCACGGCTCACTGACACTGCCGAGCTGAACCAACGAAAACCGGCCCGCTCCCCGAAGGGAACGGGCCGGCCGTTGATCGTGACGCGACGCCGAACCGCGGTTACGGCGCCGAAGAGGACTACTTGGGCGCTTCCTCGGTCTTCGGCTTGTCAGCCCACTTGGTGGTGCCCGGCGCGGCCTGCAGGGTGTTGATCAGGTCCATGCCCGCGACGGCCAGGGCCGGAGCACCAAACGCGATGGTGCCGAGAATGCCTCCGATACCGGCGAAGGCAGCGATCGTCGGAATCGCCGCGATGCAGCCGATAATCGTCAGGCACTCGATGAGACCGACCGCAACGCCGATCACGCCACCGGCAACCACACCGACGGCGGTACCGAGGAAACCACCGACGGCGGTCGCGATGCCGAACTGACTGGCGAACTCGTTCTGCGCCCGCTGGTTCTCCATCGGGGAGGCAACCGGCTTCAAAGCCACGCCCACCGCGTCGACCTTCGTGGTCGCCTTCTTGTCCGCCGGGATGGCGTTCTGGTCCGGCGTCAGCTCGAGCACCTTGTTGTCGTTCTTGAGCTCCGGCTTCACCGGGACCGCGATGTCGGCGACCTTGAAGCCGAGCGGCAGCTCGACCACGGTGTTGCCCGCACTGTCCTTGACCAGGTAGATGTCGTTTTCCTGGACATCATCAGACGACTTGGCCAGCTCGAAGGTCCCCCCCTTGAGCGTCGTCACGACCGTCTTGTCCACCAGCTTGACGGAGTAGCTGATGGGCTCGGCAGAAGCTGGCGCGGGCTCGGCGTGAGCAGTGCCCATACCCACGGTCATCGCGCCGATGACCAACGCGGCGGCCGCGGTGGTTCTGCGGAAGTTCATTCGGTTTCCAATCCATCATCAGGGTTGTTGTCCGCGCGCCGCTCTTACACACGCGAGAGCTCTCAATCAACCCGAAAGACGGTCGGCCCCTTCGGATTCTCCCCGAGCGGGTGTGAAGACAGGCGTAGCAAACAGAACGCACGTGAGCGTAATCGAACGAGCGCCCAGAAGCGAGATCGATAACAAAATCCGCCGAGTAAGCCTGTCCTTACCGAATAGGACGACTTGCTCGGCGTTTACGGTGGTTACCGGCCGATCTCACGACGAACCCGGAAGATTCTATGTGAGATTGATCACAGGTAAATTTTAGGTCAAGCCCCAGCAAGCAGGGCTAGCCCTCAAATGCCGATCGTACGATAGACACCAGAAGTTACCGGCGGGTAACTTACTGGCGGTTACGATACGAGCCAACCGGTGTGGCAGGCCTGCCGCACCAGAACGCTCGTGTTGCCTCAAAGAAAGGTCGCGACATGAATGCCCTGACAGTGACGCTGGGCACGATTGGGGCGACGCTCAGCCTCCTGTGCTGGGCGTCGTTCTTCGGCGGCGTCAGGAACATCGCTCGCACCATCATGGTCGGACAGGGCGCACCGGATCGGTGGCGTCCGTTCTTCCCGCGCTTCAAGCAGATGCTTGTCGAGTTCCTCGCGCATACGCGGATGAACAAGTTCCGCACCGTCGGCTGGGCGCACTGGCTCGTGATGATCGGCTTCCTCGGCGGCGCCATGCTGTGGTTCGAGGCATACGGTCAGACCTTCGACCCGGCGTTCCACTGGCCGATCATCGGCGACACGGCGATCTACCACCTCTGGGACGAGATCCTCGGCATCGGCACCGTGGTCGGCATCGGCGCGCTGATCGTCATCCGGCAGCTGAACCACCCGCGCCTGCCCGAGCGGCTGTCCCGCTTCAGCGGCTCGAAGTTCGCACCGGCCTACGTCATCGAGGCGATCGTTCTCCTCGAGGGCCTCGGCATGGTCTTCGTGAAGGCCGGCAAGATCGCGACCTACCACCACTCCAACCCCGCGACCGACTTCTTCACCATGCAGGTCGCCAAGCTGCTGCCCGCGAGCCCGGTCATGGTGTCGATCTTCGCGTTCATCAAGCTGATGTCGGGTATGGCCTTCCTCTACCTGGTCGGCCGTAACGTCACGTGGGGCGTGGCCTGGCACCGCTTCTCGGCTTTCCCGAACATCTACTTCAAGCGCGAGGACGACGGCGGCGTCGCCCTCGGCGCGGCCAAGCCGATGATGTCGGGCGGCAAGGCGCTCGACATGGAGAACGTCGACCCGGACAACGACACCCTCGGCGCAGGCCGGATCGAGGACTTCTCTTGGAAGGGCATTCTCGACTTCACCACCTGCACCGAATGTGGTCGCTGCCAGTCGCAGTGTCCCGCGTGGAACACCGGTAAGCCGCTGTCGCCGAAGCTGCTGATCATGTCGCTGCGCGACCACACCTACGCCAAGGCGCCGTACCTGCTGGCCGGTGGCCGCAAGGACATGGGCGGCGACGAGGTCGGCCTCGTCGACGCCGAAGGCAAGCCGAACGAGGCCGCGCTGGCCAAGATCTCGGAAGCGGCCAAGGCCGAGGCGGAGCGTCCGCTGGTCGGCGGCGAGGACGTCAACGGCATCATCGATCCCGAGGTGCTGTGGAGCTGCACCACCTGTGGCGCGTGCGTCGAGCAGTGCCCGGTGGACATCGAGCACGTCGACCACATCATCGACATGCGCCGCTACCAGGTGCTAATCGAGTCGGAGTTCCCCTCCGAGCTGGCGGGTCTGTTCAAGAACCTGGAGAACAAGGGCAACCCCTGGGGCCAGAACGCCAAGGACCGCCTGAACTGGATCAACGAGGTCGACTTCCAGATCCCGGTCTTCGGCAAGGACGCGGACAGCTTCGACGGCTACGAATACCTGTTCTGGGTCGGTTGCGCGGGCGCCTACGAGGACCGCGCCAAGAAGACCACCAAGGCCGTCGCCGAGCTGCTCGCCACCGCCGGCGTGAAGTTCATGGTGCTCGGCCAGGAGGAGACCTGCACCGGTGACTCGGCCCGTCGCGCGGGCAACGAGTTCCTGTTCCAGCAGCTGGCGCAGCAGAACATCGAGCTGCTGAACTCGGTGTTCGAGGGCGTCGAGGATCGTAAGAAGAAGATCGTCGTCACCTGTGCGCACTGCTTCAACGCGCTGAACAACGAGTACCCGCAGGTCGGCGGCACCTACGAGGTCGTGCACCACACGCAGCTGCTGAACCGCCTCGTGCGGCAGAAGAAGCTGATCCCGGTCGCCTCGGTGACGCAGAACGTGACCTACCACGACCCCTGCTACCTGGGCCGTCACAACAAGGTCTACAACGCGCCGCGTGAGCTGATGGAAGCTTCGGGCTCCACCCTGGTGGAGATGCCGCGGCACGGCGAGCGGTCCATGTGCTGTGGCGCCGGTGGTGCGCGCATGTGGATGGAAGAGCAGCTCGGCAAGCGCATCAACATCGACCGCGTCGACGAGGGTCTGTCGACCCTGGCGTCGTCGAACGGCTCCGCGCCGGGGAAGATCGCGACCGGTTGCCCGTTCTGCCGCGTGATGCTCAACGACGGTGTCACCGCGCGTCAGGAGAAGGGCGAAGGCGAAGGCGTCGAGGTCGTCGACGTGGCCCAGCTGATGCTGGACGCCATCGAGCGCGTCGAGCCCGCAACGCTGACCGAGAACCTGACCGTCATCCAGGAGCCCAAGGCCGAACCGGAGCCCGAGCCGGAACCGGAGCCCGTCGCCGTGGCGACCGAGGCGCCTGCGGCCGCCAAGGCGGCGCCGACCGGTGGTGGCTTGGCCATGAAGGGTCCGGCCAAGGCGCCCGGTGGTCTGGGCATGAAGGGCGCGGCGAAGGCGCCCGGTGCGAAGGCGGAAGCGGCTCCGGCCGCGGAAGCAGCCGCGCCCGCCAAGGGTCTGGCCATGAAGGGTCCGGCCAAGGCTCCAGGCAAGGGACTCGGTATGAAGGGTGCCGCCAAGGCGCCCGGCGCGAAGGCGGAAGCGGCTCCGGCCGCGGAGGCTTCGACTGCCGAGGCTTCGGCCGCTCCCGCCGCGCCCGTCAAGGGCCTGGCCATGAAGGGTCCGGCCAAGGCGCCGGGCAAGGGTCTGGGTATGAAGGGCGCCGCCAAGGCGCCGGGTGCGAAGGCGGCGGCTCCGGCTGCCGAAGCCGCTGAAGCTCCCGCCGCGGAAGCGCCCGCGGGTCCGCCCGTCAAAGGTCTGGGGATGAAGGGTGCGGCCAAGGCGCCCGGCGGTAAGGGTCTGGCGATGAAGGGTGCCGCGAAGGCGCCCGGCGCCAAGGCCGCTGCTCCGGCTGCCGCCGAACCGGCCGCGGAAAGCTCTGCGGCGGAATCGGCTTCGGCACCGGCCTCGGCTCCGGCTCCTACCGAAACCAAGCCGACCGTTCCCGCCAAGGGTCTCGCCATGAAGTCCGGCTTCAAGCGCCCCGGGCCCAAGGCTCCCGGCGCCGCCGCGACCCCGGCCCCCGCCGAGCCGGCTGCCGCCGAACCGGTTTCCACTGACCCGGCCCCGGCCGCCGAAGCCCCGCAGCCCGCACCGGAACAGCCCACCAACGGCACCTCCGGCAACGGCTCCGCCGTCGCACCCCCGACCGCCAAGCCGGGCGGCCTCGGCTTCAAGTCGGGCGCGAAGGCTCCGGGCCGCAAGAACTGACACGGCCCCCAACTGAACACAGCACTCGGCCCGGGTTCCCTCCGAACCCGGGCCGAGTGCTTTTGCGGCTCCCGATCCCGCGCTCTACTCCGTCTCCTTGGGATGCCCGGGGAGACAACGTTCGAGCAGTACGCGGCCCGCGGTTCGGCTGCCTTTCGGAGCGTGCTCGACGAAATACCAGAGTCGTCCGCCGTCGCTGAACTTGTACTGGTAGCGCTCGTAGGTCTGGCCTTGGTAGCTGCCGTAGCGAAGCTCGCCCTTCAGCGGATACAGCCGTGCCGAGCGGACCTCGGGTTCGCGGGTCAGCAGGTCCCAGGCGTCGACCATCGCGTTACGCGCCGCGGCGAGGCAGTCGGTCCAGCCTTTCTGCGCTTCGCTGGTGATGAAGACGATCTCGTATTCGGTGCGTTTCAGCGGCCTCGTGACATCCCGTCGCTTGCTCACTCGTCACCCTCGGGGTTCGGAACCGGGACCGGTTCGTCGAGGTAGTCGAGGTCGGAGGCGTCGACGCGGATGCGGGGGTCCGCGTAGGCGGCGGCGGTGTCGCGCCATGCGGCGAGTGTCGCGGTGAGGCCGGAGAGGCGGCCGACCGAGAGGCCGCCGCGGGCGTTGTTCAGGAAGTCAGCCACGAACTCCGGCCGCTGGTCCTCGGGCAACAACTCGATCCACGGAAACGCGATCGTAAGCCGGTCGACGAGCCGCTCGAGCAGCTCGTCGTCCAGCGCCAAGGCGAGCAGTTGGGTCAGTGCGCCGAGCGTCTCCTGGGTCGCGGCGGCCTCGGCCGCATCCGACAGCCGCACGGGCGGCGCGGAGCGACGAACGAGGGTCACATCCCCGTTCTCCTCCATCGCCTCGATGACCCGATTCGGGTCACGTAGGAACTCTGACCATGTAGCTGTCGCACCCATGCGACAAGTATGTCAGAACTAGTTCTGATGTCACTCGGATAGCGCTGACGGCCTGGTCAACCGCGCGTAGCGGGCGCGGTGGTCGTCGGTGGTGCCGAATTCGCGTTCCAGGGCGGTGAGGCGTTTGAAGTAGTGGCCGACGGCGAGTTCCTCGGTCATGCCCATGGCGCCGTGCAGTTGGACGGCGTTCTGGCCGATGAAGCGGGCCGCGCGGCCGATGGTGACCTTGGCGGCGGAGAGGGCGCGGGCGCGGTCGGACGGGGCGGCGGAGAGGGCGTGGGCGGCGAGGTGGGCCGCGGCGATGGCCTGCTCCAGTTCCATGTACATATCGACCATGCGGTGTTGCAGAGCCTGGAAACTGCCGATCGGAACGCCGAATTGCTGGCGCTGCTTGGCGTATTCGACGGTGTCGGCAAGCACTTTGCGCATACAGCCGACCGCCTCGGCGCAGATCGCGGCGATCGCGACGTCCACGGTGGGTTCGATCGCGTCCCACGCCGTGCCTTCGGTTCCGAGCAGTGCGTCGGCGGGGAGCCGGAATTCGGTGAAGGTGAGATCGGCGCCGACTCGGTCGTCGATGGTGCGGTAGGAGTGCACCTCGACCCCGGCGGGCGGATTCGCCGCGTCGAATTCGGTGAGGAACAAGGAGATTCCGGCTCGATCGCGCCGATCACCCGCGGTGCGCGCGGAGACGAGCAGGTGCGTCGCGAGCGGCGCGCTGGTCACCACGCATTTGGCTCCGACGAGCACCCACGAGTCGCCGTCTCGGCGCGCGACGGTGCCGACGTCGTGCAGCGTCGGACCGGAAGTCGGCTCCAGCGACGCGAACGCGGTCCGAACATCGCCAGCGACGATCCCGCGCAACACTTCGTCCGCCCGCGCTCCGCCGGATCGCTCCAGCAGGCCGGCGCCGATCACAACGGTGTCGACGAACGGCTCGACGACCAGCGCACGTCCCAATTCCTCGGCGATGACCATCAATTCGGCTGCGCCGCCGCCCATTCCATCGACCCGCTCGGGCAGCGTCGCGCCGAGAATACCGAGTTCCTCGGCGAATCCGCGCCAGACGGCGGGCTGCCATCCCTGCGCGGATTTGGCTGCTGCCCTGCTCTTCTCCAAGTCGTAGCGGACGCCGAGAAATCCGGCGACCGCGTCGCGCAGCAGCTGCTGCTCCTCGGTGAGTGTGAAGTCCATCAGAGCCCCAATGCTGCTTTGGCGAGGATGTTTCGCTGAATCTCGTTGCTACCGGCGTAGATCGATCCGGCGCGGTCGTTGAAGTAGCGCAGCGGCGCGACGGCCTGCCAGTCGGCGCCGCTGTGGTAACCGTCTGCGGGCGGCGTGAATTCGGCGATCGGCCCGCCCGGCGCGGTGGCATGCGGCTGATAGACGCGCCCGACCGTGCCCGCGGCATCCAACGCGAGTTCCGTCAGTTGCTGACTCAGCTCGGTCGCAAGGATTTTCAGCATCGAGGAGGCCGGACCCGGATCCTTGCCCTGCGCCATCGCCGAAATCGTCCGGTACTCCAGCACTTCCAGCACATCGGTGCGAATCCTCGCGTCGGCCAAGCGCAGCGCGAAAGCGGGGTTGTCGATGAGCGGATTGCCGTCCGGGCCAGGCTGCCGCGCCGCCGCCTCGGCCAGTTCCTGACCCATGACCTGCAACATCGGCGCCGCCGCGCCACCGCGCTCGTGCACGAGCAGGTACTTCGCCACCGTCCAGCCGTCGTCGATGCGGCCGAGCACGTTGCTCTTCGGCACCCGGACGTTGTCGAAGAACACCTGGTTCTGCACCTGCTCGCCAGAGGTCATCACCAGCGGCCGGATCTCGATGCCGGGGGTGTTCATGTCGATGAGCAGGAAGGTGATGCCCTGCTGCTTCTTGCCCGTGCGCGAGGTGCGCACGAGACAGAAGATCCAGTTGGCCTCGGTGGCGTGCGTGGTCCAGATCTTGCTTCCGGTGCAGACGAAATCCTCGCCGTCATCGATCGCCGCCATGCTGAGCGAGGCCAGGTCCGAGCCCGCTTCCGGTTCCGAATAACCCTGGCAGAAAAAGATCTCGCCGGTCAGGATGCGCGGCAGGTAGAAGGCCTTCTGCTCCGGCGTGCCGAACGCGATGATGGCGGGCGCGACCATCCGGATGCCCATCGGAGACAGCGTCGGCGCGCCGGCGAGCGTCGACTCCCTGCTGAAGATGTAGTGCTGGGTCAGGCTCCAGTCGCAGCCGCCGTGCTCCACCGGCCAGTGCGGCGCAGCCCACCCGCGCTCGTGCAGAATCCGCTGCCACTCCATGCTGGCCTCGTGGTCCGGATACACGCTCGTCGCCAGCCGCCCCGCCCGCCGCAACTCCGGCGTCAGCTTCGCGTCGAGAAAGCCCCGCACCTCGTCCCGAAAGGCCAGATCGGCCGCTGACCAGTCGTAATCCATCTGTCCTCCCGGCGGGGGTATGCCACGGTGCACCACTATTGGCCACCGGCCAACATGCCCCCAATGTAAGCCCCGCGCTCGCCGGAAATCAAACTGAAGCCACCCGCCCGCAGTTTGGGCGGCGGGAGAGACGCCTGGCCTCCCCGCGGTGCCTCGGTGCGCCGTAGCGGACTATGGCGCGCCGTAGAGGCCGAGGCCCTTGGCGAGGGTCGGCCAGGAGGACTCGAGGTCGTCCTGCCAGTAGCCCCAGGAATGGGTGCCGGTCTCGCGGTAGACGAAGGTGGCGGGGATGCCGAGTTGGTTGAGGCGGTTGTTGAGGTTGCGGGTGGACCAGTTGACGCCCGCCTCGATGACGCTACCGATGGCGACGACCTGGGGCGTCTCTTCCGGCGGCTCGAGGCGGAACTTTCCGCCGGGCAGGTCGTAGATGCCGGGGATGCCGTTGCCTGTGGAGGCGAAAATGTTTGCGCCGCGCAGTTCTCGGCGTTGAGGATAGGGTCGTTCGCCGCGGCACTCATCAACGCCGCCAACGCGACCCGCAAACCGTTCCGGTGGTATCCCATACCCTCCCCTGACGCGTCTCGCGGAACTGATCGAAATCAGCTCGGTCGCGCTACCGTGGGACGAGCCGCAACGAAACCCCTTGCCCAATTTACACTTTCACGACCGCGACCTTCGCCCCGCACAAGGCGGTGAGGTCCTCCGGATCGGACGTGAGGATCGTCGTGGGTCCTGGTGCGGCGAGCGCAGTAGCGCAGAGTATGGCGTCGATCGCGTGCTCGTGGCCGTGCAGACCCGCGCGACCGAGGAGGGTGGCCCCTCATACCCCGTCCGTCGCACGTTGCGGTGCCCGCACTTGATCGAGCTGATCACGCAGGGCCTGCACCTCTTCCTCCGTGACGGGCCCGTGCTCCTCCTCGGCGACGGCGACGATCTCGTTCAGGTTGTCCCGCTCGATCTGCCTTGCCACCGCTGCGGCCACATCGCTGGAGAATCTGGATGGCCCGCTGCGGGCGCGAGCGGCCTCCGCGACGTCTCTCGGCATGGTGGTCGAATACTCGCCGGTATTCTCACTCATGCGACTTATCCAACCGATGATCCGCCCTCCCTGCCAGCGAATCAGGAAAGAGGGTGGCCGACTTCGATGACCGGGCCGTACGGTCCGGGTTCGGTGACCGGTCAGCAGTCCTCGAAGAACGCCTTCGCGTATCCCGCCGACTGGTAGACGTAGTCGTACGCCCATCGGAGCACCGAGAGATCCGGCTCAGGATCGACGAAGAGAAGCTCTCCGTCCCAACACTTTTCGAGGATGTACCGGGCGCGGGAGATGTGCGGGGTGAAGGTGACGACGACGACGCGGCGCCATCCTTCGGCGCGTGCCCGGCGAGCGAGTTCGCGTCCCTCGCCGCGGGTGGTGCGCGGGGACGGGTCGAAGCAGATGACGTCGAAGCGGTAACCGCCGTGACAGATGCGGTTCATCCGGGCGCTGTACTCGTAGGGGTCGGAGAAGAGCACCCGTGGCGCGTAACCCGCTGCGGCCAAGCGCAGACCGAGTTGCTCGCGGCCGTCGTGCGCGCCGCCGAGCACCAGGATCGCGTCGGCCGCCGCGGGCGGGTCGGTGCGCGGCCGGACATAGACCGGCCAGAGCGCGACGACAGCGACGACGAGCAGCGCGACGAGGCCGATCACGGCACGGGTCACCGAACGTCGTCGCACGCCCCCGATCGTATCGGCACCGCATCACCGCAGGTCACCGCCGTCGAACAGGGGCTGTTTCCACCTGTACACCTGCTGTTGCCGTGACCCTTGCCTCGCTGACGTGGCGCGGCCATCGTGGGGGCTTACCAATCGATCATGCGATGCACAGTCTTCGGAACCGGGTACCTGGGGGCCACGCACGCCGCCTGCATGGCCGAACTCGGGCACGACGTGATCGGGGTGGACGTCGATCCGGGCAAGGTGGCGAAGCTGTCCGACGGCGTGGTGCCGTTCTACGAGCCCGGCCTCGAGGAGGTGCTGCGCCGGAATCTCGACGCGGGCCGACTCAGGTTCACCACGTCGTATCCGGAGGCCGCCGCGCACGCCGACGTGCACTTCCTCGGCGTCGGCACGCCGCAGAAGAAGGGCGAGTACGCCGCCGACCTGAAATACGTGCACGCCGTGGTGGATACGCTCGCGCCGATGCTGGAGCGGCCATCGGTGCTGATCGGCAAGTCGACCGTTCCGGTCGGCACGGCCGCCGCGCTCGGCGCGCGGGCCAGGGAGCTGGCGAGCACCGACGTCGAAGTGGCGTGGAATCCGGAGTTCCTGCGTGAGGGTTTCGCCGTGCAGGACACGCTGCGCCCCGACCGCCTGGTGCTCGGCGTCGACCACGCCAGAAACAACGCCGCCTGGGTCGAAGACCTGGTGCGCGAGATCTACGCCGATCTCATCGCGGCGGAGGTCCCCTTTCTGCTGACCGATTTGGCCACCGCGGAATTGGTGAAGGTCTCCGCGAATGCCTTTCTGGCGACGAAGATCTCGTTCATCAACGCGGTCTCGGAAGTCTGCGAGGCGACCGGCGCCGACGTCACCGTGCTCGCCGACGCGCTCGGTTACGACGCGCGCATCGGCCGCCGATTTCTCAACGCGGGCTTGGGTTTCGGCGGCGGTTGTCTGCCCAAGGACATTCGAGCCTTCATGGCGCGCTCCGGTGAGCTGGGCGCGGACCACGCCGTCGCGTTCCTGCGCGAGGTCGACAACATCAACATGCGCCGTCGCACCAAAGTGGTGGACATGGCCGCAAAGGCTTGCGGCGGTTCGCTGCTCGGCGCGAACGTGGCCGTGCTGGGCGCGGCTTTCAAACCGGAGTCCGACGACGTGCGCGACTCCCCCGCGCTCAACGTCGCGGGCATGATCCAATTGCACGGCGCGGTGGTGACCGTGTACGACCCGAAGGCACTGGAGAATTCGCGCCGGGTCTTCCCCACCTTGAATTACGCGACCTCGGTGGCCGAGGCCTGCGACCGCGCCGACGTGGTCCTCGTGCTCACCGAGTGGGACGAGTTCACGGCGCTGCGTCCGCGAGATCTGGATCGGGTGGTGCGCGGCAGGTCGATCATCGACGGTCGTAACTGTCTCAATCGTGCCACCTGGAGAGAGGCGGGATGGGTGTACGCCGGACTCGGCACACCGTAAAGTTGCCTGGCGAGGCCGCGCCGGATTTCCCGATCCTGCCTGCCTCGTGTGCGACTGAGCGCCGCCGGTAGGGTCCCGGGAGCGGGTCGCGTCCTTGGCGACGCGAACTCGCTTTGTCGTGAAGCGTGAAACGAGATGGGCAGCTGATGAGTTCGGTACTGGGAGTTTCGGTGGGGGCCGGCGCTGTCCGTATGGCGCGACCACACGCCGGCAATCCCCCCGGCCACGTCACGCCCGACGCCTTCGACCTGCAAACCATTCCGGTAACCCAGCATCGCGCCGAAGAACTCGCCGCCGAGGCGGTCGGCGTCACGCTGGCGACCCATCAGATCGGCGCGACCGCGTTCGCCTATCGCAGCGAACAGCAGGCGAGGGCCGTCCGCGCCGCCATGGCGCGCCAGCAGATCACCAACTACGAACTGGTGCCCGAGGTCTTCGCCGCGCTCGAATTCGCCCAGGCCACCGGCGATATCCGGGGCATCTCCTCGCTGGTGGTCTACGACCTCGGCAGCACCGGGCTCTCGGTGAGCGTGGTCGACACCCAGACCAGGGAGGTCAGGCACAGCGAGCGCACCAGCGACATCAGCGGCGACTACCTGGATTCGCTGATCCGCGAACAGCAGATCGCCTCGGGCCGCATCGCGCACCCGCAGGACCCAGCCGGGCTCGCCGCTCTGGACGCGCTGTGCCGGGAGGCCAAGGAGCAGCTGTCCAGCAACACGGCGGTCGCGCTGCCAAGCGAGCAGGGTCTGGTGCTGCTCGCGCAGGAGAACTTCGAATCGCTGATCATGCTGGCCATCGAGTCGTCGGCGCGGATGGCGCGGGATGTGATCGTGCGCTCCGATCGTCCGGTGCACGGTGTGCTCGCGATCGGCGGTTGCGCCAGGATTCCGCTGATCGGCAAGGTGCTGGAGCGGTGGATGGGCGTGCCGGTCATAGTGCCGGAAAGCCCGGAGACGGTGGTCGCGCGCGGCGCTGCGCTGCTCGCGAGACCGGTCCGTCCCGCGGCCCCGGTCGGTCAGCCCGCTCCCGCCGCGAGCCAAGCGCCCGTGGGCGGCTTCCACGACGAGGATCTCTCGCCGGCCTGGTTGTCGGCGCCGCCCAAGCGCCGCCCGAAGCGCCCGAAAGGCAGGCCGCAGCCGGACGACATCGACGATATCGACGGTCTCGCCGACGACTGGCTCGCCGCCAACCCGCGCCGCCGCGAGAAGCGCGAACTGAACGGCGCCGTGCTGACCGTCAGCGCGTTGGCCGTCGTCGCCGCGATCGGACTCGGCCTGGGCTACGGACCCCAAGTGCTGGAACGGGATTCGCAGAGCAGCGAGGGCTCGACGTCGGTCTCGCCGAGCGGCGTGCCGCGCACAACCACCCTCGATCCGCAGATCGCGGTCGCACCGGCCACCACGACGGAGACCGAGGAATCGATCGCCGCCCCGCCCCCGCGCCGCCAGACCACCACGACCCCACCGCCCACCCAGGGCCCGAACACCTTCGTCGTCCCCGGCCTCCCGCCGATCGTGGTCCCGACCATCCCGCCCGAAGTCTTCCCCTTCCCGCCACCACCGCCCCCGCGCTGAACCCCGCGCGCCCGTGCACCGCGTCGGTGGCATGAGCCATCGCCGACCCAGACCACACCCCAGTGCGCCGCCGCTCCGTCGCCGCGCGCGGGGACCGCAATCATCGCCGGTCAGCCTCACCTGCCGACTCGCCAGGTCCTCGCCACTCCCACCGCAGGTCGGACGACATGCACCGCCCCGCCGAGGCAATCCCGCCTGAGTGCGAACCATCGTGCGCCCGTCGCCACCGCGCTGAGCTCCCCGCGCCCTTACCACCCGTGCGCCAGATCGCTTGCATGAGCCGTCGCCGCCGTCGACCACACCACCGCGCACGGCCGCCCTGTCGCCGTGCGGGACCGCCATCTCGGGTCAGCTTCTCACCCTGAGAACTCCCCGCGACGCGAGCCATCCGCACTCCCGCCGCAGGTCGGACGACATGCGCCACCGCCACCGAGGCGTTCGCCGCCGAGGTCGGACCGCCGTGCGCCGCCATCTCCCGCCGCCACCGGACCCCGCATACTGGATCCGCACTCCTGCTCCTCTAGTGCGGCAGGACATTCCGAGCGTGGCACAGGCGTCGGCCTCCGTGACAGGGCAGGCACGCGCCGCACGTCAACAGTGATGGCGACACGCGACCCCGCCCGCCGCCACCGGACAATGCCACCTCGAGTCATACGGGAGCCGCACTCCCCCAGCGCGGTAAGCCGTCCCGAGCGTGGCTGGCATCGACCTCCGCGGGCCGAGAATACGACCTGTCGCCCACGCCACAGCGCGAGCGCACACCGCTCACACCCGCGAATGCCGCCCGTGCCGCGGGGCGGGTGCGGACACCTTCTTGTTGTGTCCGAACGGACGCGCGAGCAGCGCCGCGATGCCGGTGGTCAGCGGCACAGAAAGGGCCAGCGCGATACCGCCGACCGAGGAGCGCGCGATCTCGATGGCGACCGCGTCGCCTGCGAGCACGTCGCGGATGGAGCGGCCCGCGACGCTGAACAGCAGTAGCAGCGGCAGCGCACCGCCGGCGTAGGCGAGCACCAGGGTGTAGACGGTGCTGGCGATGTGGTCTCGGCCGACCCGCATGGCGGCAGTGTAAACCTCGCGGCGCGAAGCGGATTCGTCCAGCGCGGCGAGCTCGAAGGCGGCCGAGGCCTGGGTGATGGTGACGTCGTTGAGCACACCGAGCGAGCCGATGATGAAGCCCGCGAGCAGCAGGCCGGTGATGCTGACGTGCTCGATATAGGTGGCGACGTTGGTGTTCTGTTCCTCGGACAGACCGGTGAGATGAGTCATCTCGATCGCCAGCCAGGACAACCCCGCGGCGAGCAGCATCGCCGACAGCGTGCCGAGCAACGCGGAACTGGTGCGCAGATTGACGCCGTGCGCGAGATACAGCACGGCGTAGAGGATCAGCGACCCGGCCGTCAACGCGACCGGAATCGCCGGCTTGCCGTCCAGCAGCGCGGGCAGCAGGAACATCACCAGCACCGCGAACGCGAACACCAGACCGATCAGCGCACGCACGCCGCGCCAGCGCGCCACCACGATGATCACCACCACGAAGGCGAGCGCGATCAGCGTCAGCGGCAGCCCGCGCGAATAGTCCTCGAAGGAGTACAGCGGGGTGCCCGTCGGATCGGTCTGCCGGACGACCCGGATCTCGTCACCGGCGCGCAGATCGGGTTGCCCCGGGCCCGGCGCGATTTCCAGCAGCGTCTTGTTGCCCTCGTGCGGACCGGAGTCGATGGTGATCAGGCTGCGCTGGCAGGTGTAGGCGTTGGTGCGCGGCGGCTCGGGCTTGTCGGCGAACACCTTGCCGATCGACGGACTGCCGCACGGCCCCACATCCTGCGCGACGACCGTGCCCGCCTCGGTCACCACCGCGCCGCCGCCCGCGTTCTGCATCGGCAGCGGAATCTCGACGTGCTGACGGCTTGGCCACAACCAGATCGTGGCGATGACGGTGAGCGCGCCGATGACGGCGAGCAGCCCGACCACGACGCGCGCGGCGGTATCGCCGATCGCGATCGGGCCGGAATGATCGTGGTGGTGGTGATGGTGATCGGTCACCGAACTCCCTGTCCGTCGTGGCCCCGGATGCTCATGCCGGACGGCAAGAGCTGACTCCCCCGAGGCAACTGCGCGGTGCCGAGCTTAAAGGATGTCGTTTTCAAGATCAGGCTCCCAACCACCACCGGGACACGACCGAGCACCTGTTCACGCTCCGAGATCAGCGATGGCGCGGAAATCGCTGGGGCGGACACCCCGGTGTCGTTTGAACGCCGCACTGAAACCGAAAGCGTCCGCATAACCGACGGCCTTCGCCACCTGCGCCACGGTGAGACTCCGGTCGGCCAGTAACTCCTCCGCCTCATCCATCCGGCATCCGGTGAGATACGCCAGGGGCGACTGCCCCATGACCTCGGAGAACCGCCGTGCGAACAGCGCCCGCGATACGCCCGCCTCAGCGGCAAGCGACGCGACCGTCCAACCGGCGGCAGGCTTTCCGTGCATGGCCGCCAACGCCGGTCCGACCACCGGATCGGACGGCCCGCGATACCAACCCGGCGCGTCGGCGTCCAGCTCCTCGAACCAGGTGCGCAGCGTGCACACCAGCGCCCAGTCGAGCAGCCGGTCCATCATCGCCTGCGCTCCGGCCGGACGCCGGGCCGCATCCGCGGCGATCGACTCCATCCACTCGCACACGTCAACGTCATCGGTCACTACCAGGACGGGTGGCAGAGCGCGCAACAGCCGTTCGTGTCGTCGGCCGGACGCCCGATAGGCGCCGACTATCAGAGCGGTCTCACCCGTGGGGTCGTTGCCCCAGCGACCGCCGTCCAGCGCGGAATCGCATTTCGCGTCCGGAGCGAAGCAGGCGACCTCGTACTCCTCGTGCGGCAAGGTGACCGTCTCCGCGCGGTCGACGAGGACGAATGCCTCCGGGCCGCGCACGATCGCACTGTCCCCCGCCGTGATCCGACGCTCCAGACCGCCAGGCAGCAGCAGCGTTCCCCCACCGCGCAGCACGGTGACCATGGTCAGCGGCGCCTCGTCGGCGAACCGGATGCTCCACGGTCCTTCCAAGACCGCGGTCGTGACCACAGCTCCTTCGGCACGGATACCGCCCAGCAGTTTGCTCAATGGGTCCACACCATCGAGGGTAGACGAACTCCTATCAGATGTAGACCTTTACCCATAGATCGTCCATCGCCCCGGGGTGTGAAATTGACCCAGACCGCACAACCGATCGTCCGAGACTCCGGACCCCACCGAGGAGGCCCCGTGCCGCACAACCCGACCGTGGACCCCGCGACCGCGCGCACCGCGCTGGTCGTCGTCGCCCACCCCCGGCCCGATTCGCTGACCGCCCATATCGCCGAACTGGCCACCCGGCGGCTCACCGCGGACGGCTACCGGATCGACCTGCTCGACCTGCACGCCGAGAACTTCGATCCCCGGATGACGGCCGCCGACCTCCCGGAATGGGGGAACCGGGAGAAGGCCTACTCCCCCGAAGTCGAAAACCATATGCGGCGCATCCTCGCCGCCGACGTGATCGTCGCGGCGTTCCCCGTGTACTGGATGCAGGTCCCCGCAATCCTGAAGGGCTGGATCGATCGGGTGTGGAACTACGGATTCGCCTACGGCCGTAGCAAACCCAGGCTCGCCGGCAAGCGGATGCTGTGGCTTGGGCTGGCGGGCGTGGCAGACGACGACGCACTCGTCGAATTCATGCAGGATGCGCTGAGCGCGCAACTCAACGACGGCATCGCCTACTACTGCGGTTTCACACAGTCGTCGGTGGGACTGTTGCCCGGCGCGGAGGAGAAGCGGCAGCGCCTGGACGCCGCGGGCAACCTGCTGCTCGACGAAGCCCTCACCGGCGCGGTCCGCGATGCCCACTATGCGGGATTGGAAAACCGAGCACTGGGCTTCGTCGACGATTTCCTTGCCGCCGACCGGATTCCGGCCTGACCGCCGAAGGGCCGTCTCGCAAGAGCCGACTCCGCGAGACAACTGCGCGGTGCCGAAGCCAGAGATGTCGTTCTCGAGAACAGGCCGAACACCACGGGCATCGCTACGCAACAACTGATCTCGCAAGATCCGGGTAACTCACCGGGTACGGGCCAACTGAGCAGCCCACCCACCGCCAGCCGCCAACGCAAGCCGACCACGCACCCGAGTCTGGCCTTATACGCGGAGAGGCGGGACGGGGCGGCGGAGAGCAGGGGGATGTCTCCGCCGCCCGCAGGCCGGCGGCCCAGGGGGGTAGGCGGCCGAACCCGAGGCCAGGTTGCCCAGGGGGGGTAGGCAACCCGACCGGGCACTCGAAGTGCCAAGAGCCACTGTACACAAAAGTTGCTCTTTTGCGCTAGCGGGTCTTCAAAACTCGCTTCTATCCATACATTCGGTATGTTTTCGACCCAGAAGCGGGGCGATTAGGCCCTGGAGACCCGCGACGCAGATCACTGTCGATAGCTCGCCAGGAAGTTGCCGAATCGCTCGATCGCGACCGCGAGGTCGCGGGCCCACGGCAGCGTGACGATCCGCAGATGATCGTGGTTCGGCCAATTGAAGCCGGTGCCCTGCACCATCAGGATCTTCTCCTGAAGCAACAGATCGAGAACCAGCTTCGAATCGTCGTGGATGTCGTACACATTCGGATCCAGCCGCGGGAACGCGTAGAGCGCGCCCTTCGGCTTGACGCACGACACACCGGGAATCATGTTCAGCCGCTCCCACGCGACGTCGCGCTGCTCGAGCAGCCGCCCGCCGGGCAGGATCAGGTCCTCGATGCTCTGGTGCCCGCCGAGCGCGACTTGAATCGCGTGCTGCGCGGGCACATTCGGGCACAGCCGGGAGGAAGCGAGCAGGTCGATGCCCTCCAGGAACCCCGCGGCGTGATCCTTCGGGCCGGTGATGGCCAGCCAACCCGAGCGGTATCCGGCGACCCGGTAGGCCTTGGACAGGCCGTTGAAGGTCAGGCACAGCAGGTCGGGCGCGAGGCTGGCCAGCGAGATGTGCTTGGCGTCGTCGTAGAGGATCTTGTCGTAGATCTCGTCGGCGAGCAGCAGCAGCTGATGCTTGCGCGCCAGGTCGACAAGCTGCTGGAGCACCTCGGTCGAGTAGACCGCGCCGGTCGGGTTGTTCGGGTTGATCACCAGCAGCGCCTTGGTCTTGTCGGTGATCTTCGACTCGATGTCGGCGACGTCGGGCTGCCAGCCGTTGGACTCGTCGCACAGGTAGTGCACCGGGGTGCCGCCCGCCAGGCTCGTCATCGCCGTCCACAGCGGGTAGTCCGGCGCCGGGATCAGCACCTCGTCGCCGTTGTCCAGCAGCGCCTGCATGGTGATGGTGATCAGCTCGGAGACGCCGTTGCCCAGGTAGACGTCGTCCACGTCCAGTACGGGGAAGCCGGGCACCAGCTCGTAGCGGGTCACGATGGCGCGCCGAGCCGACAGGATGCCCTTGGATTCCGAGTAACCCTGGGCGTAGGGCAGCGCGGCGATGATGTCGCGCATGATCACATCGGGCGCCTCGAAACCGAACGGCGCCGGATTGCCGATGTTCAGCTTGAGGATGCGGTGGCCCTCCGCCTCCAGCCGTGCCGCGTGCGCGTGTACCGGTCCACGGATCTCGTAGACGACGTTCTGCAACTTCGTGGACTGCTCCAGAACGCGCGGCGGATGGTGGGGGAGATGACTCGGGCTCACCTTCCCATGGTGCCATCCCCCTGCAAGGGGAAATTCGGCGCTGCCGACGAAGCATGTCGACCGCCGCAACGACCGTAGCAAAGGCGGAGCAACGCTAGTCAGGCCGCGTCAGGTCGCGGAATTGCCAGGTGGGATGCCCTTGGCCGCGGTCGAGCCGCAGAACTCCTCGATGCGTTCGTCCAGATGACGGGCCTCGGACGCGTCGCGGAACGCGGGCTGCGCGATCCGTCTTCGCACCCCGGTGAGCCGCTCCTCGAGTTGGGCGATGCGCTTGTCCTCGGCCAGTCCGAGCACCGGGTGCAGTGCCTCGGCTGCGCCGTCCAGGCTGCCGTTGATCAGGTGCGCGGCCGCGCTGTCCACCCGGGCCAGCGCCTCGGCGCCGTACGAGCGCTTCTCCGATGGACCGTTCGAGTAGAGGTCGATGGCGCGCTCGGTCGCGGTGAGCGCGGGCTCGGCCTGGCCGAGATGGATGTAGGTGGCGCCCGCGTAGTACTGGGCCTTGGCGTCGGGGAATCCGAAGACGCCGCCGATCTCGTCGTGCAGGTCGTCGGTGGCGGCCACCTCGCGCGCCTCGTCGGCGGCGCGGATGCAGCGGTCGGTGTCGGCGGCGCTGCCGATCTTGGACCAGATCCTCGCCTCGATATTGAGCAGCCGGACCTTGGCGGTCGCCGAATCGGCGAAGTCCTGCCCGCTCTGCGCGAGCAGCACGGCCCGGCGCGGACGCTCCGACCAGTACTCGATGAGCGCGTGCATGCCGCGCGTCCAGGCGCGCAGTCCGTTGTGCCCGCACAGCTCGGCGTAGGCCCATGCCGCCCTTGCCTGTTCGCCCGCCGCGTCGTAGTAGCCGAGGTCGGTGCTCGCGTTCGCGAGCAGTCCGGACAACGTACCCGCGAGCAGGTAGAGGTGGCTGGTGTCGGCCGGGCGCTGATGTCCCTCGAGCAGTCGATACACCCGGCGCCGTACCCGAAGCATCTCCACCATCATCGGAACAGGCGGAATATGCACGTACTCGTTCGCGATGCGCGTGACATCGGCGTCGAGCTGTTCCAACGTGGACGCACCCACATTGGTGCTCTCGGCCCGGCCTGCGTGTTCGCTGGCCTCGTGGGCAGCCGCCATGATCAGATCCCTCTCCGAAATCGCTGCTAACGCATCACCTCTCATCGCACCGGCGTCTATGAGAGCAAGAAGGTCCGCGTCGCTCGAATAACTCGTACGCGCCCCCGCTGCGGAACGCACGTCGAATCCGGCGGCAGATCCATCGACCGGCGATTCGCCGATCAGCGCCGCGAACCGTGCCCGCACAACTTCGTCGGACCTGGCAAGGGATGTATCGAGCGCGGCTTGGTTGACGGGACGCGGATGGACTCGGCTGCCCCCCGCCTCCCACTTGGACACCAGGCGTTCGTGGACGCCGAGATGCGCCGCGAATTCCCGGATACTCATCCGCTTGGCATCGCGAAGGGCGCGGGTCTCTCTCCCTGACCAGTGCCGGATCACGGTGTCATCCCTTCCGCACGAACTTTCATCCAGGGTACGAGGGCGAAGTGGTGACTGCCACACATAATTCGCAGTTGCTATGGGCGCTGCGCGATTCGGCGGCCCAGGTCGGCGAGGTTCTCTCGGTCAAGGGCAGCGGATTGGCAGTAGAAGGCGGGCATGGGGGCGATGCCGAGTCGCGGTCGATGGCCCGACCCTGGTAGCAGGAGGCAAGGAGTTGGCCGTGAACGTGGACAAACTCAGAACAGTGGAGGATTGGGTGGCGTTCTACCGGCACGAGTACGGGCTACCCGTAACCGAGCGTGGCGGTTTCGTGATGCTGCCGATCAGCGGCCGAGTCTGCGTCGTTCATCTGCCGACCGTCCGAGCCGAAAAGGTCAGGGCGGCACTGGAACAGCAGGGGACGAGGGGTCCCATGCTGGCCAGGCAGATCCGATGGAGCTTCCTTGCCGAGCCGGACAGCCGTCCCGGCGCGCAGGTGCTGGAGGTGCTGAACCGTCTGGATATCGGAATACCTGCCATCGGCAGTGCAGTGATGTTGCCGACGGGGCTCGGACGCTTCACCCGGGAAGGGTGCTTCTGGGTGAACCCGCCGAGCCGCGGCGACACGCTTCCGCCGCTGTCCACCGTCGTCACGACGGCGCTGGCGGTGGGAGCGGGCGGCGGGGACTGAATGCGTCGTCGGTCCTCGCCGCCGATCGGCGGCCGAATCCGCCTCCTTTGTTGGCAGTCGGCGGGGCGGATTCGGTCGTGGGTCGCGACCTACCGCGATTCCGTGGCGTCGACCACCTCGGTCGGCAGCGGGAAGTTCAGGTAGGAGCGCGACGGAGTCGGCCCGCGCTGGCCCTGGTACTTGGAACCAGCGACCGCGCTGCCGTACGGGTGCTCCGCGGGGCTGGTCAAACGGAACAGGCACAGCTGGCCGATCTTCATGCCCGGCCACAGCGTGATCGGCAGGTTCGCGACGTTCGACAGTTCCAGCGTGATGTGGCCGCTGAAGCCGGGATCGATGAAGCCCGCCGTCGAATGCGTGAGCAGGCCCAAGCGGCCGAGACTCGACTTGCCCTCCAGTCGTCCCGCCAGATCGTCCGGCAGCGTGCACACCTCCAGCGTGGAGCCGAGCACGAACTCGCCGGGGTGCAGCACGAACGGTTCGCCGGACGCGGGCTCGACCAGGCTGGTCAGCTCGTCTTGGCGCTGCGCGGGATCGATGTGGGTGTAGCGGGTGTTGTCGAAGACGCGGAACATCCGGTCCAGGCGAACGTCGATACTCGACGGCTGGATCAGGCTCTCCAGCAACGGCTCGACCCCGAGACGCCCAGCGGCGATCTCCGCACGGAGGTCACGATCGGAAAGCAGCACGGCACGAGCGTAGCGTTCGGCGAATCGGGCCGTTCGGCGGGCGGCTGCCGTTCTTCAGTTAATTCTCAGCGCGAGCGGGCAACCTAGGAGCAGTGACCTCGAATCTCCGCAGAACGCTGCCAACGATCCCGACGCTCGTCGCGCTCGGCGTCCTGCTCGCGGCGTTCATCACCGTGCTCACCCGCAACGTGCTCGACAGCAGCGGGCTCGCGACGATGGACCCGGAGCTCTCGGGGTGGGCCGTCGACAACCGCAATGGGGTGCTCACGCCGACCGCGCAGATGGTCAGCAACTGCGGTGACACGTTGTCCATGACGATCCTCACCGTGATCGTCTGCGCGGCGCTGCTGCGCGAGCGCGACCGGTTGCGCGCGGTGCTCATCGCCGTGACCGGGCTCGGCGCCGCACTCATCGTCGCGATCGCGAAGAGACTCGTCGGCCGGGAACGCCCGCCCGTCGCCGACCGCCTCGCCGTGGAGAACAGCCTGTCCTATCCGTCCGGCCACAGCACGGGCACATTCGTGGTGGTCGGGATCGTGGCCATCGTGCTCATCCCCATGCTGGCGCACGCGGCGGCCAGAGTTGGCGCGGCGCTGATCGCCGTCCTGTTCATCGCCGCCGTCGGCGCCTCGCGGGTCTACCTCGGCGTGCACTGGCCCACCGACGTGCTCGCCGGCTGGTCCATCGGGGCGCTGTGGATCCTGCTCTGCCTGGCCGTTTTCCGCTACCTCACGCTGCGCTCCCGGGCCGCCGCTACAGTCGATCCGTGCCGCGAACAAAGCAAGTCTCCGACAGCATCGTCGTCGCGATCGACCCGGTGACGGCATACGACCGTGTCAGCGACGTCACCCAGATCCACCGCTGGAGCCCGGAGAACACCGGCGCGCTCGTCGCCGAACCCGGCGCACCCGCCCGCGTCGGCATGCGCTTCGTCGGCACCAACATCCGCCGCGGCGTGCGCTGGTCCACCGGCTGCGAGGTCACCGCCGCCGACCGCGGCAGCCGCTTCGCGTTCAAGGTCCGCCGCTACGGTCTGCGCAAACCGGTCCTCCCGGTCGCCATCGCCAGCTGGGAGTACCGCTTCGAGGCGGTGCCAGAGGGAACGCTGATCACCGAAACCTGGACCGACGATCGACGGGGTTGGCCCGATCTGCCGACGCTCTGGTTCGACAAGATCGCGACCGGCAAGCCCGGGTTCGCGGAGTTCCAGCGTGGGAACATTCGGCGGACGCTCGAGCGGTTGAAGGCGGACTTGGAGACCGCGTCCTGACCCACGCCTCGCTCGCCGCCATCCGCACGCGTGACCTGCCACAGGCTTCGCGGCGGGTAGAACCGTGTGAATCGCACGACTGATCCGCGTGAAACCCGCAGGCGCCCGCACGCTCTGTCCGCATAGACCTCGAGCACGCTTCGCAGCGGTAGAACGACCGTGAACCTGTGCGAAGCATCTGCACGGAAGAGCCTGGGACAGGGGTCAGTCGGCGGGTTCGATACCGACGGCGTGGATGCCCGCGAGGATGACGCGCAGGCCATCGGCGAACTCCGCGTCGGTGTCGCCCGCGAACACCTCGGTCACCAGCTGAGCGGTGAGCGGGAAACGGTCCGCGTCGACCAGGTCGGCGAGCCGCTCGGGCCGGTAGGGGTCGCGGTCGCCGTATTCGCCGCCGGTGCGCGCCTGTTCTTCGATGACGAAGCCGACGGTGTAGTGCAACAGGATTGGAAAGACCCGCGCGGCTCGTCGTTTCGAGAATCCCGCGTCCTCCAGCGTGCGCAGCGTCAATTCCACCGTGCGCCACATTGATTCGTCGCTGATATAGGTGCCCGCCAGCACCTTCGCCCCGTCGCGATAGCCGAGCATGGCGCGCCGCAGCCGACCCGCGAGCGCGACGAGCCAGTCCCGCCAATCCTCGCCACGCCGCGGCGCCTCGACGTCCGCCACCGCGGAAACGAAGACCGCCCGCGCCATCACGTCCAGTAACTCGCGCTTGTTCGCGACGTGCCAGTACAGCGCGGGCGCCTGCACGTTCAGCGCCGCCGCGACCTTGCGCATGGTCAGGCCGTCGAGGCCGACCTCGTCGAGCAGGGTCAGCGCGGCATCCGCGATCACCTCGGGGTCCAGCTTCACCTGACCGGATTTGTTCGATGTGGTGATCGCCGGAGCCGGACCGACGGGCCTGATGCTGGCGTGTGAACTGCGGATCCTCGGGCTGGAGGTGGCGCTCCTCGACGCGCTGCCCGCGCGGACCGGGGAGTCTCGGGCGGGCGGCATACACGCCAGGACCATGGAAATCCTCGATCAGCGCGGCATGCTCGACGGTGTGCTCACGCAGGGGCGGCCGCTCCAGGCCGGTCACTTCGCCGGAATCCCGTTGGATTTCAGCGATTTCGCGACTCGCTACCCCTTCACCCTGGTGCTGCCGCAGTCGCTGATCGAGCGCGAACTCGAAAGGCGCGCAGCAGAACTCGGCGCCACCGTGGCGTGGGATTCGCCGGTGATCGGGTTTCGCCGAGACGACTCCGGGGTGGAAGTCGAGATTGGCGGCGCGCAGGGCGTCCGTCGAATGCGCGCGGCCTACCTCGTCGGCTGCGACGGCGGGCGCAGCGCGGTGCGCAAGCTGGCAGGCATCGAATTCGCGGGCACCCACGCGACGATGACCGGCATGCTCGCCGACGTCGAATTGGCCGAGCCACCCGCCGAGCCCTTCTTCGGTCGGCGGCGCGGCGCGGGCGACTACTCGGTCGTCGAACTCCAGCCGGGCTGGTACCGGCTCATCGTCCAGCGGCACGACCGGGTGCTCGAGCGCGGCGCGAAACTCTCCTTCGCGGACTTCCGGGCCAACTTCCTCGACATCACGGGCGAAGATTTCGGCATGCACAGTCCCCGCTGGGTGTCGCACTACGGCGACGCGGCGCGGCAGGCCGCCCGCTATCGCGCCGGTCGCGTGTTCCTGGCGGGCGACGCCGCGCACATCCACTATCCGGCGGGCGGTCAGGGACTGAACCTCGGTGTCCAGGACGCGGTGAACCTGGGCTGGAAACTCGCCGCCGTGCTACGCGCCGACGCACCCGATTCCCTGCTCGACACCTACCAGGCCGAACGTCATCCCGTCGCCGCCCGCGTGCTGCACAACACCCGCGCCCAAACCGCTCTCTCCCGCTCCGGCCCGCACACCGATGCCTTGCGCGACATCGTGGGCGAGCTCATCGCCGCCGACGAGGTTCGCTACCGCCTCGGGCTGATGATCACCGCCCTGGATATCCGCTACGCCACCGGCTGCGACCACCCGCTCGCCGGCCGTCGCGTGCCCGACGTGGACGTCACCACCGCCGCAGGCCCAACCCGCGTCCACGAACTCCTCCGCCCCGCCCGCCCCGTCCTGCTCCGGCTCGCCGAAACCCAGCCGCTGGACACCGAGTGGAACCGCTCTGTCGAGGTCGTCTCCGCCCGAAGCCACGTCGCCAACTGGACCATTCCCGGTCTCGGCGACATCCCGACGCCCTCCACCGTCCTCATCCGCCCCGACGGCTACACCGCTTGGGCCACCGACGATCCGAGCACCGACGGCCTTGGCGAGGTTCTTCGAAACTGGATTGATTTCACGGCTCACACCCGCTGAATCGAACGACGGGCCAGATCCGCGCACCGCTGGCTCGGCGGATCCGTACCGTAGCCCTGCGCCCTGGTCGATCACGTCCTCCCCGCGCATCGATCGACGCAGACGGCCCCACCACCCCTTTCACGCAGGCGATCATCCTGCGGCCGCACGCAAGGTCACGCCGCCGGGATGGACGCACTGCGAGGTGCGCACACCTATCGCGGCATCCACGCGGGAACCCCGATCACGGGCACCGGCTACCTCGAATGGGTCGATTGCGAGAAGCGCCTCCAACAGCCGCCGCGGACCCGACCGGCAGGTGTGGAAGTTGACCGCCACAGGGCCGGTTCTGATAGAGTCGCGGACGCGTCTACGCACACGCCGATGTAGTTCAATGGTAGAACTTCTGCTTCCCAAGCAGACAGCGCGGGTTCGATTCCCGTCATCGGCTCCAGTGTTTCAGGGCCCTGACCAGCAGGTTTGTTTGGTTGGGGCCTTTCTTCGACCAGGGCCTGTAGCCAAAGGTGGAGCCTATGGTGGAGCCCGTGTAACAGCCATCGCGGCGGCCACGCACGAGCCTCGATCGCACGCGCCGAGCGCGCCGACTCGCACAACTCCTGAGCGAACACGCCTGCACCCGAATCGCTCTCGACACCAACGTCCACATTGGGGCCGGGCGTGGCGGCTCCACAGGGCCCACGGCCCGACTTGTACGCCGGGGCTCATCAGGCGGCCCGGGCTCGCCGAACAGGTGCCAAGCATCGAAACTGCGCCCGGACGCCAACACGGCGGTTTCCGAAGCCGTTTCGGTGCTGGCCCGAACTAAAGGACGAGACCCGGGCGGACTGCTGCCCGGGACGTCCGGCGCGGCGGTCAGGGTCGCCGACGTGCATCAGGCGGTCGCTGAGAACGATCACGAAGTCGACGACCGCTACTGATCTTCCGGCGCTGCTCCGCGCACGGTGCGGTCTACTTGCGCCGAGACTGGAGTGCGTCGCGGATCAGGACACGGGCGGCGTCGCCGTAGAGCGCCTGCCCGGCGAGCACGGTGAACATCTTCTCGTACAGGGCAATCTCGCGCGGCTGCGTGACCGCCAACTCGGCGCTGATCGTTTCGACCTGGACAAGCCTGGTGTCGAAGATCGCGAAGCCGTTCGTGGCGGGCGCCTCGTACGTGGCGGCGGCCGGGATGACGCCGAACGCAATGCTCGGCAACGTCATGACGTTCAGCACGCGGTCGAGCTGACCGCGCATCACATCGTCGTCGCCGACGGTGGTGTGCAGAACCTGCTCGGCGACAACGAAATTGAACCGGCGGCGCCCGTAGAGCACGTGCTGTCGTTCGATGCGCGCTGCGACGCCCTCCTCGAGGTCGTCGGGGATGCCGTAGAACGCGATCACCTTGCGAAGAATCCCCTCGGCGTAGGCGGGGGTCTGCAAAAGTCCTGGAAACACGGTCGGTTCGTACCACCGCATCGACTTCGTTCGAGCCTCTAGGCGCACGCGCGCCTTCTGGGGTCGGCGGATCCCGGTGCCCAGGACACGCCGCCATTCGAGGTATGCCGCCTCGATATTGCGCAGAGTCGCGACGAGGTCGGCGAGCTGGTTGTCGTGACCGGTGTGCTCGCACCAGGCGCGGAGGTCGGCCTCGGCCGGGGTTTGCTTGCCGTGCTCGATGCGCGACACTTTGGACTCGTGCCAGCCCGCGAGCTCGGCGAGGCGGCGCGCGGTGAGCTCGGCGTCGCGGCGAAGCTCTCGGAGCCGCAGCCCGAGAGCTTCGCGCGCTTCGTGTACAGCGTTCGTCACCGCGGTGTCGTCACGTGGTATTCAGCGTGCGGAACAGCCTTGCTCCAAAGGCGGTCCCATATCTCACGGCACCGGCCGACTAGGTGCCGATCGGTCGTTGCCGCCGCGCCCATGCACGCGCCGCCGCTGTCGAACAGGGTGTAGATGACGAGTTGGTCGTCGAGCAACCACCAGTCGTCGACACCGATGTCGGCGGGGTCGATCAAGTGTCGAGGCAAATAGCGGACATCCTCGCCCGCAGCAACATTGACGGCCGCAACCTCCAGACCCCAACGGGTCCAATCGGTATGCGGCACGGTGACCACTCGCGCCCGACACATCGCGACGTTCCGGTCACCGAGCTCGCGAACGAATCCCGCCCACCCGTTCATCCAGGCGTAATCGTCGGGCTCGCCTGCTAGGAACCGTCGGAACTCGGCGGACTCCTCCGGGTTGTCGTAGGCGTCGAGCAATTCCAGGTGCAGGGCCTCCCGCTTGCACTCGCTGATCAGTTCGTTGATCGCGTCACCCTGCAACAGTTGCACCGTAGAACGTCCTTTCCTGCTTGGGCACCTCGATACCCGCCTCCTGCTCGGGTATCGCCATGTGCGCGGGCGCATCCGGGTCTGTGACCGGTGCGCCCGTGATCGTGAACGTGCCGCGCCCCGTATCCGTGAGTGCCGCGCCGATAAACGTATCCGGCTCGGCGAAACCGAGCAGGAGGTGTGGAATCTCGACGGTGCCCGGCCGATCGGTGACCCAGCCTTGCACTACGTAAGTGTCGCGGTCTGTCGTGTAGAGAGTCGGACAGCCGTTCTGATGAGAACCGCCACTACCGAGGAACCTTAGACGCATCCGATTTCCCCTTCCCGCAGTGTGCGCGGACTTGCGCACGTCCTCCAATCATCCATCGACGGGGGGTTTTTCGTCACTGATCTCAAAGGAGGTGCGCAAGTTCGCGCAAGTTTGTAGATGGACTGGGCGCTCCGTTCGTAGTGTCCGTCAGTGCCCCGACGCCGGGTGAATAGCCTGGCCCCGGAGCGGCGGAGCGATCGCCCGGTCAGCCCCTCGAGTCGGGCCGGGCGGGCCTGCCTGCATCCCCGGCGTCGGGTGCATCCCAAGCACACTGACGCGGAGGGGTACAGCCGATGACCATTACGGAAGCGCGGGTGATGGCTGCGGTGAAGCAGCATGGCCCGCAGTCGATTGCGGAAGTCGCAGTCGATACGGGACTGAGCCGGAGGTCGGTGCGAGCCGCGGTCGACGAACTTGCCTACCGCGGCTGGCTTCATCGCTGCGGTGACCGCTGGGACTTCACCGACAACGGGCGCGCCTACATCAACACATCGCGCGGCCGCAACGCGCTCGACGTTCCACCATTAGCGGCTCGGGCACACTGATGTTGGACACGGAGCCATTCGAGTTCGACCTCGCGCTGCTCGGCCACGGAGGATGCCACAGCACTACCTACGCAGCGTCCAGTGTGGCCGCGGCGCATTCGACGATGCAGATCCATCGCCACTGTCTCGTCGGCGAATGCCGGGCGAAGACTTCTGCCCACGCGACCCTGAAGGACGCTGGCCGCCTGATCCCCGATTCGGGCCGGGTGCGGGAATGAAATGACTCGCTCGAAACCGTTCAGCGGCGAATGAAACTCGCCTGGCGCACACCTACGACAACGAAACATGGGCGGCGCTCTTTGCCGCCGTCATCAGGCGGTCCCGTGGCCGTCTTCACTGACAATTCGGAAGTGGGCGGTCGTGGTGTTCCGACCGGCGTTTCAGGTGCTCTATCCCACTGAGCTACGAGAACCGGAGTCCTCGGCGGGACTCGAACCCGCGACCACCCGCTCCTCAGGCGATAACCGACCGAATCCGGCCCGCCCACAACCGAATTGCCCGTACTCTAACGGCATACGGTGTTGACTACCAAAGTGGTTCCCGCACAACGCACTACCTGTTCCTCGGAACGGTGCACGGATCCAGAGCGTCCGACGTATTAGGCCTGTTGAGCTATCGGGCTCCTGCAGACCGGTCGGGTTCGAGTCCCGCCATCGGCTCCACCACCGAAATTTGCTGCTCGTGGGCTACTCCGTCTGGCCCCAGGCGGCGACCGGCATGGTGAGGTAGATGCCGAAGTCGGTGAGGGGGGTGTGGGCGGTGATCGCGCTGTGGAGGGTGTCGACGCGGGATTGGCGGGTGGCGGCGCGGGAGTCGAAGTACTTGGAGCGGATCTCGATGACCGCCTCCAGGCCGCTGCGGTCGTAGGGGCCGAGGGGGCGGAAGCGGAGTTCGACATCGCCGGGTTGGAGGTCGCCGTCGTAGGGCTCCTCGGGGCACTCCACGGCGAGCGAGACCAGGTGTGGGAGGTGCTCGGCCAGGGCGTGCAGGGTCGACTCGGGGACGTGGGGCGCGTAGGTCACCTCGACTAGGGGCACCGGCCCAGGGTAGAGCCGGGAGTGGTCAGCTCGCCACGTCGGCGATCTCGCTCGGTTCGGCGTGCAGGCGGCGGAAGCGGCTGCCGTGGAAGACGAGAGGGTCGATGTCGTGGCGGGTGGCGAGGCGGTGGATTCGCAGGATGACGACGAGATGGTCGCCCGCGGGAACCTGCGCCTCGGGGACGCCCTCGATCCACGCGGACGCTCCGCGGATGAAGACGGCGTCACCGGTTCCGCGGTGTAATTCGCTGGCGCGGAAGCGGTCTCCGTCGCGGGCGCCGAGCGCGCGGGCGGCGTCGGTCTGGTTCGTGCCGAGCAGGCTCAGGCCGAGGTGAGACGCGGTTGCCAGGCGCGGCCAGGTCGAGGAACTGTGCTGCACGCAGAAGGAGACCAGCGGCGGATCGAGGGAGACGGGCACGAAGGTGCTGACGGCGAGACCGTGCGGTGCGCCGTCGACCTCGGCGCAGACCGCGACGACACCGCTCGGGAAGTTCGCGAACGCGCGACGCAAACCCGTTCCGTCGGTGGGGGTTTCGAAGTTGTACCGCAGGAGGTCCGCGAAGGCCGGTGGGGATGTCATCACCCCACGATGAACCGGATGGTCGGCGTACTCACGGGTTGCGCGCACCGCGATCGAAATCAGGAGAACCGGCGGCGGTGTCGGTCCGGCTGTTGCGCAGGGCCGGTCCGATGTCGGACCGCACCGTTACAGTCACCACGTGGCTGGTTCGCGGTATTCGTTCACGGCGCGGGTGTGGGAGCACTCCGGCGAGGGCTCCTGGCATTTCGTGTCGCTGCCCGAGGAGATCGCCGACGAGATCGAGGAGCGCTACGGGCACCGATCGGGTGGGTTCGGTGCGGTCCGCGTGCACGTCAGGATCGGCGCGAGCACGTGGTCTACCTCGTTGTTCCCGGACAAGAAGCGAGGGACGTACGTGCTGCCGGTGAAGAAACCGGTCCGGATCGCCGAGGATCTCGTCGACGGCTCACACGCCGAGATCGATCTGACGATCGCGATCTGACGCCTCGGGAGAGGTCGACGGGCACAACTCCAGGCGAGCGACCGCGTCGAACGCCGTCCCCGAGGCGTCACTGGCACAACTCGGGCCGAGCAGCCGCATCGAACGTCCGTCCTCGAGCTGCGTCCGGGAGTGCACCTGCTCTTCGGCAACCGGTTCCGCTCCGATCGGTCGTGGCCGCACGGGTGGACACCAGGAGATCGGTAAACCGCTCGCCGCGGTCGCGTGGCCGCGTCCCCGGCCCTCAGAAAATGCACTCCTGCACCATCCGCTGGCTGGCGGTGCCCACCCGCGTCCGGTCTTCGGCGCTGAGCCCGAGCAGCACCGGATCGACCGGGCCGCTCAGATCCGCGGCGAGAATCCTGCGCAACCCGTCCTGAGAGATCTTCTCCTCCACGTAGATTCGCGCGACGCACTCGGATTGCTTCGGGGGCAACCCCTTTCCGGCCAGCGCCGCGGCGATGTCGGCCTGGCTCAGGTCCCCCGCGGGCAGGGCAGGTGCCGTGGACGTGACCGAAGGCGCACTCGTGGTCGCCGTATCCGACGCCGTGCTCGTCTCGTCCCCACAACCCGCCAACAGCGGTAGCGCGACACACGCCACCGCGATCACCGATTTCCGCACCCGATCAGATATACCCGCCCCGCTCGTTCGCGGGTAGCCAGGTGGTCATGTCCGTTGACGGCAGACCGTGCCTCCCCGTTGCAGGGTACTCATGCGGAGAACCACACCATCCGCAGGCACACCCGCCCCGCCCCTGGGGATGTGCGCTTGTGCGGTGACGGCGCACGAGCAGACCGTGTCTTCCCGTTGCCAGGTATTCGTGCGGAGAACCACACCATCCGCAGGCACACCCGCCCCCGCTCCCGCCCCTGGCACGTGCGCTTGTGCGGTGACGGCACACGAGCAGACCGTGCCTTCCCGTTGCAGGGTATTCGTGCAGAGAACCACACCATCCGCAGGCAAACCCGCCCCCGTCACAAGTCCATCGCGGCGCGCAGCGCGGTGTCCAACCGTTCCAGCACCTCGGCGTCCATGTCATCGATGCGCTCGGCGAGCCAGCCGCGATAGATGCGGCCGATATTGCCCGCGTGCACCCAGCCGCGCCCTGGCACCTGGACCGCGAGGATGTCCTGCGGATCCTGGTCGAGCAGTTCGGCGGCGATCAGCCATTGCCGTGGGGAGTCGTTGATGCCGTCGCTGCTGATGAGCACGACGGTACGGCGCCGAGGCGAACCGTGCGGGTGATAGCTCCACAGTTCACCCCTGCGCACGCATCGCCTCCTCGGCGGCGGCCAGCTCCGCCTCGTCGGCCGCGGCTTCCGCCGCCACGTCGGTCACCGGACCGACGCCCGTGCGCACCGCTTCCCGCCGCGCTGCCTTGGAAATCCACGCCGACGGCGACATGCCCGCCCTGGCCGCCGCCTGTTCCGCGAACGACCAGGCCGCCTCGTCCAGCGAGAGGGTGACCTTACGCGTTGCCATACCATTTATCGTACCCGCGCACGAGCACTCTGCCAGCGGAAACGCGGATGCCCTGATACTGTTGGCGCACCGCCAACAGACGAAGGACGAGCATGACTGCGTGGAACCATCACCGAGTCGGCACGGGCGAACCGCTGGTCCTGGTGCACGGCGTCGGCAGCCGCTGGCAGATCTGGGGGCCGATCATCGACACGCTCGCCGCGTCTTTCGACGTGATCGCCGTCGATCTGCCCGGCTTCGGTCGCTCGGACCCGTTGCCGCACACCACCGTCGACGAACTCACCGACGCGCTGGCCGAGTGGCTCGCAGCGCAGGGCATCGAGCGTCCGCACCTCGGCGGCAACTCGATGGGCGGGCTGATCGCATTGAAACTGGGCGCGCGCGGGCTGGCCCGCTCGGTCACCGCGTACTCCCCGGCCGGATTCTGGGACACCGCGGGCCGGGTGTGGTGCCAGCAGTCGCTTGGCAAGTCGGTCGTTCTCGCGCGCACTCTGCGTCCGCTGCTCCCGAAGATCCTCGGCACGGCCGCGGGCCGCACCGTCTTCCTGTCCCTGATCTTCGGCAAGCCGTGGGCGGTGGACGCGCAGGTCGCGATCGGCACCGCCGAGGGCGCGATCGAGTCGACCGGTTTCGCCGAAGCGCTGGCCTCCTTCACCGACGTCCGCCTGCCCGAAATCGGTGCGCTCGCAGACATTCCCGTCACCGTCGCCTGGGGCAACCGCGACATCCTGCTCACCTATGCAACCCAGCACCGCAGGGCGCGCGCGGAACTGCCCAACGCCAAGCACGTCACGCTGCGCGGCAGCGGGCACTCGCCGTACTTCGACGACCCAGAAGGCTGCGCGCGGCTGCTACTGGACCAGCTGGATGCGCACCGCAGGTAGCGCACACCCGCTGACCCGCCGCCGACCGAATGTGGCCGCCACCCACCCAGTCCGACCGAAGGCCGCCTTCGGTCGATCCCAACCGTGGGTGACATTTCGAGCGAAGGTGACATCCGGTCCGTCTGGCTGGCTCGGGGGCACCTTCAGTCGGGCTGACTTCACAGCGGGCGACCGTCCAAGCCGGACCCAGCGCGGCGGGCACCTTCAGTCGGGCGGACTTCACAGCAGGCGACCGTCCAAGCCGGACCCAGCGCGGCGGGCACCTTCAGTCGGGCGGACTTCACAGCAGGCGACCGTCCAAGCCGGACCCAGCGCGGCGGGCACCTTCAGTCGGGCGGACTTCACAGCAGGCGGGCGGCCAGGCCGGACCCAGCGCGGCGGGGCATCGGTCGGGCGGACTTCACAGCGGGCGGGTGGCCAGGCCGGACCCAGCGCGGGAACCTTCGGTCGGGCTGACATTCACACCGGGCGGGGGTCGAGAAGGGTGCCGGGCGGGGCCGTGCCGAGTAGGACACGGACGGCATTGGTCCAGCGCTGCTGCAGGATTCGGTTTCGCTCCACATTGCCCGTCAACAGCACTCGCATGGCGAGGCCGGTCATGATCTCGATGGTGAACTCGGTGATCGTCGGCACCCGGGGATCGTCGGGGAACTCGGCGCGGAAGATGTCGCGGATGCTGGTGTGCATCAGCTCGAAGAGGCGCTGTTCCAAGGGCAGGAAGGCCGCACGCAGTTCCGCGTCGGTGCGGGCGCCGACCCAGATCTCCAGTGCGGCAAGGAAAGACGAACCGCTGAACATGCGCATGGTGAGCTCGACGGCGGTCGCCAGCCGATCGACGTCCTCGGGGATCGCCGTGAATTCGGTTGTCAGCTGGGCCAATCGGCGCGCCGCAAGATGTTCGACGGCACCGGCGAGCAGGTCCGGCTTGGTCGGGAAGTGGTGCTGCAACGTGCCGCGCGGTACTCCGGCGCGGTTCTGCACCTCGAGCGTCGTCGTGCCCGCGTAACCGACCTCGACCAAGCTCTCGATCGCCGCGTCCAGGAGCCGGGTGCGCATCCGCGCGCGGCGCTGCGCCTGCGTCTCCCGGACGCGTTCCGTCATCGGGTCAGCGCCCCCGCCACTTCGGTTCGCGCTTCTGCGCGAACGCCAGCGCACCCTCGGCGGCGTCCTTGGAGAACAGCGCGGGCAGCGCAATCTCACCCTGCTTGGCGAACGCCTCGGCCACCGTCCAGTCCGGCGACTCGTCGATGATGCGCTTGCTCGCGGCAACGGAAAGCGGTGCGGCCGCGACGATTTCGGCGGCCAGCTCCAGCGCGCTCGACAGCGCGGCGCCCGGCTCGGTGACCCGGTTGACCAGCCCGAGCTGATACAGCCGCTCGGCGCCGATGCGGCCGCCGGTCAGCGCGAGCTCGGCCGCGATGGGGCGCGGCAGGCGCTGGGTCAGCCGGAGAACACCGCCGCCCGCGGCCACCAGACCCCGCTTCACCTCGGGGATTCCGAACTGCGCGTCCCGCGCCGCGACGATCAGATCGCCCGAGAGCGCCAGCTCGAAACCACCCGCGAGCGCGAAACCCTCGACGGCCGAGATCATCGGCTTGGCGGGCGGTTTCGCCGCGATACCGAGCGGGCCGCGGCGCTGTGTCATCGGCATCTCGCCCTTCGACGCCGCGACGAGATCCATTCCCGCGCTGAAGGTTCCGCCCGCGCCGGTCAGCACCAGCACGCGCGCGTCGGCGTCGGCCTCGAATTCGTCGACGGCCGCTTCGATGGCCTGCGCGGTGGCGAGATCGATCGCATTGCGTGCCTCGGGCCGGTTGACAGTCAACAGCGTGATCGCGTCGCGGCGTTCGACGAGTACCTGGTCGGTCATCGGAGGGTCCTCTCGGTGCGCAGGGTGAGCTGGTCGGCGGCGGTGATCTGGGCGCTCGCGCCGATCGGATCGCCGTCGGTGAACGCCGCGATGGTCTCGGCGTCGGAAACCCGAACAAGTATGCGTGCGCCCGTCGGATTCAGCGCGCTGATCACCACCGCCTCGGGTTCGTCGGCGTGCTCCGGCGCGGGGCCCTTGCGGTAGGCGACGGTGTAGGCCTCGATGGTCGCCGGGCCGGTGTAGCCGGGAGCGGTCTCGCGACGCGCGTCTGGTACCTCGGCCTCGACCGCGCGAAACAGGTTGGCGGGCGGGCGAGTCGAGTAGACGCCGACGCCGTGCTTGGTGATGTACCAGCCGAGCGCGGTCGCCAGACCGTAAGAGCCGGGATCCTCGCGCAGCCGCGTGGCGAGGGTAGCGATCGAGTGCGTCGCGTAGTTGTTGCCCGGCCCGCCCGCGAAAGTCAGCCCGCCGGTGACCGAGAGCGGCCGCGCAGGGTCGTCGATCGGCAGACCGAGCGCCTCCGCGGCGACCTGCACCGCGACGGGGAAGCAGGAGTACAGGTCGACGTGCGCGACATCGTCGATGCCGATGCCCGCCGCGCCGAGCGCGGACCGGCCCGCCGCCGCGATCGCGGGCGATGCGCTCATGTCGGCGCGCTCGGAGACGAACCAGACGTCCGTCGCGGTCGCGCCGCCGTGCGGGAAGACCCACCAATCGCGCGGGACTCCCGCGGCGTCGGCGGCGGCCGCGCTGCACACGATCAGTCCCGCGCCGAGATCGACGGACAGGTTCGCGACCAGCAGTTTCGGGTACGGGGTCGACACCAGCCGGTTGCTCGACGAGGGCGTCACCAGATCGGCGACCGTCTGCTCGGCGGGCAGCCAGGCGTAGGGGTTCTTCGCGGCCACCGCCGACAAGCGCGACCACAGTCCGCCGATCCGCTCGCGGTGCGCGTCCTCGCTCAGCCCTAGCCTGCCGCGCAGGGCGGTCTCCATCAGCGCGTAGAAGTAGACAGGACCCCACAGCCCGGCCGCGGTCTCCATCTCTGAGTTGGGCGCCTTGTCCGAGCCGATCACCTCGGTCGGCGCGACATCCTCGGACTGCTCAGGCCAGCCGGGCGCGGTTCCCGCTCGCGTCGCGGCGTTCCACGAGGCCACGGACTCGGCGCCGGTGATGAGGGCGACCTCGGACCGCCCGTCGGCAATGGCCTGCGCGACCGTGTTGAGCAGCCGCTGCGGCGCGTCACCACCGAATCGCACGGACTGCATCGTGCGCTTCGGCGCGGCACCTAGTTCGGCCGCCACCAGCGCACCAAGATCCGGATATGGCTTGCTGACCGGCGCGACCGCGGCGACCAGATCGGCGGCGCGCAGCAGCCGATCACCGGTGCCGCTGTCCGCGCCCGCCCGGCGCAGCGATTCGGTGGCGAGTTCGACCGGGCCGGGCAGCCCCGGCTCCCCCGTCCTGTGCACGACCTGCCCGACGCCGACGAGCACCGGCGTCCGCGGATCCATTCCGGCTGGCAGCATTGTTCCTCCGCTTCACTCCAGTTACCGTCAACATTGACGGTAACTTGATTTCGATTGAAGCAGACCCCTCCGACCAGGGCAATAGCCCGTGGACAAGAACTGACTCGCGAGTAAGATCTGGCCATGGACTCCCACATCGCGCTCCGGTTCGACGGCGACCGCGCCTACGTGAACCTCAACCGGCCGGACAAGCACAACGGCCTGACCATCGGGATGCTCGAGGGCTTGGTCGACGCCGCGCGCACGGTCGCGAAACGCAAGGACGTCCGCGCCGTGATCCTGTCCGGCAACGGCCCCAGCTTCAGCAGCGGCTTGGACGTCGCCAAAGCGACCAAGGACCCGCTCGCGGGCGCGCTCAATTTCGTGCCGCTGCCGTGGCGCGGCACCAACACGTTTCAGGAGGCCTGCTGGGCCTGGCGGCGACTGGAAGTTCCGGTCATCGCGGCGGTGCACGGTCGCTGTTTCGGCGGCGGACTGCAGATCGCGCTGGCGGCCGACGTTCGCTTCGCCACGCCCGACTCGGAGTTCTCGGTGATGGAGGCCAAGCACGGCCTGGTCCCGGATATGACCGGCGCGGCGACCCTTTCCCGGTTGATCGGCATCGACAAGGCGCTGCTGTTGACCATGACCGCGGATGTGGTCGACGCCGCCTACGCGGAGCGCATCGGCCTGATCACCGAGGTGACCGCCGACCCGCTGGCGGCCGCCGAGAAGCTGGCCGAACGCATCGCGGCACGCTCGCCGCACGCGGTCGCGGGCGCCAAGCGGCTCTTCGAGCGGTCATGGCACGCGTCGGCCCGGCGCACCTTCGGAATCGAGCGCGCGACGCAGCTGCCGTTGATACTGCGCTTGGCCATGAAGCGAGATGGAAGATCGCACAACGAAAGCAACAATTCGTAGGGACAAGATCGCAAGCCACCAATTTCCCCGGTTCGACTGCTAGCATTTCGGTCGATTTGCCAGCCATTCGAAATGTGCTTCGGAACACATCGGGGGGTGGTGTGTCGGGGCCTGTTTCGGCGAGACCCGGAGGGCCCACGACTTTGAACAAGACCGCAAGAATCCTGCTTTCGACTCTGGCGGGTGGCACGGCCTTGCTTCTCACGGCAACTACCCCCGCCACGGCAAACCCAAACGCGATCAACCCGATTCCGGTGCTCAACGGCACCACCGGCCTGCCGAATCTGGCCGGTCGAAGCCGAGCGGTGTTCCAGGTGACCGGCATGGCGAGCCCCAACAACACCCAGACCTACAACGTGCTCGGCACCGATCTGGGCATCATGTGGGACAACGGCCACGGCGAGATGCTGACCGCGTTCGGCGATACCGCCGGACTCGGCTTTCCCAACCTGCTCGCGGGCAGCATGTGGGCCTGGCGCAGCAACATCCTGGTGCGCAGCAATACCAAGGACCCCGCCAACGGCATCTATTTCGACAGCGCGGTGCGCGATGTCTTCGGGCAGGCGCGCGATCTCATTCCGAGCCCGAAGATTCCGTTCATCGAAATCAGCCGCATTCCCACCGCGGGTATCTCGGTCGACGGCGTCCAGTACATGAGCTTGATGTCGGTGAAGACCTGGGACAACGTCGGCGAGTGGACCACCAATTACTCGGGCCTGGCCGCTTCCGCCGACAACGGTGAGACCTGGGCCGATCTCGGGCACACCCGGCGCCCGAACGAGGGCGGCAACGCCAACTTCCAGATGAACGCCTTCCTGAAGAGCGGCGGATACGTCTACGAGTACGGCACACCCTCCGGACGCGACAACGCCGCGTTCATCGCCCGGGTGCGCGAGCACGACATCCAGAACCTCGGCGAGTACGAGTACTGGGACGGCGAAGGCTGGCGCAAGAACGACGTCAACGCGGCGGCGCCGATCATGGGCGGCGTCGGCGAACTGTCGGTCATGTGGAACGACTATCTGGGCCAGTACATCTCGCTGACCACCGACCCGTTCAATTCGGTCGTGATGCGGCGGGCCTCTTCGCCCGAGGGGCCGTGGAGCGAGCCGGAGGTATTGATCGATTCGAGGGAGCTGCCGTCGGCCTACGCGCCGTCGATCTTCCCGTATCAGACCGGGCGCGATCTGTACTTCATGACGACGGTGCACAGTCAGTACAACGTGGTGTTGATGCGTACGACGTTGTAATCCCTTTTCCCGGAGCGCTTGACCTCAACAATGCTTGATGTATGAGGCTGGCGGCAGAACGCGAACTCCGGGAGGAACAGTGACTTCTGCATCCAGCATCGCCTCCGCCGAACTGGCGGCCTGGCTGCGCACCACCGCACGCCCCGTGGCGAACACCGAGCCGGGCGTCGTCGGGCCGGATCTCGACGAACTCGTCGGGACCCTCGGCTCGGCGACGATCGTCGGGCTCGGCGAGTCGACCAGGTTCTCCCGGCAGACCTACGGCGTGCGGGAGCGGCTCTTCCGCGCGCTCGTCGAACGGCACGGGTTCCGCGCGTTGGCGATTCAGGACAGCGCGCGTTCCGGCGAACGCCTCGACGAGTACGTCCGCACCGGGGCGGGCGATCCGGAAACCGCGCTGGCCGGGGCGTGGCGGCCGCTGCGGACGGTCGAGATGGTCGAAACGCTGGGCTGGATCAGGCTTTTCAATCAGCAGCATCCGGACGATCCGATCCGCGTCTTCGGCGTCGAACCGCCGCATGCGGAGGCCTCCGACTACGACGCGGTGCTGGACTATCTGCGCCGGGTCGCACCGGATCGGCTGGCGCGTGCCGAATCCCACCTGAACCCGATCCGCACCGCGCACCAGATCGATGAGCACGTCCAGCGCCACCAAGGCATTCACCCCGGACGGCCGTTCGCCGAACACGCCCGCGACGCGTTCGCTCTGCTCGACGGACTGCCCGACACCGAAGAGCACCGCACGGCACGCGCACACGCGCGACTGATCGTCGAGTTCCACGAGCACAGCGTCGCCGGGCAGGGCGGCTTCGCCCGCGACGAGCGGCCGTCGGCCGAGCGCGTCATCGAATGGCAGCGCGAGACCGGCGCGAAGATCGCGTACTGGGACGGGATCGCCCACGTCAGCGCGCAGGCGCTCGGCGTCGGCTCGGCCGCGGGCGAGTTCCGCGGGACGGGCGCCCACCTGCGCGATCACTTCGGCACGGACTACGTCGCCGTCGCCATCGGATTCCACCACGGCGATCTCGGGATGGCGCAGGCGCCGCGGCCACGGCCGGAGCTGGTTGACGCGCTGCTCGGCGAAGTGGGCCTGCTGGCGTTCTCTGTCGATTTGCGCACGGCGGCAACCGAATTGGTGGACGCATGGCGCCACGCCCCGGCCGAGCTGCGCACGATCAGCGGGATCTACGACCCGGCGAAGGACGCCGAGGCGTACATCAGCGTGCCGTCGCTGGCGGGCGCGTTCGACGTGCTGGTTCATATTCGCGAGACGTCACCTGTGCAGTGGCTTCCGGCGTTCTCGGGCTGAGTGCGCCGAGAGGTGATGCGCGAACTCCGGTGCTGCACCGAGGGTTCAACCCTTGGCGCAGCGTTGCGGGCAGGCGCAGGGGCTCCGGTGGGCGTGTGCCTAGGGTTGGCGCCGAGTTTCGCGGTGCTCGGCTTTC
>NZ_BDAU01000023.1 GCF_001612615.1 Nocardia amikacinitolerans NBRC 108937 | reverse complement strand
CGGTGCTCGGCTTCCATTACGGGGTGCGGTGGGCGCATGTCGGATGGCGGCCGGCTTTCCGGGGCTCGGGTGGGCGACGGGTTCCGAGGGCACGCCCGCTCGGGCACGCACTCGGTCCCAAGTATCCATCCAACGGTGCTGGGCGCGTCGCCTGCCGTACCCGGCTTACCTCCCGCAGTCGGTGGACACGGGGTTCGGCTTCCGGCGTGGTCATCCGGCCGTGGTTGCGTCCAGAGAGTGGGCAAAGCGAAAGCGAGCTCTGACCTGTCAAGGGCCTGACCACCATTTGACTACCGTCGATAGAGAAATGGATTCGACGGTAGTCAAATGGTGGCTCTTCAAGATCAAACAGCCACCATTTGACTACCGCCGATTTCGCGGGCTCGCCCAAGCGCGCCGTCGGGCACGCGCGACCGCATCGGACTGTCCCCACCGCGTACACGGCATGGCCGAGAGTCGGCGCGGTCGGCCCCCACGGGCAGCGGCGGTGACGGCGGCGGCAACGGCGGCCAGCGGCAGCGACGACGACAGCAGCGACGGCAGCGACGGCGACGGCGGCCGAGTGGTGACCGGTGGTGACCGGGAGTGGTGGCGATAGCGCGACGGCGACGGCGACGGCGGCAGCGACGGCGGCGACGGCAGCAGCGCGACGGCCAGCAGCGACGGCGACGGCCGGGGTCGCGGCAGCGGCGAAGGCAACGGCCCAGGGGCAGCGGCGAGGGCTGGCGGAAGCAGCGGCGGTGACGGCGACGGCGGCGGGGGCAGGTGGTCGCAACGGCAGCGGCGGCGATGACGGCGGCGGCGGCAACGGCGGCAGCGACGGCGGCCAGCGGCAGCGACGACGACGGTAGCGACGGCGGCGACGGCAGCGACGACGACAGAGGCGGCCGAGTGGTGACCGGCGGTGGCGGGGGTGGTGGCGATAGCGCGACGGCGACGGCAGCAGCAGCAGCGACGGCCGGGGTCGCGGCAGCGGCGAAGGCGACGGCCCCGGGGCAGCGGCGAGTGCTGGCGGAAGCAGCGGCCGTGACGGCGACGGCGGGCGGGGGCCGGTGGTCGCAACGGCAGCGGCGGCGATGACGGCGGCAGCGACGGCGGCGGCAACGGCAGCAACGACGGCGGCGGCCGGGGTGGTGACCGGTGGTGGCCGGAGGTGGTGGCGACGACGGCGATGCTGACGACGACAACAGCAGCGGCGGCGGCAGCAGCGGCGAGGGGTCGCGGCGGCAGCGGCGGCGGCAGCAGCGGCGAGGGGTCGCGGCGGCAGCGACGACGGGCGGCGGCCGGTGGTCGCAGCGGCGGCCGGGGCGGTGGCCGTGGCCGTGGCCGTGGCCGTGGCCGTGGCCGTGGCGGACCCTGGCGGAGTCCCCCATCCGGTGCGGGCGGAAGTGCCAACCATCCGCCCGCGCGCGAGGGTTCCTAGACTCGCGGGTATGGATGCGGCCGATTGGGACGCGCGGTACGCGCAGAGTGAATTGGTCTGGGGCGCACCGCCGAACAGCACCGTGGTGGAGCACGTCTACGGGCTGGATCGGCGCGTGCCGCCGCGGCCCGACACCGCCGACGGCGAGACGCTGCCGCGGGCGCTCGACCTGGCGTGCGGCGAAGGGCGCAACGCGGTCTGGCTCGCCACCCACGGCTGGGAGGTGCACGCGGTCGACTATTCGCAGGTAGGCATCGACAAGGGGCGGACCGTGGCGACGCGGTTGTCCCGGTCGGTGCGCGGCCGCATCACCTGGCAGTGCGCCGACGTCACCGATCTCGACGCCGCCGGGGTCACCGGCCCGTACGAGCTGGTGCTGATGGTCTTCCTGCACCTGCCCGCCGACCAGCGCCGCGCGGTACTCCGTCGCGCCGCCGAACTACTCACCCCGGCGGGCACGCTGCTCGTCCTCGGCCACGACACGCTCAACCTGACGGAGGGCTTCGGCGGACCGCCGGACCCATCGATCCTCTTCACTCCCGACGACATCGTCGCCGATCTCGCTGCGACCTCCGACCTGGAGATCCGCACCGCCGAACGGGTGCTGCGACCGACCGAGCACAGGGACGCCATCGACGCGCTGGTCATCGCGACCAAACCCGCGCCGGAGCCCGTCGAGCCGGACAACCCCTCCTGACCGGGTCGATCACCGCGGCCCGAACCGGGCACCTCTCGCACGGCAGGCGCTCGCGGCAAGCCCAGCTCTGAACTCCCCGAACTGATCCGGCGGCAGATCCCGACCGCGGACAAAGTTCGCGCCCAACTCAGCAGTCACACCTGCCGTGCAGCCCATGCCCTGAGGCCGCGGCGATACCGTCTTCGGCAGTCGCACGCGTCGCGGACGCTCTCAGCGCCCGGGAAAGCGCATTAGATCGCCGACCGGCGCGAACCCCTACTCCGACCAGTGGCGCAACCACGGCTGCACGGTCGCCGCGATGGTGTCGAACCCCGCCCGGAACGAATGCGGCTGCCCCGGGATCACCCGCACCTCGGCCGCGTCGGCGGGATCGGGCACGCCGAACGGGTCGTTGGCCCCGTTGATCACGACGACCTCTACGTCCCCCGCCGCGAGCAACTCCTCGCGCCGCGATTTCTCCGGCTTTCCCGGCGGATGCAGCGGAAACGACAGCGCAAGCACGCCGCGAACCCCCGCCTCGACCGCCGTCCGACAGGCGACCCTGGCTCCGTTGCTGCGTCCGCCTTGGATCACGGGAACCCCGCGCACCTTCTTGCGCAACGCGGCGACGATCTCCAGCCAGGCCTCGTCCTGCTTGACCGCCGAACCGGGCGCGCGCCGCCCAGCGACGCGGTAGGGCTGCACCACCCTGGCCACCGCGCCGCCCAGCTCGAGCGCCGAATCGCGCACGACCAAAAGATCTTTCGCCTCCACCCCGCCGCCGGAACCGTGGGTGAGCAGCAGCAGGAAAGCCGGCTTGCGCGGCCGGTCGAGCTCGATCTCCGCGGGGCCCGCGCTCGTCTCGATCTGCACACCTCACCGTATCCGCCGCCGAGCGGAGAGCACAGATGCCGCGCTCAGAGGCTGTTTATCGCGTCACATTGCGCCCCGCCGTCTTTGCCAGCCCCTTACCGGCCGGTAATATGACGCATAAGTTACCCGCGAGTAGCATGCGGAAAACCGGACACTACCCCGGTGGCGACAACGGGCGGGAACGGCAACCAAACCGACCGCACCAACTCAACGGAGAGTGAGTACAGACCATGGGTCACTACAAGAGCAACGTCCGCGACCTTGAGTTCAACCTCTTCGAGGTCCTCGGACTGGGCACCCTCCTCGACGCGGGCGCCTACGGCGACCTGGACAGCGACACCGTCAAGGAGATGCTCAACGAGGTGCGTCGCCTGGCCGAGGGCCCGCTGGCCGAGTCCTTCGTCGAGGGCGACCGCAACCCGCCGGTCTTCGATCCCGAGACTCACACCGTCACCCTGCCGGAAGCGTTCAAGAAGTCCTACCGCGCCCTCGAAGAGGGTGAGTGGATGAAGGTCGGCGTCCGCGAGGAGCTCGGCGGCCTCGGCGCTCCCTCCAGCGTGGTCTGGGCACTGAGCGAGATGATCCTCGGCGCCAACCCGCCCGCTCAGATGTACGGCGCGGGCGCCGGCTTCGCGCAGGTGTTCTACAACAACGGCACCGACGAGCAGAAGAAGTGGGCCCAGATCATCGCCGAGCGCAACTGGGGCGCCACCATGGTGCTGACCGAGCCGGACGCCGGTTCGGACGTCGGCGCCGGCCGCACCAAGGCGATCAAGCAGGAGGACGGCTCCTGGCACATCGAGGGCGTCAAGCGCTTCATCACCTCGGGTGACTCCGACGACCTGTTCGAGAACATCATGCACCTGGTGCTGGCTCGCCCCGAGGGCGCGGGCCCGGGCACCAAGGGTCTGTCGCTGTTCTACGTGCCGAAGTACCACTTCGACTTCGAGACCCAGACCCTGGGCGACCGCAACGGTGTGTTCGTCACCAACGTCGAGCACAAGATGGGCATCAAGGTCTCGGCCACCTGTGAGGTGACCTTCGGCGGCCACGGCATCCCCGCCAAGGGCTGGCTGGTCGGCGAGGTGCACAACGGCATCGCGCAGATGTTCGACGTCATCGAGAACGCCCGCATGATGGTCGGCACCAAGGCCATCGCGACCCTGTCGACCGGTTACCTGAACGCCCTTGCCTTCGCCAAGGAGCGCGTGCAGGGTGCGGACCTCACCCAGATGACCGACAAGACCGCGCCGCGCGTCACCATCACCCACCACCCGGACGTGCGTCGTTCGCTGGCCCTGCAGAAGGCTTACGCCGAGGGCCTGCGCGCCGTGTACCTCTACACCGCCGCGCACCAGAACGCCGACGTGGCGAACCTGGTCTCCGGCGCCGACGAGGACGTGGCCTTCCGGGTCAACGACCTGCTGCTGCCGATCGTCAAGGGTGTCGGTTCCGAGCGGGCCTACCAGTACCTGACCGAGTCGCTGCAGACCTTCGGTGGTTCCGGCTTCCTCCAGGACTACCCGATCGAGCAGTACATCCGCGACGCGAAGATCGACTCGCTGTACGAGGGCACCACCGCCATCCAGGCGCAGGACTTCTTCTTCCGCAAGATCGCTCGCGATCGCGGTGTTGCGCTGGCCCACGTGGCGGGTCAGGTCCAGAAGTTCATCGAGTCGGAGGCGGGCAACGGCCGCCTGAAGGGCGAGCGCAAGCTGCTGGCCACCGCGCTCGAGGACGTCCAGGCCATGGCCGCCACGCTGACCGGCCACCTGATGGGCGCTCAGGAGCAGCCGTCCGAGCTGTACAAGGTCGGCCTGGGTTCGGTGCGCTTCCTGCTCGCCGTCGGTGACCTGCTCATCGGTTGGCAGCTGCTGCGCCAGGCCGAGGTCGCCATCGCGGCCCTCGACGCCGGTGCCACCGGCTCGGACGTGGCGTTCTACAACGGCAAGATCGGTGTGGCGCAGTTCTTCGCCCGCAACGTCCTGCCCGAGCTGACCGCCACCCGCGCGATCCTCGCCAACCTGGACAACGACATCATGGAGCTCGACGAAGCCGCCTTCTGAGGCTCGTAGCTCGAAATACCGAGGAGCGGTCCGGATTCGTCCGGGCCGCTCTTCGGCGTTTCGGGTAGCGGCGTGTCCGGTCCCACAACTTCACTCCTGCCCCGAATCCGCGGCGGGCAGGCACAATGTTCGGGGCAGACGCGCGCGCAACAGAAGGGATCCGTCCGGATGAAACGATCGCTGTCCGCTTTCGCAAGAGCCGGGGCCGTCGCAGCGGCCTGCACGGTCGTGCTGGCGGGTCCCGCCGCCGCAGACCCGAACAACGTCAACCCGATCCCGGTGCTCAACGGCTGGCGCGGACTACCGCAGCTGCCAGGGCCGACCAAGGCCGTCTTCCAGATGACCGGCATGGACAGTCCGAATCGGACGCAGAACGTCAACGTGCTCGGCACCGACCTCGGCATCATGTGGGACGACGGCAGCGGCCGGATGATCACCGCCTTCGGCGACAGCGCCGGACTCGGCGTGCCGAACCTGCTCGCGGGCAGCATGTGGGCGTGGACTTCGAACGTGTTGTTCCGCAGCACGACCAAAGATCCGTCCGGCGGCATCTTCTTCGACAGCGTCGTGCCGAATCCCTTGCCGAGCCCCAAGATTCCCGGCATCGAGATCAGTCTCATTCCGACCGCGGGCATTTCGGTCGGCGGCGTGCAGTACATGAGCCTGATGTCGGTGCGGGAGTGGGGCGATCACGGCAAGTGGCACACCAACTTCGCCACCCTCGCCGTCTCCGGTGACGGCGGCCAGACCTGGGCGCCGCTGCCCAACACCCGTCGCGCGAACGTGGACGGGCACGAGCGTTTCCAGCAGAACGCCTTTCTGAAGCACGACGGCTACGTCTATCGCTACGGCACCGCCGCGGGCCGCAACAACCCCGGGTTCGTCTCGCGGACAAGGGAAGCCGACATCGCCAACATCGACTCCTACGAGTACTGGGACGGCGGCGCGTGGAAGCCGCACGACGCCAAGACCTCCGCGCCGATCGTGGAGGGCGTCGCCGAGCTCTCGGTGATGTGGAACGAGTACCTCGGTCAGTTCGTCATGCTGACGACCGATCCGGCGAATTCCGTTGTCATGCGCACGGCTTCGTCGCCGGAAGGACCGTGGAGCGCGCCGCGGGTGCTGGTCGAGGCTGCGTCGCTGCCGACCGCGTACGCGCCGATGATCTTCCCGTATCAGACCGGGTCGGATCTGTACTTCCTGCTGACGGTGCACACGCAGTACAACGTCGTGTTGATGAAGACGCCGCTGTAGGGGTGCGCCCGAGGAACGGCTGAGACGAGAAGAGCGGCCCGGGAGGTTTCCCGGGCCGCTCTCGTCTGCGGGCAGGTGATCTGCCTGGTGGCTTACATCCGTCATCGCGTTTGGGCTACGGTCAGATGCCGCGGCTCCTGTCAGGTCGAGGTGTCGATTCAGTCTGCCTACGCGAAAAACCTTCTGCGCGCCGGAGTCTGGGTCCCCGCGCCATGCGAGTCGGTGTCGAAAGCTCGCCGAGCCAGCGCCGATTGCCGAGCCGGTGTCGATTGCCGAGCCGGTGCCGATCAGGTTGCCGAGCCGGCGCCGATCAGCCTGCCGAGCCGGCGCCGATCAGCCTGCCGAGCCGATGTCGATCAGCCTGCCGAGCCGGCGCCGATCAGCCCGCCGAGCCGGCGCCGATCAGCCTGCCGAGCCGATGTCGATCAGCCTGCCGAGCCGGCGCCGATCAGCCCGCCGAGCCGATGTCGATCAGCCTGCCGAGCCGGTGCCGATCAGGTTGCCGAGGCCGGTGAGCAGGTTGGAGGAACCGGCGCTCCAGCCGTCCAGCCAGGGGTTGGGGTAGCCGTCCGCGACCGGCAGCGGCTTCACGCCGCCGGAACCGGTGGACAGCAGCCGGGAGAGGCCGGTGGCGAAGTTGGACGAACCGGCGGCGGAACCGGTCGGAGCCTCGGTCGAGGTCAGCAGCGGCTTCACGCCGCCCGAGCCGGAGGTCAGCAGGTTGGACAGGCCGGTGGCGAAGTTGGACGAACCGGCGGCCGAGCCGGTCGGAGACTCCGCCGACGCCACGCCGGAACCACCAAGGACGATACCGGCGGCGACCACAGCGATGCCGAGCACACGAATCTTGCTCATCGAATTCTTTTCTTCCTCGAAAGCTCTCGCCGGCAACACGCTGCCGCCGACGCGGGCCTATGTCTATCACGCGAGATTTGCGGACCACGACGTGATGATGAACGCAGCGCAAATGATCAGTTACGAGTAGTTCACTTGCGCAGGGGCGACCGAGTGAAGCGTGGTGGTGTGTGGTTCTACCAGGATTTCTGCGCTGACGTGCAGTGATGGAGATGGCTGGGCGATGACGGGTTACGTGTCCGGCGTCACCGGCTCTGGCAAACATCTCTTCCGAACGGAATCTTGGCGATGACAACAGCCGATCGCGCTGATTCCATTGGTTGTAATCAGCGGTTTCGCGAGTAGGGCTTTTCGGGCGAACTCGCAGGGTCGGCTGGAAACGAAAAATTGCCCCACCTCGGAGGAGGCGGGGCAATTTGTGTCGGCGGTTGCCGCGCGGGGTTGTCGCGTCGATTGGCGATCCGCTCGACCGCGTCGGGTCGGTGCGGGGATCCGGCATCGTGTTGACGCGGGATTATCGCGTCGAGTCGGCGCCAGGGCTGCCGCACGCGTTGACCGGGATTTCCCACGCGCTGACGCCAGAACTACCGCACGCGCTGACGCTGGTGCCGCGTCCAGAATGGTCGGCCCGGTAGCCGACCGAAGGCCACCGTCACCCCGGCAGACCGACTGGATGCGGCCTTCATTCACCCGACCCGCGTGCCCCGGTGAACCGACCGAGGGTGACTCTCAGCACGGTAGGCCGACCAATGGTGACCCTCGGTCGGCGTGCTTGTCCAGCCTTTGCGGACGGGGCCCTAGGACCACCGCGTCGCGTTGGCGCCGGATTGCCGTGTCACGCTGACGTCAGGGTTATCGCGTCGATTGCAGACCAGCTTCCCTGCGCCGTGCGGTGCCGGGACTATCGCGTCGCATTGACGCCGGTGCACTGCGCAGCGTCGGCGACAGGACTACCGAGCGGCTCGCTCCGGGCTACTTCGTCGCGTCGCCACCCGAGGAACCGGTGGCGAGGAGCTCGAGCAGCGGCGCCAACGACTCAGCCGAACCGGTCCCGGTCTCGTTCGCCGCCGGCTTCGTCTCGCCAGCCGAACCCGTCGCCAGCAGCTCGAGCAGCGGCGCCAACGACTCCGCCGAACCGGTCCCGGTCTCGTTCGCCGTCGGCTTCGTCTCGCCAGCCGAACCCGTCGCCAGCAGCTCGAGCAGCGGCGCCAACGACTCGGCCGAACCGGTCCCGGTCTCGTTCGCCGCCGGCTTGGCCTCGCCAGCCGAACCCGTCGCCAGCAGCTCGGCAAGCGTGGTCAGCGACTCGGCCGAGCCCGTGTCGTCCGCGGTGGCGAGGCCGGAACCGGCCAGCACGATGCCGGCAGCGGCGGCGAAAGCGAACCCGAACGAACGAATGATTTTCATCTTGAAACAGTCCCCTTGGAAGATTTTCCCTCCGTCGGCGACCTGCTGGTGGCCGACGAAATTGTTCTATCACAGGGCTACGAGCGTTAACGACGAAGAGGCACATTTCGAATGGGACGCAAGTAACTCGAATTTTGCGAGACGCCCGAGATGAAACCTTCACAATTTGCTGCCTCGCGACTGAAGCGAGTGCCCGAACAGCAGCTGCGCGATGTGGAAAGGCACTTTCAGAAGTCGCCCTACCAGCCGATAGGCCCGGATTTTTCAGCATCGTCGCGGTCAGCACTCGTTAACCCGGGGCCGTAAGGAGGCCCTACATTCCCCCATACGCAAGACCGGACTATTACGGGCTCACCTCCACTCGAATCGTGCGGTGAGATCTATCTCACAGAATTGACCCGTAACGTTCCACCTGGGCAAATGCCGAGGAATGCCCGCGAAATCGCAAAGCCCGCCTCTCGCAATCTGCAAGCTTCGCATAGAAACTTGCAGTTGGAAGTATCTGACAACACCGCTACGCAACGCCGCCCCTGACACAGAACGCAAAAAGCCCCGCCTCCCAAAGGGAGACGGGGCACTTCGTCACTCGGACGCCTACTGGGTGCCAGCACCCGACGAACCGGAGGACAGCGCCTTCACCAGGTCCATGATCACCTTGTCGATCGGGTACATGTCCGCGACCTGCTGCGCCGCGGGAGCAGCGGGCTGCACCGGCTGGACGGCTTCGGCGCTTGCCACACCGGAACCGGCAAAGATCCCCGCCGCAGCAGCGAGGGCAATTCCGAACGCGCGAATCTTGGTCATCGAGCAACTTCCCCTTGGAACGATCTTTTCACGGCCAACCGCACGTGGCCGACACAAGAGTGTCCATCACAGCGCTACGACAGTCAACGCCGAACCGACCCATCGGCTCGATCGAGGAATTCCTCCTGAAATCCTCGAATTGCAGGCTTTCGTCGATTCGCCCGCACCACTTCTTCGTACCCCCACCACGCACGCCCCAATCCGCCTACTCGAGTAGTGATTCGACCGCCGAGGCCGTATTCCCGGAAAGCCTCATCCCGCCGACCGCGCGATGGGTACGAATTGCTCGCCGCTGCCGGGGTATTCGTGCGCGGCTCCGGTACCTTCGGGTCATGGGGAGTCCGACCGGCCCGGTGCGTCGGTTACCGAGGTTTCGCCGTCCGCTCGCGATAGTGCTCGGCATCGTGGTGGCGGTGGCGGTCGCCGGCTCGCTGCCGAGGTGGTGGTGCGGTCGTGACGCCGACGGGTGGTACCGCGGGGATCCGGCACTGGTGCGTGGACTCGCCGAAGAATTGGTGGCCTTCGAATCCGAGGACGATCATCGACGCACGAGCGGGTCGGAGAAAGGTCTCGCCGAAATGTGGGGGCTGCTCGCGCATCAAATGACGGCGCTCGGACTTGCGCAAGTCTGTCTGGAGCACCCCGAATTGCGGGAACGCTACGCCCCCATCGTGACTCGCGCGGCAGTCAAGAGTCTGTTGCCCGAGATGCGCACCGAGTTTACCTCGGCCTGGCACGGCGAGGACGGGATGGCGGAACTCGACAGTCCGAACGGCCACGCCTACCTCTCCTACCCCGCCCTCGCGCTCGGGATGGCCCGCCTCGTCGATCCGGCGTTCCCTCCCGACCTCGCGGACCGACACGACGCGCTGATCGCCTCCTTGGCGCGGCGACTACTCGCCTCGCCAACTGCGCTGCTGGACACCTTTCCCGGCCGGGCCTACCCCACCGACGTGGCAGCCATCGCCGCCGCGATCGCGGTACACGGCCGCGCGACCGGCATCGACCACAAAGCGGTTCTCGCACACTGGGCGCAGCAGGTACGCGCGGTACAGATCGATCGGGGCACCGGACTGCTGCTGCAACGCATGGGTGTCGACGGGAAGGCGCAAGACGCCCCACGCGCCTCCGGAACCGGACTGGCGGCCTACTTCGCCGGCTTCGCGGACCGGGCACTCGCCGAGGAGCTGGCGACCGTCTTGTTCCGCCAGGAGCGAAAAGTCCTCGGCTTCAGCGCGATCCACGAATACAGCGACGGCTACCGCGGCGCCGGTGATATGGACAGCGGCCCCCTGATACTCGGAATCTCCATCTCCGCCACCGGTTTCGCCCTCGCCCCGGCCCGCGCCTTCGGACACCGCGACATGTTCACCCGCCTGTTCCGCGCCACAGACCTCTTCGGCCTGCCACTGCGGAGCGGACCGCGCTTACGTTTCGCGACCGGCGGGGTGATCGGCAACGCCCTACTACTTGCCTTCCTCACCTCCGGACCGGAACTCGCGCCATGAGAGTGCCCAACACCTCCCGCCTGCGCGCCGGGTGGCGGCTGGTCCGTATCCCGGTGATCCTGGTGGTGCTGTACCTCGCCCTGCACCCGGTCCTGACGGCGTTGTCCGCGCACCACGGCTTCGGTTCGCCCGACGGCCTCGGCCTCGGCTTCCTCACCGTCAGCGCCATGCTGGTGACGCTGCGGATAGTGCTGCTTGTCGTCGTGCCGGCCGTCCTCACCTACCGCGTTGTCGTGTGGGCCGTTTCGCGCATCCCGCACCGAGACAGTTCACCAAACCCGCCCAGCGGCGAGGCTGGATCGAAAGCGACACCGTCCGCGCCGACCGCCGCCAATATCCATGCGCCGCTGGAGGTTACGGACGGATCCGCTGAACCGGGTCGTTGACCGAGGGCCGGTGAGTCGGTCAGAGCTCCCTTGTAAAGAGGGCGGCGCTTCGTACCGGATGACCGGGGCTTCCTGGCCAGGCACGTGCAGGCGAAAGTGTCGTCGGCCCGCGCTCCCAGTTGCTGATGGTCGCCCAGTCATCGCCATTATCACCGTCGCCTGACTATTCGGGTTCGGGTCCGTGCCACCAGCAATTGGCACGGCGCCCTGCGCGGGACGCAGACTCGAATCGCGGATCGAGGACCCCGGCTTTCAGCCACGAGTTCAGCCGCGCGGCAAGTTGATCCGGCGAATCCAGCGTTGCGCCGATCAGCCAGATGCCCGAGCGATCCTTCCAATTCCGCACGAAATCCAGCGCGCAACAAGGAAGATCAGTCGGTGGGGGCGATTAAATGCGGCTAGGCCGGCCGCGTGGAACGACTGGTCTTTGTGATTCCGTTGGTGTGCTGGCTGCTGGCAGCGAGTCGTCGCGGTATCGCCTATAGGTAGGCATCGCACTAGCGGCGATCGCGGCGACACAACTAGTGGTGTTCGGAATCGCGACAAGGGCCGCTCTGCCACCGTGTCCTGTCCATCGGCAGTACCGACGGCACGCCCGATAACGGGGTCGCTGACCGGGTGCTGCAGCATTTGCGCGACTCCTGCGGATTGCCACTCGAGATCTACTCGAGCGGTAGCGACGGCCGCGGATGGAATATATGCAGGAACACCGGATGGTGGCTCGACCGTGCAGTCGAAACCATTGATCTGACAACGCTTCGGACCCGCAGTCGATTGGTTCGCCGCGCGAGATTCGATTGAGAAGCTGATTGAGATCGCCAGAACTCCCAGCGCCGGGACCGCCGCCAATATAAGCCCTCGATGCTTCCGTGGGATCGTAACGTTCTGCGCTTTGAACGGCCGAGTGGGCGATGCTCACACACTGATGGATTGGTACATGCAGCGCGATCGACTCAACATCCTGGATTCATCGAAGCGGGCCGCGGCTTTCGATTCTGCACTGGTTCAGCGCTTCCCTGACTATGCGGGGCTTCATCAAAGCCGTGATTCAGCAGGCAAGGGTCAGCAACGACAGTAATTTTGTTATGTCAGTGGCATTGTGAACGATCTCGATGCTGCTTCGGGCATCGAGATGCGGCTCAAGCGGTGGCACCGCGAATAACTCACTCGCACTTGACAGTCGGTCCCGTCGTGCAGGCGGTAGAGGCTCAGGTGATCCCAGTCATCCACCCCACCCTGGTTCAGCGACCGGCAATGCGGTTCGTGAGCATCGACCGGGGCCGGGCCGTGGGGTGTCGGTTCATCCGATCGTTTGTCTACCTCTCAGGCCCTGGCGGTGCCGTAGAAATAGTTCGGGACCGGGCTGGTCTCAGCGCGGGAACGAGCCGCAGCGTAGTCGGGATACCGTTGCGCCAGTGCACCATCGAAAAGAGCCGCCTGCTCTGCCGAATCCCAGTTGTCGAACTGGGTGCCACCCAGGTACCACCTGAGTGAAGTGGCCGTTTCATCAGGGCGCCCATTGCCAACTCCCAACACCGCAACCCCGCGCATTCGAGTCGGATCAGGGCTCACCGGGTCGAGCAGAGCCCTCGGATTGCCTTTCGGCGCGAGGGCAAACAGCTTGTCCAGCGAATCCCGTTCCGCCAACCACCGTGCAGCTGGACCGCGAACGTAAGACATGAACTTGCCGACGTAGTACTCCAGATTCACCTCGGCGCCGATATAGAGCGGGCGGTTGAAGTCATCGGGGTCATCGAAGTAACCGAACGGGACCGACTCGATCTGCCTGCCAACGAAAGCCCGCTGCGCCAATGCCTGCGCCATCTCGCCAACGGCCGACGTTCCGACCCATGCCTCACCGTAGATCCCGAGACGGCCACGTTCGCGCGACAGGCGAGCCCCAATCGCAGCGTCCATCCCCGGCACCCCCACTATCCGGGGGCGGCGAACCACAGCCGGCGCAAGTCTGGATGCCGACCCGTGAACTCCTCGGCGGGCCGACCGTCGAGCGGCCCGGACACCTCAAAGCCCGCATCCACCATGACCTCGGTCAACCGTGCGGTCACCAGATTCATCAATCGCAAGGTGCCACCAACCCCCACAGCGCTCACCCTTTCTGAACTCGAGCAGCGCGGCACAACGAGTACGAGGTTATTGCGGATCAGGTGGTCGAGGTGCTGCGTGGGGTGCTGCGAATCGGTTCTCCGGCCGAGCTGACAGTCGATTCGTGGGTGAACTTTTCCCACGACAAGTTCGATGTCAGCGCGCTCGGCTGATCGGCTCAGGCCACGTTGCGACGACCCATCATTCGCACTTGACCACCGGGATGGGGTCGTATTTCACCGTGCGCGTCGCGCGGGAGACCTCACGGCCGGTCTTGCGGTCGGTGATCACCCGGGTGTCGGTGATGGTGAAGCCCGGTGCGCCTTCGGAGGCGATGCAGTCCTTGCCCTTCGGCAGGGTGATGGTGTTGGGCTCGGTGGGCTTGGTCTTTTCGCCGGTGATGGATTCGACGTCGACCGTCTTGGTGCCCCAGAGACGGACGGTGATCTCCGAGCCGGTGGCGAAAGTTTCGATGTAGACGCCGGTTTGGGTGTTGTTGCGGAATTTGAGATCGATGGCGCCGTCGAAGACGGTGGCTTCGCGGGCGGCGGGGTAGCGGGAGATGTAGTAGCTGTGTTCGGTGTGGCCCGCGTCTTCGAGACCGGCGAAGTAGGCGGCGTTGTAGAGGGTGGTGGCGAACTGGCTGATGCCGCCGCCGACGGCGGTGCTCGGGCGGCCGTGGTCGATGATGCCGGATTCGACGTAGCCTTCCGCGGTGCCGCGCGGGCCGGTGAACTCGTTGAGCGAGAACGTTTCTCCCGGTTTCACCACCGCGCCGTTGACCTTCTGGGCCACGGTGCGGATGTTGACGCCGGACGGTCCGCTGAACCCGCTGGTGGTGAAGGCGCCCATCTGCTCGACGATGCCGAGACCCTGCGCGGCCTCGGTGGTGAGTTTGGGTTCGATCTTCTCGTAAACCGCTGCCGCGCTGCGCTGTTGCGCTGACGCGAGCAGGGTGGGCAGCTGTTCGAGGGTCTTCGGCCAGTTGATCTTGTCGCCGACCACCGCTGGCACGACACGCGGCGCTCCTCCGCTCACGGCGAAGGTCGCGTCCTTGGCTTCCACCTCGGATTTCGCCAGCTGCGGGGCGAGAATCGCGGTCGCGGCGTTCAGGTCGTAGTTCGCGGCGAGGCCGCCCTGTCCGTCTGGTGCGAAGCTGAGGACGGTCGCGATCTGCTCGGGGGTGAGGACGGCGTCGCCGCCCTTCCCGGTGAACACCACGTCGCCGCGCACGGCGGGTTCGGCGATGTCGTGCAGTGCGGTTTGGACAGCCTCGGGGCGGACGGTGAGCGGCGCTGGGACAACGGGCAATTCGAGGGTGCCGCCCTCGGTCCAGTTGTCGATCAACGCGTTTCGCGCGGCGGGCATGTCGAGTACGCGGCCGGGCACGGGCGGGATGGCGACCGGCTTGCCGTTCTGGAACTGGATGGTGCCTTCGACGGTGGGACGATCGTGCACGCGCAGTGCGGCGAGCTGACGGTCCAGCGCGGCTTCGTCGACGGAGCTGACGACCGAGACCTCGCGGGTGCCGAAGAAGGAGACCACGCGGGCGAAGGGGTTGATCGGCTGGCCGCCGATGCGGTCCCAGGTGCCTTCCCAGTCGACGGCGAGGCCTGCGGCGGAGGGGGTGAGCTCGGCCCGCACGTCACCGATCTGCAAGGGCAGTTCCTGGCCGGCCCGGCCGTCGAGGCTGGCGCGGAGCTTGGCGTCGGCTTCGTCGACGTCCATCCCCCCGACATCGATTCCGGCGACGACCACCCCGCGCGGCACGTCTCCGGAGGAGAGCACGGCGTCCACGGCGTAACCGAGGCCGCCGACGGCGATCACGGCTCCCGCGGCGATTCCGGCGCGACGGATGGCGGTTTTCCGCCACCACGGCCCGGAGTCGCCGGGGCCCGGTCTAGGGCGGGATCTGCGGGCGTTGTCCCAGCGCTGGCGGTTTTCGGTGTCGGTCGTTTGGACGACTGCTGTGGTGTGTTCTGTCATGTGCTCGGCATGGGGCGCGCGCTCGTCGGTCCGGTGGACGACAGCGGTCGCGTGCTCGTTGACGGTCGGGTGCGCGCCATGGGGTGCGCGCTGGACATCGGTCATGCGGAAGACGGCGGTGGCATGCTCGGCGTTCGCGTCCTCGCCGTAAGCCACGGTACCTGGGTGGGCGGGGTGCTCGCCGAGGGGCGCCGAGGCGGGGTTGGTCGACGGCGCCGCGTTGCCGGTCTGCCCGGTGTCCGACCACGCGAGGTACTTCGCCTGTCCGGCATCCGGATGGGCCTCCGCCCCGGCGTTGACCGACCACGCGACGTTTTCCCTACCGGTGGCATTCGTCGCCTGGGCCGAGTGGCTCCCCTGCCCGGCATGGTCCGCCCATCCGCCGTTGCTCGGCTGCGCGGCACTGGTCGCCTGGACCGGGCGGCCGGTCTGCGCACCATCAATTGTCCGCGCGCCATCGGTCGTCCACGGAAGGTCGTTCGGCTGCGCGGCACTGGTCGCTTGGACGGGCTGGCCGGCCCGCGCGGCATCGGTCGTCCACGGAACGTCGTTCGGCTGCGCGGCACTGGTCGCTTGGGCGGGCTGGCCGGCCCGCGCGGCATCGGTCGCCCACGGAAGGTCGTTCGACTTCGCGGCGCCGGTCGCCTGGACGGGCTGGCCGGCCCGCGCGGCATCGGTCGCCCACGGGACGTCGTTCGGCTGCGCGGCGCCGGTCCCTTGGGCGGGGCGGCCCGACTGCGCACCATCGGTCATCCACGCGGCTTTGCTCGGCTGCCCGGCAGCGGACTGCGCCTGGTCGTTTGCCCACGCCCCACTACCCACAGGACTGTCGTCCATTGCTTGGACGGGGCGGCCCTGTCCATGCGCAGCCCATGCGGCGTCGTTCGTCGGCCCAGCGTTGGCGGTCCGCGCGGCGTTGCCCAACGTGCCGCCAGCTGGGCCATCGTTTCCAGCCTGGGTTGGTCCGCCTTCGTTCCAAGCCTCGGTCCACGCACCACCGCTGGACTGCCCAGCGCTCGCCGCCGGAGCAGGGCCGCCCGACTGCCCGCCTTCGGCCGCCCACGCGCCGCCGCTCGCCCGGTCGTCCTGCACAGCCTTGGTGGGGCCGCCTTCCTGCCACTCGGTCCACACATCACCGCTGGACTGCCCAGCGTTCGCCGCCGGAGCAGGGCCGCCCGACTGCCCGGCATCGCTCGCCCACGCGCCGCCACTCGCCCGGCCGTCCTGCACAGCCTTGGTGGGACCGCCTTCCTCCCAAGCGTCGGTCCACGCACCACCGCTGGACTGCCCAGCGCTCGCGGCCGGAGCAGGGCGGCCCGACTGCGCGGCATCGCTCGCCCACGCGCCGCCGCTCGCCTGGCCATCGTTCATCGCCTCGGTGGGGTTGTGCTCCTGCCACGCGTCGGTCCACACCCCGGAGGGTGCGGCATTCCTCGACTGAGCGGCGCGGCCCTCCTGCCCGGCACCTGCCTCGCTCGCGTCGGTCCCCCAGACACTGTTGTCACCTTGCGCAGGGTCGCTCCCCCACGCATCATCGCTCGCCTGCCCCGCATCGGCTCCCCACCGACCACTGGCCTGCGCGGCGTTGTTCGCCCGCGCGTCATCGCGCCCCTGGTCGGCGTTCATCGCCTGGCCGGGGCGGCTCGCCTGCCCACCATCGGGCGCCCACGCACCATTGCCCCCGCGCAACGGCTCGTGCCCCCACGCGTCATCGCGGCCCTGGCCAACGTTCATCGTCTGATCGGGGCGGCTCGCCTGCTCAGAGTCGGTCGCCCACGCACCATTACCCGCGCGCGACGGCTCGTGTCCCCACGCACCCTGGCCGACGTTCATCGCCTGGTCGGGGCTGACCTGCCCACCATCGGCCCCCCACGCACCATCACCCCCGCGCGACGGCTCGTGTCCCCACGCGTCATCGCCTCCCAGGCCGACGTTCATCGCCTGATCGGCGCGGCTCGCCTGTCCACCATCGGGCGCCCACGCACCATCACCCCCGCGCGGCGACTCGTGCCCCCACGCACCCTGGCCGACGTTCATCGCCTGATCGGAGCTGACCTGCCCCCCATCGGCCCCCCACGCACCACCACCCGCACGCGCAGGCTCGTGTCCCCGCGCACCGTCACGCCCCTCCCCGACGTACATCGCCTGCGTGGGATAGCTGTCCTCCCCGGCACTCCCCGCACCCGCCTCCTGCGCGGGCACCCGCAAGGGCATGGTGTGCGTGGAGTCCGCCGGCGGCTGCTGGCCGGGCTGGGTCACGGGAAGTTGTGTGGTCTTCGCCTCATCTAGCGGTTCGCGGTTCGATTCGAGGTGATGACGGAGGCCGACCTCGCCATCTTGCTGTCGGCTGCGGCCGCGGTGTCCGGTGCTCGACTCGCTGGTCACGAACCGTCCCTCCCCGATGAAGGTGTATTTGTGGACCGCGCACGGTGCGGGTCGTCATCCACGATAGTTGTCCGCGCCGGGTACCGAACTCGAGCTCGGACGCGCAGCAAACCTCGTGCAATGAACCGCCTCGAACGCGGAAGAGCCCCGCGCAGTTGCCGGGTCGGGGGTCTGGCAACTGCGCGGAGCCGATCTGTTTATCGGAGCAGCGCACCCCGCGTTACACACCTTCCGTGGAGAATCGAGGACGACCCGCCAGACAGCTCGCACCCACGAGGGAGATGGACGGTATGCAGTTGGGAATGATCGGCCTCGGGCGGATGGGCGCGAACATCGTCCGCCGCGTCGTCCGGGACGGGCACACCGCGGTCGGCTACGAGCGCAAGCTCCGCAACATCGAGGAACTACGCGCCGATCTGGGCGAAAATTTCCGGGGCAGCACCGACCTGCCGGAATTCGTGGCGATGCTGGAGAAACCCAGGGTTGTATGGGTGATGATCCCGGCGGGCGCGACGGGCGCCGTGATCGATCAGGTCGCCGAGCTGCTCGAACCGGGCGACATCGTCATCGACGGCGGCAACAGCCGCTACCACGAGGACATCAAGCGGGCCGAGAAACTCACCCCCAAGGGCATCCACTACCTGGACATCGGCACCTCCGGCGGCGTCTTCGGCCTCAGCCGCGGCTTCTGCCTGATGATCGGCGGCGAGGCCGAGCAGGTGAAGTACCTGGATCCGCTGTTGAAGTCCATCGCACCCGGCCTCGACGCCGCACCGCGCACCCCCGGCCGCACCGGAGATCCGTCCACCGCCGAGCTGGGCTACCTGCACTGCGGCCCCGCCGGGGCTGGCCATTTCGTGAAGATGGTGCACAACGGCATCGAGTACGGCGCCATGGCCGCCTACGCCGAGGGCCTCAACATCCTGCACAAAGCCAACTACGGGGCCGCGCACAAGGGCGAGTTCTCCGCCGAGGAGACGCCGCTGGAACACCCCGAGTACTACCAGTACGACATCGATGTGCCGGAAGTCACAGAAGTGTGGCGGCGGGGGTCTGTGGTCGCCTCGTGGTTGCTGGATCTGACGGCCGGCGCGCTGTACGCGGACCCGAACCTCGACGAGTTCGGCGGCCGAGTCTCGGACTCCGGCGAGGGCCGCTGGACCGTGGACGCCGCGATCGACATCGGCGTCCCCGCCCCGGTCCTCTCGGCCGCCCTCTTCGCCCGCTTCGCCTCGCGCGGCGAGTCGCTGTACGCGGACAAGCTCCTGTCGGCCATGCGCCAAGCATTCGGCGGGCACTACGAGCTGCCCCCGAACTAGCCCGATGCCACAAACCGTTCGCACGCCTCACACAGGCGGTGCCTATGCGAGGAGTGCAACCGCTGTGTGGGAGCGTCTCCGACAAGTCGTCATGGCGGCGGACGCGTCGACGGGTCGAAGTCGAATCGGCAGCATGCTGCCGTTCTGTGCCCAGCGCGCAGGCAGGCGGATCCGTTCAGGCTGATTTCGGCGAGATACTGCCGATTTACTTCGGCGCCCGTTCGGCCTGACTGCGGAACCGCCAATTCGGCAGCATCCTGCCGACGGAAGGACGGCATGCCAGACACAAAGAGGACATCGGACAGGCGATCAGAACCGCGAGGCGCCGTCATCGGCTGACGCAGGAGCAACTCGCCGAACTGGCAGGGACCTCGACCCGCACGATTCGCGAGATCGAGCATGGCAGCGGCGGCACCGGCATCGCGACTGTCGCCACGGTCGCGAACGTGGTCGGACTCACCTTGGGCGTCACCGAATGACCGGTCCCGCCGAATCGCCCGCGCCGACGTGTACGAAGCGGGCAAGGCTGGCCGCCACCATCACCCGCACCGCCGACGGCCGCACGAAATTCCAGGTCGTGCGGAGATCAAAAACCCTGCACCGCAGGAGAAACCCAAAGGCGGCACCCGGTAGATGCCGCCTTCAGCGGTATGCGTCAGCGCTCCAGGATGGCGACGACGCCCTGTCCACCCGCGGCGCAGATGGAGATGAGGGCGCGGCCGGAGCCCTTTTCGGCGAGCATCTTCGCGGTGGAGGCGACGATGCGGCCGCCGGTGGCGGCGAACGGGTGGCCCGCGGCGAGCGAGGAGCCGTTGACGTTGAGCTTGCTGCGGTCGATCGAGCCGAGCGCGCCGTCGAGGCCGAGGCGCTCCTTGCAGTACTGGTCGGATTCCCAGGCCTGCAGGGTCGCGAGGACCACGGAGGCGAAGGCCTCGTGGATCTCGTAGTAGTCGAAGTCCTGCAGGGTCAGGCCGTTGCGGGCCAGCATGCGCGGCACCGCGTAGGTGGGCGCCATCAGCAGGCCGTCGGGGCCGTGGATGTAGTCGACCGCGGCGACCTCGGAGTCGACCAGGTGGGCGAGCACCGGCAGGTTGCGCTCGGCGGCCCACTCGTCGCTGGAGAGCAGTACCGCGGACGCGCCGTCGGTCAGCGGGGTGGAGTTGCCCGCGGTCATGGTGGCGTCGCCCAGCTTGTTGCCGAAGACCGGCTTGAGGGTGGCGAGCTTCTCGATCGAGGAGTTCGGGCGCAGGTTGTCGTCGCGGGTCAGGCCGAGGAACGGGGTGATCAGGTCGTCGAAGAAGCCGCGGTCGTAGGCGGCGGCCATGTTCTTGTGCGACAGGTAGGCCAGCTCGTCCTGCGCCTCGCGCGCGATGCCGAACTCCTTGGCGGTGATGGCGGCGTGCTCACCCATGGACAGGCCGGTGCGCGGTTCGGCGTTGCGCGGGATCTCGATGCCGAGCATGCTCGGGCGCAACTGGCCGACCAGCTTGAGGCGGTCCTTGTTGGTCTTGGCGCGGTTGGCGTCGAGCATCCACTCGCGCATGCCTTCGCTGACGCCGATCGGCGCGTCGGAGGTGGTGTCGGTGCCGCCGCCGACGCCCGCGTCGATGCGACCCGCCGCGATCGCGTCACCGACGGTGACGATCGCCTGCAGGCCGGTGCCACAGGCAAGCTGCAGGTCGTGCGCCGGGGTGTAGGGCGAAAGCTTGCTGCCCAGAACGCTTTCGCGGATCATGCCGTGCTCGCCGACCCGCTTGAGGACCGCGCCGCCGACGACCATGCCGAGCCGCTCGCCCTGCAGGTTGAACCTGCTCACCAGACCGTCCAGCGCGGCGGTGAACATGTCCTGGTTGGACGCGTGGGCGTACGCCTTGTCGGAGCGAGCGAACGGGATCCGGTTGCCGCCCACGATCGCGACCGGACGCGGGGCCTTCGCGGTCTTGGCCGTGCTCTTGGTTGAACGGGCTTTGTTTGTCACTCGAGTCTCCAAGGGTCTCGTGGGATGGTCCGGCGCACGGATGTTTCGCGCAGATCGGTGCCCCGTGCGTTGGTTTACATTAAACTTACTCTGGAGTAAGTTTGTTGTCGACACCGTACCCCGCAAATGTGCGCTGACACGCCCACCGCGCGGTGCCTGCCACGCAGTCCAGGCCCACGCGGAAACGTGCGGAACACCAGGGGCGAACCAGACATCCGCGAAATTCGAGACAGAAAAGGTAGGAACAGTGGCAGCCAAGAGCAAGGGTGCACCCAACCTCTACGGATCGTTCGTCCACTCCGCCCCCGGCCAGTTCCTGGCGAGCAAGCTGGGTCTGCCGCAGCCGGCGAACCTGCGCCGCTACGTCAAGGGTGAGCCGCCGCTGGCGGGCCCGGTGCTGATCGGCGGCAAGGGCCGCGTCGCCGAGCCCGTGCGCGCGCTGCTGTCCGACTACACCTTCTCCGACTCGCTGAGCCAGGGCACCAAGTACGGCGCGCTCGTCTTCGACGCGACCGGCATCGGCTCGATCGAGGACCTCTCCCAGCTGTTCGAGTTCTTCCAGCCCGCGATGCGCAGCATCACCCAGTCGGGCCGCGTTGTGGTCATCGGCACCACGCCGGAGCTGGCGGGCAGTGTCGACGCGCAGATCGCCCAGCGCGCGCTCGAGGGCTTCACCCGCTCGGTCGCCAAGGAACTGCTGCGCGGCGCCACCGCCCAGCTGGTGTACCTGCACCCGGAGGCCTCGGCCGCCGCGACCGGCCTGGAGTCCACCCTGCGGTTCCTGCTCTCGGCCAAGTCGGCGTTCGTCGACGGCCAGGTCATCCGGGTCGGCAAGGACGACGCCACCGCCCCCGCCGACTGGGACCGTCCGCTGGAGGGCAAGGTCGCCGTGGTCACCGGCGCCGCGCGCGGCATCGGCGCGACCATCGCCGAGGTGTTCGCCCGTGACGGCGCGAAGGTGATCGTCGCCGACATCCCCGCCGCGGGCGATGCGCTCTCGGAGACCGCCAACAAGGTCGGCGGCACCGCGCTCGCGCTGGACGTCACCGCGCCCGACGCCGCGGACAAGCTCGCCGAGTTCGCCACCGAGCGCTTCGGCGGCATCGACATCATCGTGCACAACGCGGGTATCACCCGCGACAAGCTGCTCGCCAACATGGACGAGGGCCGCTGGAACTCGGTCATCAACGTGAATCTCGCCGCGCCGCACCGCATCACTGAGGGCCTGGTGGCCAAGGGCGTGCTGAAGGAGGGCGGCCGCGTGATCGACGTGTCCTCCATCGCGGGCATCGCGGGCAACCGCGGCCAGACCAACTACGGCGCCTCCAAGGCAGGCGTCATCGGCATGGTGAACGCCGAGGCGCCGAAGCTGGCGGAGAAGGGCATCACCATCAACGCGGTGGCGCCCGGCTTCATCGAGACCGCGATGACCGCCGCCATCCCGCTCGGCACCCGCGAGGCCGGTCGCCTGATGAGCTCGCTGCTGCAGGGCGGTCAGACCGTCGACGTGGCCGAGACGATCGCGTTCTTCGCGAGCCCGGCCTCGAACGCGGTGAACGGCAACGTGGTTCGGGTCTGCGGCCAGAGCTTGATCGGAGCATGATGACCGAGACCATCACGCTCACCGAAACGCCCAAGAACAGCAGCCTTTTCGTGAAGGCAGCGCTGGGGGCCGTTCCGGTGCCGCTGCTTTCGGCGCGCAAGTCCACGCTGCCGGACCGGGTCATTCGGCTCGACGGCGTGAAGGTGGATCCTGATCACCTGGCCGCCTACTGCCGGGCCACCGGCCTGCGCTTCGGCGACTCGCTGCCGCTGACCTACCCGTTCATCCTGAGCTTCCCGCTGGCCATGCAGCTGGTGGTGGCGCGCGACTTCCCGTTCGTCGCGGTGGGCGCGGTGCACGCGCAGAACGTGATCGAGCGCACCCGCGAGATCTCGGTGAGCGAGCCGCTGGACTTCCGCACCCACATCGAGAACCTGAGGGAGCATCCGAAGGGCCTGCTGGTGGACGCGATTACCGAGGTCAGCGTGGGTCGCGAGCAGGTGTGGCGGCAGGTAACCACCTTTCTGCACCAGCAGCGCACCTCGCTGTCGGATCAGCCCAAGGGCGAGCCGAAGCCGGAAGAGGTGCCCCCGCCGCCGCTGCGGGCGCTGCGGGTGGATCAGAAGATGATCACCCGGTACGCCAACGCCTCCGGTGACCACAACCCGATCCACACTTCGGCGTTGGGCGCCAAGGCGTTCGGCTTCCCGAAGGCGATCGCGCACGGCATGTGGTCGGCGGCCAACGTCCTCAGCAATATCGAGGGCCGCATTCCCGAGAAGGCCACCTACACGGTGAAGTTCGGCAAGCCGATCCTGTTGCCCGCCACGGTGAACGTGTACGCGGACCAGGTCGAGGGCGGCTGGGATCTTTCGCTGCTGCACCCGAAGAAGGGTTTCCCGCATCTGACGGCGACGTTGCGCTGAGCCCGCTTCACGAACGCCCCCGAATCGCTGTGATTCGGGGGCGTTTTCGTGTTCGTCAGCAGTCGCAGCAGCCGCCGCAACTGCAGCAATCGCCGCAGCCGGAGCAGCACTCGCCGCAGTCGCAGCAGGAACCACAATCGCAGCTCTTCCACCACGCGTCCTTGCGCTCGCCGGTGCAGGGGCTGGTGTGGTCGGCGCAGCAGGCGTAGCCGGTGCAGTAGACGCCGAGGACGATGGTGAGGGCTTGGCCGAGGTTGGGGCGGCGCGTTGGGGGGCGGTGGCCGGTGCGGTGCGCGCGGGGATGGTGGGCTGTTTCGGAGCACGTGGGGCAAGACGTCGACGTACCGAGGGCGGGGGTGTCCGGGTGCTCGGTGAGAGTTGGCGCGCCGAGGAAGGAAGTGTGCTGGTGGTCGAGACGAGTCGCCACGACGGGGGCCGGGCCTGACGTGCTGCCGGTACGCGGCTCGCAGGTGCACGTGTGGTCGGCGTGGGAGATCTGGCCGAGCCCGAGGCGACCAGGCGACGACGAGGGGCCGTCGGTACCCGACTCGTGGACGCAGGTGTGGTCGGCGCGGGGCCTCTGACCGAGCACGAGGCGACCAGGCGACGACGAAAGGCTGTCAGTGCCAGGCTCATGGGCGCAGGTGTAATCGGCGGGAGAGATCTGACCAAGCTGGAGGCGAACAGGCGACGACGAAAGGCTGTCAGCGCCAGGCTCATGGGCGCAGGTGCAGTCGGCGCGGGACCCCTGACTGACCTCCGGGCGACCAGGCGACGACGGACGACTGCCGGTGCCGGACAGGTGGACCGGTGCGTCGTCTGCGCGAGATACGTTGCAGGCGTGGGCTCGTACCGCGCCGATGCCTTTGCCGAGCCGATGCACCAGCGCATGCAGTGGATCCAGCAGCATCCAGCGGATGGTGGGGACGTCGGCCAGGCGGGCGGCGGCGAGGGCCCTGCGCAGCTCCGCGTCGGATTCGCGCACCAGCTCGTACGACTCGGCGAGGGTGGTGCCGGTCGCGGCGAGCGGATTGAAGCGGCCGTGCGCGGTGTCGTCGTCGTAATCCGCGATGGCGTCGGATAGGTGGGCAATGCGGCCGAAATGCCTTCCCGCGGTGCGGAGTTGGTCGGCGTTCTCGGGGCGATTCGCCAGAATCGCCGTGTGGGCAAAGAGTTCGGCCGCGCACAGGGCGGCCGGGGCCGTGAGTTCGTCGAGCGTGACGGGCGGCTCGATGGAAGCAGCCCCGGGGTCGAGCATGACGAGTGGCTCGCCGGAAGCAGCGTTGGGATCGAGCGTGACGAGCGGCTCACCCGAAGCGGCGCTGCGATCGAGCGAGACGGGCAGCTCCCCGGAAACAGTGCTGCGATCGAGCGAGACGGGCAGCTCCCCGGAAACAGTGCTGCGATCGAGCGAGACGGGCAGCTCCCCGGAAACAGTGCTGCGATCGAGCGAGACGGGCAGCTCCCCGGAAACAGTGCTGCGATCGAGCGAGACAGGGAGCTCCCCGGAAGTAGCACTGCGATCGTGCGAGACAGGCAGCTCCCCGGAAGCAGTGCTGGGATCGAATACGGCAGACGGACTTCGGTCGGATATGCCCGCGCGTACGTCGCGACGCCCGCCGATTCCTCTCGGCTCGGCGGTACCCGTCGCCGGGCGAGGCGCGGGCCGTAGGGCAGCGGCGCGGCTCTCCACGAGTTGCTGTGAATCGATCGCGGCGACAAGCGGTTCCACGTCGAAATCGATCAATGCCGCCTGCCTGCGAGCGCTGTCCGCCCAGCGCGTCGACATCCGCGCCATGGGCCGCCCGGCGATCCGCGACGCGTCACCGTCCGCGACGTGATCTCGCAGTTTGGCCGAGCCGAGCAGCAGCGACGCGGTCGACGCGAGCAGGACGCCCGGCGAATCGGCCGCGGCGACCTCCGCACGCCGCATGCCGCGCAGCGGGCAGCGTCCCGCGGTGGTGCGCGCCGATGGTGCGGGCAGCTGCGCTTCGGTCAATACGCTGAGCAAGATCGCGTCGGTGTTGGTCGCTGTGCGCGCGAGCTGGCCGTGCCCGTCGCGCAGGCCGAGACACAGCCCGCACATGTGCGCCCGCCATTCGGCCGCGTCGATTCCATACTTTTCGGCGCCGTGCGAGCACGGCCTGAGCATCCCGAACACTTTTCCCCGTTTGTCCCCGAGCCTCGACGGCCCTCCAGCTGTGATCTCGACCGAGAGTGGCAGAGCGGCGCGCGGCTGGCAAACGGGATGACGGTCTATTCCGGCTTCTTGCGACCGGCCAGACCGCGCCAGGCCAGATCGTCGAGCAGGTCGACGGCCTCGGCCACCTCGATGCGGCCGCTGGCGAGCCGGTCGGCGATGGCCTCGCCCGCGCCGATGACGGCGACCGCGACGACATCGAAGTTGGTGCCGGGTTCGGCGTGCTTGGCGCTGGATTCGAGCAGCTTCGCGGTGAGTTCGATGACCCGCTCTCGGGCGTTGTCGATTTCGGAGGCGAAGGCTTGCTGCCCGATCGCTTGACGGTAGAGAACCTGCCAGGACTTGCGGTTGCGGTCGACGAATCCGAGGAAGCCCTCGAGGGCGGTGCGGACCTGCTCATGCGGGGTCAGCAGCGGGTTGCCCGCGGGTGCGACGGCTTCGATGAAGCGCATGCCCTCGCGCTGGATGCACGCGCGGAACAGTTCGTCCTTGGAGCCGTAGTAGAGGTACAACATCGGCTTGGAGATCTTCGCCTCGGCGGCGATCGCGTCCATCGACGTATCGTGGAAACCCTTGCGCGCGAACACCTCGACCGCGGCGTCGAGCATCTGCTGCTCACGAACCGCCCGAGGAAGTCGCTTCGTTCCGCCCGCCATCCACTCTCCTACCGCATGGTGAATCTCTTATATTACTCCAAGGTAAGTTCCGCCGGACGGATTTGCTCACCAGTCGCCGCGGTCAGCTGTGCGGTGAAACGGGCCAGCGCCTCCCCCCGCCTGCACGGCGAGCCGCCGGGGCGAATGCCGTCCGACGGGGGTGGGCCGGTCGGCATCGCCGATGGCGGGACCGTCAGCGGAAACTCAGCGATACTACGGGGCGCGGCGGGGTGGCCGCCTGTACGTCATACGAAGGTGTGCGGGCGCCAGACCTCAGCAGGGCGGTAGCGCGCCCTTGTACGCGGCCATCCGAAGCACCGAGCGGTCGACCTGCGCGGCGGGCAGGCGTCCACTCGCCACCGCCTGCTCGAGCTGATCGAGCACCGTCGGGACGGCGTCGGTGGTGATCCACAAGGCGTTGTCGGCGCCCGCGACCAGCGCGGATTCGACCGCGTCCTCGATGGTCATGCGCGCGCTGATGGCCGCCATGCCGCCGAGGTCGTCGGTGAAGATCGGGCCGTCGAACGGGGCGGCTCCGTAGCCCGTGCCCTCGCGCAACAGCGACATGACCTGCGGGCTGATGCTGGCCGGCACGTTCGGCTCGGTCAGGCCGGGGACGTCGAGGTGGCCGACCATCACGGCCGCGCCCGAACCGATCAGGTTGCGGAACGGCACCAGGTCGACCGTCTGGAGCTGATCCAGCGGCGGCGTGCGCACCGCGCCGGTGTGCGAGTCGCCCGATCCGGAGCCGTGGCCGGGGAAGTGCTTCATCACGGTGCCGACGCCGACCTCGCGCATCGCGCGGATGTAGGCGTCGGCGTAGCGGGTGACCACCTCGGGGTCGTCGGAGAAGGAGCGGTCGCCGATGACGGTGTCGTCGGGCTGGCTGCTCACGTCCACGTCCGGGGCGAAATTGACCGTGATGCCGAGTTCCTTCAGGTCGCGGCCGCGGGTGACGGTCGCGTCGTAGAACTGCTCGGGTGTCATGGTCTGCGCGGTGACGCGGGCCGACGGGACCGCACCGATGATGTCGCGGACCCGCGAGACGCGGCCGCCCTCCTCATCGATGGTCACCATCAGCGGCGTGATCGCGGCCGCCTTCACCTCGTCCAGCGCGGGTCCGGAGATCAGCGACCGGTCGGTCCAGCCGCCGATGAAGATGCCGCCGACCTGCTCGGTGCGCACCACGTTCGCCGCGTCGGCGCCCCCCGTCACGCCGACGGTCAGCAGCTGCGCGAGCTTCTGCCTCGGGGTGAACTTCGCGAGGTACTCGGCACCGCAGTCGCGCTGTGCCGGACTGGGCGGAGCGGCCGGGGCGGCCACCGTCGTTTCGGGGGTTTCGGCGCGCGACGTGGCGGGGGCCGGGGCTTCGCCGTTGGAGCAGGCGGTAGCGACCGCGGCGCAGAGTGCGAGCAGGACGAGAGGCGTCTTCCGCATAGGTCAACGGTAGTGCGAGGAGGGTGCAGGTGTTTCGCGGGGTGCTGATCGCATACCTGCGGGCGCCTGCGGCAGCCGCCCGTGCGGTGTCTAGGGGACTGAACAATCGAGGGTAGTCAAAGGGTGGCTGTTCAAGATCAGATAGCCGCCATTTGACTACCGTCGATTTGGGGCAACCGCCATTTCTCTATCGACGGTAGTCAAATGGTGGTTGCGCCTATGGACGACCAGAAGCCCTGCCTAGACCAACCTCCGGATTGCCCTCCCTAGACGCAACCACAGCCGGATGACCACACCGGAACCCGAACCCACCCACCGAACTGCGGGAGGTAAGCCGGGTACGGCACACGACGCGCCCAGCACTGCTCCGAGGAAAACCTGGGTAGGCAAACCTCTTGGGCACCCGCAACATTGGGCGAAACCACTAGTAGGTGCACCCCCTTGGGCACCCCCGGTATTGGGAACCGTCAACCAACCGCAGCATCCGACCGGAACGCACGGAATTCCCGTCTACCTTGTGCTGCTCACCGATTCGGATACAAGCCATCCGACCGCACCCGACCCCGTTCAGACCAGCGCGCACGTACGACGGGCCAGTTCCGAAATGCGCGCTCCGTCATAACCCATGACCGCACTGTGCAACATGTCGTGCAGCGGGTCGATCCAATGCGCGGGAATTCCGTTCGAACCCACCAGAATTCCGGCGACCGAACCGGCGGTAGCTCCACTGGAATCGGTATCGGCCCCGCTCTGAACGGTCAAAGCGATCGTTCGCGTGAAATCGCCCGCGCCCCAAAGTAACCCGGCGGCGACCCGACATGCGTTGGGTATGGCGTGGACCCAGTTGTATCCACCGTGCCTGGCGTCGATGTTGTCCACAGCCTGTTCCCAGGAGAGACCGCGGTCGAAATCGGCGCGGACCTCCGCGAGAGCGATCGCCAGACGGGAACGACGTGGCAGGACGTTCTGGGCGGCTGTGAGGGCCGATACGACGGCGGAGGCAGAGTCCGAAAAGAGCGCGCCCGCATGGCCCTCCGGCAGGACTGGGGAGCCCTCCCCGAGTCCCGCCCCGTGATCGCGGACTGCTGCCTGGAGATCCACGTCCTGCTCGTCAGCGCTATCCCAGGCGGAACCACGCCCTGCGACCCCAACCGCCTGCTCGCCGGTCGCGATGTCCAGGCCGGGGCCACCGTCCACAGCCCCGTCACCAGGCCCACGGGGAGCGGACGTACCGCCGGAAGCAAACCGCGCCGTGAAGGCCGCGGCGACCAGAGCTGCCGCCCACATGGCCGCGAAAACACCGTTCCCCGTGTGGGATACGGCCGCTTCGCGAGCGGCGAGGGCAGCGGCGCGCTCCGGGTCGCCCGGGCTGACATAGCCGAAGATGTCGGCGCGGATCATGGCGCCGATCCACTCGCGGTACGGGTTGCGGACTTCGGCTGTCCGCGGCGGACGCAGTCCGTCGACGAGGTTGCGGTAGGCGACGCGTTCGGCGGTGTAGGTCTGGAGGAAGGGGAGGCGTTCCAACCACAGTCGCGCGACGTCGTCGGCGGTGAAGTCGAGTCCGCGGGATTCGAGGAGATGGAGTCCGAGGACGGTGTAGTCGATGTCGTCGTCGCGCGGAGCGCCATCGATGCGGCCGCGCGCCGACACCGGCCAGGTCGGGTTGAGCGGGAAGCGTGGCGAGGGTGGGAGCAGGGCGGGGACGTAGTCCGTCAGCGGATACGCGCCTGCCCGTTCCAGATAGGCACGGATGTGTTCGCGCGTCCACACGAACCCGTTCTCCAGCGGTTTCCCCAGCACGCACCCGACGCACCGACCCAGCCAGCCGCCGTAGACGCGGTCGAAGAGTTCGTCCTTCGCGAGGAAACCGCGTGACGCGGCACCGCTCGACACGAGCCCAGCCGCCCCGAACTCCCCCTCCTCATACCCCCACCCGGGATCCCGCCCCGCGGACTCGATCTCCCCCAACAATCTCCAACACCCCTCGGCATCCACTTCCTCAGCCCCCGCCAACGCCCGAACCGCCGACTCGAACCCCGCGACCAGATACCCCGATTCGAGACGCTCGCGCCACTCGAAATACAGCAGCGCCCGCGGATCAGCCTCGTGCCTGCCGTAGAACACCGCTTCGATCGTCCGGTCCATCGCGCTCCCGGTTTCCGCTGCTCAACCGTGCTCTCAGGGCCGATTATCCCTGCGCGCCGCAGCCGCCGGGGGCCGTTGCGCGGGGGTAGTGTCGGTTCCATAGCCAGGAGACTTGACCAGGAGGTCACCGTGCCCTGCGATCTGATGCTCATCGCCTACGACGGCTCCGAGAACGCCAAGCGTGCCATCGAATACGCCGGTCGGTTTCTCTCCGCGAACAGAGCCGTGGTGCTGACGGCCTGGGAACCCATGGTGCGCCAGGCCGCTCGGCTGTCGGGGTTGTCGGGTGTGATGCAACCCGAGTGGGTGCCCGACGAGGAGATCGAGGACATCGCCTACGTCGACGCGCGCAACATCAACACCGAAGGCGTGCGCCTGGCCAAGCTCGCCGGACTGAACGCCGAGGCACGCACCGCGGAATGCACCACGACCATCTGGAACGCCATCGTCGAATGCGCCGACGACTTGGACGTCGACATCATCGTCGCGGGCACCCGCGGCGCCACGGGCATTCGCGCACTGCTGCACAGCAGCGTCGCCGACGCGGTGTTGAAACACTGCCACCGTCCGGTGCTGATGGTTCCGCCCGGCAAGGAACCGCAGCGCGAATTCTGACCCGTGATCTCGGTCGCTCACGCGCGCCCGCGGCCGTCGCGCGCGGCTATGGTCGAGGGGTCATGAACGGATTCCTGCTCGCCCAGCCCGGTGGCGTGATGCGCGCGACCGGGATCCGGACGGCCTTCGACGACGCGAACCGGGCTCGCAAAGCCTTGCGGGACGGCGCGGCGGAGATCGTCGTCGGGGCGCTACCGTTCGATCCGAACCGACCCGCCGCGCTCGCCGCGCCGGAGCGGGCCGAGCACACCGCGGGTCCGTGGCGTCCCGCCGCGCTGCCCGAACTGCCCTCGGTGCGCGTGGTCACCGAAATACCAAGTCCCGCAGAACATATCGCGCGGGTGACGAAATTCGTCGAGCAGCTGAACGATCCAGACCAACCGCTGCGCAAGGTGGTCGCAGCCCGCTCGGTGCTCGCCGAGGCGGATCGGGCGCTCGATCCGGAACTGGTCGCCGCGCAGCTGCTGACCAGGCACCCGCACGCCAACGTCTACGCGGTCGATCTCTCGCCCGCCGGTCGCACCGGCGCGACGCTGCTCGGCGCGACGCCGGAGGTTCTCGTGGCACGGCACGGCGCGACCGTGACGCTGCGTCCGCTGGCGGGCACCCTGCCGCGCCGCGCCGATCCGGACGCGGATGCCGCGCAGGCCGCAAACCTGCTGACCAGCACGAAGAACCGCGACGAGCACGCGTTCGTCATCGAGTGGATCAGGCAGGTGCTGACACCCGTCTGCGCCGAGCTGACCATCCCGGATGGACCGCAGCTGGTCAACACGCACGATGTGTGGCATCTGGCCACGCCGATCACCGGCACCCTGCGCGATCCGTCGACCACCGCGCTCGATCTGGCGCTGCTGCTGCATCCCACGCCCGCGGTCTGCGGCACGCCAACCGTGTTGGCCCTCGACACCATCAACCACGTCGAGGAGGATCGCGGCTTCTACGGCGGGGCGGTCGGCTGGTGCGACGCGCACGGCGACGGCGAATGGGTGGTGGCGATCCGCTGCGCGGAACTGTCGGCAGACGGCCGAGCGCTGCGCGCCTACGCGGGCGGCGGCATCGTCGCGGCCTCCGAACCGCGGTCCGAACTGGACGAGACCACCGCGAAGCTGCGCACCTTCCTCGGCGGCCTCGGGTGCGCGGTGCCGGAGTAATCCCGGTTACTTCCGATATTGTGAGACGCCGGATTGTCACCTTGCTCACCCTGAGCGCCGATCATGCGGTAGGTTGACCCGGAATTGCCTGTCCCGATGTATTGGAGAGCCGCGATGAAGTTTGCTGTTCCTGGTGTTGCGAGTGCGGTTGCCGGTGCCGTGCTCGGCGCGATCGCGGTGTTCGTCATCACCGCGGCGGTGCAGCAGAACACGCGCCCCGACATCGACCGCAGCGGCGACGCGGACTCCTCGTTGCTCAACAACGTTGAGTACGGCAGCCGCTGAGCCGCTGACCTCCGCTTCACCCGCCGACTCGCTCGGCTCCTCCGGTGTGGCCTCGGGTCCGTCCGAGGCCGCGCCGCTCGGTAGACGATGGTTCGCCGCGACGGTGGTCGTGGCGTTCCTGCTCACCTTCTTGCAGGCGCCCGGACTCACGGTCGCCGACACGAAGTACGACCTGGCGCAGAATCCGCTGGGTTTCCTCGACCGCGCCGCGCACCTGTGGAGCAGCCAGGCCCCGATGGGCCAAGTGCAGAATCAGGCCTACGGGTACTTCTTCCCGCACGGCGCGTTCTTCTCGGCCGGAGATCTGCTGGGCCTGCCCGCCTGGGTGACGCAGCGGATCTGGTGGGCGCTGCTGCTGCTCGCCGGGTTCTGGGGGATCGTCCGGCTCTGCGAGGCGCTCGGTCTCGGCAGCCGCGGGTCTCGGATCATCGCGGCGGTCGCGTACACGCTGTCCCCGCGCGTGCTCACCACGCTCGGCTCGATCTCCTCGGAGACCCTGCCGATGGTGCTCGCGCCGTGGGTGCTGCTGGCTCCCGCCGCGCTCGGCACCGCGTATCGACGACGCAAGCGGGGCGGCGCCGCCTCGCCCGCGGGCAGTGCGCTCGCGCTCGCGTTGATGGGCGCGGTGAACGCCGTGGCCACGGTCGCCGCGTTCCTGCCCGCGCTGCTCTGGTGGGCTTCGTACAAGCCCAACAAGCGCTGGTGGCGTTTCACGGCGGCCTGGATTCCGCTGCTCGTCCTGGCCACCTTCTGGTGGGCGGTGCCGCTTCTTCTGCTCGGCCGGGTCAGTCCGCCGTTCCTGGACTACATCGAATCCTCCGGCGTGACCACGCAGTGGGCGTCGCTGGCGGAGGTGCTGCGCGGCACCGACAGCTGGACCCCGTTCGTCTCGCCGGAACGCATCGCGGGCGCGGTCCTGGTGACCCAACCCGCCGCAGTGCTGGCCACCGGTCTGCTCGCCGCCGCGGGCATGGCCGGGCTCGCCATGCGGTCGATGCCGTATCGCGGGCGGCTGGCGCTGATCCTGCTCGTCGGGCTGGTCGGGATCTGCGCGGGTTACGTGGGCGAGCTCTCCGGCCCGTTCGCGGACTCGGTGCGGGTCTTCCTGGATTCGACCGGCGCACCGCTGCGCAACGTGCACAAACTCGAGCCGCTGATCCGCATTCCGCTGGTGCTCGGTCTCGCGCATCTGCTCGCGCGGGTGCCGCTCCCCGCCTCGGTGCCGCTTCCGATGTGGCGCAACGCCTTCGCCCATCCGGAACGCAACAGGATGGTCGCGGTCGCCGGACTGATCCTCACCGCGCTCGCGCTCTCCACCTCGCTGGCCTGGACCGGCAAGCTCGCCCCTCGCGGCGCCTACGACGAGGTGCCCGCCTACTGGCAGCAGACCGCGGACTGGTTGGCCGAGAACGCCGCCGACACCCGCGCGCTGGTCGTGCCCGGTGCGCCCTTCGGCAGCCAAGTCTGGGGACTGACCCGCGACGAGCCGCTGCAAGCACTGGCGAGCACGCCGTGGGCGGTGCGCGACGCCGTGCCGCTGAACCCGCCGGGCACCATTCGCGCGATGGACTCGGTGCAGCGGCTGATCGCGGACGGACGCCCGTCGGCGGGGTTGGCGACGACGCTCGCCGACCAAGGCATCGGAATTCTGGTGCTGCGCAACGATCTCGACCCCGAGACCTCGCGGTCGACCAGGCCGCTGCTCGCGCACCGTGCGATCGAGGGGTCGCCCGGGCTGACGAAGGTGGCCGAGTTCGGATCGCCGATCGAAACGAACGTCATCGCCGACGATTTGGTCGCCGACGGGGATCTGCGACCGGCTTATCGTGCGGTCGAGATCTACCGGGTCGAGCCGCGTCCGCCCGCGGGAAGCGACGTCGAAATCCGTTCCGGCACCGGGGCTCCCCACTCGTTCCCCGGTGCGTACACGGTTCCGCTCGCGGACGTACCGGTGGTGCAGGGCGGGCCGGAAGTACTCGAGCGCCTCGACCGCGACGGCGCGGCACCGGGCCCGACGCTGCTCGCCTCCGACGCCGCACGCGCGGGTCTGCCGATCGGGCCGGTGACAGTCACCGATACGCCGATGGACCGGGAGGCCGACTTCGGGAAGGTCGACAACCACAATTCGGCGCTGCGCGCGCCCGACGACGCCCGGCGCACCCACAATCTGGTGCCCGACTACGCGGTGCCCGGCGCTGAGCTGGTGCGCGGGGAATGGTCCGGTGCGACCGTGACCGCGTCCAGTTCGGCCGCCGACGCCACCCAGCTCGGCGGCGCGGCGCCCGGCAGTTCTACCGCCGCGGTCGTCGACGGCGATCCCTCGACCGCATGGATCAGCAACGGCACGGAACGTGCTGTGGGCCAATGGCTTCGGCTCGATCTGGACGAGCCGATCAGCTCCGGGCTGCTGCGTTTGACGACCAGTTCGGCGGCGATCGGCGATCCGGTGAAGTGGGTCGAGGTGCGCACCGACAACGGCAGCGTCTCGGCGCGGATCACCGAACCCGGTGCGCAGGTGTCCATTTCGTTGCCCGCCGGACGCACCGAGTGGCTGACCATCACCGCCATCCGGACCGAAGGCGGTTCCGGCGGTGGCCAATTCGGTATCAGCGAGTTGACTCTCGACGACTACACCGTCCGCGACGCCCCGGTCCGCGTGGACATCCGGCACCACACCGTACTGCCGCCCACTCCCGAGGACGCGCAGGTGACGGCCTGGGACCTCGGCCAGGAATTCCCCGGTCGCAGCGCTTGTTTCGACGCGCCGGACCGGGTTCGGTGCAGCAAAGGGCTGGCGCTTGCGCCGGAGGAGCCCGGACTCTTCGACCGCACCCTCGACTCGCCCGTGCCCATGACGGTCGTCCCCGAGCTCACCGTGCGCACCCGGCAGGGTCCCGCGTTGGAGGCGCTGCTCACCGACCGCAGCAGGCCGGTGGCGCGCGGCAAGGCCGATGTCGGCGACCTGCGCGGGTCCGCGTTCGCCGCGACCGACGGCGATCCGCGCACGAGCTGGACCGCGCCGGAAGACTCGGTGCGCGACATCACCGACCCCAAGCCGACTCTCACCATCGAACTGCCCGAACCCGCGCTGGTCACCGGCCTCGACATCACCCCGTCGCTCGGCGGGTTGCCCGCCGCGCCGACCTCGGTGTCGGTGAACCTCGGCAACGGTCCGCAGGTCCGCGAGGTCGACCCCGGCGAAGCGACGCGAATCTCGTTGTATCCGACGGTCACCGACCGGATCGAGCTCAGCGTGCAGAGCTGGAAGCCGGTGCTGGACAAGACCGCGCTCGGCTTCGCCCTCACCCAACCGCCCGGCATCGCCGAAGTCGCGGTGCTCGGGCCGGACTACCCCGCGCCCGCCGGGCTGGATCGCGAGGTGACCGTGCCGTGCGAGGCCGGGCCGACGATCGCTCTCGGCGGACGCACGGTGCGCACTTCCGTGACGGCGACGGTGGGCGAGTTGCGTTCCGGAGCACCGGTTTCCGCTCGGGCGTGCTCCGACGAAGTCCTCCCGGTGCGGGAGGGTCGCGCGGAAGTTGTTGTGGCGCCTACGGAATTGTTCTCCGTCGATCGACTGCGTTTGAACCGCACCGACTTCCAGCCAATCGCACCCGCCACGGATCTTCGGCTGCTGGTGTTGCCGTTGAGCACGAACGTCAGCTGGGAGGCGCACACCGCCGATGGGCGTTCGCTCGAGCCGGTCGTGGTGGACGGGTGGCAGCAGGGGTGGTTGCTGCCCGCGGACGCCGCGGGGCCGATCACGATTTCGTTCCCGGTGGATCGGTGGTACCGGCTGGGGATCTTCGGCGGGTTGCTGTTGTTGGTGCCGTTGGCGTTGTTGGCGGTGCCTCGGGGGCGCCGGGTTTCGGTCGACTCCCTCGCAGACACAGCTACCCCGCCGCGGCCTTGGCGGAACCGTGCCGTGGGCGCAGTCGGCCTTGTGGCAGGCGCAACGATCATCGCGGGCCCCGTCGGAACCGCGCTGACGGCAGCGGGCTTGGCCGCGACCCAGTTCGCCGACCGCCACACCACCCGTTTCCTCGCCGCGACAGCAGGTATCGGCACCGCCCTCTCGGCTGCCGCGCTGTCCACCGGCCCATGGCGCGCCCCCGACGGCTACATGGGCCACTCCCTCTGGGTCCAACTCCCCGCTCTCATCGCGGTAATCGCCGTCGGCCTCGCCGCCCTCCCACCCCGCCGCTGAGCCACACCGCACCGGCAAAACAGCCTGCTGTCCCGCCGCCTGCGCGATCCCACATATGTTCCACACGCTTCACATAGCCGGTGCCTATGCGAGGCGTGCAAAGGTTGTGTGGCAGCGAATGCGACTTGCGCGGAGGCGTACACGCCCGCAGAGGGTCGGTCATGTTTCAGCCGATCGTGTGAATCGGCCCGACTCAGGCGCCCCGGCCCGCATCGGGTCCGGCACACAGCGTGGACTGATCCGCCGGACTCAGGGCGCCCCGACCTGCGCGAGCCAAGCACACCCCACAAGCTGACCGGCCGGACTCCAGGCGCTCCGACCCGCGCCGGGTCCGGCACACCGCCGACTGATCGGCCGGACTCGAGGCGCCCCGACCTGCCCGGGCCAAGCACACCCCGCAGACCGATCGGCCGAACTCGAAGCACCCCAACCTGCCCAGGTCAAGCACACCCCGCGGACCGATCGTCCGGACTCAGGGCGCTCCGACCTGCGCCGGGTCCGGCACACCCTTCGGGCTGATCGGCTGCTCCTCCGCGGCGACCGCCGCGTCTTTCCGCTCGGTCTTCCGGCGATCCATCCGCCGAGCCAACTTCCGCGATGGTTCCTCCACCAGCGCGTAACTGGCCGCGGCCACGGGCAAGGTGAGGGCGACGGTCAGGGCGAGGACGTAGACGAAGTTGCCGGCGAACGGGAGGATGCCGAACACCGGGAAGACGATCGAGAGCACCGCGAGGTGCCAGAGGAAGACGCCGTAGGACCAGCGGCCGAGGGTTGCCGCGACGGAAGACTCCAGCCAGCGATGTTTCCGATCGCCGAGCACCAGCGGCGCGAGCAGGCCGAAGCCGATGATCGCGCCGAGGGCCATCTTCGCGGCGTACTGCCACGGTTCGGCGCGGGTGAGTCCCGCGGGTCCGCCGAAATCGGTGGACGAGAGCAGGAAGGCGATCAGCGCGACGGTCCACATCAGCAGCTGGTTGCCCGCGATGCGCCGCCAGATTGATAGCGGATGCACATCATCGACCAGCTCCGCGAGCAGCATGCCCGCCGCGAACCACGGCAGATACGCGGGCAGCCAGTTGTCGGAGTGGATCGCGTCCGGAGTCGGCACCGGAATGAAATTCCAACTCAGGCTCGCCAGCCCCAATGCCAGCACCGCCGGCGCTCGCCAGCGCGCCGACTTCCCCCGCAACCGGACGATCGCGAACGCCAACAGCGGCAGCACCAAATAGAACGCCACCTCGACCGAGAGGCTCCACATTTGCGTGAGCCCATCCGTCAGCGTCAGCGGCACGAAGACCTGCGTCAGCGCCAGGTTGGACGCCCATACCCGCCAGCCCGCGGTATCGGCGGCGCTCGGCAGCAAGAGCAGTACGAAGCAGACCACCGCCCAGTAGGCGGGCAGGATGCGCGCGGCACGATGTCGCAGGTAGTAGCCGACCGAAGGCGCCGCGCCGAGGTCGCGGGCCGCCGTGGCGTGCGGGCGCCAGAGCAGGAATCCGGAGAGCGCGAAGAACACCGCGACGGCCATGTCGAAGCGTTCCCAGATTCTGCCGAGCACCGGCATTCCGGTCGCGCCGGTCTGGAAGGCGACGTGCGTGACCAGGACGCCCAGCGCAGCCATCCCACGCATTCCTTCCAACGCGGGCACGAAGCCGCGCGTCCGCGCGGGGTTCGCGGCCGCGGTTCGGGCGGCGAGGGTGGCGGTCATCGAACTCCAGTCTGCCGGGGAATTCTCCAGGTGAGAACTACTCGTTTCACTTTTCGCGCTAAACTCGGGCGATTTCTGGTCGGATTCCGGCCTCGGCACCGCATGGTACGCCAAAGGACTGTTAGTGTCGGGGCTCACGAAGTGCCGCGGGATTCCCGCAGTACTACGCACCGACCTGTGTTCTACGACGAGGAGTGTTTGCATGGCACTGAGTGCCGGTACCAGAAGGACGGTGGCCTGCCTGCTCGTGGGTCTCGGCGCGTTGCTTATCGTGATGGCGCTGATGATCCCGACGTACACCGTCGACAAACTGGCCAAGACTCCTCTCGATCTCGAGATCACCACCATCGCGAACAGTCAGCAGGGCTCGGAGAGCCTGGTGCTCGACTCCCGGTCGCTGACGGCGCCCGAAGGCGCGGCCAAGGTGGACTCCAACGTTCCGCTGATCTCGCAGCGGTTCCTCACGGTCGAAGAGCCTTCCAACGCCACGGAGATGACGGTTCAGGCAGGTCAGACCCTGCGGCGGATCGACAAGCAGGGCGACACCGGCCTGCTCACCGCGGTCGTCGACCGGGTGACCATCGACCGCAAGACCGGCATGCCGGTCGACAAGGAGCCCAACGGCTCCATCGCGACCACGGTCAACAAGGAAGGCGAGAGCATCGCCGACCCCGTGCAGCACACCGGTCTGCAGTACCGCTTCCCGATCGGCACCGAGAAGAAGTCGTACCCGTACTTCGACATCAACGCGCGCAAGACCTTCGACATCAACTTCGTCGAAGAGACCGAGATCAACAGCATGAAGGTCTACCACTTCCAGCAGACCATCCCGGTCACCAACCTGTGGGACGTCGTGCAGGCGCCGACCAACCGCCTCTCGCTGCCCGCCGCCAAGTGGGGCCTCGAGGGTGAAGAGCCGGTCACCATGACCCGCTTCTACACCAACACCCGCGACCTGTGGGTCGAGCCGCAGACCGGCACCGTCATCAAGGGCGGCGAGCAGCTCCACCTGTTCTACGCGCGCAGCGGCGACAAGCCGGACGTCACCGCGCTGAAGTCGAACATCATCTTCGACGAGAACACCATCGAGTCGCAGATGGCGGTGGCTCAGGACAACATCGACCGCCTGTCCCTGTACGGCCGCATCATGCCGATCGTGCTCGGCGTGCTCGGCGTGATCCTGGCGATCGTCGGCGTGATCCTCGGTGTTCGCGGCGGCAACGCGCCCGCCCCCGCCCGCCCGGTCCGCGGTGGCAACCTGCCGCCGAGCGGTTCGGCCGCTCCCCCGCGTGGTGGTGCGCCGCGCGGTGCGGATGACGCTCCGACCGAGCAGATCAACGTGAAGAAGAACCTCTGAGTTTCCAGCGGTTCTGAAACGGCTCCCCGGCCTGATTGGTCGGGGAGCCGTCTTCGTCTCTGCCGAGCACGGCCCTCAGCTGTACCAGCCTCCGGTGCGGGAACGGCACTGTCCCAAGCCTTCTCGAACTCCTCCGCCGTGATCTGCTGATCGGCCAGATCTGGATCCCATAGGTCGATCGGCGGATTGAGTGGAAGTCGTCGAGGCCGGTCCGGACCGCTTCGCCGGTATCGCGCACTTCGACCTGGCGAGTGCGGTAGCCGTTGGTGATCTCGCTCGGATAGTCGGCGCCGGGAACGTCGTCGCCGTCCCAGCGTTGGCGGAGATACAGCAACTCGCGGTCCACCAGCACACCGAATCCCGGCCGGTTTCGCTGGGCGAGTCGCCGAGCACGAAACCGCACCTGGTCAGGTCATTCTTCTCAACGGCGTCTCCAGCTCTGGCAAGACGAGCCTCGCACGTCAACTGCTCAGCGATCTAGAGCAGCCTTTCTTCCACATGGGCGTCGACATGATCGGCGCGATGCGTTCGGAAATACGCACCCACGAACTCGACACGGCCGCACTCACCGATGTCTTGCGACGAACACGAGCCGGGTTCCACCGAGCGGTCGCCGGGATGGCTCTGGCGGGCAACGACATCATCATGGACCACGTTCTGAGCGAGCCCTGGCGATTACGCGACTGCCTGACCGTCTTCGCTGGCATCGATGTCGTCTTCGTCGGCGTCCACTGCTCTCTCGCCGAGCTACAGCGCCGCGAACAGCAGCGCGGCGACCGGCCCGTCGGATCCGCGGCCGAACAGGCTGAATCGGTCCACGCTCACGCAATCTATGACCTCGGAGTCGACACCAGCGTCGACGCCAGCGCGGGCTGCTCCGCGCATATCAAGAAGTTCCTCGACCAAGGCCGGTCGCGGCGAGCATTCGATCAGCTTCGGGCCGCGTCCGACCTCCTGCCACATGTCTGACGCAGCAGCCGGGATGGACGGCGGGTCGGCGCGGCAGCCACCGCAAGCCTCGCCGTCGGCGACAGATGGTGGGTCGGTGCGGCGTGCAGCGCGATCGGTGCGGCGCTACGAGCGCTCGATGCGCAGGGACCTCAGTCCGCTGCGGGTTGGGGTTCGGCGGGTTGGGTGTGGGCGGCGGTGCGCAGGACGACGACTGCGACGACGAGTGTGGTGGCGGCGGCGACGGAGACGGCGGTGACGATGAGGGACGGGACCGTGCGGGCGAAGGAGACCATGAGGGTGACCTCGATGGCGAGGCCGATCCAGGTGACGGCGGCCAGGGCGGTGCGGTCGACGGCGATCGCGGAGAGCATGGCGCCTTGCAACACCGCGAGGATGGCGCCGTGCAGGGCGAACAGCCAGAGCAGGCCTTGGATCGGCGCGTAGTCCTGGCCCGCCAGCAGCGGGGCGATCGGGGCGGCGAGGGCGGCGCAGAGCACCGCGACGATGCCGATGGCGGAGAGCACGGCGAGGGCGTCGCGGATGGCGCGCGCGGAGTGGGTCGGCTGGGCCATCCGCGGGTAGAGGACGACGCCCACCGCCTGCGGCAGCCAGAACGCGATCTTGGTGGCGATGGCGCCGAGGGCGTAGCGGCTGGCGTCGACCTCGTCGAGCACCATCCGCACCACGATCAGGTCGGCCGACGACAGCGCCATCAGCGCGGCCTGCACCTGCGCGGCCCGCAGCACCGGGAGCACGCCGACGGTGTGTTCGCCGGGTTCGCTCTCCGCCGTCGGCGCGCCGGCAAGAACGCGCGCGAAGATCGCCGCCGCGACCAGCCCGAGCGCCGCCGCCCACAACGCCGCCCCGGCCCCGCCGCCGAACGCGAGCACGACAAGCGCGGGCGCCACCCGCGCCACACCCGCCGAACCGAGGACCACCGCGAGCTCGCGGAAGCGCCTGCCGCCCTGCAGAATCCCCTGCTCACCGGAGAGCAGCACCAGCGCGGGCGCGGCGCACAGCGCACCGGCGCACGCCACCACACCCACATCCAGCGCGACCGTCACCACCGGGACCAAGAGGGCCGCCACCACCGCGACGATCAGCGCGCATCGCCACTGCAACCCGCGCAGCGCCGACACCTCGGCCCCGCGCACCCGCTCGCGCGCCACCACGTTCTGCAGCGCCAGCGCGGGCACGGCACACAGCAGCTGCACCGCCAGCAGACTCGCGAACTCGCTGTACCCGGTGACGCCGAGCCACCGCCCGGCCAACAGTTGCAGCAGATAGCCGGCGACGTTGGCGGTCATCGCCCCCGCCGTAACCAACGTCAGATCCGCCACCACAGGAGGACGACGAACCACAGACATCCCGCAATCGTCCCACCCAATCCGAAACACCCGCGCGCGGGTCTGGTGCGAACGATCCACGCCCGCTCGGGCCGCGCTCGGCGAACCGGTCACCGGCGGTCGGAACTCGCGGCACTTCGCGGATGTCCACTGGTGCCATCGCCACGCCCGGCACTTTCCGGCGCCCTCGTGCCCGAGCAATAGAGGCCGAGGGACAGCGCACCTAATCCGGCCGTCTCGCCCGCCGAGCCGCACGCCGCACAGTGGAACGCGAGCTCGGCCAGCCCGCCGATCGGAATGCGGACTCCGCCTTCCTGCCATTGGACACCGCGCCCCCGGCGGCTCGACAGACTCACCGGTTGCTCGGACCACGGCTGGTCGACAGCCCGCGCTCGATCCGTCTACGGCCGAGCGCCGCAGACCCCAGGCGGTGGCCGCGCCGAGCTGACACCGGCGAGGTGATCAGCCCATGCCAGGCGCCAGCGATGCCGCACTCCGCGGCAGCCGACGAGCGCAACGGCCGCCGTCCAGCACGGCGATCCGATCGGCGAGCTGATCGGCCTCCTCCAGGTTCTCGAAGAGATCGGATCGAACCGCAGCAGGGGTGCGCGGCGAGTGGGCGCTGGGCGGCCCGGCACGGTGCCGACAGGACGGCAGCGCGTGCGCGGCGAGTCGCCCGAGACGCCCCGGCACGGTGCCGACAGGACCGCAGCAGGTGCGCGGCGAGTCGCCCGAGACGCCCCGCACGGTGCCGACAGGACGGCAGCGGGTGCACGGCGAGTGGCCATAGGCGGCCTGGCACGGTGCCACCGGGACGGGCGCGGCGAGGAATCCTGCGCAGCCTGGCACGGTGCCGACGGGACGGGAGCAGGTGCACGGCGAGTCGCCCGAGACGCCCCGGCACGGTGCCGACAGGACAAGAGCAGGTGCACGGCGAGTCGCCCGAGACGCCCCGGCACGGCGCCGACAGAACGGCAGCGGGTGCGCGGCGAGTGGCCATGGGCGGCCTGGCACGGTGCCGCCGGGACGGGCGCGGCGAGGAATCCTGCGCAGCCTGGCACGGTGCCGCCGGGACGG
>NZ_BDAU01000022.1 GCF_001612615.1 Nocardia amikacinitolerans NBRC 108937 | reverse complement strand
GCGGCGAGTGGCCATGGGCGGCCTGGCACGGTGCCGCCGGGACGGGAGCGGGTCGGCGTCGTAGGGTTCTGGGTCGTGAGTGACGGCGGTGCGGGGCTGCGGGCGCGGATCATCGCGGGCGGGTTCTGCGCGGTGCTCGTCGCGGTGGTGGTCGGGCCGCTGTTCGGGCCCGGGTATCTGCTGTTGCGGGACGCGGTGAGCACGCCGCGGTCGTATCTCACCGAGTCGGCGCTCGGCCTCGGGGATTCCGCGCCGCGGGCCGTTCCGCAGGATGCACTGCTTGCGACGGTGTCGCCGCTGGTGGACGGCGGGTTGGTCGTGAAGGCCATTCTCGTTCTCGCGCTGTGGGCCGCCGGGTATGGGGCGGCGGTGCTGGTGCGGGAGTTGTTGTGCGCGCCGCTTCCCGCGCAACTGGTCGCTGCGACGGTCGCGCTGTGGAACCCGTATGTGGCCGAGCGGTTGTTGCAGGGGCACTGGAGTCTGCTCGCCGGGTACGCGGCGCTGCCGTGGACGGCGCTGGCGGCCTATCGGCTGCGGCTCGGAGCGGGCGGGCGTCGGCGGCCCGATGCGGCGACGATCGGCGCGTGGGCCGGGCTGGCGGGCTGTTTCGCGGCGGCCGGTCTGACGCCGACCGGGGCGCTGCTCGCGGGCGTGACCGCACTGGTGACGGTGCACCGTCGGCATCTCCTCGGCACGCTCGTCCTGCTGGCGGCCGCGTCCGCTCCTTGGTTGACCGCGACGGCGCTGTCCGGCGCGGGCGCGGAGCCCTCCGATCCCGCGGGCATTCCCGCCTTCGCCGCGCGTGCCGAACCCATGCTCGGCACGCTGGGTTCGCTGGCCGGGCTCGGCGGCATCTGGAACGGCGAGGCCGTGCCGGATTCGCGCACCACGCCGCTGGCGCTGCTTGGCACCGTGCTGCTCCTCGCGATTGTTCTCACCGGCCTCCGCACGGTCGCCACCGCCGCGACCGGCGGGCACGAAAGCCTGCGCATTCGCCGCGCCTTGCTGGCGCTGGCCGCCGCGGCCGTCGTGCTGCCCGCGCTCGCCGCGACCGGCTGGGGGATGGCGGCGATGGAGTGGTTGGTGGTGAATGTGCCCGGGGCGGGACTGCTTCGGGACACGCAGAAGTACGTCGCGCTGGCCGTGCCCGCCTACGCTCTGTGCGCGGCGGCGGGCTGCACCGCGCTCACCGCGCTCCTTCGTCGAACGGAGACCGCCGCCGCGGATCTCACCGAGCGGAAGCGCGGAACACCCTTCGCGACCGACTTCGCCGACGCAGCGTCCCCGAGGCAGCCTGCCGAGCCGAGCAGCCAACCCCCCTTGGCCGCAACGAACCCGGCCGATCGTGACAGCGAGCAACTTGGCGACGGTGGTCGGCACCAGCGGCTCGACGGTGCCGCGAAGAACCCGGCCGAGCGAGGCAGCGAGCAACCCCTGACATCGGCCCAGGAGGTAACCGATTCGTCCCGGCGGACACACGACGAGTGCGCTGACGGGCAAAGCGCCGAAGCATCCCGACCAACGGGCCTTGCCGACCGAGGCGACGTAAAAGCCACGCGCGAAACCGCGACGGCTTCAGTGGCAACGCCCACTACCCGGCGCGGAACCCTGTTGACCGCAACGGCATTCATCGCGTTCCTCATCCTCCCCCTGTTCGACCTCACTTGGGGCGTCGGCAACGCGCTTCGCCCCGTGCACTATCCACCCGCCTGGCACAACGTCGCCCAACTCGTCACCACCCCCGGCGACATCGCGGTCCTCCCCGGCGGAATGTTCCGCAAATTCCCCTACTCCGGCGCCGCTCCCGTCCTCGATCCCGCACCTCGCATGCTGCCCAACGACGTGCTGCAAACCGGCGAGCTCCCCGTCCGCGGCCGCACGGTCTCCGGCGAAGGCACCCGCGCCCGCGATGTGGAAACCCTGCTCCTGCAAGGTGGTTCGGCACAGGATCTGGCGCGCCTCGGCGTCGAGTGGGTCTTGGTCGAACGCACCACCCCCGGCCCGCTCGGCGAATCGAAAACCACACTCGCCCAACTGGATCCGGTCTACTCCGACAACGACCTCGCGCTGTATCGAGTCCCCGGCAACGACCCCATCGTCGCGGCACAAGACCACCGCTGGCTCGCGATCACCGCCCACCTCCTCTGGGCCGCGCTACTGATCGGGGGCCCAGCGCTCGCGGTGGGGGCGCGGCGCAGGCCCCGTACAGCCATCGAAGCCTGAGACCGCCCGGCGAACGAATCCCGATCACGTTCCACCCATACCGCAATGCGCAGACCGCCGGAAGACGCGCTCAGCGGCTCGGCAGCGTCTCCGGCTCGGGAATCGGAGACCCGGGCGCGGCGACCCGCCTGGTGAAGGTGCCGTGAAAGCCCCAGGGCACATGGTGCTCGAGCCATGCGGTGGCGAGCGGCCCCCGCTCCAGGTCACGAGCATCCAGAATCACCAGTTGCGAACGGTTTTCGATCAGCTGATGGTTGAGCGCGAGCAGCCATCCGTCGTCTTCGTTCGCATCGGGGGTGCGCGCCACGAACAGCGGCTCACCGACCGAGCTCGGGCCGAGATCGCATTCGGTCGCGACGCCGGTTCGATGGTCGACCTTGATCAGCGAGTTGAACAGCCCGGCGGGCCCGCCCGCACCGGCGAGATAACTGAACCGGTGCCTGCGAGTCGAGCGGCGCCAGTCGTATTGCGGGAATTCCCCTGATACGTCGGCCAGTTCACGCTCGATGACGGTGCCGCTCTCCGTGACCCGATACTGCATCAGCCGGGAAGCCGGGAACTGCGGGGTCTCCAGGGTTTCCAGATTGACCAGACCTGTCATTCGTCGGAACTCGCTCCACTCGGTGTCCAATCGCACCAGCTCCACGACCACGTCCGCACCGTCGTCGTAGGCATTGGTGAGATGAACGTGCAACAGCGCCTCGTGTTCGACGATGCGCGGCGCTCCACCGGACTTCGGGACGAGAAGGAAACGAGTTCCTTTGGCGCGCTTGAAGTCCAGCGAGTCTATGAACGAGTGCGTGGCCAGCGCCATCTTGGCGACATTCGGCAGCAGCGGGTCGAGGACGAACACCATATAGCGTTCCGTGAGCGCGAAGTCGTGGTTCCAACCGAGATCCAGCATCGGGACGGTCGCGAGGCGGCGCAGCGCTCCGGACCTGTCCACGCGGTAGGTGCGAATACGCGGCGTCGGCAGCAGATCCAGGCCGAAGTTGTACATGTCGCCGGTGACGGGGTCCCATTTCGGGTGGGCCGAGAACGCGCCGAGGAAGCCGAGCTTTCCGCCGAAGTCGGTGGGGCCGAGCGTCTCGAGCGAATCCGGGTCGATCCGATGCGGGTTGCCCAATTCCCACAGCGCGAGCAGACCACCCGCGTAGTTCACGATGTTGGTATTGGCGACGTTGGCGGGCAAGCGTCCGAAATTGGCCAGCGGTCCGCCCGGAATCTGGCCGCCCACACCGCGATACCGGATGCGGTCGGAGCGCTCGCCGTGCCGGAAGTGCCGGGTGCGCACGTACCGGTTGCGGAATCGCACGCCGGAGCCGTCCAACACGAACTGCGAGATCATCCCGTCGCCGTCGAAGATGTTGTGCAGCAAGGACCTTCCGACCTGGTGTTTTCCCGGCCCGATCCGGTACAGCGTGCCGGTCAGTTCCGTCGGCAGCCTCCCGTCGATCTGCCGGACGCGGTAGTCGAGCTCATCGAGCATCGGCGCGTACACCTCGCGGGCCAGAACGGCATCGTCGACTGTCATCGCGACTCTCCTTCGAATCAAATCTGATGACGCATGTCTTCCAATTTAGGGTTGCGCCTAAAGTGGTGTCAATGACCAGGTCTGAAGTAGTCCGCAGCTACGGCGGGGTGAGCGCGGCCGATCGCCGCGCCGAACGCCGGGCCCGGCTGATCGCGGCCGGTCGCCGCACCTGGGGCGAGTCCGGCCTCGCCGCCGTCACGGTGCGCGGTGTCTGCAAAGGCTCCGGGCTCACCGACCGCTACTTCTACGAGCACTTCGCCAATCGGGACGAGCTGCTGCTCGCCATCGCCGACGAGGTCCGCGACCAGCTACTCGCGGTGCTGGTCGAAGCGGGCATTTCGGTGGACGGGTCCGCCATGGACAAACTTCGCGCGGCGCTGCAGGCGTTCCTCGACGCCGTCTCGGGCGACCCGCACATTCACCGCATCGTGTCGAGCGATCCAGGCGGCATACCCGGACTGGAACAACGTCGCCGCGACGTCCTCGGATTGATCGCCGACCTCGTCGTCCAGCACGCGCCCGGCGTCCTGGAGGCCGAACCGGACCCGGAGTGGTTGCGCAGGGCGGCGTTGTTCATCACCGGCGGCGTCGATCAGCTCATCGAGGCCTGGCTCGACGGCAGCATCGAAACGACCACCGCCGAGCTCGCCGCAGAGTGCGCCCGTATGTGCAGTGACGTCATCACGAATCCGCCGCGGCGGTAAAAGCGAAAGCTGAGCTCAATCCTCGGGCGCCGCAACCAATCCCGACACATACCCGCCGCGCGACACCGCCGCGAGCACCTCGTACACACCGTTCCCGGTCTGCTCCCAAGAGAACTCGCGGGCCCTCGCGCGCGCCTTCTCACCCATCACGCCGCGCGCCGCGGAATCCTCGAGCAGGTCGCCGACGGCGGTGGTGAGCTGGGCGACGTCGTCGACGAGCAGACCGGTGACGCCGTCGACGATGGAGTCGGTGAGTCCGCGGGAGCTGCGGTAGCCGACGGTCGGGACGCCGTGCTGGGCGGCTTCGATGACGGCAAGTCCCCAGCCTTCCTTACGGGAGGGCAGCACGTGCACCCAGGCGCGGGCGAGCAGTTCGTGTTTGCGGCGTTCGTCGACGTGCCCGTGGAAGGTGACGGCGTCGTCGATGGCCAGCTCGCGGGCGGTGGCCTGGAGGTTGTCGGCCCACCAACCACCGCCGACGACGTCGAGGTGCAGGCCGGGGATCCGGCCGCGCAGCCGGGCGACGGCGGTGAGCGCGTCTTCGATCTGCTTGTGCGGCACGAGCCGCGACAGCACGACCGCGCGCGGTTCGGCAGTGCGGGTCGCCGCGGCGCCGGTCGGAGCGTCGGCGGGAACGGGTTCGGCCCCGTTGCGAACCACCGCGATGCGGGAGCGGTCGACGCCGAGGGTGGCCAGCTCCTCGGCCGAGGGCAGCGAAACGGTCAGGTACTGGTTCTCGCGGTGCACACGCGGCGATAGTCGCGATTCGATCCACCAGCCGATCCGCCCGACCAGCCGACCGGCGACCGGCCACTGCTCCCGGTGCCCGTGGTGCACGAGCACCACCGAGGGCGCCTTTGTCGCGGCGGCCGCGAAGAACGGAATGCCGTTCTGGGTGTCGATCACCGCGTCGGGCCGCACCCCGCGCAGCGGTCCGATGCCGAATCTGCCGAGGACGATGGCGGCGAGCGCGCGCGGGTAGACGGTGTAGCGTCCGCCGCCGCGGCTGATGTCGATGCCGTCGATGTGTTCCCACTTCGGCGCACCCGGATAGCGAGCGGTGCGCAGCGTGACCTTGACCCCGCGTGCCGCGAGCTGCGCGCCGACCTGTTCCAGGTACCGCTCGCTGCCGCCGCCCTGCGGGTGCCCGGTGTCACGCCAGCAGAGCAGGAGGACTTCGCGCACGGTGGAGCTTCTCTCGGTCGGTGGGTCTCGCCGGGGGTCGACGGACATCGGGCTACACAATAACGGGCACAGGCGGACGGAGTCCGGTAATCGTCCGCGCACCGCCGAAGCGCATGCGAAGGTCCGCACAAGGTCATCGGTCAAGGGCCCTATCCGCCCATCCTGGCACGTCACCGCCGATGCGAAGCGGTTTCCACGAATTTGTCTGAAACATCTACATTTCACAGTCGGATGTGGATACCCTCCCGCCACCCCGATTTTCAGGGGCAGGCCGGTCGAAGGCTGGCCGGCCAACACGATGAGGAGAACACCATGAAAATGGCACGGACGAGGACCGGCGGCGGCACCGGAAACGGCGGCGACCTCGACGGTCTGCTCGGCATGATCCTGGCGCTGATCACGTCGTCCACCTCGACCGGCAGCGGCGCCAGCAGCGGCGTCGGCTGACCCGCCCGAAGCGGCGGTCCGGTGCGCGCGGCGCCGGACCGCCTTCGGCGCACCGATTCCAGGCCGAAGATCCCCCTGTGCGAAACTCGGCGCCGTGCTGAGAGCCGAGATCACGACTTCCGACGCGCCTCGATTCGCGCGACGCGCGACGCTGCGCCGGTCGCTGCGACTACTCGGCAGCTTCCGCTTCGAACAGTCCGATCCCGCGCGTTTCTACGGCGGCCTCGCCACCGACACCGCCGAGATGATCGGCGATTTCTACGCCGACATCGCCGGAGCGGACCTCGCGGGCACCACGATTCTGGACGTCGGCGGTGGCCCCGGCTATTTCGCGGACGAATTCGCCAAGACCGGCGCGCGCTACATTCCCGTCGAACCGGACCCCTCGGAGATGCACGCCGCTGGCCTTTCCGTCCCCGGCGCCGTGCGCGGCTCCGGCATGGCGTTGCCCTTCCGCGACAACGCCGTCGACATCTGCTTCTCCTCGAACGTCGCCGAGCACGTCCCGCAGCCGTGGGCGATGGCCGACGAGATGGTCAGGGTGACCCGCCCCGGCGGACTGATCGTGCTCTCCTACACGGTCTGGCTCGGCCCGTTCGGCGGACACGAGACCGGTCCGTGGCACTACCTCGGCGGCGAGTACGCCGCGCGCCGATACCGCCGCAAGCAGGGCAAGGAACCGAAGAACCGGTACGGCGAGTCGCTGTTCGCGGTCCGCGCTTCCGAGGGATTGCGCTGGGCCGCAACGACTTCGGCCGACGTGCGGACGATATTCCCGCGCTACCACCCGCGGTGGGCCTGGTGGCTGGTGCGCGTGCCAGCGGTGCGCGAGCTGGCCGTCAGCAACCTCGTGGTTGTCGCGACGAAATCGGCCTGAACGGCTACTGGTTCGCGAGCCAGCCGCGGCGCCAACGGCGGCCGCACGCCCCGTTCTGCTCCCACGGCGATTCCTGAATGGCCAGCCCGACCGTCTCGAGCGTGGTCAATCCGACCTTGTCGGCGAGGAGTCCGACGACGGCGACCGCCTCCGCGGCCTGCATCGCCGCCGTGGCCTGCTCGATCGTCAAGGTGCGACCCGGTAGGAAGGACACCACCCAACCGCCCGAGCCGACGCTCTTCGCCTGATGTTCGGTCTGATCGCTGGTCATCAACGACCGGCCGATCACTTGCACCGCCATGACACGTTCACCCCAATTACGGTCTCGGATCAATGCCTGTTCGGCCGAAGCCGGTTCGGCCGTAAAACGCGGGAGGGAGCTGGTGAGTAGCTACAGCATCCACCGTCCAGCAACAGAACGCAATAGTGCGTTCTCGGGAAAAGCGAACCGACAGGTTGGAATTCGAGCAGGTCAGGCGACTGCGCGAAGAAGAAACTGAAACAGGTTACAGACAAGCGGGCGACAAAATTGTAACGTGTTCTCATGCATTACGACAGCTTGTTCATCGGCGGCCGCTGGACCGCGCCAGCGGGCACCGAACGCCTTCAGGTCATCTCACCGGCCACGGTCGAGCCGGTGGGCAGCGTCCCCGTGGTGGAGCGGGCCGACGTCGACGCCGCCGTCGCCGCCGCGCGCCACGCCTTCGACCACGGACCGTGGCCCGCCACCCCGCCGCTCGAGCGCGCCGCGGTGCTCACCAGGGCCGCGCGCCTGATCGAGCAGCGTTCGGCCGATCTGCTCGCGACGCTCACCGCCGAGATGGGCGCGCCGCAGATGATCGCCATGACGCTCAATCAGATACCGGCCACCGCGGCACTGGACGCGTATGCCGCTCTCGCACAGACGTTTCCGTGGCAGGAGACGCGCGTCGGCGGCTTCGGCACCACGCGGGTCACGCGCGAACCGCGCGGCGTCGTCGCGGCGATCACGGCGTGGAACGTGCCGCTGTTCCTCGCCGTCAACAAGCTCGCCCCCGCCCTGCTCGCGGGCTGCACGGTGGTGCTCAAGCCCGCGCCGCTGACCCCGCTGACCGCCAACATGGTCGCCGACATCTTCACCGAGGCCGGTCTGCCCGAAGGCGTGCTCTCGGTGCTGCCCGCGGATGCGGACGTCGCCGAGTATCTCGTCTCCCATCCCGGGGTCGACAAGCTGACCTTCACCGGCAGCACCGCGGTCGGCCGCAAGATCGGCGCCATCGCCACCGGGCAGCTCAAGAGCGTCTCGCTGGAACTCGGCGGCAAGTCGGCGGCGATCCTGTTGCCGGACATGGATCTCGCCGCGAGCATCCCGCTGCTCGCGTTCTCGGGTCTGATGAACAGCGGCCAGGGCTGTGTCGCGCAGACCAGGATCCTCGCCCCACGCAGCCGCTACGACGAGATCCTCGACGCGCTCGTCGAGCACGTGCGCACCCAGAAGACCGGCGACCCCACCGACCCGTCCGTCCAGTTCGGCCCGCTCATCTCCGAGCGCCAGCGCGAACGCGTCGAGGGCTACATCGCCAAGGGCAAGGCCGAGGGCGCGCGCCTGGTGCTCGGCGGCGGACGGCCCGCCGATCTGGACCGCGGCTGGTTCGTCGAACCGACGATCTTCGCCGACGTCGACAACAAGTCGACCATCGCGCAGGAGGAGATCTTCGGCCCGGTGCTCTCGGTGATCCCCTACGAGACCGAGGACGAGGCGGTCGCGATCGCCAACGATTCGGCTTACGGCCTGGCCGGTTCGGTGTGGACCACCGATATCGAGCACGGCGCCGAGATCGCGGCGCGGGTGCGCACCGGGACCTACGCGATCAACTGGTACGCCTTCGATCCGACCTCGCCGTTCGGCGGCTACAAGAACTCCGGCCTCGGCCGGGAGAACGGGCCAGAGGGACTCGACTCGTTCTGCGAGCAGAAGTCGCTGCTGATGCCGCTCGGCTGGACCGGGTAGGGCCCCGCCACCTCCGCCCCGGCCACGCGCGGCAGTCCACACCCAGCACGGCCGTGCGCGGCGAAGTCCCGGCTCGCTCCAGCCACGCGCGGTGGAGTCCACAGTCGGCCCAGACCGTCCGCGATCCCTCCGCGTTTGGCCTGGTCATGCGCGGCGAAGTCCGCACTCGACCCAGACCATGCGCGGCTACGGCGGGCGCCATCGACAGCGGAGGGGCGGGCCTACGCGGCTCGCCCCGCTGCTCAGTTGTCGGGCATCACGACCCGCAACGCCGCCGTGTCCTCGGGACCCGGTCGCTGCCGCGCGTCGACGACCTCGACCCGCCAGCCCGGCGGCAGCGCCTTCTCCAACCGACCCGCGGCGCGGCGCAGCGGCGTGCTCGCCGCCGCCAACTCGACGCCGGTCACCAACGGGGCTTCGGACGCGTCCCACTCCAGATCGGTCATGCTCCAACCACCTCTCACGCGTCTGTGCGCCGCTCGCCCGGGCACCGGGGCCGCGACGGCGATAGTGAAGAAGTTCCTCCGTTCGGCTCGCCCAAGCGTCGGCGCGCCGATCGGTTGTGAAGCCGATATCGAAATCAGGATAGGCCAGCGCCGGCAAACCTCTCGCACCCGGGTGGGACCGACGGTCAGCGGCGCAGCGAACGGCGATAGCCTGCGGGCGTCGCGCCGGTCGCGGCGCGCAGATGCGTGCGCAATGCCGTGACGCTGCCGAAACCGGCTTGTGCCGCAACGACTTCCACCGGCAGATCGGTGGTCTCCAGCAATTCGCGTGCTCGCGCGGTGCGCTGCGCCTCCAGCCAGCGCCGCGGCGTCGCGCCGACCTCGGCCTTGAAGCGCCGGATGAACGTCCGCTCGCTCATCAGGGCATGTCGAGCCAGCGCCGAAACATCCGGTGCCGCAGCGAGATTCGCCGCCGCCCAGGCCATGGTCGCGGCAAGCCCCGACGCACCGTCGCCGGAACGTCCCAGCGCGTCCGGAATGTATTGCGCCTGACCACCTTCCCGGTGCGGTGGCGTCACATTCCAGCGCGCGAGTTCGGCCGCGAAGCCCGCGCCGAGTTCGCGGCGCACCAGGTGCAGGCACAGGTCGAGGCCGGCGGAGAGACCGGCGGAGGTGAGCACATCGCCGTCGTCGACATACAGCGCCCCGGGGTCGAGCCGGACCGCAGGGAACAACTCGGCGAACTCCCCGCAATACGCCCAGTGCGTGGTGGCGGGCCGCCCGTCCAGCAGACCGGCCCGCGCCAGTACGAAGGCGCCGACGCAGATGCTGACCATGGTCGCGCCCCGCTCGGCCGCCGCGCGCAGCGCGTCGACCACCTCGGGCGGCGGCGGGAGGGTTGGCAGCCCGATGCCGGGGACGACCACGATCTCGGCCTCGTCGAGCAGTTCCAACCCGTGGTCGACGCGCAGGTCGAACCCGTTGGGCGTCCACACAGGCCCGGGCCGCACACCGCAGGTCCGCATCTCGAAGCCGCTACCCTCCCCGGTCTTGTCGGGCCCGTGCCGGAACGCCTGGACCGCGCAGGCGAGGTCGTAGGTCATGACGCCGTCCAAGGCGAGGGCGACCACCTGTTTCACCCACTCAGTTTGGCATGAATCCGAGCATTGCTGTCATTCACGCCACTGGCCGGAGCTTCCGGCGACCGATTCACTGAAAACACCGAGACGAAGGAGGTCGGCGTGGGTGCGCCAGCAAAAGGCAACAGAGCGCCAGCAAGAGGCAACCGAGCGCCAGCAGAAGACAACCGAGCGCCAGCAAAGGACGATCGAGCGCTAGCAGAGGACGACCGAGCGCCCGCAAAGACCAACGGAGCGCAGGCAGAAGACAGCAGCGCTCGCGCGAAAGGCAGCAAGGCACCCGCGGGCAACGGAGCGTCGACGAAACTCGACCCGGCACCAGCAAAAGCCAAACCGGCGCCAGCAGAGCACAACCGAGCGCCCGGAACTGGAAACAGAGCGCCCGCGGGTTTGGATTGGGAGTGGGCCACGACGACCGGCGGCGCACTGACCGGCCGCCAGCGCAGACAGCTGACCGGCAAGCTGGTCACGGCGCTGCCGGGCATCGTGGCCGGGCAGGTCCGGCTTGCCTTTGGCCGCCGCGGCACGGGCCGGGTCGATTTCACCGATCTGCGTCTCCCCGACTCCCGGCTGGCGCGCGCCGCGGAAACCGAAGCGCGCGAACGCCTTACGCCGCACGTCCTCGAACACTCCTACCGCAGCTACTTCTTCGGACGCGCGCTCGCCGAACTCGACGGCGTCCGCTACGACGACGAGCTGGCCTACGTGTCGTGCCTGCTGCACGACCTGAACCTCGAACACCCAACGCCGGGAAGGTGTTTCGCGGTCACCGGCGCGGAACGCGCGGTCGCCTTCGCCGAAGCGGCGGGCGCGACACCCGAACAGGCGCACACCATCGGCGCCGCCATCGCCGCCCACCTGACCATCGGCATCGCAGACCGGCCGGACGACCTCGGCTTCGTCTCCGCGGGCGCGGGCGTCGACGTACTCGGCTTGCGCATGGCCGACTTGGCCCCCGACTGGGTGGCCGAACTGCTACACCGCCACCCCCGCCACGACTTCAAGCGGCACATGATCGCCGCCCTGCGCGCCGAGGCGGCCGTCGTCCCCGACGGCCGCGCCCGATGGCTGCTGTCCACAGCACAATTCGCGCCACTGATCCGGCTGGCCCCGTTCCCCGAGTAACGCGGTCGACCACCGAAAACACGATCGCCCGCACCGAAAGACGGTGCGGGCGATCGTGAAAGAGAATCAGCCCAGGCGCTGCTTGAGCGCCTCGAACTCGTCGCGCACGCCCGAAGGCAGCTTGTCGCCGACGAACTCGAACCACTCCTCGATCAGCGGGATCTCCTTGCGCCACTCCTCGGCGTTCACCGCGAGCGCCTCGTCGACATCGGCCGGATTCACATCCAGGCCCTCCAGGTCCATCTGCGCCGCGGTCGGCACGTGGCCGATGGCGGTCTCCTCGGCCTGCGCGGAACCCTCGATGCGGCCGATGATCCACTCCAGCACGCGGGAGTTCTCACCGAAGCCGGGCCACAGGAAGCGGCCGTCGGCGCCGCGACGGAACCAGTTGACGTAGAAGATCTTCGGCAGCTTGGCCGCGTCGGCGTTCTTGCCGACGTTGATCCAGTGGCCGAGGTAGTCGCCCACGTGGTAGCCCATGAACGGCAGCATGGCCATCGGGTCGCGGCGCACGGTGCCGACCTTGCCCTCGGCCGCGGCGGTCTGCTCCGACGAGAGCGTCGCGCCCATGAACACGCCGTGCTGCCAGTCGAAGGACTCGGTGACCAGCGGGACGGTGGTCTTGCGGCGGCCACCGAACAGGATCGCCGAGATCGGCACACCCTGCGGGTCGTCCCACTCGGGGGCCAGGATCGGGCACTGCGACATCGGGGTGCAGTAGCGCGAGTTCGGGTGGGCGGCCAGCGTCTCCGTCTCGCGGTGGTACCAGTCGTTGCCCTTCCAGTCGATCAGGTGATCGGGCTCGCCCTCGAGACCCTCCCACCAGACATCGTTGTGGTCGGTCAGCGCGACGTTGGTGTAGACGGTGTTGCCCGCCTCGATGGTCGCCATCGCGTTCGGGTTCGACTGGCGGTTGGTGCCCGGCGCGACGCCGAAGAAGCCGAACTCCGGGTTGACCGCGTACAGGCGGCCGTCCTTGCCGAAACGCATCCAGGCGATGTCGTCGCCGAGGGTCTCCGCGCGCCAGCCGGGAACGGTCGGCTGGATCATCGCGAGGTTGGTCTTACCGCAGGCGCTGGGGAACGCCGCTGCGATGTAGTAGGCCTTGTTCTCCGGGGAGATCAGCTTGAGGATCAGCATGTGCTCGGCCAGCCAGCCCTCGTCGTGCGCCATGGCCGAGGCGATGCGCAGCGAGTAGCACTTCTTGCCGAGCAGCGCGTTGCCGCCGTAGCCGGAGCCGTAGGACCAGATCTCGCGGTCCTCGGGGAAGTGGGTGATGTACTTGGTGTCGTTGCACGGCCACGGCACGTCTTCCTGGCCCTCGGCCAGCGGCGCGCCGACGGAGTGCAGCGCCTTCACGAACGGCTTGTCCGCGCCCAGCTTCTCCAGGGCGGCGGTGCCCATGCGGGTCATCACGCGCATCGAGACGACGACGTACTCGGAGTCGGTGAGTTCCACGCCCAGCTTGGGGTCCTCGGCGCCGAGCGGGCCCATGCAGAACGGCACCACGTACATGGTGCGGCCCTTCATCGAGCCGCGGTACAGCTCGGTCATGGTGGCGCGCATCTCGGTGGGGTCGACCCAGTTGTTCGTCGGGCCCGCGTCGGCCTCGGTCTTGGAACAGATGTAGGTGCGGGATTCGACCCTTGCCACGTCCGTCGGGTCGGAGAGGGCGAGGAACGAGTTCGGCTTCTTCTTCTCGTCGAGCTTCTTGAAGGTGCCCGCGGCCACGAGCTGGTTGGTCAGGCGTTCCCACTCCTCGTCGGAACCGTCCGCCCAGACCACGCGGTCCGGCTGAGTGAGTTCGGCGACTTCTTGTACCCAGGCGAGTAGTTCGCTGTGCTCGGTCGGCGCCTGGCCGTCGGATCCACGAAGACCAGGAATGGTCGCTGAGGTCATGAAAACTCTCCTGAGATGAGCGGCGGATCCGATGCTTCGCCGCCTGGCCACCAAGGCCCATGACCAGCGCGAACACACCGAGCGCCACCGTTGGCGGGAAGGCAACCCGCTACGACCAGTCGAAAGCGCGCCCCGGCTGGACGGCGTACTTGGACGAAGCGGACGCCCAGGTTCCTGCTTAGAGGTTAACGCGATGTGACGACCGGTACGGAATCGGGTTCCTAACTAACTACCCATTCGGTTGCCTATTCAACAGGCACGATGTGCCGATCGAGGATCGCGATATCGCGTTCGCACGCCGCCAGTTGGCCCGGTTGCTCGGCCGCGGCGCGCCGGATCCGCGCCTCGAGTTCGGCCACCCGGCGGTCGGTCTCGACGATGCGGGCGGCGCTCGCGCGCACCACGCGGTCCGCCAATTCCGTCTCGGCTTCCACCAGCGCGGTCGCCACCCGCTGCTCTAGCTGGGCTTTTACGTTGACGAGCGCGTCGGCTACCCACTGCCGGACGTGCGCGCGGTCGGCGACCTGCCGCCGCGCACGCACCACCCACCAGGCGACGAGCGCACCGAGCAGCAAGGTGACGGGGATGCTCGCGACGTCCAGCGCCGGGACCAGCGACAGCGGCGCGACGAGCAGCCTGCCGAGGCCGACGCCCGCCGACGCGCCGAGCGCGATCATGAGGTGATCTTCGACACCCCGGTGCCTCGGCTCCGGGTCTGGGCCGACTCGCGGCGCCGGGTCGCGCCTGCGGTGCGGCGGCGCGAGGTCGGCGCGGCCCGAGCCGTCCAGCCGCTGCGCGAGTTCGGCGAGCCGGTGCTCGATGCTCGCGTCCACGGCGCCGGTCAGCTCGGTCACGGACTGTTGCAGCCGGTCGGGGTAGTCGCCGAGTTCGGCGGGGCGCAGCCGGTCCAGCTCGGTGCGCGCGGCGGTGTGCAGCGCCCTGACGTGTCCGCCGACCTCCGTCATCAGGTCGACCCGCGCCAGGTGCAGTTGGCCGCGCAACGTCGACATGGCCGAGGCGCGGCCGCCGTCGCGCCCGGCCAGCAGCGTGGCGCGCTCCTCGCGCCAGCGCGCCGGTTCCGCGCCCGAGCGCAGCGCGGCGACCTGCTCGACGACCCGCTTCCTGGTGTCGGTGAGGACACGGGCGAGCACGGCGGTCAGCCGATCGCCGCCGGACGCCTCCGCGCCCGCCGCGGCGGCGGTCAATTCGGCGTGCAGTGCGGTCAGCCCGGAGCGGTCGAGCAGTCCGGCGTCGCCGCCGGTGCGTCCGGCGACCGCGAGGCGCGCGGAGACCGGGAGGATGTCGAGATCGTCGAAGCCCTGCGCGCCGAGCAGCTCGAGGTTGTGCGAACGCACGACGCGCCAGTCCTGGTAGGCGTGCACGCCGTTCATGACGAGCAGGATCCGGGTGCCGTCGGACCGCAGGCGCCGGACCACGTCGAGGGTGTCGGTGCCGATGCTGGTGCCCGCGTCGAGCAGGATCAGCGCCACACCCGATGGCGCGCCACCGGCGGGCGCGGTGGATTCGACGGCCGCGTTCGCGTCGGTCATCGGATCGGTGAGGTCGATGCGGGGTTCGAAACGCGCGAGCTCGGTGCGCAAGAGGGTGGTGTTGGCGTCGTCGGGTCCGATCAGGGCGACCGTCGAGGCCGCTCCCGCGCCACGCACCGCCTTCAGCAGCGCCATGCCCTGCGGGTTCCAGCGCGCGACCACCGCCTCCACGTCCGACGACAGCGGTTCCGGCGCGGCGGGCTCCCGCGACGCCGGATCCGGTCGATCAGAGTCCGGCACTGCTCATTCGCTCCCATAGTCGGATGTATCCGTTGTGCACCCGCAGCGCCGCGCGCCGCGCCACCGGCGGCATGTCGCCGGCGACCACGGCGCGCCAGCGGGCGGCCCTGTGCAGCGCGTCGTCGGCGTCGGCGGGCGCGGGTGACGGGTAGCCCGCGGCCAGATGCGCGACCGAGGGATTCGCCAATCCCGCGCACAGGGCGAGCCACATCGCGTCGTCGCCGTAGAGGTAGTCCTCGAGGATGTCCCTTGCCGGTCCCGCCTCGCCGGGCACCGCGCGGGCGGCCAGCCGCGCCAGCTCGTCGAGCAGCTCGCCGCCGCGCAACGCGGAGACCTGTTCGTAGCGGCGGTGCAGCAGCCGGTGCAGCGCGTCGATGCCGCTGGCGGCGTGCAGCAGTTGCAGGATGGCGTGCGGGCTCAGCTCGGGATCGTGGCGCAGGGCGCTCAGCGCGCAGGTGATGCCGTAGAGCTCCCAGCGGTGCAGCAGCTGCTCGCGTTCGGCGACGTCGGGGCCCGCGGTCGGCGAGACGAACAGGTCGGGCGAGAGGGTCAGCGCGGGGTCCGCGTCGGCGGCGAGCCTGCGCAACGTGGCCATGTCGGCGTCGGTGACGGCGCCCGCCCTGGTGCGGACCGCGAGCGCGGCGACCACCGGCAGCGTGAGAATGCCCAGCTCCCTGGTGTACTGCTCGGCGGCGGCCACCGCGTCGCCCCAGCGCGAGCCGATCGCGTCGGCCTTGTTCAACACCACCACGGTGCGCTCGGGCGGCAGCTCGGCGAGCACCCTGCGGTCGGCGGGCAGCGGCGCGCCCGCGAGCACGTAGACAACGATGTCAGCGTCCAGCACGGGGTCGGGGGCACCCGGCTCGTCCACCGGACCGGTCTCGGCGGCCGACATCAGCGCGAGCGCTTGCAGCACGGTGGACCGGCCCGCGTGCGCGCGCCCGGTCACCTGGATGCGCGGCGGCCTGCGCCAGGCGTTGACGGCGGTGTTGGCGTGCTGACCGATCGCGGCGGCCCGGCCACCCACCGACTGCAAATCGACGAGAAGCCGATCCAGCTGGTCCTGTTCGCGCGTTGGCACTCCCCGTTCACGCATCTGCCCGTTGAATTCGGTGGCCGTCGGCATGGCTACACACCCCCTTGTCGAGGCGCAATTCTGTCAGAACGAGCGCTGTTCGGCAGTGCCGACCGCTCAGGCGCCCGCGAAGTATTTGTTGGCAGCGCGAACCGCCCAGCTCGGGGCGTACTTCGCCGCGGCGGCGAGCACCTTCGCCTGGGTGCCGATCTCGTAGTGCACCCTTGGCAGCCGCGGACGTTTGCTCGTCGCCTCCCAGATGCCGTCGGCCACGTCGTCGGCGGTCAGCCGCACGCCGAGCGACTTGGTCGTCCCGGTGCTCATGCCGTCCACCATCGCCGTCGCCACGAACAGCGGCCACACCGCGATCACCCGGATGTCGTGCCGCGACCACTCCAGATCCAATGCCTCCGTGAGGCTCTTGACCGCCGACTTGGTCGCGCCGTAGCTGGCGAGTTCGGGCTGACCGTAGATCGCCGAGGCCGAGCAGAGATTCACCACCTGGGCGCCCCTGGTGTCGCGCAGGTACGGGAAGGCGTGGTGCATGCCCGCGAGCACGCCGCCCAAGTTGACGTCCATGATCGTCTGGTGGGTGCCGAGGTCGATGTCCTCGAAACGGCCGGAGCGCAGGATGCCCGCGTTGTTGATCAGGATGTCCAGCCTGCCCGTCGCCTCGTGGAACTCGGCGAGCCGCTCGGTCCAGTGCGTGTTGTTCGTCACATCCAGCACCCCCGTGCGCACCCTGCCACCTGCGGCGTTGATGTCCGCGGCGAGCCGGGAGAGGCCGACCTCGTCGATGTCGTATGCCCCGACGTGGTACCCGTGCCCAGCGAAAAGCAGTGCCGTGGCCCGGCCGATACCGGCCGCCGCACCGGTGATGAACACGGTCGGTGAACTCATGACGGCAGTCTAGTGCCGCCGTCGACCCCTGTTACCAGGGTTCACACAGAAGCAGGGCGTCACTTACTCTGCAGTGGTGGTCGGCACCATTGTCGGTGTGCAGCTTCGCTTTTCGAGCGGGCGCGACGACCCGTCGAGGAGGTTGCGATGACCGTCGACGCCATCGGTGTTGTCGACAGCGAACCGGAGGCCGCAGGCCACCGGCCGACCCGCGGCGCGCAGGCGCTGCAGGCCGGGGACAGGCCGCTGTTGCCCAGCGCGGATCCTTTCTACCGGGCGCCGCGCGGATTCGCTTCCCGGCCGCCAGGCACCGTCCTGCGCAGCCGCGCCATCGATCTCGCACTCTTCGGCCTTGTGCCGCAACAGGTTTCGGCCTGGCAGTTGCTCTACCGCAGCAGCGACCTGCACGGCGCGCCCGAGGTGGCGGTGACCACCGTGCTGCTGCCCGACGGCGCCGACCCGTCCGAAGACCGTCCGCTGCTCGCCTTCCAGACCGCCATGGACGCGGTCACCGAGAAGTGTTCGCCGTCCTACGCGTTGCGGCGCGGCTCCCGGGCGATCGGCGCGGTCACCCAGCTGGAGTGGCCGCTGGTCGCCAACGCGCTGCGCCGCGGCTGGGCGGTCTCGATCGCCGACCACGAGGGACCGCACGGCAACTTCGGCGCGCCGCGCGAACCCGGCTATCGCGTGCTCGACGGCGTCCGCGCCGCGCTGCACTTCGCACCGCTCGGTCTGCACGCCGACACCCCGATCGGCGTCTGGGGCTACTCCGGTGGCGGCATGGCCAGCTCCTGGGTGGTCGAGATGGCGCCGACCTACGCGCCGGAGCTGAACATCGCGGGCGCGGTGCTCGGCGCACCCGTCGGCGATCCCGAGCAGGTGTTCACTCGGCTCAACGGCGGCCACTTCGCGGGTCTGCCCGCCATCGTCATCGCGGCTCTGCACCGGCTCTACCCGGCCCTCGGCGCGGTGATCGAAAGGGAACTCACCGACGAAGGGCGCCGTTTCGTCGCCACCGCCGAGACCTCGACGCCGCTCGGCGCGATCCTCGCACTCGCGGGCAAGAAGATGGACGACTTCCTCGAGCGCCCGCTCGCGGAGATCCTCGCCGCGCCCGCGTTCCGCGACATGTTCGACGACCTGCGCCTCGGCAACTCCACCCCCACCTGCCCGCTGCTGGTGCTGCAACCCGTACACGACCAGGTCATCCACATGGACGGCGTGGACGGCCAGGTCGCCAGATACCGCAAGGGCGGCGCGGAGGTCACTTACGTGCGCGACCGGCTCAGCGAGCACTTCTCGCTGCTGCCGCTGGCCACCCCGATCAGCCTTGCCTGGCTCGCCGACCGGCTGGCGGGCGAACCGGCGACAGGTGATTCCGACACCACCGTCTGGTCGGTGCTCGCCTCACCCACCGGCCTGCGTGGACTGCTGGAAATGGCGAGCACCACGGTGAAGGTGGTGCTCGGGCGGCCGCTGCGGCAGGAGACCCCGATCGCGCCGAGGATCGTCGCCGAAGTCGCCGCCTGACCTCGCGATGACCGCGCGGCCGGGGTTCGATTGCCGTGCTGTTCGCCGGATGCTGGACAATGGACGCCGTGAACGACGCCGCCAACCACACTGTCGAGTCGGTTCCGGGCAGGCCGTCCACAGCGTCGGCCCCGCTCGAAGCAGGCAGACGATCGCCGACCGGCTCCCGCCTGTACCCGCGGGTGACGAGCTTCCGCTCGCGCCGGGGCGCGCTGACCCCGAACCAGCAGGGCGCCTGGGATCGCATGTGGCCGCAGATCGGCCGCGAGGTCTCCGACGCCCCGCTGGACGCCGCCGCCTGGTTCGGGCGCGAGGCCCCGCTCGTCATCGAGATCGGCTGTGGCACAGGGACTGCCACCGCCGAGATGGCGCAGGCCGAGCCGCACCTGAACCTGATCGGGATCGAGGTGTACCAGCCGGGTCTCGCCCAGCTGGTGCAGCGCATCGAACGCGAGGGCATCGACAACATCCGACTGCTGCGCGGCGACGCCGTCGACGTGCTCGAGCACATGATTGCTGAGCAGTCGCTGACCGGCGTCCGCGTGTTCTTCCCCGACCCGTGGCCGAAGGCCAGACATCACAAGCGCCGCCTGCTGCAGCCCGCGACCCTCGCGCTGATCGCGAACCGGCTCCGACCGGGCGGTGTGTTGCATGTCGCGACCGACCACGCGGGTTACGCGGAACACATCGCCGAAGTCGGCGCCGCGGAACCGCTGCTCATCGGCCTCAACGAGGCCACGGGCGGCGTCAGCGCGGACAACAGGGCGACCGCTCCGATCGGCTTCGACCGCCCCGTCACCAAGTTCGAAGGCAAGGCACATCGAGCGGGAAGCGCCATCACCGAGTTCATATGGGGCAAGATCGAATGATGAGCGAGCGCAGCGAGCGACCCATTAGCTCGATCGTCACGGCGATCCCGGCACAGCCGAGTGTCATGCCGAAGCCGAGCGTCAGCGAGGCGGAGGCATGAGCGAACGCAGTGAGCGAATCATGTGCCAGCGTGCGACGCGCATGCCGGAGCCGAGCGTCAGCGAGGCGGAGGCATGAGCGTCAGCGAGATGGCCCACGAGGTGGTCGACGTGTCCGCGGAGGTGGGCGGCGCCGGATCGGAAGGTCTCGGCGGCGCCGCGCCGGATGTGCGCCGGGTCCTGCTCGTCTGGGACGCGCCCAATCTCGACATGGGGCTCGGCGCGATCCTCGGTGGTCGCCCGACCGCCGCGTACCGCCCCCGGTTCGACGCGCTCGGCCGCTGGCTCCTAGCGCGGACCGCCGAGCTATCGGTCGGCAGCTCGACCAGGGTCGAGCCCGAGGCCACCGTCTTCACCAACATCGCGCCGGGCACCGCCGACGTGGTGCGCCCGTGGGTGGAGGCGCTGCGCAACGTCGGCTACGCCGTGTTCGCCAAGCCGAAGGTCGACGAGGACTCCGATGTCGACGCGGACATGCTCGCGCACATCGAAATGCGCAGCCGCGGCGCCGGACTGGCCGGAATCATGGTCGCCTCCGCGGACGGCCAGGCTTTCCGCGAACCGCTCGAGCGGTTGGCCGCGCGCGGAATTCCCGTTCAGGTGTTGGGGTTCCGCGAGCACGCGAGTTGGGCCGTAACATCCGATACGCTCGAATTCATAGACTTGGAGGACATCCCTGGCGTGTTCCGTGAACCGCTGCCAAGGGTGAGCCTCGATTCACTGCCCGACGAGGGCGCTTGGCTGCAGCCGTTCCGGCCGCTGTCGGCGCTGCTCACCTCTCGCCCCGCCCAAGGAGTCGCTTAGTGTTCACACGCTGGGGCGATCTGGTCTACCGGCTGCGCTGGGCCGTCATCGGCATCGTCTGCGCGGCCCTCCTGGCATTGGGAGGCTACGGCTTCGGCCTGGAGGACCATCTCAGCTCCAGCGGATGGGACGACCCGACTTCGGAATCCGCGGCGGCCGCCCGGATCTCCGACTCGGCATTCGGGCGCGATCACACCAGCGACGTGATCGTGCTCTACACCGCACCCGAGGGCAAGACGATCGACGACCCGCAGTTCCGGGAAAAGATCGTCGACAGCCTCAACCGGCTGCCGAAGGAGCATCCCGAGGAGATCGCCAAGGTCAACGGCGCCTACTGGCAGACCGATACCGGTCCCGGCGTCCCGCTCACCTTCGGTTCGAAGGACAAGAAGTACACCTTCGCCTCCATCGCGATCGTCGGTGACAACGACACCGACATGGTGCGCAACTTCCGGAAAGTGAAGGACGTCTTCTACATCGAAGGCGTCGACGTCCAGGTCACCGGTCTGCAAGCGGTGGCGGGCACCCTCAACGACACCATGGCCGCCGACCAGAAACGGATGGAGATCCTCGCCATCCCGGCGGTCGCTGTGCTGCTGTTCTTCATCTTCGGCGGTCTCGTCGCGGCGGGTCTTCCGCTGGTCGTCGGCGGTCTGACGGTCATCGGCGCCAACGGCATCATCATGTTCCTGACGAAGTTCACCGAGGTGAACTCGTTCGTCGGCGGCGTCGTCTCGATGATCGGCCTCGGTCTCGCCATCGACTACGGCCTGTTCATCGTCAGCCGCTTCCGCGAGGAACTCGCCGAGGGCTACGACACCCGCGCGGCCGTCCGGCGCTCGGTGATGACCGCGGGCCGCACGGTCGTGTTCTCCGCGACCATGATCATCGCCAGCCTCGGCGGCATGCTGCTCTTCCCGCAGGGCTTCCTGAAGTCGGTGGCCTACGGCACCATCGCGACGGTCTCGCTGGCCGCGCTCACCGCGATTACCATCCTGCCCGCGATGCTCGGCGTGCTCGGTCCGCGCGTGGACATGCTCGGCCTCAAGCGCTTCCGCAAGACCAAGACCGCCGAGGAAGTCGAGAACGGCTTCTGGGGCAAGACCACGCAGTGGGTGATGAAGCACCCGCTCAAGATCGCCGTGCCGATCTGCATCGGCCTGCTGCTGCTCATCATTCCGGTGAAGAACCTGGCCTTCGGCGGCATCAACGAGCGATACCTGCCGCCGGACAACAAGACCCGCGTCGCGCTGGAGAACTTCTACGAGGTCTTCCCGCTGAAGAAGACCGATCCGGTGCAGCTGGTGATGGTCTCCGACGACAGCGCCGCGGTCGGCAAGGTGTGGAAGGAGGCGGGCGAAGCGCCCGGCCTCACCGGCAAATTCGAGGTGCCGAGCCGGTCGACCAGCGATCCCAACGTCTATCGGACGAGCGCGACGCTGGAGGATTCGGAGAACTACGATCCGACCATCGAGTACCTGCGCTCGATGGACGTGCCCGACAACGTGCAGCTCTACGTCGGCGGGCAGCCCTCGATCCAGAAGGACAGCATCGACGCGCTGCTCGACCGCATGCCGTTGATGATCGCGCTGGTCATCTTCGTGACCACGCTGCTGATGTTCCTGACCTTCGGCTCGCTGGTGCTGCCGATCAAGGCCGCGCTCATGAGCGCGCTCGGCCTCGGCTCAACGCTGGGCATTCTGACCTGGATCTTCGTCGACGGGCACGGCGCGAGCCTGCTGAACTTCACGCCACAGCCGATCATGTCGCCGGTGCTGGTGCTGATCATCGCGGTGATCTACGGTCTGTCCACCGACTACGAGGTCTTCCTGATCTCACGGATGGTCGAGGCGCGCACCCAGGGCGCGTCCACCACCGAGGCGGTCCGCGCGGGCACCGCGCACACCGGACGCATCATCACCGCCGCGGCGCTGATCCTGCTCGTCGTCGTCGGCGCGTTCGCGTTCTCCGACCTGGTGATGATGCAGTACATCGCCTACGGCCTGATCGCGGCGCTGTTCATCGACGCGACCATCCTGCGCATGCTGCTGGTGCCCGCCACCATGAAGCTGCTCGGCGACGACTGCTGGTGGGCCCCGGCCTGGATGAAGCGCATCCAGGAGAAGATCGGCCTCGGGGAGCCGATTCTGGACGACGAGCGGCCCGGCGGCGGCGAGGTCGTCGATCTGGTGAAGACCACCCCGATCACCGACCCCGTGACGATGCAGATGCCCGCGGTGGCGGAGGGCAAGCAGCCGCGTACGCCGCGGCGGGTGCGGACGATCGAGGAGATCGAGGCGGAGGCGCCTACGCAGAGCATTGATTCGGTTCCGGTCGCGAAGGGTTCGGTCGCGCCTCGGGCGCCGCGTTCCACGTCAGCCGGAGCGCACGGGTTCGCGCCCGGTGCCTCGACTCCTGGAGTGCAGTCCGCGACACCGCGTCGTGGGGCTTCCGGTGCGCACTCAGCCGAGTCCGCCACGCCGGGTTCGACAACGGCTGGGGCACAGTCGGAGTCGCCTGCCACGCCCGGCGCCGAAACACCTGGGGCGCAGTCGCGTTCGGCCGCCGCTCCGCGTTCCGCGACGCCCGGCGCACCATCGAGTTCGACCGCCATGCCGGGTGCATCGACTCCTGGAGCGCAGTCGGTACCGCCGCGGCCTCGGACTTTCGGTGCATACTCGGCCGAGTCCGCCACACCGGGTTCGACGACGGCTGGGGCACAGTCGGGTTCGACGGGCGCGGGGACTTCTGGAGCCCCGTCGGGTTCGGCCGCCGCTCCGCGCTCCGGGACTCCTGGGTCGCAGTCGGGTTCGACCGCCATGCCGGGCGCGACGTCTCCTGGAGCGCAGTCGGTACCGCCGCGGCCTCGGACTTTCGGTGCGTACTCGACAGACTCCGCCACACCTGGTTCCGCAGCCCCCGGGGCACAGTCGGGTTCGCCTGCCACGCCGGGCACCGAGACTCCGGGGGCTCAGTCGGGGTCGGCCGCTCCGAGTTCCGGGGCTCCCGGCCCGCACGATCCGACCCGTCCGCGCGCCAGTTCCCTTTCGGGGCTGCCGGATCCGAACCCCGGCAGGTCGACGCCGACGGAACCTCCACGACCGCGCGCCGTGCCGTTCGCGGCGGACCGGTCCGGGTCGATCGACGACGCGACGCGACCGATCGCGTCGGAGGGCGCCCCGGCGCGCAGCCACTCGTCCGGCGCGGACGCGGGCCAGCATGGTGCGAGCGCCTACGACCCGACGATCGGCGGCGGCCACCACTCCTCGACACAGTCGAACCACACCTCGTCCGGCACAACGGGTTACGACCAGTCCGCCCACCACGCGGCACCCGACAACGGCGCGCCGGAAACCCCGGACGACAACCGCACCAGCATCGAAAACTGGATGGCCGAACTCCGCTCCTCCCGCCGCCGCATCGCGGACTCGGACGAAGGCCGCCACCACAGCGGCGACGGCCGCTCCGTCAGCGTGAACGAACTCCTCCGCCGCCACGACGAGGACTGAACCGCTCCGGGTTCCGGTCGATATCGTCCGCGGCCAGACCCGCGATGAGCGATGGCGTTGTCCGCGCCGATCCATCGCCCGCCACCGAAACCGCGCCTGGGGAAGATTTTTCCAAGACCGGACGGGACCGCGCGATCGATAGTTGTGCCGTGACCACCACATTCGATCCCGAGAAGCTACAGACCGCACTGCAGAACGTCCATCGCGCGGGCATACCCGGAGTTTTCGCCGAGGTGCGCGACGGCAACCAAATCTGGCGCGGCGCCGCCGGAGTAGCCGATGTCGATACCGGCCGGCCCGTCACCGCCGATATGCGACACCGCGTCGGCAGCATCACCAAGACGTTCACCGCCGCCGCTGTGCCGCAGCTGGTCGACAACGGCGAAATAGCGCTCGACACCCCGATCGGCCACTACCTGCCGCGGCTGGTTCCCGGCGAACGCGGTGCGGCGATCACGGTCCGGATGTTGATCAACCACACCAGCGGTCTCGCCGAGTACTTCCCGTATGCCTACCCTTCACTCGCGGCCTTCCCCGCCCTGGCTGAAACCACACCGGAGAGTCTGGATGACCACCGGCTCACCAGGTTTCACGCGACCGAGCTGATCGAGATGGGGGTCTCGGCGCCTGCCACCGGCACCCCGGGTGGCACACCCGGGATCTACTCGAACACCAATTACCTACTCCTGTGCCAACTTCTGGAGTCGGTGACCGGTTCCTCGGCGGAGAAATACATCACCCGCAACATCATCGAGCGCGCCGGACTGCGGGACACCGAGCTCCCGGCCGGACCGCATATCGACGGACCGCACTCACTGCACTACGAGGCATGGTTCGGCATGATCGACCCACCGCGCGACTACAGCGTCTATGACATGTCGTGGACGGGGCCCGCGGCTTCGCTGATTTCGACCGTCGCGGACCTGAACCGCTTCTACAGTCTGCTGCTCGGCGACGAAATCATCAGCCGAGCATCGCTGGCGCAGATGCAACGCACCGCTCCGGTCATCGCCTTCGATGGAAGGACAGGCGACTACGGTTTGGGCCTGCAGAAGATGACCGTGCCAGGCCACGGCATCTACTGGGGGCATGAAGGTTCGGTCTGGGGCGGCGGCGCGATGTCCATGACCAGCGCCGACGGCAAACGGCAAGCGTCCATCGCGGTGAACCTACAGCGCTGGAACCGACTCGACCCGGCGGGCAAGCCGCAGCCCCATCCCATCGACGACGCACTCCAAGCCCTCACTCATCTGACCCTGTGTGGTTGAGACACGCAGCCACCAGCCAGCCAACGGCAGTCTCGGATCGAACCGGCCTCGCAGACCGTGCACACGCTTCGCAGGAGGTGCGCGGGCTGCGCCGTGTGGCGGGTCTGCGAGTTTTGTGACAATGCGCCTGGCCGCACGTGGTCAGTCGGCGTCTTTCGCTTCGGCGAAGGATCGGGCGTAGCGGGTTCCGGTGAGTAGCAGGAGGATTCCGACTACCAGGAAGGCGGCGACTCGGATCAGGCCGTCGAGGGTGGCCAGGTCGAAGAGGAAGAGTTTGGCCAGGGCGGCGGTGGTGACCAGCAGGCCGGAGCCGAGGGCGACCTTGGCGATGGCGGCGGAGCGGGCGAGGTTGCGCAGGCCGTAGAGCAGGGCGACGGTGGCGGCCGCCATCCACCCGATGGTGGCGATGCTGTGGCCGATGACGAAACCGTCCTGCGCGCCGGTCGCGGCGCCGATCGCGACGATCGCGGCGGTCACCAGGTAGAGGGCCGCGCCGCTCGCCGCGATCCAGAGGATCGAGTCCTCGGCGCCGCCCTTCGGCGTGCCCGCCAGTCGGCGGATGGTCCATACCGCCACCGCGACGACGGCGAGGCCGATGATCGCCGCGAGTGTGGTGGAGATCGACAGGTGCTCCTCGGCGAGGTGTTGCGACGCAAGCCTTTCCGGCGTCGCGTTCGCGAAGAAGGCGAGACCGCCGATGAGCGCGAAGGCGATGCCGAGCCCCGCGGCGACGCCGGAACGCAGCTGGCCAGCCACGCCGAGGAAGCCAAGTGCCACCAGGAGCGTCGCGATGGGGAGGGTTTGCGTGCTCGTCACGCCGACGCATGCTTCGAGCAACGCGAAGGAGCCCGCGACAGCCGCGGCGACGGCGGTGTGGCCCGGAAGCTTCGCCAGCTCACGGGTTTTCGGCAGCAGCGCCGACGCGGCGGTCGCGAGCAGCACCAGCGCGAAAAGCCCCGCGATCAGGACGGCGCCGCGACGGTCGAACAGCGCGGGCGCCGCGAGCAACGGGGTGGTCGAGATGGCGAAGGCGACGGTCGCGGTGACGTCATCGGCACGTCGGCGCACCACGAGCACGGTTCCGACCGTGCCGATCAGCGCCGTCGCGATCGCGGCGACCAAGAGCCACAGCTCGCGGGTGTAATCGGTATCCAGGAGCGCCACAGCGATGCCGACCAGGGTGGCGATCACCGCGGGCGCGGTCCGGACGACGTGCAGGAACGGCCAGTCCCTGCCGAATTGCACGGGCGCGCAGGCCAATTGCAGCGCGATCAGGAACCCGAGCAGCATCAGCTCGACGGTCACGAACGGCGCGAGCAGCGCCGCACCCAGCACCACAAGCACCGCCAGCGGCTGCGATTTCCACTGCATCGCCAGCCCGACGCCGCCCGCCGCGACCGCGAACGCCGCCGCCAAACCGACCACCGGGTTCAGCCAGTGATAGACCGCGGTCACGGCGATCACATCCAGGTATGCGCCCGCGATACCGGTGGCCGCCAACGCGATTCCGCCGACCCGCCCGCCGGCCTTACCGAAGACCCGCATCCCCGCACCGACAAGCGCGGCCGAGAACACTGCTCCCGCAACAACTCTCGGTACCGGGCCGAAGAATCCGGCCTGCGCCGCGAGAACCAAAAGCATGACCACGCCGATCAACGTCACCGCCACACCGGCCACGGCCAGCACCCGGCTGATCACGCCGTCCCGCTGCCACCACGGAACATGCGGTTCGCGCCGCACCGGCGGCGCGGGCGGTCGCATACCGGGCGGCACCATCCCACCGCCCATCGGCATCGCGCCCCGCGGAGCCCGGCCCCATGCCTGCGGCGGCACAAAACCCGACGGCGGCAGCACACCTGGCGGCGGCACAGCACCCGGCCGGGGCACGCCGGAGGTCGGCGCGACACTCGACGGCGGCATCACACCGGCTCGCGGCACAGCACCCGGCTGGGGCCCGACGCCGGAAGTCGGCGCGACACTCGACGGCGGCACAGCACCCGATTGGGGCACCTCACCCGAAGGAGGCGCCACACCCGAGGGCGGCACAACGCCCGAACCCTGCTGCGCCGCAGCCATATACGCCGACCCGTGACCCGGCCAAGGCGCCCGAGAACCGACTGTCGGAGGCGGAACGGGCGCGCTTCCGGCGGGAGGAGCGCCCGTGCCTCCTCCCGCGCCCGAAGCCGAACCCGCAGTCTGCCCACCCTCGCCAGCAGCCGTACTCCCAGCGGCAGCAGAGCTCGCATCGCCCCCCTCAGCGGACGCCGACGCTCCGGAACCGAGGTCCGTCTCGGACGAGGCCGCCGTGCGCCGAGCAGCCGCCGACGCAGGTTCACGCAGTGGCACCGGAATCGGATCCGTGCCGCCCGGCGCACTCGCCGGACCGGCCACGGCAACTCCCGGCGCGACCTGCTCGCTCAGCAGCGCCAGATCACGTCCGAGCGCACCCATCCGCGTACCCAGCGCGGTGAACTCACCCGACAACCGCGAGATCAGCGCCGGATCGATAGATGTAGTCATATCCCCATGCTCGGCCCCTCATACGTACCGAACATGAGTAGAAACCCCCGGTGACGGGCCGATATCTACCCGATTTCGCCCCGACCGACCCCCAACCGGCTCGCGGGTGGGGGCCGGTCGCGCCGGGCGGTCATGGGGTTGGCGCGGTGCGCATGCCCGTCACCTGGTGGACGGCGCTGATGACGTTCGCGCGCGGCGGCATGCGCAGCACGCCGGGCGCGGGCTCGCTCGCCCAGTGCCAGCCGAGGCGGGAGTCGGTGCTCGGCAGCAGCAGGTGGCGGCCGCCGGGGATCACCGTGACCTGATGTCCGGCGAGGCAGCGCCGGACGTGCACGTCGACCGGGGTGGCGGGGCTCGGCGGGGTCACCAGAAAAGTCCAGCTGCGATCGCCGGGGTCGGCGACCACGGGCGCGAGCTGGGTCCGGTCCAGCATGGCGAGGACCTTCCTGCCGAGTTCCGGCGGCATGACGATGCCGCCGAGCAGGGTGCCGGTGGTCACCACGGGGCGTCCGGCGAGCAGTTGGACGGGCAATCCGTACCGATGTCGAAGCAGGTGCGCTGCTTCGTGCGGGCTGTGACAACGTTCGAACATGACGCTTCCCCTCAGGCGATTACGGTGCTGTGGCAGGTGATCGGCCGACGACGTAGCGGGCCGTGCAGGTCGCGGCCGCTCGGGCGCAGCTGTTCGGGTCGAACGAGGAAGACTTGCGATGCGGTCGCGCGATCGGCGCGCCGGGCTCGCACAGTGGTTTTCGGCATCGTTGTCATTGCCGCCGCCCTTTGCGTTCTCAAAGTTGCAGAAAGGCAACGGTATTCCAACCAGAGGCAAACGAGTCGTACGTAATGTCCCACTTCGGATGAACTCGACGGGTTAGCGTCGTACCCTGAAACCCAGATGTAACAAAGGACTCGGGTACATGGACGATTCGTCGATCGGGGTGCGGATCCGGCGTTTTCGCGGCAAAGCGCTCACGCAGCGCCAGCTTGCCGACCAAGCCGGTGTCAGCGTGGATCTCGTGCGCAAGCTCGAGCAGGGCGGACGCCAGACAGCGTCCATCGCGAGCCTGCAGAAACTGGCCCGCGCGCTGGACGTGGACATCTCCGATCTGATCGGCAAGCGCCACGGGGTACCTTCCGGCAACCCGGACGCGGGCATCGTCGCCATCCGGCGCGCGTTGACCCCCGTTGACGACCTGCTCGGCGAGGTGCCCGAGGAAGAGGCCGTGAGCCTCGACGACGGCCGCCGCGCGGTCGACTACGCCTGGGGCGCGTACTGGGCGGGCCGCTACGAACTGCTCACCACGATCCTGCCCGCCAACCTCACCCAGCTGCGGGCGACCGTGCACGCCGCGCGCAACGGCGCCGTCGCCCCTGCCAACGAATTGCTGGCCCGCATGTGCTGGGTCACCGGCTGCACGCTGGTGCATCTCGGGCAGACCGACCCCGCGTTCCTCGCCATCCGCCAAGCGCTCACCGCCGCCGAGCGCGGCAACGATCCGCTGCTGCTCGCGACCATCCGCGGCTCGGTGGCCTGGCAGCTGCTGGTGCAGGGCCGCTACGACGAGTCGCGCCGGGTCGCGCTGCGCGCCGCGACGGAGCTGGAGCCCGCTGGCGAGGTGCCGCACGCGCACTTGTCCGCGTACGGTTCGCTCGTGTTGCAGGGCGCGACGGCGTCGGGCCGGGCCCAGGACGTACCGGAGGCGCTCTCGCTGATCGAGGCGGCGAGCGAGGTCGCGCTGCGCATCGGCACCGACCGCCAAGACTACGAAACCTATTTCGGCCCTTCGCAAGTCGTGATGCAGACGGTGGACGTGAACGTTTCGTCCGAACGCTACTCCGAGGCGCTGGCCGCGGCCGAGGAGATGCCGCCGAACAGCGGTCTGCCGCAAGCCTCGCGCGCCCGCCACCTGGCCGACACCGCGGTCGCCCTGACCCGCACCGGCCAGCACCAGCGCGCACTGGACGCCCTGCTCAACGCCGAACGCGTCGGCGGTGGCGACTGGATCAAATACCAGTCCCTCCCCCGCCACATCGTCTCCGAACTCCTCGACCACGACCGCCGAGTTCCGTTGCGCGCCTTCGCCCGCCGCATCGGAGTGAACACCTGACCGTCTCCGCCGCCCGCGCGGCATCCGGTCGGTGTTCCCGCGAATCGCTGCCGGGCCGCTTCCTCCGGGCGGCTGCATGCCGCTGTCCAAACCTCGCCGCGTGGCCCGCTACCCGCAGCGGCGCGCTGTTCCCCTGAATTCGCCGCACGGCCGTCTCCGCGACGTATCCCCAGCCCATCGGGCGGCTTCGAAGCCAAGTGGGCGACCGAGCCGGGAAACTCGCCGCGCCCATTCGCCAGGTGTCCCAGCGGCTTTCGGCAACGAACTACGGCTGGGCGTAGGACGGCGACGACCGCCCGACGAGCCCGGCGCCCGGATCAGTGACCGAGCAGCTTGCGCCAATGCGCGATGAACGGGTGCTTCGCGGTGACCGAGCCGAAGCGGATACTCCCGTGCACGACCAGGTGCAGTGGCCCGATCGGCGGCCCGGTGCGGACCTTGTTGTTCACGCTCGCGCCGATGAGGTCGAGGCCGTTCAGGTCGACGGTCGCCTCGGCGGGCACCACCAGGGTCAGCGAACTGCAGAAATCGTCGACGTCGATCTCCACCACCTGGGTCGACATCACCGCCTCGGTGAAATCGAGCGTCACGCCGGAGAACCAGTTGTTCAGGTGCAGCGAGGGCGCGACCTGCCACGGCCCGCGCCGAGTCACACCCGACATGCGGCCGCGGATCACGTTGCCCGCGGGGGTCGGCGGCATGGGCGGCCGCTTCGCGAACGAGGGCGTCGAGTTCACGAACGTGGTGGGCGGTGCGGCGGGCTGACCGATCATGCGCACGCCGGGCAGATCGATGAGCACGGCGTTCAGTTCGCCGCGGGTCTTGGCGGCGAGGGCGGTGTCCATCCGTTCGGTGAACTCGCCGAGCGAGAGCATCCCGAGCCCGACCGCCCGCTGCAGCAGCTGACCGACGTGCTCGCGTTCGGCGTCGGAGACGCGCAGATCCCGATCACCGACGGAGCCGACGCCATTGGATACCGATTCGGGTCCGCCCATGGCTTCGAGATTACCGAGATTCGGCGGGTCGCGGCATCAGGGCGTTCCCCGATCACCACTCCTCCGTTGGTCGGATGCCGCGCCTACTCGAGCCCCTGTTCGATCGCGTATCTGGTGAGCTCGACGCGGTTGGCCAGCTGCAACTTCCGCAAGGTCGCCTGCACGTGATTCTCCACCGTGCGATGACTCAACCCGAGCCGCGACGCGATCTGCTTGGCGGACAACCCTTTCGCCACCATCCGCAGCACCTCGGTCTCCCGCTCGGTGAGCGCGGGACGGTGCGGTTCGTCGGGCTCGGCGGGCGCGGTCGCCATGCGGCGGTATTCGCCGAGCACCAGCCCGGCCAGGCCGGGGGTGAACACCGGCTGACCGGCCGCCGTCGCGCGCACCGCCTCGATCAGTTCGGCCGCCGACGCGCTCTTGACCAGGTAGCCGGAGGCCCCCGCCTTGATCGCGTCGAGCACGTCGTCGCGCTCGGCCGACGCGGAGAGCACAAGCACCCGGCTCTGCGGCGAGACGCGCAACACCTCGGCGGTGGCCGTCGCGCCGTTCCCGTCGGGCAGCTGCATGTCCATCAGCACGACGGCGGGTCGCACCGCCGCGGCGCGCCTGGTGGCCGAGCCGACGCCGTCCGCGGTCGCGACGACCTCGAATCCGGCCTCGGCGAGGTCGCGGGACACCCCGTCGCGCCACATCGGGTGGTCGTCCACCACCATCACCGAAATGGTCTCGGCCGCACCGTCGGTCACCGCACCGCTCCTTTCGCCAACTTCATCCTGCCAGGTCAGCGCGCATCGCGCGGCACGCGGAACTCCCATTCGACGCCTTCGCCCACGCTGCCCTCGGTGAGCAGTTCGGCGGTGCCGCCGAGCGCGGCGATGCGGCCGACGATCGACCGCGAAACCCCCATCCGCCCTTCGGCCTCCGCCTCGGCCAGCCTGCCCTGCGCGATGCCGACGCCGTCGTCGCGCACGCTGACGATCAGCTCGTCGCCGGTATCCTCCAGCAGCACATATGCTTTCGCGTCCGGTCCGGCGTGCAGCTCGACATTGGCCAAGGCCGTGGCGACGGCGGCGGCGAGTTCGCCCGCGGCCCAACGCCCCACCCGAACCGGCTCGCCCGGCGTGGACACGAAGATCTTCGGTGTCGCGTGCACGGTCAGCAGCGGACGCAGGTCCACTTCGGCGCCGCCCGCGTCCTCGCGCACGCCCTGCTCGGAGATCAGTACACGCAGCGCCACCTCCTGCTCTCCGGCGCGCAGCGCCAATTCCTCGGTGGGACCGCCGATTTCGCTGCCGCGCCGCTTGATGTAGCTGAGCACTTGGAGGACGCCGTCGTGCACTTCGCGGGCGAGCCGCTCGCGTTCCTCGGCGGCGGCGGTCAGGCGCACCGCGCGCTGCAACTGCTCCTGCGCGCGCCTGGCGGTGTTGGCGGCAAGCCCGAGCGCGAGGCCGACCGAGACGAGCACCGGCGCGGTCGCGTCGGCCCAGACGTCCTGGCCCCACTGGTCGCGCACGGTGATGATGACCGCGGCGATCATCAACCCGGACGCGATGCCCGCGATCGGACCGCGCAGGATCGCCGCCGAGATCACCGCGTTGGCCGCCCACATGGTGGTCGGCAGGGTCTGGTGCCCGTGGTACCAGTCGTAGTCCGCGACGAGCCGGGTCGCGGCGATCAAACCGATCACCACGATGTGGTCGCCGATCACCACCCAGACCCGCACCTTGGCCACGTCGGCCACCTGCCACTGTGAGAGCATCAGCGCCGAAAGCCCCGACCACACCACCATCAGCGCGATGAACACCCAGCTCAGGCGCTGGTTCTGGTAGTAGGGCACCGACGCGATCTGCTGACCGACCGCGTACAGCAGCGTGACGAGCCGAAACGCCTGCACGGCCCGCCACAGCGGCGCGGTCGCCGCGTCGGCGGGACTGAGCTCAGACGGCGGGGTCCGGCTCATCGGTTCCGCCGTGCGAATTCGACCGCTTGGACCGCTCCGCCAACGTCGCCGCGACGGCGACCCGTCCGGGATCCGGGTGGTCCGGCTCCGCCGAATACAAATGCGGCTCGGCGGTCTGGAGTTCGCCGAACGCCTCCTCGGGACGCTCCGCGAGCAACGATCGGATGGCCGTGTTCATCACCGCCACGGCGGGGACGGCGAGCAGGCCGCCCGCGATTCCGCCGAGCACGACGCCCGCCGCGATCGCGAGCACCACCGCAAGCGGATGGATGCTGACCGCGCGCCCGAGCAGCAGGGGTTGCAGCACGTGGCTTTCCAGCTGCATGACCGCGATGATGATGCCGAGCACGATCAGCGCCGTCACCAGGCCCTTGGTGACCAGCGCGATGAACACCGCGATGGAACCGGCGAGGAACGCGCCGATGATCGGGATGAACGCGCTGATGAACACTAGCGAGGCAAGCGGAAGCGCCAGGGGCACCCCGAGTATCGCAAGTCCCGCGCCGATGCCGATGGCGTCGACGGCCGCGACCACCACCGTCGCGCGCACGAAGCCGACCAGCGATCCGAAGCCGAGCTGACCGGCCAGCCGGACCCGCTCCCGGTGCTGGGTCGGCACGACCCGGGTGACGAACTCCCAGACCTGATCGCCCCCGTAGAGGAAGAAGATCAGGATGAACAGCGTGAGGAAGGTGCCCGTGAGGATGTGCCCGATCACCGTAGCCGTGGTGAGCGCGCCGGAGGTGAGACTGTCCTGGTTGGACTGGATGGCCTTGACGATGGCGTCGCCCGCGTTGCGGATCTGATCGTCGCTCAGGTGCGGCGGACCGTTGATCAACCAGTCCTGGACCCGGTGGATGCTGTCGGTGAATTCGTCGGACAGCTGCGGCACACCGGCGACGAACTGCTCGACGACGAAGGTCATGATGCCCGCGACCAGCCCGAGCGAGCCGACCAGCGAGACGAAGACACCCACCCACCTCGGCACGCCGAGCCGCTGCATCCAGTCCACCAGCGGCGCGAGCAGCGCGGCGGCGAGCAGCGCGATCGCCATCGGAATGACGACGGTCGCCAGTCGCTGCACGATCATCGCCACGGCGATCACGGCGGCCAGGATGACCAGCAGTCGCCATGCCCACTCGGCGGTCTGCCGGACTATCGGGTGCACCGCGTCCGCGGCGGAGTCCCGGCGCGGGCGTTCCTCGAGCTCGGTCACCTCGCTCAGGGTAACGGAGGTCGCCGACCAACTCCGCCCACCGGACAGCCGCACGTGGACGAATGATCGAAACGCTAGATTGGGGGGCGTGTCAGCGCCCTTGGAAGCGGTCAAACAGACCATGCGTACGCGCTGGCCGCTTTACCTGACATCGATGCTGTTGGCGAACGCCTTCGGCGCGGTGCTGGTGTGGGCGTTCATCCAGTACGGACTCCCCGTTCCGGAAGGCGAGGCGGCCGGCACCCGACGCACCGGTCTGCTCATCCCCGCTCTCGTCTTCATCGCAGGCGGCCTGCTCAGCCTCGCCGCCTCCGCATTGATGCTGCGCCCGGTCATGCGCTGGCAGATGCGCGGCGGGCCGCCGAGCCGCCAGGAACAGATGGCCGCGCTGCACGCGCCGTTGCGCCAGGCGATCCTGCACCTGGCGCTGTGGTTGATCGGCGGCGCGGTGCTCGCCGGACTCATCATCTCCGACACGCCCGAGCTGGCAGGCGCGGTGATCGTCACCGAGTGCATGGCGGCGACCATCGTGTTCGGCTTCACCTACATGCTCGGCGAGCGCATCCTGCGACCGGTGGCCGCGCAGGCGTTGACCGAGGGCACCTTCGATCACACCCTGACGCCGGGCGTCGGCACCAGGATGGCGATGACCTGGGGCATGGGCACCTTCGCGCCAACCATCGCCATCGTGCTGCTCTGCGTCACCCAGATCTCCTCGGACGTGAAGTTCTCGGCGCAGTCGCTGGCGATCTCGATCCTGCTGCTGTGCGGCGTGGTGATCTCGCAGGCGCTCGCGCTGTCCATGCTCACCGGCTCGAGCATCTCCGACCCGGTGCGCCAGCTCAGCCAGGCCATCGACCGGGTGCAGGAAGGCGCCCGCGACGTGCAGGTCGAGGTGTTCGACGGCAGCGAGATCGGCCTGCTCCAGGTCGGCTTCAACCGGATGATGGAGGAGGCGGCCAAGCGGCGCCAGCTGCAAGAGCTGTTCGGCCAACACGTCGGCGAGGAGGTCGCGCAGCGCGCCCTCGACTACGGCACCGAGCTCGGCGGCGAGACCCGGTTCGTCGCGGTGCTGTTCGTGGACATGGTCGGCTCCACCGCGACCGCCGCCGAACGGCCGCCGACCGAAGTGGTGAGCCTGCTCAACGAGTTCTTCCGGATCGTGGTCGACGTGATCGACCGGCACCACGGGTTCGTCAACAAGTTCGTCGGCGACGCGGCGCTCGCCATCTTCGGTGCGCCGCTGGACCGGCCGGACGCGCCCACCGCGGCGCTCGCCGCCGGTCGCGAACTGCGCGAGGCGCTGCGCGAGGTGCCCGGCCTCGACATCGGCATCGGCGTGTCAGCCGGTCTCGCGGTCGCCGGAAATATCGGCGCCGCCAATCGTTTCGAATACACGGTGATCGGCGACCCGGTCAACGAGGCGTCCCGATTGACCGAATTGGCCAAAGATCAACCCGGCCGGGTGCTCGCCTCCGGCAGCGCGTTGTATTTCGCGGAGGAAAGCGAGCAGGAGTTCTGGATCGCGGGCGAGGAAGTGCAGCTGCGCGGTCGGCGCCGGAAAACGCGATTGGCCTGGCCGAAAGAGGGCGCCGACCCGCGCACCGATGCCGACGCCGAGACAATTCCTTCGCTAGGCTGACGCGCGTGACGGCCAACGGGGATCCAGCGGGCGAGCCTGCACCGCGAACGTCCACCGTCGAGCAAGGCCGGCGCAAATTCTGGTGGGTCAAATGGTTGCTGGGCGCCGCGCTGCTGGCTTTGTTGATAGGCGAAGGCGTCTACCTGTGGCCGCGATTACACGAATCGTGGCAAAAACTCACCGAAATTCATTGGGGCTGGGTCGCTGCCTGTATCTGGTTGCAAGCGCTTTCCATGAGCGGATTCGGCCGGGTGCAGAAACAACTGCTGCACGCGGGCGGCGTCGATGTGAGTCAGCGCAAATCCGTGGCAGTCGTCTACGGCGCGACCGCGATGTCAGTGACATTGCCCGCGGGACAGGTCTTCTCCACCGCGTTCACCTATCGGCAGACCCGGCGTTGGGGCGCGAGTCCGATCGTCGCATCCTGGCAGCTGGTGATCTCCGGGGTGATCGCCACCGCCGGGCTCGCGCTGCTCGCCGTCGCGGGTGCGCTGCTGGTCGGCAACCAGGTCGGGCCGCTCAAGCTCATCCTTTCGCTCGCCGCGGTGGCCGCGCTGATCTGGGCAGGCAACTACGTCTCGCGCAATCCCGGCTCGCTGGAGAAGGTGCTGCGGCGGCTGCTCGCGCTGGTCAACCGGATCCGTAAACGGCCCGCCGACCAGGGGATGGCGAAGGTCGCCGAGATCCTCGCCCAGCTCGAGTCGGTGGACCTCGGCAAGCGCGACGGGGTCTGGGTGGCGGGCTGGGCGGTGGTGCACCGATTCGGCGACGTCGCCTGCCTCGGCGCGGCCTGCTACGCCGTCGGCGCCGAGCCGAAACTCGCCGGACTGCTCATCGCGTTCACCGCGGGCAAGGCCGTCGGCTCCATCCCTTTCGCTCCCGGCGGCATCGTCTACGTCGACGCGACACTGATCTACGGCCTCACCGCGGGCGCGGGCCTGCCCGCCGCCCAAGCGGTCGCCGCGGCGTTCGTCTACCGGATGGTCAGCTTCATCCTGGTCGCGATCGTCGGCTGGATCGTCTTCGCCTTCCTCTTCCGCACCCCGTCGGCCGACGAGGCCGACTACGAAAAGGAATTCGAAACGCGCCGCACGCTGTGAAACGCGGCGTGACTGGACCTCCGCATTCGCTCCGGCCGCACGACGTGACTGGTCAGGGCAGGTCTCGGGGCGGTGTCAAGATCGAGATCGAAACGATGCCGCACTACGCTTGCGCGGGTGAAGAGACTGGCTCCGTTGGCGGTGGACGCGTTGTTGGTGATCCTGTTCTGCGTCATCGGACGGCGCAGTCACGACGAGGCGGTGATCGCGGGGCTGCTGAAGACGCTGTGGCCGTTCGCGATCGGATTGGCCATCGGATGGGTCCTCGCGCTGGTCGTCGCCGGTCGCGCGGGGCGTTTCGACGGGACGGTCCTGTGGCCGACCGGAGTCCTGATCTGGTTGTCCACGCTCATCGGCGGCATGGTGCTGCGGGTGATCAGCGGGCAGGGGACCGCGTTCAGCTTCGTGCTGGTCGCGGGGACCGTGCTCGCGTTGTTCCTGCTCGGTTGGCGCGCGGCGATCCGGGCACTGAACTGATCCGATCGTCCGAACCCTGCCGATCGACCCCGCTCGGCACCCTGACGATCAGCGCCCGCCGATCACGGCTCCGGCGTCGCCAACGACTGCAACATCCTGGCCGCCATCCGCGCGGTGGCGTTCCCGCTGTCCACATCGTTGATGTGGATCGCGAACGCGAGATCGCCCATGTTGGCGATCAACCAGCCGTCCTCGCCCGCGGTCGCCGCGTAAGCGATCACCGGGTGCGGCCGCAACGGTGTCAGGTGCGGAGACCCGGTGGCCTCGCGCAGCATGGTGCGCAGCCGTTCGGTCAGCTCGCCGCCCAACGGCGTCAGCTGCGCGTCGGTGCCGCCGGTGCGCGCGACCTCGATCTTCGGCGCGGGCACCTCGCCGCGCGCGATCGACGCCGCCGCGATCGCCATCCCGAACGGACTGGCCAGCACCGCGTCCGACCCGCCGCCCTGGCGGACCTGCTCGGCGCTGCGTCCGGCGATGGCGAGCCGTCCGGTGACCTCGTCCAGCCCGGGCACCTGGAAATCGATACCGATGCCGAGCCTGCTCGCGGCCTCCGCCGCTTCCTGCACCGACACGTCCTGCGGCGCCTTGCCATTGGTCGCCGCGGCGACGGCACGGAACAGTTCGATATTGCCGCCCACCGGATACAGACCGGTGAACGCGACCGGACCGTGCGCGCTGGCCTGGCTGTTCTGCGCGACCGCGACCACCGCGCCGCTGGACGGTTGGATCGCCACGATGGAGGCGGGCGTACCGACGCTGACCACCGCGTCCTCGGCGGCACGCTGCAACCGCTGGTCCATGGTGGCGACGATGTCCGGCCCCGGCGGACCCTGGTAACCGGCGACCTGGCTGATGAATCGCCCGTCCGGCTCGAAGATCTGCACGCCCCAGCCGGAGTGCTCCTCCTGGCTGGTCTCCCAGACCTTGCGCAGCGCGTCCAGCTGTGGCGACCAGACCCGGCGGTCCGAGGAGATCAGCCGCGGGTGCTTCTCCATCACCACGCCCGGAATCGGCGCCATGCGGGGTTCGAGGATCGCGAAATCGCCCTCGCGCAGGTTGACCGCGACGATCGGCTTGCCCTGCGAGGACGCCAGCTGCTGCATCAGCGATGGACCGGTGATCAGCGGCGCGACCGGCTCGATGGCCTTGGCCAGCGCGTCGGTGGAGGCGACCGGGTCTGGCATCCGCGTCGGGTCGAGCTTGATGACGTTGATGACCTGCTCGTGCATCAGCGGCGCGCCGACCATGTCGAGGACCCGCGGCGGCGGCTTCGGCGTGGTGCGCACCAGCTTCACGGTGCGGTTCCCTTGCAGCTGCGGCATCACGACCGACGGCTCCCAGGAGATCCGCCAGCCGATCGCCAGCTTGCGCACGGTGCCCTGGATGCTGTAGCTCCAGTTCTTGTTCTCGCCGAAGCTCCAGTCGACGTCCATGCTGAAGATCGCCGATTGCGCGTCCAGACCGATGAATTGGGTCTTCTGGTAGTCGACCTTGCCGGGAGCGAGACCCTCGAACATTTGCTTCAGCGTTGCGGAAGCGGCGTTCGGGTAGGAGGTGAGTTCCGATGCCTTCTTGTAGTCCTGCTGATCGAGGAGTTCGGTGAAGCGCTCGACAACGGCCGCGGGCTCATTGGGTTCCTCGCGAAACCCGCAGGAACCCAAGGTGACTGCCATAGCCGCCACCCCCGCGAGTGCCATTGCGCCCCGAACGCGAAAGCGGCGGGATCCCCACACATCCATATCGCCCACTCTTCACTCTTGTCACTCCAGCAACAAGACCACCGTACCTGAAATGAACCTGTTTGCGACGTCCCGGTGACCGGGCCGTTACCCACGCTCAGCATTGTCAATTGTGCCCGAAGACGAGTCTTCGAGGGACCGATCGATAACGGTATCCAGTCACAAGGCGATAACCGGCGCCGCTACCGTACCGGCCGGAACGCGAACGCGGGCAAGAACCACCTACGTCGGTGAATCCGTCTCGAGTCGGGCCGCCCGACACAGTGCGACCTCCCTGGAGTACCCCCTCTCGATCCTGTTCACGCAGAGCGGAACCGCCGTGCACTCTTGCGGCGTAATCTTGTAATCATTGAAAGCACTGCACCAGAGTAAGCCAGGTGACTCGCCATGAGAAACGAACATCGCGGACGAGGTTTCGGACGCCCAGGCGGTTGGCAGCAGGCCGATCTCCCCGACCCCGCCGACGTGCCCGACTGGTTCGCCGGGCGATTGCCAAGCGACTGGTTCGTCGGCAAACCGGTCATCGAAGTCGACCGCGACGAGATCGTGGTCATCGGTGAGCTGCCGCTGCCCAAGCCCGAACGCGCCGACGGCGAGGACACCGAAGCGCCCACCGAGAAGATCCCGACCGCGACGAAAGAGGGCGCCATCGCTCGCTTCCGCGAATCCACCCGCCCCGCGCGGATGCAGATCGCGGGCGAGGCACAGCACCGCTACGCCCGCAATGTGGCGTGGGGCGTCTCGGTGGATGGCGAGCGAATCATGTTCACCCAGCTCGCCGTTCCGGTCATGACGCGGCTGCGCCAGCCGGAACGCAAGGTCCTCGACACCCTTGTCGACTCCGGCGTCGCCCGTTCCCGCTCGGACGCGCTGGCCTGGACGGTGAAGCTGGCGGGCAAGCACGCCGAGGCGTGGCTCGAGGAGCTGCGCACCGCCATGCGCAAAGTGGACGACCTGCGATCGGAAGGTCCGAAGGGTCTGTGAATTAGGGTGACGGCATGGCCGATACCGCACCGATCCTGGTACTCAACGGGCCGAACCTGAACATGCTCGGCACCCGCCAGCCGGAGGTGTACGGTTCGGCCACGCTCGACGACGTGGTCGAACTGTGCGAGCGGACGGCGGCCAGGTTCGACAGGGAGATCGTCGCGTTCCAGTCCAATCACGAAGGGGCGCTGATCGATCGGATTCACCAGGCGCGGGGAGCCGAGTCGGGGATCGTGATCAATCCCGGCGGGTTGACCCACACCTCGGTGGCGTTGCGCGACGCGCTTGTCATTCCTGAGGTGCCGATCGTGGAGGTGCACATCAGCAATGTGCACGCACGGGAGGAGTTTCGGCACCATTCCTTCATCTCGCCCATCGCGACGGCGGTGATCGCGGGAATGGGAATTCAGGGATACGCCGCGGCGATCGAATTCCTGGCGACTCGCTGAGGTAGTGCCCGTCCACAAAGGTCGGACAAGCAACCGAAGGTCACCATTGACCAGCCCACCGCACCCTCGGTCGGCTCATCGGGCAAGCAGGTCGGGTGAATGAAGGTCACGTCCAGTCGGTCTGGCGGGATGGCGGTGGCATTCGGTCGGCTACCGCGCCGACCATTCTGGCCGCGGCAGTAGCTGCGCCTGCGTGCATTTGTCCGCGGAACTCACCTGCGCTGCGGATTTCTCGATCGAGCACAACGGATTTCGGCGGACTTTCAGCCGAGTGCGGATTCAGGCGAGCCGGAAGACCGGGAAACCCGGTGCGATGGCGGCGAGTTCGGCGTCGGTGGCGTCCTTCGTGACGCCCTCGAAGAATCGGTTGACTTCCCAGCCCCACTTCTCCAGGTACACCCGCAGCACCGGAACCTTGTCCGCGTCGGCGACCTCGGTGGCCGAGAACGCCTCGGTCTTGCGCCCGAGTCGCAACTCGCCCTCGCCCGCGACCCGCAGATTCCGCACCCACTGCGTGTGCCCGCGCGGCGCGACCAAGTAGCGCGTGCCGGTCTCGTCGACCAGCAGGTTCACCATCGTGGTCCGCCACTCCCCGCTCTTGCGGCCCCGGACGGCAAGCAATCGCGACCCGGCGACGCTGATCCCCAGCTTGGGCAGCCAGTTGAAGACGCGGTTCATGAGGGGATCGAGGCCGGTGGGGGCGATGTAGCGGGTGCTGGCGTTCATGGTGACTCCTGTTGCGAGCGGTGCTCTCTGTTGAGAACAATGATCCACGCCGCTGGCCTCGGAGTCAAGAGCACTGCTCTCTGTTCTCTGGGCGACAGCTCTACCAGGCGCTTCCACCAGCGGCCAACGCGATGCCGTCGAATACTCGAGGCGGACCGTCGAAGCCGACGGCACCGCACCACCGAACGCGAATCACCCTTCGGGTAGTGGAATCAACTCCAGATGTTCAGCCGCCCGAGTTTTCGCGGCCCCGCCACCCCCGGCAACCAACTCGACTCTCCCACCGTGCGAAACCAGCCATCTACCGCACACGCAGCGCAAATAGCGAACGGAACGATGCGAGGACACGAGCATCGGCGAGGACCACGAGCAGGTGGGGCAGGTGTCAGGCATAGCCAACCCTGAATAACCAACGCCCATAAGGCAACGCCCCACGCCGCGCGGCCTCCGACTCGAGACCCGATCGGCTGGGTCCTCGCCCGCCTTCGGCGAGCCCGAAACCGGAACGGATGGCGGGCCGATCATGCGGCTCGAACCTGTCGTGAGCGACGGCAATTGTGCACCAATCGCTTTCGGAAGGACCCGCCGAGAAGCGCGCGGTGAAGGCGGTATCGAGGAGCATCTGCCCGTCGCGGGCTGTCGAGCGGATTGAGCATTGTTCCGGCGAAATGTAGTAGGTATGCTACGAGTCATCCGGTCCACACAACGGGAGGGAATGCCATGACTGTGGGCGATGGCGTCGTGATCGACGTCGAGGGTCTGCGAATGCGCTACGGCGCGAAGGACGTCCTGCACGATGTCGGGTTTCAGGCACGCCACGGCGAAGTCCTCGCACTACTCGGTCCCAACGGCGCGGGCAAGACCACCACGATCGAAATCCTCGAAGGCTTCCGCATCCGTTCGGCGGGCCGGGTGCAGGTGCTCGGCGCCGATCCCGCGCACGGCGACGAGGCCTGGCGGGCACGCGTCGGCGTCGTCCTGCAATCCTGGCGCGATCACGGCAAATGGCGTGTGCGCGAACTACTTTCCCATCTCGGCGGGTACTACGCGCCGTACGGAACCGAACGAATCCGCCGACCGTGGGACACCGACGAGCTCATCGCGGCCGTCGGCCTGACCGAACAGGCGGGCGCGAAGATCATGTCGCTGTCCGGCGGTCAGCGCCGCAGGCTCGACGTGGCTATCGGCATCGTCGGCCGCCCGGAACTGCTCTTCCTCGACGAGCCGACCGCAGGCTTCGATCCGCAGGCCCGTCGCGAATTCCACGACCTGGTACACCGTTTGGCCGACGATCAGCAGACCACCATTCTGCTCACCACCCACGACTTGGACGAGGCCGAGAAGCTGGCCGACCGCATCCTGATCCTGGCGGGCGGGCGGATCATCGCGGACGGCTCTGCCGACGAGCTCTCCCGCCGCATCGCGGGCGAGGCCGAGGTGCGCTGGACCCGTGACGACCAGCGCTTCGTGCACACCACCACCGAGTCGACCAAGTTCGTCTACGAGCTGTTCAAACAGTACGGCGAGGACATCGGCGAGCTGGAGGTGCGGCGCGCGTCGCTCGAGGACACGTATATGACACTGGTGCGACAGTTCGAATCCGGCGAGATGTCGAACGAGGTCCACGCCCTGGAGGAGGTGAAGCGATGAACCCGACGACGAACGCGGTCCGAGCTGGCTTGTCCCGCGGCGGGATCGAGCTGCGGCAATCGGTGACCAACGGCCAAGATCTGTTCGGGATGCTGTTCTGGCCGGTCATCATGGTCGTCGTGCTGTTCTTCATGCGCGACGCGAAGTTCGAGGCCAGCGGCTTCGAGCTCGGCTCGCTCGCGCTGCCGAGCATCCTGGGCATGCTGGTCGCCTTCAACGGGATCTTCGGCATCGGCCAGCTGCTCAGCATGGAGCGCGAGGACGGAACCCTGTTGCGCGCCAAGGCGACTCCGAACGGCATGGTGGGCTACCTGGTCGGCAAGGTGGTCACGGTGTCGGGCTGGGTGCTCGTGCCGTTCGTGATCGTGCTGATTCCGGGGTTGTTCCTGGTGGGCGGCACCGAGCTGAAAACCGTCGGCGCGTGGTTGTCGCTGATCGGCATCGTGCTGCTCGGCATGTTGGCGACGCTACCCATCGGCGCGTGCATCGGTTCGCTGTTCGTCAGCCCGCGCGGCGTCGGATTCGCCTCCATGCCCATCATGGGACTCGTTGCGGTGTCGGGCATTTTCTACCCGATCACCTCGATGCCCGGCTGGGTGCAGGGCATCGCCCAGTGCTTCCCGGTGTACTGGCTCGGCCTCGGCATGCGCGCGGCGATGCTGCCGGACGAGGCCGCGGCGGTCGAGCTCGGCGGTTCCTGGCGTCACTTGGAAACCATTGCGGTGCTTGGCATCTGGGCCGCCACCGGTTTCCTCGTCGCGCCGATCCTGTTGCGCAGGATGGCGCGCAGGGAATCGGGTTCCAGCGTCGCCGCCCGCCGCGAGAAGGCCATGCAGCGTGCCTACTGAGGTCATCTACAACCGGATCGCGATGCTGCGCGCCGAGCGCCGCATCTCCCGGCGCGAGCTGGCGGAGGCGCTCGGCGTGCACTACCAGACGATCGGCTACCTCGAACGCGGCGAATACAGCCCAAGCCTCCACCTCGCGCTTCGAATCGCCCAGTACTTCGAGGTAGCGGTGGAGGTCGTCTTCTCCACCACCCCCTTCCCCCGCCTCGGCTCCCAATCCGAAACCGCTTGAACCCAGGCGTTCCCACAGACCGCGTATACGCCCCACAAAGGCGGTGCCTATGTGAGGCGTATACAGGGTGTGTGTGAACTGCTTTGGGAGGGTCACCGAGTGGTTCAGCCCTGGCGGTCGCCCAGCATGAGTTCGTAGGTGGAGACCGCCTTGCCGCGCTCCTCGCTGGCGGCGATCGCCTTGCGCCAGAAGGCCTGGGCGGTGTGCGAGAAGGTGGCGTCGACGCCGACCTCCTCGCTGGCGTCGATGATGTGCTGCGCGCCCGCGTCCATCATCTTCAGGCTGGCCAGGTCGGCCCAGCCGCCGGCCTGATTGGCGACGGAGAACTGCTCCATGAAGTACGGGTACGCCTCGCTGGAGCGCACCGCGAACGGCACGAACTGGGCGACGTCGTGGCCGGACTTCGTGATCATGGCGGTGGCCTGGTCGAAGGCGAGCAGCCACGGATGGAAGACGGTGAGCAGCGCCTGGTAGAAGATCTGCGCCAGACCGTCGTCCGCGCCGAGGTACTCCTGCGGGCTCAGCGGGCGCAGCAGCTCGGCGTGCGCGTCGAACACCTCGCGCGGACCGCTGTAGAAGATGTAGGACGCCGGGTGGGTGATGTTGTCACCGGCCGACATCACGCCGCCGGAGATGAACTGCGCGCCGCGCTCACGCACCCACGCCGCGCCCGCGCGTGCCTTCTCCGGCGAATCGGACGACAGGTTGGCGATCACCTTGCCGGCCAGCCGGTCCTCGGCCTGGCCGAGCACGTCGTACATGGCGGCGTAGTGGGTCAGGCTGAGCACGGTCACCTCGTTGGCGTCGAGCGCCTCGGCGACCGTCGCGGCCCGCTTGGCGCCGAGTTCGACCATCGCGTCGACCTTCGCGGTGCTGCGGTTCCAGACGGTCACCTCGACGCCCGCGTCGAGGAACGCCCGCACCATCGACTGGCCCATCGGGCCGAGACCGACGACGGATACGGAACGGGTGGACTGCTCGGACATTGTGTGCCCCTTCGGTTCTGGTTCTGCTGGTTCGCGGCGCCGGTACCGATGGTCGTCTGTGCAGGTAGAGTCGACAAGACCGTACGTCGGGGTGGGGATACTTACCTCGAGGTCCGAAATATGGTCAGGAGGTCGGCGATGAACGGCAACAGTGGCGTAGATCACGATGCGTGCGGCATGTCGGTCGCCATCGACGTCGTCGGCGGGAAGTGGAAGCTGCACCTGATGTGGGTGCTCGGCGCGGGACCGCAGCGCTTCGGCGAGATCCGGCGGCTGCTCCAGGGTGTGAGCGAGAAGGTCCTGGCCGAGAATCTGCGGCAGATGGAGGCCAGCGGCGTCGTGCATCGCGAGGTGTTCCCGGAGATTCCACCGCGCGTCGAGTACTCGCTGACCCCGATCGGCCACGAGCTCGCGGTGGCGCTGCGGCCGCTCGAGGAGTGGGGCGACAAGCACCGGGTGGAACTGCTGGGGAACCTGGCGTCGGTCGGGTGAGGGGTGAATCAGCCCGGCTTACCGGTGCGGACCGATATCGGTACCGGCAGCGGACGAAACGGCCACGTGCTGCTCGCGCCTGACAAGTTCAAGGGTTCGCTGACCGCGTCCGAGGTAGCGGCCGCGTTGGCCGCTGGGATCGCCTCGGTGCGGCCGGATGCGGAGATACGACGGGTTCCGGTCGCCGACGGTGGTGACGGAACCGTGGACGCGTTCGTCACCGCGGGGTGGGAGCGGGTCGAGACGATCGCGCCGGGGCCGACGGGAGTCCCCACGGCCGCCGCCTACGCGAGGCGTGGGGATACGGCGGTCGTAGAGCTGGCCGAGGTCGTCGGACTGGTGAAACTTCCCGGCGGGCGATTCGATCCGCTCGGCGCGGGGACGGAGGGGCTCGGCGTCGTCATCGCGGACGCGCTCGACCGCGGTGCGACGCACATCGTGCTCGGCTTGGGCGGCAGCGCGTCCACCGATGGCGGTGCGGGTCTGCTGCGCGCCCTCGGCGTCCGGGTGCTCGATCACGACGGCCTCGAATTGCCTTTGGGCGGAGGTGGTTTGGTGCGCGCCACGCAGGTCGATCGCGCCGCCCTGCACCCGAAAGCCGCCGCGGCTCGATTCACACTCGCCTGCGACGTGGACAATCCGCTCCTCGGCCCGAAAGGCGCGGTCGCGGTATATGGCCCGCAGAAGGGCGCCGACGCGGAGCAGCAGTCGATTCTCGAAGCGGCGCTGACCAATTGGGCGAACCTCGTCGGCCCTGAGTTCGCCGAACTTCCGGGGGCGGGCGCGGCGGGCGGCACCGGCTTCGGCGCTCTCGCCGTACTCGGCGCCGAGGTGCGCAGCGGTATCGAGGTACTACTCGAACTCCTCGACTTCCCGGCCCTGGTCCGCGACGCGTCCCTCGTCGTGACGGGCGAAGGCTCCCTCGACGCCCAAAGCCTGCACGGCAAGGCGCCCATCGGCGTCTGCCGCGCGGCGCGCGCCGCTGGCGTGCCGGTCGTCGCGGTAGCCGGTCGCGTCGAACTATCCCCGGAAGCCCTCCGGGCCGCGGGCTTCACCACCTGCTACCCGCTGAGCGACCTCCAACCCGACCCGGCACGTTCCATAGCGGACGCCGCCGAACTGCTCGAACGAATCGGCGCACGCATCGCCGAACACGAACTCTGAGATCGGCGATCAACCGCGGTCCTCACAGAGGGTCCACACGCTTCACAAGGCTCACAACCTCTGCGAAGCGTGTGGAGGGGTTGCGAAGGGGCGCTGCTCGGCGCGTCATCGGGTCGGCAACGGGGCCTGGTCGGCGTGGGTGACGGTGACCTGGCCGGTGCGCAAGTAGGTGAGCACCGCGTCGTCGACCGCGGGGTTTCCGCGGCCGAAGGTGCCGTGGTCGCCGCCCTCGACCGTGATCAGCGAACCCTGGAGCGCTCGCGCCATCGCCGGTCCGCCCTCGTACGGCGTGAGTGCGTCGTGGCGGCTTTGCAGCACAAGGGGTTTGGTGCGCAGGCCGACGCCGGTGAGCGGGACGGGGTCGGCGATCGGGCGCCACGATCCGCAGCTCAGGCCGGCGCGGACCAGGTCGGCGCGGGCGTCCATGGCGTTGCCGCCGGAGGCGATGGTGCCGATGGCGGCGCCGATCAGTTCCGGGCGGCCGGGCACCGCGTTCTCGTTGCAGGTGATGGCGGAGAAGACGAAGCGGCCGGTCGGGTCGGTGGCGGTGGCGCCCTCGATGGCGAGCAGTCGCTGCACGTTCGCCGGATCGGCGTTGGCGTCGGACATCGCCCGCGCGAAGGTCGGCCAGAAGGAGCGGGTGTAGGTGGCCACCGCGGTCGCACCGACCAGCGGAACCTGGGCGGAGCCGCCGCCGGATATCAAGGTGCGCACCAGGTTTTGCAGTTTGCCGCCCTGCTCCATCGTGCCGTTGTAACCGTCACGGGCGAGTTCGGCCAACGGTTCGGGCAGCTCGCCGGGCAGATCGGCCACACTCGCGGGCGGCGGTGTCAGGTTGGCGTACCAGCCGCCGCCCTGCGCGGAGACCAGCCGCACCCAGTTCTGGTAGACGCGCAAAGCCGTGTCACCGAGCCGGTATTCGCCGTTGTGCTCGGCGATCCAGGCGAACAGGTCGTCGAGGCGCTGCTTGCCCGCGGCTTGCTGCTGGGCGAACTCCTCGGTCCACACCCAGTCGGGGTGCACATTCGAGTCAAGCACCATCCGCTCCACGCGGTCCGGGAACAGCGAGGCGTAGACGGCGCCGAGATAGGTCCCGTACGAGGTGCCGAGGTAGCTGATCCGCTCGATGCCGAGCGCGGCGCGCACCGCCTCCATGTCGCGGGCGGTGTTCTCGGTGGTGATCGTGTCCAGATAGCCGGGCTGTGCCGCGTCGCAGGCCTTCTTGATCTCGTCGCGGCTGCCACCGCCGATCGAAACCTGTTGCCCCTCGGCGTTTTCCGCTTCCGACACGCAGCGCAGCGGAGTAGCCCAGCGCAGGCCGCGCGGCTGCACCGCGATGCGGTCGTAGTGGGCGTTCAGCTCGGCGGGCATCACCTCGATCCGCTGCGCCCAGTAGGCGAGACTGTCCGCGCCGGGACCGCCCGGGTTGGTGAAGACGACGCCGTGTCGTTCACCGGTGGCGGCGATCCGGCTGACGGTGAGATCGATACGCGCGCCGTCGGGGTCGGCGTGGTTCATCGGCACGCTGATCACCGCGCACTGCACACCGGCGCCTTCGGGCACCGAGCCGTCCGGGCAGGAGCCGAAAGCCGGTGTGGGAGCGGCGTCGGCGAGACCCGTCAGCACCGAACCGCCGAGCATGCCCGCCGCGGCGAGGGCGGCGGCCACCCGTGAAATACGCGTCCTCATCATGTTTTCGCACCTCCGCCGGGCCACGGCTCTCGGGGAGCGCGCGACGCGACCAAGAGCATTCTGCTCAGGCCGCGACCGGGTAGACAAGTCGAACAGGCTATTTCACACCGGGATCCGCTGCGATGTCTCGCTATGGGGCGCACCGGAGTAGCGTCGAACCATGTCGACCGAGGTCCGCAACAACACCGCCATGGAACGATTCGAGATCTACGTCGACGGTGCGATCGCCGGGTACGCCGAGTATCAGGACACCGCGTCCGAGCGCGCGTTCGTGCACACCGAGATCTACCCCAGCTACGAACGCCAGGGCTACGCCACGCAACTGGTCGGCACCGCGCTGGCGGGCACCCGCCGCGAGGGCTTCGGCGTACTGCCGATGTGCCCGCGGGTGCAGCACTTCGTGCAGACGCATCCCGAGTACATCGCTGCGGTACCGCACTGGGCCAGACAGCGCTTGGGCTTGCCGCAGTAGGCGAAGCGACTCCGGTCCAACGACACGCGAACCCGCGCCGATGCGCGATTCAGGCCCCACACGGGCGCCCTCAGTAGTTCGCGACCGCCCCATCGAGCGCCAGTTGCAGATCCGCGCGCACCAGCCGCGCGATCTCCGCGGGCTTGTTGGGCAGGTCGGTGATCGGCGGCTGGAAGTAGAAGCTGGCCGACTTGGCCTCTTCCCTGGTCGGCTCGATCTTCGGATCGGGACGGGGACCGTAGCTGAGGCCGAGGCTGACCAGCGTCGGATGCACGCCGAGCTTCATGGCGCGGAACGCGATGTGCCCGATGCCGCTGCCGACGGCCTGCACCTGGGTGGGGTCGACGTCGTTGCACGTGCCTTCGGGGAAGACGGCGATGTGGTCGCCGCGCGCCAGCCGTTCGGCGCAGATGTCCATCATCCGCTGACCCGCGGCGTTCACCGCCCTGATGCCGTGGTCTTTGCCGCGGAACACCGGGATGCCGCCCATCATGTCCACCTTGCGCCGCTGGTCGGGATCGATGAACAGCTCGTCCTTGGCCAGCACCCGCACCTTGCCGATGACCGAGCGCAGCGGACTGCGCCAGGCCGCCGCCGCGACGGTGTACGGATCGTTCTGCGACAGGTGGTTGATCGCGAAGATGATCGGCTTTCCGCTCTTGGTCAGCGCCCGCACCGCGTCCTTCGCGCGCTCGGCGTAGCTGATCCTCGGATGGTAACGGCGTCCCAGAAGGGCGTACGCGGCCATCGCTTTCAGCCGGTTCTGCCGGTGATCGCGGTAGTAGTCGTAGACGCTGTCACAGTTCTCGAGGACGACCTCGGGCGGTTCCATACCGCCGACTCTACGACGTCGCCGGGTATGCGACACATCGGGCGGGAGAGAGATAGCGCACGCGGGCAAACCGACTCAGACAGTCGCATCGCCGAACGTCGCCGAATGAACTTCGGCCGAAATCCAGGGGCCTGGAAACGAGCACTCGGGCGCACAAACTGCGATGATGTCCGGGTGGCACGCGGAGACGACCCGGATGATCGGAAAACTCACGGCGGGCACGGTGACCGTCGCCGGCGCGATTTCCGGCGCGGCGAGCAGGCGGTGCGCGCGGGCACCCTGCTGCTGGCGGCGACGGACCTGGTCGAGCCGACCTTCCGAAGAACCGTCGTATACATCATCGAGCACAACGACTCCGGAAGTCTCGGGGTCGTGCTCAACCGCCCCACCGACACCGCGGTGCACGACGTGCTGCCGCGCTGGGCGGACCTGGCGACCACACCGCGCACGCTGTTCAGCGGCGGACCGGTGAAACGCGACGCCGCCCTGTGCCTCGGCACCCTGAAGGCGGGCGCCACCACCGCCGGGGTACCCGGTCTGCGCCGCATCGACGGCCGCGTGGTGCTCGTCGATCTCGACGCCGACCCAGATCGCATCGGACCGCTCGTCGAGGGCCTGCGCATCTTCGCGGGCTATTCCGGCTGGACCTTCGGACAGCTCGAGGGCGAACTGGAGAACGAGGACTGGATCGTCCTTTCGGCGCTCTCCTCCGACCCGATCAGCACCGGCCGCTCCGATCTCTGGGCGCACGTTCTGCGCCGCCAGCCGCTCCCGCTCTCGCTGCTGGCCACGCACCCGATTGAACTGGAACGCAACTGAGCACGTGTACTCCTCGAACGAGAAGGAGTCCGCACCGTGAAACGCACGAACTGACCCGGTGAGCGCATGGGTATCCCACCGGGCACGCCGGATCAGCCCCGGCCCACCGACGCGTCCGCCGCGCAGCGCGGCGCCGCGGGCGGGCCGGACGACCAGGCCGAGCTGATGCGCGTGCTGTATCAGGAGCACGCGCCCGCGCTCTGGCGCTACACCCTCGGCCTGGTGCACGACGCAGGACGCGCCGAGGACATCGTGCAGGAAACGCTGCTACGGGCGTGGCAGCGCCCGAACGTGCTCGATCAGCAGACGATGTCGGCGCGCGCGTGGCTGTTCACGGTCGCCCGCAACCTGGTCGTCGACGAGCACCGCAGCGCACGCAATCGCCGGGAGTTCCGCACCGACAACCCGCCCGAACAACCCGCACCCGATCAGGCCGATCGGACGCTGGACGGCTGGCTGGTCGCCGACGCGCTTGCTCGGCTGAGTACCGATCACCGCGAGGTGATCGTGCGGGCCTACTATCGCGGCCTTTCGACCCACCAGATCGCGGCCGAACTGGAGATTCCCCCCGGCACGGTGAAATCGCGCATGCATTACGGTATGCGGGCGCTGCGGCTTGCGTTGCACGAAATGGGGGTGACGAACCGATGATGGACATCGCCGACGACTACACGACGTGGGACGCGCCCTACGTGCTCGGCTCCCTCACCGGCAGCGAGCGCCGCGAATACGAGGAGCATCTGGCGCGCTGCGCCGACTGCCGCGCCTCCGTCGCCGAGCTCGCCGGACTGCCCGGCATGCTCGCGCTGGTGCCGACCGACACCGCGCTCGACATGATCGGCGACGGTGCCGCACCCGATGCGCCACCTTCGGTGCCCGACCTGCTGCCGAAACTGGCCGCCGCGGAACAGCGGCGCAGGCGACGCGGCCGGTGGGCGGCGCTCGGCGGAGCGGTCGCTGCCGCCGCCGCGGCCGTCGCGATCGCCATCCCGGTGCTCGACACCACGACCGTGACGGAGCCGCCGGTGGCCGAGCAGGTGATCGCCGAGCGGTCGATGACCCCGCTGGAGCCGACCCCGATCTCGGCCGATTTCAAGCTGATGGCCGACGGCGAGCGCGCCCGCATCGTGATGAGCTGCACCTACGGGCCCAGCGACCTGCGCTACACCTACAAGTACACGCTGCTGGTGACCGGCACCGACGGCAAGCAACTCGAGCTCGACGAGTGGCCCGCGGGACCCGGCACCGTGCTGACCGTGGACCGCACCATCGACATGGCGCCCGAACAGGTGCAGCGGGTGGAGATCAAGTCGTCCGCGACCAACAAGGTGATTCTCACCGGGACGGTGTGAGCACGTCGAAGGGCACGTGCTGTGAACGCACACCACGCCTCGCGGAGTGGTGACCCTGCGAGGCGCGGTGAGTGGTATTCGGTTGTGCCGCAGCGAGAACCGCCTCAGGCGGACTGTTTGCGGAACAGCGACGTCGACCAGAGGTAGCCGACCAGGCCGAGGCCGACGCACCAGGCGAGCGCGATGATGCCGTTGTTGCCGATCTCGGTGCCCATCAGCAGGCCGCGCAGCGTCTCGGTCAGCGGGGTGAACGGCTGGTACTCGGCGAACTGGCGCATGCCGACCGGCATGGTGTCGGTGGCGACCAGACCGCTGCCCAGGAACGGCATCATCACCAGTGGGAACGGCAGGTTGCTCGCGCTCTCCGGATTGGGCGCGATCAGGCCGAGCGCCACCCCGAGCCAGGAGAACGCGAACATCACCAGCGCGAACAGGCCGAACACGGCCACCCATTCCACCGGGTTGGCGTTGGGCCGGAAACCGATGAGCAGCGCAACCGCGACCATGATCACGACGCCGATGAGCGCCTGGATCAGCGCGCCGATGACATGCCCCGCCAGCATCGAGGGCTGGAAGATCGCCATGGTGCGAAGGCGATTCACGATGCCCTTGGTTTTGTCGGATGCGACGGAGACGGACACCGCGACCGTCAGATACGCCGGGAGCATCAGCATCATGCCCGGGGTCAGGTAATCGATGTAGTTGCCGCCCGAGGACTTCTCCAGCGCGCCGCCGAAGACGAAGTTGAACACCAGCATGAGGATCACCGGCATGACAACAACGCTGAAGGTCATGCTGGGATAGCGCTTGGCGTGCAGCAGGTTTCGGCGCAGCATGGTCACCGAATCGGTGAGCGCGAACGAGGTTGTGCTCATCGCACGATCTCCTTCTCGGCAGTCGGGTGCCCGGTGAGGGCGAGGAAGACGTCGTCCAGGTTGGGGGTGTGTACGGAGAGGCCTTCGACCTCGATGCGCGCGTCGTCGAGCAGATCCAGCACGGAGCGCAGCGATTTCACGCCGCCGTCGCTCGGCACGGCGAGGGTCAGCTCCTCGTCGCCGAGGCCGTCCAGCACGCGCGTGGTCTCGCCGAGCACGTCCGACGCAGCGGAAAGCTCAGCGGCGGTGGCGAATTCGAGACGGATGTGTCCGCCGGGCACCAGCTTCTTCAGTTCGGCGGCGGTGCCCTCGGCGACGATGCGACCGCCGTCGAGCACGGCGATCCGGTCGGCGAGCTGATCGGCCTCCTCCAGGTACTGGGTGGTGAGGAAGACGGTCACGCTGTAGTCGTCGACCAGCGCGCGAATGATCTCCCACATCGAGCGCCTGCTGCGCGGGTCGAGACCGGTGGTCGGTTCGTCCAGGAAGATGACGCGCGGGTCGCCGACCAGCGTCATCGCCAGGTCGAGTCGCCGCACCATGCCGCCGGAGTAGGTCGCGGCCGTCTTGTCGGCGGCCTCGACCAGGTCGAAGCGGGCCAGCAGGTCGTCGGCGAGGCGCTTGCCGTCCCGCCGCGGCAGATGGTGCAGATCCGCCATGAGCAGCAGGTTCTCCCGGCCGGTCAGTAGTTCGTCCACCGCGGAGAACTGTCCGGTCACGCCGATCACCGACCGCACGTCGTCGCGCTCGGCGGCGAGATCGTGACCGCCGACCCGGATTTCGCCGGAGTCGGCGCCGATCAGCGTGGTGAGGATCTGCACGGTCGTTGTCTTGCCCGCGCCGTTCGGCCCGAGCAGCGAGAAGATGGTCCCTTCCGGCACGGTGAGATCGATGCCGTCGAGCACCACGTGCTCGCCGTACGATTTGCAGAGTCCGAACGCCGAGATCGCCGGCGCACGATGACCGTTGATCATGGTGATCCTTCCGTGAATAATTCATTACTTGATTCGAATAAGTGCATACTTCACCCGCACCGCCGCCCAATAGCGGTGCGGTGTTGCTCTTTGGAACGCGCCGTTCAGTTGTCGCGGAGCGCTTTTCGCGGGATCAGATGTCGAGGTCCTCGATCTGCGGGCGGTCGGCGATGTAGGCAACGCGCTCGTAGAGCTTGGCAGGCATCTTGTCCTTCAGCTCGTCGAGCGAGTCGGCGATCTCCATGACGAAATCACCCCAGTCCTGATCACCGAGGCCGGTGAACCGCCGCCAATGCCTCCAGTCCTTGAAAATGTTGGTGTCGGAGGGGAATTCGGACCAGTTCGAGTACTGCGCGTGCAGCACGAACTTGCCCTTGCGAGACCGGAAGACCCGCACGTGCTCGGTGCGCTCGTCGTTGAGGTCGCGCCATTCGCCGAGCAGGGACCCGGCGAAACGCACCTGCCGGACACCGTTGTGGCCGACCCGGAGGACCACTTCCTCGTACCCTTCTTGGCGCCCCTCCTCCAGCTCGATGAAACGGCGCAGCGCCGTGGTCACCGCGCCGGACAGATTGCCGCCTACCAGCTCCTGAGCACGCTGGAACAGCGGTAGATCGTCGTCGGCTACGTAGATGGTCTTGTTGGGCATGAACTCACTATACGTAGATGTATACGTACACGCAAGCGGCTCGGCCGTTCGCGGTTGAACCGCCGGGCGGGGCATCTCGTATTCCTCGTGTACGAGGTATGCGATCGGGCCGGGCGCACGCGCTGTCGGCGGTATCCGGGGAAGGAGCGTCCATGCCTGACAGGGTCGTGGATTATCTGGTTCGGGCGGTTTCGACACTCGGTGTGCGGCATATCTTCGGCGTCGACGGCGCCAATATCGAAGACCTCTACGACGCACTGTTCGATTCCGAGGTCACCGGTGTGGTGGCCAAGCACGAATTCTCCGCGGCCACCATGGCCGACGGCTACGCCAGGGTCACCGCAGGCCTCGGCGTCGTCGCCGCGACATCCGGCGGCGGGGCGATGAATCTCGTTGCCGGACTTGCCGAATCGTATGCGTCCCGGGTGCCCGTGCTGGCGCTCGTCGGCCAGCCGCCGACGGCGCTGGAGGGGCGAGGGGCGTTCCAGGACTCCAGCGGGCGCGCGGGCTCGATCGATGCGGTCCGCCTGTTCGGCTCCGTCAGCCGGTACTGCGCCCGTGTGGAAACGGCGGCCCAACTGCCCGACAGCGTGGTCAGGGCAGTCGCCGCCGCCCGGCGCGGTGGGCCCGCGGTCCTGCTGCTGCCCAAGGATGTGCAGCAGGCCGGGGTCGACACGGTCCCGCCGTTCCGGTTGCCGCCACGCTCGCACCGTCGCGATGCGAGCGGGCTCACCGCGGTGCGCGCCGCGCTTTCCGCGGCGCGCAGCACGGGAAAGATCGTGATCATCGCGGGCGATCAGGTCGCCCGCGACGGCGCGCGAGACGAATTGGCGCGTCTCGCAACGGCTCTGGACGCCGCTGTCGGCGTCGCGCCGGACGCCAAGGACGTCTACGACAACTTCGACCCCGGCTTCTGCGGCGTCGCGGGCAGCATGGGACATCCCGAACTCACCGCGGACCTCCGATCGGCCGCGCTCTGCCTGGTGATCGGCACCCGCCTGCCCGTCACCGCTCGCGCCGGGCTCGACGACCTGCTCGCCGAACTCTCCGTCGCCAGCATCGGCATCGCCCCGCCGTACCCGCCGACGATCCACGCGACGAGCACCGATCTGTCGATCACGCTCGGCGAGCTCGCCGACGAATTCGCGAGCACCGCAATCGAAACGCACGCGGCGCCCGCGGCCGCCCTGACATCGCTCCAGGTACCCGCCGCCGACGGGCCGGGACTGCGCTACCGAGAACTCGTCGAGATCATCGGCGCGGCGCTTCCCGACGGCACCGACGTCTTCGCCGACGCGGGCAACACCGGCGCCGCGGTGGTGCACCACCTGCGAGTGCCGCGCGGCGGACGGTTCGTCGTCGCCCTCGGCATGGGCGGAATGGGCTACGCCTTCGGCGCGGGTATCGGCGCCGCGTTCGCCCGGCGCGGGCCAGGTCGCACCGTGGTGATCGCGGGCGACGGTGCGTTCTACATGCACGGCATGGAGGTGCACACCGCCGTCGAACACCGGCTGCCGATCACCTTCGTCGTGCTGAACAACAACGCGCACGCCATGTGCGTCACGCGCGAACAGCTCTACTACCGAGATCGGTACAGCTTCAACAGGTTCCGGCCCGCGTTCCTCGGCGACGGTATCGCCGCCATGTTTCCCGACCTGCCCGCGTACACCGTGCGCACACCCACCGAGCTCGCCGACGCGCTCGGACGCGGCCTGGACACACCGGGTCCGTCGTTCCTCGCGGTCGACTGCGATCCGGACGAGATCCCCCCGTTCACACCGTTTCTCACCACACTCGAGAACTCCAGGAGGACCCCGTGACGACCAGCGCCCTGCCCGCGCTCAGCGACATCCCGGAAGACGTCGTACCCGGCGTGCTGCGGATCGAGAACTCCGACAAGGACGCGACCACCCCGATCATCATGGACATGCTGCGGTCGGTGTATCCGCACGACCAGATCTTCGGTGACTTCTGCCCGGTTCAGGGCTATGTCGCCGCGCCGCCCCGCGAGGTGTACGAGTACCTTGCCGACACCAGGTCGCTGGAGGAATGGACCTACAGCCTGCGCGGATTCACCGAAACCGAGGAACCTGGCCTGTGGCTGGCCCACGACCGGCTCGGCGACGCAACGAAGATCTACACCCGGACGGTGGCCAATCCGGACGCGATGACCGTCGACTACCACTGCGCGTGGGACCAGGGGCGGCACCTGTGGATGGTCTACCTGATGCGGGTCGTCGACGCGCAAGTCGTGCTGAACAAGCCGGGTTCGGTTGTGCTGTGGACGAATTGCCGTCACCCGTTCTACGACGAGAACCCCTATCCGGAGACCGCGCCCGCCGGGCGTCCGGTGTGGGTCGGCGACTTCTGGGAGATGTTCTCCGCCGGTCACCAGCTCGAGCTGGACAACCTCAAGGCGATCTGCGAATACCGTGCCGCGCACGGCTTGCCGATCAAGCCCGACTGGATGAAGTGAGGACGCGCATGTACGTGACCGATCCGGACGCCTCGCCGCTGCCCACCGTCAGCCTGGTCGACGTGTCGTCCTACCTGCCCGGCGCGCCCGTCGACACCGAGTACTTCACCCATTTCGCGCGCTCGGACCGGATGGCGAAGAACGTGATGTTCCGCGCCCCGCGTGGGCGTCACCACGTGGCGCGAGACGAGACGGCCGTCGACATGATCGAGCGCGCGGTCGAGCCGATGCGGGAACGTCGAGGGGCACAGTCGCTTTCGAGTGTCGATGTGCTGATCACGCACACGCAGCTGCCGGACAATCCGGTGCTCGGCAGCGGGCCCGAGGTCGCCAAGCGGCTCGGTATGCGGCCGCGCGTCGTCTACGACATCCACAACGGCGGCTGCGCGGCCTTCGTGCACATGATGGCGTTGGCCCGAATGATCTTGCAGACCACCGACGCTCGCACCGCGCTCATCGCGGTGGCACAGAACTGCGCGGGACCGGTGTTCACCCAGACCGAGATTCGCAAACTCGCGCAGGCGCCGGTGCCCGGCGACGGTTGCGGCGTCGGACTGCTGGTGAAGGACGACAGCGCGCCGATCCTCGACATCGAATGCCGCACCTACCCGGAATTCGCCGGGGACATGGATTTCACGACCAACGGCGAGCGCAAGTACTGGGAACCCGGTTCCGGCCAGGCCTGTGTGAGCTTCACCGAATCCAAGGTCACCAAGGTGTTCGCGCGCGGCAACCGGCTGGTGCCGGAAGTGGCGCTCGCGGTGTGCGATCGGATCGGCGTGAAGGGGCGCGACATCGACACGTTCGTCACCAACCAGCCGAACCGGCTGTTCCTGCGCAACTGGCACGACGCGCTCGAGCTGCCCGCGGAACGACATCCCGACACCTTCGACCGGTGCGGGAACTTGTTCGCCGCGGGGATTCCGGTCACCTTGGATGTGGAGAATCAGGCCGGTCGGCTGCGCAACGGATCGGTGGTACTGATGTCCGCGTTCGCGCACGCGGGCGATTTCGCCGCCGCCGCCGCGGTGCGCTGGGGCGCGGCGGGATGAACATCGGGTCCGCCGAGGACACCCGGTCCTCGCGACACCACCGTCGGCAGGGTTCGCGGCCGGTTCGGTTCGATCTGTCGCTGAGCGAGAATCCCTTTCCGCCACTGCCCTCCGTGCTTCGCGCGGTGAATCAGGCGCTTGCGCAGGCGAATCGGTATCCCGAGTTCCTGCCTCGGCAGTTGCCCGAGATCATCGCGCGACATGTCGGCGTGCGGGGCGACCAGGTGGTCGTCGGGTCAGGGGCGACCGGAGTCGCCATGCAGATCATCCAGGCCGTCACCGGAGACGGCGCGGAGATCGTCGCGGGCACACCGACCTTCGATGGATATCCGATCATCGCGGGGATGGTCGGGGTGAATCTGGTTCCGGTGCCGTTGGACGCCTCGGGCGATCAGGATCTTCCCGCGATGCGGCGGGCGATCGACAAGCGGACGGCGTTGGTCGTGGTGTGCCGTCCACACAATCCCACCGGAACCGTCGTGCCCGCCGGCGAGCTGAAATCCTTCCTCGGCGCCGTGCCGAACCGGGTGACCGTCGTGCTCGACGAGGCGTACGCCGAGTTCCTCGGGCCCGCCGAACGGCTCGACACCCTCGCGCTGCTCCGGAAGTATCCGAATCTCCTTGTGCTGCGGACCTTCTCGAAGGCCTACGGGCTCGCGGGGTTACGCATCGGATACGCGTTCGGTCGGAGCGAACTCGTCGAACGAGTGCGACGCCTGCAACTCCCCTTCGGCATCTCCACCTCCGCCGTCGCCGCCGTGTCCGCCTCCTACGCCGCCGAACCCGAACTCCAGACCCGAATCCGGCTGATCACCGCCGAACGCGAGGGTTTGCGCAATGCCCTACTCGCCTGCGGCCACCCCATCCCCCGTAGCCACGCCAACTTCCTCTACCTCCCGGGGCCGGGGATCGCGACGGCCCTGCGTCGGGCGGGTATCGCGGCGAAGTTCTACCCGGACGGGAGCGCACGCATCGCCGTCGGCGACCGAGAGGCGGGACGAGCAGTACTGGCGGCCGTCGCGGGTTTGCGCTGACCGAACGGCCGTTACTCGGGACGGCCCGGAAGCCCACAACGGGACAGCGCCACGCAAGTCGGGGCGCTGCGAGCTTCCCGCCAACCGCTTACGCCAGTGGAGGCGGGCAGCGCGTCAGCATCGAATGACGTCGCTGTCGCAGTGCAAGACCGGTACCCGCTCGTCCGAGAGAGGATGCCTCGGTACGCGCGAAGAATCGAGAAAGCCGCCCGGCGGTCTGAGCTCGGCCGCCCGGCGCTGGGCGCGCGGTGGTCATCGACGCCCGAGACGGCACGAATCCCAGCCGTGGCGCCGTGGTAGCAGCCGGAGATCGGGACGGTAGCGAGCGCGGCCAGCGCACCCGACCCGTCCGGCGAGCGGGAACTCACCCAAGTCCTGCTCGGCGGCGTTCCGCGGCAGCGAACCAAGGACGCGAAAGCCTCCCTGCCGGATGGTTCGATGGGTGGGTGCGAATCCCACGTCTGCCCGCTCTGGTGGCCAATGCCGCGCCCGCGTCGGGGACCGCGAGCCGAGTACTCGCGCGCTTCACCATCGCCGGGCGCGACATCCTGCTGCGCCAGACCGTGATCGATCCCGGCGGCACCAGCGGCTGGCACTACCACGACGGCACCCTCTTCGTCCTGGTCGCACGCGGAACACTCGACCACCCCGGCCCCGACGGCGCCCCCGTCACCTACCACCGCGGCCGGGTGTTCCGCGAACCGAGCGGCCCGCGATACCCGCACGTCGCCCGCAACCTCGGCCCCGCCGCGGTCACCCTTTTCGTCCTCTACCTCAACCCGAAGGGCAGCCCGCTCTCCCGCAGCATTCCACCACCCCCGGGTACCGACTGACCCGCGTGGGCGGGATGTCAGCCGCCGCCGCAACCTCCGCCGCCGCAGCCGCCTCCTCCGCCGCCGCTACAGCTGCCGCCGCCGCCACCGCAGCCGCCGCTCCGGCCGTCACTGCCGCCGCCATCGCCGAAGAAGGTGAAGCCGCCCGCGCTCGCGGCCGCGCCCCAACCGGCGGCTCCCCTGCCCTTGCCGCGGTGTCGCGGCGAGGTGGGTAAGGGTGCGCGGCCGAGCCGGACGAGCCCGACGACGAGCAGCACGGCGGTCAACGCGAAGAACACCGCGCCCACGCCGAGTCCGAATGGCGCGCTCACGGCCAACCCCGCGACGAAGGCCACCAACGCGAACCCGAAGTACATCCGAACCTCCCCCGGATAGAGCCGCCGAGCGGCGAGCTTTCCCCAAGCCTACCGACGACCACCGACAAGAACCCGCTGTTTTCCAGGGGCGATGCCAGGGTGCCGCGGCGGCACCGCCCCGCCGCTTTGGCGCTGTGTTATGCCGTACCAGACGACACCCACCGCCGACGCGAAGACGGGCACGGACACCACGACGCCGTAGACGTCGAGGATGGCGGCGGCGAACATGGCGACGACCAACGCCATGACGAAAATCATGAGCCCCTCCGAAGGCGAATCGCCCACTGATGAACTCAGGGTACGCGCGGGGAGGGGCTCGGGAAGTGGATCAGTTCGCGGGCTCGCAGGCGTCGCGCAGGGAGCACGCGCCGCAGGACTGGCCGCAGCCGCCGATGTCTTTCGCGGGCACGAGAGCGGCGATCGCCTCGCCCGCGGCGTTCGCGCCCGCACCCAGGGTGAACAGGGCGATGACGGCGGCGGCGCCACCCACGACGAGAGCAACGACACCGCCCGCGGCGAAGGCGACCAGACCACCGGCGAACAGCAGCGCACCGGCGGCGACCGAGGTCGGGGCGGCGACGCGGTTCGCGATGCGGAAGGTCTCTTCGGAGGTGAGGGCGGCTTCGGTGTGCACACCGACGAAGCGGTTGGGCGGGAGTTTGCCGATCAGTCCGAGCACGCCGGTCGCGATGGCTACGGCGGCCAACACGAACAGGACGAGAGCGACTACGAACACCTATGCAGGCTAGCGCACGGACGCGCGCGGCCCGATTTTCGGTCCCTCGGACCGGACGTTCTACCCTGTAATACGAAGTTTGTCCAGGATCGGCGAGAACAAGAAGGCAGGACCGTGCAGGACAGTCGTGCAACCGAGAGCGATGTACCCCAGCACCGGTACAACGCTGACCTCGCGGGCCGCATCGAGCGCCGGTGGCAGCAGAACTGGGTGGAGCGTGGCACCTTCCACGCGCCGAACCCGACCGGCCCGCTCGCCGGGGACACTCCCGCGGACAAGCTGTTCGTCCAGGACATGTTCCCGTACCCGTCTGGCGCGGGCCTGCACGTCGGCCACCCGCTGGGCTACATCGCGACCGACGTGTTCGCCCGCTACCACCGCATGCACGGACGCAACGTGCTGCACGCGCTGGGCTACGACGCCTTCGGCCTGCCCGCCGAGCAGTACGCGGTGCAGACCGGAGCGCACCCGCGCGACACCACCGAGTCCAACATCGCCACCATGCAGCGCCAGCTGGACCGGCTGGGTCTCGGCCACGACCGTCGTCGCTCGTTCGCGACCACCGACCCGGAGTACTACCGCTGGACGCAGTGGATCTTCCTGCGCATCTACAACGCCTGGTACGACCTGGAGACCGGTCGCGCCCGGCCGATCGCCGATCTGGAGGAGCAGTTCGCCTCCGGCGCGCGTCCCGCGCCCGAGGGCAAGGACTGGAACACCATGTCCGCCGACGAGCGCGCCGCGGTGATCGACTCGTATCGCCTGGTGTACCAGACCGATTCGATGGTCAACTGGTGCCCCGGTCTGGGCACCGTGCTGTCCAACGAGGAGGTCACCGCAGAGGGCCGCAGCGAGCGCGGCAACTTCCCGGTCTTCCGTAAGCGCCTGTGGCAGTGGATGATGCGCATCACCGCCTACTCGGACCGCCTGGTCGACGACCTGGATCTGCTGGACTGGCCGGAGAACGTGAAGGCCATGCAGCGCAACTGGATCGGGCGTTCGCGCGGCGCGCAGGTGAAGTTCGATTCGGACGCGGGCCAGATCGAGGTGTTCACCACCCGTCCCGACACCCTGTTCGGCGCGACCTACATGGTGCTGGCCCCCGAACACGAGCTGGTCGACCGGCTGGCCGCGGCGCAGTGGCCGGAAGGCACCGATTCCCGCTGGACCTACGAGGGTTCGGCCTCGCCCGCCGACGCCGTCGCCGCCTACCGCAAGGCCATCGCGGCCAAGTCGGATCTGGAGCGCCAGGAGAACAAGGAGAAGACCGGCGTCTTCCTCGGCGCGTACGCCACGAATCCGGTGAACGGACAACGGATTCCGATCTTCGTCGCCGACTACGTGCTGATCGGCTACGGCACCGGCGCGATCATGGCGGTGCCCGGCCACGATCACCGCGACCACGAATTCGCCACCGCGTTCGGACTGCCGATCGTGGAGGTCATCTCCGGCGGCGACGTCGCCAACGGCGCCCATTCGGGCGAGGGCGAACTGGTGAATTCCGATTACCTGAACGGTCTTTCGGTCGAGGAGGCCAAGGCGACCGTCATCGGCAGGCTGGAGGCCGACGGGCACGGCACCGGAACCATCCAGTACAAGCTGCGCGACTGGCTGTTCGCCCGCCAGCGCTACTGGGGCGAGCCGTTCCCGATCGTCTACGACGAGCATGGCGCACCGCACGCGCTGCCGGAATCCATGCTGCCCGTGCGGCTTCCCGAGCTGGACGACTTCGCGCCGGTCACCTTCGACCCGGACGACGCGAACTCCGAGCCCTCCCCGCCGCTGGCCAAGGCCACCGACTGGGTGCACGTCGAGCTGGATCTCGGCGACGGGCCGAAGAAGTACCGGCGCGACACCAACGTCATGCCGAACTGGGCGGGCAGCTCCTGGTACCAGCTGCGCTACGCCGACCCGACCAACCCGGAGGCGTTCTGCGCCAAGGAGAACGAGCAGTACTGGCTGGGTCCGCGCACCGCGGAGCACGGCCCGAACGATCCGGGCGGCGTCGATCTGTACGTCGGCGGCGTGGAGCACGCCGTGCTGCACCTGCTGTACGCGCGCTTCTGGCAGAAGGTGCTCTTCGACCTGGGCGACGTGAGCAGCAGCGAGCCGTACCGGCGGCTGTTCAACCAGGGCTACATCCAGGCGCACGCCTACACCGACGAGCGCGGCGCGTACGTGCCCGCGGCCGAGATCGTCGAGCGGGCGGGCAAGTTCTTCTGGACGGACGCGACCGGCGTCGAGATCGAGGTGTTCCAGGAGTACGGCAAGATCGGAAAGTCGTTGAAGAACGCCATCTCTCCGGACGAGATGTGCGATCTGTACGGCGCAGACACCTTCCGCTTCTACGAGATGTCGATGGGTCCGCTGGACACCTCGCGGCCGTGGGCGACCAAGGACGTCGTCGGCGCGCACCGGTTCCTGCAGCGGGTCTGGCGTCTGGTGGTCGACGAGGAGACGGGCGCGCTGCGCGTCACCGAGGACGCGCCGTCGGAGGAGACCCTGCGCCTGACGCACAAGACGATCGCGGGCGTCGACGAGGATTTCGCCGCACTGCGTGACAATACGGCGGGCGCGAAGCTCATCGAGCTGACCAACCACCTGACCAAGAACTACCCGAACGGCGCACCGCGCTCGGTGGTGGAACCGCTGGTGCTGATGCTGGCCCCGCTCGCCCCGCACATCGCCGAGGAACTGTGGGAACGGTTGGGCCACAGCGTTTCCCTGGCGCACGGACCGTTCCCGGTCGCGGATCCCGCGCTGCTCGTCGAGGACACGGTGGAGTACCCGATCCAGGTGAACGGCAAGGTGCGCAGCCGGATTCAGGTCCCCGCCGACGCCGACAACGCCGCCATCGAGGCGGCCGCGCTGGCCGACGAGAAGATCGCCGCACTCCTGAACGGCGCCGCACCACGCAAGCTGATCGTCGTGCCGGGCCGCCTGATCAACATCGTCGCCTGACCTCCCGACCGAACCTCTCGACCGAAGGTGACCTCCAGCCCCTCGAATAGGCCGGATGTCACCTTCAGTCGAGCGCTCGGTACCCGACCGAAGGTGACATCCGGTCGGGATGGACTGCTGACGGTCACCCTCGGTCGTCAGCGGGCGAGGGGCCGCAGCACGATCTCCGTCGGGTGCGCGTCGCGCGGCGTCTCGATGGCGTGCCGCACCGCCGCCGCGACCGTCTCGGGGGTCAGGAACTCCTCCGGCCGGTACTCGCGACCCTCGTTGGTGGTGATCTCCCGCTGCATGTCGGTATCGATACGGCCGGGGAAGATCGAGGTCACGCGCAGCGCGGGTTCCTCGAGCCGCAGCGCGTCGGCGAAGGCGCGCAACCCGAACTTGCTCGCCGCGTAGGAGGCCCAGCCCGCGTTGGCCCGCAGCCCGGCGCCCGAATTGATCAGCACCACATGGCCGTTCGACGCGCGCAACGCGGGCAGCAGCAGCCTGGTCAGTTCGGCGACGGCGATGAGGTTGGCCTCCAACGTGTTTCGCCACTGGTCCACCGACGACTCCGCGATGGTGCCGAGATCGGCGATCCCGGCGTTGTGCACGAGCACGTCCAGCCGCTCGACCGCGCCGACCGCCGCGGCGACTCCCGCGTAATCGGTGAGCTCCACCGGCCACGGCGTCGCCTCCGGCAGCTCGGCGCGGATGTCGCGCAGCGCGTCTTTCGAGCGCGCGCCGAGCAGCAGCTCGTGTCCCGGCGCGAGTTCGCGGGCGATGGCCGCGCCGAGCCCGCGGCTGGCTCCGGTGATCAACGCGGTCGGCTTCGGTGTGCTGGTGACGGCGGTGTTCATGCGCCCCACCGTAGTCGGCACGCCGGAAGCGACCTCGAATCCGTAGCACTGCGCCGACTCGTAGCGATGCACGCATACGTCGGTAACCAATCTCCACGGACGGGGCATGCGAGAGTGAGATCCGCCGAACACCTGGTGCGCCGCGCTGCGACGCAACCCACCGCCGCTGATCGGGCATATTTGCGCGTCGGATCGCAGAATAGGGGGATGGCACATCCGGGTTTCACCCCAACTCAGCTCGCGGCGCGCGCCGCCTACCTGCTGCGGGGCAACGACCTGGGCACCATGACCAGCGCAGCGCCTCGGCTGTATCCGCACATGTGGAGCTGGGACGCGGCGTTCGTGGCCGTCGGTCTCGCACCGCTCAGCGTGGAGCGCGCCGTCGTCGAGTTGGACACGCTGCTCTCGGCGCAGTGGAAGAACGGGATGATCCCGCACATCGTGTTCGCCAACGGCGTGGACGGCTACTTCCCCGGCCCGGCCCGCTGGGAGTGCCGCAAGCTGGCCGCCAACGCGCCCGACGGTCCGGACACCTCGGGCATCACCCAGCCGCCGGTGCACGCCATCGCCGTGCAGCGCATTCTCGATCACTCCCGCCGCCACGGGCGCAGCACCAGGGCCGTCGCCGAGGAGTTCCTGAATCGCCGCTGGCCGGACCTGGTGCGCTGGCATCGCTGGCTCGCGCACGCGCGGGATCCGAAGGAGAACGGCCGGATCACGCTCTACCACGGCTGGGAATCCGGCATGGACAACTCGCCGCGCTGGGACCGCGCCTACGAGCACGTGATCCCAGGCGATCTGCCTCCGTACCGCCGCGAGGACGTGCTGATCATCGACGATCCGACGCAGCGCCCCACCGACCGCGAGTACGACAGGTACCTCTGGCTGGTCGAGCAGATGCGGCGGGCCGGATACGACGACTACCAACTCGCCTCCACCATGAGCTTTGCCGTGCAGGACGTGTTCGTCACCGCGGTCTTCGCCCTGGCCTGCGAGGTGCTCGCCAACATCGGCGAGGAGTACAAGCAGCCGCACGCCGACGTGCGCGACCTCTACGCGTGGGCCGAGCGCTTCCGTGCGGGCGTCGTCGCCACCACCGACGCGCGGACCGGCGCGGCCCGCGACTACGACGTGCGCCTCCAGCGCTGGATCGATACGGAGACCCTCGCCGTCTTCGCCCCGCTGCTGTGCGGCGGCCTGCCACGCGACACCGAACGCAGCCTGCTTCGCCTGTTCGAGGGCCCGCGCTACTGCGGCCACCCGGACCTGCGCTTCGCGCTACCGCCCTCGACCTCCCCCGTCTCCAGGGACTTTCGCCCGCGCGAATACTGGCGCGGACCGGTGTGGCCGGTGATGAGCTGGCTGTTCTCCTGGGTCTTCGCCCGCCGCGGCTGGGCCGAACGCGCCTTCATGCTGCGCGCCGAGGGCTTGCGACAGGCCAGCGACGGCAGCTTCGCCGAGTACTACGAACCCTTCACCGGCGAACCCCTCGGCAGCATGCAGCAGTCCTGGACCGCCGCCTCGGTCCTCGACTGGCTCGGCTGACGACACCCGCGGCGCGCTTGGACTCGGCGCGGCGGGGGAGCGAAGGCGAGGCTGGGGCCTAAGGTCGAAGGGCATGGATAGCACTCGTTGGAGAGCGACTCGCAGTGTCGCGTTGTCCGCGATCGTGGTGGGCAGCATCCTTTCGGCGACCGGTCAGAGCGCGGCGGCGCCGGTCGGGCCGGACGTCTCGTCCTGGCAGCACATCGACGGCCGGTTGATCGACTGGTTCGCGGTCAAACGGTCCGGCCACGACTTCGCCATGGTCAAGGCCACCGAGGGCCTGAGCTACATCAATCCCTACTTCGTGCCGGACAGCCTGTTGATGCGCGCGGCGGGCATCGCGCGCGGCACGTACCACTACGCGCGCCCGCAGCTGCCGCCCGAACCACAGGCGGCGCTCTACGCCGCGACGGTGCTCGGTCAGAACGGTCCGCTGGACCTGCCGCCCGTGCTCGATCTGGAGCACTCCGGCGGTCTCGGTCCCGCCGCGCTGATCAACTGGACGCACCGCTACCTGAACACGGTGCAAGCGCTGACCGGCCGGGTGCCGATCATCTACACCTATCCGAACTTCTGGAAGACGGCGATGGCGAACACCAGCGAGTTCACCCGCTATCCGCTGTGGATCGCCGACTACCGCGGCAACGCCCAACCGGAGGTGCCCGGCGGCTGGCCGACCTGGACGTTCTGGCAGACCACCGACAGCGGCAGCATCCCCGGCATCGCGGGCCGCACCGATCTCAACGTATACAGCGGCGCCCAAGGCGATTTCGCCACGTTCGCCAATATGGGTTAGTTGAGCGAGCGCCCCCGGCCGGGCGAACCGGCTGGGGGCGAACGATCTTCAGCTATGGCAGCGCAGAGCTGGCCGGGAAACGGGATACGGCTGACCCGAATGCCCAGCCGGCGAAAACAACCGGGGCACAGTCGACTACACGCCGATCCGCCCGCCGTCCTTCTTCCACACCACCGCCACGGACGGCCTCGGCTGCGCGGAACCACCGTCGGGCCAGTGCGAGAACGGGTTGTCGGGAGTGGCGTCGTCGGTCTCACCCGGGTGCTGCACGCACACGATCACCCGCGACTCGGTGACGATCGGACCGCAGGTCTCCGCACCGCGCGGCACGGTCAAGAACTGTTTGGTCTCACCGCGATTCGCGCCGTCGAGCACCACCGAGAAGAGGCCGTCGTTGGACTTCAGCGCGTTGCCGTCGGTGGAGATCCACAGGTTGCCGTACGGGTCGAAGGCCAGGTTGTCCGGGCAGGAGATCGGGCTCACCTTGGTCTTGTCGAACCCGGCGTAGTAGGTGTCCGCCGCGTTCGGATCACCGCAGACCAGCAGCAGCGACCAGGTGAACTCGGTGCCGGTGTGGTCGTCGTCGATCTCCAGGACCTGGCCGTTCTTGTTGAGGTTGCGCGGGTTCGCCTCGTCGGCGCCCGCCTTGCCCTCCTTGCCGCGGTTGTCGTTGTTGGTCAGCGCGACGTACACCTTGCCGGTGTAGGGGTTGGCCTCGAAGTCCTCCGGGCGGTCCATCTTCGTCGCGCCGACCTTGTCGGCCGCGAGCCGGGTGAACACCGCGACCTCTTCGGCGGTCATGCCGTCGACCAGCGACCTGCCCTTGCCCTCGGCGTTCGTCTCCAGCAGCGGAATCCACTGTCCCTTACCGGTGAAGCCCTTGTCCGACGGCTTGGCTCCGGTGCCGTCGATCTTGTCCGCGTGGTCGCCGGTGAGCTTGGCGACGTACAGCGTGCCCGCGTCGAGGATGGTCATGTTGTGCCGCCTGCTCGCCGCGCCGGTACCGGACTGCACCTTGCGGGACGACACGAATTTGTACATGTAGTCGAACTTCTCGTCGTCGCCGGTGTAGGAGACGACGTCGCCGCCCTTGGTGACGTAGATGTTCGCGCCCTCGTGCTTGAGCCTGCCCATGGCCGAGTGCTTGACCGGCGTGGAGTTCGGGTCCCACGGGTCGACCTCGATGACATAGCCGAATCGGTTGGCCTCGTTGGGTTCCTGCGCCAGATCGAAGCGCTTGTCCGCGCGCTCCCAGAGGTTGGCCGTCGCGCCCGCGGTGAAGCCGTAGCGCTTGGCCCGCGCCCCGGCCGCGTCACCGCCGGCGGGCTTGTCGCCGTTGGCGAAGTAGCCGTGGAAATTCTCCTCGCCGGAAAGCACGGTGCCCCACGGGGTTACGCCGCCCGCGCAGTTGGCGAAGGTGCCGAGCACCTTGGTGCCCGTCGGATCGGCGGAGGTCTTCACGAACTCGCTGCCCGCCGCGGGACCGGTGAGGGTGAACTCGGTGGTGGCGGTGATGCGGCGGTTGTACTTGCCGAAGACGGTCGTCAGCTTGCCGGTGCCTGGCTCGCCCTTGACCTCGACGACGGTCAGGCCGTGCGCCGCCATGGTGATGGCGAGCTGCTCGGGCGTCGGGTTCGCTTTGTCGTAGCCGCGGAACATCTGCGGCGCGGTGGTGTACTCGTGGTTGACCACGAGCAGGTAGCTGTTGGCCTGGCCCTCGATGGGCAGCAGGGCGGCGAAGTCGTTGTTGTAGCCGAACTGCTTGGCCTGCGCGGCGGCCGACTGCCGGTCGAAGTCGAAGGCCGGAGCGTCGACGAAAAGCGGGTCGCCCCACCGGATCACGACCGACTGCTCGTAGCCCTCCGAGACGACAACGGCGTCTTCTTTGTTGGGCGCGACCGCGGTGAAGTTGGTTCCGGTTCCGGGCGGACCCGCCGGGGTGCTTCCGGTGGAGCCGGTGGCCTCGTCGTCACCGCAGGCCGCGAGCGCGGAGGCGGCGCCGACCGCGAGAACCGCGGCCGCGCCGCCCTTGATCAGTCCACGCCGGTTCAGGGAGCTGACGATGTCGCCGAAGTACTCGCCGCCCGAGGTGTTGGGCGTCTCGTGGAAGCACGCGTTGGCGCATTTGTACTCGCAGGTCACGGCGGCGCGCGCGGAGCGGCCGTCGTGCTGCACGAAGAGGGCGAGTGGTTTCAAGGTCACGATCACTCCTGCTTTGGGCTGTCGGCCGCACGCTAAACGCCGCAGGCTATTCCCAGGAAACACCCAGGTGAACAGCCGACCAAGTCTCAGGCGTTCACCGGAATCGCGATGACCACCTCCTGCTCGTTCTCCGGCAGGTAATGCACCTGCACGATCCTGCCCACCTGCACGTTACCGACGCTCGCCGGCGGCAGGAACTTCTCGGCGCCGGTGCGGAAGGTGCTGCCGTCGGGCCGCGTGACGGCGAGCCCGATGACCACCTTGGAGTAGCCGTCGCGGATCTCCCCGGGCACCGACAGCGACTGCACCACCGCCTGCGCCGCGATGCCCCGCGCAGCGATGTCCAACTTGGCCTTTGTGGTGAAGCCCTTGCGGATCATGGATTCGTTCATCACCCGCTGCGCCTCGACGCTGTCGCCGGAGAGGTCGACCTCCACCTTGTCGGTGCGGTCCGGCAGGTAGCGCACGGGAAGCACAACGCCGGGACGCAGCAACGCCAGTTCGGTGAGCGGCACGATCATCTTCGCGGCGGAGTCGAAGACCTTGCCGTCCACGCCCTCGACGCTGAATTCGATGCGGATCTGCGGCTGGTCGTTGACGGTGAGCCCGGTCTGCCGGAACGACTTCACGGTGCCGATGCCGAGCAGGCCGCCGCGGAATTCCGTGGTGTTCAGTCCGGTGAAGGCGGACATGATGCCCTCGCCGGTGAAGGCGAAGACCAGCACCACCATGGTGAAGGCGACGATCGGCAGGGCCATGAAGCCGTTGAGCCAGGCGGTGAAGCCGGGCTCCCACGGGCTGCTCGGTTCGTAGGTGAGGCCGTTCCAGAGATAGAGGCCGATCGCGGCGAGGCCGAAGACGATCGCGGCGGCGCGCAGTTTGGTTGCCATGGTGTGCTCCTTGGGTTTTGTCGGTCGGACGTTCCGAGTTCCGGGCCACCCCGTCGTCCCGTCCTGGCGCACCCCTCGGTGGCGCCGGGCTCGCGGGACGACGGGGAGCCGAGCAGTCGGACCGTCAGGCGCCGACGATGGTCGTGCAGGCGAAGGTGATGTCGAAGGTCGAGGTCGAGGGGCCCGCGAGCGGGTTGCTCAGGTCGGGCGCGCCGACGCCCTCGCCGGTGACCTTGTAGGTGTTGCCGTCCTTCACGAGCTTCGCCGAGCCGCCCGGCTGGCCGTTGCCGTAGCCGACCGCGTAGGGCAGGCCCGAGGAGCCACCCTGGCTGCCCGCGATGCCGACGGCCTGCACGGTGTCGCCGGTGATGGTGGCGCTGACCGACAGCTGGCCGTAGGTGGCGTTGTTGTTGTCGGTCAGCGCGAGGGCCAGGGTGTCGCCCTGCTTGGCGCAGGTGGTATCGAACGTGCCGTTCAGCGCCTTGCCGTCGACCAGCGCCGCGGACTTGCCGGCGGCCGGGCCCGCGGGCGCGGCGGCGGTGGTCTGCTGCGAGGTCGCGGGCGAGCTCTTCGCGGAGTCGTCGCCGCAGGCGGTGAGGAAGCCGGTGAGCGCGACGGCGGCGAGGGCGGCGGTGCCGATGCGGAAGTGCTTGGCGTTCATGGTGATCTGTTCCTGTCTGTCTCGGTTGGTCCGGCCCCGGGTGGGCCGTTGTGAGAAAGGTAGGAATCGCACGCCGCCTACCGATCCCAGGTTTCGGCGGCCCGAACCGGCCAAAGGTCCGTTAACCTGGTCGAATGCGACGACCGCGCGCCATGGTGCTCGACGAGGTGTGGCGCAAGCTCGACGGTGTCGAAGCACTCAGCGGCCCACAGGGCGGACCGCTGCGCCGGACCGTCAAACTCGTGCTCGACCCGCTGGTCATCCGGCCCGTGCAGCACCCGAGTTGTGCGGGCGCGATCCTCACCGCGGACGGCGCGACGCTGCTCGCCACCCGGATCTACGCCGCCGCAGACGTACTGCGCGCCACCGCGGCCTGGTTCACGCTGCTCAAACAGGTTCGTCGGGCGTTGCGCATCACCGAGGGCAATCCGCAGGATCTCTATTTCCAGCGCTGCTTCGAGCTCGCGACGACAGCGGGACACCCGGATCCGGTGCGGGACAAGCAGACCGCGGAGGCGGCGTTGCGCGATATCCACGAATTCGCCGCGGGCCGAACCACGCAGGCGCTCAAGGAACACCTGACCGACGCGGAGGTGGCGCGGGAGCTGGGCGGATTGATCGAGATCGCCTGGCGACGACGTCCTTCGGCGGTGCGCGGCGATCACACCGCGGGGTTCGAAAAGCTCCTCGACGCGTGCGCGAACAGTCGGGTGACCGGCGACGGGCAGCCCGAACTGGACCGGCTGGTCGCGGCGCACGCGGGCACGCATTCCGGTATCGACCTCTGGCACCGGGCATCCGGCGGCAGCGCGAACGAACTCGGGCTCACCGCGCATCCGCTGCCGCACCCGCCCGCGCTCGGTACGTCGGCGTCCAAGGCGGACCTGGGACTACCGTTCGACCGCACGATCTACGAACGGGTCTTCACGGTGTTGCAGGCGTCGAGCGAACGCGCTGAGCTACCGCCGATTCCGGAGCTGGTCACCGACGAGATCGCCCGCTGTTGCGCGCCGTGGGCGCTGCTGGACGAGACGCTGCGCGTTGCGGCCGCTACCGGAGCCGCGCTGGCCGTGGGTCTTTCGCCGTTCGGTGTGGTGCAGGGCGAGAGCGTTGGGGTGGGGCGGGTGCGTCACTTGGCGGATGCGGGGCGGGCGGATCGCGGTGGTACCGCGGGCAACGCACAGTCGGGGACCGGTGGTGCGACGGACGCCGGGCGGGCGGCACTCGACAGCGTCGCACCGGGGAATCGTGGCAGCGCCGTCCACATCCCGCACGCGGACCGCAGCGATGGCGCCGGCAGCGTACTGGGGGATCGCGGCGACCCGGCGGAGGTTGGACGGTCGAATCGCCCTGGTGCGGCGGACGTCCTGCGGCCGGATCACGGAGGTGCAGGCGAGGTCCGGCAGACAGATCGCGGCGGCGCGGCGGGCGCCGCACAGGCGGACCGTCTCAGCGCGGCAGAGGCCGCACCGGCAGAACGCGGCAGCGCGGCGAACCTCACGCGGCCGGATCGCGGCGGCGCAGCGGGCGCCGCACAGGCGGACCGTCTCAGCGCGGCAGAGGCCGCACCGGCAGAACGCGGCAGCGCGGCGAACCTCACGCGGCCGGATCGCGGCGGCGCAGCGGGCGCCTCGCACGCGGATCGTCTCAGCGCGGCGGACGGCCCCCGACCGCGTCGCGATGACGCGGCGGATACCACGTGGGCGGCTCGGCGAGCAGCCGCGCCGTACGGCGTCGCGCGCGAAACCGCGGCGCACCAGGCGATCAACAACCGATGGCGGCGCGAAGCCTATGTGCTGCAAGCGCGGCGGCTCGCGGTGCACGAGGCCGAGCAGGCGAGCGGACCGCTCGCGCAGATCGCGACGGAACTCCGCACACCGTGGCGGCCCTACCTGCGGCGGCTCTGGGTTCGGTTGCACGGGCGCGATGTTCGCGCGGTTCCGGTCGACGAACCAGAGGAGTTGTGGGATCTGCTGGACGGTGTGGCCCGCTCGGTCATCCTCGATCACCGCACCAAGGTGAAGAACGCGCTCAGCGCGAGTGCGGTCGCGGGTGAGTTCGGTTCGACGGAATCGAGGGCGAGCTGATGAACGCGGTGCTCGTGCGCGAACACGCGGACGGACTCTGGACCGTCGTCCCAAGCGGCGCGCCAACGGTTTTGGATGACGTGCCCGCACTGGACACCCTGGTGTTGGAGGTGGTCGGCGGTCATCTCAGCTGGAGTCTGCTTGCCGACGAACACGTTCCGGCCGCCGTGCTGCACGACCTCGACGGCGCGCAGGAGTGGTTGTGGGCCGTGTACGGCGAACGCGTCGCACTGGCCGTCGCCGACAAGCGAACCGGCGAACTCCCGGCCGACCCCGCGCTGCCCACTCTGGTGACGCGGGCCAGGCGGCTGGCCTACGCGCACTGGGCGGCCCGCTGGTGGCCCGCGTCCACCATCGACGGCATCCCGGCGCTGGATCAGAGCCTGCTCGACACCGAGATCGCCACGCTCACCGAGGAATGCGAGTCGCTGGTGGACGGCGTCGACGCGCACCTCGCGCCGGTGACAGCGCCTTCCACCGCACTCGGCCGGGCGGAGGATTACGCGCTGGCCGCTGGTCCCGGCGCAAGGCACGGCGAGCTGGTCTTGGGCCGCGGCAGCGGCGGATGGGATTGGCGGCGTTGCCCGCCCGGGCTGGTCGACGCCTCCGAACGCGCGGTGTCCTGGGAGTTGACCAGGGCCGAGGGGGCAACGCTCGTGCGGGTGCGAGCGGTGGCCGCGCCCCAATTGGTCGCCGCACCCGCGCATTTGCGACCACGTGCGCTACTCGACACCTCAGGTGGCGCTGTCGACACCGAACTCGAGCTGTTCGGCGATACCTGGCAGGGTGCGGCGTCGGTGTCGTCGGACGAAGTCGCCGCAGTGCGGGTTTACGTTCCCGGCGTGGGTCCGGCCGAGCTGAACGCGGCTGAACGGGAAGAGCGGCAACGTATTCGCGATTTCGCGGCCGCTCGGCTCGGCCGTGCCGCTGCGGGCGACGACGACTTGCTGCTCGCCGAGATCGCGGCCGCAGCAATGGATTCGGACTTCTGATGGTCGACGAAGCGCCGCCCGGCCTGGAACTGCTCTACGAGGGGGCCGCCGCCTATCAGCGCGGCGAGGTCGCGGAGGCGCTGCACATCTTCGAGCACGCGGTCGACACCACCTCCGGCGGCGTGCGGGTCAGTGCGCTGGTGAACGCGGCGAGCATGTGCGACGAACTCGGTGACCACGCGGGCGCTGTCGTCCGGTTCCGGTCGGCGCTGGCGGAGATCCCCGAGGACGCCGTCGAGAAGCGCGCGTCCACGCTCGTCAACTACTCGCAGGCGCTCCAGCACCTCGGCGAGCTCGACGACGCGCAAGCGGCGCTCGAGCAGGCCAGGGCACTGCTCGCGGACAATCCCGAGTTCGGTGCGCTGCGCGTGCCGTGCCTGCTCTCCCTGACGGCGGTCGCGTTCCACCGCGCCCAATGGGTGCGCGTCATCGAACTCGCTACCGAAACACTGGACGTCGCACAGCGTTTCGCGCCACACCTGGCAGGTCATCCGCTGATGAACCTGGCGGGCGCCTACTTCGAGACCGGCCGCAGGGAACTCGGCATCGACTTCGCCGAACAAGCACTGGCCGCGTTCGAGGCGGCGGGCGACCGCAACGCGCTGGCCGAGACCCAGCAGAATCTCGCGACGCTGTACACCAGGGTCGACCGGTTCGAGGCGGCGGAGGAACCGCTGCGGGCGAGTCAGGAGTACTTCGAACAGGCGGGACTCGAGTATCGCGCCGGAGTCGGGCTCAGGATCATGGGATTCGTCGCCGAGCACCGCGACGACGTCGAACAGGCCGAGGTGCTGTACCGGCGCAGCCTCTTCTACTTCGAAGCATCCGGCGCGGCGCTGGACGTCGCCGCCGTGCAGACTCGCCTCGCGACGGTGGCCTTCAAAGGGTTTCGTATCGAGGAGGGGCAGCAACTGCTCGCCGCCGCTTTCGACGCGTACGCCTCACGCGGTCTCGGATTGCACTGCGCGCAGGTCGATTTCCGGCACGCCGTGCTGCTGGAAGCGCTGATCGACACCATCGACTCGCCGACGCCCGAGCTGTTGGCGCTGGCCCGCGATGTCGCGGTGCCCGCGGCCATCGCCATCGACGCCGTGCGGTACACGCTGCCGAACGGCAACCAGCGCGCCCAGTGGAACCGCGAGATCGCCGACCCTGCCATGCGTTTGGCGTTCCGATTCGCCTACCTCTGCGGCGACGGACCGCTCGTCGCGGACCTCATCGAAACGCAATGCGCTGGAACTACGTTGGACGTCGACGCGACCGATCATCAACCGCACCCGCAGCTGCCGCTCGAACCTCTGTCACCGATCGAGACGCCCGCCTCCGCCGGAGAATCCGCCCTACAACTCGGGTCGGCGCTGGCCAAAGTCGCCGCCGCCGCGGGATTGCGAGTAGCGCCGCCGCCGCGCTTGGCGGTCGCGCCCGACGGGCACATCGCGCTGGCCGAGTACATCGCCGCCGCCGAACGGCGTTATGGGCGCGCGGTGCGCGAGGAACGGGTGCTGACGGTATGAGTGAACCGAGAGACGCGGTACGGCGTACGAGCTATGGGGCTCGAGCATGACTATCTCCGACCAGCCGACGGTCGTAGTACGGATGGCCGATGCCGGTGACGTCTACATGTCCTGGCGGTGGGTGGACGATTCCGCGCCGCGCGGTGCCACGATGCTGCCGGGTGGTCCGATCACGGAGGCCGTGCGAGCGCTTACCGACGCGCTACCCAACCCCAACGTGCCCGGCGGGCTCGAGCGCGCGCTCACCACCGGAGCCTTTGCCTCGCGCGATGCGGAATATGCTCTGGCTCAGTCCCTCTCGCGCGCTCTGCTGCCTCACGGCCTTGCGGTGCAGTTGCACGATCTGTACACGCGCGGAATCCGTCCGCATATACGGCTGCAACCCTCGCCGCGGGTGGCGCAGGTGCCGTGGGAGATCATCGCGCCCGACCCCGCCTTGCGGCTCGTCGATTTCGCCGATGTCAGCCTGCTCGCGCCCGCGGGTGTCGTGCAGGCACCCGATCGTCGCGCGCGTTCCTGGGCCGCCGACCGTGAGCTGCCCGTCGTGGCGGTCCTCGATCCGCGGGTGCCGGGTTTTCGCGCCGACTCCGTCCTCGGTTCGGTCCTCGGGCGGATGGACGGCACCCGACCGCTCGCCGAACGAGTCGCCGAACTCATTGCGGGGCAACGCCTCCGGCCTGTCGTGGCGGAGCCCGTCGAAGTCTTCCGCCGCACCGACCTGGATCGCACGTGGCTCTCCGAAACGCTCCGCGCGGGAGCGTCGCGGCTGATCTACGTCGGTCACGTCACGGCCGCGGCACCGGAATCCGGTCAAAGCGAGAACGCCGAACTACACCTGACCTGCACCGCCGACACCACCGGCTTCGCCGAACCGCTGCGCGCACACCGCCCGCTCTCGGCCAAAGACCTCCTGCTCGGCACGCACACGCTTGCTCCCGAACCCATTGCAGGACCTGACCTTTGGCCGATTCCGAGCCGCGTCGCCCTCATCGCCTGCGAAAGCGGCGGCGACCTCCGCTTCACCGAAGCACTCGGCCTCATCGCCGCCATGATCAACGGCGGCGCCGAACTCGTCACCGCCACCCGCTGGCCACTCCCCACCGACCTGGCCTTCCAACGCCTCGCCGGCGCCACCACCGCCACGCCGCTGCAAGACCTCATCCACTCCATCGACACCGCCCACGACCACCCCGCCCCCCTCCTCCCCCTCACCACCTGGCACCGCACCCGCCTCACCACTTGGCGCGAAACCGGCGCCATCGAACACTCCCCCCTCCTCTGGTCCGCCATAGCCACCTTCCACACCTGACCTCGCCCGCCCGAAGCGATCCTCGAGCGGGTATGCGGAGGCGTTGGCGTTGCGGCCGGAGGTGCGGGGGGCTCAGTGTTCGTCGTAGTGGCCGTCGTGGGCCGCGTGGCGGTGGCCGTCGTGGATGTAGTCGACGTGGTCGCCATGGGGGACGGCGACGTGGCCGCAGCCCTCACCGTGCTTGTGGTCGTGTGCGGTGCACTGGGTGTGGCCGGAGGGCTCGCATTCGTCGAAGTGGCCTTCGTGGGCGCGGTGCAGGTGGCCGTCGTGGACGTAGTCGATGTGGTCGCCGTGCGGGACGGCGACATGGCCGCAGCCCTCGCCGTGGACGTGCTGCCCGTGGTCGGTGTGCTCGACGTGTGCTGTGGTCATCAGAATGCCTTCTTCCATGAGGATGGACAGGTGTATCTGTGAACAACAACACATTAACACTCACGCATGAATAGATTGCCAAAGATTCGCTTGTCGCTCGGGCGCCTGCTGTGGTTGCTGACCACCACCGCGTCGGGGTCCGCGTCCACCACCAGGCGAGCGTCGTCGGGAGCGCGAGCGCCCGAATGACCCGTAGTCACGGAGCGCGGCGGCCCGAAGAGCGTTGAGAACGGCGGTAGCGGAGGACTGGCAGCTTCGGTCGCGGCGAGCGCGGTGGTAGCCGCGGCGGTGAAACCGGTTTCAGAGCACCTGCGACAAAAACTTCCGCAACCGCGGGGTCTCAGCCGCGTCGAACAGCGCCTCCGGCGCGCCGGTCTCCACCACCTGCCCTTGGTCCATGAACACCACGTTGTCCGAGACGCTGCGCGCGAACCCCATCTCGTGCGTGACCACGATCATCGACATACCGCCCGACGCCAGCTCGCTCATCAGCCCGAGCACGCCCTTGACCAACTCGGGATCCAGCGCCGAGGTGGCTTCGTCGAAGAACATGATCTCCGGCCGCATGGCCAGCGCGCGGGCGATCGCGACCCGCTGCTGCTGGCCGCCGGAGAGATTGCCGGGACGCGCGTCGGCCTTGTCCGCCAGCCCGACGATCTCCAGTTGCTCGATCGCCAGCGCCCGCGCCGCGTCCTTCGACAGACCGCGCAGCTTGCGCGGCCCGAGCGCGATGTTGTCCGCGACGGTCTTGTGCGGGAACAGGTTGAAGTGCTGGAACACCATGCCGATGCGCTGACGCAGCCGGTCCGGGTCCTCGCGCAACACGGATTTTCCGTCCAACAGCACGTCACCGCGGTCGGGCTCGTGCAATCGGTTGAGCACCCGGAGCAGGGTCGATTTGCCGGAGCCCGACGGTCCGATGACGGTGGTGGTCGTGCCAGCGTCGACGTGGATGTCGATACCGCGCAGCACGTGGTTGCGGCCGAGGGTCAGGTGCAGGCCGGTTCCGGTCAGAGATGCACTCATGGTTCAGCGCCCTTCGGTGATGGTGGCCTGCTCGAGCTCGTCGATCGGCTGGTCCGGCCGTCCGGTGCGCATCCGGTGGTCGATGTAGTTGACCAGGTGCGTGAGGGGGATGGTCAGCACCAGGTACATCAGGCCCGCGGCGACGAGCGGCGAGAGATTTCCGGTCTGCGCGTTGAGATCTCGGCCCACCGCGAACAGTTCGCGCTGGCTGGCCAGCAGGCCGAGGAAGTAGATCAGCGAGGAATCCTTGATGAGCGCGATGAATTGGTTCATCAGCGCGGGCAGCACCCGGCGCACGCCCTGCGGGATCACCACCAGCGTCATGGCCTGCCGGTAACCGAAACCGATCGCGCGCGCCGCCTCCAGCTGCCCTGCTTCCACGGATTGAATTCCGGAACGGAAGATTTCGCCGATATAGGCCGAGGCGAGCAGCGCCAGCGCGACCGCGCCGAGCCAGTACGGATTGTTGCCGGTGATGTTGCGCGCCACCGGCCCGACGCCGAGGCCGATGAGCAGGATGATCACCACGGCGGGCAGGCCGCGGAAGATATCGGTGTAAACCCGTGCGGGCCAACGCAACCAGCGCGTGCGGGAGATCCCGGCGACAGCGAGCAGCATGCCGATCACAGTGCCGAGCGCGCCCGAAACTAGCGCCAGGATCAGGGTATTCGGCAGACCGGTCTTGATCAGATCCGGAAAAGCCTTGCGGTACAGCGACCAATCGAAGAACGTTTCCCGCAACTGTTGCAGTGTCGACTTCGGCGCGTTCTGCTCCTGGCTCTCTTCCGTCCGGTTCTCGGCGGCGAGCGCGGCGAAGTCGGGCAGCTGCGGCGTCGGCGCGGCCTTGGAACCCGGCTTCCAACCCGGCGGCAGCTGCCTCGGCACCCAGTCGCTGTAGAGGCGGGCGTAGGTGCCGTCGGCGATCACTGCGTCGAGGCCGCTGTTGAGCGCGTCGGTCAGCGGTTTGTTGTTCTTGTTCACCGCCCAAGCCGCGAAATTGTCCAGGCTGAAAGCGTTCTGGACCACCGAGGTGCCGTCGCCCGGCTTGATCGCGCCTTCGGCCTGCGCGGAGGGCGCGACCCAGGCGTCGACCTGACCGGTCTTCAGATTGGCGTACGCGGTGTTGTAGTCCGGGAACTTCACCGGGTCAAGGCGCAGGGTGTTGACCACGTAGTCGTCCTGCACAGTGCCCTGCACGACGGCGATCCTGGTGCCCGGCCCCAGATCCGCGAAGCCTTTGATCGGACTGCCGTTGGCCACCACGAGGGCGAAGTAGCCGAAGTCGTACCCGTTGGTGAAGCCGACCAGCTCGCGGCGCGCGTCGGTGGTGGTGATGTTGGACGAGCCGACGTCGAAACGCCCACCCGCCACCTGCGCGAGCAGCCCGGAGAACTCGGTGCCCGAGAACTGCACTTGCAGACCGAGTTTCGCGGCCACCGCGCGCAGCAGCTCGTTGTCGAATCCGGTGAAGGTCCCCGCCGAGTTCACGCAGATGCTCGGCGGCGCGTCCGAGAGGGTGCCGACGCTGAGCGTGCCCGGCGTGATCAGCCCGAGCTTGGTCACATCGATGGATTCCAGCGGGACCGTGTTCGCGGTGGTGTAGCGGTCCGGTCCCGCGGTGGCGGGTGAAGCGAGGTTCGTCGGCGCCGCGGACGCCGCGCTCAGTCCCGGCGGCGCGCACAGGTCTCTGGTGCCTGCGGAATCGTCGCCCGAACCACAGCCCGCCGCGGTGAAGCCGACGGCGAGCAGGAGCAAGAGGATCAGGGCACGACGCCGCGCGGCGGACAGACCAGCCATGTTCCCGACCCTAGCGGGGGACTGCCGCGAACCCACAGCTACGCGCGGCCGACGCGACGAGGGTCACTCCGAGCCGAGCGGCACGGTTGTGCGAGAATCCCTCGGGAATTTGCCCCGGGTACGCGGACATTTCGTCGATGCACTTGGCCCCGTGGCTTGTTCAAGGTTCACACCGATCGAAACTGCTCGACGTTCCACCGATGCAGCAGGCGGCCGACTTCGCCTCGGCACCACCACGATCGGACAGCGAGCGATCACTGCTGTCACCGCTTCTCGAGACTGCGTCGGGACTGAATCAGAACCGTTCGACCTCGAAAGGACACAGGGCTAGTGACCTACCTGGATTCACGTTCGGCCTCCGCGTCGAGGACAGGGGGCGCCTCGTGACGGCCGCCAACGAGATCATCGAGCTGACCGACGACGACTTCTACCAGGATCCGCACGCCGTCTACCGGAGGTTGCGCGAACGCGGTCCCATCCATCGCGTCCGCTTGGACGGAGTGCTGAGCTGGCTGGTCGTCGATCAGGACGTGGCCAAACAGGCCTTCGTCGAGCCGAATATCAGCAAGCGGGTGACCTCGCCCGAAGGCCAGGCGGCCATCGCCAAGAACGGCGGAGCCGAGAAGTTCGCGGGCGCCGTCAACGAGAACATGCTCTTCGCCGATCCGCCGCAGCACACCCGGCTGCGCAGCCTGGTGGCCAAGGCGTTCGCCAGCCGCGCGGTGCGTGACCTCGGCCCCCGCATCACCGCGATCGCCGACTCGCTGCTCGACGAGTTGAGCGCCAAGGAGTCCGCCGACCTCCTCGACGACTACGCGTTCCCGTTGCCGATCATGGTGATCTGCGAGCTGCTCGGCGTCGCGGACGACGACAAGGACGACTTCCGCGCGTGGACGGAGATCGTGGTGAACGAGTCGGCCAGCGTCGAGGAACGCACCAGCGCCGGTATCAGCTTCTTCACCTACCTCACCGAACTGATCGCCGTGCGCACCGCCGACCCGCGCGAAGACCTGCTCTCGGCGCTGATCGTCGCCAAGGACGACGGCGATCGGCTCGATCAACAAGAGCTCATCTCGATGCTGTTCCTGCTACTTGCCGCCGGACACGAGACCACCGTCAACCTGATCGGCAACGCGGTGCTCGAGCTGCTGCGCGATCCGGCCAGCGCCGAGCGGCTGCGCGCGGACCCCACCGGCGTCCCCGCCTACATCGAGGAGATCCTGCGCTGCCAGGGTCCGGTGCACCTGGCGACGGCCAGGTTCACCACCGCGCCGATCACGTTGGGCGGTCAGTACATCGACGCGGGCGAGTTCGTCATGATCTCCCTCGCGGCGGCCAACCGCGACCCGCAGCGGTACCCGGATCCGGACGGCGTCCAGCCCGCCCGCACCGACAACCGGCACATCGCCTTCGGCCACGGCATCCACTACTGCGTCGGCGCCGCGCTGGCCAGGATGGAGGCGACCATCGCGCTCACCCGGCTGCTCGACCGGATCCCCGCGATGTCGCTCGACGGCGATATAGACGAGCTCAGCTGGCGCAAGAGCCTGCTGATCCGCGGCCTCGCCGCACTGCCGGTCCGCCTGTCGCCGCCCGTCGAGGGGGCAGCGGCAGGCGAGCTTCAGTACTCGGCGAACTGATCGCGGTGGAACCCGGACTCAGGCCAGTCCGCTGACCTGTTCCGGGTTCACCTCGTCGCGCCAGCGGATGGCCTGCTCGAGCTCGCCGAGGTCGTAGCCGGGGCCGCTCACACCGACGGTGAACAGCCCGACCCCGGCCTCGACGAACTTCGGCGCGAGATCCGCGCCGGGCCACGGCACCGAGCGCTCGATGCGGGACGCGTCGGCGCCGACGGCGGCGGCGTGCTGCGCGAGCACCTCGTTCTTGTGCCGGAGCCCCTCCAGGTCGGCGAAGCTGTGCCAGATGTCGGCGTACTCGGCGACCAAGCGCAACGTCTTCCGCTCGCCACCGCCGCCGATCAGAATCGGGATCTCCCGGACGGGCTGCGGATTCAGCTTCTTCAGCCGCGCGGTGAGCCGGGCCATGCTCTCCTTCAGCAAATCCAAACGGCTTCCCGCCGTGCCGAATTCGTAGCCGTACTCGTCGTAGTCGTGCTGGAACCAGCCTGCGCCGATGCCGAGAATCAGCCTGCCGTCGCTGATGTGATCGACGGTCCGCGCCATATCCGCCAGCAGGTCCGGATTCCGGTACCCGCCGCCGGTGACCAGCGCGCCGATCTCCACCCGCTCGGTCTGCTCCGCGAACGCCGCCAGCATCGTCCAGCACTCGAAGTGCGCGCCGACCGGATCGCCGGTGAGCGGATAGAAATGATCCCAGTTGAACACGACGTCCACACCGGCGTCCTCGGCCCGCAGCACGGCGTCGCGAATCAACCCGTACTTGGGCGCGTGCTGCGGCTGCAGCTGAACTCCGATCCGAACCGCTCGACTCATCTCAGGCCCTCCTCGTCGCTCGCTGATCTCCGCGATCGAGGCTACCGGCGTCCGGCCGCATCATCATCAGATCGACGACCTCCGGCCGCAGCGCTCGGCACGGACCCGTCGGGCCCTGCGCGAAGCGACCTGCGACGGGCTGGTCGACGTCGGCTACAAGTCGCCAGTCTCACCAGTTGGCCTTCAGCTGAGCTCGCTGAAGTGCGCTCGGGTGCTTCGACGGCCTGTACTTGCGGGCCCACGGAGAATGCACGACGGGCACTCTAGAACGACGCGGTCCCTCCTGACTTGTCGGAATGCCTGTTCAGCCACCGCGTAATTCGCGACAGACGCTGGGGGGCGAGCACACCGAGAATCAGCAGTGCGAATGGAAAGCCGAACAACGCGGAGGGGATCAGCCACACCAGGTCCTCGGCCGCGCGGAGCCCGCTGTGGTATGCGTACGGCTGCGCACCCAGGTCGATCAGGCGCGGTCGGGCGGTGACCGTCTCACCCGCCCGCACGCCGTAGAGCCGAACTGTGCCGCCGTCGGAGACAATTCGTCCCTCGCCCGGTTCGCCGTCGCGCCCGAAACTAGAGCCGGTCGATCCTTTGGTCACCACGACCTGCATGGCGTCCCCGTAGCCGAGCCAGTAGGCGAGCACGTTGACCGGCTGGGCCAGCGAAAACAGCGACGCGGAACCGAAACAGAGGCACAACAGGCCGAACAGCAGACCGAACAGCGCACGCTTACCCCTGGATTTCGAGGTTTCGGTCATGGCCGTCGGCTTCCGCTCCGCAAGCCTCCGGCTACTGCTTGTTTCATCCGCCCACTCCTCCCGCTGCCGCTTGAATCGCTGCTCGAAAGTTCGGGTGGGCTTGCACAGAAGCGAACCGTTCGTCGTCGATTGGACGAAACGTCACGGGCTCGATGCCTTTGTTGACAAGCCACACCGCCGCCGCAAGCCCGAGCGGTACCGAGCCGGGAAAGAACGCCCATACGAGCGGCGGGATCAACGCATCGACGTCGAACCCGACCCAGCCCGCGGTCACCACGATCAGCAGCGCGGCCAGATTCACGGCCATCAGCGACATGAGCACCGCGGCGATACGGCGGTACCGATGTGTGGAGCGCTCGCACCTTTCACAGACCGGCCAACGTCCGACAACGATCGTCGAGACCGGCGCCAGCTGTTTTGTCGCCGGATTCGCGATCCCCGCGCGAGGAGAACGGGGGTGCAAGCGTGTGTCGTAGAAGCAGACTCTGATCGATTGGCGTGACACGGCTGGGCGCCCATGCCGGCTACAGAGATCCGGAAGACTCTGAGCGATCTCCAATTCGAGCGGCGCCACGGTCCGCGGCACGGTGTTCTGGTAAAGCATCTGGGTCAACGGCAGGGATTCGCTGCATCGGCGTAAACGCACGACCGCGTTTCCGCCGTCGGTCCGTGGTCGGGGGTCGCTCACTCGAGCCTGCTGAACGCTGCGACGGAGATGCGACACACGCGGCCATGCGGTCTGTCGTACCGATCCTTGTCGATCTGCGGTGTCCCGGTCACTCCAGCCATCCCCGTTGGCGTCTGTCCTGGTAGTAGAGGTCGTCGTCATCCGGGTCCTCGGGTGTGACGATTCGATCGCGATTGGGCTTGCGGGTTCCTGGGACTACATGCTGTGCCGACTGGCTGGAGGTGTGGGACGACTGCTCTGGAATGGGATCCGAAGAAGCAGCGGTCGGGGACTCTCGTCTCTCTGGTTCGCGGGGCTGGTCGCTGGTGATCGGCGCCTCGGGTCCTTCGGATATCGTCTGGGTTCACCTTGAAATCGGTCATGTTCTACTTCCGTCCGTGATCGTCGCCCGCGCGGTGAGATGGGAGGTGCGACTCAGTCATCCGACTCAGCTTGGGGCGGTTGGGTTCACTGACCGAATGCGTGATGTTCTCCGCGTGCGGCGCGAGGCCGTCATCGCGGGACGGACTCCGCATCGACACCCCGAGAGCGACACGCTGACCGGCAGAGTTACACCGAAGGTCAACACCAGCGCCATGATCCCCACCCATCGATGATCGAGCACAGCCCGAGGCTCGGACTGTGCTGCCGACCAGACTTCCCGGCGCACCGCCCATAAAGATGCCGTAGGTGTCAGCCGTACCGCAACCCTTGATGGAATCGCGGTAGTTCGGTCGACCCACTCGCACAGGCATTTTCGACGTTGACAATGGAAACGCCCGCCATGCGGTCTCCCGCAGCGCCACCTGCCCGCGAATGGTGCGCGGGCCCTGGGTCACGTCCTGACCCGCGTCGCGATGAACATGCGGACGCGGCGACTTCTGGCGAACATTCTGTTCGACAGCGCCATCGGCAACAACGTGATGCACCGGCTAGACGCATCCATCGAACTCGGCCCGGGTCTCGACGCACCGGGCCGGATGCTCGGACTCGCACTGAAACCGGCGCGCGATTCCGACTGAACAGACAGACTCGCCCGCGCCGGGCGTCCCCCGATACCATCGTCCGGACCGTCCGCGCGCCGCGTGCGACGGTGACCCCTCTACTCGGATCGTCCGGCACGTTCCTGCCGGTGAAGGGATGTGATCTCCCGTGGCTACGGTGACCTTCGAGCGGGCTACCCGCCTCTACCCCGGCGCGACCAAACCCGCCGTCGACGAGCTGAATCTGGAGATCGCCGATGGCGAGTTCCTTGTGCTGGTCGGTCCGTCCGGCTGCGGGAAGTCGACCTCGCTGCGGATGCTCGCCGGGCTCGAGGAGGTGAACGGCGGGCGCATTCTGATCGGCGCGAACGACGTCACCCACGCGGAGCCGAAGGAGCGGGACATCGCGATGGTGTTCCAGAACTACGCGCTCTACCCGCACATGACCGTCGCCGAGAACATGGGCTTCGCGCTCAAGCTCGCGAAGGTCGCCAAGGCGGAGAAGGACCAGCGCGTGCTGGAGGCGGCCAAGCTGCTCGACCTCGAGCCGTACCTGGATCGCAAGCCGAAGGCGCTGTCCGGTGGTCAGCGGCAGCGCGTGGCGATGGGCCGGGCGATCGTGCGCCAGCCACAGGTGTTCCTGATGGACGAGCCGCTGTCGAACCTGGACGCCAAGCTGCGCGTGCAGACCCGCACCCAGATCGCGCAGTTGCAGCGGCGGCTCGGCACCACGACGGTGTACGTCACCCACGACCAAGTCGAGGCGATGACCATGGGTGATCGCGTCGCGGTGCTCAAGGACGGCCTGCTCCAGCAGTGCGCGACCCCGCGCGACCTGTACCGCGATCCGGCCAACGCGTTCGTCGCCGGTTTCATGGGCTCGCCCGCCATGAACATGTTCACGCTGCCGGTGTCCGACGGCGCGGTGGCGCTTGGCGGGCACGCGCTGCCGGTGCCGCGTTCGGTGTCCGACGCCGCCGAGGGCAAGGTCGTGGTCGGCATCCGTCCCGAACACTTCGAGCTCGGCAACGGACTCGGCAAAGAAGGCATCGAGATGGAAGTGGACGTGGTGGAAGAGCTCGGCTCCGACGCCTACATCTACGGCCGCACCATCTCCGAGGGTCAGATCAACGGTGCGGGGGAAACCATTGTGGCGCGGGCGGATTGGCGCAACCCGCCCGCGAAGGGCACCCGCCTGAAGCTGTCGACGTCGTCGGAGCACACGTACTTCTTCTCCGCAGCGGACGGGCGTCGTCTGAACTGAGTGTCGGAGCAACCGCCGGTTCTCTTCCCTCGGTGGGGAATTGACGGTTGCGCCGGTCGAGGGCGTCGAACGGTGGCTCCAACAGCCGCTATTCGACGCCTTTCGACTGTTCCCGGGCCTTGGCATCCTGACCGCACGCAGTCGAGTCCTCGACTTCGTGCGGCTCAGTCGGCGTCGCCGCGACCTCGGCGGAACATCTCACTCCGCGGCGCGCTCCCGCCGTTCGCGGAGGTAGTCCTCGTTTACTCGGATTCCGAGTTCCTCCAGTTCGACTTCCTTGCCTGTCGCGCTGCGCACCTCGACGCGGACCGGCGCGCCCGTCGCCACCTCCACCAGCAGCAATGGGGCCGGACCCGGTTGTAAGTGGGCGTCACCCCATTGCATCAGCGCCAAGATGGCGGGCAGCAGGTCGCGGCCCATGGGTGTGAGCACGTATTCGTGGCGGGTGCGTTTGCCTTCTTCCTGGTACGGCTGCTTCGCGAGCACGCCCGCCGCGGTGAGTTTGCGCAGCTGGGCGGCGGCGGCCGCATCGGTGATGCCGACCCGGGCGGCGAAACCGTCGAAGCGGCGGGTGCCGTAGTAGGCCTCGCGCAGGATGAGCACGGCCGAGCGCGTGCCGATGAGGTCCATCGCCTTCGCGATCGAGCAGTCGTCGGCCCGCCACGAGCTGAGATCGGCCAAGGGTCCTTCCATCACGGCTGCCATGACGCACATCATAGCGACTACTGGCTTGAGTCGAGTATATCCAGGCGCTAGCCTGACTATAAGACGATGGAGCCAGGGCTGAGCCGCCCCGGTCACAGGAAGGATTCACCATGAGAGACGCGGTGATCGTCGAAGCGGTGCGCACGCCGATCGGCAAGGGGAAACCGAACGGAGCGCTGCACGACGTGCACGCGGTGGACCTGCTCGCGCACAGCCTGCGCGCGGTGGTCGAACGCAGCGGCATCGATCCCGCGCTGATCGATGACGTGATCGGCGGTGTGGTCACGCAGGTCGGCGAGCAGGGCGCGAATGTGACGCGACGGGCGGCGCTGGCCGCGGGCTACCCCGAATCGGTGCCCGCGACAACGGTGGACCGGCAGTGCGGCAGCAGCCAGCAGGCCATCCACTTCGCAGCGCAAGGCGTCATCGCGGGCGCGTACGACATCGCGGTCGCCGCGGGCGTCGAATCGATGGGCCGAATACCGATGGGCGCCAACCTCGTCGGCTCCGAGGACGTCTCGGGTGTCGCGTTCGCCGAACGCTATCCGGAAGGCCTTGTACCGCAAGGCATCAGCGCGGAACTCATCGCCGCGAAGTGGGGACTCACCCGCACACAGCTCGACGAGGTCGCGCTGACCAGCCACGAAAAGGCCGCGCGCGCAACGAAGAACGGCCTGTTCGCCGCCGAGCTCGCGCCGATCAACGGACTGGAATCCGACGAGGGCATCCGCGTCGGCAGCACCCTCGACACCCTCGCCGGGCTGCGACCCGCCTACTACGACCCCGCCATGGCCGAGCGCTTCCCGCAGATCGGCTGGCAGATCACCGCCGCGAGCGCTAGCCAGGTCAGCGACGGCAGCGCCGCGGTGCTGATCATGACCAGCGAACGCGCCGAGCAGCTCGGGCTGCGCCCGCTGGCCCGCCTGCACAGCTTCGCCGTCGCGGGCGACGACCCGCTCATGATGCTCACCGCGGTCATCCCGGCGACCCGAAAGGTGTTGCAGCGAGCTGGCCTTCAGCTCTCCGATATCGATCTGGTCGAGATCAACGAGGCGTTCTCTCCGGTGGTGCTCGCGTGGGCGCAGGACACCGGGGCGGATATGTCGAAGGTGAACGTCAACGGTGGGGCGATCGCGATCGGTCATCCGTTGGGGGCCTCCGGTGCCCGGCTGATGACGACCCTGGTGCACGCCATGCAGGACCGCGGGGCGCGGTACGGGTTGCAGACGATGTGTGAGGCGGGTGGGCTCGCGAACGCCACCATTCTCGAGCGGTTGTGAGCGAGTGGGCGCCCGGTTCCGCCGGGCGCCCGCGGCGACACCTTCCGGTCGGCCTGGGTAACGACCTAGCCGAGCACGAGTGCGACGAGGCACCCGAGTAGCCAAGACTCGATTACCAACGGGACGGCCACCAGTGGCGTCCAGCCAATTGGCCTGCGCCTGCGCAACTTCGAGAAGGACATCACCGCGGCCGCCACACCCGCCGCGGCGATGCCTACCCAGGCGATCGCATAGGGGATCGGTAGATACCGCTGTTCATCGTCTACGAGGAAGTCGTACAGCGGGACGAGAAGTGCTGCTGTCCAGCCGACTCCGAGGGCGATCAAGGTTGCGACCGTGGCGCGCACCAAGTCTCCCAGTTGCCGAACCACCACCGCGCTCATAGGTCCAGGGTGCCCGCCTAGGTGCCCGAACAACCGCGCGACCGAGGGCCATTGATTGCCATGCCGATCGGCCTACCACGCCGATCCGCTTATCACGCCGATTCACTGGCCGCACTGGTGCCGCGTCCAGAATGGTCGGCGCGGTACCCGACCAAGGTCACCTCCATCCCGCCAGACCGACTGGACGTCACCTTCATTCACCCGACCTGTGTGTCCTGGTGGGCCGACTGAGGGCGACCTTTGGTGCGGTGGGCCGACCGAGGGCGACCTTCGGTGCGATGGCCGACCAGGGGCGACCTTCGGTGCGATGGCCGACTGAGGGTGACCTTTTTAGTCGGCGTTGCTTGTCCAACCTTTGTGGACGGGGCTGTTGGCACCGATGTGCCTGCCATGCCCCGCTCGCCGCACCAGCCCCTGCCGTACCAACCCACCCGCCGTACCGATGGGTGTGGCGCACCAGCCCCCTGCCGTACCGACCCGCCCGCCGTACCGATGGGTGCGCCGCGCCAGCCCGTAAGCCGCATAACCCTGCCGCGCCGATCCGATTGCCGGTCGATGCCCGCGACGCCGACGCCCGTAGGCTGACGAGCGATGACTGCCGACATCTCTCCCGAGCCCGTCGTCTACGCGATTCCGCTGCGCACACGGTTTCGCGGGATCACCGTGCGGGAGGGGATGTTGATTCCCGGGCCGCTGGGCTGGGGTGAGTTCTGCCCGTTTCCCGAGTACGACGATCGGGAGGCGGCGGGCTGGCTGGCCACGGCATTGGAGCAGGTGACGACCGGATGGCCGGGACCGGTGCGGGAGCGGATTCCGATCAATTGCACGGTGCCCGCGGTCGATCCGGAGCGGGCGCATCGGATCGTCAGCACGTCGGGGTGCCGCACTGCCAAGGTGAAGGTCGCCGACCATCCGGATTCGCTCGCCGAGGACCTGGCGCGGGTCGAGGCGGTCCGCGACGCGCTCGGTCCGGACGGCGGAATTCGGGTGGACGCCAACGCGGTGTGGGATGTGGACACCGCGATCGCACACATCACGCAAATCGACCGCGCCGCAGGCGGTTTGGAATACGTCGAGCAACCGTGCCGCACGATCGAGGAACTCGCCGCGGTGCGCAGGAAGGTCGACGTGCGCATCGCCGCCGACGAATCCATCCGGCGCGCAGAGGATCCGCTGCGCGTCGCCGTGGCGGGCGCGGCCGACGTCGCGGTGCTGAAATGCACACCGCTGGGCGGCGTTCGGCGCGCACTCGAGGTTGCGGCGGCGGCCGGGCTGCCCTGCGTGGTCTCCTCCGCGCTGGAGACCAGCGTCGGCCTTGGCGCACAGCTGGCGCTGGCCGGTGCGCTCCCCGAACTCGACTTCGCCTGCGGACTCGGCACGATTTCCCTCTTCGAGGGCGATGTGGTCACCGAATCCTTGCGTCCGGTGGACGGTTTCCTCCCGGTCCCCCGCGCGCCACTGTCGCCGGACCCCGACCTCCTCGACCGCTACCGCCACCCCGACCCCGACCGCGTCGCCTGGTGGCACGCCCGCTACGAGCGCGTCTGCGCCTTGCTCGCCTAGAGGTCGGCTACCGGCCTTACACAGCAAAGTATCCGCACCGTCACCCCGCCCACATCGCCGCGGCCGCCGCGAACGTGTTCGCGCCCTGCTCGCCTGAAGGGGAACCGGCGCTACCGGACGTTCCGGAGCGCGCGCAGAGCGCATCCCCGCAACCGCGTGCTCTACCTCGCCCGCCTCGTGGCACCCCGCTACGAGCGCGTCCGCGCTTTGCTCCCTAGTCGAAACCGACCTCTCTGCCAGCACCGGGCCTGCCCGAGCCCGCACCGCATCGTGCTCGACGCGCGGTCCGCACCTTGCTGGAAGCCCCACCGCGCCCCGCTCGAACTGCTCCCCTGCCGGCGCACTTCCCGAAGCCCGCACTGCGGCCTGCTCGAAGCCTGCGCATGGCCGTCGGAGGTACGCCCACAGTGCGCTGCCGGGCGAAGTCTCGTCCGAGCCCTTGCACGCACATCACGCTGCACTTCCGTTGAACAGCCATTTCTCTATCGACCGTAGTCAAATGGATCTGGCGGTAGTCAAAGGGTGGTTCCGCCGCCACCGAAAGCAACCATTTCTCTCCCGTCGATTGCGGGACCGCCCGTTCAGCCGAGGCGGACCCCGCAGCCGAGCAACGCGCCGCGCAGCACGAGAGCCGCTTCCGGGCCGATGATGCCATCCACCAATTCGAGGTAGCGAGTGCAGAACTCGGGGCCGTGGGGTGCGACCTTCTCGGCAGCGGGTTCCAGATGGTGGGCCAGTTCGTGCAGTACGACCAGTTCGCGCAGAGCCCACGCGGTGCCGCCGGTGTGCAGCGGCACCGCGAGGACCGCGTCGGCCGCTTCGTAGTGAGCGGCGGTCGCTCCGGCACGCGACCGCACCCGAACCGGCACCTCGGCTCGATCCCATTGGGCCCGAACCCAATTGAGGGCGAGCACCTTCTCAGCATAGGTCTGGACCGACTCGACCGAAGCGAAACGGCGTTCGATGGGCAACGTGATCTGCGAGCCGTAGAGTTCGACGGTGCGGTTGCCGTGCTCGTCGGCCCGATCGAACATCCCGCGCACCAACTGCTCGGCGTCGTACACCTTGGCGCGCTGCGCATCTCGCACACTCACCGCCGCAACATCCTTCGACTCCCAGTCGTCTGACAACCTCTCCACCCGCACCATGCATCCCGCGCGGGACCGAAATCATTGCCGCCATCGGCATTCCAGTGCTCGCCCACCGCCATCCGACGAATCACCCAGCGCACTCGAAGTCGACTGCCCACGCGCGCCGCCCAAATGGGCGAAAGTGCCCAGATCTGCCACTCGCCAGGCCCACGGCTTCCCCACCCGCGTCGGAGGTCGAGGATCTACCCAATTGGATGACGTGCCCAGCCGCGCCGATCGACCCGACCGCCCACAGCTCACCCGGCACCGGAGGTCAACTGCCCACGCGCACCGCCCAATTCGGGCGAAGTACCCAACCGCGCCGCTTGCCCAGCCCGATCACCCGCGCGCCGGGCGGCCGCCGAATGTCCGGCCGAGGCTTGCGGGCCGCGCCAAGTTCCGCGAGCTTCCGAGGTACGGCTGTAGAAGTCGGTCAGTTCCAGTTCCTTGTTGCGCAGTGCGAGCGCGGTTCCGACGGCGGCCGTCTCGGGCGCCACCGCTTCGGCTTCCACTTCCGACTTCACTTCGGCCAGGCGGCGGCCGATGCGCGCGGCAAAGGCCATCTGGAAGTTCAGCCGGGCTGTCACCGGCGCCGCGGGGGCTTGCACGCGACGCTGTACCGTGCGCCCCCAGCGCTTTTCGCTGACGATCTTCTCGACGGTCGCCGAACGGTACTGCCCCGTCTTTATGTAGTGGTCGGAAGCGCGCACCATTTGGACGAGCAGGCTGGCGTAGAGCGCCTCGCAGGTGTCGATATCGGTGTCGAAGCCGTAGGCGTAGACCTGGGTCGAGGTGCGGGCAACATCGCAGCGCACGTCGTTGGCGTGCGCGATCGCGACGAACAGCTGCACGTAGGTGCGCAGCCCTTTCTTACCCGGCTCGCCGATCGGGATCACCCGCTGCACCGGCGTCGGCCTGCGCTCGCGCCCGGCGATGTGCGCCCGCGCCACCGCGAGATCGATCGAGGAGCGGGTGGCCAGCCGCTGCGCCGCGGCGAGGAACGCCTCGGCCTCGTGCTCGTTGTCGGTGGCCTCGGCCTTGCGCAGCAGACCGCCGATGCGTGTGAGCATCCGATCGGGAACCGCGTTCGGCGAAGTCATCGGCAGCCAGAGTAGCCGCGGGTCCCGACACCGTCCGCTGGCCGTCCATCCGTCGTGCGGGTCGGCCACCGAGCGGACGCGGCCGCGCTCGAGCCGCGGGGCCGTCTCCGCACCGCGAGCGCGGGCCGGCCAGCTTGTCCGAACCGCGCAACCGAACACGACGGCCACGCACCGCCTCGCAGCGCTGCCCCGACATCCTCCGCGACCTGGCCTTCTGGACCGCTCTTCGGGCGTGGCGGGTGAACACCATGTATCTTCCGTTGTGCAACCGGCAGGGTGTGCTGCTGCTCACGTCGTACCCATGGAGTGTTCGCGATGGCTTTGAAGAAGGTGTCGTCCCTACGTTCGTCGCTCGTGCCACGGGCCGCGCTGGCGGTCGCCTCGGCCGCGCTGCTGACGGCTACCTTCACCAGCGCCTGCACCAGCGACAACGGCGGCAGCCCGACCAGCCAGAACCTGACCGGGCGCGGCCCGATCACCTATGTCGAGGGCAAGGACACCACCGAGACCGGTGTGGTCAAGCAGCTCATCGAGCGCTGGAACGCCTCGCACCCCGACGAGCAGGTGACGTTCAAGGAGCAGTCGAACGACGCCTCGCAGCAGTACGACGACCTGGTCGAGCACATGCGCTCCAAGCAGTCCAACTACGACGTGGTCGCCCTCGACGTGCCGTGGACCGCCGAGTTCGCCGCCAAGGGCTGGATCCAGCCCCTGAAGGATTCCTTCGCCATCGACACCTCGACGCTGCTTTCCCCGCCGGTCGCCAGCGCCACCTACAACAACACGCTCTACGCCGCGCCGCGCAACACCAACGGCGGGCTGCTGTTCTACCGCAAGGACTTGGTCCCGAACCCGCCGAAGACGTGGGGCGAGATGCTCGGCCAGTGCCAGATCGCGCGCGACAACAACATCGGCTGCTACGCGGGCCAGTTCGCGCCCTACGAGGGCCTGACGGTGAACACCTCCGAGGTGATCAACGGTTTCGGCGGCACCTTCGTCGGCGCCGACGGCAAGACGCCGACGGTGGACAGCCCGCAGGCCCGCGCCGGTCTGAACACCCTGGTCACCGCCTACAACAACGGAGACATCCCGAAAGAGGCCATCACCTTCAAGGAGCCGGAGTCGGCCAACGCCTTCACCCAGGGCAAGCTGATGTTCCTGCGCGCGTGGCCGTCCACCTTCGGTGACGCGGGCGCCGAATCCTCGCTGGTGAAGGACAAGTTCGCGGTCGCGCCGCTGCCCGGCGAGAACGGTGTCGGCGCCTCCACGCTCGGCGGCTACAACGCGGCCATCAGCGCGTTCTCCAAGAACAAGGCCACCGCGCTCGACTTCCTGCGCTTCCTGATCAGCGAGGACGCCCAGCACATCATCGCCTCGGGCGCCCTGCCCTCGGTGCGCGCCTCGATGTACGACGACCCGGCGCTGATCGCCAAGATGCCGTACCTGCCCGCGCTCAAGGAATCGATCGCCAGCGCGGTGCCGCGTCCGGTAACCCCGTTCTACCCGGCGGTGTCCAAGGCGATCCAGGACAACGCCTATGCTGCCCTGACCGGAAACAAGTCCGTCGACGACGCGATCGTGGGGATGCAGAAGGGCATCGAGACCGCGGGATCGTAATAGATTGCGCAGCGGACCCGACCAACCCGTAGGAGAGAGATAACGGTGTCGGATCCTTCGGGAGCGGCCACACGCGTGCCGAGCGACGAATTCCTTCCGCGCAAACGCGGTTTCGGCGCGAGCCTGGCCTGGGAGCTGCGCCGTTCCGGCAAAGCCTGGGTGTTCGTCGCACCGGTGCTGATCGCGCTGGCCGTGGTCATCGGGTATCCGGTGTTCCGAGCGCTGTACATGTCCTTCCAGAAGGACTCCGGGCTCGACCCGAGCACGGGCATGTTCGTGGAAGGCGGCAACGCCGGATTCTCGAACTACACGCACTGGCTGCTCCAGCAGTGCAGCCTGCCGACCGGCGAGACCATTGCCTGCCCCACCGGCAATCTGGGTTCGCAGTTCTGGATGGCCATTGGCGTCACGCTGTTCTTCACCGTGATCACGGTGGCGCTGGAGGCCGCCATCGGCCTCGCCATGGCGATCGTCATGGGCAAGAGCTTCAAGGGCAGGGCGCTGTTGCGCGCGGCGGTGCTGATCCCGTGGGCCATCCCGACCGCGGTCACGGCGCGGTTGTGGGAGTTCATGTTCCAGTACGACGGCGTGGTGAACCGGGTACTCGGCACGCACATCCTGTGGACATCGGACCCGTGGGCCGCGCGGTTCGCGGTGATCGCCGCAGACGTGTGGAAGACGACGCCGTTCATGGCGCTGCTGCTGCTCGCCGGTCTGCAGGTGATCCCGAACGACGTGTACGAGGCGGCCAAGGTCGACGGCGCCTCGGCCTGGCAGCGGTTCACCCAGATCACCCTGCCGCTGCTGAAACCCGCACTGCTGGTTGCGATTCTGTTCCGCACCATGGACGCGCTGCGCATGTTCGACCTGCCCGCCATCATGACGCTGGGCAACCCGTCGACCCGCACGGTCTCGATCCTGGTCGTCGACCAGGTGCGGCAGGGACCGAACAGCGCGGCCGCCCTGTCCACCATCACCTTCCTGCTGATCTTCGCGGTGGCCTTCGTGCTGGTGAAGATCCTCGGCGCCAACGCCGTCCGCACCCAGGAGGCCCAGCGCGAGGGGAAGGTGCGCGCATGACGACGAGTGACCAGGTGCGCACCCGCGAGACAGGAGGCGCGCCGATGGCGACCGAACCGACCACCGTTCAGCGCGCGCCGTGGACCAAGCGGCTCGGGTCCGCGCGCATCTACCTCGGCGTGCTCGTCGTGCTGGTGTGGGGGCTCGGCCCGTTCTACTGGATGGCCGTCACCGCGTTCCGCGATCCGGTCTACCAGTTCGACAACACGCCGTGGCCGACGCACGTCACGCTGGAGAACTTCCGCAACGCGTTCGACACCAGCCGCGGCAACGACTTCGGCAAGGCGCTGATCAACAGCGTGATCATCGGCGCGTGCACAACGGCGATCGCGCTGGTGATCGGCATCTTCGCCGCGTACGCGCTGGCCAGGCTGACCTTCCGCGGCAAGTACGTGGTGGCCGGACTGATCCTGAGCGCCTCGATGTTCCCGGTGGTCGTGCTGGTGACGCCGCTGTTCCAGCTGTTCACCAACCTGGGCTGGATCGGCGAATACCAGGCGATGATCATCCCGAACATCTCGTTCGTGCTGCCGATGACCGTCTACATCCTCGCCTCGTTCTTCACCGAACTGCCGTGGGAGTTGGAGGAGGCGGCCCGCATCGACGGCGCGAGCAAGATGCAGGCGTTCCGCCTCGTCATGCTGCCGCTGGCCGCGCCCGCCGTGTTCACCACCGCCATCCTGGCTTTCATCGCCGCGGTGAACGAGTACCTGCTCGCCAGGCTGCTCTCCAGCGACCAGACCGAGCCGGTGACCGTCGCGATCGCCCGCTTCTCCGGCAACAACCCGCTCGTGCAGCCCTACGCCGCGATCATGGCGGCGGGCACGATCGTCACGATTCCGCTGGTGATCATGGTGCTGCTGTTCCAGCGCCGCATCATCTCCGGCCTGACCGCGGGCGGCGTCAAGAGCTGAGATATTGGCGCGCTGGCGCGCGCGTGTTCGCGGCCTTTATGTCTCGCTTCCCAGCGCTCGAGACTCGCGACTTCGTCGCATGCGCTTCGAGCGCTGGGAAGCGAGACGGCCGCGAACGGGTCGCTCGTCGGGCTCGCTCCCGACGGGGCTGGTAGTGCTGGATGTTTCGTCGAGGTGGCAGGTTTAGCCACTTGTTGCGGGCGGCGTCAAGAGCTGAGTCTTCGGCGCCGGGGGTTCGCGGCCCGGCGGTTGGCCTGTGGAATTCGGGTTACTTTGTCTAAGAAGCGGACTGCTGTGGATAGTCCCGGGCATCAACCGATCTCCGCGGGGTAAAGTCCGGTCATAGTTCGTTCGGCGATCGTTGTCAGGGCAGGTGGGTTCGACCGACGCTCCGGGAGGAGATGATCGTGAGCTCGTTCGGCAAGCGACGCGGCAAGCGCGGTGCCGGGGGCAAACCATCGCGGGCGGCACACGCCTCCATCGCGGGTTTCCGGGAGCGGCGTAGACCACCGCAGCCACGCGAGCGGAAAGCGCTGGCGCCCAAACGATCCCGGCCGACCGCCGAAACTCCGCCCACGAATCCCGAACGGCCGCCGCGCAGCCGCGCCGAACGTCTCCGTCGGCTCGCGCTCGCCCTGTTCATCCTGTTCGTCGCGGTGCCTTCGCTGCTGTTCGTGCTTGTGTACTGGAGCGCCGAGATTCCCGATCCGGCCGCGGTACAGACCAATCAGATCGCCACCATCCTGGCTGCGGACGGCAGCACGGTGATCGCCAAAGTTGTTCCGCCGGACGGTAATCGGAGTCCGGTGCCGCTCTCCGAAGTACCCGAACCGGTACGCGACGCGGTGCTCGCCGCGGAGGATCGCGATTTCTACACCAATCCCGGCTATTCGACGTCCGGCTTCCTGCGCGCGGTCCGGGACAACCTGCTGGGCAAGGAGGACGCGGGCGGCGGCTCGACCATCACCCAGCAGTACGTGAAGAACGCCTTCCTCGGCTCGGAACGCACCCTGACCCGCAAGATGCGCGAGCTGATCATCGCGGCCAAGATGGCGCGGCAGTGGAGCAAGGACGACATCCTCGCCGCCTACCTCAACACCATCTACTACGGGCGCGGTTCCTACGGCATCGCCGCGGCGTCCAGGGCGTACTTCGGCAAGCAGCCCGCTCAGTTGACGCTCGCCGAGGGCGCGGTGCTGGCCGCCGTCATCCGGACGCCGTCGATCCTCGATCCGGAGACGCATCTGCCGGAACTGAAGGCGCGTTGGCAGTACGTGCTCGACGGCATGGTCGAGATGGGTGTGCTCGCGCCGGGCCACCGAGACGCCACCGTCTTCCCGACGATCCTGCCGATCACCGACATCCCCGACGCCAACGCCGCCCGCGGTCCGGAGGGCCTGATCCGTACCCAGGTGCTTCGCGAACTGCGCGCGTCCGGCATCAGCGAGCGCGAGCTGAAGACCGGCGCGCTGCGGATCACCACCACCATCGACGCCAAGGCCCAGCAGGCCGCGCTCACCGCCGTGCACGACCGGCTCGGCCCGCAGCCGCCGCACCTGCGCGCCGCGGTGGTCTCGATCGATCCGCGGTCCGGCGCGGTGCGCGCCTACTACGGCGGCGAGGACGGCATCGGCTACGACTTCGCGCAGGCGCCGCTGCAGACGGGCTCGGCGTTCAAGGTGTTCGCCGTCATCGCCGCGCAGCAGCAGAGCATCCCGCTGACCCGCGTGCTGGACAGCTCACCGGTGACCGACCGCGGCACCAGGATCACCAACGTGGACGGCGAATCCTGCGGCAAGTGCAGCATGGCCGAATCGTTGAAGCGCTCGCTGAACACCAGCTTCTACCGGCTGACCATGTCGATGATGGGCGGGCCGCAGGCGATCGCCGACGCGGCACACCAGGCGGGCATCCCGGAGGAGATCCCCGGCGTGGCGGGCAAGACGCTCACCGAGGACGGCGGCCCTCCGCTCAACGGCATCGTCCTCGGGCAATATCTGGTTCGCCCGATCGACATGGCCTCTGCCTACGCGACCATCGCTGCCTCGGGCATGTACCACCAGCCCTACTTTGTGCAGCGCGTGGAGACCGGCGACGGGCGGGTGCTGCTCGATCGCGGCGCGCCAGAGCAGCAGGTCGGCGAGCAGCTGCCGCCCGGGGAGCAGCGAATCAAGCCGACCATCGCGGAGAACACCATCGCCGCGATGATGCCGATCGCCGCCTATTCGAACGGGCACGCGCTGGCGGGCAACAGGCCGTCGGCCGCGAAGACCGGCACGACCCAGTTGGGCCAGTCCGATCAGAACAAGGACGCCTGGATGATCGGATTCACGCCCTCGCTGTCCACCGCGGTCTGGATCGGCAGTGAGCAGTCGCAGCCGATTCACACCGCGCGCGGCGCGGACATCTACGGTTCGGGCCTGCCCGCCGACATCTGGAAGCAGATGATGGACGAGGCGCTCGCGGGCACCCCGATCGAGCAGTTCCCGACCGCACCGGCGGGCGGACCGTCGGGCGGGAATCAGCAGCAGCGCTCGGGCAATCCCTACGACATCCTGAACCCGAATCCTCCTCAGCCGCAACAACAACCGCAGGAGCCGTCGATCGTCGTTCCGCCCGCGCCACCGGAACCGCGGCAGGTCGAGATCTTCCCCGGACTGAGCGTTCCGGTGCCCGGCTGACCTGCCTCCGGCGAGGTAACTGTGACCGAACCCATCTCGAGTCGATCTTGTGACCTACCGTGCCTCCGGGGAACGCATGACATGGCAGCATCGTTTTGCCAGAGTGAGAGCGCGACCGAGCGGCGCCGAGGTGAGCATGGGGCGACGCCCGTCCCACGGCGACGATGCGGAAGGATAGGCGCTCGAGCAACGACGGCAGCGGCGCGAGCGACCGGCCGAAAGGCGGTAGCCTGCGGACCAACTACAGGGGCCCGGAAGCGCCGCCAATTGAAAACAGACTAGACATAGGGGCTACGCCGGTGGATTTCAATGTCGTTGACCGTCCCGAGACGCTGGTGGCGGGCACAGTACTTCGCAGCCCGGCGCTCGCGGTCGAGGGGCCACGCCGCGCGAAGGTGGAGGAAGCGTGGAAACGCATCCTCTCGCGCCGCCTACCGGGACCCCCGACCACCGCCTATGTCGACCACGCGCCGGAGATCAACTCGTATCTGACCCACATCGTCGGCTACCGCTGCCGCAGCCTCGACGACCTGCTGCCCGGCGATGTGCTGGCCAGGGTGCCCGCCGGTCGCTTCGCCCGTTTCATCGCCAGCGGCGACGATCTCGGCGATACGATCGTCAGCATTTGGCGGGCGGTGTGGGATGCCGAGGCGGCGGGCCGTCTGGTGCGTTCCTATTCCGGCGATTGGGAGCACTATCCCGACGACCGCACCGCCGAGGTCTTCGTGGCGCTGGCCGACGAACCGAGCGACGGGTAGGGACAGAGCAGTGGATTTCGAGATCGTCACCCTGGACGAAGGTCTGGTCGCCGGACTGACCATCCCGCTGGCAGGCCGTGAGGTGGCCGCCCGCGACCTGGACCTGGTGAATTTCACCTGGGACCGCTACCTCGCCAGGGAGAAGAACGTGCCGCGCGTCGCGGCCTACATCGGCCAGAACGACCACGCCGTCGCCGTCCTCGGCTACGAGGTCGCTTCGCTGGACGACCTGGATCAGGGCGACGTCGTGACCCGCATCCCGCACGGCCGCTACGCGAAGTTCGTCGTCTCCGACAAGCCCTACGACCTGCTGCGCACCGCGTGGGCGCAGGTCGCCAAGGCCGAGAGCGCCGGCATCATCACCCGCTCCCACACCGCCGAGATCGAGCGCTACACCGGCCCGACCTCCGTCGAGGTCTACGTCTCCCTGGACTGAGAACGAAACGCGAAAAGCCGGTCGGAGAGCGATTCTCCGACCGGCTTCCCTCATCGATGAGCGGAAGAACTACTCCGCGCCGATGATGAACGCTTCGAGCTGGGCGCGGGCGACGTCGTCCGCGAGCTGCTGCGGCGGGGACTTCATCAGGTAGGCCGAGGCCGGGATGACGGGGCCGCCGATGCCGCGGTCCTTGGCGATCTTGGCCGCGCGCACCGCGTCGATGATGATGCCCGCGGAGTTGGGCGAGTCCCACACCTCGAGCTTGTACTCCAGGTTCAGCGGCACGTCGCCGAAGGCGCGACCCTCGAGGCGCACGTAGGCCCACTTGCGGTCGTCGAGCCAGCCGACGTGGTCGGACGGGCCGATGTGCACGTCGTTGGCGCCGAGCTCCTTCTTCAGGTTGCTGGTGACGGCCTGGGTCTTGGAGATCTTCTTCGACTCCAGGCGCTCGCGCTCGAGCATGTTCTTGAAGTCCATGTTGCCGCCGACGTTGAGCTGCATGGTGCGGTCGAGCTGCACGCCGCGATCCTCGAACAGCTTGGCCATCACGCGGTGGGTGATGGTCGCGCCGACCTGGCTCTTGATGTCGTCACCGACGATCGGGACGCCCGCGTCCACGAACTTCTGCGCCCACACCGGGTCGGAGGCGATGAACACCGGAAGCGCGTTGACGAAGGCGACGCCCGCGTCGAGGGCGCACTGAGCGTAGAACTTGTCCGCCTCTTCCGAGCCCACCGGCAGGTAGGACACCAGGACGTCGACCTTCGCGTCCTTCAGGGCCTGCACCACGTCGACCGGCTCGGCCTCGGAGAGCTCGATGGTCTGCGCGTAGTACTTGCCGATGCCGTCGAGCGTCGGCCCGCGCTGCACGACAACGTCGGACGGGGGTACGTCGGAGATCTTGATGGTGTTGTTCTCGCTGGCGAAGATCGCCTCGGCGAGGTCGAAACCGACCTTCTTGGCGTCCACGTCGAACGCGGCGACGAACTTGACGTCGCGGACGTGGTACGGGCCGAACTTGACGTGCATCAGACCGGGCACGGTCGAGGTCTCGTCCGCGTCCTTGTAGTACTGCACGCCCTGGACCAAGGAGGAAGCGCAGTTGCCCACGCCCACGATGGCCACGCGAACTTCGGTGGCGTTCTCAGCCGTCTTGATGTCACTCATGGCCGATGGTTCCCTCTTTCTGTGGTGCCGCCTTCGTTGATTGCTCCGCCGCAATCAACTCGTTGAGCCAGCGCACTTCGCGCTCGCTTGATTCCAGACCGAGTTGGTGGAGCTGGCGGGTGTAGCGATCCAGCGACCCGCTGGCCCGTTTGATCGCCTCCCGCAATCCCTCTCGGCGCTCCTCGACCTGCCGGCGCCTGCCCTCCAGGATCCGCATCCGCGCTTCCGCGGGGGTGCGGCTGAAGAACGCCAGGTGGACGCCGAAGCCGTCGTCGGTGTAGTTCTGCGGTCCGGTGTCGGCGAGGAGCTCGGTGAAGCGCTCCCGCCCCGCCGGCGTCAGCTGATAGACCCGCCGCGCCCGGCGCATGGTGACGCCTGCGACGTTCTCCTCCGCGATCAGCCCGTCCGCCTGCATGCGCCGCAGCGTCGGATAGAGCGACCCGTAGGAGAAGGCGCGAAACGGCCCGAGCAGACCCGTCAGCCGCTTGCGCAGCTCGTAACCGTGCATGGGCGCTTCGAGGAGCAGCCCGAGAATTGCCAGCTCGAGCATCGGGCGTCACCCCCTGACTGTTGTGCAGACCTAACCGATGGATGCGACTTCCGAGTATATCGCGCCGATATAACCGGGCACAGCGATGGGCGATATATGGAGTGAGTGCGCAGGTCAGCGACCGGGCGGGCGGACTTCCAGCGGCTCGCCGTCGAACAGCACGGTCATGAACCCGCTCTCGTCGACCTCGTTGCGGACGAAGATCTGCAGGCGCGGTTGCGCGTTCTTCGCGGCTTCGCGCTCGATGCTCACGTGCGAGATCGGACTGCCCGGCAGCAGCAACGACTGCGGTGCGCCCGCGAGCAGCCGGGAGACGACCGGCAGGTCGATGGTGGCCAGGTCGACGGTCGGGGTGTCGAGCTTGCGCGCCTGCGAACTGCTGGACGGGTCGAAATCACCGTCGAAGTGGAAGTACTGCGATCGGTTGTTCACGTTGCGGTAGAAGATCGCGTACCGCGGATACACGGTGAGATCGTCGACGACCGTGTCGCCGAACTCGGCACGGTACCGATCGATGAAGTAGGCCAGGCCGGGTCCGGTGGTCAGGTCCGGCAGCGGGTCGGCGGCGACGCGATCGACACCCCCGCGCCCGACGCATCCGACGAGCGCGCCGAACAGCGCGGCCGCGAGCAGGATCGCCGCGGGCAGCCACCACCCGCGGCCGCGACCGCCGCGCACGACGGGCGCGTCGACCAGATCGCCGGGAATTTGCAGATCGGCGATCAGCTTGTCCAGTTCCCCGAACGACTTCGCTCGCATGGCCGCCTGTGTGCGGGTGGTGTGCTCGCTTTCGGTGAGCTGTCCGTCGGCGAGTGCGGCGTCGAGCAGTCCGCAGACGTCGGCGCGATCGGTGTCGCGCGCCCGCAGCCGGGCCGTGTTCGACGCCATCACCGCGCGCCCCGGTTCATCGGACCTCCCAGACCTTCAGCACCTCGCCCGCGGGCGTGAGCTGGACGCGGCCGTACTGGCCGCGCTCGTTGTGCACGCGAATCTCGACCAGCGGCCTGCCCGGCGCGGTGCCGGAATCGTCGACGGAGAAGTCGATCGAGTCGACGACGCCGTCGGGCACTTTCGTCAGCGCGGGCGCGTTTGCGAGCGCCTTGCCGATCGCCTCGACGTCGAGGATTGCCAGGTCCACCGTGCGGGTGTCGGCCCTTCGCGTCGTGATGATGTCGTTCGGCCGCTGGAATCCGCCCCAGTAATTCCAGTCGGCGGACCACTGCGGGCCCTCCGGCGCGATTCGCCGCACCGTGGCGAAATTCCGGTGCAGCGCGAGCTCGTCGACGACGGTGTCACCGAACTTCTCGCGATACCGGTCGCGGAACAGCGTCATGCCCGCCACCGTGTTGAGCTCGGGCGTCGGCAGCACCAAGGGCTGCACCGGGTTCGGATCGATCGTCTGCCGAGACGTCGCCGCCACCCGCGCGTCGTCGCTGCCCGCCAGGAAGTAGCCCGCCCATACGCCGAGCACCGCCGTGACGCCGACGGCGGCGCGGAACAAGAGCCGACGGCGGGAGCGCGGCGGAGTCGGCGACGGCTCGGCGGCGCGCTGCAAGTCCGAGACCAATTCCGCCAGCTCGCCGAGTGTTTTCGCCGCCGAGGCGAGTTCGGTCGCCGCCTCGTGTTCCTCGGCGGTGAGCTGGCCGTCGCCGAGCGCGTCGTCCAGGACGTGAATGGTGTTGGCGCGATCGACATTTCGCGCCCGGATGTGACCGGCGTAACCCGCACGGGATCGGCCACGCCGCAAGGGTTTCCGCGTCGCACCGCGCGGTGTCAGATCGCGGGCAGCCGCTGGAACCTGGAGATCGACCGTCAACCGGGCCAGCTCACCGAGGGTTTTCGCCTTGGCGGCCTTAGCGGTCCGCTCGCGATACTCCTCGCCCCCGAGTTGCCCCTCCGCGTAGGCGGCGTCCAATACCCCGCACGCATGGACCCGATCGATATCTCGCGCTCGCATGCGCCCGTCATTCCCGGTGGACACCACCGAATCGTAGACGGCCCCGACCCCCGCCGCGCCCCGTTCCACCGGCGGAATTCGAACCGGCGGAGGGCGGTGCACCGCATCGACCGACGGCATGTGAATGCGCGCGAAGCCGCACGGACCGAGACGCCCGCGCCCGCACCCCGCTACTCTGGTTGGCGTGCGAATTCAGCGGCAGGTGGTCGACTACGCGCTCCGGCGCCGGTCGCTGCTGGCTGACGTCTATGCGGGCCGGGTCGATGTCGCCGAGGTGTGTGATGCAAATCCCTATCTCCTGCGTGCGGCGAAGTTCCACGGTCGGGGGAGCGAGGTCACGTGCCCTATCTGCCGGAAAGAACAGCTCACCCTCGTATCCTGGGTCTACGGCGACGGCCTGGGACCGGTAGCTGGTTCGGCTCGCACACCCGAGGAGCTCACGCGCCTCGCCGAGACTCGCGAGGAGTTCTCGGTTCATGTCGTCGAGGTATGCCGGAGCTGCAGCTGGAATCATCTGGTGCAGTCCTACGTGCTCGGCAACGCCCCGGCGCCCACGCGTCGCCGTACGGGTACCCGAGCGAACCGACGTACCGCCGCCGAGTGATGTGCCTGGTCATCTGCCAGTTGGGTGACACGCGGAGCCAACACGTGTCCGCTGCGGTGCCCGTGACCGCACCGAACCAGCCTGACCGATACGAGTTATGGAGATCTTGTCAGTGAATTCGCCTTACGAGACTTCCCCCTACGGCGATGAACCGCACGGCGGCCGCACTCAGCGAAGTTCACAACCGGCTCCGAACCCGTCACCAGGCCAGCGCCAGGCGCCGCCGCCAGGTTTCCGTCCGCTACCGCCACCGGGCGCTCCGCGGCAGGGTGGCCCGCGTCCCGGCGGTCCGCAGGGTGGCCCCATGGGTGGCGCGCGCGGCCCGCAGCCGCCGCATCGTCCCGGACCGCCGCCGCAGGGTCGTCCCCCGCAAGGTCGTCCCCCGCAGGGCCGCCCGCCTGAGGGTCGTCCGCCTGAGGGTCGTCCGCAGCCGCCCGGCGGCGCGGCGGGCGCTACCCAGCGCATTCAGCGGCCCGGCCAGAATCCGCAGGGCGCGCCCCGGCCGAGCTCGCTGAGCGAGGCGGTCGCCGAGCGCGACCGGCGGTCCGGTCCGAGCGCCGCCGTCCGTCCCGCGGGCGCGCGGCCGAACACCGGCCAGCGGCCCGCGATCGACCGCGACCGTCGGCCGAACGGTCCGATCACCGGTGAGCGCCGCGCCCAGTCGGGTCAGCCGCCCTCGGGTCCGCCGCCGCGCCGCAACGGCGGCGGTGACGGTGGTTCCGGCGGCGCGGGCAAGCGGCCCGGCGCGAAGCGGATTCCGTGGAAGCTGATCCGCCGGACCCTCTACGTGTGCATGGCCCTCGCGATCGTGGTGCCGAGCGCCGTCTTCCTCGTCGCCTACACCACGGTGTCGGTGCCGCAGCCCGGCGACCTGAAGACCAACCAGGTCGCGATGATCTACGCCAGCGACGGCAGCACGGTGCTGAGCAAGGTGGTTCCGCCGCAGGGCAACCGCACCGACGTGACCATCGAGCAGATCCCGCCGCACGTGCGCAACGCCGTCATCGCGGCCGAGGACCGGGACTTCTACACCAACCCCGGCTTCTCGATCTCCGGTTTCGTGCGCGCAGCCCGCGACAACATCATGGGCAAGGAGAGCGCGGGCGGTGGTTCGACGATCACCCAGCAGTACGTGAAGAACGCGCTGGTCGGTGACGAACGCTCGCTGACCCGAAAGATGCACGAGCTGGTCATCTCGGCGAAGATGGCGCGGCAGTGGAGCAAGGACGAGATCCTCGCCGCCTATCTGAACACCATCTACTTCGGTCGCGGCGCGTACGGCATCGACGCGGCGTCCAAGGCCTACTTCAGCAAGCCGGTGCAGGATCTGACCGTCGCCGAGGGCGCGGTGCTCGCCGCCACCATCCAGCTGCCGTCGCTGCTGGATCCGGAGAAGAACCCGGAGGGCGCCAAGACCCGCTGGAACTACGTGCTCGACGGCATGGTCGACGGTGGCAACCTGAAGCCCGCCGACCGGCAGGGCATGCAGTACCCGCAGGTGACCCCCGTCGCGCAGACCCAGGACAAGACGCTGGATTCCGGACCCGAAGGCCTGATCAAGACCCGGGTGCTCGAGGAGCTTTCGGCGGCGGGCATCAGCGAGCAGCAGCTCAACACCGCCGGTCTGCAGATCACCACGACCATCGATCCGAAGGCCCAGCAGGCCGCGGTCGACGCCGCGACGAGCAAGATGCAAGGCGAGCCCGAGCAGCTGCGGACCGCGGTGGTGTCGATCGATCCGCGCACCGGCGCGGTGCGCGCCTACTACGGCGGCACCGACGGCCAGGGCTACGACTTCGCCAACGCGCCGCTGCAGACCGGTTCCTCGTTCAAGGTGGTCGGCTTGGCCGCGAACCTGGAACAGGGCATCCCGCTCTCGCAGATGTACGACAGCTCGCCGCTGACGGTGAACGGCATCAAGATCACCAACGTGGAGGGCGAGTCCTGCGGCATGTGCACCATCGCCGAGTCGCTGAAGCGTTCGCTGAACACCAGCTTCTATCGCATGCAGCTGGACATGGGCAACGGTCCGAGGAAGATCGCGGACATGGGCCACAAGCTCGGCATCCCCGAGGAGCTGCCCGGCGTCGGCAAGACGCTGTCGGAACCGGACGGCTCCGGCCCGAACAACGGCATCGTGCTCGGCCAGTACCAGGCCCGTCCGCTGGACATGGCCTCCGCCTACGCCACGCTCGCCGCGTCCGGCGTGTACCACCAGCCGCACTTCGTGCAGCGGGTGGTGACCGCCGACGGCCAGGTGCTGCTCGATCGCGGTGACGTCGCTGGGGAACAGCGCGTCTCTGCCGCCGTCGCCGACAACGTGACCGCGGCGATGAAGCCGATCGCGGCGTACTCGCGCAACCACGGCTTGGCCGGTGGTCGCGAGTCGGCGTCCAAGACCGGTACCGCCCAGCTCGGTGACACCGGCGAGAACAAGGACGCCTGGATGGTCGGCTACACCCCGTCGCTGTCCACCGCGGTCTGGGTCGGCAGCGTCGACAACTCGCCGCTGCGCAACTACGCGGGCGCCATGATCTACGGTTCCAGCCTGCCTTCGGACATCTGGAAGGCGACCATGGACGGCGCGCTGCAGGGCACGCCGACCGAGACCTTCCCGAAGCCCGCGCCGATCAAGGGCCAGGCGGGTGTCCCGGAGTGGACCGCGCCGTACACCCCGCCGTCGACCGTCGACGCGCCGGTGCCGCCGGTGGTGATCGCGCCGACCCAGGTGGAGATCCTGCCCGGCATCACCATCCCGGTCCCCGGCGTTCAGCCAAACCCGCAGACACAGCAACGCCCGCAGCAGCGTGAGCAGGATCCGGGCCCGCTGCCCGGCCAGCCGGTCGCCCCGACCGGCGGCGGCTCACCGACACAAACGGGCACGCCGCGTCCGGGCGGTACCGGAAACGGCGGGGGCGGAGCAGGCGACAGCGGCGAGGAAGAGGGCTCGAGCCCCCAGCCCACCCGCAGCCGCTAGTCGAGAGCTCGAAACCGAAGAGGCCGCCCGGACATCCTCCGGGCGGCCTCGCTTTTTATCGGACCTATTAGGCTCGGGTTTCGTGACCGATCAGCAAGTGGTGGACGTGCGGACGGGAGAGGCCGCGCGCTCCGGCGGGGGCTCTGGTGGCGGGACACACTACGCGGCGCCCGCGCCGCTGGCACCGGACCTGCGCTCGGCCGACGCGCGGGATCGCCCGAGCCGCAACGATTCCCTCGCCGCGCAGTTGAGCACTGTCGTCGGCGGGCCGGTGGGCGATCACGCGCTGATCGGCCGGGTCCGGTTCTGGACACCGCTGCGGGTGATCTTCGCCTGCACGGTGATCTTCCTGGCGCTGGGCTGGGCGACCAAGGCGGGCTGCATCCAGCAGACCGACGCGGGCGACGGCACGCTGACGCTGGACTGGAACAACGGCCGCCAGTACGTGGCGATGTGCTATTCGGACACCGTGCCGCTGTACGGCGCCGAACGCCTGGACGAGGGCGCGTTCCCGTACAAGAAGGCCTGGGTCGAGCAGACACCTGACGGCGGCCGCGAGACCCGATACATGGAATACCCGGTGCTCTCGGGCCTGTACCAGTACGTGTCCATGCAGATCGCCAAGACCTGGGACGCGCTGCCGCTGCCCGGTGCGCTGCAAGTGGTCATCTACTTCAACGTCGTCGCGTTCGGCCTCGCCCTCGGCTGGCTGGTCACCGTGTGGGCCTCTGCGCTGCTCGCCGGACGCCGGATCTGGGACGCGGCGCTCATCGCGTGCTCGCCGCTGGTGATCGTGCACGCGTTCACCAACTTCGACGCACTCGCGACCGCCTTCGCCGCCACCGGCCTGCTGGCCTGGGCGCGGCGCAGGCCGGTGCTCGCCGGTGTGCTGCTCGGGCTCGGCGGCGCGGCGAAGCTCTATCCGCTGCTGCTGCTCGGCCCGATCGTGGTGCTGTGTCTGCGGGTCGATCCGATGCACCGGGTGCCGAGCGCCCGGCTCGGGCTGCGGATGCGCGATATCGACGGGTGGCGCGCCGCGCTGACCTGGGTGCGCGAAACCCCGTACCGCATCCAGTTCTTCGGCTTCCGTCCGCTCGGCGCGGCCATCGTGGCGGTGGCGGCCGCGGCGGGCACCTGGCTGGCGGTGAATCTGCCGATCGCGGTGCTGTATCCGAACGGCTGGCGCGAGTTCTTCCGGCTCAACACCACCAGGCACGCCGACCCGGACTCCATCTACAACGTGATCACCTCGTTCACCGGCTGGACCGGATTCGACGGCGAACTCGACCACGGCGAGGCGCCGACCGTGCTGAACGCGGTCTCGCTGCTGCTGTTCGTGCTCGCCTGCGCCGCGATCGCCTACATCGCGCTGACCGCGCCGCGCCGCCCGCGCCTTGCGCAGCTCTGCTTCCTGGTGGTCGCGGCGTTCCTGCTCACCAACAAGGTGTGGAGCCCGCAGTATTCGCTGTGGCTGGTGCCGCTCGCCGTGCTCGCACTGCCGCACCGCCGAATCCTGTTGGCCTGGATGACGATCGACGCGCTCGTCTGGGTGCCGCGCATGTTCTACTACCTCGGCCTCGACCGCAAGGGTCTGCCCGAGCAGTGGTTCACCGGGACCGTCGTCCTGCGCGACCTCGCGGTGCTCGGGCTCTGCGCGCTGATCGTCTGGCAGATCTACCGGCCGGGCGAGGACCTGGTGCGCCGCGATTTCGTCGACGACCCGGCGGGCGGCGTCATCGACCGCAGCGCCGACCCGCTACTCCCCTGGCTGCCGGAACCATTGCGCCCCAGAAGAGTTCCCGCCCGCACCGGCTGACCGCCACCGCACCGCTACAAGCCGACGCGCCACCGTAGTGGTCGACGCGCCACCGCCACGACCCACACCGCAACGGCCGCCCCGCAATCGACGACCATGCACCGCTGTGGTCGACTCGCGCCGCGGCAACCATCGCACCGGTTCGCCCGCACAGCCGTCCGCCGCCGCGGGCGAAACCGCTCGCGACCTACTCCGAACGCAGCAGCTTGGCCGCGCGGTCCGGGTCGCGCGGCAGCAGATCCAACTCCAACTGCCAGGCGCTGCCGGTCCACGGATCGAACAGCGGGGTGTCCTCCACGGTCGGCAGGTGGCGGCAGGCCTGCGACAGCGCCGCGACGGTGCCGTCCGGCGATTCGGATTCGTCGCTGCCGACGATCACGATGGACAGTCCGATCAGATCGCCGCGCAGGGTCAGCGCCGTGATGCGCTGGGCGTCGGAGGCCTGGTACCCGTGCGGGAAGTCGGCGGCGAGCAGTACCCGATGCTCGACGGGTGGCGTGAAAGCTCCACTGTTGTAAGCCATTTCGGCCAGTTCGGCTGCGTCGACGAGGGCTTGCAGCCGCGCCGAGATCTCGTCGTGGTCGGTGATCGGCGGCCCGTTCAGCACCGGTCCGAGCGGCGCGAGCAGTCCGGTGAACGCGCCGGTCAGGTCGATGGCATCGATGCGGGTGCGCTTGCCGGGATCGGACGCGAGGAGCCGGGCAAGCAGCGCGCCGACCACCGGGACGACCGCCGCCGAATGCTCGGTGTCGATCCACAGCGGCCTGGTCAGCGGCACCGGTACGCAGTACGGGATGCGCAGCGGTCCGCGTTCGATCGCGTACAGCTCACCGAGTCGGATGCCGTCGCTCGGCTTGGCGCTGCCCTCCCAGGCCGGTGACGACCAAGAGGCCAGCGCGGGCGGCAGCAACCGGTCGGCCTCGGCGAGTTCGCGCATCAGATGTTCGCTGTCGCGCCGATGATTGGCCTCGGCGACCCCGACGAGCTCGTCGCTGCGGCGTTGCGCCTCTTGGCGTTTGACCTCGGCGACCGGGGTGTTCCTGGTCGCGGGGTCGGAGACCGCGGCGGAGAGTTCCTCGTCCAGCCGTTTCGCCGCGTAGTCCCGTGCCGAGATGAGCGCGGCGGCCGAGCGGGCCGCGTCCTCGAAGATCATCCACAACCGTTCCAGGCCGTGCGACACCTCCTGCGCGGGAGCGCCGGTCGGATGCTGGGCCTGCTGCGGTCCGGCGATGGCGTCGCGGTCGCCCGCCGGGTGCGGTGCGTGTGCCGCGGCATCCGGTCCGCCGGACACCTCGACGCCGTGCGCCGGCAGCAGCACCGGCAGCCCGCCCGCGTAACCCTGGCCGACGGCGCGCACCTTCCACGCGTCCCCGCGCCGATAGACCTCGAGGCAGATCAACGCCGCCTCCCCCGCCGCGGGCGCGATCGCGAATTCCGCTGTGACCGTGCCGTTCTCGGCGAGCGATGCGGTCACGGGCCCGAGCTCGCCGCCGCCGGGCGCGGCGGGATCGGCGCTCACCACCAGCAGCACCGCCTTGGCGTCGGCGCGCACCCCTTCGAGGGTGATGCGCACCTCGTCGCCGTCCAGCGCGACGCCGCCGGTGCTCGGCTGGTTGTAGAAGACGAAGTCCGACGCGTCGAACACGCGCAGGTTCTCCGCCACCACCAGCGCGGAAACATCCAGCGCCGCATCGGCTTTCGCCCCGAACCGAAGCACATCGCCGGTCAGCGGGATGTTCTGGCCCGCCTTCAGTTGAATCACGTTGTCCGCCATGCTCTTCGCGCGTACCCCCGGTGAGCCCGCCTCAGAGGAAGCGGCCCAGCTGGGGAATCGCCTCGCCGGGATGTTTGGCCTGGAAGCCCTCGCCGAGCGCCTGCATCTTCCAGTCGGCGCCGACCCGGAACACCTTCGCCATCGCCATCGCGGTGAACGCCATGCCGCCCGCCATGGTGTAGCGAGCCAGCTCGGCGTTGTTGGAGCCGTCGACGAGGCGGCAGAACGCGTTGCGCACCTGCTCGAAGGTGTGGCCCTTGTAGGAGGTCACGATGAACACCAGCGAGGTGATGTGCGCCGGAATCCTGGTCAGGTCGACCAGGATGACCTCGTCGTCACCCTCGCCCTCACCGGTCAGGTTGTCGCCCTGGTGGCGCACCGAGCCGTCCTTGGAGGACAGCTGACCGTAGTAGGCGTAGTCGGCCGGGTTGCCGTCGGCGAACATGATCACCGAGGCGTCCAGGTCGATGTCGACCGTGCGGTTGCCGAACATGCCGCGGGTCTGCACCGGATCCCAGCCGAGCCCCATCTTCACGAAGGTCAGCGCCTGGCCGCCCTCCTTGCGCAGCGTGACGCGCTGGCCCTTCTGCAGGCTGACCGGGCGGTCCTTGCTCAGGCTCACCTCGCCGGTCGACTGCGCCGCGGGCTGTGGCGCGGTAGCCGGTCCGGGCGGCGGCGGGTAGCCACCGCCGGTCGGCGGCGTGTACCCGGGGCCGGACGGCGGCGGGTACGACGAGCCGGTGGACGCGTACTGCGGCGACTGCTGGGCCGGGGCAGTCTGCTGCGGGTAATGCGTCGGCGGCGCCTGCTGGGTCGAGGGCGCCTCGTCGACGGTCACGCCGTGATCGGTGACCAGCGCCGCGAAACCACCGGCGTAGCCCTGGCCGACGGCGCGCACCTTCCAGGAGCCCTGGCGGCGGTACAGCTCGAGCGCGATCACGATGGACTCGGTGTCGAGCCCGTCGATCCGGTACTCGTACAACGGATTACCGCCCGCGTCGGAGACGATGGCGACCGGCGGCGCGGTCCTGCCGAAATTGCTGGAGGCGTCGTCGAGGGTGATCACCGCGCGAATCTGGTCGATATCGGCGGGCACCGAATTCAGCGACACGGCGAGCGAGGCCGGTTGCCCGGAAGGTGCGGGCTGCAGGTTGACGCCGGGGCCGTTGGGCTGGTTGAAGAAGACGAAGTCCGCGTCCGAGCGGACCTTGCCCCGCTCGGTCACCAGCAGTGCGGACAGGTCCGCCGGTGCCGACAGCTGGACGGAGATCACCACATCGTTGGTGGCCAGCGGGCCGTTCTGGCCCTTGGCGAGTGTTGCGGACAAGGTCGACCCTTCGCTTGTCGGTGCGTACGGTTGCCACTCTACGAGAAACGGCCCGGCCACCGCCGAAGTAAACGCCGCGCGGGGCGTTGCGAATCGCGCGTGTCCATTACAGTGACCGCTGGCAGCGGAACGTGACGACGACCCATGTTCCGATAACGCGACAGCAGGGCAAACTCCCAGATGGCACAACTTTTCGAACAGTCGAAGAAGGTGGTCGAGGCCCACCTCGCCGGAACGAGCGTCCGTGCGATCGCCGGGTCGATGATCGCCTACGAAGGAAACGTGCAGTTCAAGGCCGCCGGATTCGGCGGAGGCGACGGCGTGCTCGCAGGCCTCAAGCGGCGCGCCACCGGCGAGAAGCTGTCGCTGATGGAATGCGGCGGGAACGGCAGGGTCTTCTTCGCGGTGAACGGCCAGCACGTGTCGGTGGTGAACCTGAACGGCGAGACGCTGCAGGTGGAATCGCAGCAGCTGCTCGCCTTCGCCGGGAATCTGCGCACCGACGTGCGTTTCGCGGGCTTGCGCGGCGCGTCCACCGGGGCGGGGCTGTTCACCACCACGGTCACCGGCCAGGGACAGGTCGCGCTGCTCTCCGCGGGCGGCCCGCTGATCCATCTGGAGGTGTCGCCGCAGTATCCCCTGGTGGTCGATCCGGACGCGTTCGTCGCCGCGCAGGGCAATCTGAACCAGTCCTTCGTCACCGATGTCTCGTGGCGGACCGTGGTGGGTCAGGATGCGGGCGAGGCGTTCTCGCTGCGCTGGGAAGGCCAAGGCGTCGTGTTGATCCAGCCTGCGGAACGGTAAGGGGCCCTGCGATGTTCGAGAAAGTCAACAGCAAGGTCGTCAAGGTCGACGTCGGCATGGCGGGCGGCGTCGTCGCGCGCAGCGGCGCGATGCTGTATTACAGCGGAGATGTTTCCTTTGCGCCGCACCAGATTCCGGGCGCGCAGGGCATGGGCGGCGGCGGGCTGATGGGCATGGCGGGCCGCATGATGGCGGGCGAGCACGAGCGGACCATGCTCGCGCAGGGCAACGGCCAGGTGCACTACGGCTTCGCGGGGCTCGAGGTGCACGTCGTGCAGATGCAGCCCGGCGCGTCGCTGCGGGTGGAAGCCTCACGGCTGCTTGCCAATACGGCCGGATTGCAGAGTTCGATCGTCTCCGTGGCGAGTTCCGGCGGCGGTGGTGGCGGCGGTCTGATGGGCGCGCTGCGCGGCGCCGCCTCCGGTGCGCTGACCGGGCAGGGCATGTTCACCACCCAGCTGTCCGGGCACGGCGCGGCGGTGCTGCTCGCGCACGGCGGATTCCTGGAACTGCAAGTGGGCGGGCCGAATCCGATCGTGGTCGACCCGCAGGCGTTCGTCGCCGCGTACGGCAATGTGCAGACCGAACTGAAGACCGCGCTGAGCTGGCGTGACGCGGTCGGGCGCGGCTCCGGCGAGGCGATGCAATTGCATTGCGTCGGACAGGGTGTCGTCTACGTGCAAGCCTCCGAAGAGAAGTTGTGACCATGGCCCAGATCCTGAACCCGATGACGCTCGGCGAAAGCGACAACATCCCGGGCAACAGCTACGCCTACTGCATCGACCTCAACAAGCCGTGGTTCATGCGCAAGGGCGCGATGATCGCCTACTACGGCCAGATGAACTTCCAGCTGCTCACCCACGGCCTGCACGGCGGGCTGATGCACATGGTGTCGCAGCAGTTCTCGGCGCCGCTGTTCACCAACGACTACGTCGTCGCCGAGGGCCACGGCAAGCTGATCATCGGCGACCGCGGCTACGACATCAATTCCTTCGATCTCGACGACGGCAACCTCACCATCCGCGCGGCCAACCTGCTCGCCTTCGAGCCCGGTCTCGCGCTGAAGCAGTCGATCGTGCCCGGGTTCCTCACCCTGATCGGCACCGGCAAGTTCCTCGCCTCCTCCAACGGCCCGGTGATCTTCGCCGAACCGCCGCTGCGGGTGGACCCGGAATCGCTGGTCGGCTGGGCCGACTGCCCCTCCCCCAGCCACCACTACGACCACCAGTGGGTCTCCAGCTTCCTGGCGGCGGGCGCGGCGCGCTTCGGCGTGAACTCCGGCGAGGAGCGGCAATTCGATTTCACCGGCGCCGGAACGGTACTCATCCAGTCCAGCGAGAAAGTCATGAGCGACTCGGTGCTCGTGCGCACCATCGAGGGCCAGTTGCAGAGCGGCGTCACCGTCGGCGGCCTGCAACGCCTCCAGGGTGTGATCGCCCAGCAGCTCGCGGGTCAGCAGCAGCACTACTGATCTCACGGACCGAAGTGACCGTTGAGGCCCGTCGGATGCAGCGTATCCGTCAGACGTCGGTTCGGTGCAGTCGACACCTGAGACCCGCGCCACGCCCGGCATGGCTGTTACGCTGCACTCCAGCTCAGACGTATTGATTAAGTGCGTGTTTCAAGTGGTATCGGACGCGGAGTCTCGGCGTCCGGATGAAGCATCGGCTGCGAGCGATCAGCCGGGGAGTCGTCGAAGAGAAGGGGTGGGGTAGGTAGAGATGGAGACCATGCCCGGGCCGCGTTCACCTTCTCGCCGAGGTGGATCTGTGGTGCTTGGTCCATCGGCTGGTGATGGCCACCAAGGGCCGCCCGTCATTGTCGACTATTGAGCGATCTGTCGAGCAACCGAAGCAATGGTGATCCGATGCTGACGGGCCGTAAGTACATGCTGCAGCTCACTCCGGAGCAGGCCGAGTTCGCCGAGACGGTCGGCGCGATCTGCCGGTCGGTGTGGAACACCGCGCTGCAACAGCGCCGCGAGTACCGCCGACGAGGCGCGTGGATCAACTACAACGAGCAAGCTGGGCAGCTCGCGGACGCGAAAACCGAGCACGAATGGCTGAAGGGCGCCCCGTCGCATGTGTTGCAGCAAACCATTATGGACCTGGACCGGGCCTGCCGGGAGCATGGCACGTTCCGGGTGAGGTGGCGTTCTGCGCGTCGTTGGTTGCCGTCGTTCCGGTTTCCTGACCCAAAACAGATCACCGTGGAACGGCTCGGCAAAAGATGGGGCCGGGTGAAGTTGCCCAAGTTCGGTTGGATTCGGTTGCGCTGGTCACGCGGAGTGGGCGGAGCGGTGCGTTCAGCGACGATGTCTTGGGACGGTGTCGGCTGGTACATCTCGTTTCTCGTCGAGGACGGCCGCACCACACGGGACAGGCATGCCAGCACCACAGCTGTGGGCGTGGATCGTGGCGTGAGGGTGGCTGTTGCGGTATCGGACGCAACGATGTGGGACCGCGAATTCTGCACGCCGGGCGAGGTTGCCCGATATAGACGGTTGCAACAGAAACTCGCCAGGCAGCAGAAGAGTAGTGCGAACCGGTGCAAGACCATCATCGCTATGCGGACAATCCGGCGGCGTGAGCGCAACCGCCGGGCAGATTTCTGTGCGTGGACCGCGAACCAGCTTGCCACCCGGCACAGCCTGGTCGCCATCGAGGACCTGCGCACCAGGAACATGACCGCCTCGGCCAAGGGCACCATCGAGCACCCTGGCATCCGGGTCAGACAGAAGGCCGGTCTGAACCGCAGCATTCTGGACAAGGGCTGGCATGCCTTCGAGCGGGCCCTGATGAGTGTGTCCCGCTACACGGGCACCCGCGTTGTAAAAGTCCCTGCCGCGTACACGTCGCAACGCTGCTCGGCGTGCGGCAGCGTGGACCCGGGAAGCCGTGAGAGCCAAGCGGTGTTCCGGTGCACCACCTGCGGGCACAGCGAACATGCGGACGTGAACGCAGCGAAGAACATTCTGGCGGACGGGCTGTCCGTGTCAGCCTGTGGAGACCTCGCCGTTGGGCGGTCGATGAAGCAGGAACCAGGTGGGAACCCGCGAGGTACTACCACCCAACCTCGGCCTAGGCAGGTTGGAATCCCACAGCTTCAGCCGTGGGAAAGGACGTCAAGAACCAGTTGATGATTTCTTCGCCCGCGAGGATGCCGGTGGCGCGGGTGATGGTGAGGTTGGGGCTGGTCCAGTTGAGTTGTTCGAGTTCGCCGTGCCGCGGGCGGATGGCGGAGTCGGCGGCGCGCAGCATTTCGGCGTCGAGTGCGCCGTCGCCTGCGGCGAAAGTCTTGGCTACGTCGGTGAGTTCGCCGGATTCCAGCAGGCGGCGGCGCACCTCGGCGACCGCGACGCTCTTGCACACCGACTGCGGCATCGTGTAGATCTTGCGGCCCTGCTGGGATGCCGACCAGCCGCGCTCACGGCACCAGGCGTCCCATTCGGCGAGGAAGCCATCGGGCACCGCCTTGGGCTTGACCACCAGGTAGCAGAAGAGATGGTCGGCGACGCGGAACTTGGTCACCCAGGAGTCATCGATCCTGGCGCGTAGCTCCGCACTCACCTCCGAAAGGGTGGCGCCGCTCTGGCGCACTTTCACGTCGATGTCGATGCGCCAGCGCATATCCGGGACGCCGTCGACCAGGATGTTGCCGCCGTTGCTCGTGATCGCGTAGCGCCAGGGCGCCCCGGGTAGTCGAATCCGGTTGAACTGCTTGATGGTCCGGGTCGTCGTCGGGATGACGGCCGCCGGTTGGGTGAGCGTCTGCATGCGCAGCGCCGCGGCCGTCGTCATGAACGACAGCGGCGCGCCCTCCAGATGTTCGACGCACACCATCGGCACCTCCGAGGCGGTGCTGAAAGCGTTGCGCGAGTAGATCATCGTGCGGTCGAGATCGGTGGCGACTAGCGCTTGTCTTCGTGGTCTTACCAATAGCATCTACTTCGGTACTTCCTTGATCAATCCCATGCACGAGTACGCCAGGTCGGGGACGACCTCGACGGGCACACCGCGCGCGGCGGCGAGCATCCGAATGTGCGCGTGCTCGGGGGCGTCGGCCTCGCGGACCAGCACCCGCCACGGCACGCGGCGCAGCAGCACCCGGGTGGTCTCACCGACCCCCGGCTTCACGAAATTCACACTGGCGATGCCGTACTCGGCGCGCACCTTCTCCACCGAGGACCAGCCGGTCCAGGTGGGAGTCCGGTCCGAGCCGAGCACCGCGGCCAGCTCGGCGGGCACGCGTGGGCGCACCGCCTCGAAGGCGCCGGTGACGGCGTCGAGCAAGCGACCGGAGACGTCGTCGGCCGCCAGTTCGCGATAGAACTTCGCGCCGTGGAAGTCTCCGGGCCCGATGAGCGTGTCGTTCAGGACCGTGCGCGAAATCAAGCCCGACACCGTGGAATTCAGGCAGGCCGAGGCGATCAGGAAATCGTCGCGGGTGCCGTAGGTGCGCACGCAGTGCCCGGGATCGGCGAGCACGGCGAGTTCGTCGTCGAATCGCGCGCCACCCGCCGCGTGATAGGCGTCGAGCGCCTCGGTGAGCTCCTTGGTGATCGCGCCCTTGCCGGTCCAGCCGTCGACGAACACCACCGACGCCGGATCATGGTGCTCGGCAAGGTAATCCAGCGCGACGGCATCGATGCCGCGATCGCGCACGATGGAGACCGCGTAGTGCGGCACGTTCAGGCTGGGCAGCCCGTCGCCGCGGCCCGAGCGCAACCAGCGCTTCATCAGGATGCCCACCGGCGTCCCCGCGCGCGCGAGCGACACCAACACGATGTCCTCGCCCCGCTCGGCGACCACGAGTTCGGCGACGGTGCCCACGGCCAGCGCAAGCCGCTCGGCGCTCTCGGCGAGCACCTCGTCGAACAGACTCCGGTAGGCGGCATCCGGCTGGTACTCGATCGGCAGCGATTCCGCGTAGTGCGCGACGCCCGCTTGGATGCGGCGCTCCCGCTCGGCGATGTCGGCCTCGAGGTCGGCGTCGGACAGATCCTTCAGCAGCCAGGAGACCTCGTCGGCCGCGTACGAACCGAACTCCGGCCCGTACAGCGGCGCGGGTAGCGGCAACTCCTCGGTCGCCACCGGCGTCGTCTCGGTTCGCATCACGCGGTTCGTCTCGACCTCCCTGTCCGTAGCCGCCGACGCATGGAGAACCGCGCGCCGCTCGCTGTCCAACTTACGCGGATCGGCGCCCGGCACGACCGCTACCAGCACGTCCGCGCCGGAAGCGGTGAGGACGTCGACCAAACCGCCGTCCGCGAGCAGCTCCGGCGTGTCGGCGGGCGGGTCGAGCACCACGACGAGGACCGGGTTCGTTTCGCTCGGTCCGTCGCCCGATACTGCGTCGCCCGACAGCTGGTCGTCGCGCGCAGTCCACACGTCCGCAGGTGCCGCGTCGTCCAGCTCCGGCACGCCGTCGCCCTCGATCCGCACGCCTTCCCGCTCGGCGCGCTTGCCCGCGGCCCGCGCATGGTCGCGGGAATCCTGCGCGCCCTCAGCCGCGATCCGCACGCCGTCCGACGCCCCGCGCCCGCGCTCGCCCGCAGCCTGGGCATCGTCGCCCGCGGCCGACACGTCGTCGGCGGTGAACGGGTGTCGCGCCGTCAGCTCGCGCAGCTCCGCATCGAAATCCTGCGGCCAGCAGGCGTTGTAGAGATAGCGCGGCGCTTCCGCATCGGGTTCCGGTGCGAGGAAACGGAATCCGCGCCGCAGCGGGTACCCCGGCTCGTCCAGCACGTAGGCGGGTGAGCGCGTGGTGGTCTGATACCTGGTCGGGATGCCCGACTCGGCCAGCGCCGCGGCCAACCGGAGCGGCAGGTACATCAGTTCCTCGTGCCCCAGCACGATGACCGGGCGGTCCGGCGCGTCAACGGCCAGGCGGGCGGACAGCACCGTTGCCGCCGCGGCGACGGCGGATTCGAAAGCCGCGGTGTCGGAATCGAGTATCCCGTGCCGTCCGCCTTCGGGCACCGAGTCGGGCCAGGGCAGTTCGATGCGACCGAACGAACCCCGCTGCTCAGCAACGGGATTCAGCTCGGGATCGGGCATCGACGTGACGGCATCGGTGAGGCCGTCGGGCAGCTTCGTCAATCCCGAAGCCAGGCACACGGTGTCGATGCGAGCACCGAGTTCGGCCGCGGCGCTCTCGAATCGAGCCCGGTCCTCCTCGGTACGCATGTCCACCAGCGAAGCGAGCACGTAGTGCGAACGCGGCGAGAACCCGTGCAGCGCGCGCACCGCGTCGATCGCCGTAGCGCCGGTGGAGATCTCGTCGTCGACCAGCACGAGCGGCAGGTCGTTGCGGAAGATCTCGGCGGGCGCGGGTTGCAGCAGGTGTGAGGTGGCGTGCGAGTGCCCCTCCTCGAAACCGGCCAGCGTCTCGGCCTCCGGCACGTCGCGGCGCGTCGAATGCAGGTAGCACCGCGCGCCGATCCGTGCCGCGACCGCGTGGCCGAGACCCGTTGCGGTCTCGGCGAATCCGAGCACGACAGCCTGCGCCGATTCGCCCGCACGCTCGTCGAGGACGGCGCGCACCAGATCACCGAGCCGGTTGCCCGCGTCGAGCACCACCCGCGGATCGGTGGGCAGATGCTTGCCGAGCACCGTCGAGACAAGCAGGTGCGCCCGGCGCGGATTGCGCCGCAGACCGGGTTCGATCAGCATCTCGATCGACAGCTCGGCGGGCAGCACGCCGTCGGAACTCGTGCCGTGACAAGACAGATGATGCAGTTCGATACCGAGTGTTCGCGTCGCCCAGGGCCCACTCATACCTTCACCATCGCCGTGAGCAGATCCACGAAAGAAACTCCCTTGTTCGCCACACCGAACACCCGCGCCCGCAGCAGCGTCTGCCGAGCCCAACTGCGGTGTGGCCGCATCTCGTTCATCTTGTTGCGGTAACCCGAGGCCGCCACCCCACCCACGTCGACCTGAAGGATGTCGAGCGCGTCGGAGTACTCCTCGTGCGACACCACCGACAGCGCGTGCACCGCCGCGACGTGCGAGGGGTGGATGACCGTCTTGCCCTGGATGCCGTTGGCGCGGTCCAGGGTGATCTCGCGCAGCAGTCCGTCCAGATCCCGGCTGACCAGGTACTGCCGGAACGGCACCGCGTCGGACTCCTCGAACGGCGCGGTGCGCAGCAGCGGCCGGAACATCCGCTCGTGATCGGCGAAGTACTCCCACACCGGTCCGGTGATCACGAAGCCGGTGCCGTCGGCGCGGCCGAGGTAGTTCACGATGTCGGCGATGACGTCGGCGACGACGCGCACGTCGTAGATGGTCAGGTCGCGGTCGCGGCGGATGCCGAAGGTCGAGCACATGTCGGTGGCGCCGACCCGCACCGCGAGGACCCGTTCCCGGTGCTCGGCCAGCATGGCCGCGATGTTCGTCAGCTCCTGATCGCGGGTCTGACGGTGCACGAGGGCGGCCGACTCGAGGACCGGCATGCCGTAGAGCGGCCGAGCCAAACTTTCGGCCGCCGCTTCCAGCGCGTCCAGATAGGCGCGGCCGGTGGAGCTGTCGAACTTCGGGAAGACGAAGCCGGTCAGCGCGGGCGCGCCCGCCCCGAGTTGGTCGACGATCTCGCCGATGGCGCTCGCCTCGCGCACGCGAATGAACAGCAGCGGGTTGGGGTCCGAGCTGGCCGCCAGTTCCCCGAGCGCGTCGACGGCCTGCTTCTTCGCGAGCTCCACCTCGTCGTCGGCGACGGCGTCCTCGAGGTCGATCACCATCGAGCAGACGCCGCGGTCGGCGCGGCGCCGGATGGTCTCGGCGAGATCGGGTCTGGTGGCAGGCGCGTACAAGGTCGCGCCGAGTCCGTACGCGAGCAGATCCCGGTCGGTGTGCTCACCGAACGGTTCGGGCTGGCGGTGGAAGAGATGTCTGGCGTCGGGGCCTTGCAGCTGCCGAAAGTGGCGCAGCGGCAGTCGCTTCCGCAGGGATACTTCCTGCTGGACGGCGACGGGAGCGGTCATCGGTGCTCCGTCCTCATTCTCGTCGTGGTCCTGCTTGTTTTCTCATTCGATCCACTACCCCGGCTATGAATTCGGTGACGGCATCCAGTTCCGCCACATAGGCCCAGTAATCGGGGTGCCGCCCCGACAGTGTTTCGGTGATTCGTTCGATTCGTTCGGCCTGCGCGTCCAGCACAGATCCCCATTCGCCCGCGAGCCCCCGACTCACCGCGAGCATCTGTGCGTCCCGCAACCTGAATCGTACGGCCTTGGCCTTGTCTTGCGGGTCCTCGCGAACCGAACGCAACAGCTCGAGCCGCTTGGTGACGGCGTCGATCAGCTGCTCGGCGGCGCCGAGGCTCCCCCGCGCGGTAGCGGTCAATTCAAGGGCTGACTCCGGATTCTTCGCGTCCAATGCGGCGCGCGCCCTGGCGAGAGCGTCGGCGGCGGCATCGATGGCTTGCTGGCATTCCCGCCCATTGTTGGCCAGATCCGCCGAACTCGCAGCGTTGAACTCGCGCAGCAACGCCGAGTAGGCGGGCCCGACCCGCTCCGACCGGTTGCGTACGGCGGCCAGCCTGGTATCCACCGAGGTGAGCGCGGTATTCGCGGCGCCGCGTCGAGATGGGGCCTGCGCCAACGCTTCTGCCAGTTCCTTGGTGACCGCGTCCAAGCGGTTGGCAGCAGCGCGGACGGCGCCCGAACCACCGCTCACACCCACCGATTCCAGTGTGACCAGCGCCTCATCGACGGCGGCCGCGCGCAGCCGCACCGAAGGGTAGTCCGCGTACGCGGATTCCGCGGCCTGCCCGCGCACCGCGGCGGCAGCGACCTTCACCTGCTGCGCAAGCTGCGGCACCGACCGCACGATCGCGACGGCTTCCTCGAGCCGGGCCTGGTTACCTCGATAGAACTCGTCCACGGCGCGTGCCGCGTCGGCCAACTGCCGCGTGACGACGTCGGCGCGCTGCCGGCCGTCGGCGACGCTCGTGCCGTCGCGCTGGGCCGCCTCGAGTTCCTCGGTCAGCGCCAGATACGCCCCCGCCGCGTCGTAGCAGCGGCCGCGCACCGGATCCCACGCCGACGAGAACCCCCGCTCGGAGAAGACTTCCTCCGAGGCGTGCACCGCGGCCTCCGCCGCGCTCTGCCGCCGATCCATGTCGAGGAACGCGTCCGCGAGCCGGGCTCGTGCCTGCTCGATCCATTCGCTGTTCCCGGACGACCGGAACCAGCTCCGCCTGCGCCCTACCACGCCCCGATGGTAGGAGATCTTCCTGTTCGCCGGGGGTTCCCCCAGTTCCTACGCAAGTTCGCCGAAACCTACTACTGTCGTAAGTCGTACCCGGCGATTCGGACATGCTGGGACCACAGACGGACTAATGAAAGGGATTCCCGCATGGGTGTCAGTTTGTCCAAGGGCGGCAACGTCTCGCTGACCAAGGAGGCGCCTAACCTGACTGCTGTTTCCGTCGGCCTGGGGTGGGATATTCGGACCACTACGGGTACCGACTTCGACCTGGACGCCAGCGCGATCGCGACCGGTGGCGACAAGAAGGTGCTGAGCGATCAGCACTTCGTGTTCTTCAACAACCTCCGCTCGCCGGAAGGCGCCATCGAGCACGCGGGCGACAACCGCACCGGTGAGGGCGAGGGCGACGACGAGGTCATCAACGTCGACCTGGCCAACACCCCGCCGACCATCGAGAGCATCTTCTTCCCCGTCTCGATCTACGACGCCGACACCCGTCAGCAGTCGTTCGGTCAGGTGCGCAACGCCTACATCCGCGTCGTGGACCGCAGCAACGGCACCGAGCTGGCCCGCTACGACCTGAGCGAGGACGCCTCGACCGAGACCGCCATGGTCTTCGGCGAGCTGTACCGCAACGGCGCCGAGTGGAAGTTCCGCGCCATCGGCCAGGGCTACGCCTCCGGCCTCGCGGGCATCGCCCGTGACTACGGCGTGAACGTCTGACCAAGACACGCGCAACACGAGGGGGCTCGGCCGTCGAGCCCCCTCGTCGCGCGACCGGGGGGAGTATCGCGCCGGTCGCATTCGTTGGACATCCGGCGGTTCAACGGCCACGCTGGTAGCAATCTCGCCGTTTCAGTTCCCATTCACGAAAGGTCCACGCGTGGTCCTGCGCATCTTCGGCCTGTCCGGCCTCGTCACCGTGGCGTCCCTGGTGGTGGCGTTCCTGTACGGTGGCCCCACCGCCCTGGCGCTGTGCGCGATCCTGGGCATCCTCGAGGTCTCCCTCTCGTTCGACAACGCCGTCATCAACGCCACCATCCTGCAGCGGATGAGCGATTTCTGGCAGCGCATCTTCCTCACCATCGGTGTGCTCATCGCCGTCTTCGGCATGCGCCTGGTGTTCCCGCTGGCGATCGTGTGGATCACCGCGGGCCTGGACCCGGTGCAAGCCCTCGACCTGGCACTCAACCCGCCGGCGGGTGACGCTCCTTACTTCCCCGACGGCAGCCCGAGCTACGAGACGTTGCTCACCGACGCGCACCCGCAGATCGCGGCGTTCGGCGGCATGTTCCTCGCGCTGCTGTTCCTGAACTTCATCTTCGAGGAGCGCGAGATCACCTGGCTCGGCTGGCTGGAGCGGCCGCTGGCGGCGGCGGGCAAGCTGGACATGCTCTCGGTCGTCGTCGCGGGCGCGGGCCTGGTCCTGACCGCGGAGTTCCTCGCCGCCGACGACAAGCGCGCCACCGTGATGATCGCGGGCATGCTCGGCATGATCGTCTACATCGCGGTCGACGGGCTCGGCTCGATGTTCCACACCGAGGAGCACACGGGCGGACCGTCGGAGCTGGCCAAGGCCACCGGTAAGGCGGGCTTCTTCCTGTTCCTCTACCTCGAGGTGCTGGACGCCTCGTTCTCCTTCGACGGCGTGATCGGCGCGTTCGCCATCACCTCCGACCCGATCATCATCGCGCTCGGCCTCGGCCTGATCGGCGCCATGTTCGTCCGGTCCATCACGGTGTACCTGGTGCGCAAGGGCACGCTCTCGGAGTACGTGTACCTGGAGCACGGCGCGCACTGGGCGATCGGCGCGCTCGCCGCGATCCTGCTGATCTCGATCGGCGTGCACGTCAACGAGCTCGTCACCGGTCTGATCGGTGTGGCGTTCATCGGCGCCGCGTTCATCAGCAGCGTGCTTCGCAACAAGCGCGAGGGCGGCGACGAGGAGGAACTCGAGAGCGAGCGAGCTGTCACGCCGGTAGGCTGATTTTCGGCAGGCAGCCGACGAAACTCCATGCGGCAGCGGCCCCTCCGACGGAGGAAGCCGTTGCCGCTTCTCTTTTCCCGAGGGGGACCGCGCATGGCGTCCGAGCAGCAGTCCGGCGGTGCGAATCCGACGAAGGTGACACTGTCCAAGGCGACGCCGAGCATCAATCTCACCAAACCCGGTGAGCAGCAAGGGGTCTTGCGGGTCAATCTGAACTGGTCGCGGGCCGCCAAGGGCTTCTTCCGCAGGTCCAAGCCGGTCGATCTCGACCTCGGCTGCCTCTACGAATTGGCCGACGGCACCAAGGGTGTCGTGCAGGCGGTAGGCGAGAACTTCGGCTCGCTGGCGGGCGAACCGTACATCCAGCTCGACGGCGACGACCGCAGCGGCGCCGTCACATCGGGCGAGAACATGCACATCGATCTCGCCCGGCCCGAATTGTTCAAGCGCATCCTGATTTTCGCCTTCATCTACGAGGGCGTGCCGAACTGGGCGGCCGCCGACGGTGTCGTCACCCTCTACCCGAGCACCGGACCGCAGGTGGAAATGCGCCTCGACTCCCCGGTCGACGGCGCACGCTCCTGCGCCATCGCCCTGCTCCAGAACAACGGCCGCGGTATCACCGTGCACCGAGAAGTGCAGTACATCAACGGAACCCAGCGGCACATCGACGAGGCCTACCGCTGGGGAATGCAGTGGAGCAGCGCGAGCAAGTGACGGCTACAGCATCCGGCGCGGCCTGCTCATCGCCCTTGCCCGCCGCACCGAAACGCGCGACCACACGGCCTGCTGGAACGCCAGCGTCGCCCATCCCGCCAACGCCATGCCGGAGAGGTTGACCAGCAGCTGCAAGGTGCTCCCCCAGATCGCCTCGCCGACACCGAAAGCCACACCGAGCGCGATGTTTCCGGCGGCGGGCACCGTCGTCACCGAGATGAAGACACCGGCGAGACCGGACGCCTTCGACGAGGTCAGTGCGAGCACTCCGGCGGCCGCCGCGATCACCGCGACGATGAACGACCACTTGTCCGGCGTGTAGATGAACGCCGTGTCCGGCCGCGGACCGGTCACGTCCTCGATGGTGATCCAGCCGAGCCCGCGGCCGATCAGCACCAGGATGAACGTCACGACGATGGCCGCAGCGAAACCGAGGAACAACGTGCGCACCGCGAGGCCGAGCAGCACGAAACGGCGGCGCACCAGCGCGACGCCGAGCGCGGCGATGGCCCCGAACTCCGGGCCGAGCACCATGGCGCCGATGACCAGGATCTGCGAATCCAGCACGATCGCGATGGCGGCGATCACCGTCGCCATCGTCATGAAACTCAAGTAGGTCCAGTTCAGCTCGGTTTCCTCGTACGAGCGCTGCGCGACGTCGGCCCACACCACCGCGTCCGCGCTACTGCCCGGCGTGCGCACTTCGGCGTCGAAACCGCTGCGCGACAGCCACGTTCGCACCTGGTCGAACTCGATGCTTCCGTGCTTGTGCACGCCGAGCGCGCGCAACTTGTCGACGATGTCGTTGCCCGCTTCCCGCGCGACGTCCACGAGCACCAGATCACCGGGCGGTCGCAGCGAGGCACCGCGCATCACGGCCAGCCCGCTCACCGCGGTGTCCCGGTCGAGGATGTCGAGCACGTCGTCGGTCAGCGCCGCCGGAGACATGATCCGCATGTGCAGCATGCGGGCAAGTTTGCCGTGGGCGGGTGTGCTTGCCCAGAGGGGGTTCTCTGGGAGCGTGCCTGCCAACGGAAAGACGGGGTCTGGTCGTGCGCCGTCTCCGCACAAGAGGACGGCCTGGGGGTTGGGTTGGGTGTGCGGTTCGGGTTCAGGCGGCGACCAGATCCCCGCGGTCCGGGGTCGCCCGCGCGGACTTCACGTTGCTTCCGCGCGGATCGGCCCTGATGAACAGGAAGAACAGTGCGACGAGCAGGATCGCGCGCCCCCACACGCCGAACTGGACGATTGTTTCCTGGATCTCGAACGGCGCGCCGGAGCCCATCGCGTAGAAGTAGCGGAACACGCCGATACCGATGGCCGCGTCGGCGAGCAGATACGCGCCGATCACCTGCCACGGGACCGCGAGCAACACCAGAAACGGGATCAGCCACAGCGTGTACTGCGGCGAATGGACCTTGTGGAAAACCAGGAATCCACACAGCATCGCGCCGCTGACGCCGACCCACGGGAAGACACCGGTCGCTCGATAACGCTTCCAGCCCAGCCAGACCGCGAGCACGAACGCGGCGAGGATCAGGACCGGCGAGGCGATGGAGACGCCGTCGTGCCAGGACTGGCTGGTCTCGGTCTCGCGGCCGTACAGCAGGTGATGTCCCCAGTACCAGATGGAGTTGGTGGTGATGTCGGCTTGGCGCAGCTGCTGGAAGGTGATCGACGCCCGCCAGCCCTCGTATCCGATCAGAGCGAACGGCAGGTTCACCGCGACGACGGTGCCGATGGCCGCGCCCGCGGTCGCCAGCGCGCCGCGCCAGTCGAGACCGGAATCGTCGTCGGGATCGCGCTCGGCGCCGCCGGTCAGCACATAGATCATCAACGGCAGCACGAAGATTCCCGGATACAGCTTCAAACAGAAGCCGAGCCCGAGCAGCACGGCGGCCAGCACGGCGCGGGTGCGCAGCGAATACCTGGTCGCCATGGTGACCACGTAGACGGCCGCGACCGCCGTACAGACCACCGGCAACTCCCAGTTGTGGAAGGCGTAGAGCACCAGCGGCGGACCGATCGCCCAGAGCAGCGCGGCGCGGCCGGCGAGCCGGGCCAGGAACCAGGCGGTGAGCAGCGCGAACGGCGCGAGCAACAAGGCGGACAGACGCAGGAAGTCGGCGTCGGTCTCCGCGCCGATCGCGCCGACCCACATGAGCGTGCCGCTGAGCACCGGATATTCGACGGCGCCGCCGGTGAGCAGTCCGTCGTCGGTGATGCCACCGTCGACGTAGGGGAAGACGTGCCGATCGATGTCGCGGCCCAGCCACAGGAACTGGATGTCGGAATAGCAGACGTCCGAATCCTTGATCACGTCGAAGACCGTGCTTCGACCGTTCTCATAGAACGGCGCGCCCGCGCACCGGGCCTTGTTCGCGTACGCGAGCGCCAACGTCAGCCCGCACAGCAGGACGATCACGGCAGCGAGCGCACCCCCGCGCGACGCGCGCCGGACCCGCACCTCGGTAGCGGCGGATCCGGTCGACATGCTGACCACCTTAGGACCCGAACCCATGCCATGGGCAGGTACACCCGCCCCCTTGGGCGGACACGCTCCACGAGCACGCCGTGTTCTCCCATTGGCGAGCACGCAACCCGGAGAGCCACCCCTGGGCAAGGCACACCCGCCCCCGGCAGGTGCCCTTGTGCCGACCGAGACGCCGCACGAGCAGACCGCGTTCTCCCATTGCGGGCACGCCCCCGGAGAACCAGCCCTGGCCAAGGCACACCCGCCCCCGGCAGGTGCACTTGTGCGGAGACGCCGCACGAGCACACCGTGTTCTCCCGTTGGCGAGCACGCACCCGGAGAACCACCGTATGGACAGGCACACCTGCCCCCACCACCCCTGGGCAAGGTACACCCGCCCCCGGCAGGTGCCCTTGTGCGGAGACGCCGCACGAGCAGACCGTGTTCTCCCATTGCGGGCACGCACCCGGAGAACCACCCCTGGGCAAGGCAAACCCGCCCCCCTCATGTAGCCTTGTCGGGTTGCTGACGCAACGAACCCTCCTGCCACGGACCGTCCGTGGCCGTTTCTGAGTCCACAGGAGGTGATTGGTCCGTGCGTCATTACGAAGTGATGGTCATCCTCGATCCGAGCCTGGACGAGCGCACTGTTGGTCCGTCGCTGGACAACATGCTGAGCGTCGTCAAGACCGAAGGCGGCAAGATCGACAAGGTCGACATCTGGGGCCGTCGTCGGCTCGCCTACGAGATCCGCAAGCAGGCCGAGGGCATCTACGCGGTGGTCGATCTGACCGCGACCCCGGCCACGGTGAGCGAGCTCGACCGCCAGCTGGGGCTCAACGAGTCGGTGCTGCGCACCAAGGTTCTGCGCCACGACAAGTAGTTCCGCCGCTAGCGACTGCTCGCAGGTCGCTCGAAACAACCAGCACTCGTCTGCGTCGGTGCCTGTCTCTAGGCTCTAGCGCAACGAAGCGAGTGCATGCGGACTGCACACCGAGCAGGAGGAACCCATGGCAGCAGGCGACACGGTCATCACCGTCATCGGAAACTTGACGGCCGACCCCGAACTGCGTTTCACGCCCGCGGGGCAGGCGGTGGCGAACTTCACCGTCGCGTCCACCCCCCGCGTGTTCGACCGTAATACCAATGAATGGAAAGACGGCGAAGCGCTTTTCCTGCGCTGCAACATCTGGCGCGAAGCCGCGGAAAATGTCGCCGAAAGCCTGACCCGAGGCGCTCGCGTCATCGTGAGCGGACGGCTCAAGCAGCGCTCCTACGAAACCCGCGAGGGTGAGAAGCGCACGGTCGTCGAGCTCGAGGTCGACGAGGTCGGCCCCTCGCTCCGCTACGCGACGGCGAAGGTCAACAAGGCCAGCCGCGGCGGCGGTGGGGGCGGCGGCTTCGGTGGTGGCGGCGGCGGTGGCTACGCCTCCTCCGGCAGCAGCGGTGGTGGCGGCGGTCGTTCCGGCGGCGCCGAGGACGACCCCTGGGGCAGCGCGCCCGCGGCAGGTTCCTTCGGGGGCAACAGCCGCATGGATGACGAACCGCCGTTCTGAGACGGCTTTCATAGGCCCGCATCAGTTGGGCCACAATAATTTTGGAGTAAGAGACCATGCCCAAAGCGCCCGCGCGCGAAAAGGTGCTGAAGAAGAAGGCTTGCGCTTTCTGCAAGGAAGCCAAGTCCGGCACCGTTTCGATCGATTACAAGGACACGACGCTGCTGCGCAAGTACGTCAGCGACCGCGGCAAGATCCGCGCCCGCCGGGTGACCGGCAACTGCGTGCAGCACCAGCGCGACATCGCCGTTGCCGTGAAGAACTCGCGTGAGGTGGCCCTGCTGCCCTACGTGTCGACGGCTCGCTGAGTAAGGGAGGCACGCAAATGAAGTTGATTCTGACCGCTGATGTGGACAACCTCGGTGCCCCCGGCGACACCGTTGAGGTCAAGGACGGCTACGGCCGCAACTACCTGCTGCCGCGCGGCCTGGCCATCGTCGCCAGCCGTGGCGCGCAGAAGCAGGTCGAGGGCATCCGCCGGGCGCAGGACGCCCGCCGGGTTCGCGACCTGGACCACGCCAACGAGCTGAAGCAGGCCATCGAGGGCCTGGAGTCGGTCTCGCTGAGCGTGAAGACCGCGGGCACCGGCAAGCTGTTCGGCTCGGTGACCCAGGCGGACGTCGCCGCGGCCATCAAGACCGCAGGCGGCCCCGTGGTCGACAAGCGCAGCATCGAGCTGCCGAAGGCGCACATCAAGTCGACCGGCAAGCACGGCATCGTGGTGCACCTGCACCCGGACGTGGTCGCCAAGTTCGACCTGCAGGTCGCCGCGGCGAGCTGAGTCCGCACCGCTCTCGGGCGGTTCGCGCATTCACGTCGAAGACCACCCCTGTGATCGCACGGGGGTGGTCTTCGGCCTGCCCCTTCGCGCCTCCTTCTTTATTAGCCAGTTATTTGCTGGAATGTAAGGCAGTGAAGTGGGACACCACCGGCTCGCGTCGGCTATCGCGTTTCACCTCCGGTTATTCGGCCTGTGGATTACTGGGCAAACCGACCGATCGCAATGTGACTCAGCTCATAGCGTGCACACGCGCTGTTTACCCAACACGCCCGGCTGTTCATCTCGAGCGACACGCCGAGATGAGATCTATCCACACGTGGATGGATGCGGAAACGCGCATCCATCAGCGCCTTTCGCCGGAGTGACCTGGGTTTTCCCCAAGTTGTACACAGGGGGTGCACACGGTTTGGTAAACAGTCCCCAACTTATCCACAGTTGTGTGCACAGCTCGGTTTGGCGACGCCCCACCGAGTCGCCTAGGTTCGTCGCATTGCCCGAATCGGGCCGCACGAAATGGCGCGAATTCGAGCTGTCGCGAGAGTTGCTGGAACCGGTCGACGGGGCTGTGGCACACGCGTCCGTGGCCGAGGCAAACGTGTCAGAGGCCCGGAGTAAGAACGAGTCATCGATACGGTGAAATCCGATCGTGGGGTAGAGAGGACGGTCGAGTCTGGTGACGACCACCGATGACCGCGGGCACACCGACTTCCCGCCCGAACCTCCCGGCGAAGACTTCGGCCGCCAGCCGCCGCACGACATGGCCGCCGAGCAGTCCGTCCTCGGCGGCATGCTGCTGAGCAAGGACGCCATCGCCGACGTCGTCGAAGTCATTCGGCCCGGCGACTTCTACCGCCCCGCGCACCAGGCGATCTACGACACCATTCTCGATCTCTACGGCCGCGGCGAACCCGCCGACCCCGTCACCGTCGCCGCGGGCCTCGACCGCCGCGGCGAACTCAAGCGCATCGGCGGCCCGCCGTACCTGGTCACCCTCACCCAGACCGTCCCCACCGCGGCCAACGCTGGCTACTACGCCGAAATCGTCGCCGAGAAGGCCATTCTGCGCCGCCTCGTCGAGGCGGGCACCCGCATCGTCCAGTACGGCTACGCGGGCGCCGACGGCCAAGACATCGCCGAGGTCGTCGACCGCGCCCAGGCCGAGGTCTACGAGGTCACCGAACGCCGCACCACCGAGGACTTCCTCCCCCTCGAAGAACTCCTGCAGCCCACGATGGACGAAATCGACTCCATCGCCTCCCGCGGCGGCATCTCCCTCGGCGTCCCCACCGGCTTCACCGAACTCGACGAGATCACCAACGGCCTGCACCCGGGCCAGATGATCATCGTCGCGGCGCGACCCGGTGTCGGAAAGGCGCTCGCCCTCGACACCCCGCTACCGACCCCCAGCGGCTGGACCACCATGGGCGAAGTTCAGGTCGGCGACGAACTCCTCGACGCCGAAGGGCGCCCCACCCGCGTCCTCGCTGCCACCGACGTCCTCACCGACCGGCCTTGCTACGAGGTCGAGTTCTCCGACGGAACAGTTGTCGTCGCGGATGAATCCCACCAATGGGTCACCCGATCGGCATTGGACGTAGCCAGCCCGGTCGCGATCCGCACCACCGGCGAGATCGCCCACACCTTGCGCGACCTCACGGGTGACCTCAACCACGCCGTTAGCGGCACGGCCCGTTCAGCGCCACGCCGCATCGTCGACGTTCGCAAGATCGACAGCGTCCCCGTGCGGTGCGTCGAGGTCGACAACGCCCAGCACCTCTACCTCGCTGGGCGATCGGGAGTGCCGACCCACAATTCGACCCTCGGCATGGACTTCATGCGGAGTTGCTCGATCAAGCATGGGCTGGCCAGCGTCATCTTCTCGCTCGAGATGAGCAGGACCGAGATCGTCATGCGTCTGCTTTCCGCGGAGGCGAAGATCAAGCTCGGTGACATGCGGTCTGGGCGGATGAGCGACGACGACTGGACCAAGCTGGCTCGGCGGATGAGCGAGATCAGTGAGGCGCCGCTGTTCGTCGATGACTCGCCCAACCTGACCATGATGGAGATTCGCGCGAAGGCGCGTCGCCTCAAGCAGCGCCACGACCTGAAACTCGTTGTGGTGGACTACCTCCAGCTGATGACCTCCGGCAAGAAGGTCGAATCCCGCCAGCAGGAAGTCTCGGACTTCTCCCGAAACCTCAAGCTGCTTGCCAAGGAGCTCGAAGTACCGGTGGTCGCCATCAGCCAGCTGAACCGCGGTCCCGAACAGCGAACCGACAAGCGGCCCATGGTGTCCGACCTCCGCGAGTCGGGCTGTATGCCCGCCTCGACGCGGATCCTGCGCGCCGACAACGGCGGCGAGACCACGCTCGGTGAGCTGCTCGCCAGTGGTGAGCAGCCCCTGGTGTGGTCGCTGGACGAACGAATGCGGATGGTCGCGCGTCCGATGGTGAAGGTGTTCCCCAGCGGTCGTAAGGAAGTCTTCAAGCTGCGGCTTGCCTCCGGTCGCGAAGTGGAAGCGACCGGCAACCACCCGTTCCTGACGGTGGACGGCTGGATCCCGTTGGAGAAGCTGACCATCGGCGACTGCCTGGCAACACCGCGGCAGGTCCCCGAACCGGTGCACACCACTCGCATGGCCGATGCGGAGGTGATCCTGCTGGCCCACATGATCGGTGACGGCTCTTGTGTGAAGCGTCAGCCGATCCGCTACGCGAGCATCGACGAGGAGAACCTCGCCGCCGTCACGACGGCGGCCCAGCACTTCGGTGTGGCTGCGGTGCGCGACGAGTACGCGGCGGCGCGTGTGACCACCCTGCGCCTGCCCGCGCCCTACCGCCTGACGCATGGCAAGCGAAACCCGATCGCGGCGTGGCTCGACGAGCTGGGGCTCTTCGGCCTGCGCAGCTACGAGAAGTTCATTCCGCAGGCTGTTTTCGCCTTGCCGAACGATCAAATCGCGCTTTTTCTGCATCATCTGTGGGCAACCGATGGCTCGGTACGCTGGGACGAGAAGGCACACATGGGCCGTGTGTACTACGCATCCACTAGTCGACGCCTTGCCGACGATGTCGGACAGCTTCTGCTGCGCCTCGGGATTCACGCTCGCATCGCTCGTGTTCAGAAGTCCGGGTATCGGCCATGCTGGCACGTGACTATCGATCGCGTTGAGAACCAGACGCGATTCCTGCGCGACGTCAATGTCAACGGAGCCCGGGGCGAGTCTGCACGTGAACTGCTCCGGCAACTCGAGTCCATTGCTCCTCGGCCAGGCTCTGACACTGTCCCGAAGGAAGTCTGGACCAAGGTTAGCGATCTGCTGAGGACAAGGCAGATGACCCACAAGGAATTCGGCGCCGCACTCGGTTCCAGGTTCTGCGCGTCCAAGTGGAAGCACGCTCCGGGGCGCGCGAAACTAGCTCGTGTAGCCGCCGTCCTCGACGACGCCGACATCGAGATGTTCGCGACCAACGACGTGTTCTGGGACAAGATCGTCGAAATCACCAGCCTCGGTGAACAAGACGTCTACGACGGCACCGTCCCCGACACGCATAATTATGTGGCCAACGGAATAACCTCGCATAACAGTCTCGAGCAGGACGCGGATATGGTCATCCTGTTGCACCGGCCCGACGCCTTCGAACGCGACGACCCGCGCGGCGGCGAGGCCGACCTGATCCTCGGCAAGCACCGTAACGGTCCGACCGCCACGATCACCGTCGCCCACCAGCTGCACCTGAGCAGGTTCGTGGACATGGCCCGCGGCTGAGACGAATTCGTAGGACTCGGTCGACGTGCCGGTCTATCGCTTCGTATCCGACGGGTCGACAGGGCGGCAGCGGCGACGGTGCTCACGACGGCCGTGGCGTCCTCGACCGCGCCGGCCGGATCGCCCGTGAAGACGCGATGGCCGGCGCCGTCGGCCAGGACTCCGCGCGGCGAAGTGCCGGTGAAAGTTCGAGGGCACGGTCCACATCGGCACGTGCGAACCGACATCATCCGCCGAGGAAGCGCAGCAGCTCCGCGGTGACGAATTGGGGGTTCTCCTCGACCAGCCAGTGTCCCGCGTTCGGAACGTCCACCGCGCGGACGATGTTGGTGATGCGCGGGGTCGTGGTGGCGCGGATCGGGTCGAGTTGGCCTTGGGCGGCCATGAGCAGGGTCGGAGTGTGGACCGGTGCGGCCGCCGTGGTGTCGCGGACGTCCTCGTCGAGGGCGCGGTAGAGCTCGAAGCCGCCCGACAGGACCTCGGGTCGGCGGTAGGTGCGCGCGTACTCATCGATCTCGGTGTCGGTGAACGGGGATCGGTCCGAGGTGCCGCCGAAAGCTGTTCCGCCGTAGGAGACTTGGGGGTAGAACAGGGCAAGGTACTCGCGGACGTCGTCGCCGACCACCGCCTCGGGGACCCGACGCTGGGAGTGCAAGGCGATGTGCCAGCTCAGTGTTCGATATGTCGGCGCGTCGATTCCGGGACCGGGGAGCGGCAGATCCAAGTAGCCGAGACGCGATGTGTCGGTGGGGAACTGGGCCGCGTACTGGAACGCCACGGCGGCGCCGAAGTCGTGCCCGATCACCCGGGCGTCACGCACGCCGAGCCGCTCGGCGATCAGGGTGTGCACGTATCGCGCGAGCGTGGCCTTGTCGTAACCGGTTGGGGAGCCGGTGCTGTCGCCCAAGCCGGGAAGGTCGACGGCATAGACGGTGTAGTGCTCGGCGAGCGCGGGCATGATCGGCCACCAGCCGAACCAGGTCTGCGGCCAGCCGTGGATCAGCACCACCGGCGGGCCGCTTCCGCCGGTCACGTAGTGCATCCGGACGCCGTCGACGTCGGCGAATGCGTGCCGGAAGGTGCTGGTGAACCGCGGGTCGTCCTGGGTGACGGCGGCGTAGGCGGGGACGTCGTCGGCGGCCGGTGCGGCGCACGCCGCGGTGCCGATCGTGAGCAGGAGGGCGAGTACGGCGGCCGCCACGGTCCGCGCGGGCCCCGTAACCGTCTCGGCAAGACGGTAATTCGGCTTCGGATCGTTTGTTGCCGTTCGGGTCGCGCAGACGCCGTCCCTGAATGTGACCGCATCGGTGGTGCTCATCGTGGCTCCTTCTGTCGGGACGCCACGAGTCTCACCGGGCCGACCAGGATCTGGCACGCCTTCTTGCGGTTCCGGCAAGATTAGCGCGTGGACCGCGATACGGAAGACGTGCTCGACGCGGTGGGGCCCCGGCTGCGTGCGCTGCGCCGCGACCGCGGCATCACCCTGGCCGATCTCGCCGCGACGACCGGGGTTTCGGAGAGCACCTTGTCGCGATTGGAGAGCGGGCAGCGGCGGGCGACCCTGGAATTGCTGCTGCCGCTGGCCCGCACCTACGACATTCCGCTGGACGACCTGGTCGGCGCACCGCGCACCGGCGACCCGCGAATCCACCTGAAGCCGATCCGGCGGTTCGGGATGACCTTCATTCCGCTGTCCCGGCGGCCGGGCGGCATCCAGGCGTTCAAGATGATCATCCCCGCCCGGCCGAAACCGCTGGAACCGACACCGCAGACGCACGAAGGCTACGAGTGGCTGTACGTGCTCAACGGTCGCCTGCGGCTGGTGCTCGGCGAGCGCGACCTGACGCTACCGGCCGGTGAGGCAGCCGAATTCGACACGTCGCTGCCGCATTGGCTGGGCAGTGCCGACGGCGGGGTGGTCGAACTCCTCATCCTGTTCGGCCCGCAGGGGATGCGCGCGCACGTGCGATCCGGCTCGCACAGCGGTACCGACCATGAGCCGAGCGGGCCGACCACCCGTCCCTGATCCTCAGTCCAGCACCGCGAACGCCTCCACCTCGACGAGCACGTCGGGCTCGAAAAGGTAGTCCACGCCGATCGCCGACAAGGGCGGCAACGGCGTCGGTATGCCGAGCTCTTCCGTGACGCGCTCGATACCCGCGATGAAGTCGTCGTACTTGTCCGGGCTCCAGTGCGTGACGAAGAACCGAAGGCGTACGACGTCGGCAAAGCTCGCCCCGGCGCCGGCGAGGCCGCGTGCCGTGTTGCGCAGCGCGTGCGCGACCTGGCCTGCGAGGTCTCCGGTCGCGACCGGATTTCCCTCGGCGTCGCGCGCGATCTGGCCCGCCACGTGTACCTGGCGAGCACCCGTGCCGATCGAAACGTGGTGGTACGGAACGGGAGCGAACATGCCCTCCGGGGTCAGCAGCCGCACTGTCATGGGTGTCCCTTTCACTGGACCGAGTCGGTATCCAATGACTACCTGGTATTCGAAGGGAACTTCAACGAGACTAGGTCTCATGACGGAAACCGGCCCGCAGCTCACCGAGCGACACCGCGAGCTGCTCGACCAAGTCCTCGACAAGTGGTCGCTGCAGATCCTCGACGCGCTGTGCGCGAAACCCTTGCGTTTCAACGAGTTACGCCGAACGATTCCGGTCGTGACGCAGAAGTCGCTCACGGCCGCCCTTCGGCGACTCGAGCGCAATGGGATGGTCGAACGCGTCGTCACGAATACGCGCCCCGTGTCCGTCGAGTACCGCATCTCGCCACTCGGAAGGTCCTTGCAGGACCTCATCGACGCGCTCCTGCACTGGACCACCACCACGTTGCCGGACGTCGAGCTCGCCCGCGCACGCTTCGACGACCAGGTTCGAACCGAGACCGACTAGGGCGCTTGGCCTTTCACCAGCTGGGCGAGCCGATTCCACGCCGGGGAAGAGACTCCGGCCCGCGACAGCGCGGCCAACCGGGCGATGGTCGGGTTGTGGATGGTCTCGGAGGGATCGAAAACAGTCGATTCGGGTGCCGTACAGCAAGTGCGAAAAAAGTTCCACGGCGGATGTCGAGAACGTCGTGACAGTTCCGTCCCAGGGGTGAGCGACCAACTAGGGTCGCAAGTCCGAAGGGAGAATCTCATGGCCAAGTACCTGCTCCTCAAGCACTACCGAGGCGCCCCGGCGGCCGTCAACGACGTGCCGATGGATCGGTGGACGCCCGCCGAGATCGAAGCGCACCTGAAGTACATGAACGACTTCGCGGCCCGCCTGGAGGAAAGCGGCGAGTACGTGGACGGTCAGGCCCTGGCACCGGAGGGCGCGTGGGTCCGCTACGACGGCGAGGGCAAGCCGCCGGTGACCGACGGCCCGTTCGCGGAGACCAAGGACCTGATCGCGGGCTGGATGATCATCGACGTCGACTCCTACGAACGCGCCGTCGAGCTGGCGGGCGAGTTGTCCGCGGCGCCGGGCGCGGGCGGCAAGCCGATCCACGAGTGGCTCGAGGTTCGGCCGTTCCTGACCGCCCCGCCGACCGTCACCGAGTGATGGGCGCCGACGCGGTGGACGAGGCCGAGCTGCGAGACCTGATTCCGGGCGTCTTGGCGGCTCTCGTCCACCGCGGGGCGGATTTCGCGACCGCGGAGGACGCCGTTCAGGAGGCGCTGGTCCGTGCCGTCGAGACGTGGCCGAACCGGCGCCCCGACGATCCCAAGGGCTGGCTGGTCACCACGGCGTGGCGCTGCTTCCTCGATCTCGCCCGCTCCGACACCGCGCGGCGGCGCCGTGAGCTGCGGGTCTCCGAGGAGCCGCCGCCGGGACCGACCGCCACCGTTGACGAAACGTTGCGGCTCTACTTCCTGTGCGCGCACCCGAGCCTCACCCCCGCGTCGGCCGTCGCACTGACCTTGCGCGCCGTCGGCGGCCTGACCACCCGCCAGATCGCGCAGGCGTACCTCGTTCCGGAAGCGACGATGGCCCAGCGGATCAGCCGGGCCAAGCGCACCGTGAGCGAGGTCCGGCTGGATCGTCCCGGTGACCTGCGCACTGTGCTCCGGGTCATGTACCTGGTGTTCAACGAGGGGTACAGCGGCGATGTCGACCTCGCCGCGGAGGCCATCCGGCTGGCCAGGCAGCTCGCGGCGACCACGGGCGACCCGGAGGTCGCGGGACTGCTCGCGCTGTTCCTACTGCACCACGCGAGACGCCCGGCCAGGACGCGCGCCGACGGCAGCCTCGTGCCACTGGCGGAGCAGGACCGCAGCCTCTGGCGGCGCGATCTGATCGCCGAAGGCGTTGTGATACTCCAGGCGGCACTGGCCCGCGACCGGCTCGGGGAATACCAGGCGCAGGCCGCGATCGCCGCGCTGCACGCCGACGCGCAGACGGCCGAGGAGACCGACTGGGTGCAGATCGTCGAGTGGTACGACGAGCTCGTCCGTCTCACCGACAGTCCGGTGGTGCGGCTCAACCGCGCTGTCGCCGTCGGCGAGGCGGACGGACCGCGCGCCGGGCTCGCCGCGCTCGCCGACCTCGACCCGAGGCTTCCGCGGTACACCGCTTCCGCCGCTTACCTCCATGAGCAAGCAGGCGACATCGCCACGGCGGCAAAGCTTTACGTGGAGGCGGCGGCACATGCGCAGAACCTCGCGGAGCGCAATCACCTCACGCTTCGCGCGGCGACCCTCCGGCAGCGCCTCTCGGGCGAGGGCTGAGCGCCCGCTCACGATCATCGACCAGTGGGAATCGAGGTGTGCCCGGGGATCGCCGGAAGGCCCAGCGAGGTTTCGACGCGGACGGGCCGAACAGGGATTCGTTCCAGCACTCCGCCCGCGAACACGTCGTAGAGCGGCAAAGTTTCCAGGTGGACGTAGCCGATGTGGCAGTCGCATTCGGTGCGTGGACAGGGCCGGGGAGCGAGGGCGGTTCGGTAGGAGCCGTCGTAGAGGTTGCCCAGGGTGGCCGGGACGAAATGGCAACGGCGGACGTCGCCGTCGCCGTTCACCGAGAGGACCGAGGAACCGGTGCGGCACGGGAGGCCGGCCGAGACGTGGGGATGGCGACTGAACGGAAAGAGGGGATCGAGAGCGGTCCAGTCGGCCGCGGCGGCATCGGTGTAGGTGTGGCCTTCGGCGGCATTGACCCAGAGGTAGACGTGCTCGGGCAGGTCGGCGCGCAGGCGGCGAGCTTGTTCGAGATGTTCTGGTAGTCCGACGATTCCGACGCTGAAACGGATGCCCGCCTTTGTCAACCGCGCGGTCTTGTCGAGAAAGCGGTCGTAGGGGGTCTGGCCGGGGTGGTAGGTGCACCAGAGGGCGACGGTATCGAGGTCCGCGTCGGCGAGCCATTCGGTGCGGCAGCTCAGGTTGGTCTGGATGGCGACGCGGTCGATGTGCGGCTGGTGCGACAGTTCGACCATGGCGCGGCGATACCAGGACCGCACGAGCCCTTCGCCCCACGGGGTGAACAGAATCGAGAGGCGGTCGTCGGTCTGCGCGCACGCCCACCGGGTGAATCGTTCGAGGGCGGCGCGGTCGGCGCGGAGCTGAGCGGTCGAGTCGCGGCGTTTGGCGAAAGGGCAGTACGGACAGTCGTAGTCGCAGGAGGCCAGCGGTCCGCGATAGAGAATGGCGAGATCCACTGCGGCTCAACGATGTTCGTAGGCGGCCATGGCGGCGCGCACCGCCGGGGAGAAGAACTCGGGGCCGATGGCGTCGGAGTAGGCCAAACCCGTTGCGGTCAGCCGCAAGTAGCCCGATCGTGGGTCTGCTAGCCAGCCCCGCTCGGCGAGCATGTCCAGTTCGGACGCGAAGCTGTCGTATGGCTCGTGGCCGAAGCGCAGCCGGTAGTCGGCCACCGCGAACCCCTCGGCTTGGAGCAGCGATTGCAGCAGGTAGCGGCGCTCGGACTCGTCGCCGTCGATCACTCGTCCATAGGCGGCATGGGTGAAATCTGTTGTTGCCACATAGGTGTCGATGATCGCGCGCACTTCGCGCGGGCCGACCGCGTAATCGAAGGAGTAGTGCGTGCCGGAGGTGTAGGAGCGCGCTCCGCAGCCGAGGCCGATCATGCCGTCGGTCTGGCAGGCGTAGTCGTCCGGCCCTTGCGGCGGTGCGTCGACGCGACGGAACATACGCATGGAGACCTGCTCGTAGCCCTCCGCCAGCAGGTGGTCGCGGCCCTCGGCATAGCGTCGTAGCCGCTGTTCGTCCCAATCACGTTCGGCGACAGCCGGATCGGTGTTCCGTCCGAGCCCGGTCAGCGGGCGGACGTAGAGCGGGTAGAGGTAGATCTCCTCGGGGCGCCACGCCAGTGCGGCGTCGAGCGATTCGCGCCAGGTCGCGGCGGTCTGACCGTCGATGCCGTAGATGAGGTCGATGTTCAGCACCGGGATCGCGGTGTCCCGGATTCGGCCGAGCGCGGCCTCGACATCGGCGCGGCGCTGCGGCCGAACGGCGGCGCGTGCCTCCTCCTCGACGAAACTCTGCACACCGAGACTCAGCCGGGTCGTCCCGCGTTCGGCCAGGACCGCGAGGCGGTCGGCGGTCGCGGTGCTCGGCGAGGCCTCCACCGAGAGCGGGATCGCGCGCAGGTCGGCGCCAATGATGTTTTCGGCGATGTCGCACAGCCGGGTCAGCTCTCCCGCTTCGAGGAAGGTGGGCGTGCCGCCGCCGATCGCCGCGGTGGCGAATCGCGGTGTCTCCGTATCCCCCAGCGCCGCACGAACGGCCTCGGCTTGGCGGGTGAGCGCGTCGAGGTAGCGACCGGTGAGGCCGTCGGGCGCGCCGACGCGGGTGAACAGATTGCAGAAACCGCAGCGCACCTCGCAGAACGGGATGTGCAGATACAGCGAGAGCGCTCGCCGCGACTGTCCGGCCCAGAGGTCGGTGAGCGCGGGTCGCGGAGCGAGCGGGCGGTAGGCGGTCTTGTGCGGATAGGCGTAGACGTAGTTCTGATACGGCCGGGGCAAGGTGATCGTGCGGGTCATGCGGGTGGCTCCAGGAAGAAATGTCCGTAGGGGACGGTCCATACCGATTCGTGCCCGAGCCGGTGCCCGGTGAAGCCGTCGTCGCCGTACGCCGTGCCGTGATCGGAACACACGATGGCGAAACAGCGTCGGCGCGAACGCATCACGTCGAACAGTCGGCCGACGTGCTTGTCGATGTATTCCAGTGCCGCCGCGTGGGTGGCGCGGCTGTCGCCCGCCTCGCGGGTCGCGCCGGGCAGGTGGAACCAGTTCGGCTGATGCAGCGCGGAGGCGTTGACGAAAAGGAACAGTCGCCGCTCGGCGGGCAAGCCCGCTATCACCTGTTCGGCGCAGTCCACCTGCGCCTCGAAGGAGGTTGGCGAGGCGACGGAGAACTCCGGTTCCCAATGGCTCTCGGCGAACAGTCCCGGCAGGACGCTGCCCAGCGCGCCCTGCTTGTTGAAGAAGCCGACGCCGCCGACGCAGGCCGTGTGATAACCGCGCGCGGCCAGCGCGGAGACCAGATCGGGCTCGTCGAAGACGAAGGTGCGCTCGGCGGTGGTCTCGCTGCCCGCGAAGCGCGCCGCGAACAGCCGGGGGTGCGGGCCCGGCGTCGCCGGTGTCGGCAGGAATCCGGCGAAGATGGCGTGATGCGACGCGTAGGTGAAATTGCCTGGGGCGTGGCGTTTCTCCCAGCCGCCGCCGGGGAGGTGCGTGCTCAGGTTCGGTAACCGGCCCGCTGCCGCGAGTTCGGCCGCGACGTCGTAGCGCAGGGTGTCGAGGGTGAGCAGCAGCAGATCGTCTCGGCCGATGACGGTGTTCATGTCCGGCTGCTGTGCGATCGTCACAGTGGGACTCCTGTCCGCGAATCGGATTGCCGGGCAGAGTGATAGCGAGTTGTCGCGGCGACGATCTGAGCCGTGTAGGTGTCCAGCCCGGCGGCCGGACCCTCCGGCAGTCCGGAGAGCCTGGGCAGCAGATCCCCGAAGGCGTTGACCTCGCCGACCACGAACCGCCGCCACCCGACGGCGGGCAGCAGATCCACTCCGACACACAGCGTCGCCGGAAAACACGCGGCCGCCTGCTCGCAGATCGACAGCGCCGTCGCCCAGTGCTCGCCCGCGGCGGCGCGGAAGTCCGCCAAATCGCCGCGGGCGCCGCCGAGGTGCAGGTTGGTCAGCGGCGTGCGACTCGTCCGGACGACGGCGTGGGTCGCCCGCCCGCCGATGACCACGACCCGCAGGTCGGCGGATCGGCCGCCCTGGGAGACTTTGGGAATCCAGCGTTCCAGGTGCAGTCCGTCCGGTGCGAGCCGGTCGACGATGTGCGCGATCTCGCGTTCGGCGGTGTAGCGGCGCACGCGCAGCGAGTTGTGCAGGTGGCCCTCGGGTGTGATCTCCACCGAGGTGGTCGCGCGCAGTCGTCCGTCGCGGGTGGATTCGATGGCCAGCACGCCGGAGGCCGACGAGCCGTGCGCGAGTTTGACGAACGCGCGCGGCATCTCGGCCTCGCGCATGAGACTCCGCACGTCCGCCCAGCCGCGCACCGTGGCACGTCCGCCGGAGGTGGGCGAGGACGGCACCGGTATCCCGGCGCGCGACAGCCGCGCATGACACCGCCGCTTGTCGAACAGCACGGCCAGGTCATCGGTGTCGTCGAGCCGAAAACCGCCGCGCAACGAACGCGCCGCGTCCAGGAACCGCGCGTACCAGCGGGCCGAACCCTCCACCCGCGTCGGCTCGAAACTCCCCCGCAACAGCCGATCGACCTCAGGGTTCTCGCCCGGCGAATCCAGCCGCACGATCTCGTCGTCGCTGAAATCGGCTCCGCCCGAACCGAGTACGTCACGCCATTCGACCACGCGGACTTCCGCCGATCCCGCGGCGCGGGCGGCATCGGTGAACATGCCGACGCGCCGGTTCTCGCCGTTGCCGACGATCACCCAGCGCGCCGGTGCCGGGGCGGACACGGCTCATTCACCGACGGAGACGAACCGCCAGACGGTTCCGTCGTCCTCGTCGCTGTCCTCCTCGGCGTCGTCGGAGTCGAGATCCAGGCGGACGCCGGCGGGCTCCAGTGTCTCGCGCAGCCGATTACGCATCTCGTCGGACAGGTAGTTGTAGTGCATGTCGAGCGAGTTCAGGTGGCTCAACGGCTGACCGGACAGCAGCGCCGCCGCGCCGTCGTCGGTGAGGACGCCCATCGAGACGTCCAGGCTCTCCAGCCGGGCCACCACGGGCGCCGCGGCGAGGGCGGCGCAGATGTCGTCCTGGGTCTCGCTGTTGCGCAGGGCGAGATGCTTCAGCTCGGGCAGGCGGTCACCCGACAGGATGGGCGCGAGGTCGGCCACCTCGCTGTCTCCGCCGTACTCCGACGTGCCGAGCCACAGGTCCAGGTGTGTGAGCGCGGGAAAGTCGCAGGCTCCGATGCCGCGCACGACGTCGGCGGGCAGGCCGCCGCTCTCCACGACGAGAGTTTGCAGGCGTTCGTGCCGCACGGCGGGGAACTCCAGGTTCTGACCGCCGCGAACACCGAAAACCTCTAAGTCGGAGAAGGTTTCGAGCAGTGGGGTGACCAGGCCCTGGTTGATCCAGGAGACCTCGCATTCCTCCATGACGATGTCGCCGAGGAACAGGGCGCGCAGCGCGGGCAGCCGGTCCTTGGCCGCGCACAGAGTCTCGATCACCTCGCCGGGCCCGTTGTCGTACACGTCCTGCCACGTCCCGACGATCAACGCGGTGACCTTCGTCGTATCGACCGCACCGACGAAGCGCGCGAAGCACTCCGGCCATGTTTCCTGTGCGTCATAGGTTTCCACGCTCAGTCGCCACGCGACAGCATCCGGCTCCGGCAGCACAATGCTTTTCGGCTTCTTTTTCTTCTTCGCGTCGGCCGCCGGGGCATCGGGGAAGGCGAAGGCGGGCAGGCCGCCGAACTCCTGCAAATGGTCGCCGATGGTCATGTGATGTCCCCGCCCCTTCTGGCAGTGCCGTGATCGTCACGAGGTTTCTACCAAGCCACACCGACAGCGGGGCGAGCCGGGCAGTTTGTCGGTGGCCGTCGCTACGGTCTCGGGACAACGGCGCCGAACTCGCGCCGTGACGGGAGGAACTTCATGTACCGGCAAGGCGATGTCCTGATCGCACCTCTTACGGAAAGTGCTGTACCGCAGGAACTTCTGCACGCACCTTCGGTGGCGCGTGATCCGCGCGGGCGGTTGGTGCTCGCACTCGGTGAGGTCACCGGACACGCGCACGCCGTGCAGGGTCCGGGCAGGCTGATCCGCGCAGCCGGTGCGACCGGGCCGATGCTGCTGCATCTGCCGGAGGGTGGACGTGTCGTCCACGAGGAGCACGCGGCGATCACGTTGCCGAAGGGGTGGTTCCGGGTGGTGCGCCAGCGGGAGTACGTGCCCGGCTCGGTCCGTGTCGTTGCCGACTGACCGCATTGAAAGGCGTTCGATGACAACCGAATCGAGAGAGCGTGTGACGAAGCGTGACGAATGGCGGTCGGTGTCGGCGGCCACCGGGCCCGGGGACCGGGCGGCGGCCGAGGACGCGGTGCGGGCGGCCTACCAGCAGGCCGGGCTCGATACGCCGAAAACCATCGTGTGGGCACGCTCGCCCTTGGAGGCGGTCCGGATCTTGCGGGCCACGCAGGACACCGGCGCATCGGTCCGCGAGGCGCTGCGCAACGCTCCGCTGGCGGCCGAACGCGCCCGCGTCAACGCCGAACTCGGCCACACGGGTTTCAGTGCGCACTGGCGGGAGACCGGCGCGGACCTCTGGGAGCTGACCGCCGCAGTGGTCGATCGAATCCGGGCCGGTGTCATCGACGAGGTGGGCGGTAACCGCAAGGAGCGGAACGCGATTCGCCTGCTGCTGCTCGACGCCGTCCTCGGTCAGCACGACGCCGCGTGGCTGTCGGCGTTCGGCACCGAGCCAGGTGAGCCGTTGGCGGCGGCGGCGAGCGTCGCCCGCGAGGCGGGCTGGTGGTGGCCCTACGAGAAGATCGCGGTGATCAGCGAGCGGCCGACCGCACTGCACCGCGACGAAGCGGGGCGGCTCGACAACGGAGACGGCCCAGCCCTCGCCTACGCCGACGGATTCGCCCTGTTCGCCTGGCGCGGCATGCCGATCCCCGCCGAATTCCTCGACGACCTGCGCGCACTGACCCCCGAGCGGATCCGCGCCGAGGAGAACGCCGAACTGCGCCGAGTGATGCTCGAGTACTACGGATATGACCGCTACCTCGACGAATCCGGCGCGCGACCGATCCACCGCGACGAGACCGGCGTGCTCTGGCGCATCGAACTCGACGGCGACGAGGACGTCGTGATGGTGGAGGTGATCAACTCGACCCCCGAACCAGACGGCACCAGCCGCACCTACTGGCTGCGGGTGCCGCCGGACACCGAGACCGCCCGCGCCGGCGTCGCGTGGACATTCGGTCTCGACGCCGAGGAGTACCAGCCGCTCCGGCAGACCTGAGAACACCTCGATCCGGAATCGTTGGGGGACGGGCGCTTACCTGTCAGGTAATCGATCTCGGTCCGTTCCCGTGCCACGCTTGCGGTATCACGAAAGATGTTGGACCGGAAGGACGCCCATGCCCGCCTATGTCATCGCCCACCTGCAGGACGCGGCGCCGCATGCGGAGATCGCCGAATACATCGAACGCCTGCCCGGAACCTTCGAGCCGTACGGCGGACGCTACCTGGTTCATGCCACGCAGCACGAGGTGAAGGAGGGCAGCTGGCCAGGGGGCGTGGTGATGATCGGATTTCCCGGTATCGACGAGGCGCGGACCTGGTGGGACTCGCCCGCGTACCGGGAGATCGCGCCGCTGCGTTCGCGGCACATCGAGGGCGACATCATCATGGTCGAAGGGGTCCCCGAGGACTACACCCCGACCGCGGCCGCACAGGCGATCCGGGAGGCCGCGGCCGCCGGGTAGTCCGCTGAGCTCATCGCGGACTCGAGGTCGCGAGGCGTGAGGTCGGCGGACAAGACCGGCTATCGCGGCGGCGTTTCCATCACCCGAGGCCACGGTCGGTGGGGAGATCCGGACACGGTGCGGCGCAGGCATCGCTCCGGCCGACCCGAAACCGACCGTGGCCAGGCGTTCTTCGCGATAGCCGTGAGAAGGCTTCGTTGCGATGCGGCCTAGCGACCGGCCAGGTAGGACTTCTCGAATTCCTCGAAGCTGATCTGGTCGTCCTTGTTCTTGTCGAGCAACCCGAAATACCTGGAGCCGGCCGCATCGCTGGTCGAGCGGGTGCGGTTGAGGTATTCCTTCAGCTCGGTGACGGAAATGTAGCCGTCATCATCGAGATCGATTTCGGCGAAGATCTGCGTGGCGTCGGCCATGGCGACTCTCCTTCGTAGCTGTCCGAATGGTGTCCCATCTTCTGGTCGAACTACGAGCCTCCAGCCTGTCGAATATACCGCCGCGATCGACCCGCGCGGACCGCTTCCGGAGGTCACCATGGATCCGCCCGAAGATGCTGTCGCCCCGGCTGGGTCGGCGTCCGTGCGGAATCGATCACAGTAACGCTCGCCGGTCGAAGCGCGACGTGCTTGGTGACACATGGCCCGTCGGGGGGCCTGTCCACCTGTCGGTACTGGAATGGGATCGGGACATGGCTTTTCGCGAGTTCTTCGCGCGGCATCGCATCGCTTCGGCCGTTGCCGCACCAGCTGTTCTCGGCGTGGCGGCGATAGTCGCCGCGTCGTTCGCCATCAATTCACCGCCGCACACGGCGGATACACAGCTCAGGGCTTCGGTCACGGAGTGCCACGACATGGTGACCATCTCGGTCGCCGGTCGCGGCGACACTCCCACGGCGGGGACCACGAAGTTGCTGGTCGACGCCAACGGCAACGAGTTGCCCGCCGCGCTGGCCGGTGACCACAACAGCCGGTGGGTCGACCCGGTCGTGAACGCTCCGGCCGACGACGTCGAGCCCGGCTCCTACGCCGCGGTCTACATCGCCTATCCGGCGAACATGGCCACCTACGAGGACGCCGTCAACGCGGGCGTCGCGAACACCCAGCAGGTGATGCGGGAGATCGCGCAGGCCTGCCCGGACACCAAGTTCTCGATCGTCGGTTACAGCGAGGGCGCCGACGTGGTCCGCCGCGTGGCGATGAACATCGGGCACCAGGAGGAGGGCGATCCGGCGATCGTCGATCCGGACGACGTGCTCGGTGTCGTCATCCTCGCCGACTCGGGCCGCTCGGCCGGCGACGGGCCGTTCCCCGGCTCGAAAGATCCGTTCAGCAACCCGGACGGCTTCGACCAGCAGTATCAGGACGGCAGGACGCCGGTCTCGGGCCAGGGCGCGCTGCCCGGAACCAGCGGTGACTTCGGCAAGCTGAACGGCAAGATCGCGTCGTTCTGCTCCGAGGGCGACCTCACCTGCGCGGCTCCGGAGAACATCTCGCTGTTGCAGCTCGTGGTGAACGTGGGCAGGCAGATCAATGTCGACCAGCTCGAACGCGAAGGACTCAATCCGACCAACGGCATGGACGTCGCCGTCGTGCTCGGACAGATCGCGATGGCGGCGTTCGCGGACATCGCCTCGCAGCCGAACTGGATGGCGAGCGACGAGACCTTCCTCGAGGTCCTGCTGCGGGTCTCCGACCCCGAGTACAAGCCGGGTCAGCAGCCGAAGGAGCCCGCGAAGGCGGACTCGATCTCGACCGAGCAGATGTCGCCGCTGGCCTACCTGCCGCAGAAGGTGCTGAACGAGATCATCGGTCTCGTCGTGACCAACCAGAACACCATCCCGGTGATCATGAGCGACCCGTACAAGCTGACGCTCGGACCGGACCACACCGGCCACCACTTCGACTACTGGCGCGACGCCAACCCGGGCGAAGGCAGGCCGCTGACCTCCGCCGAGTACGCGGCCGCGTGGCTGACCCATCTGGCGAAGCAGGCGCAGGCGGGCGAGACGATCGACAAGTCCTCCGAGCCCGACGCCACCGATTTCGCCGCCGCGCGGGAGGCAGTGGAGTCGGCCACGAAGCCGAAGTCCGCCTCGACCACGACGACGACCTCGGCCGCGCCGACCACAACCACCACCGCGCCGACCACAACGTCGACGACGACCACCGTCGCACCGACGACCACGGCGCCGACCACAACGCCTCCGGCCACGTCCGAAACCTCCAGCACCACAACGGCTCCGGAGACCGCGAACCCGCAGGCGCGGACCTCGGTCGCGGCCCCCGCCCAAACCGTGGCGCCGGCCGAGCCCGTGACCCCGACCACCACCCAGCCGACCACAACCCAACCCACCACCACGACCCCGGCGCCGACCACCACGGCCACCCGGTAGCCCGGCGATGTCGGCGGCCACCGAACAGCCGCCGACATCTCCCGACAACGCCTTCACGATCACCGATCGTGAAGGCGTTGTGCGTTGTGAGCCAATCGCCCAGCCGCCACACAGGCAATCGACGCCTCGCATAGGCACCGGCTGTGTGAGGCGTGTGAAAGGTGTGTGGGATAGCGCGCCCGACCGCGGTCAGCGCGGTCCCGGGGCGAGTTCGCCGGTTGCAACGGTGGCGAAGTCGATTTGGCGGCGTGCGTTGGACAGAGCGGTCACCACGCAGGTGCCGACCGCTCCGGTGCGGTCGTAGAGGGTGGCGCTGCCGACAGAGATGCCATCGGCGGCGATGGTGTTGTCGGCGCGAAGCCCGAGTTCGTAGCCGATCGGGAGACGAGACAGCGATACGGTGACATCGGCGTTGATGTAGCCGGCGCCTTCGGATCCCCAGTGGCACACGTGGTTGGTGGCGTCGCCGAGAATCGCGGCCCGCTGAAACGGGGTGATCGGCTCACCGGCGACCAGTGGCGGCAGGCTGTGCCAGGAGACCTTGCGTTCGGCGTTCTGATTCGCCGCGAAGTCGGAAGTCCATTCGCGCTCACCGCTTTTGAACAACGGCGGCGAACCCTCCGGGGACACGCAGCCCTCCGGAGGCATCGGCAGGTCTTGGGTCGCACGCCACACCTGCCCTGGGGGCTCGGCGCCGGTGGCCAGGAAGACAACCGATGCCCGAGCACGCTCGTGGCCGTCTTGCACCATGGCGGCGTCGACGACGGCGATCCGTGAACCTCGCCGAACAACCCTGCTGCGCAGCTCGAACGGTGCGTTGGCCACAGGCTGGTACAGGTCCACTGTCAGCCGAGCCGGGACGAAGCCGTCGGGGCAGTGGGCCTCCACTTCACGAGCGAGCAGGCCACATACGCCGGTCCCGCTCAGCTTGGTCGGTGCCCACGGGCTGACCGCCAGCTTCTCAGCCACCAGCTGATCGCCTTGCCTGACAAAGAAACTCACCATTGCGCCGATTCCCCTCCGGACCGCCTACCCGACCCGAAGTGAAACACGTTACAGGTGCGAGGCGGACGCGGTCCGCACCAGCGGGTCGGCACGCTAGGGCGTGATGGCGTCGCCGACCGGGCGGAGCGACCCGAATCGGCGAGCCGTATCACTGCGCCACATAGGCATTCGACGCCTCGCATAGGCACCGGCTGTGTGAGGCGTGTGAAAGGTGTGTGGGACGCGCATGTGTGCCGCGATTGTGGGTGGCGCGTGCAGGTCGGCGTGGGTTCGCAGGGGGTTTGACGCCTCGCAGAGGTTGCAAGGTCTGCGAGGCGTGTAGCGGGGCTGCGAGGGTGGTGATGGGTCGGTGCGCGGGTTAGGACGGGATATGGGTGGGCGCTGGGCGGGATAGGCGTACGGTTCGCAGCGTTCGGAGCAGGCCTGGGCCGCTGCGCATTGGGATGTCGCGGGTGTTGAAGGCGTTGCGGCCCAGGGCAATCAAGATCGTGGCTAGCGTGGCGGAGGCGATCAGGGTCCAGGGGGAGACGGGTTCGGATGGAGTGCGGCCGACCCATTCCAGTGGGGAGAGGTTGCGGGTCCATTCGGGGAGGCGGAGGGTGTCGGCGAGGGTGGCGATCAGCGCTGCGCCGATGAAGGCTGCCCAGCTCGCGGACAACGCGGCGGGGCGAATGCCGTAGAGCGCCACGGCGAGTCCCAGGAGTACGAAGACGGACGGTAGGTACGAGAGTGTGGCGAGGGTCAGGCGCGGCACGGCCGAGGAATCCCCCACCGCCAGCGCGTCGCTCACGCCGAGTGCGAATCCGCTGACCGCGGCGACCACGACGGTGCCGCACGCGACGGTGAATACCTCGGCGGACAACCATCGCGACCTCGAAACCGGTCCGGCCAGCACGGGTTCCAGCCGATCGCCCGGCTCGTCCTCCGCGATCCGGCCGACCCCTTGCACCGCGAATCCGGCGACGATCAAGGCCAGCAGCACAACGACGAACGACAGGTACGCATCCGGATCGGCGCTGCCGCCGCCGAAGACGTCCTGGAGGGCGGCGTTGTCCGCCATCACGGTGCGGATCGCGTCGGCGAGCGCACCGAACGAAATGGCGACGAGCGCACCGATCACGCTCCACGCGACGATGCCGCCGCGATGCCTGCGCAGAGCGAAGCCCAACGGCCGCAGCAATATCGGTGCCGCCGATGTCGGTCCGCGACGGGCGGCGAGCACACCGGCGCCGTGGTCGCGCCGCCCCGCGATCCAGCAGGCCGCGCCGAAAAGCACCGCGGCGAAACCCGACGCCAGCAGCACCGGCCACCACCGCGCCGCACCGAACGGGCGCGCCTGCTCCGCCCAGCCGATCGGCGAAAGCCACACCAGCCCGTTGCCGCGCACGTCGCCGATACCGCGAAGCAGAAATGCCGCGATCAACACGGCGAGACAGATTCCGAGGACGTTTCGCGCCGACGCGACCACCTGCGCCGCCAACGCCGCGATCGCGGCGAAGCAGCAGCCGAGCGACAACAGCGCCACCGAATAGAGCAGGGCGCCAGGCAATTCCCGGCCCGCCATCAGCAAAGCGGCCACCATGGATACGGAAACCACCATCAGCGCGGAACCGGTCAGCACGACCGCCGCGGCGACTCCGGCGACCCGGCCGACGGATCCGGCACGCAGCAACTCCGCCCGCCCGGATTCCTCTTCGCGCCGCGTCATCCGCGCCACCAAATGAATTCCCATGAGCGGGAAGGCGAGTGCGCTCATGAACCCGAATTCGTACGCGATGACACCGCCGAGATCATCCAGTCCGTAAGGCCTGCCGTTGATCGCGAACAACGCCGTGCCCGATTCGGTGGCCGCCCGATAGCTCGCCAGCTCCTCCGGCGTGGAATACAGGCTGTCCAACGACCACACGGTCCCCGCGAAGACCGCCGCGAGTCCGAGTACCCAACAGAGAATCTGCTGACGGCTGCCGCGCAAGCCGACACCCGCCATCACCATGAATCCGCGCATCGCTACACCCCCACCGTCTCGACGTCGGCGGACGCGTAATTGCGCAGGAACAACTCGTCCAGGCTCGGCGGATTCGCGGTGATCGACACCAACCCCGCCGCGTGCAGCGCGCCGACCGCCGCCCCGACCTGCCCGGCGTCGACGCCGAACGAGACCGCGTACCCGGCGCCGTCACGCTCGATGCGCACGGCACTGACCTCGGGCACGTCGTCCAACCCCGGCGGCGCGGTCGTGACGGCGTGCACGTGAGTCGTTGTGTGACGGCGCAATTCGTCCAGCGTCCCCGTCGAGACCGTCCGTCCCCGCCGGATGATGCTGACCCGGTCGGCGAGCGCCTCGACCTCGGCGAGGATGTGGCTCGACAGCAGCACGGTGCAGCCCTCGCGCTTGCGTTCGGCCAGCGTCTGCTGGAACACCTGCTCCATCAGCGGGTCGAGGCCGGACGTCGGCTCGTCCAGGATCAGCAGCTCGCTGTCGCAGGCGAACGCCGCGACCAGCGCGACCTTCTGCCGGTTGCCCTTGGAGTAGTCCTGGCTCTTCTTTCCCGGATCCAGCTCGAACCGTTCGACGAGGGCGTCGCGGCGGGCGCGGTCGAACCCGCCGTGTGCGGCGGCGAGCACGTCGAGGCATTCCCCGCCGGTGAGACCGGGCCACAGCGAGACGTCACCGGGGACGTAGGCGATGCGGTCGTGCAGCCGCACGGCGTCGCGCCACGGATCGCCGCCGAGCAGGCGCGCGGTGCCGCCGCTGGACCGGATCAATCCGAGCAGGATCCGGATCGTGGTCGATTTGCCCGCGCCGTTCGGCCCGAGGAATCCGTGCACCTCGCCCGCCTCGACCCGCAGGTCGAGCCCGTCGAGGGCGGTGAAGTCGCCGAACCGCTTGCGCAGTCCGATCGTTTCGATGACGGCGTCGGCCATAGCCGCTCCCACCTTTCAGAATGTCAGTGTGTACCGATGGTACACACTGGAGGTGCGCACGACTAGGCCCTAGGATGTGTGCATGCCGCTCCCCCGCTTCACCCGGCTACCCGCCGACGAACAACGCCGCATCCTCGATGTCGCGCAGCGGATCTTCGCGGAGGACGGCGTGGAAACCGCCTCCTACAACCAGATCATCGCGGCGGCGGGCATCTCGAAATCCTCGGCGTACAACTACTTCGACGGCCGCGAAGACCTGCTCTACACCGCACTCGACGACGTCGCCGCCCGCCTGGCGGAGGTGCTCGGCACGTGGCGGCAGGTCGCGGACGACGCCGAGTTCTGGGCGCAGTTGAAGACCGTCGAGCAGCGGCTGCGCGCCCACATCGAAACGCACCCCGCCGACCTCGCGCTGATCGATCCGGCCTTCCTGCTGCGCGAGCAGGGCGCGTTCATGTCCTGGATCGCCGACTTCGTCACGAACGGGATCGCCATCGGACTCATCACCGTCGAGACCGACCGCAACCTCCTCGTCGCCGCCACCGCCGCCGTCCTTCGGGCGGTCGACGGCTGGGGCGCCGCCGAGATGAAGGCAGGCCGGACGCCCGACCCGGATCAGGCCTGGGTCCTTCTGCGCAACCTGTGGGGCACCCCGCGCACTTGACCCAACCGCGTACCGGTCAGGTTCGCCTATTCGGTTGCGATCGGCGGACGCTCGCGAAAGTCTTTGCCGCGCCGCCCTATTGCGCAATACACCGGCGTCGGAACCCAACGGAATCGACGTACCGAAATGACCGGTCGCCCAGCGAAATCGGATCTGTCGGATCATGGGATCACCCGCTAGGCTCCTCGTGGATCGAAAGCGAGCGAGAGCATGAAATCTGCGGCGACGGCTCGGGGGACGGCGCGATGAGCAAGCGCGGTTGGCTGCTGTTTCTGGCGATGGGCGTGATCTGGGGTGTGCCGTACGCGATGATCGCGGTCGCCGTCGAGGACTTCGACCCGGCGTTCGTCGCGTTCGGCCGGACGCTGATCGGCGGCCTGTTGCTGCTGCCGATCGCGCTGTACACCGACGCGCTGCGACCGGTCCTCCGACGCTGGCGACCGCTGCTGCTCTACACACTGGTGGAGATCTCGTGTCCGTGGTTCCTCATCGGATACGCCGAGACGACGCTCAACAGCTCCACCGTCGGCCTGCTGATCGCGGCGGTGCCGTTGATCGCGGTGCTGATCGTGTCCCGCCTCGGCCACGAAACGATGGACGCGCGAAGGCTTTTGGGCCTGGTCGTCGGCTTCGCGGGCGTCGCCGCGTTGGTCGGCCTCGACGTGGACCTGTCGAATCCGGCGGCGATCGGCGCCATCGTGCTGACCACCATCGGCTATGCCGTCGGCCCGATCGTCATCAACCGTTCGCTCGCGGATCTACCGCCGATGGGCGTGGTCACCGCCTCGCTGCTGCTCGCGGCGGTGCTCTACGCACCGTTCGCCGCGCTGCGCAGGCCCGAGCACTTCCCCGCGGATGCCTCGCTGTCGGTGCTGGGCCTCGCGATCGTCTGCACGGCGGCGGCGTTCCTGCTGTTCTTCGCGCTGATCGGCGAGGTCGGTCCGGCGCGCGCCACGGTGATCACCTACATCAACCCGGCGGTCGCGATCGTGCTCGGCGTGACGCTGCTGAACGAACCGCTGACCGCCGGGATGGCGATAGGATTCCCGCTGGTAGTGCTCGGATCGTTCCTCGGAACACGGCAGTCTCGCGCCGCCGCTCCGCAGGACGACCCCGCGCTCTCCGCGACGCCATGAGACACCTTTCGCGCAAAGGAGTTCCGGTTTGACCCATGCCGATGTCGACGCCACCCGCACGGCCTACGACGACATTGCCGAGCTCTACACCGGGCTCTTCCGTGGACATCTGGCGGCCCAGCCTTTCGACCGCGCCGTCCTCGGCGCGTTCGCGGAACGGCTGCGGGCCAATGGTTCCGGGCCGGTCGCCGACATCGGCTGCGGCCCCGGCCGAATCACCGGGCACCTCGAGTCGCTCGGCGTCCCGGTCTTCGGCATGGATCTCTCGCCGCGCATGATCGAACTGGCGCGCAACGAGTTTCCGGGCCTGCGCTTCGAGGTGGGATCGATGGAGGAACTCACCATCGAGGACAGCGCGTTGGCCGGACTCGTCGCCTGGTATTCGATCATCCACCTCCCGCCGGAGCGGGTGCCGCACGTGTTGAACGAGTTCTACCGGGTACTCCGGCCGGGAGGGCACGCACTGCTGGCATTCCAGGCGGCGGATGCCGCGGACACCGTACTCGCCTTCGACCACAAAGTGACTCGAGCCTACCGTTGGTCACCTGACCGGCTTGCCGGACTCGTACGCGAAGCGGGCTTCACGGAGATCGCCAGAATGGTCCGCGCGCCGGACCCCGACGAGCGGTTCGATCAGGCATACCTGATGGTTGCGAAGCCGGTGCGCTGATTCGGCGCACGCCCCCGGGTACCGCCGGGTAGGTTTGGTACGGGTGCGTAGGTTTCTGTGGTGCGTCCCACCCGACAACGTGGTCGATTGTTCATTGCACAAGATCTCCACCGTCGTCAGGGGGCGACTCATACATGGAATTCATCGCACCGGTTGATGCCGTGTTTCTGCTGGCCGAATCCCGCGAGCACCCGATGCACGTCGGCTCGCTACAGCTGTTCGAACCGCCGGAGGGGGCCGGTCCGGAGTTCGCAAGGGAGACGCACGAAAAGCTGTTGTCCTGCCGCGAGATTCACCCCACCTTCCGCAAGCGCCCGGCCAATCTGCTCGGCTCGCCACAGCTGGCCTGGACGCTGGAGGACGAGGTGGAGCTGGACTACCACGTCCGCCGCATCGCGCTGCCCGCCCCCGGCACCCACGAGCAGCTGCTCGAGCTGGCCTCCGGCCTGCACAGTTCGCTGCTCGACCGGCACCGTCCGCTGTGGGAAGTGCACCTGATCGAGGGTCTGAAGGACGGCCGCTTCGCACTCTATTCGAAGATGCACCACGGCTTGATCGACGGCGTCTCGGCACAGCGGCTGCTCCAGCGCACGTTGACCGACGACCCCACGTCGACCGAGGCGCGGGTGCCGTGGAACCTGCCCCGCTCGGGACGCAAGAAGGAGCCGTCGAATACCGGATTGCTCGGCGCGGCAAGAACTCTCGTCTCCGCCGCCGCTTCCGCCTCGCCGCTGCTCCGTGCGGCGCGCACCGCGCTGCGCGAACAGCAGGTGACGCTGCCGTTCGAGGCGCCGAAGACCATGTTCAACGTGCCCATCGGCGGCGCTCGGCGTTCGGTCGTTCGTTCCTGGCCGATGGAGCGGATCAAGCAGGTGCGCAAGGCGACCGGCACGACGATGAACGACGTGGTGCTCGCGATGTCGGCCGGCGCGCTGCGCACCTACCTCGCCGAGCGCGACGCGCTGCCGGACAAGCCGTTGATCGCCATGGTGCCGATGTCGCTGCGCACGCCGGACGACACCGAGACCAACGGCGTCAAGGTCGGCGCGCTGCTGTGCAACCTCGGCACCGATCTGGCCGACCCGATCGCCAGGCTGCGGACGGTGAGCGAGTCGATGCAGAAGAGCAAAGAGGTCTACAGCGAGCTCTCGCCCGTGCAGTCGATGGCGCTCTCGGCGCTGATGGTCAGCCCGATCGCGTTGAACCTGATCCCCGCGCTCATCCCGTGGACGAGCCCGCCGTTCAACATCGTCATCTCGAACGTGCCCGGCCCGCGCGAGCCGATGTATTGGAACGGCGCCCGGCTCGACGCCATCTACCCGCTCTCCATCCCGTTCGACGGCCAGGCCGTGAACATCACGCTCACCTCGAACGCCGACAATCTGGACTTCGGCCTGGTCGGCTGCCGCCGCAGCGTGCCGCAGCTGCACCGCATGCTCGACCACTTGGAGGGCGCGCTCGCGGAGCTGGAGAACGCGATCTAGCCCCGCCCGAGGAAGGGGTACCGCGACAAAACTAGAACGTGTTACTGTCGACCTATGGTGCCCCCACCGGTCGATGACGACGCCGCCGCGGCATGGCGATACCCGCGGTGTTCGGCGGATTCGGCCGGTCGGGGCGGCAGTCCGTCGCCCGCGAGGCGAAACCCGCGCGGCAACTATGTAACCCGTTCTAGAACGTCCGCGGCCGCTGCGATCCGGTCACGGCGTAGGTAAGGGAGACCAGCACCCGATGCGTACCGAAATCTGCGACCGGCTGGGGATCGAGTTCCCCATCTTCGCCTTCACCCACTGCCGCGACGTGGCGGCCGCGGTCAGCAATGCCGGTGGGCTCGGCGTCCTCGGCGCGGTGGGCTTCACCGCCGAACAGCTCGAGGTCGAGCTCGCCTGGCTGGACGAGCACGTCAACGGCGTGTACGGCGTCGACCTGGTGATTCCCTCCAAGTACGAGGGCAAGGGCATCGACGACCTGACCCCCGAGCAGCTGGAAGCCAAGCTCGGTGAGATGGTGCCCCAGGGCCACCGCGACTTCGCGGAGAAGATCCTGGCCGATCACGGCGTCCCGCGCCTGCCCGCAGAGGAGCATCACAACCAGCTGCTCGGCTGGACCGCGACCACGGTGGCCCCGCAGATCGAGGTCATCCTGAAGCACCCCAAGGCCAAGCTGGTCGCCAACGCGCTCGGCACGCCGCCCGCGGACGTGATCGAGCAGATCCAGGGCTCCGGCAGGTTGATCGGCGCGCTGTGCGGTTCGGTCAAGCACGCGCTCAACCACAAGGCCGCAGGCCTGGACTTCGTGGTCTGCCAGGGCACCGAGGGCGGCGGGCACTGCGGCGAGATCTCGTCCATGGTGCTCTGGCCGCAGGTCATCGACGCGATCGGCGATATGCCGATGCTGGCCGCAGGCGGCATCGGCGACGGCCGTCAGGTCGCGGCTGCCATGGCCATGGGCGCGGCGGGCGCGTGGACCGGCTCGCTGTGGCTGACGGTCGAGGAGGCCAACGTGCCGCCCGCGCAGATGCAGACCTACATCGACGCGAGCAGCCACGACACCGTGCGCTCGCGCTCGTGGACCGGCAAGCCGTGCCGCATGCTGCGCAACGACTGGACCGACGCGTGGGAGTCGGCCGACACCCCGGACCCGCTGCCGATGCCGCTGCAGATGATGGTGGCGCTGGACGGCGTCAAGCGCGGCCACCGGTACCCGGAGGCCGCGAAGGACGTCAACTTCAACCCGGTCGGTCAGGTGGTCGGCATGATGACCAAGGTGGAGCGCTCCGCCGACGTGGTCCAGCGGCTGATCAACGAGTACGTCGAGGCGTGCGACCGCCTCAACAAGCTCAACGGCTGATCACGCGGGCCATTCCGGCCAGCGCGCCGCCTTCTGTTCGAGCACCGGATCGGTGATGCCGCCCCAGCAGGCCAGCCGGTCGGCATCCCATCCGGCGAGCTCGGCGCCGTTGGCGTAGACGGATTGGAAGAACTCCAGTGCCGCGCCCACCGGGTCGGCGGTGCGGCGCGCGTCGTCGTAGGCGTAGTACGCGGAATGGCCGGAGCCGGAGGCGACCCAGCGCGCGCCCGCGGGCTTCAGCGCCCGGTCCGCGAGCCCGTCGGGCTCCGGCGCGACGTAGGAGTAGAAGGTCGGCTCGGGCACCTTGTCGTCGCCGAACCAGAATCCGGCGCTGATCACCTCGCGCGAATAGGCCTCGCGGGTAACGGAATCGACGGTCGCGGGCAGGTCGATCTGGCGCGGCGAGAACCGCTGCACCGCGAGATCGAAGGTGTGCCAGAACAGTTGGACCGGGCTGATCTTGCCGGAGTAGGTGGCGCTGAACTCCTCCAGTATTCGCCCGACCTGGCTCTGCACGCGAAACGCCCTGCGCGCCTTGTCCGGATCGTAGGCGGCGTGGTCGGTGTCCTCTTCGAACCACCGGTCGGAGTCGGGCAGGTCGAAGGGGTGCGGGTGCGGCATGACGACCTGGATGCCGAGGTCGCCGAGTCCACCCATCACGTCGGTGTAGAAGGAGGCGACGGACTGCTGGAGCAGGTCGATCTCCACCTCGACGCCACGATCGGTCGCGATGCGCAGCACGTGGTCGAAGAAGTCGAAGGAGCAGGTGAACACCGGTCCGTTGCGTGCGGTGCCGAGCGGAACGGTGGTCCAGCCCCGGGCGGTCAGCCGGAAGGTCATGTGCCACCAGTGGTTGCGGCGGATGCCCTTGGCCAGGGCGACCTTGCCGACCACCTGGGCGAAACGGTGCAGCGTGTCCTTGGTAGGACGCCAGGATTCCAGCGGTATGGCGGGCAGCGATTCTGCTGGCTCGGTCATGACGAAAACGGTACGACCGACTCCGGCAATTCGCTGGCAAATCGTTCGGTCGGCCTGCCCGCCCCACCCCGCGCACTTGTGCGGAGCCGGCGCACCGGCAGGCCGTGCTTTCCGTTGGTAGGCACTCCCCCGGAGATCCACACCACGAGTAGGCACACCCGCCCCCGCCAGTCCGATGACGGGACGGCCCGACGCCGTGCGCTGCGGCGCCGAGTCCGCGGGTCGCCGCGCGCTGTCGAGGATCCGGCCGCACCCATCACGCCTCCCCGTGATCGGACAGCGGCGGCGGTAGCCCCGAGCGCGTCGGCGACGCCGTCCAGCCAGACTCAGAATACCTGTCTCAGACGCAGTAAGCCGAGATACGTAATGAACAAGTGACCAAGTCGCCGAAGAGCCGCGAATCGCGCGACCGCCCGGAAGGGCTGGACTCAGACAGTCCGATTTGTACGTTTTCCCCGAATCAGGCGGTCGCCGCGTGCGCGTCCTCGACTTCGGCTTCCCCGCCGCCGAGCAGTTCCTCGAATCGCGCGATGACCTTGTCGTGGTACATCCCGAACAGGTCCTCGAACAGCGCGAGCTGCGCCTCCGACGGGCCCGAGCCGGATTCCCAGACCGCGACGAGCGCTCGCCACACCAGGACGTGCAGGTCGGCGGCGCCCGCGAAGTACGCCTCGATCGCCTCGGGCACCTCGAGCACCATCTCGCCGATGGTGTTCATGATCGCCCGCTGCATGCTCAGCCCGAGGGCGGTCAGCAAACGCCGGACCAGAGCGACCTCGATCGCCAGGATCTGGCGATAGTCCGGAACCTCCAGGCGGGCAAGGGCTTCCAGCTCGTCGATGGCCGCCTTCAGCTCGGCCGGGTCGATCTCCTGTTCGCTCGCGGTGTAGGCGAGCAACGCTTCCATGACGATGCCGCGCTGCACGTCGACGATGTCGTGGAACATCTGGATCGCGACGTCGGGCATCGGCACCGAGAAGCGGAACAGATGGCGGTACACGTCGAGGCCGCCCGCCTCCCGCACATCGCGAATGGTGAAACCCTTACCGCGACGCGCCTCGACGAATCCATACGATTCCAGCCTGCCCAAGGTCAACTGCGCGGTCGCGCGATTCATATCGAATTCTTCGGCGACCTGGCGGACCGACGGCATCAAATCCCCCGGCTGATATTCCCCCGCGGCAACCCGGCGCGCCAACTCGTCGGCAACGTCGGCGACTACCGTTTGGGATCCCATCGGATGCCACCTTTCGACTGTTTTCCCAATACGTCCCAGACAGTCTAAGCCCTGCTGTGCGAGACTGCACCTGTGTAACACTGATCCGTGCACAGTGTGAGGTGATTCATGGCCATTCGCCGTCGGCCTGCGCCCCCGGGCACCGAATCCCGAGGTAGACGCCTTTTCGCGGTGCCAACAGATGGTGCGCCTCCGGTCCGTCGTTCGGTGCGCAATGCCAGGTTGGCCGGGGTTCCGGTGGCCTTCGCGGGCCGTCGCGCCGTCGGCGTCGGCAAGCGGGCGCTGGGCCGTTCCGCCGCGGAGGTCGACCGCGAGATCCAGTTGCGCACCGCCCAGCACATTTTCGAGGTGCTCGGCGAACTCAAGGGCTGCGCGGCGAAACTCGGCCAGCTGCTCGCGATCTACGAACTCGCGCTGCCACCGGAACTCGCCGAGCCCTACCGGATCGCGCTGAGCCGCCTCCAGGACGCCGCGCCCGCCATGCTCCCCGCCGCCGTGGACGCCGCCATGACGGCGAGCATGGGCCCGGACTGGCGCTGGCATTTCCGGGAATTCGACGAGCGCCGCGCGGCGGCCGCCTCGATCGGCCAGGTGCACCGCGCGGTCTGGCGCGACGGGACGCCGGTCGCGGTGAAGGTGATGTATCCCGGTGGCCGCGCGGCGGTGGCGGGCGATCTCGAGCAATTGCGCCGATTCTCCGCGCTGGCCAATGTCTTCCTGCCGGGCGCCGACGTCGAGGGCGTACTCGCGGCGATCACCGAATGCGTGCTGGAAGAACTGGATTACGCCGCCGAGGCCCGCTACCAGGAGGCGTTCGCGACCGCGTACGCCGACGACCCCGATATCCACGTCCCACGGGTGATCGCCAGGCACGGCGATGTGCTGGTGACCGAATGGCTCGACGGAACGCCGGTCACCCGCGTCATCGAGTCCGGATCCCGCGCCGAACGAGACCGGGTCGGCATGCTGATGGTTCGTTTCATGGCGTCGGCCTGGCCGCGCAGCGGTCTGCTGTACGGCGATCCGCACCCCGGCAACTTCCGGGTGCTGCCCGACGGCAGGCTCGGCGTCGTCGATTTCGGGGCGTGCGCGGTCTGGCCGCCGGACGGGTTCGACGAGTTGGCGCAGGACTGCGTGCGCGCGGTCTTCCGCGGCGGGCCACGGGAACTGGAGGCGGCGGCACGGCGGCACGGATTCGTCCAGTCCGGCCGCGCCTTCGACGCCGAAGCGCTCTTCTCGACCATCGCTCCGTGCACCGAGCCGCTGAATCACGACACTTATCGGCTCAGCACCCCGTGGTTGCGCAAACACGTTCTGCGGCTGACCAATCCGCGGCTGTCGAACATCATCCGGCAGATGACCATCCCCGTGTACATGACGCCGTTCGCGCGCTCGATGCTCACCTTGATCGGCGCGCTGTGCCAGCTGGGCACCGAGGGGCCGTACCGCGCCGAGATCGCGCGCTGGTACCCGGAACTGGACGAGATCGCACACGGCCCGGCGCCCGCCCCGCCGGTTGCTACCGCCCCGATCTCCCTGCTTCGCGCGGCCGACTCGGCGCAGGTTTCCCTGGGTTGACCTGCGCGAAGTCCGGAAAGATCGCGCTGGATTCCCGTCTGGGACACTGCTACTCTCGCGGTAGGCGTACCTCCGTGTCCCGCTCCGGCCGTGCGCGGACTGTGGACGGACTTCGTCCGCAGCGGTGTTCAGCCCTACCAACGGAGGTAAGTCGTGTCGAGCGCAGCGAGCCCGCGTCCCGTCGAGCGACCGGAATTCGAGGTCGCGATCATCGGGGCGGGCCCGGGCGGTATCGCCGCGGGCGTGAAGCTGAAGAGGGCGGGCATCGATGATTTCGTCGTGCTCGAGCGCGCCGACGAGGTGGGCGGCAGCTGGCACGAGAACCACTACCCCGGCCTCGGCGTGGACATCCCGTGCTACGCCTACCAGTACTCGTTCGCACGAAACCCCGAGTGGTCCAGGCTGTTTCCGCACGGTGCGGAGGTGAAGCGGTATCACATCGAGGTGGCGCGGCGCTTCGGGCTGTATCCGCACATCCGGTTCGGCAGCACCGTCGAGCGCGAGGAATGGGACGAGGGCGCGCACCTGTGGCGACTCCACCTCGCGGACGGCGGAATTCGCACGGCCCGGTTCTTGATCAGCGCGGTCGGCGCGTTCGTGCGGCCCAAGGACGATCCCGGCATACCCGGCGTGCGATCGTTCCGCGGCAAGATCCTGCGTCCTTCGGATTGGGATCACGACTACGACCTGCGCGGCAAGCGGGTGGCGGTGATCGGCACCGGCGCGAGTTCGGTGCAGATCGTGCCGTCCATCGCGCCGGAGGTCGGCGCGCTCGCGGTCTTCCAGCGCACGCCGGTGTGGTGTATCCCGAAGCCGGATTTCCCGGTCCCCACGGCCATGCGCGCGATCGCGGCGGTGCCGGGTGTGGTCGCCGCGGGACACGGCGCGGCACTCGTCGCGATCGACGCCGTGCTGCGCACCGGCACCTCCGCTCCGCTCTGGCTGGCCAAGCCCGCCATGCGCGCACTGGACGGCGCGGCCCTCGCGGCCTATCGGCGATATTTGAATCTGGTTGTCCGCGATCGGGATACCGCGCGCCGGCTGACACCGAACTACGGACCGATCGCCAAACGGCCCACCATGTCGACGGGCTACCCGCTCGCGTTCAACCGGGCGAACGTCGAGCTGGTGACCGCCGGCATCGAGCGAATCACGGAGGCGGGCATCCGAACTCGCGACGGCGCGCTGCGCGAATTCGACGCGATCGTGCTTGCCACCGGCTACGAGGTGTTCTCCGATCCGGAGACCTACCGGCCGGGGACCATCGTGGGACGTGACGGGTTCGATCTGGGTATCTTCTGGTCCGAGCGCGGATTGCAGGCTTACCAAAGTGTTTCGGTACCGGGTCTACCCAACCGCTGGACCCTCGTCGGGCCGTACTCGTGGACAGGAAGCGGCTGGCACGCCTTCGTCGAGATGACCGCCGACCACGCCGTCCGCGCGATCACCGAGGCCAAGCGGCGCGCGGCGACCGCGGTGGAGGTGAAGCGCTCCCGGCACGACGCCTACCACCGCGACATCCATCGCAGGGGTGCGGCGCTGCGGTACTACCTGGCCGAACTCAACGGACACGTGCCGACCTACTACCGGAACTCGCGCGGCGACACGACCTATGTGCGCCCGTCCGGATTCTTCGAGGCTCGGCGTGGCAATCGCCGCTTTCCGTTGGACGACTACGACTATCGGTCGCTGAACTCCGAAACGCTCAGCGGGACAACCACTTCAGCCAGACCGGCATGATCAGCTCCGCGATCGCGTCGTAACCGGCCGCGCCGGGATGCGCGCCGTCGCCTTCGCGCACCTCCCGCATCCACACCTGGTTCGCGCGCAGTTCGTGGTGCACGCGGGCGTACGGCGCTCCGACATCGGCGCAGATCTCGGCGAAACGCTCGTCGAGGTGGGCGGTCCTTGCGTTGTGGGCGTCGTCGTCGACGGGCGGTGGGGCGACGACCATTGTCTGCCAGCCGCGTTCGGCGGCGCGCGCGAGCAGTCCGGTCAGGTTGTCCGCCGATTCGTCGGGATCCACCCGCGGCGAACCGTTTTCGAGCACGGTGTCGTTGACGCCGAACGAGAAGACCACCCTTGCGTCGGTTCCCTCGGGCAGCCGCGGCGTGCACTCGGCCTGCCAACGCGCGGCGATGTCCGCCGAGGTCTCGCGCCGCACGCCGAGGTTGTACCCGGTGAACGGCATGGCAGCGGCGCCGAGACGGCCGACCCAGCCGAGGCAGCGGGGATCGCCGACACCTGCGACGAACGAGTCACCGACGAAACAGATGCGAAGATCACGAACCACCGGTCGATCCTCTCGCGACCGGTCCCGCTGCGGAATCCCGGCCGCTCGAAATTCGGCGGACGAAGGCAATAAGATCGGCGTGTTCGTCCGGGAGGGAGTGACGTTGTCAGGGGAAACGGTGAGTCAGGCGCCCGCGTGGTTTACGGAGTTGTTCGCGCATCGGCGCTGGATCCGGCGATCGCAGCCGTTTCCGCACGTGTATGTGCGCGACGTCTTCGTCGAGGACTTCTACCAGCGACTCGCCGCCGAGTACGAACGAGTGCGCGCCGCGCGAGCGGAGTCGTTCTCGAAGGTGGCCACCAACTACAGTGCCAGCGGAATCCCGCTGGCCGAGTTGCGCAACGGACCGCTCGCGCTGTTCACCTCGCGGGAATGGCACGACCTCATCGCGTCGGTGGCCGGGGTCGAGGTCACCGGCGACGTGGAGGGGTCGATCCACCACCATCCGCCGGACAGCCCGGCGGGCTGGCCGCACAACGACCTGAATCCGGCGTGGTTCTCCGGTCCCGCCCCCGGCCCCGGCGAGGTGCGGTTACCGGACCCGAGCGTCGACACGAAGACGGGGGCGAAGTCCGACGGCGTCACCGCGCGGGAGACGGTGCGCGCGGTCGCGGTGCTGTTCTATCTGGGCAATCCGGGATGGCAGCCGGGCGACGGCGGCGAGACCGGCTTGTACGCCAACATCGCCGACCCGGCCCCGACGCTCGCGGTGCCGCCGCTGGACAACTCGATGGTGCTGTTCGAGTGCTCGCCGCGTTCCTGGCACACCTACCTCGGCTACAACCGAGCGGCGCGCAACAGCATCGTGATGTGGCTGCACCGGCCGAAGGACGACGCGATCCAGCGTTGGGGAGGAGACCGCATTGTCCAGTGGTAACCGGCGGGTCTGTCTGCTCACCGGCGCGGGCGGCCTCCTGGGCGACGCCTTCTGCCGCGCCCTCTACACCGCCTACGACATCGTCGCCGTCTGCGGCACCCGCATCCCGGCGACGCCCTCGCAACACGAATGGTTCGTCGATCCATTCGACCCGCGTGGCACGGTGCCGGAGAACGAATCCAGGGTCTTCCTGATCCGTTCCGATCTCACCGCGCCGGGTGAGGTCGACCGGGTCATCGATCTGGCGCTCGCCAAGTTCGGCGGCGTCGACCTGCTCGTCAACAATGCCGCGAGCCTGCGGCTGCATCCGCAGGGCATCGTCGACGGCGACTCCGCCATCGACGACTTCGAACCCCAGTTCGCGCTGAACGTCGGTGTGCCGCTGCGACTCTCGGCTCGACTGGCGCAGCGCGGCTGGATGCACGACATCGACGGCAACCGCGCGCGCAACCGGAACATCGTCAACGTCTCCAGCCTGTCCGGGTCCAACGTGTATCCCGGCGGCCAGGCGGTGTACGCCGCGTCCAAGGCGGCGCTGAACCATTTGACCAGGCACCTCGCCGCGGAGTTCGCCGAGTTCGGAGTCCGCGCCAACGCGGTGGCTCCCGACAGCTTCCCTGCCCGGGTGCCGACGGAGAAGGTGTTGCAGGCGATCCTCGAGCTGGACACCGGCGCGATGACCGGAGGCGTGTACAGCGTCGTCGCCAGTTGAGCCCGCCCTGCCGTCGCGGCACCGCCTCTGGCAGGGTGAACACATGCGAGTCGACGGGCGGGAGATCCCGGTAACGGGTAGTCTCCTGCAGCCGCTGATCCGGCGGACCACGGACATCGTCCGGGTCATGCTGGCGGCGCTGTGGCTCGGCGTGGTGATCGCGGCCTCGGTGATCACCCGGCCGGAATGGCTGGCGCTGGAACGGTCGGTCTCCGAGATCGTCGACTTCCTCACCCCGGACCAGTCCAACATGGTCTACCTGATCTACGGCATCGCGATCCTCATCCTGCCGTTCGCGATCCTCATCGAGCTGATCATCGGGCGGGCGTGGAAGCTGCTCGCCGGCTACGCCGCGGCCGGGCTGGTCGCGGGGCTGCTGCTCTCCATCACCGGCACCGGCATCTCCGCGCCACAGTGGCACCTGCAGGTGCCCGATCGGCTGGACACCTTCCTCTCCCAGTTCCTCGACGACCCGCGCTGGATCGCCATGCTCGCCGCGGTGCTGACGGTCTCCAGCCCGTGGCTGCCGACCAAGCCGCGGCGCTGGTGGTGGTTCCTGCTGCTGGCCTTCGCGCCGATCCATCTGGTGGTCAGCACCGTGGTGCCCGCGCGGGCGATGTTCGGGCTCGCGGTGGGGTGGCTGGTCGGCGCGGTGATCGTTTGGGTGGTCGGCACCCCGGCGTTAGAGGTTCCGTTGGACGCCGCGGTGCGTGTGCTCGCCAAACGCGGGCACACCGTCACCGGATTCACCGTGGTGCGACCGGCCGGGTCGGGACCGCTGGTGCTCGCCACCGCCGTGACCGGTCCGGAGCGCGAGCTGACCGTCGAGATGTACGGCAAGAACCAGCGCAGCCACGGCGCGCTACGCATGCTCTGGCGCTGGCTGACCTTCCGCAGCAGCGAGACCGGTGCGCTGCACGGTTCCATGCACCGAGCCGTCGAGCACCGGGCGCTGATGACGATCGCCGCAGGCGATCTCGAGCTCGCCGGTCAGCAGGTGATCGCGGTGGCGGCGCTGGATCGCGGCTGGATGCTCTACGCGCATACCGACTCCGGCGGCGCCTCGATCGCCGAAACCCCGATCGACCGGTTGCCCACGGTGTGGAAGGCGCTCGACGCGCTGCACACCGGCCGGATCGCGCACGGCGACCTGCGTCCGGACGACATCCGGGTCACCGAGGACGCCGTGCTGTTCAGCGGTTTCGGCAACGCCGAGTTCGGGGCGTCGGACACCCAGATCCAGTCCGACATCGCGCAGCTGCTGGTCACCACGGCCGCGATCTACGGCAAGGAATCCGCGGTGCGCGCCGCCATCGACGCGCTCGGCGAGCAGACCGTGCTCACCGCGACCCGCCGCCTCACCAAGTCGGCCATGCCATCCGGTATTCGGGTCTCGATTCCGGAGTGGGGTTCGATCGTCTCCGAGACCCGCGACGAGGTGCGCGAGCAGACCGGCAAGGATCGGATCGAAGCCGATCAGATCACCCGGTTCTCCCGCAACCAGATCATTCAGCTGGTGCTGCTGATCGGGCTCGTCTACGTGGCGTACCCGTTCATCAGCCAGGTTCCGACGTTCTTCACCCAGCTGAGGACGGCCAATTGGTGGTGGGCGCTGCTGGGGCTCGCGGTCTCCAGCCTCACCTACATCGGCGCCGCGGCCGCGCTGTGGGCGTGCGCGTCCGGCATGGCGAACTTCCGCAACCTGGTCGTCATGCAGATCGCCAACACCTTCGCCGCGACGACCACGCCCGCGCGCGTCGGCGGTCTCGCGTTGAGCGTGCGGTTCCTGCAGAAGAGCGGGCTCGGCGCGGTGCGGGCCACCGCCGCCGTCGCGCTGCAGCAGGCGGTGCAGGTGATCACCCACGTCAGCCTGTTGATCCTGTTCAGCATCGTGGCGGGGACCTCGGCGGACCTCTCGCATTTCGTGCCGGACCCGCTCGTCATCTATCTGGCCGCTGGTGTCGGCGTCGGCATCATCGGCACCTTCATGTTCGTGCCGAAACTGCGGCGCTGGCTGAACACTTCGGTCCGTCCCCAGCTGCAGGAAGTGCTCGGCGAACTGGGCCAGCTGGCACGGGACCCGAAGCGGTTCGCCACCATCGTGGCGGGCTGCGCCGCCATCACACTCGGCATGGCGGGTGCGCTGTGGGCCAGCGTGGAGGCCTTCGGCGGTGGCACCACGTTCGTCACCGTCACGATCGTCACCATGATCGGCGGCACGCTCGCCTCGGCCGCACCGACCCCCGGCGGTGTCGGCGCCGTCGAGGCGGCACTGATCGGCGGTCTGGCCGCCTTCGGCCTGCCCGCGAACATCGCCGTGCCAGCGGTGCTGCTCTACCGCGTACTCACCTGCTGGCTGCCGGTGTTCTGCGGTTGGTTCACCATGCGCTGGATGACCGCGAAGAACATGATCTGAGCGATTCGCTCCGGCCGTGCGCGGGCTGCGTCCGTTCTTCGCACTCCCGCTTTCGCCGTGGGTGGATCCGGCGGCGCCGGTATTACTTCGTGGCGAGCAAGACTCCGGCAATCGGTGCGACCGTCTCGAACTCGATCGAGCGGAACCCGGCCGCCGACAAGGGTTCTCGGTAGCGGCGGATGTCGATGGCGGCGAGCGGGTCGGCGTGCTGTCCGGCCGCGTCGCCGGTGCGGTGCGCCGCGAAGAGTGACATCGTGCGGATCACCGCCGGCAGGACCCGACCGGCCGGGTGGGTGTCGGCGAGCAGCAGACGGCCGCCGGGGCGCAGCACCCGGTACATGTGCGCGAGGGCGGCTCGGCGCTGGGTCTCCGGGATGTGGTGCATGACGAAGGTGGAGGTCACCAGGTCGAACGAGGCGTCGGGCTGGTCGAGGGTTTGCGCGGGGCCGAGCTCGAAACGGCAGTTCGGCTGTTTCGTGTGCGCGGTGGCGTAGGCGGTCATCCGCGGTGACGGATCGCGGCCGACGACCTCCCCCTGCGGGCCTACGCGGGACGCCAGCCTCCGAGCGAAATCACCGGGGCCACAGCCGATATCGAGTACGCGATCGCCGGGGGCGGCGCCGCTGCGGGCAACGAGTGCGGCGTCGAGGGCGCGACCACGGCCGAGCAGGAACAAGGAGCGGACCAAGCGGTAGCCGCGCGGGCGGGTGATGAGCAGGCCGATCTCGGCGGCTTGATCGTTTGTGGACTGTTGTGCGTTTCCGGACATATGTTCATGATCGGAGGTGGTCGCCGCGGCGACCAGAGGCAGAAGCACGGAATCCGTCCGGTTCGGGACAACACCGCCCGATCCGTCCGGAAACGCGGGAATCGATGATGAACGAGACAACCGACCGCCGGGTGCGGCGGACAAGGGCGACGTTGCACCGGGCGCTGATCGAACTGTTGCTGGAACGCCCCTACGAGCGAATAACGGTGCGCGACATCCTCGATCGCGCGGACGTCGGACGCTCCACCTTCTACGCGCACTTCCGCGACAAGGACGACCTGCTGCTGGTGAGCAGCACCGAATACCTGCGCGCCGCCATCACTGCCGCCCACCCGGAGGACCCCGCCGCGCCGCCGATCTCGGCTCCCCTCGCGCCGGTCTACACCCTCTTCCAGCTGGCCCAGGCGAATCCCGAGGTGTATCGCGCGCTGCTGGGCCGCAAGGCGGGCGGTCAGCTGCTCCGCGCCACCCGCGGCATGGTCGGCCGGGTGCTCACCGAACAACTGTTCGGCCGCTTCGCCATGGACGACGAGGAGTTCACGGCAATGGTGAACTTCCTGTCCTGGGGCGTGGCCGGCACGCTCGGCGCGATCGCCGACGCGGACCCGCCGATCCCGGCGGAGGTCGCCTATCGACGCTTGGAAACGCTGCTCGGCCCCGGCTTGGCCGCGCGCACTCTCTCGCAGCGCACCGCGACGTAGGCCTGTCCAGCGCTCAATCTTTCGAGTCTGTCGATGGGCATCGCGTACGGCGGAATGCTTGGCACTCAGGGCGTATCGCGTGTTCAGCGGCGGATGAGGGCGAGGGCTTCGGTGGCGGTCAGGCAGCCGGCGGTGACGAGTTCGAGGTTGGCGAGGGCGGATTCGTGGGCGGCGGGGTCGGCGGCGGTGACGCAGTCGGCGATCGGGTGCACCGTGAAGCCGAGATCCGTTGCGTGACGGGCGGTTTGCTCGACGGTGAGGTTGGTGGCGACGCCGGTGAGGAACAAGGTGTCCAGGCCGCGCTCGGTCAGCCAGTCGGGTAGGGCGCTGCCCGCGAGACCGGAGAGCTTCTGATTGTCGTAGACCGCGCTCGGCTGGCCCTTCATCTCCGTGATGACTTGCGCGCCAGGTGATTCCGGACGGAATTCGGTCTGCGCCGCGCCCACCGACCGCATGAAACCGGTATTGCGCACCAGCGCTCCCTCGCCGACGGGGATGGTGAAGCGGGTGAAGATCACCGGGAGATCGGCTTCGGCGGCCGCGTCGTGGAAGTCCACCGCGCGCGGCACGACACCGCTGGCCGCGACCGGCCCGGCCAGCATCGGACCGAAGAACCCTTCGGGCCGAACGATGTTCACCTGCCAATGCAGGGCCAACACGGCGGCGCGGATGCGGGGGATCGCCATGCCTCGATCCTCACGCATCCGCGCCGCGCGTGTGGCCGATTTCCACCACCCAGTTCGTGGAAATCGGCGGACGCGCACGGATCAGGACGAATAATCCTTGCGCAGCTCTACTTTCACGACCTTGCCGCTTGCGTTGCGCGGCAGTTCCGGCACGATCACCAGATCCTTGGGGTGCTTGTAGCGAGCCAGATTCTCGTTGAGGAATGGCTCCAGCTCCGCGAGGGTGAGCTCGGAGTCCGGATCGGTCAGCGCGACGACGGCGACCGGCACCTCGCCCCACTTCTCGTGCGCACGAGCGATCACCGCGGCCTCGCGGATCTTGGGATGCCCGAAGAGCACGTTCTCCACCTCTGCGCAGTAGATGTTCTCGCCGCCGGAGATGATCATGTCCTTCTTGCGGTCGACCACCCAGACGAACCCCTCCTCGTCCGTGCGGACCAGGTCGCCGGAGTGGAACCAGCCGCCGGCGAAGGCCTCGGCGGTCGCCTCGGGCTTGTTCCAGTAGCCCTGCATGAGAGTCGGTCCGCGGTAGACGATTTCGCCGACCTCGCCCGGCGCGACGTCGTTCATCTCGTCGTCCACGATGCGGGCCTGGATGGTGGGGATCGGCTTGCCAACCGAACCGAGTTTGCGGAGCGCGTCCTTGCCCTCCAGCACGCAGGTGATCGGCGACATCTCGGTCTGGCCGAACACCGCGACGTTGGCGGCGTTCGGGAAGCACTCCGCCATGGCGCGCAGCACCGAGTCCGAGGCGGGCGCGGCGCCCCAGCTGAGCATGGTGAGCGCGAGCTTGCGGTCCTTCACGGTGGGCTCGGCGCAGATGGCCTGCCACTGCGCCGGCACGCAGAACGCGGTGGTGGCCTGTTCCTTCTCGACGGCGTCGAGGAACTCGGTGGGATCGAACGCGCCGAGCGGGTGCAGCACGGTCTTGCCGCCGAGCAGGAAATACGGTGCGAGACTGCCGAGTCCGGCGATGTGGAACAGCGGCGAGGTGCAGAAGCCGATGGACTCCGGACCGAGGTTCATGGCCCGGATACAGGTCAGCGCTTGCGAGTTCATGTTCGCGTGCGAGAGCACGGCGCCCTTCGGGCTGCCCGTGGTGCCCGAGGTGTACATGATCAGCGAAGGGGTGTCCTCCGGGATGTCCAGCGGCGTGTGGGGCGTCCCCTCCTCGGCCAACACGTCGTCGTATCCGAGCACGCCCTCCGCGCTCTTGCCGCCGATCACGATGCAGGTCTCCAGCACCGGCGACTGCGCGAGCACGGCGGTGGCCAGCGGCTGGAGGACGGTGTCGGTGACGATGGCCTTGGCCCCGCTGTCGCCGACGATGTAGGCGACCTCCGGCGGGGTGAGCCGGAAGTTCACCGGCACCGCGATGGCGCCGAGCGCGTTGATGCCGAAGACCGCTTCGATGTATTCGGGGTAGTTCAGCGCGAGGATGAGGACTCGATCGCCGAACCCGACACCGCGCCTGGCGAGCGCGTCGGCGAACTTCTGCGAGCGCTCGTGCAGCTGCTGCCACGTCGTGTCCACACCACGGAACCGCAGGGCGACCGCGTCCGGGCGCATCTGCGCGTGGGCGGCGATCTGGTTGTTCCAGTGGTTGCGCCGCGACCTGATCGGCTCGTCGAGCGCCTGTGCACCGGTGGTCATGCCACGTACTCCTCTCGGACCGCCTACAGCGTCCGCCGGGGTGGCCGACCGCACGGGCGGGCTGAATTGAGACGAGAATAACAACTAACTTAACCGGACGGCAAGAGATCAAGAGATGAATCATCGTTAATTGACTCAATGCTGTGGTCATGTCATTGAAAGTGCTTCTAGCTGCTCTTTTAGCTGTTGGTCGGACGTTCGGAGCCGGTCCGCCTGAGCCACGACCCTCTTTAGCTATGCGAACGGCGGCTCACTTGCTGGTTGAACGTGAGCCGACCCTCGTGTCACGATCATGCGGTCGGGCGGACCGGCAGGCCGTCGCGGGCCTGCGATGCGGCAAGCCGTCGCGGCGAGACAGATCAGCGGTGCGCGATCCACGGACGCCGCCGTCACACGGAGGAGAGCGCAATGCTGCGGACCAGGTTCACCGAGGAGTTCGGGATCGAGCACCCGATCGTGCAGGGCGGCATGATGTGGGTCGGCCGGGCCGAGCTCGTCGCCGCGGTCGCCAACGCGGGCGGACTCGGTTTCATCACCGCGCTCACCCAGCCCACTCCCGACGATCTGCGCAAGGAGATCGAGCGCACTCGCGAGCTGACCGGCAAGCCGTTCGGCGTGAACGTCACCATCCTGCCCTCGATCAACCCGCCGCCGTACGCCGAATACGTGCAGGCCATCATCGAGAGCGGCGTGAAGATCGTCGAGACGGCAGGCAGCAATCCGGAGCCGTTCCTGCCGTACTACAAAGAGGCAGGCATCAAGGTGCTGCACAAGTGCACCAGCGTGCGGCACGCGCTCAAGGCGCAGAAGATCGGCGTCGACGGCGTGAGCATCGACGGGTTCGAGTGCGCGGGTCATCCCGGCGAGGACGACATCCCCGGCCTGATCCTGATCCCCGCCGCCGCCCGCGTGCTGGACATCCCGATGATCGCCTCCGGCGGCATCGCCGACGCCCGCGGCCTGGTCGCGGCGCTCGCGCTCGGCGCGGACGGCGTCAACATGGGCACCCGCTTCCTGTGCACCGCGGAGTCGGCGATCGACCAGAAGGTCAAGGAACAGATCGTCGCCAACAGCGAACTCGACACCCAGCTGATCTTCCGCACCATGCGCAACACAGCGCGCGTCGCGGACAACGAGATCAGCCGCAAGGTGGTCGAAATCGAAAAGGCGGGCGGCACTTTCGAGGACGTTCGCGAGCTGGTCGCCGGCGCGCGCGGCCGCCGCGTCTTCGAAGAGGGCGACCTGGACGCGGGCATCTGGTCGGCGGGTCTGGCCCAGGGCCTCATCCACGACATCCCGACCTGCGGCGAACTCATCAGCCGCATGGTGTCGGAGGCCGAGCAACTCATCACCGCCCGCCTCGCCGACGTCGTCGCCTGAAGACGAAATCGACGGTAGTCGAATGGTTGCTTATCAAGATCAAAAAGCCGCCATATGACTACCGTCGAATCCATTTCTCTATCGACGGTAGTCAAATGGTGGAAGCCCCCTAGACAACGCGACAGAACAAGCCCACGACCGCCCCGAAACGCAACCACAGCCGGTCGACCACGCCGGAACCCGAACCCACGCCCGCCAACTGCGGGAGGTAAGCCGGGTACGGCACCCAACGCGCAGCACCGCTCAGAGGCAAGCCTGGGTAGGCCAAACCACTCGGAACCTCGACATCGGAGACCGTTCCCCAACGCCGCCGAAATCCCAGCTCAACGTGCGTCGACCACCGAGCCCGCCCCTGGCGAGATTCGCCGGTGCCACCGCCTTCGGGAGCCGCTCAACATAACTCGAAGGCCATGCCGCAGCAATCGGTGCCACGCCAGCAGCCGCAGGCATCGCTGCTCCGCCCGAACGCCTACGCCGGAGGGCTCTGCCGCTCAACGCAATCCGAAGACGTGCGATGCGGTAGCACCCCGACCGCTTGGCGCGACGCCAGGCCGTTGCACAGCACGCGGCACCATCCCCGCCTGCCGTGCCAATCAGGCTCCGCTCGAACGCCTACGCCGGAGGGCGTCGCGGCTCAACGCAATCCGAAGACGTGATATGCAGTAGCATCCCGACCGGTTGGCGCAACGCCAGGCCGTTGCACAGCACGCGGCACCATCCCCGCCTGCCGTGCCAATCAGGCTCCGACCGAACCCCTACGCCGGACGGCGGTGCAGTCAGCGCATTTGGAGGCCGTGCGCGGTAGGCGGGCACCAGGTCGACGCCGCGGGGATCGCGGCTGTGCTCGCGGGTGGCACGCTCAGCGCGAGGGGTTGTGGGTGGCGCGGGCGGTGACTGCGGCGTGGTCGTGGCCCGCGACGATCTCGATGTCGTCGGGGAGGGCGTGTAGGCGGTGGATGACGGCGAAGGCGGCGTCGCGGTCGGAGTCGAACAATTGGCCTGGCATGGGGGCTTTTTCGCGCAGTAGGTCGATCTGGAGTTTGCTCCATACGGCGTCGCCGGCGAGCAGCACGCGGGTGCCGTCGTCCACCGCGAGCAGCACGCCGATGCTGCCAGGGGTGTGGCCCGCCAGGTCGAGCAGCACGACCGAACCGTCGCCGAACAGGTCCTTGCTGCGTGGGAAGGTCAGCACCGGAGGGCCGTCGAGTTCGAAGGGGTCGAAGGTGCGACCGCGCAGTGGGCCGCGCGCCACGCCGACGGGTGCGTGCGCGCCGAGCATGCCCCACGCGTGTTCGGCGGCGGCCAGCCGGACCGGCACCTCGGCGGGCAGCTCGAGCAGACCCGACACGTGATCCCAGTGCAGGTGCGTGGCGATCACGAAATCGATGTCGCTGCCCGCCAGGTCGCGCGCCGCCAGCGCGTCGGACAGGCCGAGCACCGGTTTGTCCGGCGCGACGAGCAGCGGCACCGGGAACGGCAGCTCCGGTATCACCCGCTCGTGCACGTCGGAGCACAGCGCCGGGTCGACGATGAACCTCGCCTTCGGGTGCTCGATCAGGAACGCCGACATGATCAACGGCAGTTCCCGCAGGCTGCGCACGCCCTCGGCGACGATGGTCTCCGGCGCGGTCATGTCGCCCTGTGCGAGGACCGTCAGCCGGACGGTCGCGGTGGGACGCGGCGGCTCGGCGACGGTCAGCTGGGCGAGCAAGTCGGTGTCCGGGCGGCGGGGGCGCAACAGCCTGCCCGGGGTCGCGGCGAGCGCGGCGCAACAGCGCAGCACGGTGGGCAGGGTGGGCGTCCGCTCGGCGCGCGTCGCACGGTCGGGTTCGGGCACGGTTGCCACCGTAGGGGATGGGCCGGCTTCCGGAAAGCATCCGGACGACACGCGGGGGCCGCGAGAACTCTTGGCGTGTCGCCAAACTCGCAGGCGAACAGCGGAAAACGGACGTTTTCCGGCCCCTTCCGGTACGGCATAATCGCGGGGGTACCGTTCCCGGGCCGCAGTCCGCCGGGAGACGGGGAGGGAGGACGAGATGCGGCCCAGTCAGCCGGACGGGCGAAGTGATACCACCGGAAACGGCCATACCGGCGTGCGCGATCGACGCGCCGCCCTCACCGACGCCGCCGTCACCGCGATCGCCGGGTTGCTCGGCGTCGCGCCCGCCGCGGTGTCCACCCGCACGCCGTTCGCCGAGCTCGGGCTGAGTTCGACGCAACTGGCGCGGCTGACCGCACAACTCGAGGACGCGATGGGCGTCGAGGTGTCGCTGGAAGCCGTGTACGACCACCCCGATATCGAGCAGTTGGCCGAGTTTCTCGCGATGCGATGACCGCACGCACTCCGTCCACGCAGCCATCGGTCGCCATCGTCGGCATGGCGTGCCGGGTGCCCGGCGCCGCGGACCTGGACGAATTCTGGCGGCTGCTGATGGCCGGGCGCGACGCCACCGGTGATCCGCCTCCCGGCAGGCAGGTGACCAGGCGGGCGGGCTATCTCGACGACATCGAGTGGTTCGACAACGACTGGTTCGCCATCTCCGCGCGCGAGGCGGCGATGATGGATCCGCAGCAACGCCTCGCGCTGGAAGTGTCCGTCGAGGCGCTGGACGACGCCGGAATCGGCTATCGCACACGGGGTTCCGACGCCGCCGTGGTGTTCGGCGCGTGCGGATACGACCACGGCGTCACGGTGCTCGGCGGCAGTGAGCAGGACGCGCCGTACGCGGTGACGGGTGCCGCGCTCAGCATCATCGCCAACCGGCTGTCCTACGCGCTCGACCTGCACGGTCCCAGCCTGGTGGTGGACAGCGCGTGCTCGTCCTCGCTCGCCGCGGTCGACATCGCCCTGCGGCTGCTCGCGGACGAGACCGTGCCCTTCGCGATCGTCGGCGGCGTGAATCTGACGCTGCTGCCGCACACTTCGGACTACTTGGCCGAAAGCGGATTCCTTGCCGAGGACGGACGGTGCAAGCCGTTCTCCGCCGCGGCCGACGGCTACACGCGCAGCGACGGGTGCAGTGTGCTCGTCCTCCAGCGCACCGCGGACGCGCGGCGCGAGGGCAACCGGGTGTACGCCGAAATACTCGGGGCGGCAGTCGGTTCGGACGGGCGCTCGAACGGCCTCTACGCACCGAACGGACGCGCCCAGCGGGAGACCGTCCGCGCGGCGTGGTCCCGCGCCGGGCTCGACCCGCGCGGCGCGGGCTACCTCGAATGCCACGGCACCGGAACGGCTCTCGGCGACGCGGTCGAGGTCGGCGCGTTGGCCGCCGTGCTCGGCGCGGGCGCGGACACCTGGATCGGTTCGGTGAAGTCCAATCTCGGCCACCTCGAGGCCGCGGCGGGCGTGACCGGGTTGATCAAGACCGCGCTGTCGATCCACCGCGGCGTCATCGCGCCGACCATCCATGTCGACACCCCGAACCCGCTGCTGAAGCTGGCCAAGCGCGGACTGCGGGTGCCGACGGAACCGGTCGACTGGACGGCCGCGCCGGAGGAGCGGCTGGCCGGGGTCAGCTCGTTCGGATTCGGCGGGACCAACGCGCACGTCGTGCTGCGCGGGTATCCGCGGTCGGCGGCGTCGCGGGGTGACGAACCACCGGTGCTGATCCCGGTGACCGGGCGCGACGTTGCGGATTTGCAGATCCAGGCGCTGGCGTTGGCGCAGCGGTTGGATTCGGCGGGTGAGTTCGCGTCGAGTTGTCGCGGTGGGGCGGTGGATGATTCCGCTTGGACTCGGATTCCGGAAACCGCTGGGACCGAGTTGGAGATGCCCGGCGCGATCGGTCGATTCGGCGAATCCCCCGCCACCGCGCAGCCTATCCCCCGCACGTCCGGCGCTGTTGCTGCGGCCGCCCTGGATCAGGGAAACTCCCCGGACCTTCTTGCGCAGTGCGGCGTCGACGGCATAGTGACGACCGAACAGCCAGCGCGCGCGACGACACCCGGACGGGCAGCACGACCAGCGGCGACCGAACACACAGCGCACACAAGAGCAACCGGCCAGCCCACGCCCGGGACAGCAATCGGACAGCCAGCGCACGCGACAGCGATCGAACAGGCAGGGCACGCGACAGCAACCCGCCCGACAGCAACCGGCTCGGCAGCGCACGCGACTGCAACCGGCCCGACAGGGCACGCGACCGCAACCGAACACACGGCACGCGCGACGGCAACCGGTCAGGTGGAACGCGCGACGACGACCGGACAGACCGGGCGCGCGAGGGCAACCGAACAAGGAATGCACGCGACCGCGACCGAACACATAGCGCACGCAAGAGCAACCGGCCAGCCCACGCCCGGGACAGCAATCGGACAGCCAGCGCACACGGCAGCTACCGGCCAGCCAGCGCGACCGGCGGCGACCGACCAAACATCGCAGGCGACAGCAACCGAGCAAGCAGCGACCGACCGAACAGCGCACGCGATAGCAACTGGCCAGCCGACGCACGCCACAGCAACCGGACAGGCAGCGCGACCGGCGGCGACCGACCAAACATCGCAGGCGACAGCAACCGAACAGGCAGGGCACGCGGCAGCAACCAGCCCGACAGGGCACGCGACCGCAACCGAATACACAGCACGCGCGACGGCAACCGGTCAGGTGGAACGCGCGACGACGACCGGACAGACCGGGCGCGCGCGGGCAACCGATCAAGGAATGCACGCGACCGCGACCGAACACACAGCGCGCACGACGGCAACCGGGCAGGTGGAGCGTGCGACAACGACCGGACAGACCGCGCGTGCGACAGCAACCGAACAAGGAATGCACGCGACCGCGACCGAACACACAGCGCGCACGACGACAAGCGAAAAGGCAGCGACGGCAAACGAACAAACAGCACGCACGACGGCGACCGGATGGTGCCGCTGTTCCGCGACCGCGATCGCGGAAACCGCGACACCCGAGCGGAATCGCGTTGGCGAGTCGGCGGCGAACACCGGAGGTGAAGGCACCACGGCGACAGGGCATTCCACCGAATCGCCCGCCCTTCGCCCCCTCGCCGCGGCGGCGTCCCGGCTGCTTCCCGAGGACGCGCGCGCCAGCGTCATCGCGCACGACCGCGCGGAGGCTGTCGCCGGACTGCGAGCGTTGGCCAGGGGCGAGCGCGGTCCCGCGATCACCGGTCCCGGTACAGTCCGGCGACGCGGCGGAGTGCTGTTCCTGTTCTCGGGGCAGGGCGGGCAGCACGCGCGGATGGGTCGGGCGTTGGCGGCGCGCTATCCCGTGTTCGCCCGTGCCCTCGCCGAGGTCACGGACGCGATCGTGGCGCACGGCGGGCCGAAGGTGTGGACTCCGCGCTACGGCTTCGGTCTCGGCGAGGACGGGCGAGCGGCCACCGAACTGGTGCAGCCCGCGATCTTCGCCTACCAGGTGGCCTCGGCGAAGCTGTTGGCGTCCTGGGGGATTCGGCCGGACGCGGTCGCGGGGCACAGCCTCGGCGAGATCGCGGCGGCGACGGTCAGCGGCGCGTTGACGCTGGACGATGCGGCGCTGGTCGCGGTGCGCCGCAGCCGTGCCTTGGCGACGCTCGACGGACAGGGCGCGATGGCGTTGCTGGAGGCGACGCCGGACGAGACGGCGCGGCTGGTCGCGCCGGTGCGGGCCGAGGTGGCGATCGCCGCGGTAAACGGACCGCGCTCGGTCGTGGTGTCGGGAACGCCGCGCTACATCGACACCGTCGTGCGGCGGGCGAAGCGCCGCGGCATGTTCGCGCAGCGCATCGCCGTCGACTTCGCCGCGCACAGTCCGCAGGTCACCTCCGTGCTGCCCGAATTCATCAGCGGCCTCGGTGATTTGGCACCGCGACCGCCGCACACGCCCGTCTACTCCACGACCCGCCGCGGCGCGGTGCTGACAACTGCCGCGCTGGACGGGGACTATTGGGCCGAGAACGCCTCGGGCACCGTGGAACTCGCGGCCGCCCTCGAGCGCGCCGCCGCGGACGGACTGGCGACGGTGCTCGAGATCGCGCCGCACTCGGTCCTCGCTCCGGCCGCCCGCGAGTATCCGGAATTCCGGGATGCCACGCACCCGATCGCCGATCGCGACGACGAAGCCGGGGCCTTCCTGCGCTGCCTGGCCGGTTTGTACGAGGAGGGCCGTACTCTCGACTGGTCCGCGAACGGACATTTCGTCGTTCCGCCGCCCCGCAGGCGTTGGCGGCGCAGCCAATTCGAGCTCGTCACCCGAGACCGAACCGGTCGAGCGGCACCCGCATTCCGCACCGGCTCACTGGAAGACCATGTGGTACGCGGCATTCCCACCGTGCCAGCCGTGCACTGGGTCCGCAGGCTGCTGCACCAAGCGCACAGTGCGGCGGCCGGGATGATCGCGGACTTCGTCGTCCACGAACGCGCCGACCTGTCCGTGCTTCCCGAAGCCGTTTACCGTACCGACGGCGCGGGCGTCCGGGCGCAGGCGGGCGCGACGGTGCTCGCCTCGGCACGGCCCGCGCCGGGACCGACCCCCGCGGATATCGTCGCGTGGATGCGCGCCGTCGATGCCAATCGCGCCGCCCAGCACCGAATGCGGCCGCTTACGGCGGGTTCGTTCTACGACGCGCTGCGCAGAAGGGGACTCGAATACGGCCCGCGCTTTCGTTCGCTGCGCGCCCTCGCCGCCGTGCCAGGCAGCGCGATCGGGCACTTCGATGCGGCCGAATTGCACAGCGCCGCAACCTTGGACGGTTGCCTGCATCTGCTCGCCGCCGCGGACGGCCCGCTGCCCGACGGGCTCGTCCCGCTGCCCATCGCCATGGACACGGCGTGGGTGTCCACCGAGCCGGGGCGCGTGGTGGCCGAGGCGCACGCCGTCATCCGCGAGCGCACGGCGCGCGGGTTGATCGGCGACATCGTCGGCACCGATCAGCACGGCGTGCCCGTGCTGGCGTTCGGCGGCGTGCGGGTGCGTTTCGCGGACGCCGTGTCGATGGATCACGGCCGACTCGACGAGGATTTCGGCGGTGCGGAGCGCCGCGTCTTCCGCGTGGAAACGTGGCAGCCGATCGGACGCACGGGCCAGGGCTCCGGTCCCTCACCCACCGACGCCGCGCTTCGACAGAACGATCCCGCGGGTCCGGCAAGCACGTCCGGTACACCGCCCCTGAGCCGCGCGCTCGTAGTCGGGGAGTCCGATCTCGCCGTTCGACTCGCCCGCGCCCTGGAGCGCACGCTGCCGACCGAACGGATCGCGCGGGAACCCGACGCCGCGGATGCCATCCTCGCGTCCGTGCTGCTGGCGCGCGAGGCCGCCGAGCGCACCGCGCTGGTCCTCGTCTGGCCCGGCGACGAATCCGCGGCGGGGACGAGCGCGGTCGCCCGCGTGCTCGACCTGCTGCAACGCGCGCAGTCCGATCCGGCGATCGGCTCGCTGACCGTCCTGCTTCCGCAACGAGCACGACACGGCAGCACAGCGAACGCCCTGGCCGGTCTGACCCGCACGCTCCAGCTCGAATCGGGTCGTCCGGTACGGCTCGTCTGGACGGATACCGATCCGCGCACGCTGCCCAAGCTCGTCGAGCTGATCACCGAAGACACGCACCCGGCCGAACTCGCCGTCACCGAAGGCGAACTGGCGGTGCGGCGCTTCGTCCCGGCCACGCCGGACGTCCCGCCGATCGTGATCGACCCGGACGGAACCTATGTGGTGACGGGCGGTCTCGGCGCGCTCGGCGCGGTCGCGGTGCGCTGGCTGCTGGACGCAGGAGCGCGCGACGTGGTGGTGCTGACGCGTTCACCGCGCCCGGTGCCCGCCGTGCTGGACGGCTCCGAGGACCACGTGGTCGTCGTCGGCTGCGACGTCGCCGATCGCAGCGACCTGGCGAACGCGCTCAACGACATTCGCGAATGCGGTTCCACCATCCGGGGCGTGGTGCACGCCGCGGGCGCGCTGGAGGACGCCGCCTTCGAGGCCGTCGACGCGGACCAGCTGGCCAGGATGTTCGCGCCGAAGGTCGGCGCGGCCGCCGACCTGGTGGCGCTGACGGCCACAGACCCCGTCGATTTCGTACTCCTGTTCTCCTCTGCCACCGGCGCTTTCGGCGCGCCGGGTCAGGCGGCGTACGCGGCGGCCAATGCCGCGATGGACGCCGTCGCCGCCGCCGCGGAAGACCGCAGGGTGCTCAGCATCGGCTGGGGAGTGTGGGCGACGGGCCTCGCCGCGACGGCGGGCGGCGCGGAGCACCTGCGCCGGGCGGGGATCAACGCCATCGACGTGGATCGTGGCACCGCGATGCTGGGCAAGGCTTTGCGGTACCGCGGACCGTATCTGCTCGCTCTGGGCTACACGCCGACCGACGACCGGTCGCCGGTGGCGGCCCGGCTTCGCGAGCTCCTCGGCGAACCGTCCGTCTACGAGCGATCGCGGACTACGACCGGCGCTTACGCTACGACGGCGCGCGTTTCCGCTACGACGACCGGCGCTTACGCTACGACGGCGGGCGCTTCCGCTGCGGCGCTCGGCGCTTCCGCTACGGCGACCGGCGCTTCCGCTACGACGACGGGCGCTTCCGCTGCGGCGCTCGGCTCTTCCGCTACGGCGACCGGCGCTTACGCTACGACGACGGGCGCTTCTGCCACGGCGGCGGGCGCTTCCGCTGCGGCGCTCGGCTCTTCCGCTACGGCGACCGGCGCTTACGCTACGACGGCGGGCGCTTCTGCCACGGCGGCGGGCGTTTCCGCTACGGCGGCGGGCGCTTCCGCTGCGGCGCTCGGCTCTTCCGCTAACGCGGTCGGCGCTTCCGCTACAGGGGTCGGCGCTTCCACTGCGACGGTCGGCGCTTCCGCTACAGGGGTCGGCGATACCGACAACCCGATCCGCCGACCCGGAGGCGCACCGGCCGAACCCGAGCCGATCACCGCCGCGATCCGCCGCGTACTGGCGGCGACCCTGGATCTGCCCGCCGAAACGATCGGCCCGACCGACGATTTCAACGATCTCGGCCTCAGCTCCCTGCTCGCCATCGAGGTGCGCCGCACGCTGGAGGCGCGGCTGCGCATCGCGATCTCGACGGCCGAACTCTTCCAGCACCCCACCATCGCCGCCCTCGGCGCCGCGCTCGCCGACCGGGTCGCCGCG
>NZ_BDAU01000021.1 GCF_001612615.1 Nocardia amikacinitolerans NBRC 108937 | reverse complement strand
GATCAGTTAGCAACCATTTGACTACCGTCGATTTCGGGGGCTTGCGCTGCCGGGGTGCGCGCTCTGCTCGAGGGTGAGGTGGATGCGAGCTCAGCGCGAAAGCCAGAGGTGAGCAGCTCAGCCGAGGCCGGGCGCTCACTGGGCGGGCGTAGGTGAGTGGTCGGCCCGGGAGGCGACGCCGGGCGTGGGGCGATAAATCGGTTGCGAGGGTGGCTGGGGGTCTGGCAGGGTTTCGGGGAGTTGGCGGTTCGAGACGGAAGTGAGGAGGTGGAGATCGTGACGACGAACGTTCGGGTTGTCGTGCCCGTGTGCGCCGCGCTGACGCGCGCCGCCGCACCGCACTCCACCTCTGTTTCCTCTCGCTGAACCCCGGGGTCGGGTTCGGCGCCCGACGAATGGATTCTTCCCATCATGGTCGACTACGACCTGCTCGTTCCTTACGGCTGGACGGAAGCCGTAGCCAGTGAATACGCCGCGCTCATCGACGACGGGTGCGTGCCCGCGCGGGTGATCCGGATGGATCGCAGCGAATGCGATGTGGCGACGCCGGAAGGGTGGGCACGCGCGAAGTGCCCGCGCTCGGATGCCGAGCCGAGCGGCTTGTGCACCGGTGACTGGGTGAGCATCGACGCGCAACGCAACGTGCGCGCACTGCTGCCGCGCCGCTCCGCGATCGTGCGCTCCACGGCTTCGCGGCGGTCCGAGGGCCAGGTGCTCGCCGCCAATGTGGACACCGTGCTGGTCTGCACGGCCGCGGACGGCGATGTCGACCTCGGCCGGATCGAACGGATGCTCGCCCTGGCCTGGGAGAGCAACGCGCAACCGGTCGTCGTGCTCACCAAAGCCGATGCGGTCGAAGAGGTTCCGATCGACGCGGTGCAGGCCGTCGCACCCGGCGCGACGGTGCTCGCGGTCAGCGCGACCAGCGGATACGGCATCGATGTGCTCACCGCCGTGCTCGACGGCACGGTCGCGCTGATCGGCCCGTCCGGCGCGGGCAAGTCGACGCTGGCCAACGCGCTGCTCGGCGCGGAAGTCTTCGCCACCAACGCCGTTCGCGCGGTGGACAAGAAGGGCAGGCACACCACCGTGCACCGGGAGCTGCGCCCGCTGCCCAACGGCGGAACGCTGGTCGACACTCCCGGTCTGCGCGGCATCGGCCTGTGGGATGCCGCCGAAGGGATCGAGAAGACCTTCAGCGACATCGAAACCTTCGCCGCGCGATGCCGTTTCGGCGACTGCTCGCACGAGGGCGAACCCGGCTGCGCGGTGCGCGAGGCCATCGAGACCGGCGCGCTCACCCAGCGCCGGTTCGACAGCTATCGCAAGCTCGCCAAGGAGAACGCGTGGATGGAGGCCAGGGCCGACAAGCGGTTGCAGGCCGAACGCGAGCGCGCCTGGCGCGGCATCCGCAAGCAGCAGCGCCAGATGTACCGGGAACGCGGTTCTCGGCGCTGATCGAGTGGGCGAGACCCGCCGAGCCCACACGGTTGCTCGGCGGGTCACCCCTTCTCCGACTGGGGACGCGTCACCGCTCGGGCTACACCCCTATGCAACTGGTTGCATAGGGCGCTGCGATACGCTTAGCCTGCAAGACGTGGCGTCGCGGGCGCGTCTCGTCCGCGGCACGAACGACAGGAGCAGGTCATGACGGAACCGGGTTCGAAGCCGCTGGCGGGCAAGACGTTGATCATGTCGGGCGGCAGCCGCGGCATCGGTCTGGAGATCGCCAAGCGCGCCGCGGCCGACGGCGCCAACATCACGCTGATCGCGAAGACCGACCAGCCGCACCCCAAGCTCCCCGGCACGATCCACACCGCGGCGGCGGAGCTCGAGGAGGCGGGCGGGCAGGTGCTGCCGTTCGTCGGCGACGTGCGCATCGACGAGTCGGTGGCCGAAGCGGTGCGCCAGACCGTCGAACGCTTCGGCGGCATCGACATCGTGGTGAACAACGCCTCGGCGATCGACCTGTCCAACACCGACGCACTGTCGATGAAGAAGTACGACCTGATGCAGGACATCAACTGCCGAGGCAGCTTCCTGCTGTCCAAGCTGAGCCTGCCGTACCTGCGCGAGTCGGCCAAGGCCGGGCGCAACCCGCACATCCTGACCCTCTCCCCGCCGCTGAACCTGGACCCGAAGTGGGCGGGCGCCTCGCTCGGCTACACCATCGCCAAGTACGGCATGTCGCTCACCACCCTCGGCCTCGCCGAAGAGCTCAAGAACGACGGCATCGGCGTGAACTCGCTGTGGCCGCGCACCACCATCGCCACCGCCGCGGTCCGCAACCTGCTCGGTGGCGACCAGATGATCGCCACGTCCCGCACCCCCGACATCTACGCCGACTCCGCCTACCTGGTCCTCACCTCCCCCGCCGAGAAGACCACCGGCAACTTCTTCATCGACGACGAAGTCCTCGCCGCCCACGGCATCACCGATCTCGACAAGTACCGCGTCGTCCCCGGCGACGCCGAACTCACCACCGACCTCTTCCTGTAGAAGCCAGTCCGACCAAAGGTGACCTCCACCAGGCCCAACAGGCCCGAGGTCACCTTCAGTCGGAATACCCCGGTCGCCCACACGCGCCGACCAAAGGTGACCTTCAGCGGCCCCGGCGAGGTCGAGGTCACCTTCAGTCGGAAGACCCGGTGGGCCCATTCGCCGATCGAAGGTGGCTTTCAGCGGGTCGGGCGAGGTCGAGGTGACCTTCGGTCGGAATGTTCGGCCGGGCGACCGGTCGCCTATTGCCTGAAAGTCGCTGGCGGAGAAGTGTGGGATGTACCGGTGGCGCCACCGGGCGCTACCTCGTGCAGAAAGGGGGTGGATCGTGTTCGCACGTTCTACCACTATTCACGCGCAACCCACCGCTATAGAGGCCGGGATTGCGCACGTGCGCGACGAAGTAATGCCCGCTGTGGAAGGCATGCCGGGCTGTGTCGGGTTGTCGTTGCTCGTCGACCGGGGATCCGGCCGCTGCATCGTGACAACGGCATGGGAAACCGAGCAGGCGATGCGCGACAGCGCGGTCAAGGTGCGGCCGATCCGGGAACGCGCCGCCGAGGCGTTCCGCGGCAACGCCGAAGTCGAGGAGTGGGAGATCGCGGTGCTGCACCGCGACCATCGCTCGCGAGAGGGCGCGTGCGCACGCGCGGTCTGGGTCGAGGGCGACCCGAATCGAGCCGACGCGGCGATCGAGGGCTACAAGACCCGTGCGCTTCCCGGCATGGAAGAGCTCGAGGGATTCTGCAGCGCGAGCCTGATGGTCCACCGGCAATCCGGACGCGGCGTCTCCACCGTCACGTTCGACAGCGCCGACGCGATGGATCGCAACCGTGAGCAAGCCGCCCAAATTCGCGATACCAATACCCGGAACATGGGCCTCCGGGTCACCGACGTCGCCGAATTCGAGCTGGCGCTCGCGCACCTGCGCGTACCCGAATTGGTCTGACACCAGCGCGGCGCCGCCGGGAAGACGGCGCCGCGGTCCGGCTCAGTCGTTGATGCCGTAGAGGCGCTCCCAGTTGGCGCGGCTGGTGAGTTCCGGCATGGCGGCGCGGTAGCGCTCCTGCAGTTCGGGCAGCTCGCGGCGCAGGCGGCGCAGCACACGGAACGTCCGCAGCAGCAGCTGGCGGGCGCGGGCCTTGTCGCGCTGCCGCACCCGGACGCCGGACTGCGAGGCGTCGGTGACAACCACGTGATCGAACAGCGAGACGTGCCACCAGTACGCGTCCTCGCGGGTGACCCCGATCAGACCGTGCTGGGTGCGGCCGAACCACTGGTTGATCGCGCGCTTGACCAGCACCAGCGCTTCCCGGCTCGGTTCGCCGCTCGCCCTGCGCATCTGGATGTCGGCCGCGCGCACCGGCGGCGTCGCGGCCGGATGCTTGATCGTCTCGCCGTAGTCGGCCCGGCTGGTGCGGGCGGCGGCCAGCGCGGCGATACCGCCGTCGCGCAGGATCTTCGGGCCCTCGAGGAAGTCCTCGATGCCCTGCAACGTCGTGTGCACCAGTCCGTACTGCATGGCGACCAAGTGCTCGGCGATGTTGCGGAACAGCTGCTTGGTGATCTTCTTGCCGTCCAGGTCGGCGTGCATGGCTCCGACGATGAGCGAGTTGCGCGTGCTGAAGTAGCGCGCCCAGTCGTCGTAGTCCTTCCAGTAGAAGTCCGCGTGCCAGACCGCCGCGTTGGGCAGCGTGACGGTGACGAACCCGTGCTCGCGCGCCCGCACGCCGTACTCGACGTCGTCCCACTGGAAGAAGATCGGAATCGGCAGGCCGATCTTCGCGACCACCTCGGCCGGGATCAGGCAGGTCCACCAGGCGTTGTAGCCGGCGTCGACGCGGCGCTCCTGGTTCTTCTTCAGCATGCTGGTGTTGCGCAGCGCCTTGGGCACCTTCTGGCCGTGCCGCAGCTCGTGCAGGTGCACCTCTTCGGCGCCGACGTTGAGGTAGTCGGGGTTGAGCAGGAACAGCATCTGCGCGCCGACCAGGGTCGGTTCCACGGTCAGGTTGGCGAAGGCGTTGAGCCGCAGCACCGTTTCGGGCTCGCAGAGGATGTCGTCGTCCATCAGGATGACGTCCGCGTGCTCGTTGACCGCGGAGACCTCGTAGAGACCGCGCGTGAAACCGCCCGCGCCGCCGAGGTTCGGCTGCCGGATGTAGCGCAGCTTGTCGCCGAATACCGGCCGCACCTCCTGGTAGCGCGGCCGGTCCTGTACCAGGTCGGTGCCCTGGTCCACCACGTAGACCGCGTCGATGGCGCCGAGCACCGTGGGGTCGGAGGCCAGCGCGGCCACCGTCTCGGCGCAGTCGGCGGCGCGGTTGAACGTGCAGATGGCGATGGCCACCGGACGCACCCGCTCGGGCGCGTCGGCGGTCCAGGTCAGTTCGGAGATGCCGAGCTCGCCGCCGTCGGCGTCGAACTCCAGCCACACCGCGCCGCCGTCGACGTACTGATCGAGCGGCGCGGTCAGGGTGAGCGGGCCGCTCGCGTCGACCTTGGCGGTGCCGACGATCCTGCGGTGGCCCGCGATGTCCGAGGCGACCAGGCGGACCCTTGCCTTCTTCGCCACGTCGAGCACCATCGTGGCGCGCACCTCGGTGACGGTGGTCCAGCGCTGCCAGTAGCTGGCCGCGAACCGGCCGAAGTAGGTGTTGGTGTGGGCGGTGGCGCCCTTCTCCAGGTGCAGCGCCTGGCGTTCGCGCGCCGCGCGGCCCTTGACCACCGCGTAGAGTTCGTCGCTCACCTTGGCCGATGGACCGGTGAAGATGCCACGCTGCAGGACCATCCGGTCCGGCGCCCGATGATCGGCACGCAGCGAGGCGGGCGCGGCGGCGGGCGTAGCGTGATCGTTCGGTTCGGTAACGGCCTGGGTAGCCGACTGCTCCATGAAGTCCTCGAAATCCTCATTTTTTGCCGACGGGACAGACACGCCCCTGGATGCCGTGCGCGGCGGGAGCGAGGATATCAACCGACGTCGGAGCCCGCCCGTCCAGCAACCAGGGGTATCACACCCGTTATTGTTGCTGACTATTTGCTACTTTGCCGGTGAAGACGAATTTGTCGTACGCCCAATACCGGAAGACCACCGCGACGATCTGACCGACCAGCGTTCCCGAGATGTTGTCCGAGAGCGGGCTCGACAGGTCGAGAACGTAACGGGAGAACCCGAGGCAGCCCAGTTGCAGGCCGATCGCGACGACATTGAAGACGGCGTAGAGCAGGTACTCGCGCGCCGGATTGTCGGTCTGCTTGTCGCCGAAGGTCCACCACTTGTTGCCGAAGTAGGTCACCACCGTCGCCACCGCGATCGCGATGATCTTGGCGGGCAGCGGCGCGTGGTACAGCACGCCCTCGCCGCCCCAGAACACCAGCACGTTGTAGGTGCCCGCGTCGACGAGGAACCCGATCGCGCCGACCACGAGGAAGGCCGCGCCCTTGCGCAGCGCCGCGACCAGCTTCGTGATCAGCGACTCGCGCGCCGGGGCGGAAATCGGCTCGTCGGACACGGAGCGCTCGGGCGTCGACACGGGCTGCTCGGGGAAAGACACCGGGCGACGGTACCCCAGCACCCCGATGCCTCGGGTGCGCGCCGGAGGCCGCGAGCCATGTACCCTCCCCGTGTTCCCCATTCACGCCGACATCGAGGAATGACCCCGGGTGGACCCCACCGAGCTTCGTATTGCCGCCGTGGTCCCGTGCCACAACGAAGAGGCCTCGGTGGCCAAGGTTGTCGCCGACCTCCAAGCCGCCGTGCCGGGAATCGTCGTCTACGTCTACGACAACCTGAGCACCGACCGGACCGCCGAACTCGCCCGTCAGGCAGGCGCGATCGTCCGCCAGGAACACACCAAGGGCAAGGGCAACGTGGTGCGGCGCGCGTTCGCCGACATCGAGGCCGACGTCTACCTGATGATCGACGGCGACGACACCTACGAGGCGGCCGACGCCCCGCTGATGATCAAGACGCTGCTCGACGGCCCCTACGATCACGTGCTCGGCGTGCGCAAGCAGGACGCCTCCGGCACCGCGTACCGCGCGGGCCACGAGACCGGCAACCGGGTGCTCAACGGCGTGGTCGGAAAGGTGTTCGGCGAGAACGTCGAAGACATGCTCAGCGGTTTCCGCGTGTTCTCCCGCCGGTTCGTCAAGAGCTTCCCCGCGGTCTCCCGTGAGTTCGAGATCGAGACCGAGCTGACGGTGCACTCGCTGCACCTGCGGGTGCCGCAGACCGCCGTCCCGGTCGGTTTCCGCGATCGCCCAGCGGGCAGCGAATCCAAACTGCGCACCTACCACGACGGTTTCAAGATCCTCGCGCTGATCATCGGCTTGGCCAGGCACGAGCGGCCCGTCGCGTTCTACGGTCTGTTCGGCACGCTGAGCTGGCTGGTCTCGATCGTGCTGACCATCCCGATCGTCATCGAATTCACCAGGACGGGCGAGGTTCCGCGCTTCCCGACCCTTTTCCTCGGCTTCACGCTGCTGCTGCTCGGCAGCCTGGCCTGGACCGCAGGGTTGATCCTCGACGGCATCCGCAGGTCCCGCCACGAGGCGGCGCGCCTGGTCTACCTGCGCTATTCGGCGGTTGTCGCGGAGGACGACCCGTTCCGAAACGGCGGTGACGCGCCGGCCCGTGGAGACGCGCGGTGACGACCTCCGCCGATCGCGGCAGCACAGTGGGGGCCGACGCGCAGTCCAACGGGCACGAGGGGGACGCGAACGGGTCCGTGAAATCGGCCGACGGCACGAAGGTCGCGCCCGGCGGGGAAGAGTCCGCGGCAGCGCCCGGCACCGAACAGCCCGCGGCCTCGCGCGAAGAGGATGCGACGGACTCCACGCCGCACACGGAGGCGCCGAAGACGAAGCAGGGCGAGCGCGAAGAGGATTCGCCGTCTCCGCGCGCAGTCGGCACGCTGCGAAAGACCGGGCGCGCCATCGTCACTCGTTTCGGCGCGGCGACGGTCGCGTTCGCGGTGATCACCGCGCTGTTCGGCTCCCTGTTCGCCGTGCTCTCGCCGCCGTTCTGGGGCCACGACGAGATCACCCAGTTCGGCCGCGCGTATCAGGTCGCCTACGGCGGCTTCCTGCCGCAGAAGATCCAGGACGATCGCGGTATCGCCTACGGCGGCGATGTGCCGGCCAACGTCGACGCGCTGATGGGCTATGCGTTCGACGACTACCGGCAGAACCCGGAAGAGCCGGGCGCCATGGTGGCCGATCCCGGCGCGTACGACCGGTTGAAGAGCGCGCCGGTCGACTCGCCGATGAAGCCGGTCTGGTTCACCAACACCGCCGCCTACTCCCCCGTGCCGTATGTGCCCGCCGCCGTTGGCATTCGGGCCGCGGCGCTGTTCGACCTCGACGTGGGCGGCATGGTGACGCTGACCCGGCTCGCGGGCCTGCTCGCCTACCTGATCGTGGTCGGTTTCGGCCTGTACGCGCTGCGCGCGCACCGGGTGCAGTGGCTCGGATTCACCGTCGCGGTGCTGCCGATCGCGGTGTTCCAGGCGGGCACGGTCACGGCCGACACGCTCACCAACGCGCTGGCGATCATGGTGTCCGCGCTGCTGATCAAGGCGCTGTTCCTCGGCAACGGACTGAGCCGCACCGAGACCGTCGCCTTGCTCGGCGCGACGCTGCTGCTTCCGGTCAGCAAGCCGACCTACGTGCTGCTCGCCATGCTGGTGGTGCTCGTCCCGGTGGACCGCTTCGGATTCTTCGGCGGTGCGGCGGTTTCCGGATTCCATTGGCGTCGGATCGTGCCGTGGGCCTTCGCGGCCGCCGGCGCGCTGGCCTTCGCGGTCTGGATGAAGATCGCCGCGCCGACGGGCGACGGCATGAGCCTCATGCGGCCGCCGCACCAGTGGGGCACCGTCAAGCCCGGTGAACAGCTCGGCGAGATCCTCGGCGATCCACTGCATTTCCTGAGCGTCTTCGGCGACAGCATATCCTACCGCGACCAGCGCTGGTTCACCCAGTTCTTCGGTGAGCTCGGCTTCGCCTACATCGACGTGCCCGCCGTCGCGGTGCTCGCCTGCCTGCTCGCCTTCGCGGTGAGCGTCGGCATCGCGGACCGGATGAACCCGCGCACCGCCACTTTCGCGAGGACGTCGGTCGTCGCGCTGACGGTGGCGGCGAGCGTCGCGATGATCTACGTGACGCTGTACATGTCGTTCACGCCGGTCGGCTACTACATCATCGACGGCGTGCAGGGGCGCTACTTCGTCCCGCTGGCGCTGGTCGCGTTCGCGGCGCTGCTGCGCTGGATGCCGTTGCGGCTCACCGACGCTCGGGGGAAGACTCCGACGTCGGGACCGGCGGTCACGATCGTCATCGCGAGCTCGGTCGCGCTGATCGCCTCGGTCGCGAAGTACAGCACGATCGTCTGGGGCTGACCGGATTCCGATCGAAGGTGACATTCAGCCCGTCCGAACTGCTGAATGTCACCTCGATCAGCGGCCGGAGTGGACCGACCGAAAGTGGCCTCCGGTCGGATCCGGGCGATCGAAGGTGACATCCTGTCGAACCCGGCGACGAAGGTGACATCCGGTCGGATCGGCGATCGAGGGTGACATCCGGTCGGCCCAGTGACCGAAGGTGACATCCGGTCGGATCGGCGACCGAGGGTGACATCCGGTCGGCCCAGTGACCGAAGGTGACATCCGGTCGGATCGGCGACCGAGGGTGACATCCGGTCGGCCCAGTGACCGAAGGTGACATCCGGTCGGATCGGCGACCGAGGGTGACATCCGGTCGGCCCAGTGACCGAAGGTGATATTCGGTCGGATCGGCGACCGAAGGTGGCGTTCGGGGCTCAGCGGGCGTTGAGGGTTTGTTCGCCCGCGGCCGCGTAGGCCCGCTCGGTCGCGGCTTTGTCCGGGCGCCACCAGGATTCGTTGTCGCGGTACCACTGGATGGTCGCCGCCAAGCCGGCGCGGAAGTCGGCGTAGCGCGGGGTCCAGCCGAGTTCGGTGCGCAGCAGGGTGGCGTCGATCGCGTAGCGCTGGTCGTGGCCTGGACGGTCGGTGACGTGGTCGAAATCGTCGGGCTCGCGGTCGAACGCCTCCAGCAGCATCCGCACCACGGTCTTGTTGTCGAGTTCGCCGTTCGCGCCGATCAGATAGGTCTGCCCGATTCGGCCGCGTTCCAGGATGTCCCACACCGCACGGTTGTGGTCGTCGACGTGGATCCAGTCGCGGATCTGATGACCCGCTCCGTAGAGCCGGGGGCGCACGCCGTCGATCAGGTTGGTGATCTGGCGCGGAATGAACTTCTCCACGTGCTGGTACGGCCCGTAGTTGTTGCTGCAGTTGGAGAGAGTCGCGCGCACACCGAAGGAGCGCGTCCAGGCGCGGACCAGCAGATCGCTGGATGCCTTCGTCGCGGAGTACGGGCTCGACGGGTTGTACGGGGTGGACTCGGTGAAGGCGGGCTCGTCGGGCGTGAGATCGCCGTACACCTCGTCGGTGGACACGTGGTGATAGCGCACGTCGTGGCGGCGAACGGCTTGGAGCAGCGAGTAGGTGCCGACGATGTTGGTCTGCACGAAGGGCCACGGCTCGGTGAGCGAGTTGTCGTTGTGCGATTCGGCGGCGAAGTGGACCACCGCGTCGACCCCGCTGACCAGCTCGTCGACCAGGTCGAGATCGGCGATGTCGCCGTGCACGAATTCGATTCGGTCGGCCACCGGGTCCAGCGACGCCTTGTTGCCCGCGTAGGTCAGGGCGTCCAGCACGGTCACCCTCGTGCCGGGCCGCTCGGCCACGGTCTGATGGACGAAATTCGCACCGATGAATCCGGCGCCGCCGGTTACGAGCAATCGCACGCTACGACCTTACGTGGGCCCGCGCGCGACATCTATGGCGGCGGGCTATGAAAGGCCGCCAACAATCCGAACCCGACGAGTGTGACCTTCGTCTCTTTACGTTTCGCTAGGAGAATGACGACCGGTTTGCTTCGCCGCCGAAAACCCTGGTTCCGGGTGCACGTTTCCGGCACCGCACCAAGCCGTGAGGCCCAATGGTGAACAAAATTTGAATTAACGGTCACAACCGGTTCACCACGCGTTAGCTGCTCTAGATTTCGATCGTCTAGTCCCCTCCGAACGCTTCACATCGAGGTTCCAAACAAAATGCTGATGAGGAAATTCGCCGCCACCTCGGCGCTGCTGATCGCCGCGCTCGGCGTCACCGCCGGTGCGGTCAACGCGTCGCCCGCTCCGGCCGCCGACGCTCCGATCAACTTCACCGCCAAGTCCACCGACACCCAGTCGATCATCTCCCTCGACTCGGGCTCGCTCGTCGTCGAGGACAACGCACTGAAGGTCAAGGCCGCCGACGGCAGCGTGGTCGCGGGCACCCCGCTGACCTTCCGCGTCGACGAGTTCGAGTTCCCGATCGCCGCGGAGATCTCCGACCGCACCGCGACGCTGACCCCGCAGCTCGACCTCGACAAGGCCGTGTACAAGCCGGTCGCCCTGCCCTACGAGGACAAGGCGCCCTGGAAGAGCGAGTACGACCGCGAGCTCGCCGCCTTCAACCGCATGAAGGACACCATCGGCATGGGCGCCACCATCGGCACCCTGGTCGGCGGCCTGAGCGGCGCGGCCGTCGGCTGTGTCCTCGGCGGCATCGCGGGCGCGACCGTCGCGTCGGCCACCATCGTCGGCCTGTTCGGTCCGTTCATCCCGGCCGCGGCCATCGGCTGCATCGGCGGCATCCTGGCCGTCGGCGCCCTCGGCACCCTCGCGGGTCAGATCCTCGTCACCGCCCCGGTGGCGATCGGTGCCGCGATCCAGTACTTCACCACCATCAACCAGCCGTTCGTGCCCCCGGCCAAGTAATTCGAACGGCTTGTCACACAACTGAATTCGCGCGACTGAAGTCGCGAACAGAAAGCCCCGCCCGGCTCGGCCGCGCGGGGCTTTCGCGTGCCGGACGACGCTTGCTTTCACGCGCGGCCGTCACTATGGGGCGCACACTCTCCGCAACCCGGACGCGGCCGCGCCACCGCGCACTTGACCTCACCCAAGGTCAAGGTTTTAACGTCGAAGCCGAGCCGGGGACCGAACGGCTCTCAACAGGGAATTGTCGAAGCGGAACGCAACCGAGTGAACACAGTCTTAACATTGGCGATTCATATGGTTACCAATTGTTTGCTACTCCGCGCGCAATTCCCGGCACATCGCGAATAAGGGATACGGGACAAATGCTGATGAGGAAATTCGCCGCAACCGCCTGGCTGCTGGTCGCCGTCGTCGCGACCACCGCCGGCACCGCCGCCGCGGACACCGAGGTGCCGGGCTTCACGGCGAACACCACCGGCACCACCGCGCCAGGCCACAGCGACGCGCTCGGCTCCACGCCTAACACCGCTGACTCCGCCGCGCCAGGCAACACCAACGCGCTGGGCTTCACAGCGAACACCGCTGACTCCGCCGCGCCAGGCAACACCAACGCGCTGGGCTTCACGGCCAACACCGCTGACTCCGCCGCGCCAGGCAACACCAACGCGCTGGGCTTCACAGCGAACAGCGCTGACTCCGCCGCGCCAGGCAACACCAACGCGCTCGGCTTCACGGCCAACACCGCCGAAACCGCCGCGCCAGGCAACACCCACACGCTCGGCTCCACAGCCAACACCGCCGAAACCGCCGCGCCAGGCAACACCCACACGCTCGGCTCCACAGCCAACACCGCCGAAACCGCCGCGCCAGGCAACACCAACGCGCTCGGCTCCACAGCGAACACCGCTGACACGGCCACGACCGGCACAGTCGGCTTCACCGCGAGCACCACCGGCCACACCGCCGTGCTCGGCATCGACACCGGCGCGCTCGTGATCGCCGACGACGTCCTCGAGATCCGAGCCGACGACGGCACCGTCCTCGCGGGAACGCCGCTGAAGTTCCGCGTCGACGAGTTCGAGTTCCCCATCGCCGCGGAGATCTCCGGCCGCACCGCCACCCTCACCCCGCAGCTCGCCCTCGACAAAGCCAGCTACCGGCCCGTCGCCCTCCCGTTCGAGGACAAGGCGCCGTGGAAGAGCGAATACGAGCGCGAGCAGGCCGCGTGGTCGCGGATGGCAAGCACCATCGGCTTGGGCGTGAGCATGGGCGCGCTGCTCGGCGGACTCGGCGGCGCGGCCGTCGGCTGCGTCCTCGGCGGCATCGTCGGCGCGACCGTGGCGGCGGCCACCATCGCCGGACTGTTCGGGCCGTTCCTGCCAGCGGCCGCCGTCGGGTGCCTCGGCGGGGTCGCCGCGATCGGCCCGCTTGGCGCGGTCGCCGGTCAGCTGTTCGTGACGGCGCCCATCGCCATCGCGGCGGTCGCCCAGTACTTCACCACGATCAACGCGCCGTTCCCGGCGAAGTGACCCGGTCCCCGCAGGAAGCGGCGGGCGCCGATGGTCGCGTACCCGCCGGTCAGCGCGACCAGCGCGGCGGCGACCCCGCGGTGGATGTCGCCGCGCACCACGTGCGCCGTTCCGCTGGCGGTGTCGAGGATGTCGACCATGAGCGCGAGGCGCTGCCAGCGCGGCCGATCGGCGGGCGCGGCGGTCAGGTAACCGAGGCCGAGCGCGAGCGCGCGGGCGCCGAAGATCCTGGTCATGTAGCCGAGTTCGGGAGTCGGGCGGGTCAGCGCCAAGCGCGCCGCCGTGCGCGGCGCGGCCAACGCGGTCGCACCGAGCGCGATGCGACCGTAGGCGAGCGCCGAAAGAGCCCGGTCGAGTGTCGTCGGGGTCGTCTCTGTAGCCACCATGGCCTCAGCCTGCCGAAACCCGACACCGGAGTCGATTACGTGCGAGGTAATGCGACAGCATCCCGCCCCGGGCGCGGGCCCGGGGCGGGACAAGACTCGTCCGGCCGACCGTGATCAGGCCGTCCGAGCCTGCTCCAACTGCTCGAACCTGGTGCGCGCGAAACGCGCGACCCGGCCGAGCGCCGCCCTGGATTCGGGCAGATTCGGTGCGATGCTCATGAACGCGTGCACCTGTCCGCGCCACAGCTCCACCGCGTGCGGCACGCCCGCCGCGGTGAGCCGCTGCGCCATCAGCTCGCAGTCGTAGCGCAGCACCTCGTCCTCGGCGGCGACCATCAGCACCGGAGGCAGGCCGGCGAGCGCGCCGTTCACCGGCGAGAGCAGCGGATCGAGCGCGCCGTCGATCTCCGCGCCGAGTTTCACGACGGCTTCCAGCGCCGACAGCGGGATGTACGGATCGCGCGCGACGTTGACGTACTCACGCTTGGCGGCGTAGTCCAGGTCCAGCAGCGGGCTCAGCCCGATCAACCCGGCAGGCACCGGAAGTCCGGCCTGTACCGCGCGCAGCGCGGTCGCGAAGGTCAGGTACCCGCCCGCCGAATCACCGGCGAAGACGATCCGGCCCGGATCGGCGCCGTGCCGCAGCAGCCAGCGGTAGGCGGTGAGGCAGTCCTCGACCGACTCGCCGATGCTGCCGACCGGCAGCTGGCGATAGTCGACATTGACCACCGGGAGACCGATGCGCCTTGCCAGGCTGGCCGCGACCGGCCGGTGCGTCTCCAGCCCGCACACCGCGAAGCCGCCGCCGTGCATGTACAGCACCGCGCCGTGGCGCAGCGCCCGCGCCGCGCCGGACGGGCGCACGATCTCCATCCGGAAACCGCCGAGGGTGACCTGCTCGCGTTCGATGCCGCGCGGGGCGGGGCGCAACCGGGCCAGCCCGTCGATGGCGAACGCGCCGACCGGAATGGTGGCCCTGGTGATCGGGGCCATCCGCAACATCGGTCGCACCACACCGCGGCAGGTCGCGAGCAGCAGCCGCGCCGCGGCGCTCGGGCCGTCCGGATTCATCACGATGGCGGAGCCGTCGACCGTGGTCGCTGTCATAGCGCACCTACCTCATCCTGGCGCGCCGACGACCACACGGAACCGAGCCCAATTCGGACGAGGCCACCGGCGAGAGTCAGCGCTGACATCTCACACATTCGCTTTTCAGAACACCACGCGAAAGTGATCTATGCAACATCAATCGCCCGCCACGCCGGGCGGCGAAACGTTCGTGATGAATTCGTGCACGAGTCGGAACCTCCCCGAATCCGGGAGCGGTCGAACTGGCAGACTCCAGGGCATGCGCGGAATCATCTTGGCGGGCGGCACCGGGTCGAGGCTGCACCCCATCACGCGCGGGGTGAGCAAGCAGCTGGTCCCGGTCTACGACAAACCGATGGTCTACTACCCGCTGTCCACGCTGATGCTCGCGGGCATCAAGGACATCCTGGTGATCACCACGCCAGAGGACGCCGAGGCGTTCGCCAGGCTGCTCGGCGACGGTTCTCAGTTCGGCATATCGATCAGCTATGTCGTGCAGCCCGAACCGGACGGTCTCGCGCGCGCCTTCGTGCTCGGCGCGGACCACATCGGCGGCGAGTGCGCGGCGCTCGTGCTCGGCGACAACATCTTCCACGGCCCCGGCCTCGGCACCAGCCTGAACCGGTTCGCCGGTATCGACGGCGGCGCGGTGTTCGCCTACTGGGTCTCGGACCCGACGGCCTACGGCGTCGTCGAGTTCACCGAGGGCAGAGCGGTGTCGATCGAGGAGAAGCCGAAGGTCCCTCGATCCAACTACGCCATCCCCGGGCTGTACTTCTACGACAACGACGTGGTGGAGATCGCCCGCGGCCTTCGGCCTTCGGCGCGCGGCGAATACGAGATCACCGACATCAACCGCGCCTACCTGGAAGAGGACCGGCTGCGCGTCGACGTGCTCGCCCGCGGCACCGCCTGGCTGGACACCGGCACCTTCGACTCGTTGCTCGACGCCGCCAACTACGTGCGCACCATCGAGGAACGGCAGGGACTCAAGATCGGCGTGCCCGAGGAAGTCGCCTGGCGGATGGGGTACATCGACGACGAGCAGTTGCGCGCCCGCGCCGAGCCGCTCGTCCGTTCCGGCTACGGCGCCTACCTGCTCGATCTGCTGGAACGCGGACGGGATTGGTGAGCATGGAGATTCGCGAGCTCGCGGTGCCCGGCGCCTGGGTGATCACGCCGCGGCGGTTCGAGGACGAACGCGGCACCTTCGTCGAATCGTTCAAGGCCTCCGAGTTCGAGAAGGCGACGGGACGTCCATTCGAGCTGCACCAGGTGAACTGCTCGGTCTCGGCGGCGGGCGTGCTGCGCGGCATCCACTACACCGAAGACCCGCCCGGCCAGGCCAAATACGTGACCTGCGTGCGCGGCGCGTTCCTGGACGTTGTCGTCGATCTGCGGCCGGGCTCGCCGACCTACGGTCGCTGGGACAGCGTCCTGCTCGACGACGTGGACCGGCGCTCGGTCTTCCTGTCCGAGGGGCTCGGGCACGCCATCCTCTCGCTGGAGGACGAGTCCACGGTCACCTACCTGTGCTCCATCGAATACACCCCCGAATTCGACAGGGACCTGGACGCTTTCGATCCGCGGCTGGCCATCGAATGGCCGAAGGTCGGCCGCGACGGCACCCCGCTGACCTACCTGCGCTCGCCCAAGGACGCCGCCGCGCCGCCGTTCTCCTGAATCCCCATAGCCGGAAGCCACGTCCGGCGGCAGTGCGCCGCCGGACGTGGCTTCCGATTTTTCGTCGGCCGCTGCGGATCAGCCGACGAGCTCGAGTTCCGGTTCGGCGGCAGCCTGGGGCTTCTTGCCGCGCTTCGGAACGAAGGCCAGCAGGGCGACCAGTGCGCCCACGATGGCGACGCCCGCCGCGAATTCCAAACCGGGACGGTAGGTGTCGAGCATGTCCGCAGGCGCGGTGCTGTGCCCGCCGGAAGAGATGATCGCGGTGGTCACCGCGAGCACGATGGCCGCGCCGACCTGCATCGACGTCTGCAACACACCGGCGGCCAGACCCTGCTCGTCGTCATCGATGCCGTTGGTGGCCTGGATGTTGATGGCGGGGAAGCCGATCCAGCCGATGCCGATCAGCAGCACCGCGGGCAGGATCACCGTCAGGTAGGACGGGTCGGTGTTCAGCCGCAGGAACAGCAGGTAGCCGATGGCCATCACGACCATGGTCACGGCGATGATCGGGCCGGTGCCGAAGCGGTCGACCAGCTTGTCGGAGAACACCGCCGAGAGCGCCACGAGCAAACCGACCGGCAGCAGGGCCATGGCCAGCTTCAGCGGCGACCAGCCGAGGGTGTCCTGCATGTACATGGTCACGATGAACTGCCAGCTGAAGTACGAACCCGCGACCGCGACGATGGCGAGGCTGGCGCGCACCAGCGACGACTTGCGCAGGATGCCGAGGCGGACCAGCGGGTGCGCGACCCGCCGCTCGACGGCGAGGAAAGCCGCGAACAACGCGATCACCGCGACGAAGGAAACGATGGTGCGCGCCGAACCCCAACCCACCTCGGGCGCGGTGACCACCGTGTAGACCAGCAGCAGCATGGCGGCGGTGGAGAACACGGCGCCGAGGATGTCGTGGCCGCCCTCTTCCGCGGGCTTGTCCTTGGGCACCAGCACCCACGCCGCGGCCAAGGCGGCCACCGCGATCGGCACCGGGAGCAGGAAGGTCCAGCGCCAGCCGACGCCGGTCATCAGTCCGCCGAACAGCAGGCCGGAGGAGTAGCCGCCCGCGCCGAACACGGTGTAGATGGACAGCGCCTTGTTGCGGGCCGGGCCCTCGGCGAAGTTGGTGGTGATGATCGACAGACCGGTCGGCGCGGTGAACGCGGCGGCGAGGCCCTTGATGAATCGGGTCAGGATCAGCAGCGGACCGGAGCTGACCAGGGCGCCCGCGAGCGAGGCGAGGGCGAAGACCGCCAGTGCGATGAGGAAGACCTTGCGCCGCCCGAGCAGGTCGGCGGTGCGTCCGCCGAGCAGCAGCAGGCCGCCGTAACCGAGCACGTAGCCGCTCACCAGCCACTGCAGGGTCGAGGTGGACAGATCGAGTTCGGCGCCGATGGACGGCAGCGCGACACCGATCATCGAGACGTCGAGACCGTCGAGGAACAACACGATGCAGAGAGTGATCAGCATGCCCCAGAGCCGTGCGGACCATCTGGTCGGATCGGTCGCCGTCGCGGCGGCCGAGAGCGTTGCCGGTGAAGTCATGCGGAGGACATTACATGCACACGCATTAAATGCCAACACATTAAATGTCGTTGCATGGACTAGCGGCGACCACTAAGATGGGGCCATGTCGAAGCCGACCACAGACACCGCTCGGCGCAACGTCGCGCCCACCGAGCTGGTTGGCGAATGGCGCGAACTGCTCGATCGGCACGCCGCAGTCAGCTGTGCTTTGGAGAAAGCCCTGCAGGGCAAGCACAAGATGGGCCTCAGCGAGTTCGAGACGCTGGACCGGCTGGTCGACGCCGCCTGCGGCAAGTACCGAATGAGCGATCTGGCCAACGACATCTATCTGAGCCAGAGCGCGCTCTCCCGCGCGGTGGCGCGACTGGAACGCGACGGGCTCGTCGAGCGCAGCATGTGCTCCGACGACCGCCGCGCGATCTTCGTCTGCATGACCGAGAAGGGGAAGCAGGCCTACGACGAGGCGCTGCCGACCCATCGCGACGTGCTCGGTCGCACCTGGCGGTAGCGGCGAAACGGACGCCGGACAGCAGCGCGGCCCGAGTGGAATCAGGCGATAGCGGCGCGGGCGTCGTCGAGCACTTGGCGCGCGTCGACCGCGACCGACTTGATGTCGGCGAAAGCCTTCCGGTACCGGTCGATTTCGTTGTCTTTGTCCAGGTAGACCGGGCCGGTGAAGGCCTCGACGTACACAACCGGCGGCTCGGGCGCCTCACCCATGCGTCCCTCGGGGAATTCGAGCATCACGAACCGGCCGGACTCCATCCCGGCGTGATACCCGGACTCCGGCGGCACGGTCTTGATCCGCACGTTCGGCAGGTCGCACATGCGCCGCAGATGTTCGAGCTGACCCGCCGTCACCTCTGCGGCACCGACGCGCCGCCACAGCACCGCCTCGCTGATCACCGCCTCCAGCTGCACCGGCGATTCGCCGCGGGTCACCAAAGCCTGCCTGGCCATGCGCAACTGGACCCGGCGCTCGATCTCGGCGGGCGTGGCGTCCGGCCGCGCCGCGCTCAGCAGCGCCCTCGCGTACTCCTCGGTCTGCAAAAGCCCTGGCACCAGCTCGTTCTCGTAAGTGGACAGCTGGCGCGCCGCCTCCTCGAGACCGATGTAGATCTCGAAGCCTTCGCCGAGCACGTCGCTGTAGGCGGTCCACCAGCCCCTGGCCTTGGTCTCCTTGGCCAGCGCGGTGAGCGGGCCGACGAGATCGCCGGGGGCGCCGTAGATCTTGCACATCGCCTCGACGTCCAGGCTGCGCAGGGAGGTCTGGCCGGTCTCGATCCGCCAGATCTTGGCCTCCGACCACTCCAGCTGCTGCGCGGCCATCCTGGTGGTCATCCTGGCTCGGTTACGCAGGTCGCGCAGGTGTCGGCCGAGTTGCCGACGTGGCATGGTCGATCCGGTCGTTGCCTGCGGTAAAGCCATGCTTTCCCCCTCGCGCCATGCGCCGACGAGACACGGCGAAACCTCCCGTGTCACCCGAAATCGACGCTCCCTACCCAGTGCCCGGAGCCTTCCCGGACGCTCGAACAGCATTGTTTCACAGCAAAACTGACATTTTGCAGGATTGCTGTCACAGGCAGGTCGATGTCGCAAGAGAGACAATCAGGTTCGGCAGGGTCACTACGTGGCAACTCTGCCTGGTTGCCTACTTGCGCGAACCCCGCTTGCGGAAGCGCCAGAACTGCACCGCGCGCACGTCCTCGGAGAGCTGGTTCACCGGCTCGGCGACATCCGAAAGCGCTTGGAACAGATCGTCGGCCAGCTCGCTGATGTGCTCCACCCGGGTCGCCAACCGCGAAGCGTTGACCAGGAACTCCAGCACCAGGCGCACGGCGGCGGCGATCGAGAGGCCGAGGGGCACCGCGACCAGGCCTGCGAGCACGCCGAGCACCGCCGAGATCTGCCACATCCACACGGTGATCGCGATCGGCAGCGCCACGGCGAAGATCAGGCCGAGCATGTAGGCCAGCGGCAGCAGCGTGGTGGTCGCGGTGCGGTGGAACTGCACATCGATCAGGGCGCGCGCGGTCTCCACGCTCCACTGCCGGAAGGCGCGCGGGCTGCGGAACGGCTCGGCGGGCTCCTCGTCGCGCTCCTGCGCCCGGAAGCGCCTTGCGGCCGACTCTTTCCAAGCGATCCAACGAGATTCGGTCTCGTACTCCGCGGGATCGAGCTCCACGGGAGTGGTCGGTTCGTCGGTCATGTCGCGCATCTTCCCCGTATTCCGCTCCCCGAACCAGTCCCAAGGAACCTCACAGCCCGGACTCGGCTGCGGCACAGCGGGGTCGCCGAAAGTTGGCCCCGTGGCAGCGAGCAGAACAACCCGACCGAACCTCCGCCGAATGAGACCTAGTCCACAGTTCAAGAAACTTTGCCGAATCGCGTAACGCCGGGGGCACCGCCCCTCGATACGAACCATGAACGCAGGACCCAGATCTATCGGGGAATGGAGAAAACAGTGCGCACCTCGTTTCCGACTTCCGTCTCCGCGGCCGACATGGACGCCGCGGCGCAGGACTACATCCAGCGCGGGTGGACGGTCGCCGAAACGGCCAACGGGATCTGCCTGATCACCGATGACGAGATTTCCGGCATCGAGGTCAGCGGCGAGCTGGCCGGTGCGGTCCGCCGCTTCCTGCGCGCCAACAACCTGTCCGGGCCGGTGATCGAGTTCCCCGGCGCCGACCGTCGCGAGATCCACCTCGTCACCGGCGTCCGCAAGGCCGCCATGGCGCTCGAGGCGCTGCGCGAGGCGGGCGCCATCGTGTACACCGACGGCGCGGGCATCCCGCTGCCGCCGAGCAAGCTCTCGGCCGGTTCGGCTTGCTGGGGCGTCGCCCCGCACGAGGCCCGCTGGGTGCCTCCGGTGGTCGCGATCAGCGCCGCGGTCCGTTCGGCGGGCATCCGCCGCCGGGCCCAGCTGACCAGCGTCGCCTGCTGACCCGCTCCCCGAGGTAGGGGACGGCCCGCACTACCGACCCTGTACGACCGGCATCCGCCCGACGGATGCCGGTCGTCCTCATTTCCACCGCCACTCGCGGCTATGCGACATTCACCAAGAATGTCGCAAATTAGCCTTCCCTTCCGTACGGCCGCCGGGTCAAGATGGGGTATGGCCCCGATCACAGAGCTCTCCCGCAACCTGTTGCGCACCTGCCCGCTGTGCGAAGCGGTGTGCGGGCTGGAGATCACCCTCGACCGCGACGATCACGTCACCTCGATCCGCGGCGACAAGCAGGACCCCTTCAGCAAAGGCTTCATCTGTCCCAAAGGCGCCAGCCTCGGACACCTCGACGAGGACCCGGACCGCGTCACCGAACCGCTGATCCGCGACCGGGCGACCGGCGTGCGGCGCACCGCGACCTGGGACGAGGCATTCGACTACATCGCCGAGCGTTTTCCGCCGATCGTCGCGGAGCACGGGAACCAGGCGGCCGCACTCTATTTGGGCAACCCGAACGCGCACACCGTGGCCGGCGCGCTGTACCTGCCCGTCCTGATCCGCGCGCTCGGCACCAAGAATCTGTTCTCCGCGAGCACCGCCGATCAGATGCCCAAGCAGGTGGCCAGCGGACTGATGTTCGGTGACCCGCTCACTGTGCCGGTTCCGGACCTGGACCGCACCGACTATCTGCTGATGCTCGGGGCCAATCCGCTGGAATCCAACGGATCGCTGTGCACCGCGCCCGATTTCCCCGGTCGGCTGAAGGCGCTGCGCCGCAGGGGCGGAAAGTTCGTCGTGGTGGATCCGCGGCTGACGCGCACCGCGAAGCTGGCCGACGAGCACCTCTTCGTCCGGCCGGGTACCGACGCGTACCTGTTGTTCGGCATCGTGCACACGCTCTTCGCCGAGGGACTGACCGACGTGCGGGTCGAGGTAGCGGGCCTGGACGAAGTGCGCGAGGCCGCCGCCGATTTCACGCCGGACGTCGTCGCGGAGCGCACGGGGGTGTCCGCCGAGACCGTCGTCCGCATCGCCCGCGAGCTGGCCGCCGCCCCGACCGCGGCGGTCTACGCCAGGATCGGCACCTGCACGGCCGAATTCGGCACCCTCACCCAGTGGCTCGTCGACGTGCTCAACGTGCTCACCGGCAATCTGGACGCCCCGGGCGGCGCCATGTTCGCGACCGCCGCGGCGGGCGGCATCACCCGCACCAAGCCGTTCCGCACCGGGCGCTGGGCCAGCCGGGTACGCGGGCTGCCCGAATCGATGGGCGAACTTCCGGTGGCCACGCTCGCCGACGAGATCCGCACGCCGGGCGAGGGGCAGGTGCGCGCCATGGTGACGGTCGCGGGCAATCCGGTGCTCTCCGCGCCGAGCGGCGCGCGGCTGGACGAGGCGTTCGCCGGGCTGGAGTTCATGGTGAGCGTGGACCGCTACGTCAACGAGACGACGAAGCACGCCGATGTCATCCTGCCGCCGCCGCGTCCGCTCCAGTCACCGCACTACGATTTCGCGCTGCTCCAATTCGCCGTGCGCAACTACGCGCGCTACTCGCGCCCGCTTGTTCCACTCGGCGACCGTCCGTCGGAGGGCGGGGTGCTCGCCCGGCTCGGCGCCGCGCTCACCGGCAGGCCGCACAACGGCACCGGCGATCAGGATCCGCTGACCATGGTGGACGAACTGGTCATCGCGGGCATGCTGCACAAAGCGGGCATTCCGGAGCGTCGGCCCGAATTGCACGGGGAGACAAGCACCGAGCAGCGCCTCGATCTGATGCTGCGGCTCGGACCCTACGGCGAGTGGAACGGCGGCACGCTGAATCTGCGCGTGCTGCTGGACAATCCGCACGGCGTCGATCTCGGGCCGCTGCGCCCTCGGCTGCCGGAGGCGCTGCGCACCGCTTCGAAGCGGGTGGAGCTCGCGCCGGCGCCGCTGCTCGCGGACGTGGCGCGGCTGCGCGCCAAACTGGCCGAGGAGGCACCGGATTTCGTGCTGATCGGGCGGCGGCACCTGCGCTCCAACAACAGCTGGATGCACAATGTCGCGAGCCTGGTGAGCGGTACCAACCGGTGCACCTTGCAGATTCACCCCGACGACGTGAGCAGGCTCGGACTCGGCGATCAAGCCGTGGTGAAGTCCGCGGCGGGGACGTTGACCGTGCCGCTCGAGCCGACCGAGGCGATCATGCCCGGCGTGGTGAGCCTGCCGCACGGTTGGGGCCACGACGGCAGCACGCAGACGGTGGCCAAGGCCAACGCCGGGGTGAATGCCAATGCGCTGACCGATGATTCGGTGGTGGACGTGCCCTCGGGGAACGCGGTGTTCAACGGCGTGCCGGTGACGCTGACGCCCGCGTGAAATCGCCCGCCGCCGCCGGTGGTGCCGACCGATCGGAAACAATTCCGGTCGGTCGGAATGCGGCAAACTTGTGGAAAGCCTTGCGCTAACTCCGTATTCAGTGCATCCTCGTTGTCGGTTTCGTAGATTTGCCATGCCCGATCCCATTAAAATGGACAGGATTTCGGTCAAGTCGCGGTTCAGCGTCGAGTCGCGCGGTACCCCGGATTCCGGCGATCAGAGGGGGCTCGATGCCCGGTACACGTTGTGGCAGCGACGGCGAGCACGAACTACAGGAAAGACACGGTACACAGGGCAGAGCCGAACGGTTCTACGCAGATCAGGTGGTCGATCGACTCAACGAGACGATGATCGAATTCATCGGCAGGATGGACATGGCGTTCATCGCCACCGCCGACAAACACGGCGAGTGCGACAACAGTTTCCGCGCCGGTCCACCCGGATTTCTGCATGTGATCGACGACCGTACGGTCGCTTATCCCGAGTACCGCGGCAACGGCGTGATGGCCAGTCTCGGCAATATTCTGGAGAACCCGCACGTAGGCATCCTGCTAATCGATTTCGTGCGCGATCTCATCGGCCTACACATCAACGGGTCGGCCCGCATCGTGGAGGACGAAGCGCTACGGCGCACAGTGCCCGACCTACCCTCGAACGTCAAGGGAAGGGCCGCGGAACTCTGGGTCGTGGTCGACGTCGAAGAGGCATACATCCACTGCCGCAAGCACATTCCGCACCTCGTACCCGCGGAACGCGAGCAGCGGGAGTGGGGCACCGACAACGTGCGGGCCAAGGGCGGCGACTACTTCGGTGTGAAAGCGCAAGCCCGAGCCGAACTCGCGGACCTGCCGGAGTCGGCGCCGGTGCTCGCGTAGGCGTACCTCCGCATCGGCTCCGGCCGTGCGCGGGGCTGAGGACGGACTGCGTCCGACGGGCGCCTCCTTGGCGTATCTCCGCCTCCGCTCGGCCCACGTGCGGGCTCATGACGGACTGAGTCCAGCAGCGTTATTCAGCATGCGTCCGCCTTCGCTGGCCGTGCAGCTTGACGAGAGACTGCTTGCGGCCCGTCCCCTGGCGGAACCTCTGCCTTCGCGGCCACGAGTGGTCTCGACGGGGTCCGTCCGGCTGGGCGAACCTTCTCCTACGCTCCGGCGGTAGCTGACGAAGGTCTCCGTCTCGGGGCGCCCGGTCGGCCTCAGTTCTCGGCGTCAGTGGATCTTGAAGATCACCAGGCGCTGCACGACGAAGTTGATGACGGTCGCGGTGCCCTGCGCGACGACGAACGCCAGCGGCACCCGCCACCACTGCTCGCCGATCGCGTAGTACAGCACCTGGTTGATGCCGACCTGCACGGCGAAGGTGGTGGCGTACAGCGCGACGACGGCGGCGAAGCGGGCGCGGCTCGGCGGCGCCTGGAACGTCCACCTGCGGTTGATCAGGTATGCCGTGGTGGTGCCCGCGATGAAGCCGATGGACTTGGCGACCGAGACCGGCAGGCCGAGCACGTTCAGCAGCAGGACGTACAACCCGAAGTCCACGAGTGCCGACAGTCCGCCGGTCAGAGTGAACCGGATGATCTGCGTCTTCAGGTCGACATCGGTACCGCCGGGCTCGTCGACCAGTGGCAGTTCGGCCGGGAGCGGAAGGTGGGGTTCGGCTTGCACGCGCACGAGCGTAATGGGAACGGCCTCGCAGACCCATCCCAGTGGGTACGCCCAATAGGCGCTGCCGGACGAAGTCCGCCCTCGGTCCGCGCATGGCCGGAGCGGATGCGGAGGTACGCCCATACTCACGAGTACGGTGACATCGACCCGTCCGGCCGTCATGCCTGTAGCCTCTATGCCGATGTCCACGAAAGCTTCGACCGCCACCACGACGAACGGTGTCAGCGGGACCGCAGGTAGCACCGACAACGGCGCTGCGAGCGCCGACAGCTTCGCGCTGCCGACCCGGACCCAGGCACTGACCGGGTGGGGTCGCACCGCGCCAACCTCCGCCGAAGTGCTCTCGACCAGCGATCCGGAAGTGATCGCCAAGGCCGTCGCCATGGTCGCCGAGGACAACGACGGCAAGCCCGCCCATCTACGCCGCGGCGTGATCGCGCGCGGGCTAGGCCGTTCCTACGGCGACAACGCCCAGAACGCGGGCGGCCTCGTCGTCGACATGACCGCGCTGAACAAGATCCACCGCATCGACCGCGACACCCGCCTGGTCGACGTGGACGCGGGCGTGAACCTCGACCAGCTGATGAAGGCGGCGCTGCCGTTCGGCCTGTGGGTCCCGGTGCTGCCCGGCACCAGGCAGGTCACCATCGGCGGCGCGATCGGCTCCGATATCCACGGCAAGAACCATCACAGCGCGGGCAGCTTCGGCAACCACGTGCGTTCGATGGAGCTGCTCACCGCCGACGGCACCGTCCAGCACATCACGCCGAAGAAGAACGCCAAGCTGTTCTGGGCCACCATCGGCGGCTGCGGACTGACCGGCATCATCCTGCGCGCCACCATCGAGATGACGCCGACGGAGACCGCGTACTTCATCGCCGACGGTGATGTGACGGCCGGGTTGGACGAGACCATCGCCTTCCACAGCGACGGCTCGGAGGACCGCTACGAGTACAGCTCGGCGTGGTTCGACGCGATCAGCCCGATGCCCAAGCTGGGCCGCGCGGTGATCTCCCGGGGCTCGCTGGCCAAGCTGGACGAACTGCCCAAGAAGCTGCGCAAGAATCCGCTCGGGTTCACCGGCAAGACGTTCCTGACCTTCCCCGACGTCTTCCCGAACGGACTGCTCAACAAGCAGACCTTCACGCTGGCGACGGAGGTCTGGTACCGCAAGGGCGCGACCTACCGGCAGAAGCCGCAGAACCTGACGGCCTTCTACCACCCGCTCGACATGCTCGGCGAGTGGAACCGCGCCTACGGTTCGCGAGGCTTCCTGCAGTACCAGTTCGTGGTGCCGCCCGAGGCCGTGAACGAGTTCAAGCAGATCCTGATCGATATCCAGGGGTCCGGCTTCTATTCGTTCCTCAACGTTTTCAAGTACTTCGGGCAGGGCAACCAGGCGCCGCTGAGCTTCCCGATGCCCGGCTGGAACGTCTGCCTGGACTTCCCGATCACGCCGGGACTCAACGAGTTCGTGACCCAGTTGGACCGCCGGGTGCTCGAATTCGGCGGACGGCTCTACACCGGCAAGGACTCGCGCACCACCGCCGAGACCTTCCACAAGATGTACCCGCGGATCGACGAGTGGATCAAGGTCCGCCGAAGTGTCGATCCCACAGGCGTTTTCATGTCCGATATGGCGAGAAGGCTGGAGCTTCAGTGATCAATGCCGTAGGCAACCCGCAGACCATCCTGCTGCTGGGCGGCACCTCGGAGATCGGGCTCGCGATCTGTGCCGAGTACCTGAAGAAGGGGCCGGCGCGGATCATCCTCGCGACCCTGCCCAACGATCCACTGCGCGCGGGCGCGGTGGCTCAGATGGAGGCCGCCGGTGCGAACAAGGTCGAGGTCGTCGACTTCGACGCGCTCGACACCGACTCGCACCCGAAGGTGATCGACGCGGCCTGGGCCGGCGGTGACGTGGACGTCGCCATCGTGGCCTTCGGCATGCTCGGCGACGCCGAACAGCTGTGGCAGGACCAGCGCAAGGCCGTGCAGATCGCCGGAATCAACTACACCGCCGCGGTTTCCGTCGGCGTGCTGGTTGGAGAGAAGATGAAGGCGCAGGGGTACGGGCGCATCATCGCCATGTCCTCGGTGGCCGGTGAGCGGGTGCGCCGCTCCAACTTCGTCTACGGGTCGACCAAGGCCGGCCTGGACGGCTTCTACCTCGGCCTCGGCGAGGCGCTGCGCCCCTTCGGGCCCCGCGTCCTCGTCATCCGCCCCGGCCAGGTGCGCACCAAGACCACCCTTGACCACTGGAAGGCCACCGGCGCCAAGGAAGCCCCCTTCACCGTCGACAAGGAAGAAGTGGCGGCACTCGCGGTAACGGCCTCCGAAAAGGGCAAGGACCTCATCTGGGCCCCCGGCCCCGTCCGCTATCTCATGTCCATCCTCCGCCACATCCCCCGCCCCCTCTTCCGCAAGCTGCCCCTCTGAGTTTCGGATCGCGCCCGAACTTCGAGGCGCGCTGAGCTTGTTCCATCGAGCCGCGTTCGTCACCGCCCCGAGGCGCGGTACGGGCGCGGCTCGACGCTTGCCAGGCCGCGGCGACCTCCGCCGGACACCATCGTCGCGGTCCCGCGCCCGCGAAGCAGACCGTGCCGCGAGCCGACCGAAGCGGACACGCGGTGCGCGCCGGGGTTTCGATCCGACGCAATGCGGTAGCCCTGGCGGGCGAGGCGGTCCTGGATCTGTCGCACGCTCGGTCTCGGCGGCTCGTCCTCGGCGCGCAGTCCGATGGCGAGAATGGCGGCGATCACCATGGCGAAGGCGGCCATGACGAGTGGATCGTATTGCAGCAGAGTCATTTCGCAGTCTCCCGAGTGAAGTCGTCAACGGGTGGACGGGGTGGCATCGTGCGCTGACCGTCGACGGCTTCGGTGACGAGATCGGCCCAGCGGGTGGCGAGGTAGCCAACGTGCGACCACGCTCGGTGCAGTTCGTCGGCGGTGTGGTCGGTGGCGAGGACGAGTTCGGCGGCGACATATGCGGCGGCCATGTCGTCGACCGTTGGGCCGTAGCCGGTCGATTGCGACCAGGGCTGGCGCGGTTGAATGTGGACGATCACCGAGCCGTCGATCAGGGTGCGCAGTTCGTCGCGGCGGGAGTCGATCCGGCTCAGCCTGGCCGGATCAGTGTTTCGGGTTCGGTGCAGGTGAGCCAGCGCGTGCGACCAGCGCAACACGAGGTGATCGCCGGGCCGATGCCCGGCCACGCCGCGGAACGCGGCAGAGAGTTCACGCCATCCCGGAAGCGTCGGCCGCGAACCGTAGGCGGCCGTCCGAACGGTGCTCTCCGGCATGGCTTTCAGTCCAGGACCGTCGAGACACAGGCGAGCGCCGCCAGATACTGGCGACAGCGCGGACCGTGTTCGGCGTGCCGCGACAACACCAGTGCGGCACGCGCGCAGTCCATGACGGTCGGCGGACTTGCACAGTCCCGGTGTTCGGTTTCCCACTTCTGTACGCGGTCCATCAGCGACGACATTCGTGCCTCTCCCCTGCGACGGTTAGGAGCACACCGACGCCGGTCCGACCGCGCCGGGCTGTAAAGCCCAACACGCCCTCCCGTGCGGCCGGTTCACGTATCCGAGACGAGATAGAGGAATTCGCCTGCGGTCCAGCGCCGGTGTGCGGGAACCAGGATCAGACTTTGCACAACCGAAACTGTCCCGCCGCGGGACAACATCTGATCCCTCTAGCATTGGAATAGACCGTGCCGCAGAGGGAGAGCACGAACATGAGCGAAACCGCAGATCAGGACCACGATCACTACGTCGGTCAGCAGGTGCACGTCATCCGTCGTCGCCGCGGCATGTCCCAGCAGCTACTCGCCGACCTTGTTGGGTTGTCACGTGGGGCGATCGCGAAATACGAGAACGGGGAACGTCCCGTCGATTCGCGCAAGGTACTGCACGCGCTCGCCCTAGCTCTCGATGTCAACATCGGCGATCTGACCGGGCACGATCACGACCGGTTCGATCGGTCGGTTGAACGTTTCCACACAGCGGTGCCCGACATCGAGACTGCGATCTGGACAGCAGGAAACGTCACGCAAACCGAGCGACCCCGCAGCCTCGATCAGCTCACTCAGGACGTCACCCGGGCGACGCAACTGCGAATCGCATGCGACTATGCCTCTCTCGGGCCGATGCTCGCCCCGATGTTGAACGACTGCTACCGCCACACCCGCGACGCCAAGGGCGCTGAGCAGGAGCGGGCGTGGGACATCTTGGCGGCCATCGCTCACACCACCGCAGCAGCGTTGAAAGCCCGTGGCTATCCGGCGCTTTCGTGGACCGCGACGCAGGAAGCGGACAAGGCGGCCGAACACGTTGGCGGTACAGCGGCGTTCGCATCGGCGGCGTTCAACCGCAGCCAGGTCCTGTTCGCACGGCCTGGTTCATGGTCCGCCGCGCTCGAGTGCGTCGAGTCGACCGCCGATCGGCTCGAATCCGACGCACGCATGAAGGGGGAGATAGAGACGCTGGGCATGCTGCACCTTCAGGCGTCGCTCGTGACCTCAGCGTTGGGCGGCGACCCGAACGCACACCTCGATGAGGCGGCGAACCAAGCGCGCAGGCTCGCGACCGCGCAGGCCGGTACGTCGATCCTGCGGAACCCGACGTTCGGGCCCGCGAACGTGGAGCTCTGGCGGATGTCGTCGGCGATGGAGCGACGGGAGCCAGGCGAGACGCTCGAGCTGGCGTCGCGACTGAACCCGGAAACCCTCCCAGCGGCGGGGCGCAGGGCGCAGTACTTCATCGAAGTCGGCCGCGCACACGCGCTGCGTCGAGACTATCGACAGTCACTGAACGCGCTGCTGCGCGCCGAGCACGCCGCGCAGCAGCATGTGCGCGGCATGTCCATCGTCCGCGAGTTGGTGGGCCACATGATGCGCAAGGCCCGACGTGACCTGACGACAGGTGACCTCGGCCGATTCGCTCAACGCGTCGGCGCTACACCCGTCTGACGGGCAGTTCGAAATCGACGGTTGACGGAAGGCTCACCCATGACCTTGACCTATATCGAGATCGATGATGATGCGCTCGCGCTGGCGATGACGCTCGGTGGGCACCGAACGAAGGCAGCAGCAGTTGCCGCCGCCTTGACGGAATACAACAAGCGACTGTCCCGCGCTGCGGCGTGCGACCACTACTTCGAACTGGCTCGCGAGCGCAGCGAACCGGATGCCGACGGCACGCCGCCGAGTCCACACTTGTCCTTCGCTGGAGCAGGCGAAGCGCCGCCTGATTTCGCCGCCACCTCACAGGAAGCTCTCCGGCGCGAGCTCGGCTGCCACTGGTGAGCGTTCGCAACACCGGGCGGCTCGGAGCCTGGGCGCAGCCGTACTCGCTCGACGGCGGTGAGACCGCTGCCCAACTTCCGTGCGGGGAGTTTGTTAGCGTGCGGTGCGAATCCGCGGCGGCGGCCGGTGCGCAACCGAGCCCGGAGCCGACTAGTGAAAACGGAGGCGCTATGAGCACACCTGTCACGGAACAGAGCACCGCGACCGCATCTGGGCGGATGTCGCTGTTCCTGCGGCAGGTTGGGGCCGGGGTTGGGGAAGGGGTGGTTGCCGCGGTGGTGGCGGCGGTGGTTGCTGCCGTGGGGCTGTTCGCGTTTTCGTTGGTGGAGTGGCCTGCGTTCAATTCGTCGAATGTGACTCGGGCGTTGACGACGGTGGGGCAGGTGGGGGCGGCGGGGCTCGTTGTCGCCGCGGTGTGGTTGTTGCGGGTACGGAAGTGGCCGCTGGTGGCGAAAGTGCTTTCGTGGGTGGGGGTTTCGGCGTTCGTTACGGTGACGCTCGGGATGCCGTTGGCGGCGACGAAGCTGTATTTGTTCGGTGTTTCGGTGGATCAGGAGTTCAGGACCGAGTATCTGACGCGGCTCACCGACAGTGCGGCGCTGCGGGATATGACGTATGTGGATGTGCCGCCGTTCTATCCGGCCGGGTGGTTCTGGGTCGGTGGGCGCGTGGCGAATGTGCTCGGCATGGACGGTTGGGAGGCGTTCAAGCCGTATGCGATCGGGTCGCTGGCCGTGGCGGCGGTGCTTGCGCTGGTGCTGTGGACGCGACTGATTCGCGCCGACTGGGCGGTGGCGGTGACCGCCGCGACGACCGCCGTCGCGGTGACCTACGCGTCGCCCGAGGCGTACAGCGCGGTGATCGTCGTGCTGCTGCCGCCCGCGCTTGTGCTGGCCTGGGGTGCGCTCTACCGGCCGGTCGAGGATGCGGCACGCGCCGTGAACCCGCCGAACGGACCCGGTGCGATCCGCGCGGACGAGGTCGCGACGGATGCTCGGGCGGAATCGGCGCCGGTCGTCGCGCCCGCGCGGCCCTACCGGACCGCCGGTGGTTGGGGCGCGGTCGTCGGCGCGGGTCTGTTCCTCGGCGTCGCCGCGAACTTCTACACCCTGTACTTCCTGGTGGCCGCCTTCGCGATCGGCCTGATGGGACTGCTGGCCGCAGGACTCGAGTTCCGGCAGCGGCGGGCCGAGCAGCACCCGAGGGCAGCACGCAGGGGCGGTTCCACCCAGCACGCAAGCACGGGCGGGCGGACGACAGCGGCGTCGACTGCAAGCGCCGAGACGCAGCGGACGAGCACGACACCAACTGCGAGCACCGCGACACCGCAGACGAGCACAGCACCGACCACGAGTACCGCGACACCGCTGACGAGCACGACATCGACTGGCGACACAGCCGAACAGCCGACGGTGGCGGAAAAGGCCGCGGCGCCACAGGTGGAACAGCCCGGCAACCGCGCGACCGCCGGACCGGCGTGGCGCGCCGCCGTGCCCCCACTCGTCCGTCTCCTGGCGATCGCCGCGATCTCCGGCCTCATCGCGCTGATCTGCTGGGGCCCGTATCTCCTCGAATCCCTCACCACGAAGACTCCCAGCTCCGGCACCGCCCTGCACTACCTCCCCAAGTCCGGCGCGGAACTCCCCCTGCCGATGGCCGAGTTCACCCTGCTCGGCGGCCTGTGCCTGATCGGAACCGTGTGGCTGGTCGTGCGGGCGGGCTCCTCCCGGCGCGCGCAGGCGCTCGGCATCGGTGTTGTGGCGATCTACCTGTGGTGCCTGCTGTCCATGCTGGCGACGGCGGCCGGGACCACGCTGCTGTCGTTCCGGCTGGAGGCGCCGCTGCTCGTGCTGCTCGCGGCGGCCGGCGCGTTCGGTTTCGTCGAGGGCGCGCGGGCCGCGTACCAGGCGTTCAACGAGCCCGCGCGGTTCCGGGTCGCCGTCGTCGCGCTCGCGATCGTCGGCGCGCTCGCCTTCGTCCAGGACATTCCGCACGTGCTGACCCCGGAGATCACCACCGCCTACACCGACACCGACGGCGACGGCAACCGCGCCGACAAGCGCCCGCCCTCGGCGGTCTCCTACTACGACGAGATCGACGCGACGCTGCTCGCGCAGACCGGCCGCCCGCGCGACGAGTCGGTCGTCCTCACCGCCGACACCAGCTTCCTTTCCTTCTATCCGTACTGGGGTTTCCAGGCCCTCACCTCGCACTACGCGAACCCGCTCGCCGATTTCGCGGGCCGGGCGGCGACCATCAAGGACTGGAGCAAGCTGGATTCGCCCGCGAAGCTGCTGGCGACGATGGACAACAGCCCGTGGCGCGCGCCGGACGCCTTCCTGTTCCGCCGCGGCGGCGACGCCTACACGCTCCGCTTGGCCGAGGACGTCTACCCGAACGACCCGAACGTCAAGCGCTACTCGGTGAGCTTCCCGAAGGAACTGTTCGAGGACCCGGCCTTCACCACCACCGACATCGGCCCCTTCACGCTGATCACCGTCCGTCGCTGATCAGCGAACCGAACCCGCAGGTCACAGCCTCGGCCGCCGGACAAATGTGTCGGCGCGGCGATTTCTGGGCAACCGAACTCTTGGTGCCAGGTTCCGCCCGGGCTCGATGAGCGCCCGGCGATACCTTTGGCGGCTGATTTCCGGCAGGGCAGAGGGAGAGTTCGCGCGTGCGTTTGGACAGCGCCGATCAGGACACGATGGACGAATCGGCGGAGGGCGGCTCGGCGGGCACAAGAGCCTCGCACGAACGGCCCGCGACAACGCTCCAACAGGCGGCCGTACTCGATCGCCCGGCGTCGGCGATCGAACCCGCAGGTCCCCGGCGCAAGCGAGCGCCCAGCATCCCGGCGATCGCCCGCCTATCGCTCGCGCGGATGCGGGACCGCGTCCGACCGGCCGATCTCCTCGTCGCCTTCGCCTACCTCGCGCTGGCGGCGACGGTGCTCTCCGCCCAGTGGCGCGACACCGACAGCGGCTACCTGATCAAGAGCGGTCAGGACCAGACGATGTGGGAGTGGTTCTTCGCGGTGACCGCGCATTCGGTCGCCCAGCTGGAGAGTCCCCTCGGCACGAATCTCCAGAACTTCCCAGCCGGGGTGAACATGATGGCCAACACGGCCATGTTCGGCGTCGGCGTCCCGCTCACCCCGGTCACGCTGCTGTTCGGTCCGACGGTCACGTTCGTGCTCGCGCTCACCCTCGGCCTGGCCACCACGGCCTACGCCTGGTACTGGCTGTTCGCCCGCGAACTGGTGAGCTCGCGGGCGGCCGCGGCGATCGGCGGTCTGTTCTGCGGCTTCGCGCCCGCGATGATCTCGCACGCCAACGCGCACCCGAACTTCGTCGCGCTGGCGCTGCTGCCGATCATCGCCGGACTGCTGATCAGGATTGCGCGCGCGGTCAGCGAGGCCGTACCGCGCAACCGGATCAGGGACGCGATCACGCTCGCCTTGCTCGTCGCCGCGCAGATCGCGCTCGGCGAGGAACCGCTGCTGATCTTCGCGCTCGCGTTCGGGCTGTTCGCGGTGGTCTACCACCTGCACGAGGCGCGGCATGGTGTGCGCCTGCTTCGTGCGCTGGCCCCGACCGTCGCCGCGGCCGCGGGAATCACCCTGCTGCTCACGGCGGTCCCGCTGTGGTGGCAGTTCTTCGGACCGCAGAGCTATCGCTCGATCGATCACGGACCGATGGGCAACGACCTGAAGACCCTGGTGCAGTTCCCGTCCGAATCCCTCGGCGGCGCGTGGGCGCCCGGCCAGTACGTCGCCATCAACGAGACCGAACAGAACGCCTACTTCGGTTGGCCGCTGCTTCTGGTGCTGACCGCCACCGTCGCGCTGCTCTGGCGCGACCGGGTGGTGCGCGCGGCGGCCGCGGTGATCGCGGTGTTCGGCGTGCTCTCGCTCGGCTCTGTCGCCACCATCGGCAAGCGCCCGACCGGTGTCGAACTGCCGTGGGCGCTTGCCGAAAGGATCCCGCTGCTGAATTCGGTGCTGGAGACCCGGCTGACGATGGCCGCCGTGCCCGCGATCGCCGCGGTGTTCGCACTGGCCTCCGATCGCGCCGTCGCGTCATGGAAACAGTCGGCGGCGGACTGGAAGCCGCTGGCCTGGTTCGCGGCACTGACCTGCGCGCTGCTGCCGTTGACGCCGACCGTTCTGCCCGTGACCGAACGCGCCCCCGCGCCGCGCTTCTTCACCGACGGCGCGGTGCGGCAGTACGTGGACGACGGCTCGGTCGTCATGATCCCGCCGCCGCGTCCGCCCGACGCGCGGGCGTTGCGCTGGCAGGCCGACGCGAACTTCGTGTTCCCGCTCGCCGACGGCTACTTCGTCGGCCCCACCGGAGCGGAGAAGAAGGGCAGCTACGGACCCGAAGCGCGACAGACCGCCATGCTCCTGGTGAAAGCGCAGGACACCGGCACGGTGCCGCCGATCGGCGCCGAGGAGCGGGCCGCGGCGCTGGCGGATCTGCGGTTCTGGCGGGCCGACGTGCTCGTGCTGCCGACCGCGAAGAACTCCGACGTGCTCACCAGCACGGTCACCCAGCTGCTCGGCTTCGCCCCGACGCGTGTCGAGGACGTGTGGATCTGGGACGTCCGCGCACTGCACTGAGGCCCGCCGTATTCACGGCGTGCATCGACGCTCATCACGCCCCGCGATGGAGAAGTTCGCGGCGTGCGCGACCGCGCGATCGCGCATCTCCGCCAGCCGCTCCCGCGCTGACACGCTGAATCGGCTGCCGATGTCCGCGGGGTCCCAGGGCAACGCCGGGCAGCTCGCCTTCGTGCCGAGAGTCACGGTCACGGTGTGACCACGGGCGCTGCCGGGGGAAGTCCGTCCTTATCCCGCGCACGGCCGGAGCGGACCCGGAGGTTACACAACGCGCACGGCCCGAGCGGGCACCGAGGTTACGCAAAACGCGCACGGCCCGAGCGGGCACCGAGGTTACGCAAAACGCGCACGGCCGGAGCGGACGCGGAGGTTACGCCTAGCATGAACGATCGTGCGACCGGACCGATCTACTCGAGCGTTCACCCGATACCGCCTGATCGCCCTCGTCTCCGGACTTCTCGGATTCGTGCTGGCGCTGCTCACGCCGCTGCTGCCGGTGGAGCAGGACCGGGCGACGCTGGACTGGCCCCAGCCGGGCGCCGCCGACGTAGAGGCGCCGTTGGTGTCGTACGTCCCGCTGCGGCTGGAAGCCACGCTGCCGTGCTCGACGCTCCAGTCCGGCGCCGCCACGCTGCTGTCGACCATCCCGGCCGCCTCCGGCCAGGCCAACAGCAAGGGCCTGGTGGTCTCGATCGCCGACGGCACGCTCTCGGTGCTGCAACGCGATATCCCGCTGTTGTCCGCGCCGGTGGCCGAGATCGGGTCCTGCGGCGGGATCGAGATCGTCTCGACCGCGGCCGCGACCACCGTCGAATTCACCGGCGTGCGACGCGAAGACGGCACGGCCTTCCGCAACACGATCGACCGCGACATCCGCCCGCAGGTGGTCGGCGTCTTCACCGATCTGACCGCCGACCAGCTCGGCGCCGCGAAACTGCACGCCGACATCGACTCCCGGTTCTCCTCCACACCGAGCGCACTGAAACTGGCCGCGATGATCGCGGCCGCGGTCTGCACGATCATCGCGCTCGTCGCACTGCACCTGCTCGACACCGGCGACGGCAGGCGGGCCCGCCGCTTCCTGCCCGCGCACTGGTGGCGCTTCTCCCCCGCCGACGCCGTGGTGCTCGGCGCGCTGGTCGGCTGGCACGTCATCGGCGCGAACACCTCCGACGACGGCTACATCCTCAATATGGCTCGCGCCTCGGAGCATTCGGGCTACATGGCCAACTACTACCGCTGGTTCGCGGTGCCGGAGGCCCCGTTCGGCTGGTCGTACGAGGTGCTCGCCTGGATGACCAAGATCTCCGACGCCAGCCCGTGGATGCGCCTGCCGACGCTGCTCGCCGGGATCGTGTCGTGGCTGGTGATCAGCCGCGAGGTGCTGCCGCGCCTCGGCGCTCGGGTGCGCCGCGACCGGGTCGCGCTGTGGACGGCGGGACTGGTCTTCCTCGCCTTCTGGCTCCCCTACGACAACGGTCTTCGCCCGGAACCGCTGATCGCGGCGGGCGCGCTGCTCACCTGGTGCTCGATCGAGCGCGCCATCGCCACCGGCAGGCTGCTGCCCGCCGCCGTCGCCGTGCTCATCGCGGCCTTCTCGCTCGCGGCAGGCCCGACCGGCTTGATCTGCGTCGCCGCGCTCATTGCCGGATCGCGGCCGCTGCTGGAGATCATCGTCAAGCGGGCGCGCGGCTCGGCCACGGATTCCTTCGGCACCAAGGTCTTCCGCTACTGCGCGGTGGTGCTTCCGGGTCTCGCGGCCGGAACACTCGTGCTGATCGCGGTTTTCGCCGATCAGACCCTGTCGACGGTCATGGAAGCGACCCGCGTGCGCACCGTCGTCGGGCCGAACGTGGCTTGGTTCGACGAGCGCACTCGCTGGGACTCGCTGCTCATGCTCGCGCCGGACGGCTCGCTGTCCCGGCGCTTCGGCGTGCTGCTCATGCTGCTGTGCCTGCTGGTCTGCGTGCTCCAGGTGCTGCGCAAGGGTCGCATCCCCGGCACCTCGCGCGGTCCTTCGGTGCGCATCCTCGGCATCGTGTTCGCCTCGCTGTTCCTGATGATGTTCACGCCGACCAAGTGGACCCACCACTTCGGCGTGTACGCGGGTCTGGCCGGATCGCTGGCGGCGCTGGCCGCCGTAGCCGTCGGCACCGCGGCGATTCGCTCCGCACGCAACCGTGCGCTGTTCGCGGCCGCCGTGCTGTTCCTGCTCGCGATCACCTTCACCGGCTCCAACGGCTGGTGGTACGTCTCCAGCTACGGCGTCCCGTGGTGGGACAAGGCTCCGCTGGTGGCGGGCAAGGGCATCTCGACGTTGTTCCTCGGCCTGACCGGCGTCGCGCTGCTGCTCGCGCTCTGGTTCCACTACCGCGAGCCGTACCGGCGCGAAAGGACCAGGCCCGCCAACGGTTTCGACCGGCTGGCGTCCGCGCCGCTGACCATCGCCGCCGCGCTGCTCGTGCTCTTCGAGTTCGCCTCGCTCGCCAAGGCCGCGGCGACTCAGTACCCGGCGTACTCGATCGCCAAGTCGAATGTCGAGTCGCTGCGCGGCAATCCGTGCGCGCTGGCCGACGAGGTGCTCGTCGAGACCGACACGGCCGACTCGCTGCTGCTGCCCTACGAGGGCGCGCCCGCCGACGGCCTGAACGCCGAGTCGAAGGGCTTCTCCCCCAACGGCGTCGCGAGCGACCTGACCGCCGACGCGGAGGAGACCACCACGGGCGGCGCGAACACGGTGAACAAGGACGCGAAGAACAAGACCACCAACACCACCGGCGCGGGCACCGGCGGCGGCTCGACCGAGCAGGCGGGCATCAACGGCAGCACCGTGGCGCTGCCGTTCGGCCTCGACCCGGCGCGCACCCCGGTGCTGGGTTCCTACGAGGAGGGCGAGCAGAAGCAGTCGTCGCTGACCTCGCAGTGGTACCGCCTCGACCTCACCGACAGCATGCGCGACGACCCCGCCTACCGTGTCCTCGCCATCACCGCGGCGGGCCGGATCAGGTCGGTCGACGCCGACGGCGTAGTCACCTACGGCCAGGACCTGCGCCTGGAGTACGGCACCCGCGGTACCGACGGCGCGGTGACCACACTGGGCTCGGTGAACCCGCTCGACATCGGCGGGGCGCCGTCCTGGCGCAATCTGCGGGTGCCACTCGATCAGTTGCCCCGCGAGGTGAACGCCGTCCGCTTGGTCGCGGTGGACAACGACATCACCCAGCGGCAGTGGCTCGCCGTCACCCCGCCGCGCCTGCCGCGCCTTGCGACCCTGAATTCGGTTGTCGGGGAATCGGATCCGGTGCTGCTGGACTGGCACGTCGGGCTGGCGTTCCCGTGCCAGCGGCCCTTCGACCACCACAACGGCGTCGCCGAGGCGCCCAAGTGGCGGATCCTGCCCGACCGCGTCGGCTCCGACGCCTCCAACGCCTGGCAGGACGACATCGGCGGCGGCCCGCTCGGCTGGACCGGACTACTGCTGAAGGCCGAGACGGTGCCGACCTATCTCGACCACGATTGGGCACGCGATTGGGGTTCGCTGGAGCAGTTCACGCCGTATGATCCCGAGGCGCGGCCCGCGTCGATCGGCGTCACCACGGTGACCCGCAGCGGGATCGCGAAGGACGACCCGATACGGGTGAAGTAGGGCATATCTCCGCCGTCGTCCCGGCCGCGAATCCGCCGGGACGACGGGGAGTTCGACCCCGAACGGGTCGTCGGTCGCGTACCGACCGGGAGGCCGGACGGTCGGTTTCGAACCGCCGTCCCCCGGCGACCCCGCGTCCCGCGCCCCCCACGAAACCTCCTGACGCACTGTCGGTTTCGATGAGGTGACACCTCCGTAACCGATGATTCGAATACGAGACGCCGCCGCGTTTGGACCGTAATCTTGTGGGTATGACAGCAGCCTTCGATGACATGGATCTCCGCGATCTCGTCGATCTGCTCACCGACGAGGAAAAGCGCGAAATACGCCCTGCGGTGCAGCGGGTACTCGGCCGCCTCCCTTCCCAGGAGGTCCTGCGCCGGGAACTCGGGCGCCGCATGCTCGAGGTCTGAGCCGAACCCCCGACCCCCGAACTCAGCCGCGGCAGGCCGGCGAAAGCCGAAAAGCCGTGTCTACGAGTCTGTCCGAAATCCCTACTACGTCCCCCCGAAAACGCACAGGGCCGTGCGCCGGTGAATTCTCACCTGCGGCACGGCCCTGCTTACGTTCGGGGTCAGAACACCCGCATGTCGCCCGGTGACCACAGACCGGAACGGTTCGCCGTCCCGGTCTCCAGGCGGGCGGGCACGGCGTTCGAGTCGTACTGGTCGTAGCGCTCCAGCGAACCCCAGTCGCGCGCCCAGTCGTCCTTCAGGTAGGTCGGCAGGGTGGTGGACTTGGCCAGCATCTGCGCGAACCCGAGCGGGCCGCCGAATTCCTCGGCCTGCCAGGTGTTGGTGGAGCTGATGGCCAGCGGCCGGTCCGGCAGGATGCGGTACTTCGGCACCTCGGCCACGCCGTTCTCGTGGTAGAACGGCCGCTGGCACGGGAACTGCAGGCCGACCGCCCAGTCCAGCAGGATCGGCTGCTCGGAACCGAGGAAGTCGTTGAGCGAGTTCAGCTTCGGCATCCGCGGCGGGGTGAACGCCAGCCACTGGTCACCGATCAGGATCGGGTCGTTGGCGACGATGCGCACCGCGTCGGCGTCCGGCGCGAGCTCGTCGAGCGGCACCCGCAGGTTGCGCCAGGACGGGAAGGGGCCGATGTCGCGCGGCAGGTAGGTGCCCAGCTTCTGCACGCTGCCGTCGGGCTGGCGGCGGCCGTAGTCCACCGTCAGCGACTGGCCGTACTTCATCGAGCCGGTGTCGTCGAAGGAGAGGATGCGTCCGGCGGCCGAGATCACCACCAGCGGCCGGTCGGCCGAGCGCGCGGGCAGCTCGTACCAGCTCGAGGTCAGGTTGGCGGGCTGCTGCACGCCCTCCTGGTAGCTGCCCATGATCGGCGTGGTCGCCGGGTCGAGACCGAAGGGCAGGGCCACGGTGCTGCCGTTGACGCCGAGCGCGCCCTGACCACCGCCGGTGCCCGCGCTCTCGCCTTCCGCGAAGGCCGCGCCGACCGACTGGGTGGAGGTGTTGCCGGTGCCTGGCTTCACCTCCACGCTGTCAGCGGACAGGTCGTCCGGCACGCCGTTGGGATCGAAGCCCACCGGCTTCGCGCCCGCAAGCGGGTCGCCGTTGGCGGGCGGGTCGGCCGGATCGATGATCGGGTTCAGCCGCCCGCCGTTCGGGTCGGACTCCACGAGCACGTCGCTTGCCAGGCCGCACATGTTGCCGCCGAGCGCGTCGAAGTTGGAGCGGGCCAGCGAGTACGCCGGGTACTGCGAGTAGGCGCCCTTCGCCAGCGACGCGACTTCCAGCAGCACCATCATGGCGGCGACCACGGTCAGCGGGATCGCGGCGAACTTGCGAATCCGCCTGCCGCGCACCGTCTTCGCAGAGGGCTGCGGCTTGGTGTAATCCTCGCGCAGCGCGAACCAGGCGACCAGCGCGAGCGCGAGGCCGAACAGCATGAGCATCAGCGTGTTGGACTGGTAGCCGCTCAGCGAGATCTGCTTGTCGAACCACGGCACACCGAAGCTGGAGACGTACCAGTAGCCGTTGATGCCGGAGAACGCGATCGCCAGCACGAACAGCAGACCTGCGAGGAAGATGGCCCGGTTCTTGCGCGCCCGCAGCGCGCTTGCCGAGACCGCGACGGCGGTGACCGCGGCGAGCGAACCGGCGATGCCCGCGTACGCGCCGAAGTGGTGGGTCCACTTCGTCGGGTTGAACATCATGAAAAAGATCGTGCCGAGCACGATGCCCATCAGCCGCCAGGTCGGGCCGCTCGCGATGCCGGGCACCCGCCTGCGCCGCAGCAGCACCAGCATGGTGGTGAACAGGCACAGCAGCATGACGAGGAAGGCGAAACGGCGCGAGAGCGAGCCGTCCACCGTCTCGACGAACAGGTAGTAGTAGCGCAGGTAGTCCTCGTACCAGGCCAGGTTCGGGCCGGTCGCCTGACGCACCCGGTTCGCTTCCTGGATGCCCGCGAAGGTCTGATCGCTGTAGACCACCGTCAGCACGAGTACGCCCGCCGCCGCGATCGGCGCGAGCAGCGGCAGCGTGCCGTGTTCGCGATGACGACGCACCACGACCCGCACCAGCGGCCGGATACCGGCGAGCAGCGCCGCGACGCACATCAGACCGGTCGGCGCGGCCGCGAGCGTGAAGGCGGCGATCAGCACCGCCGCCGCGGCGGGCAGCAGGCGGCCGGTCGCGATGGCGCGCTCGATGGAGACCCAGGTCAGCAGCGCGCCGAGGGCGACGATCGGCTCCGAGCGCAGGCCGTTGTCGAACGGCAGCCAGAAGGCGAGGAACACCAGGCCGCCGGTCCACAGCGCCACCTTGCTGGTGCGCACGCCGCGCCCGAGGCGGGGCACCACCTCGCGGCTGATCACCATCCAGCAGAGGATGGCGCAGGCCAGCGCGGGCAGGCGCACCCACGGGCTGGCCGTGGAGATCTCGGCGAACACCTGGATGACGTAGTAGTACCAGCCGAACGGCGCCTCCGGCACGCCGTACCAGCGGAAGTAGTTGGCCATGTAGCCCGCCTCCGGGGCCACCCGCACCATGCTCAGGATGTAGCCGTCGTCGGAGGTGTTGGCGCCGACGAAGTGCCACAGCAACAGGGTGCCGATCACCGCGCCGTCGGCCCAGGTCGGCTTCCGCCAGTTGGCGGGCAGGAAGCGGCGATGCCCGCGGCCGTCGCTGCTGTCCAGGCGGGCCAGCGCCGCGAGCGCGATCAGCGTGCACAGCACCGCCGCGATCATCGCGATCATCTTGACGAGCGTCGGGCTGGAGCTGAACCGAGTGTCGACGGTCATGTCGAAGGACAGACCGGCCGGGACAGCGCCCTTCAGATCGGAGAAGACGCCGACCACCTGCGGACGCAGGTCACCCGTCAACTGTCCCTCGACCGGGACCTGGACCGTCTCGACGCCGCGCCCGTCCTCGGTCGGCTGCTCGACCGTCCTGGTCAGTCCCTCGAACGCGGCGTGGGTGCGCGCACGATCGGAGGTGATGACGATCGAGGAGCACTCGCCCATCCGCTCGCGCTCGGCCGACGCGACGACCGCGTTGCGGTCGACGACGTCGACGGACGACTCGGAGACCCGCACGAACATGGCCTCCAGCGCCGCACGGTCGCCCTGCGGCGGCGCGGTCGCCAGCAGCATGCCGCCCTGCGCGGGCAGCGTCGCCACGGCCGAACACGGAATGCTGGCCCGCAGGTCGGTCGGCACCTGCGACATCAGCGGCGCCTGCACGTTGCCGAGCGTGCCGCCCTGCGGCCACTTCAGCACCGCGGTGGTCTGCTCGACGGGCAGGAACGGCGTCGCCAGTGCCAGCAGGGCTCCCAACACTCCGGCTACCAGCGCGATTATTCGCGCCGTCCGATAATCCTTCGGTCGGATCTCGGGTGCGGCGGGAGGCTTCGTCAAGACAGCGGTTGCGGCGTCGGGCACGGTTGGCAATGCTAGCGGGTAAAGGGACGGCACCGGGTCCCGGAAGCATGCTGTGAGTTCGCCGAATTCCGGGCCGGGGTCCTTTCCACCCCGAAAGTCGACCCGACGTGCTGACCCATTACCGGCCGAATGGAAAGGTATGGGTATGACCAAGGTGAATCTCGAGACGAATTTCGGTCCGATCGTCCTGGAGCTGGACGAGGAGAAGGCGCCGAAGACGGTGCAGAACTTCGTGGACTACGTGAACGCCGGCCACTACAACGGCACGATTTTCCACCGCGTGATCCCGAACTTCATGATCCAGGGCGGCGGCTTCGAGCCCAACATGAGCCAGAAGAAGACCAACGCCCCGATCCAGAACGAGGCGAACAACGGCCTGAAGAACAACAAGTACACCGTCGCGATGGCGCGGACCAACGACCCGCACTCGGCCACCGCGCAGTTCTTCATCAACGTCGCCGACAACGACTTCCTGAACCACTCGGCGCCGACCCCGTCCGGCTGGGGCTACACCGTGTTCGGCGCCGTCGTCGACGGCACCGAGGTGGTCGACAAGATCGCGGGGGTGAAGACCGGCTCGGCGGGCATGCACCAGGATGTGCCGCTCGAGGCCGTCACCATCAAGTCCGCGACCGTCGGCTGAACACCTTCCGCAAGGACGCGAATCGGGCCGTCTCCAAGGGAGTACGGCCCGATTCCGGTTCGCGAGGAAATTACAGCGGCAGCAGGTGGTGCTTGCGCGGGTTGCGCTCGAGCTGCTTGTCCTGCAGCAGCTGCAGGGCGCGGCGTAGCTCCAAGCGGGTGGTCGCCGGCTCGATGACGGCGTCGATGTACCCGCGCTCGGCGGCCACCCACGGCGTCGCCACGGTCGCGTTGTAGAAGTCGATCATCTGCTGGCGCATCGCGGCGCGCTGCTCCTCCGGCGCGGCCTCGATCTGGCGCGCCCCGATCAGGCTCACCGCGCTCTCCGCGCCCATCACCGCGATGCGGGCGGTCGGCCAGGCGAGGTTCACGTCGGCGCCGAGCTGCTTGGAGCCCATCACCGCGTAACCGCCGCCGTAGGACTTGCGGATCACCACCGTCACCTTGGGCACGGTCGCCTCGACGAAGGAGAACAGGAAGCGGCCGCCGCGCTTGATGACGCCGATCTTCTCCTGTTCCACGCCGGGCAGGAAGCCGGGCGTGTCCACCACGAAGATCAGCGGGATCTCGAAGGCGTCGCAGAGGCGGACGAAGTGCGCCGCCTTGTCGGAGGCGCGAGCGTCCAGCGCTCCGGCGTACACCATCGGCTGGTTGGCGACCACGCCGACGCTGCGACCGTCCACCCTGGCGAAGCCGGTGATGATGTTGCGTCCCGCGGTCGCGCCGATCTCGTGGAAATCGCCGTCGTCGAAGATGCGCAGCAGGATCTCGTGCATGTCGTAGCCCGCGTTGTCGGAGTCGGGCACGATCGAGTTCAGTTCGCGGTCGGAATCGGTGATTTCCGGCTCCAGGCCGGGGTTCACGATCGGGGCCCGCTCGGTGCAGCTGGTCGGCAGGAAGCTCAGGTAGTCGCGCACCCACTGGAACGCGGCCTGCTCGTCCTTGGCGACGTGATGGATGTTGCCGTACTCGGCCTGGCTCTGCGCGCCGCCGAGTTCCTCCAGGCTGACGTCCTCGCCGGTGACCTCGCGGATCACCTTGGGACCGGTGACGAACATGTACGCCTCTTCGGTCGCCACCACCACGTCGGTGTTGATGGGGGCGTACACCGCACCGCCCGCGCACTTGCCGAGAATCATCGAGATCTGCGGAACGAGGCCGGACAGCGGCTCCTGGCGCCTGCCGAGCTCGGCGTACCAGGCCAGCGAGGTGACCGCCTCCTGAACGCGCGCGCCGCCGGAGTCGTTGATGCCGACGACCGGGCAGCCGACCTTGGCGGCGTACTCCATGATGTAGGCGACCTTGCGGCCGAACATCTCGCCGACCGACCCGCCGTACACGGTCTGGTCGTGGGAGAACACCGCCACGGGTCTACCGTCCACGAGGCCGTGGCCGGTGACGACGCCGTCGCCGTACAGCGCGGCGGGATCACCCGGCTTGCGCACCAGGGCGCCGATTTCCACGAACGTTCCCGGATCGAGCAGCATGTTGATCCGGTCGCGGGCGCTGGGGATGCCTTTCTTGGCCCGTTTCGCGACTCCCGCTTCCCCCGCCGGTTCCTGCGCCAGCTCGAGGCGCTTACGCAGGTCGGCGAGTTTTTCGGCAGTAGTGCTCACTGTGCGCCTTTCGCCTCGATTTCCCCGAGCTTCGCGGTCAGGTCGGCACCGATCCGGCCGATCCGCGGCTCGTCGACGATCTGCAAGTGATCACCGGGGATGTGCACGATCTCGAGGTTTTCGATGTACTCGTCCCAGCCGCCGTTCGGGCGCCGGTCCGCGTAACGGGGCTCCAGCTCGATCGCGCCGTCGTGGTAGCGATCGGCGAGGTAGAGCACGACGTCGCCGTCGTAGCGACTCGGCTGGACCTGCTGCAGTGCCCGCTGTTCGATCCACGACGTGCGCTGGTGCTCGAGCACGCCGCCCGGAATCTTCGCACCGCTCATCTTGATGAGGTCGGTGATCATCTTGTACTGCTCTTCGTCACTGGCTGCGGCCAGCTCTTCGATCTGTCCGCGATCCAGCTCGCCGGGGACGTTGTAGGTCTTCCTGGCGAAGACCTGGAAGCGCTCGATCCGGCGCACCCGCTCGGCGGGGCTGTTGTCCTCGTTCTCGACCGGAATCGCCAGGTCGATCAGGCCGACCAGTCGAACGTCCGCGCCCTCGGCCCGCAGCAGCTGCGCGACCTGCAGCGCCAAGACGGCGCCGAGGGACCAGCCGTACAGCACGTACGGTCCGTTGCCCTGCAGCTTGCGCAGCTCGGGCAGGTACTGGCGGGCGCGCTCCTCGATCGAGCCGTCGACTCGCTCGAAACCGTACATCGGGGTGTCGGCGGGCAGTCGCTTGAGCAGCGGCTCGTACACCAGGGTGTTGCCACCGGCGGGGTGGAACACGAAGACCGGAACGGCGTTCGAACCCTCGGCGCGCGCACGCAGTGGCCGGACGAAGCCGTCCACGTCGGCGCCGCTGTCCTGGAGCTGGCGGACCACGTCGGCCAGCTGTTCGATCGTCTCGCAGTCGAGCACGTCGTCGACGGTGATCTCGGCGCCGACCCGCTCGGTGAGGCGGGCCGCCAGCTTCTCGGCGACCTCCTCCTCCAGGATCGGCAGGGTGTTGAAGATGCCGCCCGCCGACTTGCCGGTGACGACCGCCCAGCTGGCGAAGGTCAGCCGCTCGGCGGCGTCGCGCGGCGGCACATCGTCCTCGGCATCGGAGCTCTGCTGCTGACCGCCGAACATCGCCGCCGCCTCGGCAGGCGCGGCGGCCGGGGTGGACTCGGCAGGCGCGACCGCGGCCGATTCCGCTTCGGCGACAATCTTTTCCGCCTCGGCCTCGATCGTGGTGTTCTCGGCGTCGAGCCCCGGCACCGGTGCGCCAACGGCCTTCGCCGCGGCGGCCGGATCCTCGCCCGCCTCCAGCGCCGAGCGCGCCGCGGCGATGAAGTCGCCGTCGACGGCGATCTCCTCGCCCGCGGCCTGCTTGTCGGCGATGGCCTGCACCTCGTCGCGGTGCTCGATGGCGTAGCGCAGCACCTTGCCGACCTCGTTGAGGTTGGCGTCGCGCACGGCCTGGATCTGCAACTGCGGAATGTCGAATTCGTACTCGACGCGGTTCTTGATGCGCATCGCCATCAGCGAGTCCAGACCCAGCTCCATGAGCGGGATCTCCATCGGCAGGTCCTCGACCGCGTAGCCCATGGACTCGGCGACGATGATGGCGAGCCGCTCCTCGATGGTCTGACTGCCGTTGGGATCCCAGCGGTCGCCGAAGGTCTCCACGACCTCGGGCTCGGTGACGGTGGCGACCGCGGTCTCGGTGACCGGCTGTGCGACAGCGGTTTCCGGCAGCGGGGCGCCGGAGGTGACGACGGCCTCGTAGAGCAGGCGGAAGCCGTTGCCCTCCTTGGCGTGCACCTGCACCGACGCGCCGCCGAGGTGCGGGGACAGCGTGGTGGTCAGCGTTCCGGCGGCAGGCAGCGCGCCGTGGGTGATCGAAGCGCCCACCGCGACATCGCTGAGCACCTGCACCGCGGCGGACTTCACCAGCGCCGGGAGATCCGTGACGACACCCGCCTGGACCTCCCAGACGTGGCGACCGTCCGGCAGCGCGACGTGCGCGCCGGGCACCTTGGTATTGCCGCTGCCGCTGTTGATCTGCGCCTTCGGCCAGTACTCCTTGCGCACGAACACCGTTCGCGGCACGTCGGCGTAGTCACCGGCGGGCAGCAGCGACGGCAGGTCGACGGCGTGACCGTGCACGTAGAGCTGGGCAAGCGCGGAGATCACGCCCGCCGACTCGTCTTCCTTGCGCTTGAGCGTCGGGATGAGCTGCGCGTCGTGCAGTCCTGCGGCGAAGGTCGTGCCCAGAACCTGCATCAGCGCAACGGAATTCGGCGCGAGCTCGAGGAACGTGGTGTGCCCGGAGTCCACCGCGAGCTTCACCGCGTTGGTGAAGTACACGCTGTGGCGCATGTTCCTGACCCAGTAGTCCTCGTCGTGGATCGGGTCGTGGCCGGGACGGTAGAACTGCTCCTTGTTCACCGTCGAGTACAGGCCCGCCTTCATGCGGGTCGGCTCGATGCCCGCGAGTTCCGCGGCCAGCTCGCCCAGCAGGGGGTCCATCTGCGAGGTGTGGCCCGCGCCGCGGGTCTGGAGCACGCGGGCGAACTTGCCCGCCTCCTCGACCTTGGCGACGATCGCCTGCACCTGCTCGGTCGGGCCGCCGATCACCGTGTTGGTCGGCGCGGCGTACACCGCGACCTCCACGTCCGGGTACTCCGGCAGCATGGCCTCGACGTCGGCGGCACTCAGCTCGACGAGCGCCATGTTGCGCACGTCGGCGTCGGTGATCATCGCCTCGCCCTCGCCCATCAGGCGCGAACGGGCGCAGATCACCCGCACCGCGTCCTCGAGCGCGAGACCGCCCGCGATGTAGGCGCCCGCGACCTCACCCATCGAGTGGCCGACGACGGCGGTGGGCTCGGCGCCGTGCGCGCGCAGCAGCGCGGCGAGACCGATCTGGATGGTGAAGATGCCGACCTGCGAGGTGCCGACGTTGTAGTCCTGGGCGTCGTCCAGGATCATCTCGCGAATCGAGTAACCGGCCTCGTCCTGCACCAGCTCGTCGACCTGGTCGACGGTGGCGCGGAAGATCGCGTTCTCCAGGTAGAGCTGCTTGCCCATCTTGCGGTGCTGCGCGCCGAATCCGGCGAGCACCCAGACCGGGCCCTGCGCGGCGGGGGCGTCGGCGGTGAACACGCCGTTGCCCGGCTTGCCAGCGGCGATCGCGCGCAGACCGGCGACGGCCTCCTCGTGCGTCTTGGCGATCACGACACCGCGCGAACGCCAGTGGCTGCGCTTGGCAAGCGAACGGGCCACGTCCGCGAGCGGCACGTCGCGACCCGCGTCGGACTCCAGCCAGTCGGCGAGCACGGCGGCGGCGCGCTTACGCCGCGACGGCAGATAGCCGGACACCGCGAGAATCACCGGCAGCGGCTCTTCGCGCTCGGCCGACCATTCGGCCGACGCTTCGGCTTCCGCTGTCGCGGCTTCCACCTCGGCGGCTTCGGCGACGATCTCGGTGGCCTCGGCGACCACGTCGGTGTTCTCGTCGTCCAGGTTCGCGGCGGGAGCCTCGGCCTGCGCGGCAGCGGGCACGTACTCCTGGAGTACGACATGGGCGTTGGTGCCGCCGAAGCCGAAGCCGGAGATGCCGACGGTGGCGACGCCGCTGTAGCGCGGGAACTCGGTGGGCTCGTCGACGACCTTCAGCCGCGCCTGCTCGAACGGGATGAACGGGCTCGGGCCCGCGTAGTTGATGTTGGGCGGAATGACGTTGTGCTGGAACGCCATCAGCACCTTGGCCAAGCTGGCCGCGCCTGCGCCGGACTCCAGGTGCCCGAAGTTGGTCTTGGCCGAGCCGAGCAGCGCTGGCTTGTCGGCATCGCGACCGCGACCGATCACCCGGCCGAGCGCGTCGGCCTCGATGGGATCGCCGATCGGGGTGCCGGTGCCGTGCGCCTCGATGTAGTCGACGGTGGAGGGCTTGATGCCCGCGTCGCGGTAGGCGGCGCGCAGTACGTCGGCCTGGGCGTCCGGGTTCGGCGCCAGCAGACCGTTGGAACGGCCGTCGTTGTTGACCGCGGAACCCTTGATCACCGCGAGAATCCGGTCGCCGTCCCGCTCCGCGTCGGCCAGACGCTTCAGCACGACCAAGCCGCCGCCCTCGGAGCGGACCATGCCGTCGGCGTCGGAGGAGAAGGCCTTGATGTGGCCGTCTTTCGCGACGCCGCCGCCCATGTCGAAGCCGAGCGTGGCCATCGGCGTCAGGATCATGTTGACGCCGCCGGCCAGCGCCAGGTCGGCATCGCCATCGCGCAGCGCACGCACCGCCTGGTGCACGGCGACGATCGTCGACGAGCAGGCCGTATCGACCGAGACCGATGGACCGCGGAAGTCGAAGAAGTAGGACACCCGGTTGGGGATGATGCTGGAGACGCTGCCCATGATGGCGTAACCCTGGGCCGTCGCGGGCAAGTTGGCGTCGCGCTCACCACCGAGGCCGAGCGCCGCGATCAACTGGAAGTCGTTGGCGGACGAACCGATGAAGACGCCGACCGACTCACCGCGCAACTCGCTCGCCGGAATCCTGGCGTGCTCGAGCGCCTCCCAGGTCAGCTCCATCATCAGTCGCTGCTGCGGATCGACGCGCTCGACTTCGATGGGCGACATCGCGAAGAACTCCGCGTCGAAGCCCTTGACGACATCCTGGTCCAGGTAACCGCCGAGCGTATTGCCCTCGGCGACAGCCTTGGCGACCTCGGGCTCGCTCAGGAACTCCGACCACCGGCCTTCGGGTGCTTCCCGGATGCCGTCACCGCGGTTGATCAGGAACTCCCACGTCGACTCCGGGGTATCCCCCGCACCGGGCAGCCGAGTGGACAGACCCACGATCGCGATGTCGTGCGCCTCGCCCGGCGTGTAACCGGCGGTGTAGAAAGCGTCGTCGGCCGACTCCTCGGGCGCCTCGGGCTCACCGTGCACGATGACCTCGGCCAGCGACGCGATGGTCGGGTGCTTGTAGACGACGGTCGCGTTCAGCACGACGCCGGTGAGCTCTTCGATGTCGCCGCCGAGAGCGAGGGCGTCGCGCGAGGCGAGCCCGAATTCCTCCATCGGCCGATCAACGGTGATCTGCTCGATCGGCTGCCCGGTCGCGTCGGCGACCCAGCGGCGCAACCATTCTCGCAGTTCGGCCACCGAGATGTCCGTGGTGGCAGGCGCGGCCGTGCCTTCCGTGGCGGCGGACGCGATTTCGGTCGTCTGGGTGGGCGTGCCCTCGTTGTCAGCCATCAATTCCTCAAGCTACCTGTCTGCGTAACCGGGCGCGCCGTGAATTGACGCTCGGCGTGGATGAGTATTGTCCGCGCCGAGCGTCGCTGGTCGGCCTCTAGCTCACCCTGGGCTATTACTCTTCCGGTGCATCGGGGAAGGCCTGCTGGGTGTAACCACCGCGCAAGGTTCCCTCCAGATAAGCGGTCTTGCAGGCGCGCCGGGCGATCTTGCCGCTGGAGGTGCGCGGGATCGAGCCCGCGGGAACCAGAAGCACGTCGCGCACGGTGACGCCGTGGCGCTGCGAGACGGCCGCGCGCACCGCGTCGGCGATCGGCAGCGGATCGGCCTTGCCCGCGCCAGGGCCGCGCTCGGCGACGATGACGAGCTGCTCGGAGGCGTCGTCGGCGTCGAACGTCTTCAGGCCGGAGTGGCTGCCCTGCTCGAACACCTCGGGCGGCAGCTGGTTGGCGGGCACCGAGAACGCGGCGACGAAGCCGGGGCGCAGCGCCTTGCTCGCTTCCTGCGCCGAGTACTCGAGGTCCTGCGGGTAGTGGTTGCGGCCGTCCACGATCACCAGGTCCTTGACTCGACCGGTGATGTAGAGCTCGCCTTCGAAGTACACGCCGTAGTCGCCGGTGCGCATCCAGTTGCCGTCGGCCGCGGCGCCCTCGGCGTGGCTGCCCTCGGCAAGCCGCTCGGTGACCTTGTTCTGGAAGGTCTTCGCGGTCTCGTCGGGACGGCCCCAGTAGCCGATGCCCATGTTGTTGCCGTGCAACCAGATCTCGCCGACCCGGCCGTCGGGCAGCTCGTGGCCGCCGCCGTCGTTCTCCACGGTCTCCGGGTCGACGATCACGGCCCACTGCGACTTCGCCACGTAACCGCAGGACACCTGCGCGATGGCGTTCTCCGCGTTCTGGTCGACCTTCACCATCCGACCGGCGTTGAGCTCGTTGCGGTCGACGTAGACGACCTTGGCCTCGTCCTCGGCCTTGGTCGCGGAGACGAACAGGGTCGCCTCGGCCATGCCGTAGCAGGGCTTGATGGCGGTCTTGGGCAGACCGTACGGCGCGAAGGCCTCGTTGAACTTCTTCATCGAGGAGGTGGTGACCGGCTCGCTGCCGTTGATCAGACCGATGACGTTCGACAGGTCCAGCGACTCGCCCGGCTTCGGCAGACCGCGCGCCGCGGCGTGCTCGAACGCGAAGTTCGGTGCGGCGGCGAAGGTCCCGGCGCCGTCGGAGACCGCGGCGAGTTCCTTGATCCAGCGGTACGGGCGGCGCACGAACGCGCTCGGCGACATGATGGTGATGTACTTGCCGCCCACCGCGGGCAGGATCACCGTCAGCAGGCCCATGTCGTGGAACAGCGGCAGCCAGGTGACGCCGCGCGAGTTCCAGTCCAGGTTGATGGAGTGGACCATCTGCAGCAGGTTGGTGCCGACGGCGCGGTGGGTGATCTCCACACCGGCCGGAACCCGGGTCGACCCCGAGGTGTACTGCAGGTAGGCGATGTCGTCGATCTTGATGTCCGGGCGGACCCAGGTGTCGCCGACGCTGTCCGGGATCGCGTCGACCGCGATGATGCGCGGGCGCTGCGCCGCGGGTAGCGCGCGGAAGAACTGACGCACCCCGGCCGCGGAGGAGCTCGCGGTCAGGATGGCCGAGGGCTCACAGTCGCCGAGCACCGCGTGCAGGCGGTCGGTGTGACCTGGCTCGTCCGGGTCGAACAGCGGCACCGAGATGGTGCCCGCGTAGATGGCGGCGAAGAAGGAGACCACGTAGTCGAGGCCCTGCGGAGCAAGGATCGCAACCCGGTCGCCCGGCTTGGTCACCTGCTGCAGACGGGCGGCCACCGCGCGCAGCCGAACACCGAATTGCTGCCACGTCAGCTCGTGTACCTCGCCATCGCGTTCCCGCGAGTAGTCGATGTAGCGGTACGCGAGCGTGTTCGCGTCGTTGCGGGTGTGCTTCTCGACGTGATCAACCAGGGTGTGATCCTCGGGAATACGGATGTTCCCGGTTTCGTCCAGGTAGTCGTCGAAAGTCTCTTCCATTCCTTCTTCTCCTCCGAGGCACACGCAGCAAGACGGCGGCCCCGCCGCCTGTTACCTGTGAGGCCCCGACTCGCTTTCGCCCGCGGGTGCTCGTCGTCCTAGCGCCGAACCTGCAGATTTTCACGCGGTCTGCGCGGTGACCGCTATCGGCTAAATGTTCTCAAACCAGAGTCATGTTACAGAGAAGGCCGGGTCACTCATCCCGCAGCAGGGGGATAACCGGCGCGAACGCGTCCATCTGGGTGGGGAACACCCCGACATACGACATCGAGGTGAGTTGCCGCACACGACGGATCTGTTCGGCGATCTCCTCGAACGTCCCGATCGCCACGTACGGCGAATTCAGGATGTCCTCGACCGAGAGCTTGGTGTCGACCTCGAGATCGGGGTGCAGGCCGCGTTCGATGGCCGTCAGCGCCATTTCGGCGGTCTTCTCCCGATCGTCGGTGATGACGATCGCGGTGATGGCCCAGTTCAATTCGATCTGATCGAACCGCTCGCCGGCGGCCTCCTTGATCAGATTCACCTTCTCGATGGTCTTCTCCAAGGTGATACCGGAGAGCAGACCCTTGCCGTTCTTGGTGGTGACCGGAACGACGGAGATGATGTCGGCGTGCTTGGCGGCCAGGCGCAGCATCTTCGGTCCGCCGCCGCCGGTGCAGATCGGCGGGCGCGGACCCTGCCGCGGACGCGGGGTGCCCTTGATGCCGTTGACCTGGTAGTACTTGCCCTCGAAGGTGCACTCCTGACCGCGCAGCAGCACGTCCAGGATGGTCAGCGCCTCGTCCAGCTTGGCGAGACGCACACCCGGGGAGTCGTACACCAGACCCGCGGCCTGGTACTCGTCCTGCTTCCAGCCCGCGCCGAGACCCACCTCGAGGCGGCCCTTCGACAGCACGTCGATGGTGGCCAGATCCTTGGCGAGCACCACGGGGTGGCGGAAGCCGTTGGCCAGCACCGACGTACCGAGACGGATCTTCTCGGTGGCCTGGGTCAGTGCGCCGAGCGCGGCGATCGGACCGATCTGGTCACCGAGGTGATCCGGCACGACGAAGGTGTCGTAGCCGTACTCCTCGGCCTGCTGCGCCGTCTGAACGAACTTGCGGGCGCCGCCCTCCTGCTTGTTTCCCTCGCCCGCAGCCGCGAAGCGAAAAGGACGCAACGGGGTGCCCAATGCGGTCAGCTCACCGGCCGTGGCGGCGGCTTGTGTCATGAACTCATGCTCCTGGCTGTAAGGAAAATGCGGCGCGACTCGCGCCCCTGATACTCGGGGGTAGTCGCGATCATCAGCGCACTTTACAACGTTGCGACGAACTCCCGTACGGTTGCTGCGGCAGCGGCTGGCCGAACACACGACGACGTCGGCGTGGTTTGTGCCATCTCACGAATGTGGGGGCCGAGGGGCGCCCTCGATCAGACCGCTCGCCCAGCTCGCCGTCCACTGGGTCGCCGTGGTGCCGTTGCCATCCACCACGTATCCGTTGTACAAGGCGTGCACCGGATTTCCGACCGCGCGCACCAACGCGAGCACGCTGGGAATCCAGTTCACCGGATTCAGCGCCTGCGGCGGCGAGTCGCAGATCATGTCGCCCGGTGCGCAGATCGTGTAGGTGCGGTCGGCGAGTGCGCCGAAACCGTCGCGCGGACCCGTCATCGTGATGCCTGGCACCTTCAGGCCCGCCAGCGCGACCTCCGCGCCGACGCCGGGCGGCGGCGTGCCGATCGGAATGGCGCGTCCCTGGCCGGTGTCGAGGGTGCGTCGGCCGTCGGCGATCAGCGTCACGCCGAGCACCCGGTCGGCGGGAACCGGACCCTTGCCCGCGCCGATCTGCGCGGCCACGTCGCCCGCGATCACCGCGCCCTGGGAGAACCCGGCGATCACATAGGTCGTCAAGGGGCATTCACGGGACCGCTCGGTCATCATGTCGACCATCCGCTGGGTGCCCTCGGAACGGCTGTTGTTGTAGGACTCCTGGCCGTCCGGCGGGATGGCGATCGGGTTCGAGAACTGCGCGACGTACGGCACGGTGTAGACGTCGACGCGCTCGTCGGGGAACTGCTGCTGAATCGGCCCGGAGATGTTGAGCATCAGCGACAGCGGGTTGGCCGCCGGGTTGTGCGGGTCGTCGTTGCTGTTCGACTCCCAGGTGCCCGGCACCGAGATCATCTGTACGTCCGGGCAGGTGGCGGGCTGCGAGACGGGTGGCTTCGGCGGTTCGGGGCCAGGCTCTGGCACCCGCAGCCGTCCGGCGAGCAGGAACCACAGCAGGATCACCACGACGACGATCAACGCGATGACCGCCAGCGCTATCAGGCACCCCACCGGCCGAAGCCGGCGGGGTCTCGAACCGCGCGCGTTCACTGGCAGTAGTTCTGCTTGGCCGTCTGAATGTAGATCTGACCGGCCTGCTCGACCGGCATCTTGGCCGGGTCGAAGGACGGGTCGGAACCGGCCATCGCGTTGACGAACGTGGTCAGGTCCTGCTCGGACGCGCCCGCGGCGACACCCTGGCAGACGTAGCTACCGATGCTCAGCGCGATGTCCGGGCTGGACGGGGTGATGCCCTGCGCCTTCAGCGCGTCGAGGAACTTGCGGTCCTTCTCGGTGAGGTTGGAGGTGTCGGCGGGCGGCACCTCGTTCGTCGGCACCGGCTCCGGGCGCTCCGGCGCGACGGTCTCGGCGGGCGGCGGTGCCTGCTCGGGCGCGGGAGCCGGGGTGGTCTCGTGGCCTTCGTGGCCGCTTTCTGCCGGGCTGGTCGGCGCTGCGGCCTGCGCCGACGTCGTCGTGGTCGGCTTCAGCGTCGGCGTGCTCGTCGCGGTCGAGTCGTTGTCACCGCAGGCGCTGAGCAGGCCGGTCGCGGCGATCGCCACGGCGACGCCGAGTACCTTTCCTCGGGTCCGATGCATGTATTTCTGTCCTCGATCTATTGGGCAAGGGGGATCGGTCGCCCCCAGGGTAATGGCAACGACGGGCCTGGCGACGTCAGTCAGCCAACAGACCGGTCGGAATCAAAGGCCGTGAACCTCCGATTTGCCGTTCACCACCGTGATGAACCCGGCCTGGAAGTTCTGCCGCACGCCGCCGGGAATCGCGAACTCGTCGCTGATCGGGTACCCGAGTTTGCCGTTCTCGAAGCCGGCGCTCTGCCAGGCGTCCATCATCGGCCCGTTGCGCACCGCCCAGGCTCCGGAGAGCGGACTCCAATAGATGTTGCCGCCCTCGAATCGGCTGTAGCGACCGAGATCCTTGAGCGGAAGTTCTTCCGCCGCAGGGAAACCGAGCCAGCTGTTCTCGAATCCCAGCTGGGCGTATTTGCCGAGGATCAGCCCGTGCACCCGGTGCACGCCGGTCTTGGCGCTGTAATAGAACGGGCCGCCTTCGAAGGCCTGCACGGCGCCGTCCTTGTTCGGCGTCTTGATCTCCGGCGCGATCGGATAGCCCGCCGGTCCGCGTTCGAAGCCTTGCGCGCCCCATTCGTCGAGGATCGCGCCTCGCACCACTTGTGCTCCGGTCTGTGGCGTCCAATACAGCGAGCCGTGCTGGAACGGCTGGAACCGGCCGCGACCGTCGGGCAGCGCGCGTTCGCCGCCGGTGGGCAGGCCGAGCGGGCCCGCGGGTCCGTGCGCGGCCTGGTAGCCGCCGCCGATCATGCCGCCGACCGCGTGCGCGCCGCTCTCCGGCGAATGGAAGACCCGGCCGCCATGGAAGTCCTGCGCGACGCCGCCCGCCACCTGGTACTCCCCGGTGAGGCATTCGCCGAGCCAGCCGTTGGCGGCCACCGCGGCGCCGAGCGTCTCGGCGGGCGCGCAGGCGGGCTTGTCGGATTCCACCCCGAGCGCTGCCGCCGCCTGAGTCCAGGACTGGCGCATCTCGAAGTCCCAGTACGGCCACGAGTGAGTGCCCGAGGGCCGGTAGTTGACCTGCGCCGGAATGGACAACTCGGCCAGCTTGGTGACGAAGTTCTGCGAGGTCAGCCGGGACAGGATCTCCAGGCCCATGCCCGCGTAGTTGGTGCTCACGCCGGGAATGCCGGAGGCCTGATCGAACGGCCCGGTGGCGCCGCTGCCGCTGGAGACGTAGATGCTTGTGCCCTTCAACCGGTCGGCGAGCACGTACGGGTCGTGGTTCTCCCACTCCGGACTGGTCGGCGGACCCCACATGGCGGCCGAGTCGAAGCCGCCCGCGTCGCGCATGGCGAACTCGATGGCCTGCGGCATGCCGAGCGTGGTCGTGGTGAGGAAGCCCGAGTACGAGGCGGCGTACCTGACGAAACCGGGGTTGCGCCCGGCGAGGAACATGGCCGCCGTACCGCCCATCGAAAGGCCCGCCATGCCACGCACCGCCGTGGCCCGCCACTGGCTCTCCAGCAGCGGCGGCAATTCCTTGGTCAGGAAGGTCTCCCACTTGTAGTTCTTGCCGTTGTTCGGCTGCAACCAGTCGGAGTAGAAGCTGGACTGGCCGCCGACCGGCAACACCACGGTGACGTTCTTGTCGGCGTAGAAGCCCGCGGCGCCCGCGTCCTTGGTCCAGCCGCTCTCGTCCTCGGTCGCGCGCAGGCCGTCGAGCATGAACAGCACGGGGAACCTGGCGTCCGGCCGGGAGTTCCAGTCCCTGGCCAGCAGCAACTGCACCTGCACCGGCGTGCCCATCGACGGCGAGTGCACCCACAGCGCCACCCGGCGGTCACCGAGCCAGACCACGTTCTGCGTGGTGGCCTCGGCGAGGGCGGCCGCGGGCTGGGCGGCGACGGGCGCGGTCAGCGGGGTGATGCCCGCGGCGAGAGGTAGCACCAGGACGGTGGCGAGCAGAGCGAAACGGCCACGCGTCGTGCGTCCGCCGCGGCGTCGACCTCTCCTCCATTTACCACACGCAACTCCAGCCACATGAGTTTTGTACTCCGGCAAACCTCCAGTTTCCGGGAGACTCGCCCGTAGCGAACCGATGTGTTTTCGCGCGGTCGACGGCGTGTCGGGGCCGGGAAAACGACGACGCCGCCGCTTCGCGAGGAAGCGACGGCGTCGTGCGGTTGTTCAGTGCGCGGTGATCACCAGGCGCCGGTGGCGTCCAGGATGCCCTTGCGCGAGTTCCACAGCTGGCCCTCCCAGTACTTCCAGGAGTGGGTGCCCGCGGCCGGGAAGTCGAAGAAGGCCGGGATGCCGAGCGAGTTCAGGCGGACCTGGAACGCGCGGGTGTTGACCAGCGACAGAGCCTCGAGCGCCATCGCGTTACCGGTGTTGAACAGGCCGACCGGCGAGGCGGGCCGGTCGAACTGACCGGGCAGACCCGACGCCGCCGAGATGTACATCGGCAGGCCCTTCAGCTGCGGCGCGAACACGAACGGGTCCATGCGCAGCCACTGCGGGCTCCACGGCGCGGCCATCGAGTCGACGTTGTAGCGGCCCGCGTCGAGCATCGCGATGCGGATCGCCTCGCGCATGCCCGGCGCCGAGATGTTCAGGTAGCCGGAGTAGGAGGCGGCGAACTTGAACTGGTCGCGGTGGTAGGCGGCCAGCGCCAGCGCGGCGCTACCGCCCATGGACAGGCCGATGACCGCGTTGTTGGTCTTGGAGACGCCGTAGCCCGCGAGGAAGTTCGGCAGCTCGTTGGTCAGGAAGCTTTCCCACTTGTAGGTGGTCTTCTGACCGTTGGTGTTGCTCGGCGCGTACCAGTCGGTGTAGAAGCTCGACTGACCGCCGACCGGCATCACCAGGGTGATGTTGTCGTTCTTGAACTGGTCCATCGCGTTGGTCTCGAACGACCACGCGTTGCGGTCGTCGCGAGCGCGCAGGCCGTCGAGCATGTACAGCGCCGCGTTGCCGCCGCGCGATGCCCACTGCACCTGAACCTTGATCGGACCCATCTGCGACGGGACCATCAACTCCTCGTAACCACCGGCCGGCGCGCGCAGCGCCGGGGCGTGCACGGGAGCGGCTGTGGCGACGGTCGGGGAAGCCAGTCCTGCGGCGATCGGCAGCGCTAGCGCAGCGGCACCGACAGCCAGAATTCGATTACGCCAACCACGAGGTGCGCCTCGCCGACCCGACTTGACACTCTTCGGCGCGGCGGCCCTGCCGAAACGCATGAATCCTGCTCACTTTCTGCTGTTGCGGTGCCGCCGCGCCGAAACGGCGGGACGACACCCGTGCTGCCAACGAGACGCGCGTCACACCGATACCGGTTCCCGACATTCCGGCATCAATCGACGGCGCTACAACGATATGGTCACACTTACGCTCGCAGGAGGATATTCGACGTCCGAATCCTTAGCAAGGCTGCGGTCGACCGGGTGGCCGAAATCCGCCCGCGCACAATCTGTGATCGTGCGGTGACCCTACCGCGTCTCAGCAGTGATGTCGTCCCCGAAGGGTCATTTTGTTACGTCATCCAAGATGGGCGCTCATATCGGGCAGCATCGCGAGCACCTGGTCCTGCCAGTAATGCCAGTTGTGCACGCCGACCGCCGGGTAGTTGTAGATCGCGTTCCCGCCGCCGAGGGTGTCCATCCTGGCCTGGAACGCACGCGTGTTGGCGAGCGCGAGCGTCTCCAATGCCATGGCGTTGCCGAGGTGATAGACGTCGATCGGCGCGTTGATCACGTCACGCGGTCCGTTCTGGCCGCTGCCCGCGGAGATCCAGAGCCGCGTCCCGTTCTGCCGCAACAATTGCGCGAACATGAACGGGTCGTGGCGCAGCCAGCGCGGGTCCCACGGCGGGCCCCACATGGCGTCGATGTTGAAACCGCCCGCGTCGAGCAGCGCGAGCCGCAAAGCCTCGCGCATGCCGGGCGCCGAAATGTTCAGATATCCCGAATACGAACCCGCGTAACGGAATTGATCGGGGTGATAGGCGGCCAGCGCGAGCGCGGCGCTGCCACCCATGGACAGGCCGAACACGCCGTTGCCGTTCGGATTGAAACCGAGCCGGTCGCGCAGCGCCCAGCGCAGATTCTCGGTCAGGAACGTTTCCCAGGCGTAGGTGACCGCTTGGCCGTTGGTGTTGCTCGGCGCGATCCAGTCCGAATAGAAGCTGGACTGACCGCCGACCGGCATCACGACGTTGATGTTCCACTGCGTGAGGATCCGGGAGATGTCGGTGTCGATCTCCCAGCCGCTCAGGTCGTTGCGCGCGCGCAGGCCGTCCAGTGCGTAGACGACGCGATTGGTGTTGCCGTCGGCCGCGCGGAAGATGCGCGACTTGATCGGGCCCATGCTGGAATCGACCCAGAAATCGAAACCGGCCGGATTGAAGGCCGCCGTGGCCGGTGCCGTCAGCCCGGCGGACGCGGCGCCGAACGGTACCGCGAGCGCGAGCGCGAGACCGGCGACCGAACGCCGCAACCACCGCCGCGGGGAACGTCCCCCGGCAACCCTCCAGCTCATGCCTGCGCCTCGCTGACGCTCGGCTCCGGCATGCGCGAGGCGCGCTGGCAAATGATTCGCTCACTGCGTTCGCTCATGCCCGCACCTCGCCCGCGCTCAGCGGCGCCATGTGCGGTGCGCGCCGGACCATGATTCGCTCACTGCGTTCGCTCAACCCGTCAACTCGCATCGACCAGACCTTTCGCCCGCGCGGTCTCCATCGACCGCAACCGTCGTGCATGAGGATCGCCACTGGTGCCGAGAACCGGACTAGCACGGGTTTCGGCGGTACTGCTGTTCCGAAGCGGTACTGCTCTTCTATATGTGCATATTCGAAGCAAACAGCCGAGGGACGCGCCCGTATATCGGATCGTGATCAAAACCGGATGGCGGCCGGTTCCGGCCCCGGTGGGCGTCTCCTCATATAGGGGGTCGGTGTCGCTCGTTCACCAGCGATCGTTCAGCCAACGCGAAAGACCGCCCGGAGCCCTGGCGGCCCCGAGCGGTCCTCGGTGGTGCGTCAGCCGATATTCGCGGACAGGTCAGGAAGCATGCGGGTCGCCTCGTCGGCCCAGTTGTTCCAGGCGTGAATGCCGTAGGCCGGGAAGGAGTACACGGCGTTGCCGCCGCCCAACGTCGCCATGCGCACCTGGAAGGCCCTGGTGTTGGCGAGCGCGAGCGCCTCGAGCCCCATGCCGTTGAGGGTGTTGAAGCTCGGCGGATCGGTGGCAGCGGGCAGGCCGCTCGCCGCGGCGATCCAGAGGCGGGTGCCGTTGCGAATCAGATTGGGCGCGAACACGAACGGATCCATCCGCAGCCACTGCTGGCCCCACGGCGGCGCCATCGAGTCGACGTTGTAACCGCCCGCGTCGAGCATGGCGATGCGGATCGCCTCGCGCATGCCGGGCGCGGAGATGTTCAGGTAGCCGGAATAGGAACCGGCGAAGCTGAATTGGTCCGGGTGGTAGGCCGCCAGGGTCAGCGCGGCGCTGCCGCCCATCGAAAGGCCGAAGACGCCATTGCGATTCGGGTTGAAACCGAGCCGGTCGCGCAGCGCCCAGCGCAGGTTCTCGGTCAGGAAGGTCTCCCACTGGTACCGGTAGCTCTTACCTGGACCGCCCGCGAGGATGTTCATCGCGCCGGAGCCGGAGCTGGAGCCGGAACCCGCGGGGATGCCGAGGAGTTCGCTCGGCGCGTTCCAGTCCGCGTAGAAGCTGGACATGCCGCCGACCGGCATCACGACGTTGATGTTCCAGCTGGCCAGGAGCGCGGGGATATTCGTCTCGATCTCCCAGCCGTTGAGCGTCTCGGGAGCGCGCATGCCGTCGAGGACGTAGACGACGCGGTTGGTGTTGCCGTCCGCGGCGCGCAGGACGCGGGACTTGATCGGGCCCATGCCCGAATCGACCCAGAAGTCGAAGGCCGCCGGGTTGAACGCCGCCGAGGCCGTCGCTCCGGTGCCCGCGACGGAAACTCCCAGCGGCGCCAACATCGCGACCGCTACGCCGAGCGCCCACTTGCGCATCCACGATCCGGACGAATGGCGACGGTGTTTCCCACGGGCAGTACGCATTCGACTCGACCTTTCCTCGACAACCGGGGGAGGCAAACAGCAAGCAACTCGACCGGCCCCCTGATCGGGCACGAAGATCACGCATCCGCGCTGAAAACGGACCTTTCGACCTCTGTGCATGTTCTATGGGTATCGATCGGCAACGAATGCTTCTATGTTGCTGGAAAGTGATCCAGCCCACAAGGATTCGCGGGTTTCCCGCTGAGGATTCGTTGTCGACCCCCATTACGGATGCCCGGCGCGGCGTACGAAAAACCGCCCGGCGCGGGGCGCGCCGGGCGGTTTCGGGTCGAGCCTGGAATCAGCCGATGTGGGCCGAGAGGTCCGGAATCATCCGGTAGACCTCGGACTCCCAGTTGCGCCAGTTGTGGATACCGACGGGCGGGAAGCTGTAGGTGACGTTGTTGGCGCCGAGCGTCATCATCCGCACCTGGAAGGCCCTGGTGTTGACCAGCGCGAGCGCTTCCAGCGGCACGCCTTGGACGACGTCCATCGGCGAGTGCACGTCACCCGCGGCGGGCAGGCCACTGCCTGCGGCGATCCACAGGCGGGTGTTGTTGGCCTTGAGCTGCGGCGCGAACACGAACGGGTCCATGCGCAGCCACTGCGGGCCCCACGGCGGCGCCATCGCGTCGATGTTGTAGCCACCGGCGCTCAGCATCGCGACGCGCAGCGCCTCCCGCATGCCCGGCGCGGAGATGTTCAGGTAGCCGGAGTAGGAACCGGCGAAGCTGAACTGATCCGGGTGGTAGGCCGAGAGCGTCAGCGCGGCGGAGCCGCCCATCGACAGGCCGAACACGCCGTTGCGGTTCGGGCTGAAACCGAGCCGGTCGCGCAGCGCCCAGCGCAGGTTCTGGGTCAGGAAGGTCTCCCACTTGTAGGTGCTGACCTTGCCGACGGTCTCGTTCCAGCCGGACGAGCCGGTCATCGAGGAACCCGAGGACGAGCCGGAGGGGCCCGAGCCGGTCGGGATGCCGAGGAAGGTGCTCGGCGCGTTCCAGTCCGCGTAGAAGCTGGACGGGCCGCCGACCGGCATGACCACGTTGATGTTCCACTTGGTCAGCTCGCGGGCGACCTCGGTGTCGATCTCCCAGCCGCTCAGGTCACCGCGGGCGCGCATGCCGTCCAGCGCGTAGACAACGCGGTTGGTGTTGCCGTCGGCCGCGCGGAAGATGCGCGACTTGATCGGCCCCATGCTGGAGTCGACCCAGAAGTCGAAGCCCTCCGGGTTGAACGCCGCGGACGCGGTGGCGCCCTGGCCTGCCACCGACGCCCCGAGCGGTAGCACGACTGCCATCGACACCAAGACCGACTTCTTGAGCCATCCACCGGCTCTTCGAGCACGCAGGCGACCAGCCTGCGCGCTGCGCCCCATCACGCCTCGCATTATTTTTTTAGGCCTTTCGCTACATGCGACCGGAGACGGCCGCGCCTCGACGGAGACCGCCGGTCCCTGTCCACGTCGAGTGGACACCCCGGCGGGCGTACCGGGAGAGCCTAACCCGCCATCGATGCAAGGGCGTTATCAAAAAGAGATAAAGCGGCGTACACCACGTTTATCCGAACTTCACTGGAAACCACTGGGCCCACGGTGATCCGTGGGCCCAGTGTGACTCCAGAGGTTCAGTTCGGCGGCTGCTGCGGGAAGGGGTCGACGAGCCCGCAGCGCTGGATCTCGTACTTCGGCACCCGCTCGATCCGGTACTTCGCGAACGACAGCGCGTTGCGCAGGTTGTGCCGGAAACGCTCGAAGGTCAGCGGATCGCGAGAGGAGATCAGCAGGGCCTGCGTCTCCGGGCAGGACATGGCCGTGCGCGCCTGGGTGACCCACTTCTCGTCCAGGTACCAGGGCATCCACGGCTTCTTGTCGACCATGCCCGCGTCCACGACGACCCAGTCCGGGTACAGGCTCTTGTCGTGGCCGATGCGGCCGTCGACCAGCCGATCGGTGTGCGCGGCGAGCGGATACGCCAGACCCATCTGGTCGATGACGCGCACGTCGAGCGGGACGTTCATGCTGGTCATGCCCAGATTCAGGAAGTACACCGTGTGGCCTGCGCCGCCATCGGGGATGGGCTGCGGCGGGGGCGCGATGTACCAGAACATGAACGAGGGCGAGTTCAGCAGCAGGCCGCCGTTGGGCGTCTCCTGGATGTTGTTCACCATGGCCCGGATGCGCGGGTAGTCGAGGTAGTCCTCGGCCCGGATCGGGTGGTCGTGGCCGGTGTTGAGCACGTAGTAGACGCGCTCGTCGACGATGCCGGACGAGCTGATCTTGGTGCCGGTCTTGATGGCCGTGGTACCCGAGGCGAACAGCGCCCAGCCCAGTGTGCCGAGCCAGGCGATCAGGATCACCGCGAACGACCAGTTCACCGCGCGCAGGCCGCCTTCGGGCAGCCGCAGCGGAATCACCGCGACCGGCAGCAACAGCAGGAACAGCTGCGGGAGCAGCATGCGGCCGTGCATGAAGTCGCCGCCGACGCGCAGCGCGTAGATCGTCAGCAGGAAACCGCTGACCAGCACCAGGGTGACCACCGCGGCGGGCGAGCGCAGCCACGCGCTGAACCGGCGCAGGCGCCCCTCCGTCGCGGCGGGCTTGGCACCGGCCGTTGCCGACCGAGCCGCGACGACGCCGAGAACCAGCAGCACGAGCAGCGGAATCCACAGGTAGTACGGTCCGACCAGATCCCACAGGTAGGTGAAGCCCTGGCTCCACTTCGCGCCGCCCGCGTCCTTCGCGACGGCGGTGTTCGGGTAGGGCAGGCCGTAGTAGCCCATCCGCCAGATCTGGTAGCCCAGCGGCACCAGGCCCGCCACGCCGACGATGACCGCGCGCAGCACGATCGGGCGGAAGCGGGTCTCCGGCAGCGGAGCGAAGAAGATCATCAGCAGCGCCAGCGCGCCGACGAGCGTCATCTCCGGACGGATCAGCGGGGCGAGTCCGGCGAAGAACACCAGACCGAACAACCCGGCGAGGCGCACCCGCTCGGCCTGCGCCCAGCGCAGCATCAGCCACCACAGCGCGCCGAGCCAGCAGATGACGAGTCCGCTCTCCAGACCGGAGGTGGCGTAGTCGCGAGCAGGCGGCACCGCGATGTAGACGAGCACGCCCGCGGGCAACAGCAGCGCCGACTTGGTGCCGCCCCACAGCCGAGCCGTGCCGAGCATGGCGAACACCATGGCGGCCACCGACAGCGTCAGCGCGATGCCGAGCACCACGTACTCGAGCCGCGCCTGGGTCAGCCAGCTGAAGAACCACACGATGTAGGTCCACGCCGTGCTGGTGTTGGTCTCGACCCGCTCGTCCATGTTGAACACCGGGCCGTTGCCCGCGAGCAGGTTGCGCACGGTGCGCAGCACGATCAGACCGTCGTCGGCGATCCAGCGACGCTGCCAGCCGCCGATCGTGAAAAGCGCCGCGGTGAGCGCGATCCCACCGACGAACGTGGCTCGGGATAGGCGCTGGAACGACGAGACGGACCGCGCCTGCGCGTTGGCAGTGCGTTCCGCCTCGTCTTCAGTTCGCTCCGCTCCCTCTACCAACATCTCGTCAGGTGAGATAGACAGCGACACCTACCGCTCCGATCCAGGCGATTGCGAGGAACTGGAGGACGCGATCCCCCAGCGCGATCTCTTCGGGTTCTCCGGCCTCGCCACCGTCGACGTCGACCGCGTAACGCAGGATTGCGATGGTAAACGGAATCATCGAGATCGCGAACCAGGTGGTGTCGTTGTCCCGATCCTGCTCGAAGGCCCACAGACCGTAGAAGACAACGACGGCGGTGGCCGCCAGCGTCCAGATGAAACGCAGGTAGGTGGGCGTGTAGTACTCCAGCGACTTGCGGATCTTGGCGCCGGTGCCGAGCGCGATCTGCAGTTCGGCGTAGCGCTTGCCCGCCGCCATGAACAGCGAGCCGAACGCCATGATCAGCAGGAACCACTGCGAGAGCGGAATGGCCGCCGCCGCGCCGCCCGCGACGGCGCGCAGCAGGAAGCCGCTCGACACGATGCAGATGTCCAGCACCGCCTGGTGCTTGAGCCCGAAGCAGTAGGCCAGCTGGATGACGATGTAGACCGCCATCACCACGGCGAGCTGCCAGGCCGCCAGGAACGAGCCGACGATCGAGCCGACAAGCAGCACCGCGGAAAGGCCGTAGGCCAGGTTCACCGGGACGATGCCCGCGGCGATGGGCCGGAACCGCTTGGTCGGGTGGGCCCGGTCGGCCTCCACGTCCAGCGCGTCGTTGACCAGGTAGATGCCAGAGGCCGCCATGCAGAACACCACGAAGGCGACACCGACGTGGGCGAGCACGTCGATCTCGGTCACCGACCCCGCGGCGAGCGGGGCGGCGAGCACGAGGACGTTCTTAACCCACTGCCGCGGCCGGACGGCCTTGATCAAACCACCTGCCAGCGTCTTGGGCGGGCCCTTGACAACGGCCTCTGCCAGATCGGCGCCGGTCGGCTCTTCACTCATGTCAACCAAGGCCTTTTCTCGTGCGGTCACTGTGTCTGGTTGTGCGGCGCTCCCGGTGCCCTGCATGGTTACGCAAGCTACCGCCTCCGCGCCCGTCGCTCGCGCCGCGGCTCGAGCCTCTTTTCGGCGGCGAGCAGGGCGGCGGCGGACGCGGCACCGAGCGCGGATCCGGCGAGCACGTCGGAGGGATAGTGCACCCCGAGTACGACTCGGGAGAGCAACATCGGCGGTACGAGCACCGCAGGCAAGGGTAGCCCGGTGAGCCTGCCGAGCAACACCGCAGCCGCCGTGGTGGAGGTGGCGTGCGAGGAGGGGAAGCTCAGCTTGCTCGGCGTCCCCACGTTGACCTGCACCGACGGGTCGTTCGGGCGCGGACGCCGGACAACACGCTTGATCACGATGGAGGCCGCGTGCGCGCCGACCGCGCCCACCGCGACCCCGGCCCACTGCCGCCGCCGCGGCTTGTCGACCAACCAGCCGGCGGCCGCGATGCCGATCCAGCCGAGCGCGTGCTCGCCGAAGTGCGACATACCCCTTGCGGCCGAGACGACCGACGGATTCGCGCCGATACTCGCCTGCACGGCGTTGATGATCGCGACCTCCGGCGGCCGGGTGGCCGAATCCTGGAGGCTCGGGTTGATCGCACTCACTACTTGCTTCCGTTCTGATCGATACCGAAGGCGTTCTCCCAGGCCGCGGTGCTGGTGAGCCGCGGGTGCGCGGCACGGTAGCGCTGCTGCATTTCCGGGAAGCGGGCGGCGAGCTCCTTGCGCAGCCGCATGGCCTCCTTGAACAGGCCGAGGGCCTGGCGCGGATCGCGCTTGCGGTAGACGACGCCGCGGCCGTCGGCCGTGGTGACGGTGACGCCGTCGACCTGCGAGAGCAGGAACCAGCGCGCGTCCAGCGTCGGCACGTTCAGCTGCGGGGTCTTGTGGTGTTCGGTGTGCGCCGGGCGGAAGTTGTGCACCACGCCCTTGACCAGCCGGACGACCTTCGCGATCGGGTTCGGCGGCTCGCCCACCGCGCCGACGCCGATGTGGCTGGCCAGCGGCAACTCCGTCGAGGAGGGCAGGATGACCGCGTCCGGGTACTGCTTGCGCAGCTCGTGCACCGCGCCGAGCGCGCTCGGCAGCAGCTGGAACAACCGCTCCGGGCCCGCGAGGAAGTCGCGGATGGCGAGGTTCTGGATCGCGACCGTCGAGTACTCCAGGCAGAGCAGGTGCTTGAGGGTGGCCTTGACGGTGTTGACGATCATGCCGCGCCCGTCGCCCGGCATGTGCAGCGAGGCGACCACCAAGCGGTTGCGCAGGTGGAAGTACGCCTGCCAGTCGATGGCGTCGTCCTTGTCGCTCCACGCCATGTGCCAGACCGCCGCGCCGGGCAGGGTGACGGTCGGGTAGCCGGCGGCGCGGGCACGCAGGCCGTACTCGACGTCGTCCCACTTCAGGAACAGCGGCAGGGGCTGGCCGATCTCCTCGGCGACCTGGCGCGGGATCACGCAGGTCCACCAGCCGTTGAAGTCGACGTCGATGCGGCGGTGCAGCAGCTTGGAGTTGTCGCGGTCGCGCAGCGGGTACTTGGCGAAGTCGTGGTCGTATTCGACGTTGGGGGCGGCCGTCCACATGAAGATGCTGCGGTCGACCACCTCGCCCATGACGTGCAGGTGCGAGCGCTCCTGGAGGTTGAGCATCTGCCCGCCGACCAGCATCGGCGACTTGCTGAACCGGGAGAAGGCCAGCGCGCGCAGGATCGAGTCCGGCTCGATCTCGATGTCGTCGTCCATGTAGACGATGTACTGGGCGTCGGTGGTCTTCAGCGCCTCGTACATGACCCGGCTGTAGCCGCCGGAGCCACCGAGGTTGGGCTGGTCGTGGATGGCGAGCCGGTCGCCGAGCACCGCGGCGGCCTCCGCGAAACCGGGCTCGTCGACGACCTTCTTGGTGCCCTGGTCCGGGATGATGACGGCCTTGATCTTCTCGAGCACAAGCGGGTCGGAGCCGAGGGCGCCGAGGGTCTTCACCGCGTCGGTTGGCCGGTTGAAGGTGGGCATACCGACCGCGATGCTGCCGTCGCCCGGCGCATCGATCGGGGCGTACCAGCCGCCGGAGAGCAGCGTGACCGCCGTGTCGGTGGTGATGTCGAACCAGATCCAGCCGCCGTCCTCGAACGGGGCGAGATCGGTCTCGAACTCCACCGTCGTGGAGTCAGCGCCCGCGGCGACGGCGAACTCGCTGCCTTGCACGTGGATTCGCGAGCCGTCGGCCTTGGAGCGGTACATGTCGACCCGGCCGTGTCCGGCGAGCTCGAGTCGCAGCACCACCGAGGTCAGCACGCTCCAGCGGCGCCAGTAGCTGGCGGGCAGCGCGTTGAAGTAGGTGCAGAACGAGACCTCGGACTCCGCGCCGATGGACAGCGAGGTACGGGTCGTCGCGTGCGCGCGCTTGGCGTTGGTCGCCGATTCCTCCAGGTAGAGGGTGCGCACGTCGAGGGGCTCACCCGGCCTCGGCAGGATGATGCGCTGCAGCAGCGATTTCGCGCGGGTCTCGGTCGTCATCTCTTCCAACATCGGTGAGGAGGTCATTCGGCATCCACGAGCGGCGCGCCCGACTCCAGATGCGGTCGCAGCACATTGTCGAACATGCTCAGCGCGGAGCCGATGGCCATGTGCATGTCCAGGTACTGATAGGTGCCGAGGCGACCGCCGAAAAGCACCTTCGCCGACGCGGTTTCCTGCTTGGCGCGCTCGCGGTAGGCGAGCAGCTTGGCCCGGTCCTCCGGCGTGTTGATCGGGTAGTACGGCTCGTCGCCGGTCTGCGCGAAACGGGAGTACTCGCGCATGATCACCGTCTTGTCGGTGGGGTATTCGCGCTCGGGGTGGAAGTGGCGGGGCTCGATGATGCGGGTGAATGGCACGTCCGCGTCGTTGTAGTTCATCACCGAGGTGCCCTGGAAGTCACCGGTTTCGAGCACTTCGGTCTCGAAGTCGATGGTGCGCCAGCCGAGTTCGCCCTCGCTGTAGTCGAAGTAGCGGTCCAGCGGGCCGGTGTAGACCACCGGGGCGTCCGGGTTCTGCGCGCGCAGTTCGTCGCGGACCTCGAACCAGTCGGTGTTCAGCCGGACCTCGATGAGCTCGGAGGCGGCCATGTTCTCCAGCCACTTCGTGTACCCCTGCGCGGGCAGGCCCTCGAAGGTGTCGTTGAAGTAGCGGTTGTCGAAGTTGTAGCGCACCGGGAGGCGGGTGATGTTGCCCGCGGGCAGTTCCTTGGGATCGGTCTGCCACTGCTTGGCGGTGTAGTCGCGGACGAACGCCTCGTAGAGCGGGCGGCCGATCAGCGAGATGGCCTTCTCCTCGAGGTTCTGCGCGTCCTTGGTCTCCACCTCGGCGGCCTGCTCGGCGATCAGCGCCTTCGCCTCGTCCGGGGTGAAGTAGCGGCCGAAGAACTGCGAGATCAGGCCGAGGCCCATCGGGAACTGGTAGGCCTGTCCCTTGTGCATCGCGAAGACGCGGTGCTGGTAGCCGGTGAACTCGGTGAACTGCGTGACGTAGTCCCAGACCTTCTTGTTCGAGGTGTGGAACAGATGCGCACCGTACTTGTGGATCTCGATCCCGGTTTCCGGTTCCGGCTCCGAGTAGGCGTTGCCGCCGATGTGATAGCGGCGATCGAGCACTAGCACCCGTTTGCCGAGGACGTTGGCGGCGCGTTCGGCAATGGTCAGCCCGAAGAAGCCGGAGCCGACGACGATCAGATCGAACGGGGCGGAGGGGTTGGCGGAGTTACCGGGGGACGATGCGACGGTCACGGGAGCCCAGCGTATCGGAAGTCCGCGCGCGGTCCGGGGGGAAGGCGGGCCCCCGGCGGCGGCAACCGGAATTTCCCGCATTGTTCGCCGAAAAGGCTACGTCGCGGCCATCGAGGCGCTATTACAGTCCTGCGCGGTCCTCGGCGGCAGCGTCCTGATTCCCGCCACCGCCCACGCCGAGGAGGATTCCCTCGCCTCGACGCCGATCACCGACGCCGCGGCGCTGTGCGTCACCGGCGCTCCCACCTTCGATGATGTCGTCACCGCGGCGGCCACCGCCGTGCGCACGATGGTCCCGCCGGAGCAGGTCGCGGGCTACGACCGCCAGGTCGCCGATTTCCGCGCCACCCTGGCCGCCGTGCGGGTGCACCGCGACGGTCTGCCCAAGCACCCTGCCGAGGTGGGCGAGCGGCCCGAGTTCCTGGACGACCCGATCGTCACTTATCTCGTCAACGGGCTGGACGCGATACGCACCGGACGCGTCCACGAGACCATGTCGGTCGCCCACCTCACGGTGAACGACGCCATCGAGGTGTTCGTGCTCGCGACCAGGATCGTGAAGATCCCGGCGCAGCTGGCCGCCAGCTTGGTGCCCACCGCCGGTTCTTCCTGAAGCCGATCGTCGGCGCGATGTTCAACGGCGTGAAGGCGGTGACCCGCAAGGTGCAGGAGTTCATCGCCGCCAACTGCGCGGCGCCCAACGCCTACCCGAAGCTCGAGCTGGACGAATTCCCGATCGAGCGAGTCGAGCTGCCCGCGCCGCTGATCGACCTGGCCAACGCCCTGGTGCGCGCCGACGGGACCTGCACGCCGATGGCCGAGCTCACCACAGCCGCGCTGGTCGAACGCACCAGGGCCTACCTGGACGCCGCCGCTCTGCCGCTGGACCGGCCCGCGATGCACGCCGCCGCCGACTCGCTCCAGGCCTCCCTCGGCGAGAACCGGGTCGCCGAGCTGGCGCTGCTTCGCCGCACCGAGGAACTCGGCCCGCTGGTGCACGCCATCGACTACGGGCCGCTGACCTTCCTGACCAATCTCGGCTTCAGCCTCTACGAGGGCCGCGCGCTGAACACCGTGCCGCTCGCGGAGGTGCGCGTCGAGCACGCCTTCGACCTGGCGACGCTGACCCTGGACGTCACCAGCCTGCTGCTGACCGCGGGCAATATGGCGCTCGGCTTCACCGGCGTCGGTTCGAGCGTGACGACACCGCTGTCGATCATCCAGACGCTCGCCTTCTCGCCCGCGACCTATGGCGCGCCGATCCTCAAAGGGGTCATGCAGTCCATGTGCGCGGTCTGAAGTTGGTTCCTCGCAGGGCCTTCATACGCTTCGCAGAGGGTGCAAGGGCCGCGAAGCGTACGGAAGGTCTGCGAGGCCGGGGTCGACGATGGGCGTGGTCAGGCGGGGAAGCCGACATCGAGTTCGTCGTGGACGCGCTCGGTGTACATGCGCCAGTAGTGTTCGCCCAGTTCGTCATTGGTGATGCGAGGGATTTCGACGCCGGGCGGTACGAGTTCGGGGTGTTCGTCGACCATACGTTCGGCCTTGCTGTTGCCGATCAGTGCGCCGATGTTGAGCAGGCCGACGTAAACGCCGGTGCCTTCAAGCTCGGCATGCAGCTGACGGACGTAGGCGCGTTGTGCGGCGAGGACGATGCCGAAGTTGGCCAGGTAGGGCAGCAGGTGGCGTTCGGAGGAGCCAGAGGAGAACAGCAGTGCGCCGTCGCCGCGCTCGATCATGGCGGGGGCCAGCGCGCGGGTCAGCAGGATCGGCGAGTGCAGTTTCAGCGCGATCGGAACGGCGAGGGCGGCCACGTCCACTTCGAGGGTGGACGGGGTGCGGGCGGAGGGATCGGCGGCCGCACCGTGCATCGCGACATCGATAGGGCCGAGGGTGGCGGTGATGTCGTCGACGGCGGTCTGTAGTTCCCGTGCGTCGGTGATGTCCGCGGTGAAGGCGGCGGCCTCGATGCCCTCAGCGCGGAGCCTTTCGGCGTTGCGATTCGCGCCTTCCCCGTCGCGGCCGACGACGGCGACGCGGAAGCCCTCCTTGCCGAAGCGCCGCGCGGTGCCGACGCCGAGGCCCGGTCCGTAGCCGAATATCGCGAGGGTCCTGGTCATTTCACCCGTCCTGATTAAGTTGAGCAGTGGTTCAAGTTTCATTCGAACGACCACAATAACTTGAACCCATGCTCAACATATTCCCGAATTTGTAGGATCGGCCCGTGCCCGAGGACAAGCCGCTACGCAGCGACGCACGCCGCAACCGCGACGCGCTGGTGACGGCGGCGCGGCAGGTGTTCACCGAGCGCGGGCTCGACGCGCCGCTCAAGGAGGTCGCCGCCAGGGCGGGTGTCGCGATCGGCACGCTCTACAACCGCTTCCCCACCCGCGACGACCTCATCGCCGCCGCCGTCGAGGACCGGCTCGAGGCGGGCAGCCGCATCGCCGAAGAGGCGCGCGAAATCGACGACCCCTGGGACTCTTTCGCCTACCTGGTCGAAAAGGTCTGCGAACTCCAGGCTTCCGACCGGCTGCTCAGCGACCTCGCCCTGCGCGCCGCTCCGAGCCCGGCCGTCGCCCGCGCCCAGGAGTACGGCCACGGCCTGATGCGCGAAATCATCAGCCGCGCTCAGCGAGCGGGTGTCCTGCGCACCGACTGGGTGCTCGAGGACATCGCCTTCATCACCTGGTCGCACACCCGCGTCCTGGAAGCCACCGCCCACATCGCACCGGACGCCTGGCGCCGCAACCTCGCCCTCACCCTCGACGGCCTCCGCGCCCCCGCGGCCCACCCCCTCCCGGTCCCCCCGATCACCGAAGCCCAACTGATGCAGGCGCTTCGGAAATAGCGGCGGCCGTTTCCCCCGAACCTCGGCTGACACCGGCCTTCGGGACAGCTACTCCTGCGGCAGCCGGTTGTAGCGCTCGATCGCCGATTTCGCGGTCGAATCGTCGCGCAGCACCAATTCCCAAGGGCCGGTGTTGATATCGAAGTCCTTGCCGAAACCGACCCACTTCCCGGCCATCCGGCGTCCGGTCGGCTCGACGAGCAGCTGAATCGCGCCGTGGTAGCGCGCGCCACGGTAGTAGCCGTCGGGCGCGGTGCGCTCGGTCCAGGTGCCGGTGACGACGGTGCCGTCGACCTCGAGGTCGACCGCCATGTGCGTCTCGGCCGATTCCGGCAGGCTGCGGGCGGTGAGCCGGTTGCCGTGCTGGAGCACTACGACGTAATGCGAACCGGTGAATGTCTCCCCGCGCCCCGAGCTGAAGTACTCGTAGCGGGACAACCAGATTCCCGAGTAGTTGGGGTGTGCGCTCGGCGCGCTGCGTCCGGCGCGCCCACCCTCCGCCGAAGCGATCCCGGCTGCCGAAAGCTGCACGTCGTGGCCACCTTCGCCGTCCTCGACGACGCGCGCGGCGAGGGAGACGCCGAAGAAGCCCAGTGCCTCGATCGGCAATCCGGTGACTCGCTCCAGCGCCCGCGCATGCGACGGCCGCGGCGTCGTGGTCGTCCCTGACTCCCAGCGCTGCACCAAACGCTTTGTCGCACTGACACATCCGACCTCGCGCAGCGCGCGCGCCAAGTCGTCCTGACTCATCAGCAGCCCCATCCGAGCCGCCCGCAAGGCCGTGTTGGGTGTCGCGTTCACGCGCTCAGTGTAGGGCCGCGGGCTCGGTTATGACTCCGAAATGACGCCTTCTACGGACCGCAAAGACGCCGCCGATGTCGTCGCGCCGAAGAACGCTCCAGCGCGACCCTGGATGCATGTTCGAACGACTGAAGATCGGAGCCTGGGCGATCGTCGACAGCGACTGCCCGATGCGCATCCTCTGCGCCGAGGAGGACGACGTGACCGTGGTATTCGGCGACGGCCGAGACGATTTCGAACTGCTGCTCACCACCGACGCGCTGCGCGCGCTCGTGCGGCTGGGGTCCGAGACGATCGCCCGGATCGACGCCGGGTGATCCGCTGGAATCACTCGCTGCCGTGAACCGGTAGCGAGTGATTCCAGGGTCGCGCGACTGCCGTCAGGTCGGCGTCGCGTTCGGGTCGAGCGCGGGCTGGGTTCGGTGACTCAGCCTTTGAGGCCGATGATCGAAAAGTACGCGCCCTGTGGATCTCCCAAGACCGCGAAGCGGCCGACGGGGATGTCGGTCGGGGGAACCGAGGTCGTCCCACCCAGCCGGGATGCTCGGGCCGCGGACTCGTCGCAGTCGGACACCGCGAAATAGACCATCCAGTGCGCCGGTAGATCGGCAGGCCACTGCTCGTTCATCTCGACCATGCCCGCGATGGACCGGCCGCCGACCTTCCATTCGGTATAGGTGGTGTCGCCGAACTCGCTCGTCGTGCCCTCCCAGCCGAACACCTCGCCGTAGAAGTTCTTGGCGGCCTCGATGTCGCGGCAGTTGAGTTCGCTCCAGCAGTAGGTGTTCGGCTCGTTCACCATCCCCGCGCCCTGGAACGCGCGCGGCTGCCAGGCGCTGATCACCGCGCCGATCGGATCGATGAAGACAGCCATCCGGCCCTGATCGGGGATATCCATGGGCTCCATCAGCACCTGCCCGCCCGCGGCCTGCACGGCCTTGGCGGTCGCATCGACGTCGGTGACGCTGACGTAGCTGTTCCACGCGGGCGGCTGGTCGTCCCCTGTCGTCGGCATCGCGGCGGCGACCTCGTGGCCTTCCGCGCCGCCCAGCGTGAACATGGTGTAGCCGCCGTACTGCGGATCCGGCGAGGTGTTCGCCTGCCAGCCGAACAGGTCTCCGTAGAAGGTTTTGGCGGCTTCCAGGTCGGTCGTGGCGAGATCGACCCAGCAAGGTACCCCTGGTTCGTACGAGCTCAACTGCGGCATGACGCGGCTCCTCTCGAGTCTCGACGGTGACCGACTCTCGGCCTGCGGAGCCGGCACCGCAAAGCCTACGTAGTCCGCGCCCCGCGATGGGGCGATCCGCAGATCGCCGTCAGTAGTACGGGTACGGCGGCTGACCGTAAGGCGGGGGTGGATATGCGGGAGGGTAGGCGGGTTGGCGGCGGGCGGCGATCCAGCGGCCCGTCGGGCTCGCGATCGAGAGGCCGAAGATGCTGCCGGACAGGAGGAGTGGCAGCGTGCCCGCGATACCACCGATGGCGACCAGGACGAGCGCGCCGAGCAGGGCGATCGACGACAACCCGATGACGATGACCCGCCCCGCGGTCTGCCGCATGAACAGCAGCAGCGCGCCGAGCAGCCACAGCATCGCGATCAGCGCGCCGACGCCGATGCCGATGAACGCGGCGGGCTCCACGTCGTTGTCCGGGTCGAGCGCCTCGACCAGGCCGATGCACACGCCGACCGAGCCGAGCAGTCCGACGAGCGTCGACAGCACCGCGGCGGTGATGGCGGTCGCGCCGCTCGGCGGGGGTGTGTACCCGTACGGCGGATACGCCGGATAACCCGGACCTGGATACATGTCGAAACCCCCCTCGTAGCTGCGCCGTGAACTCTACCGCCCGGGAGCCCCGATACTCGACTCCAATTCCGCCAAACCGCTTGCGCCACAGACCGTGTGGACGCTTCACATAGGCACCGCCTGTGTGAGACGTGAACGAGTTATGTGGGACGGCTCGGCGAATTGCGGTTCAGCAGGATCGCGAGGATCGAGATGATGGCGGGGAGCGCCAGACCGGTGAGGTTCGTGAGCAAATCGCTGTGCACCATGGCTGTCACCGTGCCGACAAGACCGGCGGTCGAGGTGGCGATGTCCACAGCGAGACCGCCTTCCTCGGCCCAGTGGATGCCGTACTCGGACCGGTAGCCGCCCAGCGCGGCGAACACTCCGGCGACACCGACAACCGTCCAGACGCCAGCGGACACGAGCACCGTGAAGCCGCCGTCCTCGTCGCCGCGGACGGTCAGCACCGCGCCGTAGCCGAGCGCGCACACCAGCAGCAGCGTGCCGAGCGCGGTCGAGACCGCGAGCGAATTGTCGTATCGCCCCGGATCGGGGAAGAAACCGAATGCCAGCACGAGCAGTCCGACCAGGTTCGCTGCCGCGCCGATGGCCGCGAACAACGCCACCGCGGTCGCGAGCGCCCCGACGGGCTCGGACCGCCGCGCGGCCGAACTCTCCTGGCTCTGGAGCATGCGTCTTGTCCCTCCGAATTCGTCGGTCGAACACATAAAGTATGCGCACGGACTGCTCCGCGCGCGGCGATCGGTCAGCGCCGCGACCGGCCGGTGCGCTCGCCGGGCGCGGGCCACGAGATCGCACCGCGCGTACGTAATCCCGCCCGCTTCAAGCGAACCCATGATCATGCACGCGAAAGCGCCCGCACGCGAATCCGCGTGCGGGCGCTGGGTTTTCACCGCCGAATGGACACTCGCCCGCCGATGGCCCCGATCATGGCCGGTGCTACAGGCGGAGGCGCCTCATCGCAGGTTGGCCTCCGCGTACGCCTTCATCGCGTCGCGGACGAAGGCGGCGGTGCCCTCGCCGTGCACGTCGTAGTTGACCGCGAATCGCGGGTCGGTGACGTACATTTCGCCGAGTCCGATGAAGGCGTCTGCCGTCACCGGCCGCCCCTGCCAACCGTCGCCGACCCAGGCGTGGTGCCGGGTGACGATGGCTTGGACCTCGTCGCTGTCCACCGGAAGCCCGGCGGCGTGTGCGCGACCGAAGTCCGCGGCGATGTCCAGCTGGGTCTGCTGGAAATCCTTCTTCTGCTGGTCGGTGAGCGACCGCCACCAGCGGTCACCGTTTTCGTAGGCCTCCTTGCCCCAGCGTTCGATCACCTCGTCCTTGTACTGCGTGTGGTCGAACCCGTCGAAAACCTCTGCGGCCACGAGTTGTTCACCTCTTCCCGTCTTTTGCAGCGTGGTGTGCACCGATTCGATCTGGCGTCGGATCCGATCCTGTTCCTGCCGAAGCAGTTCCAGGTGCGTACGCAGCGCGGCCGCGGTGTCCTGTTCGCCGGCGAGCACTTCGGCGATGACCGGAAGGCCGAGGCCGAGTTCCCGCAGCAGCAGGATGCGTTGCAGCCGCACGAGGGAGTCCTGGTCGTAGTAGCGGTACCCGTTGGCGCCGATCCGGCTGGGCGGCAACAGCCCGAGCTGCCCGTAGTGGCGCAGCGTGCGGCTGGTGGTACCGGCCGCCTTCGCCAGATCCTGGATGGACCACTCGCCTGCCCTGGTGCCCGCGGTCACGACCTGGGCTCCTTCCTTCTCTCGTCGGTGAAACCAGTCTGCAAGTTGACGCTACGTCAAGGTCAACCCGCTTTTCTCAGCTCTTCGCACCCACCAGAATGCGCGAATCGCCGGTCGTCCGCCCGTCCTTTTCGGCGTCCTCGGTCACGACATCGCCGACCGTCTCGCCGCCGACCTCGACCGCCAGCCCTGGCTGATCCGCCGTGCCGACCTCGACTGGCTGATCCGCCGCGCCGAGCTCGACCGCCACATCGACCTTGGCGGCCCCGACCTCCGCCACCTGCCCGACCTCGGCAACCCCGCGGTCGTCGGGAACTGCGCCGCCCAACTCAGCAGTCGGACCGCTCTCGGCCGGAACCGAGATCTTCGCTGCCCGAACCCGCGCGGTGGTCTGCCCGAGCAACGTCCCGCCCAGCGCGATCACCATGCCGAGAATCTGCAACCCGGTGAGCGCCTCCCCCAGCGCGACCCACCCGATGACCGCCGCCGACACGGGGCTGAGCAGTCCGAGGAACGCGACCGACGTGGCGGGCACCTTCGCGATACCGCGCAACCACAGCCAGTAGGCCGCCGCGGTGCCGATCACGCCGAGGTAGAGGTAGCCGCCGACGGCGCGGCCGTCCATGGCGGGCGGTGCGCCCTCGATCAGCGCGGCGAGCGGGAGGATGAACAGGCCGCCCGCGGTGAGCTGCCAACCCGTCATGGCCAGCGGGCCGACGCCTGCGGGCCGCCCCCACCGCTTGGTCAGCACGGTGCCGAGCGCCATCGAGGCCGCGCCGACGAGTCCGGCGATCACGCCGATGGTGTCGAGTTGCGCGGTGGCGCGCAGCACCACGAGCGCGACGCCGAACACGCCGATCACACCGGCGAGAACCTTACGGCCGGTTGGCTTTTCGTTCAGCACTCCGGTGGCGAAGACCAGGGCGAACATCGGCGCGACCGCCCCGAGCACCCCGGCGACGCCACCGGGCAGCCGGTAGGCGGCGAGGAACAGCAGCGGGAAGAACGCGCCGATGTTGAGCACGCCGAGCGCAGCGGCACGGCCCACCCACATTCCCCTGGGCAGCGTGCGAGTGAGGGCGAGCAGCACGAGCCCGGCGGGCAGCGCGCGCATCAGCGCGGTGAAGAGCGGACGGTCCGGCGGCAGGAACTCGGTGGTGACGGCGTAGGTGGAGCCCCAGACGATCGGGGTGAGGGCGGTGAGCGCGAGGGTTCCCGCGTAGGGGTTCCGCGCCGCGGTGGTGATGGACATGTCGGTCGCTCCTCATTGATAATCTCAACGTTGAAATATCTACTCCTGCCGGTGTCTCATCGTCAAGTAGATGAACGTTGAAATTCTTAGGACAGAGAGGAGTCGCCGATGGGCGACGCAGTCGACCTGATCACCGAGGCCTGGCACCGCGAGCGGCCGGACGTGGACGTCTCGCCGATGCACATCATCGGCCGAATCACTCGCCTGTCGCGGGTCCTCGAGCAGGACCTCAAGCGCTTCTTCGCCGGTCACGGCCTGGAATTCTGGGAATTCGACGTGCTCGCGACGCTGCGCCGCTCCGGCGGCGAGGAGGGACTCACCGCGGGCGCGCTGAACCGCGCCGCGATGGTCACCTCGGGCGCCATCACCAACCGCATCGACCGGCTGGCGGCCAAGCGCCTCGTCGAACGGATGCCGTGCCCCGAGGACCGGCGCTCCGTCCGGGTTCGCCTCACCGTCGAGGGCAGGAAGCTCGTCGACGAACTACTGCCGCTGCACGTCGCCAACGAACAGCGCCTGCTCGACGCCCTCGACACCCAGGATCGCGACCAACTGGCCGCCCTGCTGCGCCGCCTCGCCGAGTCGTTGGGCGACACCGCGCTGGACTGATTCCGACGGGAAGCTCCTCAGAGGCACGCGGGCATCGCGCCGAACACGCGGGACCGGAAGCCTGTACCGCACCGGCCGATCGGTGAATCTCGGCGGTCCTCGTAAATGCTTGCGGCACAAGCTTGGACGCACGCCACATCGGCCCGATTCGTGTGCACTCGCCGATCCGCCCGACCGTCGGAACGCTTGCGAAGGCACCTGCGGACCTCGGGCCGATCAACGCATGCGAGGGGTCAGCGGTCGCCGAACACCTCCTCGAGAGACGGCACCGCGACACCCGGGTTCGGAACCTGGCCCGACTCCGGCGTTCCCGGCTGCGCTGCAGGAACTTGCCGCGCCGCCGCACCCGGCAGCCCCGCCGGACCGGCAGGCGCCTCCGCGCCGGACAAGCCCGCCGCACCGGCAGGCGTCGCACCGGGCAACGCCGACTCCGACAGCGCGCCGCCATCCGATGGCACGACCCCCGGCTCCGGCGGCGGCGTCGGGGTGCTCGACGCGGGAGTTCCCGAATCCGTCGGCGCTCCTTCGTGAATCGCCGTGTCGGGCACCAGCTGCATGAGCGTCGTGAAGTCCACCACCTGCGCACCGAGCGTCGGCGTCGCGACGATGACGCCGTTGGTGAACAGCCGGTAGGTGCCCGCGCGCTGCGGAAGCAGCATCTCCGGTCCGAGCGGCGCGCCGAGCGAGCCCGACTCGCCGCCGACACGCTGGTACTCGAGCTCGATCGCCGACGGGGTCGACGCGGCCCTGGTGCGCGGCTCGGTCCGCGGATCCGTCGGCGGACGGCCGATGGCGAGCTCCGCGGGCGTCGGACCCACTTCGAAGGCGTAGATGTCGGCTGGTTCGCCGCCGTCAGGCGCGGCGGAATACTCCGAGCGCAGGATGTGGCCGTCGCGCAGCAGGACGGTGCCCGCGGTGGACGCGATGGCCGCGGCGGTGCGCGGATCCTCTTTCGCCGTACCGGGATACACCTGACAGTCGGTGGTGTCGCAGGTCTGCGCGTACGGATACCTGCGCTCGGCGAGCGCGTAGGAGCGGGCCGCGATGGCCTGCGCGCGCAGCGCCTCGCCCGCACCCTTGTCGACCCAGTTCGCCTGGACCTCGGCAGGGACGACGCCGAGCAGATAGTCCTCCACGTCGACGCGGTTGACCGTGCGCGCTTGCCCGTTCTCGGTGGCGACGCCGAGCGAGCCGCGATAGGCCGTGCCGCCGCAGAGCGTGAGATGTTCGGCCGCGGGCCGGTTCGGCCTTGGGTCGAGGGGATAGACCCAGGGATCGGAAGTGGCTGTCTGCCAGAGCACTTCGCCATCGCATCCGGCGGTGATCACCACGTTCGCGCCGCCGTCCGGCAGCGGGGTGAGGTGGGCGACGTGGCCCGGCGCCACCGCGCGGCCCGCAACCCGGAAGCCTGCCTCGGCGTAGGCGTCGAGGGTGGAATCGTCCTGTTCCATGAGCCGCACTGCCAGATTCGTCGGCGGGATGGTCCCGAGTGTCGCGCCCGGGTAGTAGTGCTCGAGTATTCGTTCGGCGAGCCAGCCCTGCTGGGCGCTGTCGAAGGCGCCGTGCTGGCTCATGCCCCGGCCGTGGCCGGGGCCGACGAGCGGTCGGATGGGCGCGTCGCCGGGCCAGCCGCCGAGCACGACGGCCGTGCCCGCCAGCACCGCGGCACACCCGGTGACGAGCACCGGCCTCGGCGAAATCGGGGCGGGCCGAATTCTGTTCCGTACTTTGAAATGCCGCCTGGTCTGCACTTTTTCGGTCCCCCGCGCTCTCCGACTGTGGTGCTGAGTGCGTCGCATTCGTATCTCCCACGGTTTTCCAGGACCGGATCAGTCGGATACCTGTCGGCATGTCGTGCCGTCCGGTCGCATTTAGAGAGCTACATTCGAGCAATCACGTGTTCTAATCCTCAACAAGAGGTTTAGATATGTGACAGATGTGAACTAGTGTGATCGTTGATGCATCAGGAAGCAAGCCTGGTTTTCCGCACCTGATCACCGGTTCGACCTGATTGGAGATGCTCGTGCCGTACCGCAAACCGAAGCGTTCCTACGTGCTCCCGATGGTGACCACACTTGCGGTTGCGGCCCCGCTCGCGACGCTCGCGCAGGGCGATTCGACCGACTACCGCACGGCCAACGACGCCGAGCTGGCCGCCGTGCCCGCGCAATTGGCGGAAGTGATGCTCACCCAGGCGCCCGACATCACGCTCCCGCTGCGCGAACTGACCGGCCTCGACCTCCCCGACCTGCGACTATCCGATTTACGAATGCTGCCGATCCCGTCGAGCATTCCGATACCGGATGGCCTGCCGTTGCCGCCGGGCGTGCAGCTGCCGAAAGAAATCCCGCTCCCCCGTATCGGCCAGGGATCGCCCGACGCCCCGAAACCCGGATTCACCGCGCCGACCACCCATCCCCCGCTCCCTGGACAGTCCGCGCAGGCAGCGCCCCTCCCGGGTCAACCCCGGCCCGCAGCGCCCCTGCCAGGCCAAACCCCCCAGGCTCCCGCGCAGCCCATCCCCGGCCAACCGGTCCAAGCACCGGCGCAGGCCGAACCCGGCCAGACCGCCCCCGCGCCCGCGCAGCCCAGCCCCGGCCAATTCGGTCAAGCACCAGCGCAGCCCATCCCAGGTCAGGCGGTCGCGGCACCACAGCCTGCACCAAGCCAGTCCGCGCCCGCGGCCGCACAGCCCGCGCCCGGCCAAACCGTCCAGGCACCAGCGCAGCCCGAACCCGGCCAGACCGCCCCCGCGCAGCCCAGCCCCGGCCAAACGGGCCAGGCCCCAGCGCAGCCCACACCGGGCCAGTCCGCGCCCGCGGCCGCGCAGCCGGTACCGGGCCCTTCTGATCCCGCGCTCGCGCAACCCGCGCCCGGCCAGTCCGTCCAAGCGCCAGCGCAGGCCGAACCCGGCCAGACCGCCCCCGCGCAGCCCAGCCCCGGCGAGCCGGTCCAAGCGCCGGCGCAGCCGAACCCCGGTCAATCCGTCCCCGCGCCCGCGACGCCGAGCCCGGTGCCGCAGCCCGGCGTGAGGTTCATCGCCGATCCGGCCGACCTGCCGGAAGGCACCACTCCCGACACACCCGCGCTGACGCCCGGCGCACTTCCGCCCGAGCTGATCGACCAGGTCGGCGCGCAGGTGAAGGAGCTGTCCAGGGAAACACCGTTCAGCGTCGTCGCGCTCACCGCGCGCGATCTGGCGAACACGAGGGCGATGGTCCGGGCACGCCAGCCCAACGGCACCTGGGGACCCTGGTACGAGTCCGAACCCATCGACACCCGGCGCAACGACCGCGCTCCGGCCGACGGCACCGCGGGCACCGAGCCGATCTACGTCGGGAACACCACCGCGGTCCAGATTCTGGTCACCCGCAAACCTGCTGCTACGCAGCCGCAAACTTCCAGTGGCGCACCGGGAGCCGGTCCGCTGCAACCGACCCCGGCCGCCGCGCCGAGCGACAACGATCCGGCCCAGTTCACACCGCCGTCGCTCACCGCGGTCCTGATCGATCCCGGTCGCGGCGCCATCGACGGCGCGCTCAACAACGTCGCGAACGCGCTGCCGGGCGGCGGACCGAACGTGATCACCCGATCCCAGTGGGGCGCGGACGAATCCATCCGCTGCGACGAACCCACCTACGACGACGGGCTCGGTGGCGTCACCGTGCACCACACCGCGGGCCGCAACGACTACAGCAAGGCCGAATCGGCGGGCATCGTCCGCGCGATCTACACCTATCACGCGCAGACGCTGGGCTGGTGCGACATCGGCTACAACGCCCTCGTCGACAAGTACGGCCAGATCTTCGAGGGCCGCGCCGGCGGGTTGGATCGCCCGGTGCAGGGCGCGCACGCGGGCGGGTTCAACGAGAACACCTCCGGCGTGGCGTTCATGGGCAATCACGAGTCGGAGATTCCGTCCGACCAAGCGGTGACCGCCGTCGGCAAGTTCATCGGCTGGCGGGCGAGGATCGCGGGCCTGGATCCCAAGGGCCACACCACGATGTACTCCGAGGGCACCGAGTTCACCCCGTACGCGCAGGGCGAGGCCGTGCGCCTGCCGATCGTGTTCGCGCACCGCGACGTCGGCAACACCAGCTGCCCCGGTGACGCCGCCTACGAACTGATGGACCGGATCCGCGACATCGCCGCGGGCGTCTCGGCAGGCTCGCCCGCACAGCCGAGTCCCCAGGCGCCGCAACGCACCCAGTCCGATCTCGCGACGCTCGCCGCGCTGACGGCCAGGCTGCTGAGCATGGTGAACGAGAACATCATCGCCAAGCACTACTCGGCGAAGGGCGGTCCCGACGGCCCGCTCGGCCAAGCGCTGTCCGAACCGCTGCCCGCCGCGCAGGGTCAGCAGTACGCCAGGTTCGCCAACGGCTACGTCTACACGGCGCCGGACGGTCAGGTCGTCGAGGTGATGGGCGCGATCCTGGATCGCTTCCTGCAACTCGGCGCCGACTCGGGCATTCTCGGCCTGCCGCTCACCAACGCCTACCCGGTGCCGGACGGCCTTCGCTCGGACTTCCAGTACGGCTCACTGATCCTGAACCAGCTGACCGGCATCGTCACGACGGTGTGGAAGACCTACAACGAGACGTATCAGCAGGAGATGCGGCGCAACGAGGGTCAGGAAGTCGCCGCACCGTTGCCGCCCCACCTAGGTCCGGCGGGGCCTAAGGATGGTCCGGCAGGTCCGGCAGGTCCGGCAGATCCGGCAGATCCGGCAGATCCGGCAGATCCGGCAGATCCGGCAGATCCGGCAGATCCGGCAGATCCGGCAGGTCCGGAAGGCCCGGACGGTCCGGCGGGCTCGGCAGGTCCACAAGACCCGGCGGGGCCTCCGGGACCTCCGGGACCAGTCGGAACCCCCGCCCCAGCCGGGCAGTAGCTTCCACACCCACGCTCGCTCGACCTCCGCAGCGGCATCCCGCCTGGGCGGCAGCTTCCACCGCGAGTGGCGCATGGTCTGTGACGACAGCCGGGACCTGCCGTTCTCGTCCCGCGCGTGCCGTTCTCGTCCCTCCGCGCGGTGCGGGTGCTCGGCGAGCTGAAACCCGCTCAGACCCACCAACGTTCGAGCACTTGCGCCACGCCGTCCTCGGCGTTGGTCGCGGTCACCTCGTCGGCCGCGGCCAACGCCTCCGGGTGCGCGTTGGCCATAGCGACGCCGTGCCCGGCCATGGCGAGCATCGGGACGTCGTTGGGCATGTCTCCGAAGGCGATGATCGTCGAGTGCTGCACGCCGAGCCGCTGCGCGACGGTGGCCAGCCCGGACGCCTTGGTCACGCCGGGCGCCGAGAGCTCGATCAGCCCGTGATCGGTGGAGTAGGTGATGTCCGCGCGATCGCCTATGAGCGGCGCGAGCACCGCGCGCATATCGCCGCTGAGCGCACCGCGCAACCGGATGAGCATCTTGATCGCGGGCGTATCGATCACCTCGTGGCGGGCGACGGCGGTGTCGTCCGGGTTCAACCAGGCGTGCTCGTACTCCGGCGAGCTGACGAACTGGGGCGTCGCCGCGTCGTGCGCGCTGGCGCCGATGCGTTCGGCGGCGAGTCCGCAGCCGGGCAGTGCTCGTTCGGCGAGATCGGCGATCCAGGTCAGCGTCTCGACATCGAGGGAGCGGCTCGCGAGCACCCGGTCCGATGCGCTGTCGTAGATCACCGCCCCGTTGCCGCAGACGCACAGCGGCGCGAAGCCGAGACCGTCGACCACCGGGTCGATCCAGCGCGGCGGCCTGCCGGTGGCCAGCACGAACGGCACGCCGTCGGCGATCAGCGCGGCGACCGCGGCCTTGGTGCGGGCGGTCACGCGCTCGTCGTGATCGATCAGTGTGCCGTCCACATCGGTGGCAACCATCTTCGGTTTGGGCAGGTGCAGGCGTGTCACCTCTTCCATCCTGCCGGAAAACCGTCTCGGCGCGGTCGCGGTCGACGCGGGTTCCCCGGACATGCCGGAAAGATGTGTGGCACGCGCGTCGGCGGCGGCGTCCTTATGATCAGGGGCTAACACTCGAATGCCGGCCGAGCCGGCTGGAGAACCAGAGGACTGATGACCGGCTTCCTGCTACGACGCGCGCTCAATTATGTCGTGCTGTTGCTGCTGGCTTCGTTCCTGACGTTCAGCCTCGCGTCGCTGACATTTCGGCCGCTGGACAGTCTCGAACAGCGCAACCCCCGCCCGCCGCAGGCGGTGATCGATGCCAAAGCCGAGGAATTGCATCTGAACGATCCGATTCCGGAACGCTATATCACCTGGCTGAAGGGCATACCGAGCGGCGATTTCGGCACCACGCTCGCCGGGCAGCCGGTGAGCGAGGAATTGCCGCGCCGGGTCGCGGTGAGCCTGCGGCTGCTGATCATCGGTTCGCTGGTCGGCACGGTGCTCGGTGTGCTGATCGGCGCGGCGGGCGCGATTCGGCAATACAAATTCAGCGATTACTTCACGACGGTGGTCTCGCTGCTGATTCTCAGCACACCGATATTCCTGCTGGCCACGCTGCTGAAATACGGCGCGCTGGAGATCAATTCGGCGACCGGCTCGCAGATATTCCTCTATACCGGCGAGACCTCGGCCAGCGCGATCGAGGGCTTCTGGCCGCAACTGGTCGACCGGCTCCAGCACCTGGTGCTGCCGACCGCGGCGCTCGCGCTCGGCGGCATGGCCGGATACAGCCGCTATCAACGCAACGCGATGCTCGACGTGCTGGCAAGCGATTTCATCCGCACCGCCCGCGCCAAGGGTCTGACCAGGAACAAGGCGCTGTACAAGCACGGCCTGCGCACCGCGCTCATCCCGATGGCCACCCTGTTCGCCTACAGCCTCGGCGGCCTGATCACCGGCGCGACGTTCACCGAGAAGATCTTCGGCTGGCACGGCGTCGGCGAGTGGCTCGTCGATTCGATCAACGCCCAGGACCTGTACGTGGTGGTGACGGTGACGGCGTTCGCCGGTCTGGTCGTGCTGGTGTCTGGCCTGCTCTCCGACATCGTCTACGCGATTCTCGATCCACGGGTGCGTGTGGGATGAACCCGCGTGACCACGGGGTTCTCATCAGGGGGAGAACGGCATGACCGAAGCCGAGATCATCGTCCAAGGCGCGCCCGAGGTCGCCGCGGCCGGGCGGCGCAAGCTGGTGCTGCGGCGTTTCCTGCGCAACAAGCCCGCGGTCGCGGGCGCGGTCGTGCTGGTGCTGCTGTTCGTCGCGAGCTTCGCGCTGCCGCCCTTCCTGCCATGGGACTACCAGCAGATGGACTACACCGCGCTGCTGAAACCGCCGAGCGCCGAACATCCCTTCGGCACCACCCAGATCGGCCAGGACGTGCTCGCGCAGACCCTGCGCGGATTGCAGAAATCGCTGATCATCGGCCTGTGCGTGGCGATCATCTCGACCACCATCGCGGCGACCGCCGGCGCGCTCGCCGGTCTGCTCGGCGGCTGGACCGACCGGGCCATCATGTGGTTCGTCGACCTGCTGCTCGTGGTGCCGAGCTTCATCATCATCGCGCTGTTCGCGCCGCGCACGAAGGGCAGCGGTTCGATCGCGCTGCTGATCGTTCTGCTCGCGGTGTTCGGCTGGATGATCAGCGCGCGCATCGTGCGCGGTCTGACGTTGAGCCTGCGGGACCGCGAATTCGTCAAGGCCGCACGGTATATGGGCGCGCCGACGCGCACCGTCATCGTCAGCCACATCGTGCCGAACATCGCCTCGATCCTGATCATCGACACCACGCTCACCGTCGGTTCGGCGATCATGGCCGAAACCGGCCTGAGCTTCCTCGGTTTCGGCGTGCAGCCGCCGGACGTCTCGCTCGGCTCGCTGATCGCGGCGGGCACCAAGTCCGCGCTGACCTACCCGTGGCTGTTCATGTTCTCCGGTGGCCTGCTGATCATCACCGTGCTGTGCGCGAACCTGGTCGGTGACGGCCTGCGCGACGCGTTCGACCCGAGCGCCAAGCGGGCCCGGTCGCGCAAGAAGGAGAAGACAGAGGCATGACCGCGACCGCAAATTCGACAGCCCCGCTGCTCGAAGTCTCCGATCTGCGGGTCTCCTTCCCCAGCGAGGAGGGCCGCATCGATGCCGTACGCGGGGTGAACTACAGCGTCGCCGACGGCGAGGTGCTCGCGATCGTCGGCGAATCGGGGTCAGGCAAGTCGGTGTCGTCGCTGGCGGTGATGGGTCTGCTGCCCGAGCAGGCACGGATCAACGGCTCGATCCGGCTGCGCGGCCGCGAACTGCTCGGCCTCGGCGACCGGGAGTTGTCGCGGTTGCGCGGCAGCTCGATCAGCATGGTGTTCCAGGACCCCCTCTCCGCGCTGACCCCGGTGTACCGGGTTGGCGATCAGATCGCCGAGGCGCTGCTCGCGCACGGCGCGATGGGCAGGAAGGAGGCCGCCGAGAAGGCGGTCGAGCTGCTGGAACTGGTCGGCATCGATGACGCGCAGACGCGCGCCAAGGCGTTCCCGCACGAGTTCTCCGGCGGCATGCGCCAGCGCGTGGTGATCGCGATGGCCATCGCCAACGATCCGGCGCTGATCATCTGCGACGAACCGACCACCGCACTGGACGTCACGGTGCAGAAGCAGATCCTGAATCTGCTGCGCAAGGCGCGCGACATCACCGGCGCGGGCGTCATCATGATCACCCACGACATGGGCATCGCGGCGACGCTCGCCGATCGCGTCGCGGTGATGTACGCGGGGCGCATCGTCGAAACCGCAACGGCGAGCGCGTTGTTCAACGCGCCGCGGATGCCGTACACGGTGGGTCTGCTCGGCTCGATCCCGCGCATGGACGGGCCGCCGCGCCGCCCGCTCATCCCGATCGTCGGCGCGCCGCCCGCCATGCACGCGCTGCCGCCCGGCTGCTCGTTCGCGCCGCGCTGCCCGATCTCGATCGACGACTGCCGCGCCGCCGAGCCGCCGCTGGAGATGACCGATCCCGGCCACGCCGCCGCCTGCATCCGCACCGAGGAGGTCGGCACGCAGGGGCTGTTCGAGGCGTACCGCTCCGAGATCGAGGAGCCCGAGGCCGAGGCGGAGACCGACTCTCGCGTGGTGCTGCGGGTCACCGACCTGGTCAAGACCTTCCCGATCACCTCGGGCGTGGTGTTCCAGCGCCGCAAGGGCGAGGTGCGCGCGGTCGACGGGATCAGCTTCGAGGTGCGGGCCGGGCGCACGCTGGCGCTGGTCGGCGAGTCGGGGTCCGGAAAATCCACAACGCTCACCCAGATTCTGGACCTGGTGCGGCCGCAGTCGGGCACCATCGAGATCATGGGCCGCGACGTGTCCACCCTGACCAAGGCCCAGCGGCGCGAGATCCGGCGCACGATGCAGATCGTCTTCCAGGATCCGACCGCCTCGCTGGACCCGCGCCTGCCGATCTTCGACGCGCTTGCCGAACCGCTGCGCATCGACGGACGCCCGCGCGCCGAGATCGCTCGCCGGGTGCCGGAACTGCTCGAGCAGGTCGGTCTGCGTCCCGAGCACGCCGACCGCTATCCCGCCGATTTCTCCGGCGGCCAGAAGCAGCGCATCAGCATCGCGCGGGCCCTCGCGCTCGATCCGGAGTTGCTGGTGCTCGACGAGCCGGTGTCCTCGCTGGACGTCTCGATCCAGGCCGGTGTGCTGAATCTGCTGCGCGATCTACAGACCGAGCGCGGCCTGTCGTATCTGTTCGTCTCGCACGATCTCTCGGTGGTGCGCAACCTGGCGCACGACATCGCGGTGATGTATCGCGGCAAGATCGTCGAATCCGGGCCCGCCGAGCGGATTTTCGCCGAGCCGAGCCACGAGTACACCCGCAGGCTGATCGACGCGGTGCCCGTGCCGGTCGTCAGTCGATAGTCAGGAGGACAGCATGCGGAGTGGAATGCGATGGATCGCGGGCGCGGTGGCGGTCGGGTTGATCGCCGCCGGGTGCGGTACGGCCGACGACGACTCGGCAGCGGGTCTGTCCGACGCGCTCGGCACCACCAGCGACATCAACCCCAAGCCGCGCGAGGAGATCCGCGAGGGCGGCAATCTCCGGCTGGCAACCACCTCGTTCCCGGCGAACTGGAACACCCTGTCCAACGACGGCAACGAGGGCGAGATCGCCGAGATCGAGCGCCCGATGATGCCGCGCGCGTTCAACACCGACGCCGCGGGCGAATTGTCGATCAATCACGACTACTTCACCGCCGTCGCGCTGACCAGCACCGACCCGCAGCAGGTCACCTACACCATCAATCCGAAGGCCTTCTGGTCCGATGGCGCCCCGATCACCTGGGAGGACATCCGTTCCCAGGCGAACGCGCTCAGCGGAAGGGACAAGCGCTTCCTGATCGGCATCACCAACGGTTTCGAGTTCGTCGAGAAGGTCGAGCGCGGCGTCGACGACCGCCAGGCGATCCTCACCTTCAGCCATCCCTACGCCGAATGGCGCGGCCAGTTCGCGGGCAACGGCGTGCTCTTCCCGAAATCGGTGACGCAGGACCCGGAGTCGTTCAACAACAGCCTGGTCGACGCGATGGGTCCGACCGCGGGCCCGTTCCAGGTGCAGTCGACCGACCGCGGCCAAGGCCGGATCGTGTTGGGCCGCAATCCGAACTGGTGGGGCGAGCGGCCCAAGCTGGACACCATCACCTACTCCGTGCTCGATCGCAGCGCCTGGGTCGCCGCGTTGCAGAACAACGAGATCGACGCGGTCATGCTCAATTCCATCGATGACGTGAAGAATGTCCGCGGCACCGAGGGCCTGGTGGTGCGCCGCGCGCCGGGTAATCGCTGGCGGCACATCACGTTCAACGGCGCGCCCGGCTCGATCCTCGCCGATCCGGCCGTGCGCGTGGCCATTTCGAAGGCGATCGATCGCCAGGGCATCGCGACCGCCACCCAGAACGGCCTCGTGGAGAACCCGCGACCGCTGAACAACCACGTCTACCTGCAGGGTCAGCGCGGCTACCAGGACAACAGCCTGCCCTACGATCCGGCCGCGGCGGCGCGCGAACTCGACGCGCTCGGCTGGAAGCTCAACGGCGACGTCCGCGAGAAGGACGGCCGCAAGCTGATCATCCGCGACGTGATGTACAACGACGCGCTGTGGGTGCAGATCGCGCAGATCATCCAGCAGAACCTCGCGCAGATCGGTGTCGGCCTCGTCATCGACACCAAACCGGCCGCGGGCTACTTCACCGACGTCATCCAGCCGGGCGATTTCGACGCCGCCCAGTTCATTTTCCAGGGTGACGCCTTCCCGCTCAGCAGCATTCGGCAGATCTACTACTACGACCCGAACGACCTCCAGGGCAACTTCGGTCGCATCGGATCGCCGGAACTGAACGCGCTCATCGAGCGCACCCTGCGCGAGCTGGATCCCGCCAAGGCCGTCGAACTGGCCAACGAGGTGGACCGCAAAGTGTTCGAAGAGGGGCACTCGCTGCCGCTCACCCAGTCGGACGGCAGCTGGGGCGTCCGCGCCGAGGTGGCCAACTTCGGCTCGCCCGGCCTGTCGTCCTACGACTACACCAAGATCGGATTCGTGAAATGACCGCAGCAATTCATTCTCGTCGTCGCCTCGGCCTAGGGGTGGCCGCGCCGGCGCTGGCCATCGCGCTGCTGCTGGCGGGCTGTGGCGCGGGCGCCGATGTGCAGTCCGGCTCGAGTTCGATCGGCACCAGCAACGACATCAACCCCCGCGATCGCAGCGAGTTGCGCGAGGGCGGCAACCTGCGCTTGGCGCTGACCGCCTTCCCGGAGACCTTCAACTCCTCGCACGTGGACGCCTCGGGTGACGTCGGCGATGTGGTCGGCTGGATGCTGCCCGGCACGGTGAATTCCGACGCCGCGGGTGAATTGACGACCGACACGAACTATTTCACCGAGATCGAGCTGACCAACACCAATCCGCAGCAGATCACCTACACGATCAACCCGAAAGCGGTGTGGTCCGACGGCGCTCCGATCACTTGGGAGGACCTCCGCTCGCAGGTCAACGCGCTGAACGGCCGCGACACGGCCTACCAGGTGCGCGCGACGCAGGGCTACAGCCGGGTGGAGAAGGTCGAGCGGGGTGTCGACGATCGGCAGGCGATCGTCACCTTCGGTAAGCACTACGCCGAATGGCAGGGCCTGTTCAACCCGCTCTACCCGAAGGCGTCCACCGAATCGCCGGATTCCTTCCAGAACTGGGCGCGCAACACCCTGCCGATCTCGTCCGGTCCGTTCCTCATCGACTCGATCGACCGCGCCCAGCAGCGCATCGTGCTGAAGCGCAACCCGAAGTGGTGGGGCGACACCCCGAAGCTCGACACCGTCACCTTCAGCGTGCTCGACTACTCCGCCCGCATCTCGGCCCTGCAGAACAACGAGCTCGACTACGCGACCGTGTCCGGCATCGACGAGGTGAAGACCGCGACCAACTCGCCGGGCATCCAGGTGCGCCGCGCCGCCGCGCCGCGGTTCTCGCACTTCACCTTCAACGGCGCGCCGGGCTCGCTGCTCGAGGACGCGCGGCTGCGGATCGCGATCGCCAAGGCCATCGACCGGCAGGGCATCGCCACCGCGACGCAGAACGGCATCGTCGACAACCCCAAGCCGCTGAACAACCACATCTACCTCAACGGCCAGAAGGGCTACCAGGACAACGCCCAGTCGGTGGCCTACGACCCCGAGGGCGCCGCGCGGATACTCGACGAACTGGGCTGGAAGCTCAACGGCGACGTGCGCGAGAAGGACGGCCGCAGGCTGGAACTGCGCAATGTGATGTACCAGCAGGACACCTGGGTGCAGATCGCGCAGATCGCGCAGCAGAACCTCGCCGCTGTCGGCGTGAAGATGACCATCCAAACCTTCCCCGGCAACGGCCTTTTCACCGACGTGATCGATCCTGGCAACTTCGAGATCTGCCAGTTCACCTGGTCCGGCGGCATCCTGCCGCTCGGCGCGCTGCCGCAGATCTACGCCTACGACCCGAACAACCGGCTCAGCAACAAGGGCCGCGTCGGCAGCCCCGAATTGAACGCGCTGATCGAGGAGACGATCTCCGAGCTCGACCCGAACAAGGCCATCGAGCTGGCCAACCGGGCCGACAAGATGATCTTCGACATGGGCCACTCGGTGCCGATCGTGCAGTCGCCCGGCACCGTCGCGGTGCGCGCTGACCTCGCCAACTACGGCGCGTTCGGCCTGGCCTCCGCCGACGCAACTAAGGTCGGGTTCACGCAGTGATGTGACGATCAGGCCGACGCGGAAGGACCAGCTCGATGCGGATACGTTCCTTGACCACCAGATTGGCGGTGCCACTCGCCGCGTTCGGCCTGATCCTCACCGGTTGTTCCGACAACGGCGCCGTCGCGCCCGGCACCAGCACGATCGGCAGCACCAACGACATCAACCCGGTGGACCCGAGCCAGTTGCGCGACGGTGGGAATCTGCGGTTGGTGCTGAGCTCGTTCCCGGAGAACTTCAACGTGCTCCAAGTGGACGGCGGCACCGAGAGCGGCGCGATGGTGGCGGGACCGACCATGCCCGCTCCGTTCGTCAGCAACGCGGCGGGCGAGCTCTCGGTGGATCACAACTTCTTCACCGACGTGCAGCTCACCAACACCAGCCCGCAGCAGGTCACCTACACCATCAATCCGAAGGCCGTGTGGTCCGACGGCAGCCCGATCACCTGGGAGGACCTGCGTTCCCAGGCGAACGCGCAGAGCGGGAAGGACAACGCGTACCTGGTCTCGGCGCTGAGCGGCTTCGACCGGGTGGAGAAGGTCGAGCGCGGCGTCGACGACCGGCAGGCGATCGTCACCTTCAGCCAGCCCTACGGTGAATGGCGCGGACAGTTCAGCCCGCTCTACCCGAAGTCGGTCACCGCGACGCCCGAGGCGTTCAACACCGCCAACCGGGACGGGCTGACGCTCAGCTCGGGCCCCTTCGTGATCAGCAACATCGACCGCGCGCAGCAGCGAATCACGCTGAGCCGCAACCCGCAATGGTGGGGCGACACCCCGAAGCTGGACACCATCACCTTCAGCGTGCTCGACCACACCGCCTGGCTGCCCGCCATCCAGAACAACGAGCTCGACATCGCCTACATGTCCGGCATCGAGAACGTGACGGCGGCTCGCAACGCGGCGAACGTGGTCATCCGGCGCGCGCCGGAGCCGAGCTGGTCGCATCTGACCTTCAACGGCGCGCCCGGCTCGCTGCTGGAGGACCCGCAGCTGCGGATCGCCATATCCAAGGCCATCGACCGGCAGGGCATCGTGACCGCGGCGCAGAACGGCGTCGTGGAGAACCCGAAGCCGCTGAACAACCACATCTTCATGGCCGGCCAGAAGGGCTACCAGGACAACGCCGCGCCGATCTCCTACGACCCGGCCGAGGCGGCCCGGATGCTCGACGAGCTCGGCTGGAAACTCAACGGCGACGTGCGCGAGAAGGACGGCCGCAGGCTCGAGCTCCGCGACGTGATGTACCAGCAGGACGCCTGGGTGCAGACCGCGCAGATCGTGCAGCAGAACCTGGCCGCGGTCGGCGTGAAGCTGACCATCCAGACCGTGCCGGGCACGGGCCTGTTCAAGGACGTCATCGATCCTGGCAACTTCGACATCGCCCAATTCAGCTGGGGCGGTAGCGCGCTGCCGCTCGGCGCGTTGCAGCAGGTCTACTACTACGACCCGAACAACCTGATGGGCAACAAGGCCCGGATCGGTTCGCCGGAGCTCAACGCTCTCATCGACAAGACCATCGCGGAGCTCGACCCGGACAAGGCGATCGAGCTGGCCAACCAGTGCGACCAGATGATCTTCGCCGAGGGCTATTCGATTCCGCTGCACCAGGCTTCGGGCACCTACGCGGCGCGCGACAACCTCGCCAACTACGGCGCGTTCGGGTTGGCAACGCCGGATTACACGAAAGTCGGCTTCCTGAAGTGAGTTCGAGGTCGGCTCATCCGCTGGCCTACCCGATCGGCGTGACGCTCGGCGCCCTCGCGGTCTGTGCCGCGTGGGCGCCGTTCGCCACGGTGGACCAGTTGGCCGGGTTGGCGACGGTGGCGCTGGGGATATCGGGCTACACCGGGATTCGGCTTCTGATGGCCTTCGGGGTGCTGTCCTGCGGGTTGCCAGGGGCGGGGGGTTTTCGGGTCGCGCGGGTTCGGCAGCAGCACCGGTTGGTCAGTCGATCGTGGTTGGAGGTCATCGGTCCGGCCGGTGCGCGACGGTGGTTGCCGGTGTTCTTCGATCCGGCGCTCGTCACGTTTACGGAGTCGGCGGCCGAGTTCGACGGGCGTGTCCTTCGCGCGGGGGATCTGCGGCTGTATCCCTCGGGGCGGGCGCGGGATACGGAACCGCCCGGGCGGCTCGTCGACAATCCGAGTCGGCCCGATCCGGACGCGCCCGTGCTCGCGGCGAGCCGGGTGACGCGCCGCCTGCTGTTCGACGTTCAGCCCGCCGTTGCCGCGCCCTTCGCCGCGCTGCTCTGGATCTATGTCGATGGTGGGGGGCTCGTCACCTTCGTCGGGGCGCTGTGCGTCGCGGCCGCCACCGCGACATGGCTGGCTGCTATTCGCGGGTCCGACCCGAGCTAAGGATCTGCACGCTTCGCAGTGGTTGCGAGGTCTGCGAGGCCGACGCGAGCATAGCTGCCACACAGCTCGTGTACGCCGCACATAGGCGGTGGCTATGTGCGGCGTGCAATGGGTTTGTGGGAGGGCCCGGTTCGGGTTGGGGCGGGCCGGGGCCTCGAAGCAGGCGAAGGTTGTGCACGTTCGTCGGCGAGGAAATGGGTCAGCTCGTGTGCGGCGAGCACGTCCGATCCGGTCTGCTCGGACACCTCATAGCGGACAGTCTGCGTGGAGGCACGTCGGCGGAATTGGTCTGACCACTTGACCAGCTGACCACCGTGGCGCAGAGTGGACGCATGGCGTTGCAACCTGTGGTCAAGCGGTCGGTGTCGGCGGATGTGTTCGAGCAGATCGCCGCGGATGTGCTCAGCGGTGAACTGGCGCCGGGGTCGACCTTGCCGAGCGAACGGCAGTTGGCGGAGGCGCTCGGCGTCTCGCGGCCCGCGGTGCGCGAGGCGCTGCAACGCCTCGCCGCGGCGGGACTCGTCGCGGTGCGGCAGGGTGACGCGACCACCGTGCTCGACTATCGGCGCGGCGCCGGGCTGGAGGTGCTGCCCCGGTTGCTGATCCGCGAGGGCATGCTCGAACCCGCTGTCGCGCGCAGCATCCTGGAGGTCCGCATGCACAACGGGCCGAAGGTTGCCGAACTGGCGGCGGCGCGGATGGCGGCGTTGGACCGGGAAAGCGCGCGCGCCACCGGCCGGTCGGGTTTGCCGGAACGGGCGGACGGCGAGGCGAATGCCAGCGAGTCACGCGCGACAGGCCGCGACAATCGCGGGCACGACGACCCGAACGCCACCCAACCGGGCATGACCGGCCGCGACAACCGCAGGCGCGACGACCCGAACGCCACCCAACCGGGCATGACCGGCCGCGACAACCGCAGGCACGACGAGCCGAACGCCGCCCAGCCCGTCACCACCAGCCGCGACAATCGCGCGGACGGCGGGTCGCGCGCGGCGGAGCCCGGTACCGAGTACGACCAGGTGCGCGCCGATCTCGAGCGCGCCGTGGCGGCGCTGACCGCTGAAACCGATCCGGTTGTGCTGCAACGGCATGCGCTGGAGTTCTGGGATCACGTCGTCGACGCGGCCGACTCGATCGTGTTCCGCCTGATGTTCAACATGCTGCGCGCCGCTTACGAACCAGCGCTCGCGGCGCTGGCCCCCGTCATGTCCGCCGAGGTGGGCAATGCCGAGGGCTACCGCGAACTGGCCGCCGCCATCGTGGCGGGCCGGCCGAAGAAGGCCGCCGACAAAGCTCGGGCCCTGCTCGAGCCGGCGACCACCGCCCTGATCGAGGCCCTCGGCGGCCGCTGATCACGCAATATCCGAGGTGACACCATGTCCAAAACCCAGCTGCGCCGAGGTCTCACGCTCGGCGACGCGTTCCGCGAGTTCCTCCGCCACCCCTCGCCATGGATGATCGGCACCGCGCTGGCGTTCGCTCTGATCGCTCGAATCCTGGTGGGCGACTGGCAGCTCAGCGACGCGCTGCTGCCGGTGGTGATGCTCGCGGTGTTCCCCGCGTTCGAGTGGGTCGTGCACGTCATGGTGCTGCACTGGCGGCCGAAGCGGATCGGCCCGATCGCCTTGGACAGCGAGCTGGCCCGCAAACACCGCCTGCACCACGTCGATCCGCGCAACATTCCGCTGATCTTCATCCCGACCCGCTCGCTGGTCTTCGTCATCGTGGCGTTGCTGGCGATCACCGCCTTCGCGTTCCCCCGACTCGGCCTCGGCCTGACCTTCCTGCTGACCATCACGGTGCTCGGCCTCGGCTACGAGTGGACGCACTACCTCATCCACACCGACTACAAGCCGAAAAGGGCGCTGTACAAGGCGGTTTGGCGCAATCACCGACACCACCACTACAAGAACGAGCACTTCTGGTTCACGGTGACAAGTTCCGGAACCGCGGACCGCGTTTTCGGAACCTATCCGGACCCGAGCGAGGTGGACACCTCGCCCACCGCTCGGAATTTGCATGGAGCGCAGGTCAGTTGAGGTAGCCGCGTCGCTCGGGGGCGGATTTCGCCGGCTCTTCACAATCCAGGGTGTAGTCGTGGCCTGAAGCCGCCGTTTCCAGCAGGGATCTGGCGATGTAGTTGGTGAGGTCGCGGAATCCGAGGACAGAGCGGGCCGTCCAGCTACGAGGATTCAGCGGCCGATGTCGTCCAGCTCGGTCGAGTCCTCATGAGAGAGGGAGAGTCCCGCGCCGGCGATGTTCTCGCGCAGGTGCGCCGTCGATGACGTGCCGGGGATGAGCAGGATGTTCGGTGATCGCTGCAGCAGCCAGGCCAGCGCGACGGACATCTGTGTCGCCTTCGATCGAGCGGCGACCGCCGAGAGCGCCGAGGACTGAAGCGGGGTAAAGCCCCCGAGGGGGAAGAAGGGCACGTACGCGACGCCGTCGGCGGCGAGCCGGTCGATGAGCTTGTCGTCGTGGCGGTGGGCGAGGTTGTACATGTTCTGCACGCACACGATCGGCGCGATGCTCTGTGCCTCGGTGACCTGCTCCTCGGTCGCGTTGCTGACCCCGAGGTGGCGGATCAGGCCCTGCTGCTGGAGTTCCACGAGCGTCTCGAACGCCTCGGCGAGCGAGCCGGGCTGGGGACCTTCGGCGTTGCCGAGCCGGAGGTTGACCAGGTCGAGTACGTCGAGTCGGAGGGACTCGAGGTTGTCGTGGACCTGGCGGCGCAGATCTTCGGGTCGCCGGGCCGTGGGCCAGCCACCCTGTTCGTCGCGGGTCGCGCCCACCTTGGTCACGATGCGCAGCGACTCGGGATAAGGGTGCAGTGCCTCGCGGATCAACTCGTTGGTGACGCGCGGCCCGTAGGCATCGCTGGTGTCGATGTGGGTGATACCGAGGCCGACCGCTTCACGCAGAACGGCCAGGGCACCCTCGCGATCGGTGGGCGGCCCCATGACCCACGGGCCGGCCAGTTGCATGGCGCCGTAGCCGAACCGGGTGACGGTCAGGTCACCCAGAGTCCAGGTGCCGCCGGGAAGAGAGAGGGAAGGTGTGCTCATCCTGTTGCCTTTCGTCGTGCACTTGGGCGGTGGCGCCTGCCGCCTCCCTGCATCAGCATTGAAGAGAAACTTCCTGTCGGGAAGTAGGCACTTTGGAGTGCGTAACCCACCCATCGGTGAGAGGTGCGATCAGTGACAACGATGAAGGCGGCCCAGAAGAGGGCTCAGGCCAAGGTGGAGTACAACGCGTTCCTGGCAGGGTGCCCCAGCCGGCAACTGCTCGACCGAATCTCGGACAAGTGGGTCGTCCTGATCCTGTGTGCGCTGGGCGGCGACAACAGCCCTGGCCAGCCCGGTGCAGCACACGCAGACGCCCCGAAAGCGATGCGTTACTCCGAGATCTCTCGTCTTCTGGCCGGGGTCAGCCAGAAGATGCTGACCCAGACGCTACGGTCGCTGGAGCACGATGGTCTGCTCACCCGTACCGTGACGCCAACCGTCCCTGTCACCGTCTCCTACGAGCTGACCGACCTCGGCCTCTCGCTCCACCACATGACGCGCGGGCTCAGAAACTGGGCGCAGACACACATGGCCGAGGTCCTCGCAAACCGCGAGAACCACGACGCTCACACCTCCTGACGACTCACATCCAACCGCCCAACAGCTCTATGTTCTCGGCGCTACACCCTCAACTGCGAAGAGCCATTTCGCCGACCCTCGCCGCCCAAGCTCGATGCCTGAAAATCGACGGTAGTCAAATGGTTGCTCTTCGATCTTGAAAAGCCACCATATGACTACCGTCGAAACCATTTCTCTATCGGCGGTAGTCAAATGGTGGTTGGGGCCTTGACAGGCAGAGCATTTCGCCAGGGATTTCCTCCCGATTGCCCCTTCTCTAGACGCAACCACAGCCAGATGACCACGCCGGAAGCCGAACCCCGCGCCCACCAACTGCGGGAGGTAAGCCGGGTACGGCACACGACGTGCCCAGCACCGCTCAGAGGAAAACCTGGGTAGGCAAACCTCCTCGGCACCCGCAACAACGGGCGAAAACCCTGGTAGGCGCCCCTTTGGGCTCCCGCAACATTGGGAACCGGCAACCCAACGAAACCTTGAAGCAGCTGATTCACGGCACTTCCATCTTGACGTCAAGATACCCTAGGTGGGTAGGGTATGAGAGCCATAGATCTTCCGCTCGGAAAGGATGGAAATGTCATGACTACGCAGACCGCGCCAACCACCCGCAGGTGGTGGGCGCTCGCGGTGATCGCCGCGGCGCAATTCATGGTCATCATGGACACCTCGATCATCGGCATCGCGCTGCCGAAGATGCAGGCCGAACTCGGCTTCTCCCAAGAGAATCTGACCTGGGTGTTCAACGCGTACGTGATCGCCTTCGGCGGGCTGCTGCTGCTCGGCGGGCGGCTGTCGGACCTGCTCGGCGCGCGCCGGGTGTTCGCCGCGGGCTGGCTGACGCTGCTCGTCGGCTCGGTGATCGCAGGCGCGGCGGGCAATGTCGCGACCGAGCTGATCGGCCGAGCGGTCCAGGGCGGCGGCGCGGCGCTCATCGCGCCCTCGGCACTGACCCTGCTGATGATGCTCTTCGACTCCTCGCCGCAGGAGCTGACCAAAGCGCTCGCCGTCTACGGCGCGGCCGCGCCAGCGGGCGGAACGGCGGGCGTCTTCCTCGGCGGCGTCATCACCGAATACATCAGTTGGCCTTGGGTTTTCTACATCAACGTGCCGATCGCGCTGCTGGCTCTCGTCGCGGTGCCCGCGCTGATGCCGAGCGCACCGGCCCGCTCGGGTTCGGTCGACCTGCTCGGCGCGGCAACGGTGACCGCCGGTCTCGCCGCCGCCGTCTACGGCATCGTCCGCGCGCCCGAAGTGGGCTGGGCCTCGGGCCAGACCTGGGGCGTGCTCGCGATCGCGGGCGCATTGCTCGCCGGTTTCGTGGTTCTTCAGTCCCGCAGCCGGGAACCGCTGATGCGCCTCGGCATCTTCCGCGCGCCGAATCTGGCCGCCGCCAACATCGCCCAGCTCTTGCTCGGCGCGGCCTGGGTGCCGATGTGGTTCTTCCTGAACCTGTATTTGCAGCAGGTGCTCGGCTACAGCGCGTTCCCCTCGGGCGCGGCGCTGCTTCCGATGACCACGCTGATCATGCTCGGCATGATCGTGCTCGCCCCGCGCGCCATGCAGCGCTTCGGCGCCAAGCCGATGATCGTCACCGGTCTGCTCGTGCTCGCGCTCGGGCTCGGCATTATGTCGCTGGTTCGGCCCACCGGGAACTTCTGGGTCGACGTGCTGCCCGCCTCGCTGGTGGCCGCCGGCGGCATGTCGCTGGCCTTCATACCCTCCCTCGGTACCGCGATCTCGGCGGCACGGCCGGAGGAGGGCGGTCTCGCCTCTGGCATCGTCAACGTCTCGTATCAGGTGGGCTCGGCCGTCGGCCTGGCCGCGATGACGGCCGTCGCCGCGGCGTTCGGCGCCGATCAGGTGACCGATATCGACGAGCTGACCAGTGGTTTCTCGGCCGCGTTCCTTGGCGCGGCGGTGATCGCGCTCGTCGGAGCGGGCATCGCGGCGGTGACCATGCGAACCCCCGCCGCTGAGCCCGTATCCGAAACCGTTTGACAAAATACCCTAGGGGGGTATGGTAGAACCGACCCCGCCGCAGAGGAGACAGACATGAGCACCACCGCATCCGCCACAGCTACCTACACCGTCACCGGCATGACCTGTGGCTGCTGCGTCAACAAGGTCCGCGACAAGGTCGGCGCGATCCCCGGCGTCACCGACGTGGCTGTCGACCTCGACGGCGGCACGGTCACCGTCGCGGCCGACGCCCCGATCGGGCGCGACGAGGTCGCCGCCGCGGTGGGCCGCGCGGGCTTCCAGCTCGCCGACTGACCCCAGCAACAACGAACCGGAACGGAGCACCCGATGAACGCCACGACCAAGTTCGCCGGCTTCACCCTCGGACTCGCGGCGGTCTTCGGGATCGCTCTCGCGACCGGAGCTGCGATCGGCCCGGAACCCACCGAGCCCGCCGCGCACGACACCCACGCGACCGGGCCCGCCACCGACGGCGGGCCTGGCGCCGAGGAACTGCCCGGCGGCCTGCTGGTCACCGCCGACGGGTACACCCTGAGCCTTGACACCGCGCAGACCACCGCGGCGCCGAACTCGACGCTGCGGTTCCGCGTCCTGGACCGGCAGGGCGCACCGGTCACCCGCTACGTTCGCAGCCACGACAAGGACCTGCACCTGATCGTGGTCCGCCGCGACATGGCCGCCTTCCAGCACGTGCATCCCACGCTGGACGGCAACGGGACATGGAGCGTCCCGCTCGACCTCACCCGCGCGGGCGATTACCGCGTGTTCGCCGACTTCACCCCCGAGGGCGGCGCGAACCTGACGCTCGGCGCCGACTTCCGGGTCGCGGGTTCCTACGACCCGCGGCCGCTGCCCGCACCCGCGCGCACGGCGGCGGTGGGCGACTACACGGTTACCCTGGATGGTGCGGTCTCCCCCGGCCAGGCCTCGACGGTCACCCTCTCGGTGAGCAGAGGCGGCAAGCCGGTCACCGACCTCCAGCCCTATCTCGGCGCGTACGGCCACTTGGTCGCGCTGCGCGCCGCCGACCTGGCGTACCTGCACGTTCACCCCGAAGGCCACCCCGGCGACGGCGTCACAGCGGCGGGTCCCGGCGTCACCTTCGCCGTGACCGCGCCGAGCGCGGGCGACTACCGCCTGTTCCTCGACTTCCAACACGAAGGGGTGGTCCGCACGGCCGAGTTCACGCTCTCGGTACCGTCGGGCAACGCGCAGACCGGACACGGCGCACCCGCCGAGCCCGGCCACGGCCACTGATCACCACGTGCCGCAGAGAAAGGAATTCCGATGACGACCGCGACGCAATCACCGGCCACCGGCCAGGTCGAATTGGTGATCGGCGGCATGACCTGCGCGTCCTGCGCCAACCGCATCGAGAAGAAGCTGAACAAGCTGGACGGCGTCACCGCCACCGTCAACTACGCGACCGAGAAGGCGCGGGTCGACTTCACCGGTGACGTCTCCCCCGAGGACCTGATCGCCACCGTCGAGCAGGCGGGCTACACCGCCGCACTGCCCGCGCCGCCGACCGAGGAGCAGACGGACGAGTCCGCCGAAGCGGATCCGACGGCCGCCCTGCGGACCCGGCTGCTGGTCTCGCTGGTGCTGACCGTTCCGGTGATCGCCATGGCGATGATCCCCGCGTTGCAGTTCACCAACTGGCAGTGGCTCTCGCTGACGCTCGCCGCGCCGGTGGTGGTCTGGGGCGCGCTGCCGTTCCACCGGGCGGCGTGGACCAACCTGCGCCACGGCACCGCCACCATGGACACCCTGGTCTCGATAGGCACCCTCGCCGCGCTCGGCTGGTCGCTCTACGCGCTGTTCTGGGGCACCGCTGGCACGCCGGGCCTGACCCACCCGTTCGAGTTCACCATCTCCCGGATGGACGGCACCGGCAATATCTACCTGGAGGCCGCGGCGGGTGTCACCACGTTCATCCTGGCGGGGCGCTTCTTCGAGGCACGGTCGAAGCGGCGGGCGGGCGCGGCGCTGCGCGCACTGCTCGAGCTGGGCGCGAAGGAAGTCTCGGTGCTGCGTCGCGGCGCGAGCGACGTGCCCGGAGGAGGCAGCGAGCGTAACCACGGAGGGACCCGGGAGCGCCGCCATGGAGACCTGGTCGAGCGCCGGATTCCGATCGAACAGCTCGGTGTCGGCGACGAATTCGTGGTCCGACCCGGCGAGAAGATCGCCACCGACGGCGTGATCGTGGAGGGTTCCTCGGCGGTCGACGCCTCGATGCTGACCGGTGAATCGGTGCCGGTCGAGGTGGCCGCGGACGACGCCGTTGTCGGCGCGACGGCCAACGTCGGCGGCCGGATCGTGGTGCGCGCCACCAGGATCGGCGCCGACACCCAGCTCGCGCAGATGGCGAAGCTGGTCGAGGACGCGCAGAACGGCAAGGCGCAGGCGCAACGGCTGGCCGACAAGATCTCCGGGATCTTCGTGCCGGTGGTGATCGCGCTCGCGGTCGCGACGCTCGGATTCTGGCTCGGCACCGGCGGTTCGGTGGCGGCGGCGTTCACCGCGGCGGTCGCGGTGCTGATCATCGCCTGCCCGTGCGCCCTCGGCCTGGCCACCCCGACCGCGCTGATGGTCGGCACCGGACGCGGTGCGCAGCTCGGCATCCTTATCAAGGGCCCCGAGGTGCTGGAGTCGACCCGCCAGGTGGACACCGTGGTGCTGGACAAGACCGGCACCGTCACCACCGGCAAGATGACCCTGCTCGACGTGATCGCCGCCGACGGCGAGGACGTGAGCGAGGTACTGGCTTTGGCAGGCGCGCTGGAGGATTCGTCGGAGCACCCGATCGCGCAGGCGATCGCCAAGAGCGCCCGCGAGAAGGTCGGCGAGCTGGCGGCGGTCGAAGGCTTCGCCAATATCGAGGGCCTCGGCGTGCAGGGCGTGGTGGACGGGCACGCGGTGATCGTCGGGCGGGCCCGGCTGCTCGCCGACTGGTCGCAGCACCTGGACGCCGAGCTGGAGCGGGCCATGCACGCGGCCGAGTCGGAGGGCAAGACCCCCGTCGCGGTCGGCTGGGACGGCAAGGCGCGCGGCGTGCTCGTTGTCGCCGATGCGGTGAAACCGACCTCGGCCGAGGCGATCTCGCAGCTGAAGGCGCTCGGCTTGACCCCGATCATGCTGACCGGCGACAACAAGGCGGCGGCGCGGGCCATCGCCGATCAGGTCGGCATCGAGGAGGTGATCGCCGAGGTGCTGCCGCAGGACAAGGTGGCCACCGTCGAGCGGTTGCAGTCCGAGGGCAAGGTCGTCGCGATGGTCGGCGACGGTGTCAACGACGCGGCGGCGCTGGCCAAGGCCGATCTCGGCCTTGCCATGGGCACCGGCACCGACGTCGCCATCGAGGCGAGCGACCTGACCCTGGTGCGCGGCGACCTGCGCGCCGCGGCGGACGCGATCCGGTTGTCCCGCAAGACACTCGGCACCATCAAGGGCAATCTGTTCTGGGCCTTCGCCTACAACGTTGCCGCGATCCCGCTGGCCATGGCGGGGCTGCTGAACCCGATGCTCGCCGGTGCGGCGATGGCGTTCTCCTCGGTGTTCGTCGTCAGCAACAGCCTGCGGCTGCGCGGTTTTCGCTCCACCGCGCAATAGCGCGCGCACCCCGCTCGGGCGGGACGGCACCCCACACGGCCGTCCCGCCCTTCGCATGCACTGATCGGGTCTCGACTGAAGGTGACCCCCACCGCGACTGCGCCGCTGACGGTGACCTTCAGTCGGATGCCTACCCCGGCGTCGCTGCGGTGGGCCGGAAAATCGCTCGCGGCGCGGCCCGCCGCGGCCGTACTCTGCTCGACATGTTCTGGCTCGCCATCGTTCTGGAGTCCGCGGTCGCGGGCTCGATGGCGGCTGCCCTGGCAGCGGCGGCAGTGGCCGCGCTGCTCGACGGCGCCCGACGCTGACCTTCCCCGGGATGTCCCGGGACCTCCGACGGGGAAGGTGCCCCCGTCGCAGAGGTCCCCCTGACATTCGGGCGCTCGCCCGGAAACCAAGGAACACACATGTCGAAGCAAACCTATGTCCGCACCAAGCCGCACCTGAACATCGGCACCATGGGGCACGTCGACCACGGCAAGACCACGCTGACCGCCGCGATCACCAAGGTGCTCGCCGAGCGGGGCGGCGCCGCGTTCGTGCCGTTCGACCGGATCGACCGCGCCCCCGAGGAGGCGATGCGCGGCATCACGATCAACATCGCGCACGTCGAATACGAGACCGCCACACGGCATTACGCGCACGTCGACATGCCGGGTCACGCCGACTTCGTGAAGAACATGATCACCGGCGCGTCCCAGCTGGACGGCGCGATCCTGGTGGTCTCCGCGCAGGACGGCGTGATGCCGCAGACGGCCGAGCACGTGCTGCTCGCCAGGCAGGTCGGCGTCGAGCACATCGTGGTGGCGCTCAACAAGGCCGACGCGGGCGACCCGGAGCTGCTCGAGCTGATCGAGCTGGAGATCCGCGAGCTGCTCACCGCCCAGGGCTACCCGGGCGACACCGCGCCGATCGTGCGGGTCTCCGGGCTGCGCGCGCTGGCGGGCGACGAGCGCTGGACGGCGGCGCTGCTCGACCTGCTCGACGCGGTGGACGCGCACGTGCCGATACCGGTCCGCTACACCGACGCGCCGTTCCTGCTTCCGGTGGAGAACGTCCTCACGATCACCGGGCGCGGAACGGTCGTCACGGGGGCGATCGAGCGCGGCCGGGTCCGGCTCGGCGACCGGGTGGAGTTGCTCGGTCTCGGCGGCGAGGCGTTGACGACGGTCGTGACCGGAGTCGAAACCTTCGGCAAGGCCATGGAATTCGCCGAGGCGGGTGACAACGTCGCGCTGCTGCTGCGCGGCGTGCAGCGCGGTCAGGTCCGGCGCGGTCAGGTGGTCGCCGCGCCGGGCAGCATCGCGGTGCGCACCCGGTTCACCGCGCGCGTGTACCTGCTCGGCGCCGCCGAGGGTGGCAGGCGCACGCCGATCACCACCGGTTACCGCCCGCAGTTCTACGTGCGCACCGGCGACGTGGTCGGCGACGTCACCCTGCCCGCCGACACCGCGCTCGCCCACCCGGGCGACACGGTCGAGCTCATCGTCGAGCTCGGCCGCGCGCTCCCGCTGGAGCCGAACCTCGGCTTCGCCATCCGCGAGGGCGGTCGCACGGTCGGCGCGGGCACGGTCCTCACCGTCGCCTGAACCCGGGCCCGTCTCGGTCGGCACCCCGACCGAGACGGGCCCCCATCCGAACGGGCTGCGCAACTCCACGGGCACCCGACCGAGCGGGCTGCCCGAGCGGTCCCACACACCGTGTGCACGCCTCACACAGGCGGTGCCTATGTGCGGCGTACACACGGTCTGTGGCAGGCCAATGCCTTCGCTCTGCGCGGCCACTCAGCCCACAGGTCGTGGTGGCGAGCAGCGTGGTTTCGGTGCGACGTGGACACGGACCTGCCCTGGGCTGGCGACCGGCAACGGCCCCGCCGGTGGCCCCTTCCACGGCACCGCTGGCCGTGGCGTCCAAGGGGTTCGGGGCCACCGCTCGCCAAAGGCGGTCGGGGCGCTGCTCGGTCCGAGAGTTCGCAAAGGTTTCCGACGCTTCGCAGAGGCTGCGACACCTGTGAAGCGTGCGGACGGGCCGCGAGGGCGGCGTTTCCGTGCTGGGCGGTTGGGTAGTACGGAAGCACCATGGACTTCCACCGTCCGAGGAGCTGCGGGCATGGAGTGGTTCACGGCACCCGAATACTGGCAGGCCAGGCTGATCTTTCAGCGGGGCTTGGCGGTCGTGTACCTGCTCGCCTTCCTCGGGGCGGCGTTGCAGTTCCGCGCGCTGATCGGTGAGCACGGGATGCTGCCGGCGCCGCGGTTCCTGCGGCGGGTGTCGCCGCGGCGCTCGCCGAGTCTGTTCCACCTGCACTATTCGGACCGGTTCTTCGCCGGTGTGGCGTGGACGGGGGTGGCGCTGTCGGCGGCGATGGTCGTGGGGCTCGGGGATCTGGTGCCGCTGTGGGCGGCCATGGCGTTGTGGACGGTGCTGTGGGCGCTGTACCTGTCGATCGTCAACATCGGCCAGGCGTGGTACTCCTTCGGCTGGGAATCGCTGCTGCTCGAGACGGGTTTTCTGGCGATCTTCCTCGGCAACGACACCGTGGCGCCGCCGCTGCTGGTCCTGCTGCTCGCCCGCTGGCTGCTGTTCCGGGTGGAGTTCGGCGCGGGGCTGATCAAGCTGCGCGGCGATCCGTGCTGGCGGGATCTGACCTGCCTGTACTACCACCACGAGACCCAGCCGATGCCCGGCCCGCTGAGCTGGTTCTTCCACCACCTGCCTCGGCCGCTGCACCGGGTGGAGGTGGCGGCCAATCACTTCGCGCAGCTCGTGGTGCCCTTCGGGCTGTTCGGGCCGCAGCCGGTGGCGAGCATCGCCGCGGGACTCGTCATCGTGACGCAGCTGTGGCTGGTGCTCTCCGGCAACTTCGCCTGGCTGAACTGGCTGACGATCCTGCTCGCGGTGACGGCTCTGGACGCGCGCGTCTTCGGCCCGCTGCCGGGCGCGCCCGCGTTGTCCGAACCGCCGTTGTGGTTCGCGGGCGCGGTGATCGTGCTGACCGTGGTCACCGTGGGCCTCAGCTACTGGCCGGTGCGCAACCTGCTGTCCAAGAACCAGCGGATGAACACCTCGTTCAACCCGTACCACCTGGTCAACACCTACGGCGCCTTCGGGAGCATCGACCGGGTGCGCAACGAGGTGGTGATCGAAGGCACCGCCGACACCTCGATCTCCGACGAAACGGTCTGGCGCGAATACGAATTCAAGGGCAAGCCAGGTGACCTGCGCCGCTGGCCGCGCCAGTACGCGCCGTACCACCTGCGACTGGACTGGCTGATGTGGTTCGCCGCCATCTCGCCGATCTACGCGCGATCCTGGCTGCTCCCCTTCGTCGTACGGCTGCTCCAGAACGACCCCGCGACATTGCGCCTGCTGCGCCACTGCCCCTTCCCGGACTCCCCGCCCCGCTACATCCGCGCCCGCCTGTACGAGTACCGCTACACCAGCCTGCGCGAACTCCGACGCGACCACGCCTGCTGGCGCCGCGAACTCGTCGACGAATACCTCCCACCGCTGACGTTGCACCAAGCCCGCGGCTTCGCCTGATGGGCTGCCCAGGAGCCGAGCCCATCCGGGGGCCGTACATGGCCGCACCAAAGACGGAGGTGCGGTCCGCCCGAACTCCGGGCACGGCCGCAGCGGAGGTACGCCCCGCAGACCTTCACCGCCCACAGCGAAGGCGGAGGTAGGCCCTTTAATCCACTTCGGGCACGACCCGCTCGTGCGCGGTCAGCAACACGTGATCGAACCTGGTGCGCAGACCCGCCCGGTCGGCGTCGATGTCCCGCGCGTCGAGCACCAGCTGCTGCGCGAGATCGCGAAGCTTGGTGTTGGTGTGCTGGGAACGCCAGCGCAGGATCGCGAAGGCCTGGTCGGCGGAGACGGCGTAGACGAGGGAGAGCACGCCTTTGGCCTGTTCGATCGCCGCCCGCGACTCGATCAGCTCGGGCAGCACGTCCTCGATGACGTCCTTGCGTTCGCCCTCGAGCGCATCGGTGAGATCGATGTAATACCCGGCCGTGCCGATGACGGCGCCGTTCTCGTCGGTCTGGTAATCGCCGATGACGATGACCGGATGCTCCCGGCCTTCGGTATCGATGATGCGATGCCTGCTGCAGAACGGTTCGCCGGTGTCCACCACCTTGGCGATCGCCGATTCGACCAGCTCGCGGTCGTCGGGATGTTTGTGCGAGAGCAGCAACGCGGTCGTCGGTTCCACCGCGCCCGGCTTGTAGCCGTACATGCGGGCGACCTCGTCGGACCACTCCCATCGCTGGTCCGCGAAGAAGAAACGGAACTCTCCCGCGTTCGCGCACGACTCGACGCCGATCACACTGCCGAGCGCGCCGATCGCACGCGGGCTCAGTTCGCTGCCCTCTATCACCTGTCCAGTATCCAGGTGGTAGCAAGCGAGCGCGGGACTAAGCCCCGGAATCAGGCGGTGAGCGGAAGCCGCATCGCCACAGTGGTCCCACCTTCCCCGGTGGTCACATCTACCTCGGGAATCACCGCGCGGATGATGGCCAGCCCGCGGCCGCGCACCGACCTCGCCTGCGGGTCGGGCGGCTTCCAGCGGCCGTGATCGGCGACTGTGACATTCAACTCGGCGCCGGTGTAGAAGGCGCGCACGCGCACGGTGCCGCCGTCGCCGCGGTGGCCGTGCTCGACCGCGTTGGTGCAGGCCTCCCCGACCGCGAGCAGCACGTCGTAGGCGCGCTCGGCGCCGATGCCGCACTGCTCCAGCCAGTCCTGAAGAGCGTGCCTGACCTGGGCCAAACGATCGGCGGTCGCCGGAAAGTCCAGCTCCAACGGTCTCGGCGGCGTTCGAAGCCGAAGTGAGCGGGACGTGGTCACCTCGCTGCCTCCCTGCAACGTCCATGTCGATTGCCTTCTCGCCCAGAGCAATACCCATTCGCGCACCGGGCAAGCCCGATCACCCGGTATGAGGTGGCCGATAGTGGTGTCCGTCTCGGTATTTCGACGCGGCGATTACGACAGCCGCGATCGGGTAAGTTGACTCGAGAGACGCTCACAGCCTTGTCACGCCCCGCGTGGCGAGGCTCGATGCTGCAGAGGTGGGAAAGTGGCGAATTGCGAGCTGGGAGGTCGGCGGTGAGCGGCGAGGGCGCGTCCAAGGTTCTCGACGTGCGGGTGCGCGAGGACGGCGACATGGCCGTCGTCACCGTGCACGGCGAGGTCGACATGGCTTCCGCGCCGCAGCTGCAGGCCGCCCTGGAAGACGCTCAGCGCGGCGGGAAGTCGCTGGTCATCGACATGTTGGAGGTCGGTTTCCTCGGCTCGGCGGGATTGAGCGTGCTGCTCGTCGCCTCCGAGGCGCAGCCTGCCCGGCTGCGCGTCGTCGCCTCCGACGCGGTGCGCCGCCCGATCGAACTCACCGCGCTCGACGAGCTGCTCTCGGTGTTCCCCTCGCTGGACGCCGCCCTCGCCGCGGACGAGAGCAGCACCCCGAGCTGAGCCCGCCTCGAGGGCGCTGCCGTACGAAGTCCGTCCCGGCCGCCGCGAAGCCTAACGCTGCCGCGGCAACCGGACGACCTGCACGAAGAACTCGTCGATCTGCTTGATCGCGGCCACGAACTGGTCGAGGTCCACCGGCTTGGTCACGTACGCGTTGGCGTGCAGTTTGTAGCTGCGCAGAATGTCTTCCTCGGCGGCCGAGGTGGTCAGCACGACGACCGGGATGTGCGTCAGGTCCGGATCGGCCTTGATCTTCTCCAGCACCTGCCTGCCGTCGTATTTCGGCAGGTTCAGGTCGAGCAGGATCAGATCGGGTCGCGGCGCGTCGGCGAACTCGCCCTGCCGGTACAGGAAGTCGAGCGCCTCCTGCCCGTCGTGCGCGACGTGCAGCGTGTTGCCGATCTTGTTGTCCTCGAATGCCTCCCGGGTCATCAACTCGTCGCCGGGATCGTCCTCGACGAGCAGGATGTCGATCGGCCTGCCGGGAAAGGTCATACGTTGGCTCCTTCGGTGATCGGGCTGGACTCCGTGCTCGCGGGTTCGACGGCCTGGAGGGTGAAGCAGAGGCGGGTGCCGTCGCGATGATCGGTATCGATCCAGATTCTGCCGCCGTGATATTCGACGATCTTCTTGCAGACGGCCAAACCGATTCCGGTGCCGCTGTATTCGTCGCGGCCGTGCAGGCGCTGGAAGATGACGAACACCTTCTCGGCGAATTCCGGTGCGATGCCGATGCCGTTGTCGGTCACCGAGAACTGCCAGCCCTCGGCCTCTTCCGCGGCGCGCTCGCAGTCGATGCGCACCACCGGCGAGAGGTCGGGCTTGCGGAACTTGATGGCGTTGCCGACGAGGTTCTGCCACAACATCGTCAACAGGGTCGGCTCGCCGAGGATCTCGGGTAGTTCGTCCGGTAGTTCGATGGTCGCGCCGGTCTCCTCGATGGCCGACGACAGGTTGGTGAGCGCCTTCTGCAACGGCTGGTCGAGCCCGGTCGGCTGGATGCCCTCGCTGATCCGGCCGACGCGGGAGAAGGTCAGCAGATCGTTGATCAGCACCTGCATGCGCTTGGCGCCGTCGACCGCGAAGTCGATGTACTGCTTGCCGCGTTCGTCCAGCTCCGAGCCGTAGCGCTTCTCCAGCAGCTGGCAGAACGAGGCGACCTTGCGCAGCGGCTCCTGCAAGTCGTGCGAGGCGACGTAGGCGAACTGCTCCAGCTCGGCGTTCGAGCGGCGCAGTTCCTCGGCTTGGAGGTCGAGGTCGGCCTTCTGCTGCTCCAGCAGCGCCTGCTGGGTACGGGAGGCGCTCAGCTCGGCGACGATCCTGCGGCGCATGTCCTCGACGGCCTCGGCGACGAGGGCGAGGTCGGCGGGACCGTGCGCGTCGATGCGATGGTCGAATTCGCCGTCGGCGACCCGCTTGGACGACTCGGTGAGCTGGCCGAGCGGGCGCGCGACCAGTCGCCGGATCAGCACGAGCAGCACCACACCGGTCAGCAGGGAGGTGGCGATCAAGCCGGCGAGCACCGCGTTGCGCACCGTGCGCGACTGCGCGAGTTCCTCGTTGCCCTTCGCGACCTCGCCCGCGATGTTGTCGCTCTGCGTGGCGGAGGCGGCGCGCACCTGATCGAAGATGGTCTTGCCGCGCAATGCCGCCGTGGTCTCGACCGGACGCGTGGTGCCGGAGGTCACCGTCGCGGCGAGCGGGTCGGCGTACTCCTCGCGCCACCGCGCCGCCGCCCGCTCCACCATTTCGAGATCGGCGATCCGGTCCGGTCGGTCGGCGAGCAGCTCGCGCAGCCGCGCCGCCGCGCGCTCCTGTTCCCGTTTGCCTTCGTCGAACGGTTCGAGGAAGCGCGGGTCGGCGGCGATGGCGTAACCGCGCAGGCCGGTTTCCTGGTTCACCAGCGCGCTTTCCAGGCGGTACGCCTCGGCGGCCGCCGGCATGGTCTGGCTGAGCAGCCGGTCGGTGACCTGGTTGGTGTGCGCGATGACCTGCCAGCCCGCGATCGCGCCGACGATCACCACAAGGACCATCACGGCGAGCACGAGCTGGAACCAGCCCTGCGCGGTCAGTCTGCCCACGGTCGTTCTCGTCATCGGTCTCGCCTCCCGTCTGCTGCCCAGCGCAGATACAAGATCGCCACGTCGTCGTCCAAACCGCCTGCGGCGCCCGCCAATTCCTCGACCCGGCGGATCAGCTCGTCGACGAACGGTTCGGTCCGTTCGGCGGGCACCGTGCCCGCCAATTCGAGCAGGCCCTGTTCACCGAGTCGCTGCGCACCAGCGCCGACGCGGCCCTCGAAGAGGCCGTCGGTGAACAGCAGCAAGCCGGCGTCGTCCGGCAGTTCGACCTCGTGACTCGACCATTGGGCGCGCCCTGGCAGAAAGCCGAGCGCGGGTCCGCCGGGCACCTCGAGCCAATGCAACTCCTCGCCGCGCTGGCGCAGCATGCCTGGGTGCCCGGCGCGCCAGACGTGCACTCGGCGGGTCCGCGGATCGAGGACGAGGCTGGTCGCGGTCGCGAAGGTCTGCCGGTCGGTGCGCTCGGCGAGCAGTACCTGCTCCAGCAGTCGCAACTGCCGCAGACCGGTGACGCCGCTGAGAACCAATGTGCGCCAAGCCAATCGCAACGCGACGCCGGTGGCGGCGGCGTCGGGACCGTGCCCGGAAACGTCGCCGATGACGGCGTGCACCGTGCCGTCCTCGCCCTGGACCACGTCGTAGAAGTCGCCGCCGAGCAGCGAATGGGCGCGACCGGGGCGATAGCGCGAGACCACCTCGACGGTCCGGTCCGGACCGAGCAGTGGTGTCGGCAGCAGGCCGCGCTCCAGTCGGGCGTTCTCCTGGGCCCGCATCTGGCTGGCCTGCAGAGCCGCGCTCGTGCGTTCGGCGTGCTTGCGCTGGATCGCGTAACGCACGGCGCGAACGAACAATTCGGGTTCGACGCGACCCTTCACCAGGTAGTCCTGCGCGCCGGAGGCGACCGCGTCCAAGCCGGTGCGCTCCTGATCGAGGCCCGTCATCACCACGACGGCGACCTGATCGTTGTACGCGCGGATCCTGGCAAGCGCCTCCAGGCCCTGGGCGTCGGGGAGGTGCAGATCGAGCAGTACGCAATCGGGGACCGAAACGCGCAGCCGCTCACCCGCTTCGGCCAGCGTCCGAACCCACTCCAGGCGCAGACCTTGCGCCGCGTCGGCGACGAGTTCCTCGACGAGCAGGGCATCGCCGGGGTCGTCCTCGACCAGCAGCATCGTCGATTCCCGGTCCAACCACCCCGAATCGACAGCGACATCAGCATCGTGGGTGCGCAACGACACCACGGCCTCCGATCACGACGAACATGGCGCTACCCCTCGGGGCACGCCGACATACTCAGCGGCCGTTTGCTGGACCGAGAGGCAGGAGTGATCGTAGCCGATCTTGGGCGCGTGGCGCGGCACACACCGGACGCCCCTGCGATGGATTGATGTCGAATATGTACGACCGAAAGGAGTGGAAGAGCGGATGACGGGATTCGAACCCGCGACCCTCACCTTGGCAAGGTGATGCGCTACCAGCTGCGCTACATCCGCGTGCACCGCGTGGCGACCCGAGGGTGCGTTGCCGTGCGAGGTGCAACTCTAGTCGCCGGGTGCGGGTGATTCAAAATCGGCCGTCCTCACCCGGGTTGGGTCGAAGGCGTGAGGTGGTGATCGAGGTCGCCGGTGCGCGGCGGAACGCATCGCGCGGCTACCTCCCGGCCGCCACCCCGTGCCAGGTGACGGCCTGACGTGCGCGGGTCAGTCGGCGCGACTCGCGCGGCGGGCCGCCTTCTCCGCCGCTTCGGCGGCGTCCATGGCGTCGGCCTGCTCCAGGGTCGGCGCGCTGCCGCCGAGGCGCGCGGGCACCCAGTAGGCGCCTGGCTCGTGCTCGTAGCCGTCCTGCACCTCGAGCAGCATCCGCCGCATGGTGGCGCGGAGCTCGGCGGTGAGGTCGGCGGCGGGCTCGTAGGGCTGGATGGGCTCGCCAACCATGATGGAGATGGGAGTGTTGGTGCGGCCCAAGCGTTTCGGGAAACCCTTGGTCCAGACGCGCTGCGCGCCCCAGATGACGATCGGAACGATCGGCACGCCCGCCTCGATGGCCATTCGCGCCGCGCCCGACTTGAACTCCTTGATCTCGAAGCTGCGGCTGATGGTCGCCTCGGGGTAGACGCCGACCAGTTCCCCGCGCCGCAGGTAGTCCACCGCTGCCTTGTAGGAGTCGGCGCCCGCCGCCCGGTCGACCGGAATGTGCTTGAGCGCCCGCATGATCGGGCCGGAGATGTTGTTGTCGAAGACTTCCTTCTTCGCCATGAACCGGACGTAGCGCTTGGGTTTGCGCACCGGCAGACCGGCGTAGGTGAAGTCCAGGTAGCCGGTGTGGTTGACCGCGATGACGGCACCACCGGTCGGCGGAATGTGTTCAGCGCCCTTGACGGTGAACTTCAGACCTTGCACGAAGAAGACGGTCCGGGCCAGCCCGATGATCGTCCGGTAGACGGGTTCCACAATTCCGCTAGCGTAGTCGCAGACTTTCCCATCCGGCAGCCGCGACGCCCGCCGGATCCGGGATCCGCACCGATCGCGCCTAGAAAGAGGATCGTCGAAGTGGAACGCGCCCGACCGCTGCCGTGCGGCGACCGGACCATCAGGAACACAGCATCGAGCGAGAGTTCCCCGACAACATCCGACCCGGGCAGACGCTCCAGTACCGCGCGATCCCTCGCCGCGCTCGCACTCGGCGGCGCACTTCTGTTGAGCGCGTGCGATTCCGTCTCGGGCATCCCCGGCGACGATCCCGCGCCCGCGAAAGCGCTGACGACCCCACCCGCCGCCGTCCCGTCCGCCGCACCCAGCACCGCGGCGACCAGCACCCTCCCCCCGCCGCCCGCCGACGCCCCCGAGGTCGGCGCGGTGGCCGGCGTGCCGGAGGCGGCGACCGCGCTGCGGCGCTGGGCCGCCGACCTGGAGTCCGGCACCATCGCCGAACTCCAGGAGAAGTGCTGGACCATGGCGCCGGGCAACGTGGCCGACATGTACGAGGACAAGCAGACCATCCTCGCCACCATCGCCCAGCCCGGCACCGCCACGGCGAAGACCGTCACGTGGAAGGGCCGGTCCGCCACCGTCACCGTCGAGCGCGGCGCGATCGAAACCGGCTACGCCTGCCCGCGTGTGTTCCCGGCGGGCGCCGAGATCGGCCCCAACGACGCAGACGCCCGCCACACGGTGCGCCGCTACCTGGCTCGCTTCGTCGGCGAACCGCTCGACCCGGCCGACAAGGAAGGCGACTACCCGCTGATCTGCAAGGCCACCCCCGCCGAATGGGATCCGAGCGGCACCGGAAGCCCCACTGCGCCGCCGCTGGCGAACAACCCGGGCAAGTTGACCGGCGTGACCGACTTCGCAGGTCAGCAGATCTTCTCGGATCGCATCGGCTCCGGCTACCTCACCGTGGAGGTGCCGGTCACCAACTCCTCCGGCGTCACCAAGACGCGCACGTTCACGCTGGCCGAGGGTGACGAGGGCTACTGCATCGGCGACGTCTCGCCGTAGCGGGCACCGTGAGCGTCGTCATGGGAATGCAGCTATTAACCTGGGTGGCTGGCAACGCCCAGCAGGCGTAGGAGGAACAGCTAGTGCAGATCACCAGCGTCGGACACGCCGGATTCCACATTCGAACCGCGGCGGGATCGATCCTTTGCGATCCCTGGGTCAACCCCGCGTACTTCGCTTCGTGGGTCCCGTTTCCCGACAACACCCAGCTCGACTGGGCCGAGCTGGGCAATTGCGACTTCCTCTATGTCTCGCATCTGCACCGCGACCACTTCGACGCGAAGCACCTGGCCGAGCACGTCAACAAGGACGCGACCGTGCTGCTGCCGGACTACCCCGTGCCTGACCTGCGCCGCGAGCTGGAGAAGCTGGGCTTTCACAGGTTCGTGGAGACCGAGGACTCGGTCAAGCACACGGTGACCGGTCCCGGCGGCGAGCTGGACATCATGATCATCGCGTTGCGCGCGCCCGCCGACGGACCGATCGGCGACTCGGGTCTGGTCGTCTCCGACGGTGAGACGGTCTGCTTCAACATGAACGACGCCCGCCCGGTGGACATGGACGTGCTGCACGACGCGTTCGGCCACGTCGACATCCACCTGCTCCAGTACTCGGGCGCCATCTGGTACCCGATGGTGTACGACATCCCGTCCCGCACCAAGTCGAACTTCGGCAAGCAGAAGCGCCAGCGCGGCATGGACCGGGCGCGCAGCTACATCGAACAGGTCGGCGCGACCTGGGTGGTGCCGTCGGCGGGCCCGCCGGTGTTCCTCGATCCGGAGCTGCGCTACCTCAACGACGACCGCGGCGACGAGGGCAACATCTTCCCTGACCAGATGGTGTTCCTGGAGCAGATGGAGATCCACGGCAACGAGGGCGGGATCCTGATGATCCCCGGCTCGGTCGCCGACGTGCGCGGCAAGGAACTGTCGCTGACCCACCCGTTCGACCCCGCCGAGATCTACGCCGACAAGGCGGGCTACATCGAGCGGATGGCCGAACGTCTCGCCCCCGTGCTGGAGGCCGAGAAGGCGTCGTGGGCGACCGGCGACGGTTCGCTGCTCGAGCCGCTGCGAAAGCTGTTCGAGCCGATCATGGCGCAGAGCGATCTGATCTGCGACGGCATCGGCTACCCCGTCGGCCTGGTGATCGGCGACGAGACAGTGGTGCTCGACTTCCCGAAGCGAGCCGTGCGCGCACCCATCGAGGGTGAGGGCAAGTACCGCTACGGCTTCCGCATCGCGCCGGAGCTGGTGCGCACGGTGCTGCGCGACAACGAGCCCGACTGGGTGAACACCATCTTCCTGTCCACCCGGTTCCAGGCCTGGCGCATCGGCGGCTACAACGAGTTCCTCTACACCTTCTTCAAGTGCCTCACCGACGAGCGCATCGCCTACGCCGACGGCTGGTTCGCCGAGGCGCACGACGACTCGGCCTCGACCGAACTCGCGGGCTGGGAAGTGCAGCGGCGCTGCCCGCACCTGAAGGCCGATCTGTCGAAGTTCGGTGTGGTGGAGGGCAACACCCTCACCTGCAACCTGCACGGCTGGCAGTGGGATCTGGAGTCGGGCCGGTGCAAGACGTCCAAGGGGCACGAGCTGCGGTCGCGCAAGCTCTGAATCGGGTTTTCGACGGGCCCCGGCCGGTGGTCGTCGACCGGGGCCCGCTGCGAACAACTTCGCTGATCAGCGGATCTCTCGGGTCAGCCTGGACGACCACGGACACCAGAAGCAGCCGGGTAGGAAGGCGCCGCACGCCTCGTCCAGGTGGTCGTCGACGTAGACGATGCTCGCGTCGCAGACCTCGATCGCCACGGTGAAGAAGGTGATCGTGTCGGGGTCCAGGTGGAAGTTCCAGCCCGGGTTGTAGTCGGCCGGGGTCTTCCTGATCCGGCCCATGACGTGGGTCGACATCGTCTCCTGGCCGGACAGGATCCGGCGCGCTTCCTCGATGCGCTGCTCGTTGGTCAGCCGGATGATGAATTCTTTGCCCGAGTAATCGGTGAATGCGAAGTCCGCCATGACATCTCCCTGCCGATTGATTGGATGGGGGGTCGCGCGCGGTTCTGCATCGATGCTCTCCGATCCTATCCATGGGCGAGGGCCGTTGTTCGCGAAATTCAGTGCGCGACAATCGATTTGGACCTGCGGTTGGTTTCGTTCGCGGGAAACCTGCCGGGCGGGTCAGCTCCGGCCGTTGGCGGCGGCGCGCTGGCCGTTGCTTCGAGAGGAAAGCTGAGCGCGGACGGATTTCCTGGCGATAATCAGCTCGCGGGTCGCGATAGCTCCGCGCGCGACGGGCGCGGCGACCCGTCCGTCGGCGTCGATCAGCACGGCCGACGGTGTACCGCGGACGCGGTATCGCAGCGCCGCCTCGTTGCCCTGCTGGACCAGCGACGGGATGTCGCCGAGACCCTGTTCGACGCCCCACGCGGCCTGCTCGGCGGCGTCACCGTTCCCGACGACCACGATGGTCAGCGCGGTGCGCGCCTGCCAGCGCGGCAGCTCGCGCGCGAGGGCGGCGCACAGCTCGCAGCCGGGATGCACGAAGACCAGGAGCACCGGCCGCCCTGCCGCGAGCAGGTCCGCGAGGTTCGTGCGCTCGCCCGCGACGTCCAGCAACTCGAACTCCGGCGCGACCGAGCCGACCGGCAGGCCCTCGGCGCCCAACGTGGACAGCGCCTGCTCGTCCAGCCGACGGCGCAGCGCTCCGACTTGGCCGACCAGCCACGCGATCGCAGCGCACAGCACCGCGACGAGCGCGAGGCCGATCGCGGCATCGGCGGGCAGCGGTTCCGGCACCGACGGATAGGCGATCGCGCCCCACAGCACCAGCGCGGCGAGCAGCATCAGCACGCCGTTGCGCACGATGCTGCGCCCACCGATCGGCGTCGCGCTGGCCGCGCCGAAGCACGAGCACGCCGGACGTTTCCCGAGCCGCAGCAGGCGGACGATGACCGCGGTGAACACCGTCAGCAGGAGCAGCACGCCGATCGCCGCCGCGGCGGCCGTCCACGGCAGGACGACGCCCACCGCGAGCACCGCCTCGACGACCGGCAGCCCCCACGCCACGGCGGGCACCCACCGCACCGGCACGCCGAAGTCGCCCACCGCCTGCGGCGTCCCGGCGCGATCGGTCAGTTTTCCCCAGGCCGACAACCCGAACACCACGGCGAGCGCCAACCGCGTAACCCACACCCCGTATTCGATCAGCATGGGCCGCACCCTCCCACATCAGCGGTTATTCGAAAACGGAATCGCCGGAAGAGTGTTCGAGGTGTTGCGGAGAGTCGGTCACGACGCCCAGGTTCGGCTGGACGGCCTGGCGAGCCGATCGAAGGTCACCTTCGACACCTCGGACCCGGTGGCGGTCACCTTCGGTCCATCGGGTCGCCGCCGGGCGGGCGATTGCGACCGGCAGCTTTCAGCCCGCCGACCGAGGCCGGGAGTTTTCTGGGCCGCTGCTTCGCGGCGAGGACGACCGCCGCAAGCAGCCGAGGATCGACCACGGTCACGGCGGCGGGCCGACTGGCCGATGAACTTTCGGCCGCCTTCAGCCCGTGGACCTGGATTTCGCCGGGGCCGACAGTTCTCCCGGCCGCTGCCTCGCGGCGAGGGCGACCGCCGCCAAGGTGAGCAGGCAGCCAAGGATCGACCACAGTCACGGCGGCGGGCCGACCGGACGACGAACGTTCGACAGCCTTCAGCCCGTGGACCTGGATTTCGCCGGGGCCGACAGTTCTCCCGGCCGCTGCCTCGCGGCGAGGGCGACCGCCGCGAAGGTGAGCAGGCAGCCGAGGACCGACCAGGGTGAGAGGGGCGGGCCGGTGGGGGCGAGGAGGTCGAGGGTGATGGCGGCGGCGAGTTGGCCGGCGACCGAGGTGAGGCCGAGGAGGAGTACGCCGATCCAGCGGACCGTGAGGGCGGCGAGGGCGATGAAGGCGACGCCGATCGCGCCGCCGAGGTAGAGCCACGGTTCGGTGGGGAATTCGCCGAGGCCGCTGATGCCGATCAGCAGGGCGGACTCGATGACCAACAGGGCGAGCAGGCCGACGGCGAAATTCACCAGGGCGGCCGAGAACGATCCGCCGACCGCGCCGACCCGTCCGTTCACGGCCTGCTGCCAGGCCAAGCCGATGCCCGCCAGCGCGGGCAACGCGATGAGCAGCGCGGACGGGACCGCGCGCAGCGACTCGGGCAGGGCGAGGGCGCCCGGCGTCGCACCCGAGCGGTCGGCGACGGCGACGAAGACCGCGCCGACGGCCAGCACCGCGCCACCGACCCGCAGCGCGGTGACCGGGGTCGCGCCGCTGGGCGCCAGACCGAGCCGGTCGACGACCAGACTGCTCGCCAACTGCCCGGCGACGACGGCGACGGTGAACGCGGTGACGCCGATCGCCGCCACGGTCAGACCCTGGCACGCCACGAAGAACGCGCCGAACAACCCGCCCAGCAGCTGCCACCAGCGCAACGTCCGATCGCCGAGCGCCGCCCGCACGTCACCGAGCCCCGCGCGCAGCCGGGCACTGAGCAGGAACGCGACGGCGAGCAGCAGCAACCCGGTACCGAAACTGACCGTGGCGGCGGCGATCCCATCGTGCAGCCGGACCCCGAGCGCCCCGTTGACCCGCGCCTGCACCGCGACCCCAGCCCCGATGCAGAACCCGCACCCCAACCCCAGCCTCGTCCGCCCGCTCATTTCCGCACCGTACCCGCTGGCTGACGAGCCGCCGCGGGACCGCTGCGCGGCTGCCTGCCGCACCAGCCCGCACGCGATGCCCGACGCCGACGCAAGATCCCGCCCCACAGTCCCCTGCGCCCGGACACCGGCCGCCCCACGACCGATACGTGCGAGTCGTGCACTCCGCCACACCGTATGCGGAGTCCCACACGCCGACGCCCGCGCTTACGGCGCCCAAGTGCCAGCAGGGACACGCGCAGCACCGCCCCTGGTCGCAATGCTGACAGGACCGAGGCATGCGGTGGCAGAGGGCGGGTTACACCGCGAGCAGCGCAACGCCCGATCGCCGCCTCCGGACCACTGCGCGCGGTTGCCTGACGCATCAGCCCACATGCGATGCCGACGCCAACGCAAGAACGGCGACACCCGCGCCTACGAGGCAACGAACGCGCCCAACCGCGAACGCCTGCGGCCCGTCGAGTACCGCCGCTGGCACACCGCGCGAACCCCTGGGCTCACCCGGCGCGCAGTGCCTCGCGGTCGGTGGCGAAACGGTCGTGTCTTGCGTAGGTGCGGTCGCCGCCGTTGCGGGCGATCGAGCCGCGGACGAGGCGGGTGCGGACGCGGGCGCCGACGTTCTCGTGCAGCCGGGTGGCGCCGGGGATGACTCGACGCGGGACTTCCAGCGCGCCATTGAGCACGGCCGTGGCCAGCACGGCGGACTGGAAGAAGCGGCTGTCGGGCAGGCCGAGGAAGTCGGCGTTGGTGCGGCCGAGCACGATTCGGCTGTAGGCGACCATGTACTGGGTGAGCAGGTGGCGGATCGCGCGTTGCGCCGGGGTGCGGTCGCCGACGAACAGTCCGCCCGCGGCGGGGATCAGCGCCTGGGCGAGGCGCTGGGAGTCCTCGTCGGGGATGAACTCGGTGTCGGCCAGGATCCAGAAGGAACGCCAGGTGTCGGTCTCGCAGGTCGGCAGGATCTGCGGGTCGATGCCGAGCAGGAAGCCGATGTAGCGCCACAGCTGGAAGACGGCGTCCTTCTCCTGAGCGGAGAACCGCAGACCGAGCGCCTGCGCGCCGACCAGGTTCGCCATCGAGAACAGGCCGAGGGTTCCGACGGTGAGCACCTGGTTGACCGGCTGATCCCAGGCCGCGTAATCCCAGTCCGGACGGCGGTTCATGCCCGAGCGCACCAGCGCGTGCATCAGCCGCACCCGCAGCACGCTCTGATAGCCGGCCCCGTTGCGTTCCAACGAGCCGGGCGTCGTGACGTCGAGCCACCACTGGGTGGTCTCGGCGAGCCTGCGTGGCGCCATCGCGTCCAGATCGCCGGTGCCGACCAGAGTCTTGTCCGCGCGGGACGCGAGATACCCGCCCATCAGCGCGAACATCCCCATCGCGATGCCACCCCATACGCTGGTCCGGCCGACGACCCGCGCCCCGCGCTCGATCTTGGTCCGGTCCAGCCAGTACGGCTCGGCCTCCACCTGCTCGAAGAACGCGCGCAGCTCTTTCGGCGCGTCGGGCACCGCGGCGATGCCGTGCACCAGGGCGGTCTCGAACATCCGGCGCCCCTCGCCGACCGGCAGCCGCTGGATCATCGCCACCACGTCGTCCGCGAGGGGATCGCCGACCTGGGCGAACCGGCGGAAGGAATCCCGCTGCGCCGCGGTGCAGCGCAGATCGCCCGGGGCGAGCACCGGCACCGCGTACTTGAAGGGGAACTCGGTGAACAGCTTCGGAGTCGGCAGGAACTTCCGGTTGTCATGCGCCATTGCATTGCACCCATCACTTCGAGGTTCGCGCCGCTTGCAGCGCGTTCTGAGTAGACCGTCCCACAAATCGACATATCTGGCAATATGCTCTGCCAGATATGGGCGAACTACCCGCTCCGACTGCGAGACGGAACTCGCGAAGAGTCGTCACAGGTCGGCAGCATTGCCACGGCGGCAACGCCGGAGCATGCGGGCGGAACGCGCGAGCGCCCAGTTCATAGGAACGCGCCGATCACCGCTGTCCCGCCGCGGATCGCACCACCGGCCGCGGCAACCAAGCGGGGGTCAGCGCGGCGATCGCCAACATGACCAGGCCGAGCAGCGCCAAGGTCGTCGCCATCGAAAACCGGATCGTCGCCAGCGCGACGAACCCGAAGATCACCAGCGACACCACCTCCGAGAGCAGGCCGGACACCGACGTCACGGTCGCGCGAGCCGGTCCCTCGATCGCGTCCTGCAACCGCGATTCGGCGACCACCTCCGCGTTGAGCACAACGCCGTAGCCGATGCCGATCGCGGTGAAACCGATGCCGGTCAGCAGGTACACGGCGTCCGGACGATCGGCGGCCAGTCCCGAGATCAGGGAGCCGCCGATGAACAGCAGGCCGCCCACGCCGACGGCCAGCGCGATGGTGCGTGCGGACAAGCGCGCCGTGCGGCCCGCGAGCAGCGAGCCGGTGAGCGAACCGACCACGGTGAGCCCGACCAACAGCGGCACCACCACGGTCGGCGCGCCCGCGGACTGGGCGAGCAGCGCGAAGTACTCGTCGTAGGCGGTGATGCCGAACAGCAGCGCACCGAGCAGCACGCCGTTGCGTACCCGGCGCACCCGGACCGCCTCGCCGACGCCGGTGCGCAGCATCGTGAGATAGCGGGCGAGGACGCCGCGGCTACCACCGGCGCGGGCCGCCGCGCGTCCGTCGACCGGCACCACGGGATGACCCGGCACCGCCGCGACCACGCCCGGCACGGCGGCACCCACGTCGGCCGCGTCCTCGTCGATGTCCTCGACCGACGCCGCCTTGGGCGCGCTCGGCAGCGACACCGCGACGAGCACGTGCCACGCCGCGATCGCCACGCTGGACCAGCCGACCAGCGCGTACCCGCCCACCGCGTACAGCGGCGTCGCGGCCAGGATCGCCACGACAACCGCGCCTTCCGCCGCCGCGCGGGCGTAACCCATGATGCGCGGATAGACGGCGGGTTCACCCCTGGCGACCAGGTCGTCGTAGATCAGCGCCTCGAACGTGCCCGACTCCAGCGCGCTGGACACACCCCACAGCACGAAGCCGATCGCGAAGCCCGGATAGGACGGCGCGACGGTCCACAAAGTGAACGCGCCCAGCACCAGCACGCCGCTGAGAATCAGCAAGCCGCGCCGGGACACCGTGTCGGCCCAGGCGCCCGATGGCACCTCCAGGACGAACGCGGTGATCGACCACAGTGCGAGCAGCGAGGAGATCTGCGCGGTGTTCAGGCCGTGTTCGGCGAACAGCAGCGCGTACAGCGCGTAGAGCGGGATGAGGTCGCGCGATCCCTTGAACAGCACCGCACGCGCGGTGAGACCACGGACACCGTGATCACGACCCCGTCGCGTCGAGGGTGCGCGAGAAGCTCAATAACCGTTGATGATCAAGCGCATGTCCTTCAGCTTCGACGCAGGGCCGCGTCCGCGTCAAGCGATTTTCGCCGACTCAGCCCAGCGGAAGCCAGCCGTTCGCCGCGGGCATCGGATCGTCGCCGATCTCCCGACCGGCGAAACCGGAACCGACCCGCCCCTGCCCCTCGTTCAGGTCGTTGATCAGCTCCGCGACCGGATGCGAATCGCTGTAGTGGTATCCCTGGGCGAGCGCGAAACCGAGCTCGGTCAGCACCGCCGCCTGGTACTCGGTCTCCACGCCCTCGGCGATGACCTGGAGGTCGAGCGCGCTGCTGAGCGCGGCGATCACGCCGAGCAGCGGCGGGGCCGGGGAATCCGAGCGAATGGCCGCTACGAAGGACTGGTCCACCTTGATGATGTCGCTCGGCAGGGTGGCGAGGCGGCTGAGCGAGGAGTAGCCGGTGCCGAAGTCGTCGATCGCGATGCGCACGCCCCGGTCCCGCAGGGTGTGCAGATTCGCGATGGCGGTCTGGGATTCGGCGGCAAGTTCGCTCTCGGTCACCTCGAGCACCAGTTGGTCGGCGGGCCATCCGGTGCTGGCGAGAATGTCGGAAACCCGGTCGGCGTAACCCGTTTCGGCCAGTTCAAGCCCGCTGACGTTGACGTTGAGCGTCAGATCCAGCTGCGCGAAGGTCTCCTGCAAGCGGGCCGCGTCGGCGCAGGCGCGGCGCAGCACGAGTTCGTCCAGATCGGAGATGAGGTCGTATTCCTCCGCGACCCGGATCAGCCCCTCGGTGGTCACGTCCGGCTGCGCGCTGGACGACCAGCGCAGCAGCGCCTCGACGCCGACCGCCTTGCCGCCGCCCTCGGTCAGGCTGACGATCGGCTGGTAGTGCACGTCCAGCGCGCCGCGGTCGATGGCCTCGCGGAGTTCGACGGCGAGCGGCAGCTGCCTGGAGGACTCCAGCACGGTCCGGTTGCGACCGGCCTGCTTCGCCCGGTACAGACCGACGTCGGCCCGGCTCACCAGCAGCGAGCCGGACTCGCCGGGCTGCCACGACGTGACACCCGCCGAGCAGCCGGTGGTGACGGCGGCGCGCAACTGCTCGGTGAGCAGGATCGCGGCCTGTTCGGTGGTGTTCGGCAGCAGCAGCGCGAAGGCGTCGCCGCCGTAGCGGGCCAGCCGCTGTTCCTCGGACAGCAGCTTGGACCAGGTGTCGGCCACGCGCTGCAAGACCGCGTCGCCCGCGCGGTGGCCGAGGTGATCGTTGATCTTCTGGAAACGGTCGAGGTCGACGAGCACCAGCGACAGACTCTGCCCGTTGCGGGTGGCCTGCTCGATCGCGGTGTTCAGCGCGCGGTCGAAACCGCGGCGGTTCAGCAGACCGGTGAGCACGTCGATATCGGCTTCCGAAGCCATCCTGGTCAGGATGCCCACGACGACGCCGACGCCGAACGTCACGCCCGCCGGGATCAGACCGGACCACCACGGCAGGTCGCGCGCGGGCAGCACCCACAGGCACAAGGCCATGGCGAAGGCGATGTGCGCGGCCGCCTGCGACCACCGGAAGAACAGGGCCGCGTCGCAGGCGACGAAGACGTAGAACGAGGCGAGGCTGATCCCGCCGACGGTGTTCGGGAACGAATGCACGGCGATCGTCACCAGCACGGTCGCGATCGCCACGTAGCCGTGGTGGATGGAATGCGGAAGGCGCGGACCCCACGCGAGCAGCGTCAGACCCAGCACCAGCGCGATCGCCGCCGCCGTACCGACCAGTGGCCGATTACCCTCATCGCCCGGTGCGATGGCCGTGATCACCAGGCCAAGCACACCACCCATGACGTAGAACGCCCCGGTGGTTCGAGCCATGACCATTGCCGTCGCCAGCGCCGATGCCGCCCGTACCCGGGTTCGGGTATCGCCGCGCGCCCCGATTCCTCGCACGGGGAACAGCCTAGACACAACGCATCTCACTGGTTGCCACATCCCCGGAATCCGGCATGGCGAACCAGTGGCTATTGCCCGTGGTCAGCTCCCCGGGCGCAGCACCTCGGTGCCGACGAACGGTACCAACGCCTCGGGCACCCGCACCGAACCGTCGGCCTGCTGGTGGTTCTCCAACATCGCGACGATCCAGCGCGTTGTCGCGAGCGTTCCGTTCAAAGTGGCCGCGATCTGCGGTTTTCCGTTCTCGTCGCGGTAGCGCACGGCGAGGCGACGGGCCTGGAAGGTGGTGCAGTTGGAGGTCGAGGTGAGCTCGCGGTAGGTCCGCTGGCTCGGCACCCAGCCCTCGCAGTCGAACTTGCGCGCGGCCGAGCTGCCGAGGTCGCCCGCCGCGACATCGATGATGCGGTAAGGCACCTCGATGGCCGCGAGCATCTCGCGCTCCCAGTCCAGCAGGCGCCGGTGCTCGGCGTCGGCCTGGTCCGGCGTGGTGTAGACGAACATCTCGACCTTGTCGAACTGGTGCACCCGGATGATGCCGCGGGTGTCCTTGCCGTAGCTGCCCGCCTCGCGGCGGAAGCACGACGACCATCCCGCGTACCGCTTGGGGCCGCCGCTGAGATCGAGGATCTCGCCCGAGTGGTAGCCGGCCAGCGGCACCTCCGAGGTGCCGACCAGGTACAGGTCGTCGTCGGCCAGGTGGTAGACCTCCGCCGAGTGCTTGCCGAGGAAGCCGGTGCCCGCCATGATCTCCGGGCGAACCAGCACCGGCGGGATCATCATGCTGAAGCCGTTGGCGACGGCCTTCTGCGCGGCCAGCTGGAGCAGACCGAGCTGCAACAGCGCGCCGTAACCGGTGAGGAAGTAGAACCGGGCGCCCGACACCTTGGCGCCGCGCTCCATGTCGATCAGGCCGAGCGACTCACCGAGCTCCAGGTGGTCCTTCGGCTCGAAATCGAATTCGCGCGGCGTGCCGATGGTTTCGAGGACGATGTAGTCGTCTTCGCCGCCCGCTGGCGCGCCGTCCTGCACGACGTTCGAGATCGCGCGGTGCGCGGCGTCCAGGTCGGCGTCGGCGGCGTGCTGGGCCGCCTCGGCCTCCTTGACCTTCACCGACATCTCCTGCGCCTGCGCAAGCAGCGTGGGGCGCTCCTCCTTGGACGCCTTGCCGACCAGCTTGCCCATCGCCTTGTGCTCGGCGCGCAAGTTGTCGGCGGTGGCGACCGCGGCGCGGCGCGCGGCGTCCGCCTCCAAGAGGGCGTCGACGAGGGCGGGGTCTTCGCCGCGGGCGCGCTGCGAGGCGCGCACCACGTCGGGGTCTTCCCGCAGGAGTCGGAGGTCGATCATGGGCTATCAGCCTAGTCGGCGCGCCCTCGGCACTTCACCCCGATATCGGTCTGCGGGTCCAGCGGGTCCGATCGGCATGTCTCGGTCTTCCGCTCTGACCGCCGATGGACTCCGATTAGGGTGCTCCCCCGACCTGTTTGCGCCGATATGCCCAGTTCCGGGCCGCTCGGGCCGCGGCGCGCGCATAGTTGGCTTGTGGGCACGACTTTCGACGAGACGACCATCGACAATGCCCTGGCCGACCTGGCCGCGGGCGAGAAGACCTGGGCGGCCACCCCGCTGCGCAAGCGCAGGGAACTGCTCGACGAGCTCCACAAACGCACCGGCCGCTTCGCCGGCGACTGGGTGCGGGCCGCGCGCACCGTCAAGGACCTGGACGCGGACTCGCCGCTGGTCGGCGAGGAGTGGATGTCCGGCCCGCTGACGCTCTTGCAAGCCACCGCCGCCCTCTCGGCCACCCTGGCGAAACTGGAGGCCGGGCGCAGTCCGCTGGAGGGCGTCCGGCTGACCACCGCGCCCGGCGACCGAGTCGCCGTGCCGATCATGCCCCTGGACGTCTACGACCGGCTGCTGCTCAGCGGCTTCCGCGGCGAGGTCTGGCTGCGACCCGGGGTGGACGCCGCGACGGCGCGCCGCCAGGCCGGACTCGGTCAGCTCGACCCCGCAGGGACGGGTGGCATCGGCGCGGTGCTCGGCGCGGGCAACATCACCTCGATCCCGCCGCTGGACACGCTCTACGAGCTGTACGCGCACAACCGCGTCGTCGCGCTCAAGCTCAACCCGATCACCGATCCGCTGTTCACGGTGTTCGAGATGATCTTCGCGCCGTTCATCGAGCTCGGCGTGCTGCGCATCCTGGTCGGCGGCGCGGAGGCGGGCGGCTATCTGGTGCGCCACCCCGATGTCGCGCACGTGCACATGACGGGAAGCGCCAACACCCACGACGCGATCGTCTGGGGACGCGGGGCCGAGGCCGAGGCGAACCGCCGCGCGGGCACGCCGCTGCTGGACAAGCCGATCACCAGCGAGCTCGGCGGCGTCTCCCCGACCATCGTCGTCCCCGGCGAATGGTCCGACGCCGACCTGAGCTACCAGGCCCAGCACATCGCGACCCAGCGGCTGCACAACGGCGGCTACAACTGCGTCGCGGCGCAGGCGGTCGTGCTCGGCGCGGACTGGCCGCAGAAGGATCGCTTCCTCGACGAACTGCGCACGGCGCTCGAGCTGGCGCCGCAGCGGACGGCCTACTACCCGGGCAGCGACAGCCGCGTCGCCGACGCGCTCGCCTCGTATCCGACGGCGGAGCGACTCGGCCAGGGCCGGGTGCTGATCGACGGTCTGCCGTCGGCCGAAACGCCCCTGCTGCGCACCGAGTACTTCTCGCCGGTGCTCGGCGTTGTCGAGCTGCCCGGGCGCGGCGGCGAATTCCTCCAGGGTGCGGTCGATTTCGCCAACAACCAGCTGACCGGAACGCTCGGCGCCAACGTGCTCGCCGATCCCGCGACGATCGGCAGGCTCGGCATCGCCTTCGAGCGCGCGGTGGAACGTCTGCGCTACGGGACCGTCGCGGTGAACGCCTGGACCGGCCTTGCCTTCCTGTCACCGCGCGCGAGCTGGGGCGCCTTCCCCGGGCACACCATCGACGACGTGCAGAGCGGAATCGGCGTGGTGCACAACGCCTTCCTGCTCGACGACGTCGAACGCACCGTGGTGCGCGGACCGTTCCGGCCCGCGCCGCGGTCGCTGCTCGGCGGCGAACTCGCGCTCTCGCCCAAACCGCCGTGGTTCGTCGACAACAGCACCGCCGCCACGACCGGGCGCAAGCTCACCGAGTTCTACACGGACCGGAATCCGGCGCGGCTGCCCGGATTGTTCCTCTCCGCGTTCCGCGGCTAGACGCGCGGATTCGGCCAGGTCGTGGCACCGGAGGGCAGACGCTGCCATGATGGACCGCGATGTCCTCCGATGATGTGTCCCAGACTCCGCAGCCCGAGAAGTCGCCGGCTGGTGCCTCGGCGCGCTCGGGTTCGTTCCCTCGATCCTTGGCGTCCGCGCGCCAAGCGCTGGCCGACGGCGGCGGGCTGCACCTGTCCGCGCCGACGCTGCGCTGGGGTCTGCTCGCCGTCGCGGCGGGCGCCGTCACCGCGGCCTTGGTCACGCTGTTCGTGACCGGCTTCGAGAACGAGGCGGGCCTGGAAGCGCACAACCCCGGCGCGCCCGCGCACACCGTGCTGGACAAGGAGTTCGGCACCGCGGCCAAGGGCGACTGCCTGAGCTGGACCAAACCCGACCGCAGCGACCTGGTGAAGGTGTCCTGCGGCAGCAGGCATCTGTTCGAGGTCGCCGCCGACATCGACATGAGCAGGTACCCGGGCGTCGAATTCGGCCCAGGCTCGCGGTTCCCCGACTCGCTACGGCTCACCGAGCTCAAGGAAGAGCACTGCGTGCCCGCGGTGCAGCAGTACATGAACGGGAAGTTCGACCCGCGCGGGCGCTACGTCGTCGGGCTGATGTACCCGAGCCCGGAGGGCTGGAAGAACGGCGACCGCACCCTGCGCTGCGGTCTCCAGTTCTCCGGCAGCACCGGGACGCCGCTGCCGTCCCAGGGCAGCGCGGTGGAACACGACCAGTCTCGGGTCTTCCAGGCGGGCACCTGTCTCGGCATCAACCAGAATCTGCCGACCGACCCGGTGGACTGCGCGCAGGCGCACGCGGTGGAGATCGTCGCGACCGTCGATCTCGGCGCGCATTTCACCGGCGGCCCGCCCGCCAAGGAAGAGCAGGACAAGTACGTCGAGGAGCAGTGCGCCAACGCGGCCACCGAGTACCTCGGCTCCCCCGAGGCGATCCGCGACAAGACGCTGACGCTGTTCTTCGATTACGTCGACGCGCGCAGCTGGCTCGCGGGCAGCCGCAAACTGGACTGCATGATCGGCAAGGGCACCGACCGCGAGGGTTTCGCGCCCATCACCGGTTCGGCAAAGGGCGAGATCCTGATCAACGGCCAAGCCCCTGTGCCGCCGCCGAATTCGGGTCGCTCCACACCCGCGCCGCTGCCCGGCGCCGCCCCGCTGCCGCCGCAACCACGGCCGAGGTAGGGCGCGCGAATTCATGGCGGTCTTCATGTCCGAGGACCGGTTCGAGGAACTGGTCTCCGACGCATTGGATTTGATCCCGGACGAGCTCGCGCGCGCCATCGACAATGTGGTCGTGCTGATCGAGCCGCGCAATATGGAAGACCCGCATCTGCTGGGGCTCTATCACGGAATCGCGTTGACCGAGCGGGACAGTCAGTACGGCGGCTCGCTGCCCGACACGGTCACCATCTATCGCGACGCGATTCTGGAGATCTGCGCCGACGACGAAGAGGTCGTCGAGGAGGTCGCGATCACTGTGATCCACGAGATCGCACACTATTTCGGCATTGACGAAGACCGGTTGCATCAGCTGGGATGGGGCTAGTCTTGACCAAGTCGTCGGTGCGAGCCGCGTTCATCCGGACGGACACGGTGCGCAGGGGAGCGCGGGCGGCTGGCAAGATCGCAAAGAAGTAGGGGATTCGATGGAACCGATCGCGTGGCTGTCGCGTCCTATCACTCGTAGGGGGAATTCTCGTGGTTCCGCCCCATAGCCGCCACTAGAAGGAGTCGAGTAATGGTTGGCCACGTTTCGATCTCGCCCGAGGTCATCCTCGCCGCCGCTGCCGAGCTGGACTTGCTGGCCGAACGACTGGCCGCCGCCGCGGCGGTCACCGCCCCGGCGACGCACGTCCTCCCGTCCGGCGCCGACGAGGTGTCGCTGCTCGCCGCCCACCACTTCAACAAGGCCGCCGCGACGCACGACGGCTCCGTCGCCCAGGGCATTCTCGAGTTGCACCATGCCGCAGCCGTTCTGCGCATGCAGCTCGCCACCCACGTCGCCGAGGACGTCGTCAAGGCCGGCGTGATGCGCGGCGTCGCGGGCACCATCGGCGCCTGATAGCGGACATCGAAACACAAGGGGAGAAACAAACATGACCGCAGGTATCACCGGGGTGTTCTGGCTGCCCCGCATGGCCGAAGTGAATTCCGCGCTGCTGCATTCGGGCGCGCACGCCGTACCGATCTCGGCCGCCGCCACCGCGTGGGGCGGGCTCACCGCGGCCTGGGTCGACGCGACCGCGACCGTCACCCGCGTGATGGCCGAGCTGGGCGTCGGCATGCAGGGTGTCAACGGCATCGCGGCGCTGTCCCGGCTGGTCGGATTCACCGGCTGGGCGGAGCAGCAGGGCGTCATGGCCGCCTCGATGGGAGCCAAGGCCGCGGCGAACGCCACCGCCTACACCGTTGCCGCGCTGACCATGCCGAGCCCGCCCGAGATCATCGCCACCAACACCGCCGTCTTCGTCTCCGCGAACCCCGCGGGCGCGGTGTCGGGCGCGTGGGAGGCGGCCGAACTCGCCAAGCACGCGATGGACATTCGCGCCGCGCTGGTCATGGAGACCTACGAGGCGGCGACCACCGCGACCGTCACCACCCCCGGCGAGTTCTACAACCCGCCGCCGATCGCCAACGGCGCGGGCACCGCCGACCCCGGCTCTGCCGAGGCCACCTTCCAGGGTGACCCGGTGCAGTCGGCCATCGCGACCGCCGTCTCGGTGGTGAACAACCCGGCCGTCGCCAGCGCGGCGACCCAGGTGGCCAACGTCGCTGGCACCGTCGCCACCGGTGGCGTGAGCACCGTCGGCAACATCGGCGCCAACGCGATCGCGGCGGTCACCAGCGCTGGCGCGCCGAGCGTCGCGCCCGCCGCGCCGATGACGTTGATGGCGGGCGGCATGGCGGGCGCCGCGGCGACCACCACCTCGACCCGCTCGGCGACCTTCGGACCGAGCGTCAACCTGAACAACGGCTCGCTGAAGCTGCCGGACGGCTGGGGTTCTGGTTTGCCGACCAACGCGCCCGCCGCCGCTCCGATGGCCGAGGTCGTCGCCAGGGTCGATGCCGCGCCGGTCCGTCCGGCCGCCACCAACCCGGCGGGCAGCCCGCTGCTCGGCAACGCGCGCGGCGCCGAGGACGACGAGTCGGAGCACAAGGGCGCGGACTACCTGCGTGGCGATCACTTCACCGACGGTCGTTTCTCCGCCGACGGCGTCATCGGCGCCGACCCTGCCGGGACGGCTAAGTGACGATTCTGGGTGCGGGCCGCGGCCCGTCGATGCTCGGTGGCGTCACGTTGTCGCTCGACGAAATGCAGTTCCTCCTGGAGAAACTGGAGATCGACGAGCTTCCCGTCGTGCTGCAAGCGATGGGTCGCTACGACAACCAGACCGACCACGACGCCGCGATGGACGTGGCCGCCCAGTCGCTCGTCGAGCGGGACTTCCTGATCGACGGCATCGTCCACCGGGAACTCGAGGACCGGTTGCGGACGCTGTACCGGCCGCACTGGGTGCTCGCGCTGCGGTGGAACGTCGAGGGGCAGGTCAGCCGGTTGTGTCTCGCGAAGGGTGACGACCTGGTGGTCGTCGCCCTCCGCGGGCCGGAGTCCTATGTCATCGACGAGGTGGAAGAGGATCTGCCTGGACCGATCGTCGCGGCGCTCGGTCCGGCCGAGCCGCTCGAGCTGGAAAGCATGAACGCCGAGACCGAGTTGCTCGCACCGATCTTCAACGAGACCGGCGACGCCGCGGCGACGGCCAACCGGTTGGCGAAGGTGTGCAACCCGAACCGCGACGCGCAGGCGCTGGCTTCGGCGCTTGTCGAAATCCATTCGCACGCGCAGATTTCCGGCGTCGCGTACGGCGACGGGACCCGGGACATCTCGGACAACCACATCGCGATCTTCAACACGCGCGGCGGGCGGTTCCTGATCACGGCCAGTGTCGCCGACGACGGGACGAAGTGGTCGTCGATCAGCTCGGGGACGACGGCGCGTCTGCGGACGGCGTTGCTGGACCTGATGAATTCGCTGCCGGAGCGGGAGGACTTCCCGCAGACCGCGGCGAAGTAGTGCGGAGCCGATCCTCGAGGATCGGCGGTACGAGGATGGCAACGGCGACGATTCGAGGGCGGAGTACCGCTCAGCCCATCGGGTCGTCGGCGGTCGGTGAGACCTCGTAGCCGAAGGGCGGGACGAAGCGGCCCCAGCGGATGCAGTCCCAGCCGCCGTCGGGGCGCGGGACCAACTCGATGGTTTCGGTGTTGTCGAGGTGGTTGTTCGTGGTGAACGGCGGCGCAACGCCGCTGAGGGTGCGCGCGACCAGTCGCATCGCCGCGCCGTGGTTGACCAGCAGCACGTCGCCGCCGCCCGCCTCGGGCAGCAGGAAGGACGTGCGCAGGGTCTCGACGACCGGGAGGAATCGCGCGAGGACGTCCTCGCCGGATTCGCCGCCGGGCACCCGCTCGGTCAGGTCGCCCTCGTGCCAGGCGCGGTAGATGCGCTGGAAGGTCCGGTGCGCATCGGGGTCGTTCAGGCCTTCCAGTTCGCCGACCTGGACCTCGTGCACGTCGTCGAGGACGTCGGCCGCCACGCCCGTCGCCGCTTCGATGTAGCTCGCGGTCTGCCTGGCGCGCAAGGCGACCGAGGAGAGCAGCGCGCGCGGCGGCGCGAGCAGGTTCGAACCGAACGTCTTCGCTTGGGCCGCACCGCGTTCGGTCAATGGCAGCCCGGGCACCCTGGTGTCGAGAATCTTTGCGACGTTGCCTTCGGTCTCGCCGTGCCGGACCAGGATCAGCTTGCCCGCGATCTCGTTCATAAGTCCGCCACCCCCTTTCGTAACTGAGTCAGCCACTCCGCGGCCGCCTCGTCGGACGGCGGCGGCGTCCCGGTCGCCGAAGTCGCGGGCCAGGAACCGAGGAAGCGGATCCGAGCCGTGCGGTGCAGCGCCTTGAGCGCCTCGGCCACCGCGGTGTCATCGATATGCCCGACGCAGTCGAGATAGAACCGGTAGGTGCCCATTCCCGTTCGGGTGGGCCGGGATTCGATCCTGGTCAGGTCGATGCCGCGCGTCGCGAACTCGGCGAACGCGCGCATCAGCGAGCCGGGCTCGTTCGCCAGCTCCAAGACGATCGAGGTGCGGTCGGCACCGGTCGGGGCCGGCGCCACGCGCGGCCTGGTGACCAGCACGAAGCGGGTGATCGCCTGCTCGTGATCGGCCACCCCGGAAGCCAGTGCGGTCAGCCCGAGCCGCTCCCCCGCCAGCGCGGTGGAGACCGCGGCGTCGGCGCGCCCGGCCGCGACGTCCTCGGCGGCGGCGGCATTCGAGGCCGACGTGTAGATCTCCGCGTCGGGCAAGCGCCGCGCGGTCCACATCCGCACCTGTGCGGCGGCCACCGGGTACGCGGCGAGCGTGCGCACGTCGGCCAGCTCGGTGCCCGGCCGCGCCAGAATGGTGAAGCTGACCTCCAGCTCCGTCTCAGCGACGATCTGCAACCGCGGCCCGATCGCCAGCGAATCCAGCGTGGCCGAGATCGACCCCTCCACGGAGCTCTCGATCGGAACGACCGCGCCGTCGACATCGCCGGACCGGATCAGCTCCAGCGCCGCGCCCTGACTGGGCGCGGCGACCCGCTCGACGGGTCTGTCGAAGACCGCCGAGGACTCGAGCTTGGCGAGGGCCATCTCGGTGAAGGTTCCGGACGGTCCGAAATACGCGATGCGCGGCACCCCTACGACATTACAAGCGGTGACGACACAGCAAACCGGTTCGTGGGGGGCGGGTCTGCGGCGAAGCACCGAAACCGACGACCGCTCACGGAGCGAGCACACCCAGCGCGCGACGAACCGGCTCCGGCTCGGCGGTTTCCACGGCGAGCAGAACCCCCCGAACGGCCTCGACCGCGGGCGGTTTCAAACCGGTCAAGAACGCGATGTCCGGCCGAACGAGCGCATCCCGAATGTCGTCCCCGCACAATGCCGCAGCGGTCGCGGCGACGATGGCGACCGCGCGCGCACCGTCATCCGTGCGCGCGACGAATCCGGTGTCGGAATGCGCGATGGCGGCGAGGAAGTCGGCGATGTCGGAGTCGGGGGCGTCGGCGTCCAGAGTCGGGGCCTCGGGAACGGAGCCGACGGGGCGAACGAGCCCGTCGACCAGGCTGCGGCGGGCCGGGGTGGACAGCGTGACCAGCACCGGTTCGTTCGCGCCGTTGCCTGCCGTCGGTGTCGCATCTCCCACGAGATCACCGTAGCGGGCCCAGATTCTGGAATCAGCCGGAAGGTAACGCTTGCAGATCGAGGGCGGCTCACTTAGCTTAGGTTTACCTAATCAACGCCGCCGCCATCACCACGGAGGTCCGCATGCCGAATCCGACCGTCGCGCCTACCACCGCCGAGCGGGTGCGCAGCGCGTGCGCCCACGCGGAGCAGGCGGTTCTCGCGCTGCCGGGTATCGACCCGACCCCGACGTCGGTGCACCACCTGCGCCAGTGCGGGGATGTGGTGATCGCGGTGCCGAACGGCTCGCTCGCGGCGGTGCTGATCGGTAACTCCGGGCCCGGCGGCGCGGCGGCGGTGCTCGAACTCACCGATCACGCGCCGCTGCCGCTGCGCGAGCCGGTCCGCGCCCTGGTGTGGTTGCGCGGGACCGTGCGCGCCGTGCCCGCGCAGGCCCAGCGCGTGCTGGCCGGCGAGGTCGCCAAGGACAACCCGGACCCAGCGCTGCTCGACGTCGGTCACACCGCCACGCTGCTGCGCCTGGTGATCAACAGCGCCGTCATGGCCGACTCCACCGGCGCCGAAGCGGTCTGTGTCGAGGAGTTGCGGCTCGCCGAGCCGGACCCGTTCTGCACGATGGAATCCGCCTGGTTGCAGCACATGGACGCCGACCACGCCGACGTCATCGCCCAGCTCGCCCGGCATCTACCGCCGCGCCTGCAGACCGGCACCGTGCACCCGCTCGCCATCGACCGCTACGGCGTCACCCTTCGCGTCGAAGGTCACGACGGCGACCACGACTTCCGCCTCCCGTTCAGCGCCCCGGCCAACGACGTCGAATCCCTCAGCCGCGCCGTCCGCACCTTGGCGGGTTGCCCCTTCCTCAACGGCATCCGCCGCATGTGACCGCACGCCCCACATCGCTGTCGCGACCCTCGAACGCGGACCCGTCGCTAGATTCGACGCATGCGTGCTGAGTCGGATGCCCCCGGCGAATCCGAGTTGACCGACCGGGAGCGTCTCGGGATTCGGATCGAGATCGCGATCGTGCTGACCGTGACCTTCGGGGTGAGTGGGGTCAGCGCGGCGCTCTCGCTGGTGGACAGCGCGCTCGGGCCGGGCGGCGTCGGTGGGCGGACGGTCGCGCTGAACGCCTCGCGCTCCGACCACTCGCTGATCGATCTGCTGTTCCAGTTGCTCGGGGTGTTGCGGCTGGCCGGGTGGGCGGCGCTTGGTCTGTACCTGTTGTGGCGCAGCGGGATCGGGCCGCGATTGATCGGGCTCGCGCGGTTCCGTCCGAAATCGGACGGGCTGCCCGGGCTGGTATTGGCGGCGATCATCGGGTTGCCCGGTCTCGGGCTGTATCTGGCCGCGCACGCGATGGGGTTCAGCGTGACGATCGTGCCGAGTTCGCTGGATGAGCACTGGTGGCGGCTGCCCGTGCTGATCCTGTCCGCCTGCGCGAATTCGTTCGCCGAGGAGATCCTCGTGGTCGCGTATCTCATCACGCGGCTGCGCAGGCTGGGCTGGACGGAGAATTCCGCGCTGGTCGCCTCGGCGCTGTTACGCGGCAGCTATCACCTCTACCAGGGGCTCGGCGGCGGTCTGGGAAACCTCGTGATGGGTTTGATCTTCGGCCGCTACTGGCAGCGCACCAACCGGCTGTGGCCGCTGATCTTGGCGCACGCGACCATCGACGCGGTCGCCTACGTCGGCTACACGGCGCTGCGCGGACACGTTTCCTGGCTGCCGTAACGGAATCACCCGGCCGGGTGATTATGGGAGAAACCCCATGCCGCCCCCGATCAGTAGAGTCAGTGTGATGAACGGCGACGACCCCCGCGATGCGCGGACGCGCCGGGTGCCGCCGCCGCAGGGCCGACCCGGCGTGCCGCGACCACCCCAACCGGGCGGCGCCGTCCCGCCCCGAGGCGCAGTTCCACCTCCGGACTCCGGTCGAGGAGCCAACCCACCGCACGTCCGGCCCCCTGAACACGGCCGTGCGAATCCACCGCACGGCCGCGAGCCCGTCCAGCCCCCTGAACACGGCCGGTCCAATCCGCCGCGCGGCCGCGATGGCGTCCCGCCACAGCGCCACTCCGCACGACCGCCACAAGGACACGCCGCCCCCGCGCGACCGGACCACCCTGCGGCGCCGCCACCGGGGCGATTTCCGCACGGCGTTGCCGCCGAGCCCGCAGGCCGCACCTCCGCACCTCCGCCCGACCACGCCGCTACGCAGCGATCGGGCCATGCCGGTGCGCCGCCGCATGGTCGAGGTGAAGTCCCCAGCTCGGGCGACGCCGCCGCTCCCGGTCGGGGCCGGGACGTCGACCCGGCAGCGCAGGACCGCAATGCCCGACCACGCGGTCATGCCGCCCCGGGCTCTGGCGATGCGGGCCACCCAGCCCCGGGCCACGCGGCCGCGGGATACGGCGCGGCTCCGCGGTCAGGCCGAGCTGATGGTCCCGGCCACGCAGCGGGCCACGCTGCCGCGGGCCGTGAAGGACTCCCGCCGCACGGCGACGCAACGGTCCGACACGACCGCCCGCCGCACGGCCGGATCGAACGGACCACCAAGATCCTCCGCCGCGACGGCGCCGACCCGCAGCAACTCGCCTACTCACAGGTCCCCCAGGAGTCGCACGAAGCACCCCCGCGAATGCGCAAAGCCGAACCCGAGTACGCGCCGACGCAGCAACCGGAGCCGTTCCACGATCCCGTCCCGCGCGCCCACACCCCCAGCCCGCGTGGACGCCGCGGCACTCCACCACCGCCGCCTCCCGCCGCGCCACCGCGTGCCGATCGCGCCCCGCGCCCGCGTCGCAAGCGGCGTCCTTTCCGGTGGTTCCTGGTGTTTCTGCTGCTCTTGGTCGTCGGCTCGGTCGCGGCGGTGATCAACCTGGACGGCAAGCTGACCCGCATCGACGCCTTGGCCGAATACACCGACCGCGTCGGCAACACCCCCGGCACCAACTGGCTGCTTGTGGGCTCCGACGGTCGCGGCGGGCTGTCCCCCGAACAGGAACAGGAGCTGGCGACCGGCGGCGAGGTCGGTCCGGAGCGCACCGACACGATCATGCTGGTGCACATCCCGAAGTCGGGCCCGACCACGCTGGTCAGCCTGCCGCGCGACTCCTACGTCGGCATCCCCGGCCACGGCAAGGACAAGCTCAACGCCGCGTTCGCGATCGGCGGGCCGCAGCTCCTCGTGCAGACCGTCGAGGTCGCGACCGGCCTGCGCATCGACCACTACGCCCAGATCGGCTTCGCCGGCTTCGCGGGCATCGTCGACACGCTGGGCGGAATCGATGTCTGCGTGCCCAAGCCCATCGATGACCCGCTCGCCGGGATCAACCTGGAGGCGGGCTGCCAGAAGCTGAACGGACCCGACTCGCTCGGCTTCGTGCGGTCGAGGGCGACCGCGCTCGCCGATATCGACCGGATGAACAACCAGCGCCTCTTCATGGCCGCGCTGTTGCAGAAGGCGACCAGCGGCGCGACCCTGGCCAACCCGTTCAAACTGTGGCCGCTGGCGGGTGACACGGCGCGCTCGCTGAAGGTCGACGAGGGCGATCACATCTGGGACCTCGGCCGCCTCGGCTGGGCGATGCGCGGCGACACGGTCGCGACCACGGTGCCGGTCGGCGGTTTCGACGACGTCTCCGGCATCGGCAACGTGCTGCTCTGGGACAAGACGAAGGCGGGCGCGTTCTTCGAGGCGCTCGCGGACGACAGATCCATCCCGGAGGAGCTGCTCACGCGGTAGCGTCGGAGTATGTCCGACACCGATGGCGCCCTGTCGTTCCCGGCCCTGCTGCGCGATCAGATCCGGCACGGATTCACCGTCGCGCAGCAGTATCTGGCCGGTGCGGTCTACTTCGACGCGCACCGGCTCCCGCAGTTGGCCCGACATTGCTATGTCCGTTCGGAGGAGCACCGCGGGCACGCGCTGCGCATGGTGCAGTATCTACTCGACCGGGATCTGGAGATCCGGGTCGGAGGCCTCGACTCGATCCGCTCGGACTTCGAATCCCCGCGCGCCGCAATGGCTTTCCTGCTCGAGGCGGAGCGCGAGTACACCGCGGGTGACCGCGCTCGCGAAGGCCGCGCGGGAGACCGGCGACTACCTCGGCGAGCGATTCACCCAGTGGTTCCTGAAAGCGCAGCTGGACAACGTCGCCCGGATGACGACGCTGCTGACGGTGCTCGACCGGGAGGGCAACCTGTTCGACGTCGAGCAGTTCGTAGCGCGCGAGGTACGCGCTTCCACAAAGCCCGACATTTCGGCCCCGAAAATGGCTGGCGCAGTGAACATTTAATTAGGCAATACTAGCCTCAATAAGGGTGCACTTGGATGACAGGCGCCCTGACCAGCGATAATGTGGCGACATGTCCAGCCATCCGGAATCCCCGAAAAGCAAGTTCCACAGCCTGCTCCACGACCAGATCCGGCACGAATTCAATGCCGAACACCAATACATCGCGATCGCGGTGTGGTTCGACAATGCGGATCTGCCGATTCTGGCAAAGCGGTTCTACGCGCAGGCCGTGGAAGAGCGCAATCACGCGATGATGATCGTGCAGTACTTCCTCGACCGGGATATCAGCGTCGAGCTTTCCGGCATAGACCCGGCGAAGTCCCATTTCGACGATGTTCGGGAACCGATCGCCCTGGCCCTCAACCAGGAGAAGACCGTCACCGACCAGATCATCCGGTTGGCGAGCACGGCCCGCGAAGAGGGCGATTACCTCGGCGAGCAGTTCATGCAGTGGTTCCTCAAGGAACAGGTCGAGGAGGTCGCCCGTATGACGACGCTGCTCAACGTCGCCGACCGCGCCGGTTCGAACATGTTCGATCTGGAGAATTTCATCGCGCGGGAGATGAGTTCTCCGTCCGATGCCTCGGGCGCGCCCTCGACAGCGGGCGGCCACATCTAAAAGGGCTTTCGGCAGAACAAGCCCAGCTCTTCGCGACGAGCTGGGCTTGTTCGGACCGAGATGGTTGCCTCAGCTGGCGCTCAACGAGCTGAGCAGCGTCTTGAGCAGCGCAAGAATGGCTTCCATGGTGTTCCCTACTTTCCTCATCTGTGCGGTGCGGTAATCCGCACCATCACCAGTAACGGTGATGGTGAGAACTTATCCCGCGACAGGTCTGAAAGAAGGGTTTTTCACAAAAATGCTCCGGGAAATTTCCGGAGTCAGCGCAGGGTCACCTGACGCGAGCGCAGACCATCGCGCGAGCGGCGCTCGTCGGCGGTCAGCGGCGTGTCCGTAGCCAGCGCACCGAGCAGGCGGACGCCGAATTCGGCGGCGGGCTCGGTCCATTCGCTGGGGTGGCGCTCCGGATCCAGGTCGAACACCGGCACCAGCAGCCCGTGCGTGCGGAACGAGCCCGCGAAGCGCGAACCCTCGCCCATGTGCAGCCCGCCCGAGGCGTGCAGCCGGGCCAGCGCCAGCATCAGGTCGTCCTCGTTCTCCGGGCGGACCCAGCGCACATGCGCCTTCTCACCCGCGTCGACCCACCAGGCCGCGCCGACGGCGTCGCCGCCGAGCTCCAGCCGCGCCGACGGCATGATCGCCTGCTTGGCCTGCTCGATGGTCGCGGCCACCTGCGGATCGGGCGTCACGCCCTCCGGGACCCACCAGTCGAAGTCCTGGTGCACGGTGAGTTCCAGGTCGGCGCCCGGATCGATGACGTCGGCCAGCCTCGGACCGCTCGCGACGCTCTCGACGGAGGTCAGCGAGTCGCCGGGCTCGGCGGATTGGGTCCACAGGATCGCGGCGGCGATATCGGCGGCCGGGTCGGCGCCCTGGAACTGCACCTGGGTGCCGACGTAACCGGTCGGCTCGTCGCCAGCGCGGACCAGCGCGGCCACCGCGCCGGGCAGCACCGTGGCGAGCACGACCGAACGCTCGGCGGCCACCTCGGGCGACAGCTTCAGCGTCGCGGTCGCCGACGGCACGAATTCCCGCAGTGCGACCAGATCGCATTCCGCGGCCAACCCTTCGAACGGCCGGGTGACGGCGTTGGCCGCCTGCTCCTGCGCCGCCTTGCGCTCGGCGAGACGCTGCGCCCGGTTCCCTCCGGGCTTCGGACTGTTGCGCTTGCTCTTACCCACGAGGGCTCAAACTACAGGGTGCTGTGACCGTCGCCGCAATGCGCCACGGCGTGGGACAGAACCGATTACGCGGCGGTGAGCAAAGTCTTCGTGCGGCCGGGGTGATTGGTCGCGACCCAGCTCACGCCGAGGTCGGCGCACAGCAGCACGTCCTCGGGATCGTCCACGGTCCAGCAGTAGGTGGCGCGCCCCGCCGCGGCGGCCTTGTCCACCAGATCCGGGTGCTCGCGCAACGTCTTCACCGACGGCCCGACGGCCGTGGCGCCGACGGTGGTCGCGGCGCCGCCGCCGAGGTAGCGCGAGGACTCGCCGAGCAGCACCGTGGGCAGCAGCGGCGCGGCGCGGCGGATCCGCCACACAGCCGTCGCGGCGAACGACATGACGACGGCGCGCGAGTGATCCGCCGAGGCGGGCGTGGCGATGCCGAAGCGCTGGAGCTCGGCGAGCAGCTTGTTCTCCACCAGCGCGCCGTAGCGGACCGGGTGCTTGGTCTCGATGAACAGCTTGGTCGGTCTGCTGCGCCAGTCGAGCACCAGCTCGATGAGTTCGCTGAGGGTGAGCACCGAGGCGGGCTGGCCGTCGCCGCCGAAGTCGAGCGAGCGCAATTCGTCCAGTGTCATCTCGCTGACCAGCCCGGTGCCCGACGAGGTGCGGTCGACCGTGCGGTCGTGCACGCAGACCAGATGTCCGTCCCTGGTCAGCCGGACGTCGCACTCCACGCCGTCCGCGCCCTCCTGGAGCGCGAGTTCGTACGCGGCGAGCGTGTGCTCGGGACGCGCCGCCGAAGCGCCGCGGTGCGCGACGACGAACGGTGCGCGACTGCTCTGGCTCACTTGGCCATGACCTCCTCGTGCTGAACGGCACCGCTGTCGGCATCCCGATCCTCGGTGATCTCGGCGTCGGCCGCATCCCGGGACGGCGCCTCGGCGCGGGCGGGGTGCACCGGCTCGATGACCGGCACCGGCGGATCGACGGCGACCACCCAGCGGCGCGCCAACCGGAGCCGCCCGAACAGGTCGCGCCCGTCCAGCAGCCGCAGCATCCAGAGCGTCAGCACCGCCACCGCCGCCGCGACCGCGTCGGTCCACGCCGTGAACAGCACGCCGTCCGCCTTGACCTGCAACGAATCCGCGGTCCGCCAGAGCAGCGCGGCCGCGGCCATCAGCCCGCCGAAAACCCAAGCGCACCACCAGATCCGGATCGCGCGCAGGGCCCTGGGATCGCCGCGTTCGGCGGCGATCTCGGTGAGGAACACACCGGGCCAGACCAGATTCACCACCGGGATCAGGCAGCCGAGGACGAGCGCGGGAGCGGAACGGGGATCGCTGCGGCCCGCCTTCGCGAACACCGCGCGGCGGGTCTCGACGAGCCAGCCGAGCAGGGCGACGCCGCTGGCGAGCGCGAAGGCCAGCGCGAGCAGCGAAGACCCGGTGACCAGCCAATCCGAGAAACGCAGCGCCCACGGATCGATGAGACGGGTCCGGTTGACCAGCAGGACGACATAGCGCACCAACTCGCCGACCGCGGCGAGCGCGAACATCCCGGCGGTGACGAGCAACAGCGGCGTGACCCGACCAGCCAGCACGGCGGTGCGCCTGCGCGGGGTCGCGTCGGCCGCGGCGCCCGGTTCGTCACGTAGGCCCCAGCGCGGAATCTGCGTATAGCGCGGAGTCGGCGCGACGGGCCTGCGGGCCGCCGTCGCGACGGGCCTGCCGTTGCGCTGGTCGGGGCGGCGCGCCACCCAGCGGTAGTTGCGCCGTTCGGCGGGAGCGTCGAGTGGCCCCGGCGAGAGCAGCACGCCGTGGCAGCGCGGGCACCAGTGCATCGGGGTGCCGTGTACGGCCCACCGCGCGCCGCAGCGCGCACAGGGCTGCAGCATGGTACTCACAGCGTGTCCTTCGCTCGCCCTGCGTGGTCCCGCGGGCAGCCGCTTCCCGGCCTGACGCTCATTGCCTGGGCACCTCGCTCTTTCGTCAGTAGATCTTCGCCGGTTGGTCGCTCTCGCCGACCAGCGGGCGACCCGACTTCTGCCAGGCCACCATGCCACCGCTGACTTGCACGGCCTCGAAACCGATGTAGGCCAGGTATTTCGCCACCTCGATCGACCGGCCGCCCTGCCTGCACACCACGTAGACCTCGGCGTCGGGGTCCAGCTCGTCGGTGCGGGCGGGCACGTCGACCATCGGGATGTGGATCGCGCCTGGGGCGTGCCCGAGCTGCCACTCGTCGTCCTCGCGCACGTCGAGCAGGATGGCCCGGACCTGGTCCGGTCGCTCGCTGTGGTCGAATTCGCCGGGCAGGTCTTCCACCCCCACCGCCGGGATCTCGGAGCTCGTCACGATTCGATCCTGCCATGATCGGCGCACGTGCGTGCCGTCGCCCGCGTAGCGGTCACGGGCGGGTTCGGGGCGGAGCCTGCCGCGGCATGGGAGTTATCCACATAATCCACAAGCTGATCCACAGGCGGCGCCTATCGCGACCGTGAACACTCACAGGCCGCGGCTATAAGCAAACGTCACGCGAATCCGTTCCACCCTCGTCGAGACGGGATCGGGACCCACGCGGCCCGGTTCGGCAGATCCGCAGTGAAGCGCGCGTCGCGAACGACCGATCCGGGACTCCCCTCCTTGTCCATCCCGGAGCGGTCGTTCGCCGCCGCCTCGGAACCGCGGCCGAGCGGGTCCCGACACTTACTTGGACGGCACGGCGAACGATTCGGTTCCAGAAAAAACGAGAACACTAGCGAAAAAATGAAATACCGGGTTCCAGCTGGTGCTCTGGGTAGCCTGGGGGCATGAACGTGAGCAGGGGGCTACTCGACGGATTGGACTCCAGCGGATTCAACACCGCGATCTCGGAGGCGACCTGCCTCGGGCTCGAGGTCGATACCGAGGCGGCGACGCTGCGTCTCGATCTGACCGTGTTGACGGTGCCCGCCGACGAGACAGCGCCGCAGGATCACCAGGTCCGCCTGAACTTCACCGGCGTCAGCCGGGTCGCGGCCTCGCTGCGCATCCAGCGCTGGGACGACATCGAGGCGGAAGTCCTTCCGTTGGATCTCGACGGCCTCGACGAGGCGATTCGCAGCTTCGGCGGCGGCCGCCTGCACGGCTGGGAATTCATCGACGTCGACGACAGCGGGTGGTCGCTGTGGCGCGAACTGCTCAGCTTCGACACCAAGATCGACGACCACACCCCGTCGCACGTGCTCGAGTTCTCCCAGGAGGAGGGCATCGACCCGCGCGAACTCGACGTCCGGGTGTGGTTCGACAGGCTCACGGTGCACGACGCCAAGGGCAAGGAGATCGCACCCGCCGATTTCATCGCGGGCGGCGTGCGCTGGTGGAAGGCGCACGACGCGGGCGATCCGCGCACCATCCGGCCTGGCATCGTTCCGCCGCTGTAAAGAGACTTCCGCGAACGCCGCGCGTCCGATCGCGCGGCGTTCGCGTTCAGGCAGCTGGAATGCCGCCCAACCACCGAGCCGCACCGCCGGAACCCGGAGCGTCGAGACCGCCGAGCGCGGCCGACGCGAAGCTCCTTGGCGTAAAGACGTTCAGGCTCCGAGACCGACCGGGCAACTCACCCCGGTGGCGTGCACGGGGCAGTATCCGCCCGGATTCTTCGCCAGATACTGCTGGTGATACCCCTCGGCGTAGTAGAACCCGGACAGATTCGGCCCCGGCCCACCCGCGCCAGGCGTCGGGAGCGGCGCGATCTCGGTGGTGATCGACCCGTATCCCGCCTCCGCCAGCCGCTTTCCGTAGCTCTCCGCGGTACTCCGAGCCAGCTCGGCCTGTTCGTCGTCCAGCGTGAAGATCGCCGACCGATACTGCGTTCCGCGATCGTTGCCCTGGCGCATGCCCTGGGTCGGATCGTGGTCCTCCCAGAAGTGCCGCAACACGTTCGGATACCCGAGCACCGCCGGATCGAAGACGACGAGCACCGCCTCGGTGTGGCCGGTGCGTCCGCTGCACACCTCTTCGTAGGTCGGGTTCGGCGTGAACCCGCCCGCGTAACCGACCGCGGTCGTGAAGACGCCGTCGAGTTCCCAGAAACCCTTCTCCGCGCCCCAGAAACAGCCCATACCGACGACCGCCACCCCCATGCCCTCCGGGAAGGGCGGACGGAGGGGATGTCCGTTCACGAAGTGGGTATCCGGCACCAGAATTGGTTCCTCCCGGCCGGGGAGCGCCTGATCGGGCGCCACCATCACCGGCTCGGGGAGACGGATCCGTCCGACCAGTTCGTCGAAGAACGACATGGTTCGATGCTACTCACGAATGCTCGCGGTCGAATTGTCCTTCCGCTCATGCCCCGTCCGACCCCTGCATGATCATCCGATCTCCGATGGAATGTGGGGGCACACGGCCCGGTTGCAACCGAGCGGGTGTACGAATGATGGTTGGAAGCGCTCGATCCGGGCGCAACAGCCCGACAACTGAGAAAGGGACATCGTGGCTGAGTACACGCTGCCAGATCTGGATTACGACTACAGCGCCCTGGAGCCCCACATCTCCGGGCAGATCAACGAGCTGCATCATTCCAAGCACCACGCGGCCTACGTCGCGGGCGCGAACACCGCCCTCGAGAAGCTCGAGGCGGCTCGTGAGTCCGGCGATCACGGCGCGATCTTCCTCTACGAGAAGAACCTCGCGTTCCACCTCGGTGGCCACGTGAACCACTCCATCTGGTGGAAGAACCTTTCCCCGAACGGTGGCGACAAGCCGGTCGGCGAGCTGGCCGCCGCGATCGACGACCAGTTCGGTTCGTTCGACAAGTTCCGCGCGCAGTTCACCGCGGCCGCCAACGGTCTGCAGGGCTCCGGCTGGGCGGTGCTCGGCTACGACACCCTCGGCCAGAAGCTGCTCACCTTCCAGCTCTACGACCAGCAGGCCAACGTCCCGCTCGGCATCATCCCGCTGCTGCAGGTCGACATGTGGGAGCACGCCTTCTACCTGCAGTACAAGAACGTCAAGGCCGACTACGTGACCGCGTTCTGGAACGTCGTCAACTGGGAGGACGTGCAGGAGCGCTTCGCCCGCGCCGTCAGCCAGGGCAAGGGCCTCATCTTCGGCTGAGTTGTCGGCGCGCTGGCGCGCGCGTGTTCGCGTCCTTTATGTCTCGCTTCCGAGCGGTCGAGACTCGCGACTGCGTCGCATGCGCTTCGACCACTCGGAAGCGAGACGGCCGCGAACGGGGGCTCGTAAGACTCGCCCTCGAGGTGGCTGGGAGGGCAGACACCGTGCGCTGATTCCGACGCACTCAGTCGGAAGCCCGCCGGGTGATGGATCGCCCGGCGGGCTTTTCGCTGTCCAGCGTCCGATTAGCACTCATTGGTACTTGTGTGCCAGATGATCGGTGAGTCATCCTCTGAATCCAACAGTTCGAGGACGGGCAAGGCCGCCCCCGGTTTCACCTCGGGAGGCACGATGCGGACCAACGGGCCGATCGGCGTCACGCCGTTCCACTCGCGCGGATCGCTGCGCGGGTTCGTCATCTCCGGTCGCTGGCCGGACACCACCAAAGAATGGGCGCAGGTGCTCGTGCTCGCTGTGCGGGTGGCGAGTCTGCCCGGCCTGCTCGCCACCTCGACCGTCTTCGGCGTCCGCGAGGATTTGCCGGACGATCCGGAGCCGGGCACGGTCGGGCTGGTGCTCGCCGAGGGCACGGTGCTCGGCGACGAGGCGCTGGAGCCGGGCCGGTTCGCCGACCACGTGCCGCCCGCGCTGCTCATGCTGCACCCGCCTTCGGAGACCCGGCCGTCGCTGCCGGAATGCGCGGGCGCGGCCTCCGGCTGCGTGCTGCTGCCCGGCGTGCCGCACCTCGGCCTCGAACACCGCGCGGCCTGGGCCGAGGCGGAATCCGACGGCACGGTCACCTCGCTGGTCAGCCGGGTCGGCCTCGATCCGATCTGCGATCCGGACACCGCCGTGCTCGCGATGCTGCTCGCGGCTTGAACCGCTCGGGTCGTGGAACACGCTCCGCTGCTCGGTGACCGGAATCAGCCGCTCGGCTCGGGAGCGTGCGCCGCTGCTCGGCGATCGGAATCAGCCGCTCGGCTCGGGAGCGCGCGCCGCTGGTCGTTTACCGACCGCACAGCCGCTCCGACTCGCCGCTCGGCGGATGCGGACACTCGTCCCGCGCCTGAAGCCCGCGCGAACGTCTACGCGCACAGTGACATTCGGCCGAGTTGATGGTTTGCGAGGGGGCTACCCAGTTAGCCTGTGTCGGTCGAAAGGATCGTGGAACACATGTCCGGAAATCCCCTCGCCGCCGCCGAACCGTGGGATCTGGTCGCCGACGGCTACGCCGAATCCGCGCTCGCGATCATGGCGCCCTTCTCCGACCGCGCCCTCGAACTGGCCGACCTGCCCGCCGACGCGCACATCATCGACGTCGCGGCGGGCCCCGGCACGCTGAGCCTGCCCGCGGCCGCGCGGGTGCGCCGCGTGCAGGCCGTGGATTTCGCCGAGCACATGCTCGAACGTCTCGGCAACGCCGCGCGCGAAGCCGGTCTGACCAATATCGATCTACAGGTCGGCGACGGCCAGCAACTCCCGTTCGAGGACGATCGGTTCGACGCGGGGTTCTCGATGTTCGGCCTGATGTTCTTCCCCGACCGGATCAAGGGATTCGCCGAGCTGTTCCGCGTGCTGAAGCCGGGCGGGATCGCGGTGGTATCGAGCTGGGCGCCGGTCGCCGAATCCCCTCTGATGCGGATGCGGTTCGGGGCGATGGCGGCGGGCGACCCGAACATCCAGGAGCCGCAGCCGAACTTCCTGAGCCTGGAGAATCCGGAGGTGTTCGCCACCGAGATGCGCGGCGCGGGGTTCGCCGGTGTGTCCATCCAGCGCCACACCACGACGGTGTCCTTCCCCGACGCGGATCGGCTCTGGGAGCAGATGTCGCGCGGCAGTGCGCCGATGGCGGTGCTGCGGCGCTCGATCGGCGAGGACGAGTGGGCCGCTCGTTCCGAGGCCATGCGGGCCTACCTCGTCGAGAACTACCGTCCGAACACCCCGCTGGCCACCACCGCGTTCCTCGGCATCGGGCACAAGCCGCTGCCCTGAGTACGAAGAAGCCGGGCACGAAAAAAAGCCGCCCCCGAAACGAATCGGAGGCGGCCTCGCGCGCGGGTGTTACCGCGGCGCCATGCGCAGCGCGCCGTCCATGCGGATGGTCTCGCCGTTCAGGTAGTCGTGCTCGACGATGTACTGCGACAGCTGCGCGTACTCGTCCGGGCGGCCGAGGCGCGACGGGAAGGGCACACCCGCCTCGAGACCCTTGCGGTACTCCTCGGTGACGCCGGCCAGCATCGGGGTGTCGATGATGCCGGGGGCGATGGTGTTCACGCGGATGCCGAACTGCGCAAGGTCGCGCGCGGCGGGAACGGTCATGCCGTGCACGCCGCCCTTGGAGGCGGAGTACGCGATCTGACCGACCTGGCCCTCGAACGCGGCGACCGAGGCGGTGTTGATGACGACGCCGCGCTGGCCGTACTCGTCGACCGGGTCGGTCTTTGCGATGGCGTCGGCGGCCAGGCGCATGACGTTGAAGGTGCCGAGCAGGTTCACGGTGATGACGGTGCGGAACAGCTCCAGATCGTGCGGGCCGTTCTTGGACAGGATGCGACCGGCCCAGCCGACACCGGCGCAGTTGACCACGATGCGCAGCGGCGCGCCCGACTCGACCACCTGCGCGACCGCGGCCGCGACCTCGTCGTTGCTGGTCACGTCGGCCGGAATCAGGGTGACCCCGGCGGGCACGTTGTCACCGGCGCGCTCGATGGACTGCGGCACGTCCAGGCCGAAGACGGTGGCGCCCAGCTCGGCGAAACGCTTGGCGGTGGCGGCGCCGAGGCCGGATGCGCCTCCGGTGATGATGGCGGCGGAACCCGAAATCTCCACGATGGTCCTCTCGTTCGTGACAGGCAGTTGGCCCTTCGTCAATTGCACCATAATCGGTGGGGCGTGAGAGATGTAGGACGGCTCCCTCTCACGACCTTCGGGAAGCGAACATATTTGCGAACATTGCTGTTCATCGGTGGTATCGTCGCCGCATGAAGCTGTTCGCCGGCCCGGTGGTCGCCGGTAGGAAGGTGCTGATCACGGGAGCGGCGCGGGGCATAGGGGCCGCGCTCGCCAGGCAGCTGCACGCGCACGGCGCTTCGGTCGCGCTGCTCGGACTCGAGCCCGATCTGCTGGCCGAGGTGGCCCGCGAATGCGGCGACGCGCCTTGGCGATACTGCGACATCGGCGATCCCGCCCAGGTGGAGCGGGTGGTGAAGACACTGGTGAGCGAGCTCGGCGGGCTGGACGTGGTGGTCGCCAACGCCGGCGTGGCCAAGCAGCTCGCGCTGATCGGCGGCGATCCTTCGGTGATGGAGGAGACGCTCGCGGTCAACGTGCTCGGCGTCTACTACACGCTGCGCGCTGCGGGTCCGCACATCTGCCATCCGCGGGGGTACGCGCTCATCGTCTCGTCGCTGGCCGGCGTGGTGAACCTGCCGCTGGCAGGCGCCTACAGCGCGTCAAAGGCGGGCGTCGAGGCGCTCGGCCACACGTTGCGCAACGAGATCAGGCACACCGGCGCCAAGGTCGGCGTCGCCTATTTCGCCGAGCTGGACACCGACATGACCACCCGCGGTTTCGGCACGGCCGCGGCGCGCGCCATTCTCGGCCGCGCCACCGTCTCGGGCGTCGCACCGCTCGGCCCCGCCATAGACGCCACCGAACGGGCCATCGCCCGCCGTCGCCGCCAAGTCGTTTCGCCCTGGTGGGTGGCGGTCGCGCTGCCGTTCCGCCCGCTCGCCCAGCGCCTGGTGGACGCCACGCTGCGCCGCGGAGTCGCCGAGGCCCTGGAGATCGCCCGCGCCGAGGACGCACCCTTGACCACCGACCAACCCACCCGACCCCGCAGAATGGAGCGGCCCGCCTGATCGGCGCGGTGCTGCCGCAGCACCGCCCACCGAACACCTGCCCCACCGAACACCCGGAGCCACCGCATGACCGACACCGCAGGCACCGCCCGCCAACTCCCAAGGGGCAGGCACGGTTTACCTCGGGAGCAGGTGATCGCGTCCCAGCGGGACCGGATACTGGACGCGATGGCCGAGACCATGGCGGTCACCGGCTACGTCGGTACCTCCGTGGCGGCCGTGCTGAAGGTGGCGGGCGTCTCTCGTGAGACCTTCTACGAGCAATTCCGTTCCAAGGAAGACTGTTTCGCGGCCGCCTACGAGCGCGCCGTGGAGCGGTTGGTCGCCCGCATCGCGGAGGCATCCGCCCCCGGGGACGAGAACGTCACGGGCGGACCGGATCTCGATCGCATGGAGCGTCTGCTCGAGGCGTACTTCGAGGGCCTGATCGAAGACCCCGCCTACGCCAGGCTCTACCTCGTCGAGGTCTACGCGGTGGGCAACGACGCCCTGGCCCGTCGCGCCCAGCTCCAGGAATCCTTCGTCGCCCTGATCGCCGAGGTGCTACGCGCGCACACCGAACAACAGCGCTTCGCCTGCCAGACCTTCGCGGCGGCGGTCAGCGCGATGGTCACCGCCCGCATCGCGGCCGACGACCTGGACGGTCTGCGCGGTCTGTGCGCGCCGCTGCTCGACATGGTCCGGCGCAGCGGGGATCTCTACGGGTCGGCGATGGTCGCCGACGAGATCCGCGCCTGAGCCGGGTTCCCGGCCGACCCGGCGAAGCCACCGGGAGAGCTCACCGACCGGGCCGAGCGCTCTCCGCGGCAACTTCTTCGACCTCGACCACCGACGCCGCCCGAACCCGCCGCATCAGGATCACCGCGCCGAGCACGACGGGAACGACCGCCGCGATCCCCGCGCTCGCCCACATGCCCAGCGACGGGACCGCAGCGCCGAGCAACGTGGTGCTACCGAAGTAGAGGAACAGCAGCCCCGAGCAGATGCCGATGAGCCGCTCCGGCAGATGCTTGCCCACCGCGATGCCCACCGCGATGGCGAGCGCGTCGGCGGCGACCATGCCGACGGTGGATCCGAGCCACACGCCGAACCAGCTGTTGTCGGTGGCGAGGGCGGCCGTGGCGAACATGGTCCGGTCGCCGAGTTCGGCGAGCAGGAAGGCCGAGAGGACGACGAGGAACGGCGCCGCGGTGGAGCGTGGCGGTCGCGGCTCGTCGTCTTCGTCGGAGCCGCCGAGGTGTTCGCGCAACGTCCACAGGCCGACCGCGAGGAAAGTGAGGGCGGCGACCAGGGAGATGGCGCGGGTGGGCAGCGCCGCACCGAGGAAGTAGCCGACCGCGACCGAGATCAGGTGCACGCCCGCGGTGGCGGTCGCGATGCCGCCGAGCACCACCCACCAGCGATAGCGCAGCGCGAACGTCAACGCCATGAGCTGGGACTTGTCTCCGAGTTCGGCGAGAAAGACGATGCCGATACTCAGCAGGATGGTGGCGATCATCGTGTGACGTACTCCCGGGTCTCCGGCCTGCCTGCCGGAGATCTGGGTACGCCTCCGGCCGACAACGAATGGTTGTTCAGGCCGAAGGTCTCGCCCACCGGATGAAAACCCGGTTCACACAACCGGACCCGAGCCTCGGGGAGGCGGCGGGTCAGTATGTCGACTGCATGATTGGGGGCTACTCCCCTTCGCTACTGCCGACCATACCCCAGCAATCTCCGCGGCGCCAACCCGCTGTAAGCCAAATCGCTATGCGCGCAATAAGTTTGGCGCTCCTGCCCGCAGGTTTTGGTAACCCGCAAGCACCTGTCAGCAAACCCTCATCAGCGAACCAGGGGCTCTCGCGCGAGCGCAACACGGCATCCGGGTGGTCGCCACACACTTTCCACACGCCTCACATAGCCACCGCCTATGTGAGGCGTATACGCGTTGTGTGGGAGCAACTGTGGAGGCGGTGGAGACGACGAAGGCCCCCTCCGGGGAGGGGGCCTTCGGGTTCAGGGTTTACAGGGTGCGGGTGAGGCGGTCCGTCAGGATGTGCGCGAAGCGCGCCGGGTCCTTGAGTTCACCGCCCTCGGCGAGCACCGCGGTGCCGTAGAGCAGTTCGGCCGTCTCGGTGAGCTCGGGGACCTTGCCCTCGTCGGCGTCCTGCTTGCGCGTGTCGTACGCGTCGCGCAGGCCGGTGACCAGCGGGTGGGTCGGGTTGAGCTCGAGGATGCGCTTGGTCTCCGGAAGGATCTGGCCCGAGGCACGGTACATCCGCTCCAGCATCGGCGTGAAGTCGAAGACATCACCGACCAGGCAGGCGGGCGAGGTGGTGAGCCGGTTGGTCAGGCGCACCTCCTTGACGCTCTCCTCCAGGGTCTTGCCCAGCCAGGTCAGCAGCTCGGCGAAGTCCTTGTCCTGCTGCTCGCGCAGCGCCTCGGACTCCTTCTTCTCTTCCTCGGTCTCCAGGTCCACCTCGCCCTTGGCGATGGACTGGAACCGCTTGCCGTCGAACTCCGGCACCGAGCCGACCCACATCTCGTCGACCGGATCGGTCAGGATCAGCACCTCGAGGCCCTTGGCCTTGAAGGCCTCCATGTGCGGGGAGCTCTCCACCTGCTGACGGGACTCGCCCGTCATGTAGTAGATCGCGTCCTGGCCGTCCTTCATCCGCTCGACGTACTGCGCGAGCGTGGTCAGCTCGGTCTCGGAGTTCGTCGAGGAGAACGAGGAGACCTGCAAGATGGTCTCGCGGTTGTCGAAGTCCGACAGCAGGCCCTCCTTGAGGACGCGGCCGAACTCCTTCCAGAAGGTCTGGTACTTCTCCTGGTCCTCGGCGCCCTGCATGTCCTTGACCGTCGAGAGCACCTTCTTCACCAGGCGCTTGCGGATCATCTGGATCTGCCGGTCCTGCTGCAGGATCTCGCGGGAGACGTTGAGCGAGAGATCCTGCGCGTCCACCACGCCCTTGACGAAGCGCAGGTACTCCGGCATCAGCTCTTCGCAGTTGTCCATGATGAACACCCGTTTGACGTAGAGCTGCACGCCGCGCTTGTGCTCGCGGGTGAACAGGTCGAACGGCGCGTGCGACGGAATGAACAGCAGCGCCTGGTATTCGAACGTGCCCTCCGCCTTGAGCGGAACGATCTCCAGCGGGTCGTCCCACGCGTGGCTGACGTGCTTGTAGAACTCCTTGTACTCCTCTTCGGAGACCTCGCTCTTCGGGCGCGTCCACAGCGCCTTCTGCGAGTTGAGGGTCTGCTCCTCGAGGATCGTCTTCTCCTGCTTGTCCTCGCCCTCGCCCTCGGTGACGGTCCGCTCGACCTGCATGCGGATCGGCCAAGCGATGAAGTCGGAGTACTTCTTGACGATCTCCCTGAGCTTCCACTCCAGGGTGTAGTCGAAGAGGTGGTCCTCCTCGTCGGCGGGCTTCAGCTGCAGCGCGACCGACGTGCCCTGAGGCGCGTCGTCGACGGCCTCGATGGTGTAGGTCGAGCTGCCCGCGCCGGCCTCCCAGCGGGTGCCCTCGGTCTCGCCCGCCTTACGGGTGGTCAGGGTGACCTTGTCGGCCACCATGAAGGTCGAGTAGAAGCCGATGCCGAACTGGCCGATCAGCTCCTCGGCCGCGGCGTCGGTCTTCGCGTCCTTCAGCTGCCTGCGCAGCTCCGCGGTGCCCGACTTGGCCAGGGTGCCGATCAAGTCGACGACCTCGGCGCGGGACATGCCGATGCCGTTGTCCCGGACGGTGAGGACCCGGTTGTCCTTGTCGACCTCCAGCTCGATGTGCAGGTCGGACGTGTCGACGTGCAGGTCCTTGTCCTGAAAAGACGCCAGCCGCAGCTTGTCCAGCGCGTCGGACGCGTTCGAGATCAGCTCCCGAAGGAACGTGTCCTTGTTGGAGTAGACGGAATGGATCATCAGCTCGAGCAGCTGATGGGTTTCTGCCTGGAACTCGAGTTGTTCGACGTGCTGAGTCACGTCGCGATGTTACCGCCGCGGGCGTGGTCGCGGCCGGAGGAGGTGCGTCGATCGCAACCCCGCGGCGGGACCTCGGCCCGGCCGATCAGGCGCCGCGACCGAGGGAGGGCGTGGCGGACGACTCCGGCGCGCGCCCGAAGTCGGCGAGCGCGGGCACCTCCAGCTCGGCGCAGTGCGGATTCGGCACCCGCGGCATCATCCATTCGCGCAGCACCTGGGTGGCGCGCACGTCGTCCTCGTTGTACTCGAGCAACCGGGTGCGCTGGGTCAGGTCCGGCGCACCGTCGTAGCCGACCGCCTGGCGGTACCAGCTCATCGACGCCTCGCCGCCCGCCTCCGGATCGCGCCAGGCGAAGCCCGCCACCGGCGCGATCTTCTTGAGCCCCTTGCCGTTCGGGCAAATGAACTGGTCGGTCACGGCCTGGAACATGTCAACCCACTCCGGCCCGTCGACGAACGCGCGCACCTGCTCCACCGTCGGGACACCGGGCCTGCCCGCGAACCTGCGCGCCGACTCGTACAGCCACTTGTCCTCCGCGGTGCGCGAATAGCAGTACGCGGCAAAGGTTTTCCCGGCCGTCGCGGCCTCGGCACGGACCGTCATCAGCCAGGTCCAGAACTCGCCGAAGGAGCGGCCCTCGTCCTCGGTGGGCAGCGGGTCCCAGGTGACGAACGGCCGGTAGCGCCCGTCCAGCAGCGTGCCCCACAGATACGCGCCGTGCTCTTGGAAACTCTCCAGGTCGACGTCCACCTCGACGTCGGCGCGGCGCACGTGCACCCGGTCGAAGCGGCGGACCAGCGGCGCGCCGGCCAGCCAGGCGCGCGCGGTGACGACGGCCTCGTCGAACGGGCCGTGCTGCCAGTCCTCCGGGTCGTCGCCGGTCCAGGCGGCCAGGTCATCGATCGTCTCCACGCCGTGCCCGCGCAGGACGTCGGCTCGCGAGCCGGGCGCGACCAGGCTGACGTCGCGGTGCTCGGCGAGCCAGCCCTCGCAGCTCGGGCCATCGACTCCCCTTGTCCACCAAGGGCATTGCCTGCACTCGGGCACCTTGGACGGCACCGTGGGCAGTTCGCCGCGCACCACCGCGATGCGGTCGGCGTAGCGGCGGTCGTAGTCGTCGAGCAGCGGGCCGAGGTCGTGCACCAGGATGCGGTCGAAGTGGTAGCCGATGACGCCGCCGACCAGCGCGGGGCTGGCCAGCCCGTGGCGCTGCAACATCCGGTAGAGGTGGGCGAGGCGCTGCTGATCGCGCGGCTGCTGGCGCAGCTTGCGGGACGGATCGGGGCGCGGATCCCAGCGATACAGGTCCGAGGTGGTCGGGTGGAAGTCGGCCGGCTCCGGTTTGCGCGGGTCGGTGACTTTGTGGTTGACCACGATGATCGGGATGTAGCCGCCGCGGTCGCGGTCGCGAAGCAGGATCTCCGAACCGCCGCGTCTTCCGGTGTCCGGTTCCTGCGGCAGCAGCCCGCCCCAGATGTGTTGCGCCCCAGCGGCGCACGCGCTCATGGTGGCCGCGGCGCGATCCGACGCGCGGGCCGAGGGGTCGATGATCACCCAGTTGTCCGGGTCGGCGGCGACGAGCGCGTCGCGCACCCGGTTGCGGTGCGCTGTCGCGGCCTCGCGGCGCTGGCGCACGCCGGGATCCTCCACGACGCCGGTGAGCAGCTGCGGGTGGGCGGCGTCCAGGTGCAGGCGGTGCCTGCACCCGATCAACGCGCGCGCGTCGATGAACGCGACGGGCGTCGATTGGATCGCAGCGGTCTCGAGCGCGTTCCGGGGCGACCCGTTCTCGGTGGCGGCGTCGTCGAGCGCGCCTCCGGCCGCCGCGGTCTCGCTCGCAGCGGTCTCGATCGGCGCAGGGATGACCTCGCCCGACCGGTCCGCGGCCGAGCCGTCCTCCTTGCGACCCTCGCGGTCACCGCTGCCCGAATACACGTATGCAGTATGGTCCAGACCCCCGACAGGACACGGTGTGCCCTCGCTGCCGCCGCCGTCGACCCGATAAGGTGGGCGCAAACCGCGTGGTAGACGGCAGACGGCCTCGCGCCGAGTGCGCTGCCCTGGCACACAGCATTGACGGAGGGCCTTCCGATGGGGTTGTTCACGAAGCGCAAGCGGCGTCCGAGTCGCCGGGCCGAGGCCAAAGCCCTCAAGCACAAGGCCGCGATGGAGGCCAAGCTCTTCGCCAAGAACGATCGCAAGGCCAAGCGCGCCGAAGCCCGCACCCAGGCCAAGGTCGCCAAGGCGCAGATCGCCACGCTCCAGGCCGAGGAGAAGGCCGCGCTGAAGATGGCCGCGAAGGCCGAGCGTGACGTCTTCAGCCCCGGTCAGGTGCGCAAGTACCTCGGCGTGGCAAGGGTGCTCGTCCCGGTGCTCGCGCCGCTGGCCTACCGCGGCGCGACGTTCGTCCGCGGCCAGCTCGACACCCGGCGCGCCCAGCAGCTCGGCATCGGCGTCGACCAGCTCGGCGACTACACCGGGCACGGCGCGAAGCTGCAGGCCCGCATCGCCAACACCGAGGCGGCGCTCGGCAAGATCGACGACAAGGGCGGCGAGACGCAGAAGTTCGTCACCGCGACCCGCGCCCGGCTCGACAGCCTCGGCGCCGCAGTCCGCACCGCCGAGCAGATGCCCGCCTCCCGCAGGCGCGCGGTGCACACCTCGATCTCGCACGAGCTGTCCGGCATCGAGGCCGACGTGCTCGCCCGCCTCGGTGTGAACTGAACGCCGTCCCCGTCATGCATCCCGGCCCGAGCACCGGCCTGCCGCGCGGCGGCGCGGTCGGCGCGCTGGTCGGCTTGCTCAGCGTCGCCGCGCACGGCGTCGCGGGCGGGGGCTACCCGGATTCACCGGAATTCGCCCTGCTGCTGACAGTTTCGGTCGCGGCAGGCTGCGCGGCGACCGGATTGCCACACCTCACTGGACGTGATGCTGGGCGTGGCATCGCGCGGCTGCTCGGCGCGCTCGCGGCCGGGCAACTCGCCGGGCACGCGGTGCTTGCTGGGCTGGGACACGCGCACGGACAGCGCGATTCGCACATCGCGCGCGGTGACGCCCCGCCGGCCGGTTTCCTGCCGACCGGCTGGATGCTCGGCGCGCACGTGCTCGCGACGCTCGGCTGCGCGGTCGTGATCCTGGCCGCCGAACGTCTCTACGCGGTCGTCTCTCGCGCGGTCCGCGCCACGCTCGGCGCACCAGGGCAAGTCGCCGTCGCGTCCGCCGAACGCTGGTCCGATCCGCCGAATACGATCTATCGCTTCGCTTCGCATGGGCCCATCGGGCCGCGCGCGCCACCGGCGCCCGCCTGATCCGCACCCCAATCCCCTTCGGACAGAAAGCCTCTCCCATGCGAAGTTCACTTTCGCGCGCCTGCGGCGCCGTCGCGACCGCCGGTTTCGTGCTGCTCTCCTGCGGTGTCGCCGCCGCGCACGTGACCGTCGACGCGCCAGGCGCGCAGCAGGGCAAGTACTCCGTCGTCACCTTCCGGGTGCCGACCGAATCGGACACCGCGTCCACCACCGCGCTCACCGTGACGCTGCCCAACGTGCGCAGCGCCCGAACAGAACCCATGCCGGGCTGGACGGCCAGGGTGGAACGCAACGACAAATCCGAGGCCGTCGCGGTGACCTGGACCGCGGACCCCGGCGCGCCCGGCGTCGGCCCCGGCCAATTCCAGCGTTTCGTCGTCTCGCTCGGCCCGCTGCCCAGCGCGGACACGGTGAGCTTCCCGGCCAAGCAGACCTACAGCGACGGCAAGGTCGTCGACTGGAACCAGCCCGTCGGCCCCGACGGCGCCGAGCCGGAGCACCCCGCGCCCACCCTGACCCTCGCGGCGGGCGGCGACGATCACTCCGACGGCCACCGCGTGGACAACGGCGCCGCGGAGCAGGACGACGACACCGACGACACCGCCCGCTGGCTGGCAGGCATCGGCTTGGCCCTCGGCCTGCTCGGTGTCTCGCTCGGCCTCGGCAGCCTGCTCAGGAGGCGCTCATGAGTACCGCGATTCGACCGTCCGGCAAGACGATTCGCCGTCTCGGCGCCGCGCTCGCCGCCGTGCTGCTGCTGTTCGGCTTCGGGCTGGCCACCGCGGGCGTCGCGGCCGCGCATTCCGCGGCCGTCGGCAGCGTGCCGGAAGACGGTTCGACGGTGGAGACGAGCCCCGGCCGGATCAGCGTCACCTTCAACGAGGAGTTGCAACCGAACTTCCCGTCGCTGACGCTCACCGGACCGGACGGAAACCTGTGGTCGAAGGGCGACCCGCTCGTCGACGGCAAGACGGTGAGCGTCGAGGTGGGCGACCTCGGCCCGGTCGGCGAGTACATCATCGCCTACCGGGTGACCTCCGCCGACGGTCATCCGGTCACCGGCAAGCGGACGTTCACGCTCAGCCAGCCCGGCAAGGGCACGCCGGGCCCGCGCGCGGACGCCAAGGGCAGGACCACCGAGGACGACGGCTCCGACGGCATCCCGGTGTGGATCTTCGTGCTCGGCGCGGTCGTGCTGTTCGGCGGCGGTCTCGCCGTCGCGCTGATCGGCTTCCGCGGCGGGCAGCGACGGTGAGAAGACGGTGAGCGGCGGGGCGACCGGCGGCCGGGACGCGGGGGCACTGCTGCTGATCGTCCCGGCCGGGCTGCTCGGCGTCGGGTTGGCCTGGCTGCTCACCTCGGGAACGGCGCCCGCCGAGGGCGCCGTGCGGGTACTCGCGGACGGTCTCGGCGCGACCGTGCTCGGGCTCGCCGCGCTGCCCCGGTTGCACGAACGGCTCGCGCCGCCGTGGCGCATGCTCGCCGCGCTGGCCGGGGCGTGGTGCGTGACCGAGTTCGCGGTGCTCGTCTTCGAAGCGGCCGAGGTGGTCGGAGTTCCGGTGCGGCGGCTGTCCGCCGACCGGTTCGGCACCTTCCTCACCGAGATCAGCGGCGGTCAGGTCGGCATCGCCATCCTGATCGCGACCGCCGCGGTGGCCGGGTATTCGGCGCTCGCCTTCCGCGGTTCCGGTACGGCTTCCACCGATCTGGTGCTGGTCTTCGCCGCGGTGGCGCTTGCGCTGCGGCCGATCACCGGGCACATGTCGCAGCAACCGTTCGGCTCGGTCCTCGCCGCCGTGCACGCGCTGGCGGCGGCGGCCTGGTTCGGCGTGCTTGTGGCGCTGGCGATGGTGGTCCGCACGCGCGGCGAGTGGGCGGCCACGCTGCCCAGGTATTCGGCGCTGGCGCTGCCGCTGATCGGAGTGGTCGCGGCGACCGGCGTGGTGAACGGCGTCGTCCGCCTCGGCGGCCTCGAACCGCTGCTGAGCACCGGATACGGCCGCATCCTTCTGGCGAAGACCGCGGTGCTCGCCGGTCTGCTCGTGCTCGGCTGGTGGTGGCGGCGCGGCTGGGTCCGGTTGGCCGCCGACCACCGGATGGACGCGGCGGGTTCGCTGCGCCGGGCGGTGCTCGAGGTGACCGTCATGGCCGTGGCCTTCGGTTTGGCGGCGACCCTTGCCGTCACGGCGTGATCGGCTGCCGCTGGCGGAAACCCGTTACAGTTGCCCGCATGACCGAAGTGAAGATCGTGGAAGACTGTGCCGCGTCGGCCGAATCAGCGTTCCAGTACGTCAACGATTACCGGAACCTGCCCAGCTTTCTGCACGGCATCCAGTCCTTCACTCCGGTCGGCGAGCAGACCGAGGGCGTCGGCGCCGTGTTCGACGGGCACATGAAGCTCGGTCCCGCCTCGCTGCACTCGCGCGTCGAGGTGATCCGGTGGGAAGAGAACTACGCGATCGGCATCAAGTCGATCAAGGGCTTCGAGATCGTGTCGACCTTCCTGTTCCACGCCAAGGGCGACGCGCTGTGCACCGTCGACGCGATCATCGATTACCGCGTGCCCGGCGGGCTCGCGGGCAAAGCGCTCGGCAAGACCATCGAGCCGTTCGTGAAGATCGCGGTCAAGCACACCACCGACAATCTCGTGAAGCACATCGCCGAATTCCACGCCAGCCGCGCCTGAAATCCGGAAAACGCCTGGCCGGGGGCGTATTGGTCGACATGCGAAGCTGGCGGTGACTTATAGCACAGGCATAGCCTGTATGCATGAAGAAACCCACATTCGGGCAACGGATCACCTACGATTTGGGCCGCGAGCTCCCGGAGGAGATGCACGAGTGGGTCGTCCACGATCTCACCGGGCATGGGGCAATGGAGCGGTACCTCGTCCGGTTCCTGGTGCCGATCATCCCGTTCTTCGCGCTGGTGCTGTTGTTCCCAGGGCCGATGCCGCTCAAGATCGGCATGATCGTGATGATGATCGTCCCGCTGGTCATTTTCACGGTGGCACTGAGCTACGTGTGGCGTCGCTTCCGCCTCGTCCAACACGGCTTGAGCCCGGACCTGCTCGACCACAACAGGATCAGCGACCGCGATCGGGAGCGGTACGAACTGCGGTACCGCCATCACTAGCGGCCCGACAGCAGCCGACGCCGCACCGAACAAGCGGCGTCGGCGCCGAAAACAACCCGTCGCGTGCTGTTGCGCACCGCGGAGTTCCGGCGAGTAGCGACCGAGCTCACATCGGGCAACCGGCCGCGGCCACCGCTCGGCCCGCCACCCCTAAGCTGACACCCGTGACCGAATCAGTGAACATTGCCACCGCCGATCTGGCCGACGAGATCGGCCCCGAGATCCGTAGCTGCGACACGCAGTTCATCCAGTTCGGCGGCCGCGAGGTGTTCTCCGGACGCATCACCACCATCCGCTGCTTCCAGGACAACCTGCTGGTCAAGCAGACGTTGAGCGAGCCGGGCAACGGCGCGGTGCTCGTGGTCGACGGCGGCGCGAGCGTGCACACCGCCCTGGTCGGCGACATCATCGCGGGTCGCGGCGTGGACAACGGCTGGGCGGGCGTGATCGTCAACGGCGCGGTGCGCGACTCGGCGATCCTGCGCACCCTCGACATCGGCATCAAGGCGCTGGGCACCAACCCCCGCAAGAGCACCCAGACCGGCAGCGGTGAGCGCGACGTGACCGTCGAGTTCGGCGGCGTCACCTTCGTGCCCGGCGAAATGCTCTACAGCGACCACGACGGCATCGTGGTGCGCGCCGAATCCTGACCGGCTCGCTAGTCCGGAGCGACCCGCGCCTTGTGACCGGCGAGGGCGACCACGTCGCCGACGTGCAACTGACGTCCGCGGCGTAGTTCGACCTCGTCGTTCACCCGGACCAGGCCCGCGGCGATCACCGTCTTGGCCTCCGCACCGGAATCGATCAGGTTCGCCAGTTTGAGGAACTGGCCGAGCCGAATGACGTCGTCATCAATCGGCACATCGACTGGATCCGACATGGCGTACATCCTCGCGCCAGAAACCCCGGATCGCCAAACCGCCTCCCGCAACGGGGCCGCGAACACGCGGCGCCGAAGGCGCTGCCATCGGGCGCACCAACGTACAGACTGGATCGGTGACTTCCACGCAGGCCGGTGCGCGCACCGAGATAGAACCACCGGCGGACAGAGCGACACCACCGGTCCCGCACCGCGGGCACGGTCGGTTCGCTCAGGTCCCGCACATCGCGGGCACCGTGCTGGGCGTCTTCGCGGTGCTGTGCTTCCTGTGGAGCCTCTCGCCCACCCTGCGCTTCCTGACCCACGTGCCGCGCCGCTACATCGACGACTACTACTTCGACGCGCCAGACACCAACCTCATGTGGGCGCTGATCGTCGGCCTGCTTGCGGGCGCGATCGCCAGCCGCAAGCGAATCGCCTGGTGGTTGCTCGTCGGCTATCTCGCGCTCTTCGCGGTGACCAACGCACTGGACTTCGCCGCCGAAGGCAATATCGACGCGCTCGTCGCGATGATCGTGCAGCTCGGCGTGATCGGCGTGCTGATCGCCTCGTGGCGGGAGTTCTACACCAGGGTGCGCCGCGGCGCGGGCTGGAAGGCGCTCGGCGTACTGCTCGGCGGGCTGGCCGTGGGCTGTCTGCTCGGCTGGGCGCTGGTCGAGCTGTTCCCCGGCACGTTGCCCGCCGGCTGGCAGCGGCCCGGCTGGGCGGTGTACCGGGTGACCGCGGCGATCCTGGTGGACAACGAACACTTCGACGGTCATCCGCGTCCGTTCGTCAACTTCCTGCTCGGCCTGTTCGGCGCGCTCGCGTTGCTGGCGGCGGTGATCACCCTGCTGCGTTCGCAGCGCGCCGAGAACGCGATGACCGGGCTGGACGAGTCCGCGATCCGCGGTCTGCTCGACCGCTCCGACGTGGAGGATTCGCTCGGCTACTTCGCAACCCGCCGCGACAAAGCGGTGGTCTTCGCGCCGAGCGGAAAGGCCGCCGTCACCTACCGGGTGGAGCTGGGCGTCTGCCTGGCCAGCGGTGACCCGATCGGCCTCAGAGAGGCCTGGCCGCAGGCGATCGACGCCTGGCTGCGGCTGGCCGACCAATTCGGCTGGGCGCCCGCCGTCATGGGCGCCAGCGAACTCGGAGCGACCGCCTACCGCAGGGCCGGGCTCTCCGCGCTGCGTCTCGGCGACGAAGCCGTTCTCGACACCAGGAGCTTCTCGCTGGCGGGCCCGGAGCTCAAACAGGTCCGCCAGGCCGCGAATCGGCTGCGCAAACACGGCATCTCGGTGCGCATCCGCCGCCATTCGGACATCCCCGCCGAGGAGTTCGCGCAGATCGTCGCCCGCGCCGACGCCTGGCGCGACACCGAGACCGAGCGCGGCTTCTCCATGGCGCTCGGGCGGCTCGGCGATCCGCTGGACGGCGACTGCCTGCTCGTCGAGGCGGTGAACCAGCAGGACCGGGTGCTCGGCATGCTGTCGCTGGTGCCGTGGGGCCGCACCGGCGCGTCGCTGGAGCTGATGCGCCGCGACCCGCAGAGCCCGAACGGCGTGATGGAGCTGATGATTTCGCAGCTGGCGCTGACCTCGGAGCAGCACGGCATCACCAAGGTGTCGCTGAACTTCGCGGTGTTCCGCTCGGTGTTCGAGGAGGGCGGACGGATCGGCGCGGGCCCGGTGCTTCGGCTCTGGCGCGGAGTGCTGCTGTTCTTCTCGAGATGGTGGCAGCTGGAGGCGCTGTACCGGTCCAATGTGAAGTATCAGCCGCACTGGGTGCCGCGGTTCTTCCTCTTCGAGGAGCGCAGGCAGTTGCCGAGAGTCGCGATGGCGAGCGGCCTGGCCGAAGGATTCTTACCGCGCATCGGCAAGGACCCCGAGACCGCCGTGCACACCGGTCTGCACAGCGCGGTGCCGGACACGGTCACCGGACTGCACGCCGACGGAAGCGCGCCGGAAGCGCCGGAAACCGATGTCGCCGAACAGCTCCCGCGCCGCCCCGAGCAGGTGCGGGTGCGGATGGACAAACTGGACCGGTTGAACGCGGCGGGCATCGACCCGTACCCCGTCGCCTATCCCCCGACGCACACCGTTGCGGCGGCCCGGCGCTCGCCGCGCGGCACAACGGTCCGGGTGTGCGGCAGGCTGCTGCGCATCCGCGACTACGGCGGGGTGATCTTCGCGGTCCTGCGCGACTGGACCGACGACATCCAGCTGGTGATCGACCGCGACCGGGTCGGCACCGAGCGCAGCGCGGAGTTCGGCGAGTACTTCGATCTCGGCGATCTGATCGAGGTCAGCGGGCAGATCGGGCGTAGCCGCCGCGGCGAACTCTCGCTGCTCGCGGCCGACTGGCGGATGAACGGCAAATGCCTGCACCCGCTGCCGGACAAGTGGAAGGGCCTGGCCGATCCCGAGGCCAAGGTGCGCCAGCGCTACGTCGACATGGCCATCAGTCAGGAGTCCCGCGACGTGCTGGCCAAGCGCAGCGCGGTGGTGCGCTCGCTACGCGACTCGCTGAACTCGTGGGGGTATCTCGAAGTCGAGACGCCGATTCTGCAGCAGGTGCACGGCGGCGCCAACGCGACGCCGTTCGTCACCCACATCAACGCCTACGACCTGGACCTCTACCTGCGGATCGCCCCCGAGCTCTACCTGAAGCGGCTGTGCGTCGGCGGGATGGAGAAGGTGTTCGAGCTCGGCCGCACCTTCCGCAACGAGGGCGTCGACTTCAGCCACAATCCCGAGTTCACCATCCTGGAGGCGTACGAGGCGCACAGCGACTACGAGCGCATGATGCACACCTGCCGCCACCTGATCCAGAACGCCGCGCTGGCCGCCAACGGCGCCATGGTCGCGATGCGGCCAACGGACGACGGCTCGTTCGAGGCGGTCGACATCTCCGGCGACTGGCCGGTGAAGACGGTGCACGGCGCGGTGTCGGAGGCCATCGGGTCCACCATCACGCCGGAGACCTCGGTGGAGGACCTGCGCGAGCTGTGCGACGCGGCCGCCATCCCGTACCAGCACGGCTGGGACGCGGGGCAGGTCGTGCTGGAAATGTATGAGCACCTGGTGGAATCGCAGACCCGGGAGCCGACGTTCTACATCGACTTCCCCACTTCCGTGTCGCCGCTGACCCGCGCGCACCGCAGCATCCCCGGCGTCACCGAGCGCTGGGATCTGGTGGCGTGGGGCGTCGAACTCGGCACGGCCTACAGCGAACTCACCGATCCGATCGAACAGCGGCGCAGGCTCACCGAGCAGTCCATGCTCGCAGCCAACGGCGATCCGGAGGCGATGGAACTGGACGAGGACTTCCTGCAGGCGCTCGAACACGCCATGCCGCCCACCGGCGGACTCGGTATGGGCGTCGACCGGATCGTCATGCTGATCACCGGTCGCAGCATCCGCGAGACGCTGCCGTTCCCGTTGGTCAAGCCGCGCTGAGGATGCCGAAATCCCGTCGGCGCGAATGTCTCACGATGAGGGATCGCAGTGGCGAAGGGTTAACGGCGAACGAATCGGGAAGATAACCTTTGAGATTCGGCCTCGGGAGGAGGAGGCCGGACACCTTCGATGATCGGGATGGGACATATGTACGTTGACCTGTTGACCAATGCCAGCCTGCTGGATCCGTCCGTGTGGGCGAGCCCGGACACCTGGACAACGGCGATGGAATACTCGGCCAAGAAAAAGAAGAGCAACAAGGGCCTGCTCTTCGGCGGCATCTGCTGCCTGCTCGTCGTCATCGCCATCGCGGTGGGCATCTACCTCCTGCTCAAGAAGCGCAAGAAGAACGACCAGCAGCCCCCGACCGGCCAGCCCCCGTACGGCCAGCCGGGCCAGCCGCCCTACGGCCAGCCCCCGTACGGCCAGCCCTGACCGGCTCCGCCACTCGAAAAGCCCGGGCCGCGTAGCCGACCCGGGCTTTCGAGTACGCCGGGAGGCGACCGCCAAGGCCACCGAGGCCCTTGCTGGAGCCGCAATCAGATCCGATCGATCTTGGTCAGGTCGATGTCCATCTTGAAGGGCACGCTGAGATTCAAACGCTCGTGATGAATCCCGGTGAGCGCGTATGCGCGCGTCGCAGGATCGAGTTCGTATACGTAGACCACCGGACGGCCGTCCGTGTTCTCTACGCGCCAGAAGTGCGTGATGCCGGCACCGGCGTAGAGCTGGGGTTTGCGCTCGCGGTCACGGAAACGTGACTCGGCGGAGACGACCTCGACCGCCATGACGACGTCCTCGGCCTGGTATGCGGTGAGGTCGGGACCACCGTCACGATCAGCGAGAACCACGACGACGTCGGGTTCAGGACGCTGATGTCGCCCAAGTGTCACCGTCATCTCCCGCCGCACTCGGAGATGTTCCGGCACGAACCGCCTCAGCTCGGCATCCAGCAGCGTCGTCATCAGCACGTGAAACTTCGCCTGCGGGCTCACGAAGACGAGACTTCCGTCGATCAACTCGGTGTGCGGTGGCAGGTCGGGCAAGCGATCCAAGTCCTCGGCGACGAACCCGCCGGGCGGCGGGCGCAGCCACTGCGGGAAGGGTTCGACGGTCATGGCTACGAGTATGTCACCGGTTTCGTCTCGGTGTAATCAATGGACTCGATGCAAGTAGACCGTGCGGCGGCCAGGGAGAAGACCCCGGCGCGAGGTGGCTGAACTCGTGGGGCAGAGTGGGTGGGTGCAGTTGATTCTCGTTCGTCATGCTCAGCCGGTTCGGGTGTCGAATGCGGCCGGACCCGCGGATCCGGAGTTGTCGGAGGTGGGGCGGGAGCAGGCGGAGCGGGTGCCGGGGGCGCTGAGCCACCATCGGATCGCGCGGGTGCTGAGCAGTCCGCAGCGGCGGGCGCGGGAGACCGCGGCGCCGACGGCGGCCAAGCTGGGGCTGCCGGTCGAGATCGTGGACGACCTTGCCGAGTACGACCGCGACCTGCCCGCGTACATCCCGATCGAGGACGCCAAGCTGGAGTTCCGCGACACCTACGACCGGATCAAGGCCGGGTATCTGCCCGAGCAGATCGACGGCCCCGCGTTCGTACACCGGGTGCGCGAGGTCGCGACGGAGATCGCCGCGAACACCGACCCGGCCGACACCGTGCTCGCCTTCGCGCACGGCGGCGTGATCAACGTGCTGCTCCAAGAAGTGCTCGGCCTGCCTCGGCCGCTGACCTTCCCGATCGACTACTGCTCGATCACCCGAATCCTGTTCTCCCGCACCGGCCGCCGCACCGCCGCCACGGTGAACGAGAACGGGCACGTGTGGGACCTGTTGCCGCGCAACATCGATCGCTGATTCACAGGGACAACCCGCCGTTCACAGCCGACTACCAGACTCGTCGCACCGCGGTCACAGCGCCGCCGCCTTCGATGGGAGTCGTGAGTCACCGCGACTCACGCTCCGAGAGAAGGGAATTCCGAGTGCTTTCCAAGACGAACATGCGCCGAGGAGCGATCCGGGTCGCCGTGGCGGGCGCCCTGGTGACGATTCCGCTCGCCGCCGTGGCCGCCACCGCGAGCGCGGAAGCGCCCGCCGAGGCCGCCCAGGTGCAGCAGGTGTCCGAGGGCATCGCGCTCGAGGGCGCCGATGTCAGCCGTCCGCATCCGGGCGACGGGTTCCCCGCCAGGCCCGGCCCCGGCGGACCGCGGGTCGAGTTCCGCGGTCCCGAGCACGACTTCCCCGGCCACGGCCCGCGCGTCTTGTTCCGCGAGGCGCTTCCGCCGACCGGCTCGTTCGGCAGCAGCTAGCGCGGGCGAACGGCGAAGGCCCCCTCCCGCGCGGGGAAGGGGGCCTTCGCCGCGGCCCCCGGGAATCAGGCCACCGTTTACGAATCGGGTGGTTGCCGCGCCGCCGACAGCGGCGGAATCGCGGCGTGGCCCGCCGCCGTCAACTTCCGCGACGGATCGAGTGGGATTTTGTTATCCGCCGACGGCCGCCGAATCGCAGCGTCGCCCGCCGCCGTTAACCAGAACAACGGATCGAGTGAAAATCGTTGCCCACCAATACCACCCGCAGAATCGCGCGAGAGCGCTCCACCGTTAACGACGGCCGGAGATTCAAAGAAACGCCCCTCGGCTCACAGCCGAATACCAGACTCGTCCTATTCGGGTCATAGCACCGAGGCCTTCGATGGGAGTTCGTGAGTCACCTCGACTCGCGCTCTGAGAGAAGGAGTTCCGATGTTTTTCACATCGAACATGCGCCGAGGGGCCCTCCGGGCGGCCGTTGCGGGCGCGATGATGACCATTCCGCTGGCCGCGGTGGCGGCGACAGCCGGTGCGCAAGCGCCCGAGGCCGACGCCGCACGGGTTCAGCAGGCGACGGAGAGTCCAGCGCTGGAGCGCACGGACGTCAGCTATCCGCACAATTCGGGAAATCACGGGTTCCCAGGTCGGCCGGGCCACAACGGCATGGATTCGCACGGGTCGGGCTACTCCGTCTACTCCACCTCACCAGGTACGGGTCCTCACACCTACCAGGAAGTGATGCCACCGACCACGTCCGGCGACCGTGGTTGATCCGGCGACGACGAAGGCCACCATCCCGCAGCGGAACGGTGGCCTTCGTCGTGGCTTACGGACCGATCAGGCCATGCCCGCGATCCAGTTGTGCATCCAGGAGATGGCGGTCTGCCCGCCGCCGACCGAGTAGCTGCCGTACACGGTGTGCGCCTGCGAACGGTAGAAGCGCTCCAAATCCTTGGCCCGCTGCTGGTTCGCCGTCTCGGTGAGCTGCGACTGCAAGACGGGCACGCCGCCGTGCGCCATCAGATCGTTGATGATCGCGCCCGCCTCGAGCTGGTACCGCCAGATGTTGGCGGGGTTGGCATCCGAGCTCTGGGCGAGGAAGCCCGCGAACCGGGTGACGAAGTCGTCGGTCGCGGTCGCGCAGTACAGGTCGTCGACGGCGCAGATGGTGCGCGTGCGATCGCTCAGCCAGCCGAAGCCGCCGACCCGGGGTCCACCGGCGCCCGCGCCCTGCGCGACGGGGCCGACCTGGATGTCGGTCGGCGAGCGGCGCGGATCGGAGATCAGGCCGACGCCCGCGACGCGATGGGCCGGGACCACGCCGAGGCCGGTGCCGATCTCGGCCGCGAGATCACCGGCGGCGTCGGCGCCCTGGCTGTATCCGACGAGCGCGAACTCCGTCGCACCGCAACGCCTGGCCATGTCACCGATCAACCCGCGCGCGGCGCTGACCGCTTCTTTCTTCGAGTTGCCGTAAACCTCGCCCTCCCAAGGGAAGGCGGTCGCGGCGTAGGTCACGTAGTCGACGTCGACCGAGCGCGGCAGGTTGCGGGTGACGCCGGACAGCATGCCTGGCTGCGGCGTCTTGTCGTGGCCGGTCTCCCACGTGCCGGGAATGGCCACCACGTGGAGGCTGGGGCAGTTGTCCGCCGCGGCGGTCCCACTGCTGCCCATCACCAAGCCGGACGCAATCGTCGCGGACGCGCCGAGGGCCGCGACAAGCTTCTTCAACTGCATACTGCTCCAGTTCACACCCTGGCCCCGGTTGTGTGGGGCGTCCCCGTCGAGTTGCCGCTCACATGCTGGACTCCACGAATGTCGTTCCAGTGCACGGAGGGTTAACTCGAGCTACCCGCCGTTTACGACGTGCGCGACGACCCCCGGATCCCGCGGCCCGCCGCACGCCGAAGATCACAATAGGGCCCGCGCGCCGCAGATGCCATTCGGGCCACGCCGATGTCCGATTTCAGCGAGCAAACGTGCGAAGGCGCCCGTGGACGAGTTGTCCACGGGCGCCCCGCGTTTGCGTTGTTCGATCGACGCCTGGCCGATCAGCGCTGGTTTCGACCAGAGCCGGTTTCGATCAGCGCTGGGCGACCATCGTCGGCGTCACCGGCGCGGGCAGCGCGGTCTCGCCCTCGAGGAACTGGTCGACCGCGGCGGCCGCGGCGCGACCCTCGGCGATGGCCCACACGATCAGCGACTGACCACGGCCCATGTCACCGGCGACGAAGACGCCGGGGATGTTGGTGGCCCAGTTCTTGTCGCGCTGGACGTTGCCGCGCTGGTCGTAGCCGACACCGAGATCGGTGAGCAGGCCCGGCTTCTCGGGTCCGACGAAGCCCATGGCCAGCAGCACCAGATCCGCCTCAAGGGTGAAGTCGGTGCCGTCGACCTTCTCGAAACGGCCGTTGACCATCTTGACCTCGTGCGCCTCGAGACCGGTCACCTTGCCGTCCTTGCCGACGAAACGCTCGGTGTTCACGGAGAACACCCGCTCGCCGCCCTCCTCGTGCGCCGAGGAGACCCGGTACATCAGCGGGTAGGTCGGCCACGGGGTGGACGCGGCGCGCTCCTCCGGCGGACGCGGCATGATCTCGAACTGGTGCACGGACTCCGCGCCCTGGCGGTGCGAGGTGCCGAGGCAGTCCGCGCCGGTGTCGCCGCCACCGATGATGACGACCTTCTTGCCCTTGGCGTGGATCGGCGGCAGGCCGTCGGCGTCGGTGACGTCGTCGCCAAGCTGCACCCGGTTGGCCCATGGCAGGAACTCCATCGCCTGGTGGATGCCCTGCAGCTCACGACCCGGGATCGGCAGGTCGCGGGCCAGGGTGGCGCCACCGGCCAGCACGACCGCGTCGAACTGCTCGCGCAGCTGCTCGGCGGTGATGTCCACGCCCACGTTCACGCCGGTCTTGAAGATGGTGCCCTCGGCCTCCATCTGCGCGAGACGGCGGTCGATGAAGCGCTTCTCCATCTTGAATTCCGGGATGCCGTAGCGCAGCAGGCCGCCGATGCGGTCGGCGCGCTCGAACACGGTCACGGTGTGACCGGCGCGGGTCAGCTGCTGGGCCGCGGCCAGACCGGCCGGGCCGGAACCGACGACGGCGACCTTCTTGCCGGTGATGCGGGTCGGGTAGACCGGGGTCACCCAGCCCTCGTCGAAGGCGTTCTCGATGAGCTCGACCTCGACCTGCTTGATCGTCACCGGGTCCTGGTTGATGCCGAGGACACAGGACGCCTCACACGGCGCCGGGCACAGGCGACCGGTGAACTCCGGGAAGTTGTTGGTCGCGTGCAGGCGATCGATGCCCTCCCGCCACTGGCCCTTGTACACCAGGTCGTTCCACTCGGGAATCAGGTTCCCGAGCGGACAGCCGTTGTGACAGAACGGGATACCGCAGTCCATGCACCGGCTGGCCTGGGTCTTCAAGGTGTCCTTGGAGAAGTTCTCCTCGTAGACCTCTTTCCAGTCCATCAGGCGCAGCGGAACCGGACGCCGCTTGGGCAGTTCCCGCGAGGTGTGCTTCAGAAATCCTTGTGGGTCAGCCACGTGCGGCCTCCATGATCGCCTCGTCCACGTCCTTGCCGCTCTTCTCAGCTTCGGAGATGGCGAGCAAAACCTTCTTGTATTCGCGCGGCATGACCTTGACGAAGTGGTTCACCTGCTGCGACCAATCGCTCAGGATGCGATCGGCGACAGCCGAACCCGTCTGGTCACGGTGCTCGGCGACGATGTCGTGCAGCCAGGTGAAGTCGTCACCGGACAGCTGCTCGATCGCGTCGCTCTGTTCGGGGTTGACCCGCGCGGCGAACGTGCCTTCCGGGTCGTAGACGAACGCCACACCGCCGGACATACCGGCGCCGAAGTTGCGCCCGGTCTCGCCGAGGATGACCACCCGGCCGCCGGTCATGTACTCGCAGCCGTGGTCGCCAACACCCTCGACCACCGCGGTGGCGCCCGAGTTGCGCACGGCGAACCGCTCGCCGACCACGCCGCTGATGAACGCCTTGCCGCTGGTCGCGCCGAACAGGATCACGTTGCCCGCGATGATGTTCTGGTCCGCGACGAAATCGGCGGGCGCGTTCTGCGACGGGCGCACGACGATGTGACCGCCCGAAAGACCCTTGCCGACATAGTCGTTCGCGTCACCCTGCACGCGCAGCGTGATGCCGGCGGGAACGAAGGCGCCGAAGCTGTTGCCCGCGGAACCGGTGAACGTGATGTCGATGGTGTCGTCGGGCAGGCCGGTGCCGCCGTACAGCTTGGTCACCTCGTGGCCGAGCATGGTTCCGACCGTGCGGTTCACGTTCGTGATCTTGGTCTCGAACTTCACCGGCTTGCCGCGCTCCAGCGCGTCCCGGCTCTGCGTGATCAGCTGCTGGTCCAGCGCCTTGTCCAGGCCGTGGTCCTGCGACTTGGTGCAGCGGCGGTCCTGGGACATGAACGCCGTCTCGACGTCGTCCAGGATCGGCGACAGGTCCAGCTTGCTGGCCTTCCAGTGCTGCTTGGCCTTGGAGGTGTCGAGCATGTCGACCCGGCCGATGGCCTCGTCCAGCGTGCGGAAGCCGAGCGAGGCCAGCAGTTCACGGACCTCTTCGGCGATGAACATGAAGAAGTTCTCGACGAATTCCGGCTTGCCGGTGAAGCGTTCGCGCAGCACGGGGTTCTGCGTCGCGACGCCGACGGGGCAGGTGTCGAGGTGGCAGACGCGCATCATGATGCAGCCCGAGACCACCAGCGGCGCGGTCGCGAAGCCGTACTCCTCCGCGCCGAGCAGCGCGGCGATCACGACGTCGCGGCCGGTCTTCATCTGACCGTCGACCTGCACCACGATGCGGTCGCGCAGACCGTTCAGCAGCAGCGTCTGCTGGGTCTCGGCGAGGCCGAGCTCCCAGGGACCGCCCGCGTGCTTGAGCGAGGTCAGCGGGGACGCGCCGGTGCCGCCGTCGTGGCCGGAGATCAGCACGACGTCCGCGTGCGCCTTCGACACACCAGCGGCGACGGTGCCGACGCCGGGCTCCGCGACCAGTTTCACGTGAATCCGCGCCTGCGGGTTCGCGTTCTTCAGATCGTGGATCAGCTGCGCCAGGTCCTCGATCGAGTAGATGTCGTGGTGCGGCGGCGGCGAGATCAGGCCGACGCCCGGCGTCGAGTGCCGCACCTCGGCGACCCACGGGTACACCTTGTGCGCGGGCAGCTGGCCGCCCTCGCCCGGCTTGGCGCCCTGGGCCATCTTGATCTGGATGTCGGTGCAGTTGGTCAGGTAGTGCGCGGTCACGCCGAAGCGGCCGGAGGCCACCTGCTTGATCGCCGAACGACGCCAGTCGCCGTTCTCCTCGACCTCGAAGCGAGCCGGGTGCTCGCCGCCCTCACCGGAGTTCGAGCGGCCGCCGAGCCGGTTCATCGCGATCGCGAGGGTCTCGTGCGCCTCGGCCGAGATGGAGCCGTAGCTCATCGCGCCGGTGGAGAACCGCTTCACGATCTCCGAGGCGGGCTCGACCTCGTCGATCGAGATCGGCGCGCGCTCACCGGACTTGAACTTGAACAGGCCGCGCAGCGAGGCCAAGCGCTCGGACTGGTCGTCGACCAGCTTGGTGTACTCCTTGAAGATCGAGTACTGGCCCGAGCGGGTCGCGTGCTGCAGCTTGAACACGGTGTCCGGGTTGAACAGGTGGTATTCGCCCTCGCGACGCCACTGGTACTCGCCGCCCACCTCGAGCTCGCGGTGCGCGCGCTCGTTGCGGTTCTCCAGGAACGCGACCCGGTGCCGGGCCGCGACCTCGTCGGCGATCTCGTCGAGGCCGATGCCGCCCAGGTGTGAGCGCAGGCCGGTGAAGTACTCGTCCACCAGGTCCTGCGACAGACCGATCACCTGGAAGAGCTGCGCGCCGTTGTAGGAGGCCAGCGTGGAGATGCCCATCTTGGACATCACCTTCAGCACGCCTTTGCCCGCCGCCTTGTTGAAGTTGGCGACCGCCTTGCGGAAGTCCGTCTCCAGGCTGCCGGTGCCGAGGTCGAGCGCGCCGCGCTCCAGCATGTCCTCGATGGTCTCGAAGGCCATGTACGGGTTGATCGCGGCCGCGCCGAAGCCGACCAGCATGGCCATGTGGTGCACCTCGCGGGCGTCACCGGCCTCCACGATCAGGCCGACCTTGGTGCGGGTGCGCTCGCGCACCAGGTGGTGGTGCACCGAGGAGGTCAGCAGCAGCGACGGGATCGGCGCCAGCTTCTCGTTGGACTCGCGGTCGGAGAGCACGATGATCCGCGCTCCGCCGTCGATGGCCGCCGAGACCTGGGTGTTGATGGCCTCGAGCGCCTTGCGCAGGCCCTTGCCACCCTTCTTCACCGGGTACAGGCCGCGCACGACCACCGAGCGCAGCTCGGGACGCGAGCCGTCGTCGTTGATGTGCACGAGCTTGGCCAGCTCGTCGTTGTCCAGGATCGGCTGCTCGATGGCGATCTGCTTGCACGACTCGGGGCCGGGGTGCATCAGATCGGCCTCGGGACCGATGTTGCGCTTGAGGCTGGTGACGACCTCTTCGCGGATCGCGTCCAGCGGCGGGTTGGTCACCTGCGCGAACAGCTGCGAGAAGTAGTCGAACAGCAGGCGCGGGCGCGAGGACAGCACCGCGATCGGGGTGTCGGTGCCCATCGAGCCGAGCGCCTCGAGGCCGGTCTTGGCCATCGGCGAGATCAGCAGGTTCAGCTCTTCGGTGGTGTATCCGAAGATCTGCTGGCGGATCAGCACGCGGTCGTGCGACATGTGCACGTGCGGGCGGTCCGGCAGATCGGCGAGCCGGGTCACGCCCTCGTCCAGCCACTGCTGGTAGGGGTGCTCGGCGGCGAGCTCGGACTTGATCTCGTCGTCGGTGACGATGCGGCCCTTGGAGGTGTCGACCAGGAACATGCGGCCCGGCTGTAGTCGGGCCTTCTTGACGACCTTGGACTGGTCGATGTCGAGCACGCCGACCTCGGAGGCCATCACGACGAGGCCGTCCTCGGTGACCCAGATACGGCTCGGCCGCAGGCCGTTGCGGTCGAGCACGGCACCGATGACGGTGCCGTCGGAGAAGCACACCGACGCGGGGCCGTCCCACGGCTCCATCAGCATCGAGTGGTACTCGTAGAACGCCCGCCGCTGCGGGTCCATGTTCTCGTTGCGTTCCCAGGCCTCGGGAATCATCATCAGCACCGCGTGCGGCAGGCTGCGGCCGCCCAGGTGCAGCAGTTCCAGCACCTCGTCGAAGCGGGCCGTGTCGCTCGCGCCGGGGGTACAGACGGGGAAGATCTTCTCCAGGCGGTTCTTGCCAGCGGAGTCGGTACCGAAGACGTCGCTGTTCAGCAGCGCCTCGCGGGCCCGCATCCAGTTCTCGTTGCCGGTGACGGTGTTGATCTCACCGTTGTGCGCAACCCGGCGGAACGGGTGCGCGAGCGGCCACGAGGGGAAGGTGTTGGTGGAGAAGCGGGAGTGCACGATGCCAAGCGCGGACTCGACACGGTCGTCCTGCAGGTCCAGGTAGAAGGCGCGCAGCTGGGGCGTGGTGAACATGCCCTTGTAGACGAAGGTCTGGCCGGACAGGCTCGGGAAGTACACCGACTCCTTGCCGACGGCGCCCTCGCCTGCGCCCTGCGAGCCGAGCTCGTGCTCGACGCGCTTGCGGATGACGTAGGCGCGACGCTCCAGGTCCATGCCGGACAGCTGCTCGGCGGCGCCCTTCGGCGAGGCGATGAAGATCTGGCGGAAGGTCGGCATGGCGTCGCGCGACAGCGCGCCGAGCGACGAGTCGTCGATCGGCACCTCGCGCCAGCCGAGAACCTCGAGGCCCTCTTCCTTGACGATCTTCTCCACGCCGTAGGCGGCGCGCGCGGCTTCGCGGCGGGCCTGCGGGAGGAAGGCGATGCCGGACGCGTAGGCACCTTCGGCAGGCAGCTCGAAGTCCACGATCGCGCGGAAGAAACGGTCCGGGATCTGGATGAGGACGCCCGCGCCGTCGCCGGAGTTCGGCTCGGCACCGGCGGCACCACGGTGCTCCAGATTCAAGAGTGCCGTAATAGCCTTGTCGACGATGTCGCGGCTGCGGCGGCCGTGCATGTCGACGACGAACGCGACGCCGCAGGCGTCGTGTTCGTTCGCCGGGTCGTAGAGACCGATGGGTCCAGGTGACCTGTGGCCAGGAAGTTGCGTCATGCCTCTGCCTTCAAGAAAGTGGCCTTCGAAGAAAAAACGGCCTTTCGTCGAACGCCTCCGTCAAGACTGCGCCCGTACGTTCCGGAATCCAGCCGCGCTGATGGTCTTCCGGCGTGCAGTCACGTCTCCAGTTGTCCACCCGCGATGGATACGTAGTGGGTGCTAGTCGGTAACGGAACGCTTACGTGTTCCTTACCTCCGTGCGGGTGCTCGCCCGCTACTCTGGGCACCTACTTGGTGAGCCCGAGCGGGCGATGGTGCCGAACATTTCGTGTTCGGCGTAAGAGCAAACGATAAGTCAGGTCCGGGGCCCAACCAACTTAGGTAGCACTAATAACCTGGTCTAGCTGGGCTTCTTCATTACGGTCCTCCACGTGTGCGCGTCGTCCAGTGTAAAGCAGCGGATGGACCTGGATCGATCCCCCGGCACTCGGTGCCGGGCGGCGGCGATGGGCCACCGACAGAGCGTCCGACAAGGCTCTTCAGCCCCGAGAACAGGCGCTCACCTGCATCGAAGATGATTTCCCCCGGCCGGAGGACGGCAAACCCGTTGTGCCGCGGCTAACTCGTCAGCGGCCTGGATGAGATATTTCCGACAGGGGTGTGACAAGCCTCGGACGGTATCCGACCGTCCGGGTTCTTTTGCCCCCTGTGGCTTTCAGCACATTTTCAGCAAACAAGATCAGTAATTTTCGACACAACGCACCAGCGCCTACTGACACAGCGCACCAGCGCTTATCGACACAGCGCCGACGCGGCGCGAATCAGGGCCAGCCGGTGCAGCGGATCGGCGGTCGCGAAGTGCGCGAAAACGCCGTGCGCCAACCGTTCCATGCAGTCCGGTGCGGCGAGCTCGACGCGGTGCTCGGCCAGCTGATCGATGATCGCCGTGTTCAGCCGATCGATGGTCGGGCGGACGTCGGTCAGGTCCGGCGGCGTGGCGGGGGCGGCGGCGGGATCGAACCGCCAGCGCGCGATGAGGCCGTACTGCACCGTCTTGCTCGCCTCGATCTGGCCGAAAAACACCTTCCTGACCCAGTTTTCGGGCAGGCCGTGCGCGGCGCCGAGGCGGGCCATGGCGTCGTAGACCTCCGCCTCGCGCTCCGGGTCATCGATCTTCGGTGCCGCTCCATCGCGCGCTGCGTCTGCCCACTTGGCGGCGGCGACGGCGTCGGCGGTGTCGAGCCGCTGCGCGACCAGCGCGACGAGCGGATCGAGCGGATCGGACACCTGCTCGCCGGGGACCGGCCTGGCGCTACCCGCGGTCCACACGAGCAGTGCCGCGCACAGCAGTGCCACCGCAAGTGCGCGCATGCTCCCACCCGTTCGTCCGACAACGCATCACCCTGCCAGGTTAAGGCGAAGCGACGGCCCTCGCGCCGACTCACGCCGGCCCTTCTGAGCCGAAAACGGCCCGCCGGAAACCACTTTTCTGTGAGCCTCGACACATCCGCCCTGCCGTACTCGGTGTGTCGGGCAGACGCCTGTCACGCTGGGACAACGAATCTGTGACAGTTTCGCCAAGCTGCCAAACGACTGGGACGAGGATGTGAGATCCCCATGACCGTCACCGGCTTGTTCACCTGGCTCGGCGGAGGTCAGAGCGGTGAACTCACCGAACGCCACGAACACGCAGGCTATGCCGTCACCGGAGCGGCCGTCGCACTGTTCGCCCTGGTAGCGGGTGTCGTGACGACGTTGGCGCTGGCCGCGACCGACGGCTGGCCGCTGCTCGCCATCGTGCCGCTCGCGCTGATCGTCGCACTGATCGCGGGCACCGTCGGCCGTGCCCTCGCCACCGCACGGCCGGGGCGGATGCCCGACCGGCTCGGGCTGGCCGGACGGATCGCGGTGGCCGTGGTCACCGGCGTGCTGCTCGCCGAACTCGCGAGCACGGCGCTGTTCGACGGCTCGGTGGATCGGGTGCTCGACGAAAAGTCGCACGCGGCCGTCGAATCCGCGTCCGCGGTGGCCGCCGCGGGCGCCGAGCTGAACCGTGCGCGCGCCGACCGGACCGCGCTCGACCAGACCATCGCCGCCGCGCAGGCCGATATCGACCGCATGCTGGTGATCGCCCGGTGCGAGTTCAACCCGACGCCGGAGTGCCCGCAGACCAGGATCACCGGCGTGCCGGGCCGCGGCCCCGAATCGCAGACCGCCAACGAGATGCTCCAGGACGCCCGCGACCGGCACGCCGCGGCCCTCGACCGCGCCGGGCAGCTGGATCAGCGCCTTGCCGAGGCCGAAAGCGCAACGGCCGCAGCCCGATCCGTCGCCTTCGCGGACGGCGATCGCGGTCTCGGCGCGCGCTGGGTGGCGATGAACGACCACACCGCGACATCGGGCGGCGCGCTGCTGCGCCTCGCCACACTGCTCGCCTTCGTGCTGCTCGCCCTGCTTCCGCTGCTGCTGCGCTGGTGGCGCGGCGAGACCTCGTTCGACCGGCACGCCGCCGCGCGCGCCGTGGTCGATCGCGCCGAACGCGAGGCCGAGGCGGCCATCGCGATCAAGCGCGCCGAGGTTCGCGCCGAAGCGGAGAATCTGCGCGCCGAACAGCAGCTCACCGCCGCAAGGCTCGCCGTGGAGGCCGACACCGCCATCGACAGGGAGCGTCAGCGCACCAGGATCATCGCGGCCATCGGCGGGCTGGAGATCGGCATCACCGGCCTTGACGAGCCGACGCCACACGCACTGCCAGCCGCACCGGCTGCCGACCGAAAGGACAGCTCCGTGTCTCAGGACGGGATCGTGACACCGAACCTGCCCGCGACCGTCGGCGCGGGCGCGTTGGCGCCCGCCGCGAACGCCGGCGCACTCGCCCCGGCTCCAAGCCCGGCGGAACCCAAGGGTGGCGGCGGCCTGGAGCTGCCGATCATCGGCACGGTGCCGTTCACCGACACCGCGGCGCGCTGGATCCGCCCGCTGGTGCCCTCGTTCGTCGCCAACGCGATCGACACCGCGACCCACCCGCTGCGCACGGCGCGGCAGGCCTTCGAAGAGGTGGAGGAGATCACCTTCACGCTGCGCCGCACCAGAAAGGTGACGGTGGACTCGCAGGACTCGCACGGTCCGGCCCAGCAGGCGGTCGCGCCGCCGGTCGGTTACCAGCTGCCGCCCGGGTCGCCTGAGGCGTGGCACGCGCATCGCATCGCGTCGACCGTTGTCGACGCCCACTACCCCCCGCCGCACTATCCGTCGCCGCACGACCCGCGGTACTCCGCGCTGCCGTCCGGCTACGGGCAGCAGGGATACGGCCTGCCGCCGGTCGAACACCGCGACGAACTGGCCGCCCGCGAGCAGCGGGAACTGCCGGGGCAGCGGGGTCAGCGGGAACTTCCGCCCGGTCGCTGACCGACCGAACGTGGGTGCGGTGATCCGACCGTCCGCTGATCGAACGAAGAATGCGGCGGTGACCCGCCCGCCCGCGCGAGGCGGTGTCGTGCGGAGGTCCGATCGTGGCCGCCCAGCCGTTGGGAGACATCCAGCCGAGTGACATCTCACCGTGGGTTCGCGCGCGGCGATCTACTCTGCACGCATGTCGGTGGGTGATGTGACGGCCGGTACGCCCGCGCCGTGGGGTTCGCGGCTACTCGGCTCGGCCCAGGAGTCCTCGGGTGTGCGGCGCATCCGCATCCAGTTGCTGCTCACGATTCCGCTGCTGCTCGCCAACTTCACCGGCATGGTGGTCTCGATCGCCCTCGGCGGGTTCGTGCTGCCCGGCCCCTCGGTGTTCACCCGCGACCTGCTGCTGCTCGACGTGATCGCCGCGCCCGTGTACGCCGGGCTGGCGACGATGTTCGGCGTGTGGTGGGGCACAACACGCGGACTTCGCGCGCTGCGCTGGGCGACCGATCCCGAGCACGTCCCCACCGAGGCCGAGCAGTCCGCCGCGGCGGCGGTGCCGCGCAAGCTGGTGGTGCACCAGGCCATGCTGTGGCTCGGCGGCTTGATTCTGCTGACGACGCTGTATGGGCTTGCCGAGCCGGAGCTGATCGCGAAGATCGCGTTCGCCGTCGGTTTCAGCGCGATCGTGGTGTGCGCGAACAGCTATCTGATCATCGAGTTCGCGCTGCGGCCGGTGACCACCCGGGTGCTGGAGGCCGCGCCCGCCCATCGCCGCCGTGGCATCGGCGTCTTCGGGCGTTCGCTGTTGGCCTGGATCCTCGGCTCCGGCGTGCCCGTCGGCGGGCTGATGGTGATCGCGGTGCTCGCGCTGGCCCGCTCGGATGTGAGCGTCGAGCGGCTCGCCGTGTGCGTGCTCGCGCTGGGCGGGGCGACGCTGCTGTTCGGTCTGCTGCTGATGACCCAGACGCTTGCGGCCACCGTCGCACCGATCCAGGGCGTGCGGCAGGCGATGCGTCAGGTGGAGAAGGGCGATCTGGACGTCTCGCTCGCGGTGTACGACGGCACCGAATTGGGCGAGCTGCAAAGCGGATTCAACCACATGGTGCAGGGGCTGCGCGAGCGCGAACAGATCCGCGATTTGTTCGGCAGGCACGTCGGCCAAGACGTCGCGGACGCCGCGTTGGCGGCCGAGCCGGAGCTCGGCGGGGTGGAGACCGATGCGGCGGCGCTGTTCATCGACATCATCGGCTCGACGACGATGACCGCGACGCGCCCGCCCACCGAGACCGTCGCGCTGCTGAACCGCTTCTTCGGCATCGTGGTCGACGAGGTCGAGCGCTGCGGCGGGCTGCTCAACAAGTTCGAGGGCGACGCGGCGCTCGCGGTCTTCGGAACGCCGAGCCCGCTGCCCGACGCGGCGGGCGCCGCCCTCGCCTGCGCCCGCGCCATCCGCGCGCGCCTCGGCGAGATCCCCGAGCTGACCGCCGGTCTCGGCGTGGCGGCGGGACGTGTCGTCGCCGGGAACGTCGGCGCCCACCAGCGCTACGAGTTCACCGTCATCGGCGACGCCGTCAACGAGGCCGCGCGGCTTTGCGAACTCGCCAAACAGGATTCGGCGTTGCTGCTCGCCTCCGGCGCGACGGTCGACGCCGCCGAGGCGACCGAGGCCGACCACTGGAAACTCGGCGAGTCGATCACCCTGCGCGGCCGAGTCACCCCGACCACCCTCGCCCGCCCCCACTGAGCCGACGCTCGCCGCACCGGGTTTCACGCGCGCCGACGGCTCGGTCACCTCGCACGGCCGGGTCACGCCGACGACCGTTCCGAATCGCTCTGCCGCCGTCGCTACGGAACGCGCCGCGGTCGCACCGAAGCGATCATCCGACCGCGAACGCGACGGACTCGCACCCCCGAGCCGAGTGCGAGTCCTCGCCGATTCACTACTGCGCCGCGCGCAACCGGAACGCCACGACGGCGGCGATCAGCAGCACCGCGGCGGTGCCGACCGCGGCCAGGTGGATGCCGGAGACGAAGGCCTCGTGCACCGAGAGCAGGAACGTCTCGGCCGCGGCATCGGGTAGCTGGCGGGCGAATTCGGTGGCGGCGCCAAGGGATTCGCTCGCCGCGGCCGCGGATTCGCCGGGTGCCTGGGACAGGTCGAGGCCGTTGCGGAAGATCGCCATGACCACGCTGCCGAGCAGCGCGACACCGAGGGCGATACCGGTCTCGTAGGCGGTCTCGGAGACCGCCGCGGCCGCACCGGCCCGCTCCACCGGCGCGGAGCTGACCACCAGGTCGGACGAAACCGTCAGCGCGACAACGACACCCGCGCCGATACCGAGGAACCCGAGAACGAACGGAAGCGTGCTCGTCGCGACGTCGGGGCTGAGCCAGAGGAACAGCACCGCGCCGAACGCCGCCGTCACCAGCGCGCCCGCGAGCACCGCGCCCGGCCGCCAGCGCCGCACCAGCCAGGCCGCCGCCAGCGAGGCGACAACGCTGGCCGCCAGACCCGGCAGCAACAGCAGCCCGGCCTGCAACGGCGACTTGCCGAGCACCAGCTGTAGATACTGCGAACCGAAGAACAGCACACCGGCCAGCGCGAACACCGCGAGCAGGTTGGTCACCACCGCGGTGCGAAACCTGGGCAGCGCGAACAGCTTCAGATCCAGCATCGGATGCGCCAGCCTGCGCTGCCTGCGCACGAACAGCGCGCCCGCGAGCACACCGACCGCACCGACGAGGACAAGCCTCGTGCTCGGACCGTGCGCAGCGACTTCCTTCACCGCGTACACGATCGGCACCAGGGCCAGCATGGACAGCGCCGCGCTCGGCAGGTCGAAACGGCCGGGGTTCGGGTCGCGCGATTCCGGGACGAGCACCGGGCCGAGAGCCAGCAGCACCAGCATGACCGGCAGGTTCACCAGGAACACCGAACCCCACCAGAAGTGCTCGAGCAGCCAGCCGCCGATCAGCGGACCCGCCGCGGCGCCGCCGCCTGCCATCGCGCTCCACACCGCGATCGCGACAGTGCGCTGGCGCGGATCGAGGAACATCGCCCGGATCAGGCCGAGGGTGGCGGGCATCAGTGTCGCGCCCGCGACGCCCTGCAGCACGCGGGCCGCGATGAGCATGGCGGGCGAGACCGCCCACGCGGCGACCACGGACGCGAGGCCGAAGCCCGCCGCGCCGATGAGCAGCAGCCTGCGCCGCCCCACGCGGTCGCCGAGGTTGCCCATCACGACGAGCAGACCGGCGAGCACGAAGGAGTACACGTCGATAATCCACAGCAGCTGCGGCGTGGTCGGCGCGAGATCGGCGCTGATGGCGGGGACCGCGAGGTCGAGGACCGTGGCGTCGACCGCGAGCAGCAGCAGGGCGAGCGCGAGCACGGCGAGGCCCGCCCACTCGCGCGCGGTGGCGCGCGGCGGGGCGGTTCTCGTTTGCGATGCGGCGGTCGTGGGTTGGGCGTTCATTGGCTTTCTCGACTTTCGTCGTCGAAGGATGTTTACCGTCCAGACGGTATAGTATAGGACCTTACCGTCCAGCCGGTATAGTCGAGACCCGTGACGGCAAACACCCGCGACCGGATCCTGGACGCACTCGAGACGGTGCTGTTGGAAAAAGGCATGTCCCAGGTGACGCTGGAGAACGTGGCCGCCGCGGCCGGCGTCTCCAAGGGCGGGCTGCTCTATCACTTCAAGAGCAAGGACGCGCTGCTCGCCGGTTTGGTCCGCCGCCTCGGTGATCGCGCCACCCAGCAGCTCGCCGACGCGCGCGCCAAAGGCAGCTCGGTCGCCGAGTGGTTCCTGCAAACGCCGAATCCGGACAACGCCGCCGACGCGGTGGAACTCGAGCTCTACCGTTCGATGCTCGCCGCCATGCGCACCATCGACGCCAGCCCCGGACCCGAGGCCGGTGAGGTGCAGCGGGCGCTCACCGAGATGATGAACTCCTGGTCGGACGGGTTGGACACCGAGATCGCCGACCCGGTACACGCGGACATCGTCCGCCTGGTCGGCGACGGGGTTTATCTACGCGCCCTGCTCGGGTTTCCGCCGATCGACCCGGAGCGGTACCGCCGCGTGCTGGAACGCCTGCTGCCACGCTGACGCGAACCGGATCGGCGCTGCCTCCTCCATCGCCGACGCCCGGCCGCGGTGTCCGATCGCGCGGCCGGGCGGGGCCTACGTGGTTACGCTGCGCTGCCTCCTCCAGCCCTGACGCCCGGCCGCGGTGTTCGATCGCGCGACCGGCCGGGGCCTACGTGGTTACGCTGCGCTGCCTCCTCCAGCCCTGACGCCCGGCCGCGGTGCGCATTAGACTCGGCCGCGTGTTACCAGCCGCTGACCCGGCCGGTGCCGTCGGGGCGGGGAGCGATCCGGTACCAGGGTCCCCTGGAACGACGGTGCCGATCCGGCCGCTGACCTTCCGCGAACTGCTCGACCTGCCGTTCGCCCTGATCCAGGCCAACATCGCCACGCTGGCCGGTACGGCGGCGGCCGGACTCGTCGCGGCCGAGGTCGTCGTCGTGGTGATCACCGGAAGCGTCTCCAACGCGACCGACGGGTCCGACGTGGGCACCGCGTGGGCGGCGATCCTGTCGACTGTGGTCTGCGCCTGGTTCCTTCGGCTGCTGTTGCGCGGCGTGACCGTGCCCATCGGCTTGGCGAGCATCGCGGGCGAGCGGATCGGGTTGCGGTCCGCGCTGGTCCGGCTGCGCGGCGTCGCGCCCGCGCTGCTGATCGCCCAGGTGCTGTTCTCGGTGATCGGCGTCGCGGTGTTGGTCGGCGGCGGCATTCTGATCATCACCCTTCCCTTCGCGGTGGTCTGGCTCGGCTACCTGCGCGCCAAGCGGTTCCTCGTCGCGCCGGTGCTGTTCGCCGAGCACGGCTCGCACGGCGACGCGGTGCGCCGCACGAATCTGCTTGTCGCGGGGACGGAATGGCCGCTGACGGGGCTGTGGTTGTGCCAGCGCTGCCTGTTCACGCTGCTCGCCGTTCCGCTGCTGGCGATCCCCTGGTTCGTCTCGGACTTCTCCGGCACCCACCGCTGGCCGGTGATCGTGCTGCTCACCGCCGCGGCCCTGCTGCTCGTCGCTTTCGGCGAGATCGTGGAGGCGAGTACCCGCGTGGTGACCTACATCGATCTGCGGTGCCGCCGTGAAGGACTCGACATCCGGATACCGTCCGGAGCCGCGTACGGGCATGCGGGCGCCGCGTCATCCGGGCGCGCGGTCGCCGAGCCATTCGGGCGCGAGGACGCGCGGTGACGCACCCCGAGACTCCGCCGCCCCCGCGTCTCGGCCCCGCCGCCGACCATCGCGCCGCCGCCGAGGAAGCCGCCCGGCGCCGCGACTACGACCGCGCGCTGCGCGAACGGTTTCGCGCCGTCCTGCGCGGCATGGAACAGCACGGCGTGCTGGAAGTCCGGCGCTCCAGGACGGCCGACGAGACCGTCGACGACGTCTCGGCCGTGCTGCCGCTGGAGGTGACCACCGAACTCCAGCCCGCCGCACGCAGTTTCGACGAGGTCGTCTACGGCGGCCGCGCGGCCACCGAGGACGAGTACCGCAGGCTCGAATACGCCGACCGCTTCTCGGCCGCCGCGCCACCGCCCGCCGCCGAGCCCGTCGAACGGGAGGTCGCGGAGGCCGCGCCGCGCACCCGCAGGAAGCTGCCGCCGCTGCCGGATCTGCTGCGGAATCCGAAGTTCTGGGCGACGCTCGCCGCGGTGGCCGTGCTCGCACTGCTGCTCTACGGCGCCATGCAATCCTGCGGCGCGCCCACGGCGCCGAAACCGCCGCCCGACCTCCCGCCGCCGGACCCGCCGCCCTCCGACAACGACATCGACCGGCCCGACATCGTCGGCCAGGATTCGATCTTCTCCCGATTGCCCGCGCCGCTGGCCTTCGGCGGCTTGCAGTTCCTGATCGCCCTCGCGCTGCTGATGTGGTGGCGGGCCCGGCGGCGCGGCGCGCTGGTCGGTGAACCGCGCCCGGTGGAGGTCGCGGCCAACGAACTGCTGGCGGGTCAGGCCGCGCTGTACCGCAAGTCTCATGATCACGAGTACGTCGCCGCCAAACTGCGCGCGGCGACCTTGCGCAGGCTGCGGCCGCTGCTCGGGGTCGGCGCCGACGCGCCGCCCGAAACGCTCGTCGCCGCCATCGCGGCCCGCAGCGGCGTGGATTCGCATCTGGTCGGAAGCGCGTTCTTCGGGCCGGTGCCCGACGCGGGCGCGCTGCACATCGTCGCCGCACAACTGGAATGGATCGAAACGGAGGTCGGATGACCACGGACATCCCGAAGGCCGTCACCGCCGAGCAGGCCGGTGCGGCGTTCGGCGCGCTGCGTGCCGAGATCGGCAAGGCGGTCGTCGGCAACGACAACGCGGTGATGTACCTCGTGCTCGCGCTGCTGTGCCGCGGCCACGTGCTGCTCGAAGGCGTGCCTGGCGTGGCGAAGACGCTGCTCGTGCGCGCGCTGGCGACCGCACTCGATCTGGACTACGCGCGGGTGCAGTTCACCCCCGACCTGATGCCCGGCGACGTCACGGGATCGCAGATCTACGACCCGCATTCGGCCGAGTTCACCTTCCGGCACGGCCCGGTGTTCACCAATCTGCTGCTCGCCGACGAGATCAACCGGACGCCGCCGAAAACGCAGTCGGCGCTGCTGGAATCGATGGAGGAGCGCCAAGTCTCGGTCGACGGCAAACCGCAGCAGCTGCCCGATCCGTTCGTCGTCGTCGCCACCCAGAACCCGATCGAGCAGGAGGGCACCTACCCGCTGCCGGAGGCGCAGCTGGACCGGTTCCTCTTCAAGGTCGACATCCAATTGCCCAGCCGCGACGACGAATTCCGTGTCCTGCAACGGCACGCCGCCGGTTTCGACCCGCGTGATCTCGCGGCGGCCGGGCTGCGACCGGTGGCCGGGCCCGCGCACATCACCGCCGCGCGGGCTGCCATCGCCGAGGTGACGATCAGCCCAGAGGTGCTGGCTTACACCGTCGACCTGTGCCGGGCGACCCGCACCGCGCCCGCGGTGCAGCACGGCGCCTCGACGCGCGGCGCGACCGCGCTGATGGCGGCCTCGCGGGCTTTCGCGTGGCTGAACGGGCGCGGTTTCGTGACGCCAGACGACGTGAAATTCGTTGCGGTGGCGGTGTTGCGCCACCGGCTGCACCTGCGGCCGGAGGCCGAGCTGGACGGGGTCACCACCGAAGGCGTCATGTCCGCGCTGCTCGGCTCGGTCCCGGTTCCGGTCTAGCCGTGGTCGTCACCGGTCGTCTGGTCGCCGCCGCAGCGTCGCTCGGATTGTTCGTCGCAGTGGTGCTGCCGTCCTGGTACGGGGTCGCGCTGGCGTGCTCCGTGCTCGCGGTCGCGGTACTCGTCGACCTGGCCGCGGCGGGCACGGCACGCGACCTGACTTTGACCAGGCCGGAATTGACCACCGTGCGCCAAGGCCGCACCGCCGAAGTAGAGCTCACCGTCGTGAACACCGGCGCGCGGACCGTGCGCGGTCTGCTCTGGGACGACTGGCCGCGCAGCGCGCGCACCGAAAACCGCAGGCACACCCTGGAACTCGCGCCCAACACCAAAGTCCGGCTGCGCACCTCGCTGCGTCCGGCGTATCGCGGCGACCGGGTCGCCGGTCCGGTGACGCTGCGGCTGCTCGGCCCGCTCGGCATGGCGGGCAGGCAGACCAGGCGCACCGTGCCCGCCCGGGTGCGCGCGCTCCCCGCCTTCCGCAGCGAGCGACTGATGCGCTCGAAAGTGAAGCGGCTGCAACACCTCGAGGGACGCAACGTCGCCAACACCCGCGGCCAAGGCAGCGAATTCGATTCGTTCCGCGAGTACGTCGCGGGCGACGACGTGCGTTCCATCGACTGGCGCGCCACCGCCCGCGCCACCGACGTGCTGGTGCGCACCTGGCGCCCGGAGCGCAACCGGCACGTGCTGATGCTGCTGGACACCGGTCGAGTCAGCGCGGGGCGGGTCGGCGACGGTACCCGTCTGGACGCCGCGATCGAGGCCGCGCTGCTGCTCGGCGGATTGGCCGCGGCGGCGGGCGACGGCGTCGACCTGCTCGCCTACGACCGGACCGTGCGCACCGAGGTACGCGGCGTGCGCGGCAACCGCCTGCAACTCCAGCTCATGCACGCGCTGGCCGGCGTCACACCGGCGCTGGTCGACACCGACAGCGCGGGCCTGGTCCGCGCCACCATCGAACGCGCCCGCCGCCGCAGCCTGGTTGTCTGGTTCACCAGCCTGGACGGCGCCGCCGTCGAGGAGAACCTGCTCCCGGTCCTGCCCGTGCTCGCGCACCGCCACCGCGTCCTCATCGTCTCGGTGATCGACCCCGACATCGCCGCGGCCGCCACCAGCCGCGACGACGTCTACGCCGCGGCTGCCGCGGAAACCGTCCTAGCCGAACGCGCCCTCGTCCAGGAATCCTTGCGCCGCAAGGGCATCGCGGTGGTCTCCGCACCCCCGGACCGCCTGCCCGAGGCCCTGGCCGACGAATACCTCGAACTCAAACAATCCGGCTCCCTCTGAGTTCGGAGTCCGCAACCCGCGAACACGCCTCGCAGGGGCGGCCTGTAGGGAGTCGAATCAGCCTGCGAGGAGGGTGGGCGGAGCCTGACAATCCGCCAGCGCGAGCGGCTGCGTGAAAGCGACTGCGCGACACGAACGAAGCCCGGCACAAGCGGCGCGTGAG
>NZ_BDAU01000020.1 GCF_001612615.1 Nocardia amikacinitolerans NBRC 108937 | reverse complement strand
AGCGACTGCCCGACAACGAACGAGACCCAGCGCAAGCGGCGCGTGAGAGCGACTACGCGACACGAACGAAGCCCAGCGCAAGCGGCGCGCGAGGGCGACTGCCTGACAACGAACGAGGCCCGGCGTAAAGCGGCGCGTGAGAGCGACTACGCCACGCGGACCAGGCCCGGCGCGGGTGGGGTGAGGGCGCGGCGTTGGCGTTCCGCGACGATGGCGCCGAGTATCTGCACGGGCGGGTAGCCCTGGGGAGGAGGCACGCGCAGCTGTGCGCAGAGCGCGGTGACGAGCGCGTGGCCGAGGCTCGCCTGGGCGGCGGGGGTCAGGGTGCGCAATCGCGTCAGGTACTGGCGGATGGCGAGGGCCAGATCCTCGGGGATGCCGGAGAGGTCGAGGCGGGCGGCCCAACCCGCCAGCCAAGGGGGCGCGAAAGCCAGTGCGGGGGCGGGCAGGCCGCGCTGGGCGTGCACGACGACGGTGCCCGCGAGCACGTCACCGACGCGGCGGGCGTTCGGCGAACACATCGAGGTGATCACCGCGATCGCGCCGAAACCGCCGAGCATCCAGAAATCGACGATGGCGCCCGCCAGTCCGCGCGTCATGGCGTGCCGGAAGTCGATGGGTCCGCCGTCGGTGCGCACGACCCGCAGCCCGAGCGCCAGCTTGCCGAGCGACCGGCCGCGACTGAGCGTCTCCCACGCCACCGGATAGCCGACGAGCACCACGACGACCGTCGCCAGCATGATCGCGTCCACCCACGCCGAGTCGGCGTCCGCGCGCACGACCAGGACGCCCGCCAGCGCCATCAGCAGCACGCCGAGCGTCAGTTGCGCCACCAGGTCGATGAGGAACGCGGTGGCGCGCGTCGGTATCCGCGCGATCGGAAGCTCGAGGGCGACCGCTTCGCCGGTGGTGAACTCAGCCATCTCGATAGCATTCTTGCGACCGGCGGTAGTGGGAGGCAACCGATATGGACGTAGACGCATACAGTTACGCGCACCGGCGGTCCTGGGACCGGCTCGACCAGCTGTCGCGCAGGCGCAAGCTGACCGGCGCCGAGTCCGACGAACTGGTTGCGCTGTACCGGCGGACTTCCCAGCAGCTGGCCCGGTTGCAGTCGCACAGTCCCGACCCAGAACTCATCGCGGGCCTCAGCGCCCTGCTGGCCAGGGCGCGCGGACGGGTGCTCGGCACCAAAGCGGACACGTGGGGTGAGATCGCCCATTTCTTCACCCACCGCTTCCCGGCCGCCGTCTACCGCGCGTGGCCGTGGTGGGCGTCGGTGGCCGCGCTGTTCGTTGCCGTCACGGCCGGGCTCGCGATCTGGATCGAGGGGTCGGGCCGCGCCCGCGAGCTGCTCGGCATCAGCGGAGACAATTCCGCGATCACCGCGCCGGGCGGGGCCTTCGAGACGTACTACACCGAACACCCGAACGACGCGTTCGCCGCGCAGGTGTGGACCAACAACGCGTGGGTGGCGGCGATCGCGCTGTTCACCGGCGTGCTGATCCTGCCAGCGGTGTATCTGCTCTTCATGAACGCGCTGAACGTCGGCATCACCGCCGGTCTGATGGCCGAGGCCGATCGGCTCGATTCGTTCTTCGGTTTCATCCTCCCGCACGGAACCTTGGAGCTGACCGCGGTTTTCGTCGCGGGCGGTGCGGGACTGAAGCTGGGCTGGACGCTCGTCGACCCCGGTCGGTTGAGCCGGATCGAGGCGGTCGCCCGGCAGGGCAGGGCAACGGCGACCATCGCGCTCGGTCTGGTCGGCGTGCTGTTCGTTTCGGGGCTGCTGGAGGGTTTCGTGACGCCGAGCCCGCTTCCGGCCCCGGTGCGGATCGGGATCGGCTTCGCGGCGGAGGCGCTGTTCTTCGCGTACGTGTTCGGCGCGGGGCGTCGCGCGGCCCTCGCACAGGATGCGACGGCGAGTTCGGCGATCGAGGAGATCACTCCGGCGGAACGCTGGCAGACAACCCCGGGCACACGCTGACTGGAAACGCTTCGGACAATCGGCAGCAACGCCGTGTCACGGATCGGTTGCGATATCCCCCATTTGAGTTCCGCTGGCCGCAGCGAGTCGTGCTCGAGCTGCGGCCAGCGTTGCCGTCAACTCTACACAATCGTTATGCCCGCGCAACCCTCCACGCCGGTGTCGAGCGTATAAAGCAGCGCGCCAGCAAACCCCTCTGACCACACGGTTTTTCAGACTCGCAGCAAACTCGTGGCTGCCGCTCGGACGGTCGGATTTCGACCCATCCACGATCCTCCGAAGCGGAGTTGAAAACCACTACTGAAACCTGTCCGCGAACCGAACAATTGGCTACGTAATGGTTAGCCGAAGCGGCTCGCGCACATCGGTATGTAATCCTCCCGGCGCATCTACCAGGTAGTTTGTCAACTGGTTTTCGGGTTGCCATACGTTCTTGAAGCTCAAAGCGACCCCAAGTATGTTTATGGCCGAATAAACAAGATTCCCACCCCGCCGGGGCGGCATACGGTGTACACGCATCAAGCCGATCCGGATGATTGCCAGACGCGCAATTGGCCGCCAGCGACCGAACATCGAGCGATACCCCAGCACCGAAACCGCAACCGAAACCGCCCGTGTGATCTTCGCCTCACCATCTCGCTCAGCGGGGCGAAAGCCCAGGACCGGGCCGGTTTCCGGTAATGAAACGACCACGTCCGGCCGAGCTCGAAAACTCGGCCGGACGCATTCGGCGGCGCGGAATAAAGTGGCCTGGATCACGCTTCCGCGAGGCCGAGCCGCGCGTGCACCAACCGCAGCGGGCGCGGCGCGAACCAGGCCGCCGGACCGAGCAGTCGCATCGCCACCGGAACCAGCACACCGCGCACCAGGGTGGCGTCGATGAGGATGGCCAAACCGGCGCCGAGCCCGAAGAACTGGATGAACCGAACGTCGCTGGTGACGAACGCGAGGAAGCTGATCGAGATCAGCGCCGCCGCCGTGGTCACCAGCCGGCCCGTGCGCGCGAGTCCCTCGACGACGGCGTCCCGGGTGGACGCGCCCCTGTCGTGCATCTCCTTGATCCGGCTGACCACGAAAACCTCGTAGTCCATGGACAACCCGAAGGTGATGCAGAACAACAGCAGCAGCATCGACACGTCCAGCGGCGCGGGCGTGAAGCCGAGCAGACCCGACAGGTGCCCGTCCTGGAAGACGAAGACCATCAACCCGAGCGTGGCCGCGAGGCTCAGCACGTTCGACAGCAGCGCCCGCAGCGGCTGCACGATGCTGCCGGTGAACAGGAAGAGCAACACGAAGGTGGTGAGCACGATCCACGCCACCGCCACCGGCAATCGCGACCCGATCGAGGCCAGGCTGTCGCGCAGCTCGGCCACCTGACCGCCGACCAGCGCCGTCGCGGGCGCTGGCACGTCGCGCACCCGGTCGACGAGTTCGCGCGCCTCGGCCGAATCGCGGTCGAGCTCGGTGAGCACGGTGAGTCGCTGCGCGTCCGGCTTGGCGAACCTGGCGTCCGCGGGCGAACTCGCGGTGCGCTCACCGCGCACGAAAGTGCCCGCGCTGGAATCGACCTGGGTGACGTGGGTCACGCGGGAGAGCGCCGCCGCGTACTCGGCGAGCGGGCCCGCCTCGACGCCGGAGGTGGTGACCACGGAAAGGGCGTTGCTGTCGCCGCCGCCGAAATCCTCGCGCAGCGCGTCGCCGACCTGACGAACCTCGGTGCTCGTCGGCAGCACCCGATCGTCGGGGGTGCCGAACTGTACGTTCAGCAGCGGAGCCGCCGCGAGCAGCAGCGCCGCCACCACCGGAACGCCGGTCAGCAGCGGTCGCCGCATCGCGAAGCCCGCGACTCCCGCCCAGAACGGCGCCGCGTCACCGCGAATGCCGCGCACGCCGGGCACTTTCCACGCGTCGGCCTTGGCGCCGAGCGCGACGAGCAGCGCGGGCAGCGTGAGCACGGCGGCCGCCGCCGAGATGGCGACCACGCCGATGCCCGCGTAGGCGAACGAGCGCAGGAAGTACTGCGGGAAGATCACCAGCGAGGAGAGCGCCGCCGCGACGGTCGCCGCGCTGAACACGATGGTGCGCCCGGCCGTGGCGACCGCGCCGACCACCGCGTCGTCCGGCGACGCGCCTGCCGCGCGCCGTTCCCGGAAGCGGCTGACCATGAGCAATCCGTAGTCGACGGCGAGGCCGAGGCCGAGCGCAGTGGTCAGGTTCACCGCGTAGACCGACACGTCGGTCACCGAGCCGAGGATCGAGAGCTCGGTGAAGGTGCCGAGGATCGCGACGCCGCCGACCACCATCGTGAGCAGCGCGGCGACCACATTGCCGAAGGCGAGCACCAGCAGCGCGAGGATGAGCGGCACCGCGATGCCTTCGGCGATGCCGAGATCCTTGCCGATCTGCTCGGTGATGGCGTGGAAGATCGCGTTGTTGCCGCCGACCTGGACGTCGGCGATCGGCCCGTCCGAGCGGTATTCGGCGACGACATGCTCGGCGATCTCGGTCGCCCTGGTCGGGTCCTGGTCGGCGCCGCCGGCCAGGACGACCGCGGCAGTGCCGTCCGCGGACCGCATCGCAGGCGAGCCGGTGTCCCAGTACGAGACGACGTTGGTGAGCCGGTCGTCGGCGGCCAGCCTGCGCGCGAGTTCCCTGCCGAAGCCCGCGGTCGCCTCGGCGTCGACGCCGCCCTGCTCGGCGCGGATCAGGAAGACGTAGTCGGTGTCGGCGCCGAACTTGTCGGCGAGTTGCGCTGTGGCGGTGCTGGATTCCGCGTTCGGGTCCTCCTGACCGCCGGGTTGCATCTTGCTGAACGCGGTGACGCCGAGCGCGCCACCCGCGATCAGGGCGAGCACGCTCGCCACGAGTATCCAGCGGGCGTGTCGGGCGACGAAGCGGCCGAGTCGTTCGAACATGTCGAGCCTCCAGGCGAGCATGTTGGCATACGTAAACTTTATGGGCGTTAACTTGCCATCGATGTGTGCGAGTGTCAACATCGAGGAGATGACGAGATCCGAGCGAGAAGGGCCCTATCACCACGGTGACCTGCGCAATGCCCTGGTGCGCGCGGCCGCCGAACTCGCCGAGACCGGCGGACCAGAGGCGGTCACCGTGCGGGCCGCCGCGCGCCGGGTCGGCGTCACGCCCACCGCCGCCTATCGGCACTTCACCAATCACGAGCAGTTGCTCGGCGCCGCGCAGGAGCAGGCGCAGCAGAGCCTGTTCGACGCGATGGCCGAGACCATCAAGACATTCCCGCCCGACGCCGACGCGGTGACCCGCCTGTTCGCGGTCGGGCGCGGCTATATCGTCTTCGCGCTGCGCGAACCCGGCCTGTTCCGCACGGCGTTCTGCAACAGCGAGCAAGAGAGCTCGGAGAACTGGAACTCCCCCGCCTTCGACCTGCTCTCGAAGCTGCTCGACGAACTCGTCGAGATCGGCTTCACCGATCCCGAGCACCGGCCGGACGCCGAATTCGCGGCATGGTCGGCGGTGCACGGCATCGCGTCGCTGCTCATCGAGCGGGCCCTGCCCGAGCAGGATCCCGAGGTGCGGGATCTGGCGATCGCGCGTGCCCTGGCGGTCGTCGAGCGCGGACTCGCGACCGGCCCGAAGGCCGCTGAGATCCGCGGCGGTACACGGCACACGGCGATGCCGGAAGCGGCGGGCTGAGCACCGCGCCGCACACAACCTGTGGATAAACGCACGTAGGTCATTGTGAGCGGGCGCGGTTCCGTGTTCCCACCCGGATATCCACAGGCCGCGCCTGCGGTCGGCGCTTCGAGAATATTCGATCTACCAGCAGAATGTGGCGTACCGCCGGTGTGGACAACGCACTCACGCTGGCGCGCAAGGACTTTCACAGGCGACGGTTCGAGTTGTCCCCAGCTCGCCCACATCGCCTGCGCCGCACACGTTTTCCACAGGAAGGCCGGGGATATCCACAGGTTGTCAGCCGACCCACAAACACCGGCAACCGTCCTTCCGCTCGGGCCGCCGAGATGCTGTTGACCACCAGCTCACCAGCCACAGCCTGCGATGCTGCCGCGCCCGCTTGCCGCCGAGCGCAAAGAACTCGAAGCGGCGAAGCGCGCCGCCGCCGCGACCACCAGGGGGAGCCGGTCGACGATGCCAGGCCGACGGACCAGTCTGTCGGCGCACGCGAGCGATGCTGCCCGTAGGACTTACGAAATTGGAGTGCGCGCCCCCGCGAACTCGCTCACATCAGCGCGCCGCCGTCGATGCGGATCTCGGTGCCGGTCATGTAGCGACCGTCGTCGGAGGCGACCATCGCGACAACGCCCGCGATGTCCTCCGGCGTGCCGAGCGCGCCGCCGTTGAGCCACCCGGTCAGCCGTGCGAACAGGCTGTAGTCCACACCTTCCGGCTGGTCCAGGATCGACTTGGTGGTGATGCCGCTCGTGATGCCCGCGGGCACGATGTTCACCGCGCGCAACCCCTGCTTGGCGTACTCGAGCGCGATCGAATGCGTGAACGCGCTGACCCCGCCCTTCGACGCGGCGTACGCCGCGAGATAGGGAGCCGCGCTGTAGGCCGCGGTCGACGACAGATTGACCACCACCCCGTGCCCCGACTCCACCAGCGCGGGCAGTGCGGCCTGCGTCATCAGGAAGGTCCCGGTCAGGTTGACCGTGATGACCTGATTCCACGCGTCCAACGGCATCTCGTGCGTCCGCGCGGGCCGCAGAATCCCCGCCGCGTTCACCAGCACGTCCAGCCCGCCGAGAAACTCGAGCGCCGCCGCCGTCCCCGCCCGCACCGACTCCACATCGGCGATGTTCACCTCGACGGCCCGAAACCGCTCCCCCGCCTCCCCCGCCTTCTCAGCGGTGACATCCAACCCCGCCCGATCGATGTCCACCCCCACCAACTGCGCCCCCTCGTCGAGCAGCCGCAGGGCGATCCCCTGCCCGATCCCCGACCCAGCTCCGGTGACGACAACCCGACGACCCTCGTATCTACGCATGCCCAAAATTAGAACAGGTTCCTACAAGGAATCAACCCATCCCACCACCATATTTCCGGTCGAACCCCCTGCAACCGGTTCCCAAACCACACGAGCCCCACGCACGCCCGCGACGCACACATATAGATAAGGCCATCCACCTCGACCCCACCCGCGGGCACCACGAAGCAACGCACTCGTTCAGCGCCGAGGACTCGCCGCGCCAATCCTGCGGGAACAGTGACCAACGGCCGAAGCCCCACGGGGCGGCCACCAGATCCAGAGCCCTACTACTCGGCACCCATCGAGTCGATCCGCTCCGCCACCAAAGCCCCATTCGGCACCTACCAAATAGCGCCCACTCGGCACCTACCAAACGGGGGGCTAGGGGGCAGAGCCCCCAGGCGGGGTGTGGGGGTCGCACCCCCACAAAACACACAGAAACGAGAAGAGGCTCATGCTCTCAGTGAGCATGAGCCTCTTATCGAGTTGACGTGGGCGAAGGGGGACTTGAACCCCCACGTCCCGAAGGACACTGGCACCTGAAGCCAGCGCGTCTGCCATTCCGCCACTCGCCCGAGCGACTCCGGAACACTATCACGCGGCCGGTCGAGAAACGAAATCGGCTGCTCAGTGGGGCTTGTGATGCCTAATGGGCATCAGGGGAACCTCCTGGGATTTCCAAGAGTTACAGGTGTGGAGGATCGTGGATATCATGCAATGAACGTGTTCGTCGGACGACACGCCATGCGCGTGTGTCGTTGTTATGAAGCTGGGAATGACATAGGAAGACGCTCACCGAAGGGAGGCCGAGATGGGCATCGTTTCGCGGTTCGAGCGTCGCCTGCAGGGCGCCGTCGGTGATGTGTTCGCCCGGGTCTTCGGGGGCAGCGTCGTGCCCCAGGAGGTGGAGGCGGCGCTGCAGCAAGAGGCCGCCGATCACGTCCAGGACGTGGGCGGTGGTCACCTGCTGGCTCCGAACAGCTATGTGATCACCATCAACTCTTCCGACCACCAGCAACTGGACGCCGATCACGACCTCACGACCCGCGCGTTCGCCAAGCACCTCCAGGACTACATCCGCGATCAAGGGTGGCAGACCTATGGCGAAGTACACGTAGCGTTCGAGGCATCACCTACGCTGCACACCGGACAGTTCAGGGCGAGCGGCCGCGTCGATCCGGACGTCGGCCGTCGAGCTGCACCCGCTCGAAGCCCGGAACCCACGCCACAACGACCTGCAAACCCGCAACCAGGAGCTGGCCCCATGACGCAGAACTCTGGCTACGACCCGAGCCGTGAGCCCGCGGAGTCCGATCCACGCAATCGCGGGTACGCACCTCCGCCAAGCGGGCGGGCCGGTGGTCCCCAGAACGGTGCGTACCGCGACGAGTACGGGCGTGGCGCCGCGCCTTATGGCGCCTCGGAATACCAGGCGCCGGATTCGCAGCAGGCATACGGCGATTACCAGAACGGCTACGACTACCAGCAGGGCGGCCAGGGTTACGGCCAGCAGGGCGGGTACGCCGATCAGGGGTACGGCCAGCAGGGCTACGGCGAGCGCGGCGGCTACGGCCAGCAAGGTTTCGGCGACCAGGGCTACGGCGCGCAGGGCTACCAGGAGCCCGGCTACGGCCAGCAGGGCGGCGGCTACGGCGAACCGGGTTACGGTCAGCAGGGCTACGGCCAGCAGCAGGGCTACGGTGACCAGGGCTACGCCGACCAGAACTACGGCCAGCAGGGCTACGCGGGCCAGCAGGGCTACGGCCAGCAGGGCTACGCGGAGCCCGGTTACGGCGAGCCGGGTTACGCCGACCCGAGCTACGGTTCCGAGGAGCAGGCGGGCTACGGCCAGGCCTACTCGCAACAGTCCGGCTACGGCGGCCAGCAGGCGGGTTACGCCGCGCCGTCGTACAGCGGTGGCGCCGCCGCCGCGGGCTCCGGCTACTCGGCCACCCTCCAGCTGGACGACGGCAGCGGCCGCACCTACCAGCTTCGCGAGGGCAGCAACATCATCGGCCGAGGTCAGGACGCGCACTTCCGGCTGCCGGACACCGGTGTCTCGCGCCGCCACATCGAGGTCCGCTGGGACGGCCAGACCGCTATGCTGTCCGACCTCGGTTCGACGAACGGCACGCTGGTCAACGGCTCCCCGGTCCAGGATTGGCAGCTCGCGGACGGTGATGTGATCCGCGCCGGGCATTCCGAGATCCTCATCCGTATCGTCTGATCCCGTAAGCTCGCGGTGCAGGTCACGACATGGCTCTCACGGTTTGGTCGGTCGTATCGTGATCGGAATCGACTGACAGCCCTATGATGCTGCCAACGCGCGCGGCCCCGAAACCGGGGCCGGCAAGCCCGGCAGGCCGTGGGGGTGGGTCGAACCGCACCTACGGCACCGACATACCTACGGTCGAACAGGAGGTGGAACGCCGTGCAGGGACTGATCCTGCAATTGACCCGTGCGGGGTTCCTGCTGCTGTTGTGGCTGTTCGTGTGGGCGGTCCTGCGGACCTTGCGCAGCGACATCTACGCGGCATCCGGCATACGGATCCAGCCCAGGGCCGCACGCGGTTCCGCGGTGCTGCCTTCCTTCAGCCGAGGCCAGAAGGGCGCCAAATATCTTGTGGTGACTCAAGGTTCACTCGCCGGCACTCGCATCTCACTCGGCACCCAACCGGTGCTGATCGGGCGTGCGGACGATTCGACGCTGGTGCTCACCGATGATTACGCCTCCACCCGACACGCGCGACTGTCCCCGCGCGGTGACGACTGGTACGTCGAAGACCTCGGCTCGACCAACGGCACCTACCTGGACCGTGCGAAAGTCACCACCGCCGTGCGGGTTCCGCTCGGCACTCCCGTCCGTGTCGGCAAAACAGTGATCGAGCTCCGATCGTGACACTCGTTCTCCGCTACGCAGCGCGCAGCGACCGCGGTCTGGTCCGAGGCAACAACGAAGATTCCGTCTACGCGGGTGCCCGCCTGCTCGCACTGGCCGACGGCATGGGCGGACACGCGGCGGGTGAGGTCGCGTCGCAGTTGATGATCGCCGCGCTGGCGCATCTCGACGACGACGAGCCCGGCGACGATCTGCTCGGCAAGCTCGACGCGGCGACGCGGGCGGGCAACGCCGCCATCGCCGATCAGGTCGAGGAGGAGCCCGAGCTCGACGGCATGGGCACCACGCTCACCGCGATCCTGTTCGCGGGCAAGAAACTCGGGCTCGTGCACATCGGCGATTCGCGCGCCTACCTGTTGCGCGGCGGCGAGCTTGCGCAGATCACCCGCGACGACACGTTCGTCCAGTCGCTGGTCGACGAGGGCCGGATCACGCCCGAGCAGGCGCACACCCACCCGCAACGTTCGCTGATCATGCGCGCCCTCACCGGCAACGAGATCGAGCCGACGCTGATCATGCGCGAGGCCCGCGCGGGCGATCGCTACCTGCTGTGCTCGGACGGTCTCTCGGACGTGGTGAGCGACGAGACCATCGCCAACACCATGCGCGAGGGCAGCACCGACGAGTGCGCCGACCGACTCATCGAACTCGCGTTGCGCAGCGGCGGTCCCGACAACGTGACCGTGGTGGTGGCCGACGTCATCGATCTGGACTACGGCCAGAGCCACCCGATCGTCGCGGGCGCCGCCTCCGGTCAGGACGAGGACACCCCGCCGCCGAACACCGCCGCTGGTCGCGCCGCGGCCATGCGTCCGCCGCGCGCCGCACCGCCGCGCCGGGCCGCCGCGCCGGAACCGCCGCCGCCGAGCAAGTCGCATCGGCTGCGCTGGATCATGCTCGCGGTCGCCTTGGTGGTCGCCGTCGCCGTCGGTCTGCTGGTCGGCTACAAGATGATCCGCAACAACTACTACGTGGGCGCGGACAACGGCCAGGTCGTGATCATGCGCGGGCTGCCCGGTTCGGTGCTCGGGTATTCGATCCACGACGTGGACACGGTCGGCTGCGTCGACCGTGGTGGCGACCTGACCATCGTCAAGTCCGGATCGGATCTGCCGTCCGGCTGCCGCCAGCTGCGGGTCAGCGATCTCGAGCAGACCGGTCGCGACAAGGTCAACGCGGGCCTGCCGCCCGGTTCCCTCGGCAAGGCCGAGGAGCAGATGCGGCTGCTCGCCCAGCAGGAGCTGTTGCCGCCGTGTCCGGCGCGGGAAACCACCCAGCCGCCGCAGCCCGGCGTGCCGCAGCCCGGTGTCGTGCCGCCCGGCGAGCCCGCGCCGGGTCCGGTCGCGCCGGCCCCTACGCCGAACCCCGCACCGACCACCGACCCGGGTGACACCGGGGGCACCGACGCGGCGACACCCACGAAGGTGGAGCAGGCGCCGACGACGACCCCGGCGCCGAACCCCCAGATCTCGGGGGAGAACTGCCGGGTGACGGACTGATGTCCGTACCGGCACCACCGTCCGCGGGGGCCTTCCCGAGTCCCCCGGGCGGGTTCGCTCCAGCACCGCCTCCGTCCACCAGACGCAACGCCGAACTGCTTCTGCTCGGGTTCGCCGCGCTGATCACGACCGTCTCGCTCTTCCTCGTCGAGGCCAGCCAGGAACAGTCGGTCACCTGGGACATCGCCAAGTACGGCCTCGCTTTCCTCGCCCTGTTCGGCATCGCGCACCTGGCCGTGCGCCGGTTCGCGCCGTTCGCCGACCCGCTGCTGCTGCCGATCGTCGCGCTGCTCAACGGTCTTGGCCTGGTGCTCATCCACCGCCTCGATCTCGGCGCGGCGCAGAACGCGGAATTCAATTCCGACCCGATCCCCTCCCCCGACGCCAACCAGCAGATCCTGTGGACCGCGCTCGGCATGGTCGTCTTCGTCACGCTGCTGATCGTGCTGCGCGACTACCGCACGCTGGCCCGCTACAGCTACACGCTCGGCCTGGTCGGGCTGGTCGCGCTGATGATTCCCGCCCTGCTGCCCAGTGCGTACTCGGAGACCAACGGCTCCAAGATCTGGATCAGGCTGCCCGGATTCAGCGTGCAGCCCGGCGAGTTTGCCAAGATCCTGCTGATCATCTTCTTCGCCTCGGTGCTCGTCGCCAAGCGCGACCTGTTCACCACCGCCGGACGGCACATGCTCGGCATGGAGTTCCCGCGCGCCCGCGACCTCGGCCCGATCCTGGTGGTCTGGGTGGTGTGCATCGCGGTGCTCGTCTTCGAGAAGGACCTCGGCACCTCGCTGCTGATCTTCAGCACGGTGCTTGTGATGCTCTACATCGCGACCGAGCGGGTCGGCTGGCTGATCATCGGCGGCAGCCTGCTCGTCATCGGGTTCGTCTTCGCCTACCAGGCGTTCAGCCACGTGCGGGTGCGCACCAACACCTGGCTCGACCCGTTCGCGGATTACCACAACACCGGGTACCAGATCTCGCAGTCGCTGTTCGGCCTGGCCACCGGCGGCCTCGCGGGCACCGGGCTCGGCAGCGGACGGCCGAACCAGGTGCCGTTCGCCAACACCGACTTCATCGTCACCACCATCGGTGAGGAGCTCGGCCTGATCGGGCTCACCGCGGTGCTGATCCTGTTCCTCGTCTTCGTGATGCGCGGCCTGCGCACCGCCCTCGCCGTGCGCGACAGCTTCGGCAAGCTGCTGGCGGCCGGGCTCTCGTTCACCATCGCCGTCCAGCTGTTCGTCGTGGTCGGCGGCGTCACCAAGCTGATCCCGCTGACCGGTCTGACCACACCGTTCATGTCGTACGGCGGTTCCTCGCTCTTGGCCAACTACGCGTTGCTCGCGCTGCTGATCAAGGTCTCCGACGCGGCCCGCGCACCGGCGCCCGCGCGCAAGAAGGACCCGGCGCCGATCGCGGACGCACCGACCGAGCTGCTGCGCCGCTCGGAATCGAGGCCGCAGGAATGAACACTCCTCTACGGCGGGTCGCGGTCGCGGTGATGGTGATGGTCGTCGCGCTGCTGGCCAACGCCACCTACATACAGGTCATCAAGGCCGACGACTATCGAAGCGATCCGCGCAACTCGCGCGTGCTGCTCGACGAGTACTCGCGCCAGCGCGGCCAGATCTCGGCGGGCGGCACGGTACTGGCCAACTCGGTCGAGACCGACGACCGCTACAAGTACCTGCGCACCTACCCGACCGACCCGGAGGCGTACGCGCCGGCGACCGGCTTCTACTCGATCCAGTACGGCAGCGCCGGACTCGAGCGCTCCGAGGACCAGGTGCTCAACGGCTCGGACAGCCAGCTGTTCGGTCGCCGCCTCATCGATCTGGTCTCGGGCCGCGATCCGCGCGGCGGCAACGTGCTGACCACCTTGAACCCGGTGATGCAGCAGGTCGCCTACGAGCAGCTCACCGCAAAGGGTTACACCGGCTCGGTGGTCGCCATCGAGCCGAGCACCGGCAAGATCCTGACCATGGTGTCCACCCCGAGCTACGACCCGAACCTGCTGGCCGGGCACGACGGCGCCGCGACCACGCGGGCGTGGGAGTCGCTGAGCCGTGATCCAGACCAGCCGATGCTGAACCGGGCCGTCTCGCAGACCTACCCGCCTGGCTCGACGTTCAAGGTGGTGGTCACCGCGGCCGCGCTGGCCAACGGCGTCGCGACGCCGGACGACCAGTTCACCGCCGCGCCCAACATCACCCTGCCAGGAACGAGCACCACGCTGGAGAACTACAACGGCTCGAACTGCGGGTCCGGCCCGACGGCCTCGTTGACCGAGGCTTTCCGGCTGTCCTGCAACACCGCGTTCGTCGAGCTCGGCATCAAGGTGGGCGCGGCGAACCTGAAGGACGAGGCCGCCGCGTTCGGCATCGGCCCGCACCGCGGCATCCCGATCCCGGTGGCGGAGAGCACGGTCGGCACCATCTCCGACAACGCCGCGCTCGGCCAGAGCAGCATCGGTCAGCGCGACGTGGCGCTCACCCCCCTGGACAACGCGGTGATCGCCGCGACCATCGCCAACGGCGGGGTTCGGATGGAGCCGTACCTGGTCGACGCGACGCAGGGACCGGATCTGAGCGTGTTGTCCAAGACGAAGCCGGTCTCCGTCGGACAGGCGGTGAGCGCCCAGGTAGCGTCTCAGCTGACCTCCTTGATGGTCGCCTCCGAGGAGAACACCGTCGGATCACGCCAGTCCCGATACACGATCGCGTCCAAGACCGGAACCGCCGAGCACGGCAGCAACCCGCGCAATACGCCGCCGCATGCCTGGTACATCGCCTTCGCGCCCGCGCAGAACCCCAAGATCGCCATCGCGGTGATCGTGGAGAACGGCGGGGATCGGGCGCTGGCAGCCACCGGCGGTTCGGTGGCCGCACCCATTGCCAGGGCCGTGCTCGACGCCGGTCTGCAGGGGGGCTGAACGATATGAACGAGCGAGTTGAAGTTCGGGGGCCCCGATGCTGAACAACGGTGCGATGATCGCCGATCGCTACCGCCTGCAACGTCTGATCGCCACCGGCGGCATGGGTCAGGTGTGGGAGGCGCTGGACACCCGCCTGGACCGCCGGGTCGCGGTGAAGGTGCTCAAGGCGGAGTTCTCCGCCGACCCGACCTTCCGGCACCGGTTCCGCACGGAGGCCAAGACCACCGCGCAGCTGAACCACTCCGGGATCGCGGGCATCTACGACTACGGCGAGACCTACGACCCGAGCGCGGGCGAGACCGCCTACCTGGTCATGGAGCTGGTGCAGGGCGAGCCGCTCAACACCGTGCTCAACCGCATGGGCAGGCTCTCGGTGCTCCAGGGCCTCGACATGCTCGAACAGACCGGCCGCGCGCTCGACGTCGCCCATGCCGCTGGCGTGGTGCACCGGGACGTCAAGCCGGGCAACATCCTGGTGACGCCGACCGGTCAGGTGAAGATCACCGACTTCGGCATCGCCAAGGCGGTCGACGCGAGCCCGGTGACCAAGACCGGCATGGTGATGGGCACCGCGCAGTACATCGCGCCGGAGCAGGCCGTCGGCGAGGACGCGACCGCCGCCAGTGACGTGTACTCGCTCGGCGTCGTCGGTTACGAGGCGCTGGCCGGACAGCGGCCGTTCACCGGCGACGGCGCCATCACCGTGGCGATGAAGCACGTCCGCGAGAATCCGCCGCCGATGCCGGAGGATCTGCCGCCCAACGTCCGCGAGCTCATCGAGATCACGATGGCCAAGGACCCGAACATGCGCTACGCCACCGGCGGCGAGTTCGCCGACGCGGTGGCCGCGGTGCGCGCGGGTCACCGTCCGCCGCCGCCGCTGAGCGCGGGTTCGGCCGCCGGGCCGCTCACCGCGGGCGCCACCCGGGTGCTGCCGCCCGGCCCGACGGTCATCCTGCCCGCGGGTCAGGCCGACGGGGCGACCGTGCGGTACAGCACGCCCGCGGCCGCCGCCATCGGCGGCGCGGCGGCGAGCGGGCCCGCGACCATGATGAACCCGGGCGGATCGAACGATCAGCCGCCCGGCAAGAGGCCGTGGACGACGACGCAGAAGGCGCTGGCCGGTCTCGGCGCAGGCGCGGTGCTGCTCGGCGGCGCGGCGATCTGGCTGCTGTTCGGCGGCGACACCAACCCGGATCCGGTGCGCGATCCGGTCACCTCGTCGGTGGCACCGCCGCCCGCGCAGATCACCACGACGGTGCCGCAGACCACCACCAGGTTCGTGCCGCCCCCGCCGCCGGTCACGTCCGACGAGCCGACGCCGACCACCACCGAGCCGCCGACGACGACTCCGGAACCCACGACGACGGCGCCGCCGAGCACTACGGCGCCGACTACGACGAAGACGACCAAGACGACGAGTCCGACCACCACCCGCACCCTGTTCCCGACTTTCGACTTACCATTTCCGGAGAATCCCGGTGCCTCGGGTCCCGGTAACACTCGCAGCGCGCCCGCTACTCCTTCACAAGGACAACGATGACGACCCCGAAGAATCTCTCTTCCCGCTACGAGCTGGGCGAGATCATCGGCTTCGGCGGTATGTCGGAGGTCCACAAGGCGCGCGATCTGCGGTTGAGCCGGGATGTGGCGATCAAGGTGCTGCGCGCCGATCTGGCCCGCGACCCCACGTTCTACCTGCGCTTCAAGCGTGAGGCGCAGAACGCCGCCGCACTGAACCACCCGGCCATCGTCGCGGTCTACGACACCGGCGAGGCCGAGGTGGACGGCGGTCCGCTGCCCTACATCGTGATGGAGTACGTGGACGGCGAGACGCTGCGCGACATCGTGCGCGGCAAGGGTCCGCTGCCGCCGCGGCGCGCGATGGAGATCATCGCGGACGTCTGCGCCGCACTGGATTTCAGCCACAAGGCCGGGATCGTGCACCGCGACATGAAGCCCGCGAACATCATGATCAACCGGGCGGGCGCGGTGAAGGTGATGGACTTCGGCATCGCCCGCGCGCTGGCCGACAGCTCCAACCCGATGACCCAGACCGCGGCCGTCATCGGTACCGCGCAATACCTTTCGCCGGAGCAGGCCCGCGGCGAGACCGTCGACGCCCGCTCGGACGTGTACTCGGTGGGCTGCGTGCTCTTCGAGATCCTCACGGGCGAACCGCCTTTCACCGGTGACTCACCGATCGCCGTCGCCTATCAGCACGTGCGCGAGGATCCTCGGCTTCCCTCGCACGTGCACGCGAGCGTGCCGCGCGAGCTGGATTCCGTTGTGCTCAAGGCGATGAGCAAGAACCCGGCCAACCGGTACCAGACCGCCGCCGAGATGCGCGCGGATCTGATCCGGGTGCTCGGCGGCCAGAAGCCGAGCGCGCCAATGGTGATGACCGACGAGGATCGCACCACCGTATTCGGCAACACCGAGCCGGCGCCGCGCAGCTTCCGCACCGTCGAACGCAACGACGACACCGCCGAGCAGGAGCCCGCCGAACCGGGCGACTCGCGCCGCACCGCCTACCTCGCGCTCGGCGCGGCCGCCGCGCTCGCCGTGGTGTTCGGGCTGTTCTGGGTGCTGATCGGTCCGGGAAGCAAGCCGGACCAGGTGGCCGTGCCCGATCTGTCGAACAGGTCGCAGTCGCAGGCGCAAGACGCGCTGGAGAAGCTCGGCTTCACGGTGGCCATCCACCAGAAGGCGGACAGCAAGGTGGCCGACGGCAACGTCATCGCGACGCAGCCGCTCGGCGGTTCCCGCATCGACAAGGGCAGCACGGTGACGCTGCAGGTCTCCAGCGGGCCCGACCAGGTGCAGGTACCGCGGTTGGACGGACTGACGGTGCAGCAGGCCGAGCAGGAACTCAACGCCCTCGGCTTGCGGATGGATCCGAACGTGGTGCGCAAGGAGTCCAGCGCACAGGATCTGGACAAGGTGATCGGCACCGAGCCTTCGGCGGGCGCGCGGGTCGACGTGGACCAGGCGATCGTGGTCTGGCTCGGCAAGGGGCCGGAGAAGGTCCGGGTGCCGAGCCTGGTCGGGCAGGACATCAGCGTGGCCCAGCCGAACCTGGTGGACAGCGCCGGTTTCAAGATCGTCATCGAGGAGGTGCAGTCCCCGCGGCCCAAGGGCGAGGTCATCGGGACGAACCCGGCGGGCGGCACCAACGCCGACAAGGGCTCGACGGTGACCGTCCGGGTGTCCAGCGGCGACATCAGCATGCCGAGCCTGGTCGGCCTCACGCCATCCCAGGCGGTGGAGAAGCTGCGCCAGAGCGGCTGGACCGGCAGCACGAGCCAGATCAACCAGAACACCACCGGCACCTTCGACGCGGGCAGCGTCGGCCGCATCATCAGTCAGCAGCCGTCGCCCGGTTCGTCGATCTCCAACAACGGCACGATCACCATCACCACCGGAGTGCTCGGTCCGCCGTGATGCCGGGGCCGGTCTGACCCGAGCCCGGCCCGATCGTTATCGGAAAGAGGCGACCGGTCGGTGTGATCGGCGCGAGAATTGTGGCTGCTCCATCCGAACCCAGCAATCAGCATGGAACAGGAGGCAGCCCCATGACCACTGCCAGGGACATCATGAAGCCCGGCGCTCAGTGGATTTCCAAGGACGAGACGGTCGGCAAGGCGGCGCGCATGATGGCCGAGCTCGGCGTCGGATCCCTCGTCATCGCGGACGAGAACGAACGGATGTGCGGCATCATCACCGACCGCGACATCGTGGTGAAATGCGTGGCGCAGGGCCGCGCACCGGCCAACACCCGCGCGGCCGAACTGTGCGAGGCGACCCCGCGGTGGATCGCGGCCGACGCCGATGTCGAGGAAGTGCTCGAGGAGATGGAGAGCCATCGCATCAAGCGCATGCCGGTGATCGACAACAAGAAGCTGATCGGCATGATCAGCGAGGCCGATCTGGCCAGGCACCTCGACGACAACCAGCTCAGCGAATTCGTGACGGCGGTCTACGGCAGGCCGTGACCAGGTAGCTGCCTCAGCGGAGGCGGAAGTGTGCCCGTCGTCCGGAGCCGCAGACTTCCGGGCGGCGGGTTCGGAAACCCGTCCGACTCACCAACGGCACGGTGCTGTTGTTACGACAGATCCAGGTGCCGATTCATCGACATCGCCTCGTCGGCCAGCTCCGGCAGTTCGACCACCTCGACGCCGTGCTGCCGTAGCTTCTCCACGCCGACGCAGTTCACCACGAAGGTCGTCGGCTCCCGCCAGGCGATGACGACGCGCCCGATCCCGGCGCGCAGGATGCGATCGGTGCACGGCGGCCTGCTCGCCGTCGCGCGCCGCGAACACGGCTCGAGTGTGCTGTAGATCGTCGCCCGCGCCAGCCGCGGATCGTCGGCGGGCAGCTTGTTCAGCGCGGATTCCTCGGCGTGCACCTTTTCGTCGGTCTCCCGCGAGTAGCCCGTCGCGATCTCCGCGCTGTCGGCGACGACGACCGCGCCGACCGAGAACGCGGTGTCGCTCGGCGGGCACTGGCGCGCGAGTTCGATCGCTCGGCGCATGAAGCGGCGGTCGGCCTCGGACCGATCGGTGTGGTCGGCGTTCACGACACAGCTCCGTTCATGACCGAGCTCCGTTCACGAGGCGGCTCCGCTCCCTGGACGGAGGAGGTAGCGCAGCACGGCCATATCGCCGACCCTCTCGACCCCGGCGAGCGTCCTGCGGCGGGTCGAACCGCCGGGGAATCGAGCGTCGGCGAGGAACCGGGGCGCGGCCGAATCACCGACGACGATCGGCGCGACGGCCAAGTGCAGTTCATCGGCGAGATCCGCCGCCAGGAACGCCGTGTGCATCGCGGTGCCGCCCTCGACCATCAGACGGCCCACACCGCGGCGGCCGAGATCGTCCAGCAGCGCCCCGAAGTCGAGCTCCGCGCCGAGCGCGACCACGTCGGCGATGCCGACCAGCCGATCGGCGAGCCGCGCCGCGCCGGAATCGGTCGTGTAGACGACCTTCGCCCCGCTGTGGTGCCAGAAGTTGAGCTCACGGTCCAGATCGCCGCGCGCGGTGACGGTGACCTTGAGCGGGAACTCCGGCTTGCCCGCCGCCACCCGCGCCGCCCGGCGCTCGGCACTGTTGACCAGCAGCCGGGGATTGTCGCGGCGCAACGTCTCGGCCCCGACCAGGATCGCGTCGGACTCGGCGCGTACCCGGTCGACGCGGTCGAAATCCGCCGGGTCGGAGAGCAACAGCCGCTCCGGACCGGCGTCATCGATGTAGCCGTCCAGGCTGACCGCCACCGACAGCAGCACGTACGGCCTTGTCACTGCAACACCAGTGCCGCGACCTCCGCCTCGAGCATCTCCACCAGACCCTCGGCGGGCCGCTCGCCGCAGACCTCGAGCCAGTTCGCCAGCATCCGGTGCCCGCCCTGGGTGAGCACCGATTCGGGATGGAACTGCACGCCGTGGATCGGCAGGGTGCGGTGCCGCATGGCCATCACGATCCCGGATTCGGTGCGGCCGAGCACCTCGATGTCCTCGGGCAGGGTGTCCTCGAGCACGGTGAGCGAGTGGTACCTGGTCGCGGTGAACGGATCGGGCAGACCGGCGAGCACGCCGGCGCCGACGTGGAACACCGAGCTGGTCTTGCCGTGCAGCAGTTCGGGCGCCCTGGTGACGGTCGCGCCGAAAGCCTCGCCGATCGCCTGGTGCCCGAGGCAGACGCCGAGCAGCGGCGTGTTGCTTCGGGCGCAGGCGTGCACGAGGTCGATGCTCGCACCCGCCCGATCGGGCGTACCGGGGCCGGGACTGATCAGAATGCCGTCGTAATCGGCGGCCACGGCGTCCACGTCGGCGAGCTGCGGATCGTCGTTGCGCCAGACCTCGGCCTCGGCCCCGAGCTGGCCCAGGTACTGCACCAGGTTGAAGACGAAGCTGTCGTAATTGTCGACGACCAGTACACGCATGGTTCGAGATTACGTGGCGACGCGGGAGGCCGTCGCATCCATTACCAGTTGGGATAGCCTAGGGGGAACACCGGAGGGCCTCCGAGCCTCGCCCCGGCCGTTCGCGCTGTCGCCGGAACGGCCGCGGCGACGTCGCTCGGTAGACAGTCAACTGAATCAGCCGCCGGTACCGACCTGAACGCCGAATACGAGGACGTCATGCCCAAGTCGAAGGTCCGTAAGAAGACCGACTACACGATCAACCCCGCCAGCCGGACCCCGGTGAAGGTGAAGGCGGGCCCGTCGCCGGTCTGGTACGTCACGATCATGCTCGGCTTCATGCTGGCCGGTCTGGTGTGGCTGCTGGTCTACTACCTGGCCGCCGAGCAGATCAGCTGGATGAACGACCTCAACGCCTGGAACTTCCTGATCGGTTTCGGGCTCATGGTCGTCGGACTGATTATGACCATGCGGTGGCGCTGATCCACCTCCTTCGGGATTACAGACGTGTCATTCATGCACACCTGTGGATGACCCTGTGGACAACTCGAGGACCGATTGGGGAGAGTGCCGCGTGAACCCTGAATCCCCCTCTGTGGAACCGCGTCTCGCGTGGACCACGCCGACCCCCGCGCTCGTCGCGGTGGCCGTCGGCGGTGTGATCCTCGCGGGTGCGGCGATCTTCGCAGCGGATGCCGCGAGTCGGCTGCTCATCGGGTTGGCCGCGGCGGGTCTGCTCGCCCTGGCCGGGCTCGGTTTTCGGCAGCGACCGCGCCTGTCCATCCATACCGGCGCCGATCCTCGCCTGGTGGTGCGGGGTCTGCTCGGACCTGCCGAGTACCGGCCCGAGCAGATCGTCAAGGCGCGGGTGGTGAGCTACCGCCGCCTCGGGCGCAAGTCGCCGATGCTCGAGATCGATGTCGAGCACGAGGGCCAGGAGCGGCTGTTGATCTTCGGCCGTTGGGACCTCGGCACCGCGCCGCAGGACGTCTTCGAAGCGCTCGTCGCGCACCGGCTCGCGTACCTGCCCTCGGATTAGGCATACCTCCGCATTCGCTCCGGCCATACGCGGAGGTCGGATGCACTCTCGCCGACAGCGGCTCGGCGCACACGATCAGACCTGCGGCAGCGGATGTTTCACGTGAAGCGAGCCGAAAGCCGGCTCAGGACACCATCGCCGCCGCGACGCCGATGACCGCGAGCGAGACGGCGCCGACCGCGCCGATGGCGACCCACCCGATGGTGCGAGCCGACTCGGGGCTCTTCGCGCGCACCCACTGCGGCAGGAACAGCACGCCCATCGTCGCCAGCGTGCCCGCGACGAGTCCGCCCAGGTGCACCCACAGCGACACGCCTGGCAGCGAGAGGCTGAGCAGCACGTTGATCGCGATGATCACCAGGATCTGGGTGGCGTTCATCCGCAGCCGGATCAGCAGCACCGCGACCGCGCCGAACATCCCGTACACCGCGCCGGACGCGCCCGCCCCGATCGTGTTCACCGGCTCGAGCAGCATGCCGCCCGCCGAGCCGCCGACCAGGGCGACCATATAGATGGCGAGCATCCGTGCCCGCCCGAGGAACGGCTCCAACTGGATGCCGACGATGTAGAGCGCGAACATGTTCAGCGCCAGGTGCAGCGGCCCCCAGTGCAGGAAGCCGGAGCCGATCACCCGGAACCACTCGCCGTCGGCCACCAACCGAGGGACCAGCGCCCAGCGCAGGAACAGGCTGGACCGGTAGTTGTCGGCCAGGCTGCTCGCCTGGACCGCGGTGATCGCGTAGAACAGCACGTTCAAAGCGATCAACCCGTAGGTCACGAGCGGGGCGGTCGAGGTGGCGACCGGCGCGCCCGCGACCGTGCGGACCGGACGGACCTGGGTGCCCGCCGCACGCACGCAGTCGACGCAGTGCTGCCCGACCGCGGCGGGCCGCAGGCAGTCCGGGCAGGCGGGCCGCCCGCAGCGAGTGCACGCCAGGCCGGTCGGTCGATTCGGATGGCGGGCGCACGTCGGTGCGGGCGGCTGAGGATTCATCGCTTCAATCGATCGTGATGGTGGAGATACGGACGGGCTCTTTGGGACGGTCGTTGCGATCGGTCGGCGTCGCCGCGATGGCGTCGACGACCTTGCGCGAATCCGGGTCGACGACCTCGCCGAAGATCGTGTACTTGCGATTCAGGTGCGGCTGCGGGCTCACCGTGATGAAGAACTGCGAGCCGCTGGTGCGGGCGCCGACGTTCGCCATGGCCAGCAGGTAGCCGCGGTCGAAGCGCAGCTCGGGGTGGAATTCGGCGGCGATGTCGTAGCCGGGGCCGCCGCGACCGGTGTCACCGGGATCGCCGCCCTGGATCATGAAGCCGTCGATCACCCGGTGGAAGGCGGTGCCGTCGTAGAACGGGCCGGTGGTGCCTCCGCTCGCGTTCTCGGTGGTGTACGCCGCCGAGCCGTCGATCAGCCCGAGGAAGTTCCGCACCGTCTTCGGCGCGTGATAACCGAAGAGCGCGAGCTTGATATCGCCGTGGTCCGTGCAGAGCGTCACACCGGCGGTCTGAATCGGTGAGGTCACGACCGCCATGCTAGATCAGCGCCGCAGGACGAAGCCCGTAGCCGCGCGTGGCCGCGGCGATGGCGGAGGTACGCCGGGCGATCCGGCGCACCGCCCGGGCGGGCTCGGGGCGCGTCGAGACCGGTCGGCACTTACTGCGCTATTCACCCGGCTGTGCCAAAGTGGTCGAATGAGCTTGGGGCGTCTACGCGTATCCGCACGTTCTCGAAACCGGCTGATCGCCGGGGGTCTCGCCGCGCTGGCGGGCGGCGTGGCCTGGCTGGTCCGCAGCAAGCGACCGCTGCCGCCGCAGCCCGCGCCGGAGCCGCCGCGCATCGGCTACTCCCGAAACGGCTCCGCGCCGACCCCCGTCGCGGGAGCCGGCGCGGAAAACAGCCGCTGACCTCGGTCAGCGGCTGACCGTGCGCTTGTACTGGCGCAGGGCCAGCGGCACGAACACCACCAGGATCACGACCACCCAGATCAGCGTGGTCGCCACCGGATGCTGCATCGACCAGGCGTCCGAGACCGGCACCATCGGGCTGGTGTTGCCGAACAACTCGCGGGTCGCCTGGGTCAGCGCGGAGACCGGGTTCCACTCGGCGAACACCTTCAGCACGGTCGGCAGGTTTTCCATCGGCACGAAGGTGTTGGCCAGGAAGGTCAGCGGGAACATGACCATGAAGCTGGCGTTGTTGAACACCTCGGGCGCCCGCACCAGCAAACCGACGACGGCCATGATCCAGGACACCGCGTAGGCGAACAGCAGCAGCAGGACGTAGGCGAGCACCGCGTCGAAGAACGAGCCGCGGATCCGCCAGCCGACGAGCAGACCGGTCAGCGACATGACCACCAGGCTGACCACGTTGATCACCACATCGCTGACGGTCCGGCCGACCAACACAGCCGACGACGCCATCGGCAACGAGCGGAACCGGTCGATGATGCCCTTCTGCATGTCCTCCGCGAGACCCGCGCCGGTGAACGAGGAACCGAACACCACGGTCTGCGCGAAGATGCCCGCGATCAGGAACTCGCGGTAGCCGCCCTCCATGCCGGGCACCTGGATCGCGTTCCCGAACACGTACGCGAAGAGGAGCACGAACATGATCGGCGACAGCGTCGAGAAGATCAGCACGTCGGGCACGCGCTTGATCTTGATGACGTTGCGCTTGGCGATGGTCACGCTGTCGCTGACCACGATGGAGAGGCGTTCGCCGAGACCCATGCTGGGCGGGGCCTCCACAACTGTCGTCGTCGCGGTCATCGGGACTTTCCTTCCGTAGCTTCGAGTCGTTCGGCGGCTTTCGCTCCGCCGGAGCCGTTCGCCGCGGCGTCTCCCGCGCGCTTGTCCACGGCATCGCCACCGACGAGCTCCTCGGCCTCGTGCCCGGTGAGCGTCAGGAACACGTCGTCGAGCGACGGACGACGCAGGCCGACGTCGTGCACCTGCACGTCGCTGGCCGCGAGCAGGCCGATCGCGTCGACGAGCGCCTGGGACCCGTTGCTGACCGGCACCGTGATCCGGCGCAGACCTGGTTCGAGGTGGATCTCCCCGTCGGCGAGGCCCTTCAGCGCCTGCTGCGCGATGGCGAGCTTGTCCACGTGGTCGACGGTGAGTTCGACACGATCGCCGCCGACCAGGGTCTTCAGCTCGTCGGCGGTGCCGCGGGCGATGACCTTGCCGTGGTCGATGACGGCGATCGAGTCGGCGAGCCGGTCGGCTTCCTCCATGTACTGGGTGGTGAGCAGCAGCGTGGTGCCGCCCGCGACCAGCTCCTCGATGACGTCCCAGAGGTCCAGCCTGGCCCTCGGGTCCAGACCGGTGGTCGGCTCGTCGAGGAACAGCACCGGCGGGTTGGCCACCAGCGCGCCCGCCAGGTCGAGCCTGCGGCGCATGCCGCCGGAGTAGCCGCGGACCGGCCGGTCGGCCGCGTCGCTGAGCCGGAAGCGTTCCAGCAGCTCGCGGGCGCGCTCCTTACTGCGCTGCACGCCCATGTGATAGAGCCTGCCCACCATCTCGAGGTTCTCGAAGCCGGTGAGGTATTCGTCGACGGCGGCGTACTGGCCCGACGCACCGATCCTGGACCGCAGGGCCTGCGGATTCCGCAGGACATCGATGCCCGCGACGGTCGCCCGGCCCGCGTCGGGAACGAGCAGGGTGGTGAGCACCCGGACCGTGGTGGTCTTGCCCGCGCCGTTGGGGCCGAGCAGGGCGGTGACGGTGCCCTCCGGCACCGTCAGGTCGAGTCCATCGAGGGCAACCAGCTGGCCGTAGCGTTTGACCAGACCCTCGGCGACTATTGCGTCGGGCATGATTCTCCTGACGTTCGTGAATTCTCGATGTCGAATGACGTTCGACGCCTCCCGCCCGGGCGTCGAGGCGTTGTCAACGGATCGGACGACCGACCGATACGGGGGTCAGTATTGTCCTGACTCCGGTTGTGCGCATCCCCTTTGTTCGGGGGCCGCTCACCTCGGGCCGGACAGCGAAAGGCCGCATCCCGGTCCAGGCGGTGCTCGGGGGTACCGGAACGGGATGCGACCGGTTCGATGGTCCCGCGCGCGACCCAGCCGGGTCGCGGGTAGGCGACTACCCGTTTCCCGCGCGCGCGGTACTCACGCCGCGCCGTTCCGCACGCGGCGGCCGCCGTACCGGTTCCAGTGACCACCGGCACATACTCGCACCGGGGTACGACAGATTTCGGCAGCCGCCCGACATGCCCAGACCGCCGCGACACGCGACAAACCCGGCAGAATCAAGCCCGCTCGCGGGTCGGCGGAGGGATTCGCGCCACACTGCGACCACTCGGAATGTTTCCGCTCGGAACCGCTTTTCGCGCCGCCGCTCCGGAATCGTCCTGGAAAGGGCTGCACCGCAACGTCTTTGACAAACGCCAGGTCACGGACCTGCCGCACGACTCGCACGGGGCGCGCGGTCGACGCCGCGACCGAGCAATCGCACCGCGTGCCGCCGTGCCAAATTTCTTCGAAAGTGGCTACCCCCATGCGCACACAATCCCAAATCTTCGCGTAGGATCAGTCACGTCGGCCCCTCCCCCCCGGGCCGACCTTACGCGGGCCTCGGCTAACTCCCCCCCTTCGCCGAGGCCCGCTCCCCATTTCCGGACCTTTTCGCTCGCCTTCAGTCGGTGCTCTCGGTGTCGAAGCCGACCGCGCGCCAGGCGGTTGCCAGCCGCTGCGCCCGCACCCGGCCCGCGGTGCCGAACAGCGGGCGATCCCGCTCCCAACGGTCCCGCGCGACCGGATCCGCGATCCGCCAGAGCGGCGCGAGCTCGTCGACCACCCGGCCGAACTCCTCGAAGACGCCGCCGAGCGCGATGTGCACACCGGGCGATCCCGACCGGTTCAGATCCAACCCGCGCACCGCCGCCACCAGCGCGAGCAGTTGCTGAAGCACGGGGCGCGGCCAGGACGACTCGCGCGCGACGCGCACCAGCCAGCCGAGCGCGGCGGCGAGCACGTGCACGTCCTCGATGGTGCGGAACGGCTTGAGGAAATCGGTGTAGCCGTCGCCGGGCAGCACGGTCGCGGGCGCGTCGGTGAAAGTGACGGTGGCGTGCGGAATCTCGGGTGCGAACGGCGCGGCGGGCAGATCCGTCACCGCGACGCCCGGCGCCGAGGTCTCGACGAGGGCGGCCCGCAGGATGTTTCGGCCGTCGTCGGCGCCGCCCGCGCTGGCGACGACAAGGAGCTTGCGCGCCAGACTGCCCAGCGTGGTGAATGTCTTGGTGCCGTTGATCGTCGCCGCGCCGTCGCGCTCGGTCAGCGCGGTGCGGATGGCCGAGGGATGCGCGCCGCCCGCCTCGGTGGCCGAGACCGCGACGGCGTCCTCGGCAGGCAACTCAGGCAGCAGGGCGCGCAGCGCCTCCTGGTAGCCGGAGAGGAAAGCGAAGCCGAGCCGGTCGGCCGCGAAACCGCCCGCGATCGCGGCATCCACCGGCGACGCGAAACGGGCCGCGACCGCGCGGTGCCCGGCCCAGGCGGCCGTCACGGAGTCGACCGGTGCGCCGGGCGGTTCGGTCAGGAGATAGTCGAGCACAGAATCCACTCCTGCACGCTAGCCCGATCGAAGGCCGCGTCCGACCGACTCGAGCACTTACCCGGTCCGCGCGACCTCGACGGCGGGCTGCCAGATCCGGCTGCGCAGATCGGCGCCGCGAATCACCTGGACGCGCCACGGTTCCAACCGCATGATGTGCAGCGTCGGATCGTCCGGCGCGCGCCAGAACTGGCCGAGGTGATAGCCGGCGCCCGGCGGGCTGGTCTGCGCGTACAGGTCCCAGACCCGTCGGCGCGTTGCGAGGTCGTCCACCCACTCGGCCGTCGCGTCCACCGCGACGGAGTTGTTGCCGCGCGCCAAGTAGGAGAAGTTGACGTGCGGGTTCCGCGCGATGTGCGCCGCCTTGACCGGCGTCTTGTAGGTGGCGAGCCAGCCGAGCGGAGCCCCGTCGACCCGCTCCCAGACCGGGATGAGCACGCGGGTGCGCGGGCGGTTCTTGCTGTCGACGGTCACCATCGTCGCGTACACGATGCGCCCCACGTAGGCGTTGAACTCCGCCTCGATCTCGTCGAAATCCTCGACCTTCTGGGTCATGCCGAAGTCCTTTCGGTTCCCGATGCGACTGTCGGTTACTTCTTGTAACCAAGGGCATCATCGGACACCATGAAGAGCTGTGGAAGACGGCACTTCTGAGTCACTCGGTTACTGCGCGGATACCGAGGACTACACCGCACGCCAGTGGGACACCCGCGAGGACTGCGATGTGCGCCAGATCCTCGACCGCATCGCCGACAAGTGGTCGCTGCTGACCATCGCGCTGCTCGCGGAACGCACCATGCGGTTCACCGAATTGCGCCGCGAGATCGACGGGGTCAGCCAGCGCATGCTCACCCGTACGCTGCGTCACCTGGAGCGCGACGGCCTGGTGCGACGCACCGTGTATCCGGTCGTCCCGCCGCGGGTCGACTACGAACTGACACCGCTCGGCGGCAGCCTGCACGAGACCATCCAGGCGCTGGTCACCTGGACCGAGGATCATCAGCGCGAGATCGCCGAGGCGCGGACCGCCTACGACGCGGCCGCTGCTGCGCCGGTGTGATCCGAAGAGCAGGTCCGCAGCCAGGCGACGGCAGCACGGCGCCAGTGTGATCCGGCCGCCGAGTCCCCAGCAGGGTGACGGGGTCGACAGCACAAGTCCGGCAAACCCCTGGACACACCCAGCGTCGGGTCAGCTGATTCTCAGGACGCGCGGGTATCACTGGGGAGGTCGCATCCACCGCGTGAGGAGTCTGACCTGTGAAACAGCCGGATGAGGACCGCAGAAAGGAACTCTTCGACGCCGATGCCCGACTCTCCTGGGTACTGGCCGCGCTGGCCGGTTTGATCGGCGCCGCGGCGTTCATGCACACCGCCGGCTACTTCGTCACCTTCATGACTGGCAACACCGAGCGCGCGGTACTCGGCGCGTTCCACGACGAACCCGACCTGGCCGTCGCGGCCGCGCTGCTGTTGACCGCGTTCCTGTCCGGCGTGGTCGTGGCCTCCTGGTGCCGCAGGCACTACTGGTCGGGTCATCCGCACGGACCCACCCTGCTCACGACCGTGTGCCTCGCGCTGGCCTCGATCATCGACCTGGTGCTCTACAACGTGACCGATACGTCCCGGATCGATTTCGTCCCGATCCTGTTCGTCGCCTTCGGCGTCGGCGCGCTGAACACCTCGTTCGTCAAGGACGGCGAGGTCTCGGTGCCGCTCAGCTACGTCACCGGGACACTGGTCAAGTTGGGCCAAGGCATCGAACGCCATATCGGCGGCGGCGATTACGCCGACTGGCTCGGGTATTTCCTGCTGTACCTGTCCTTCGGGCTCGGCGCGCTGATCGGCGGTCTGCTGAGCTTGCTGGTCGCGGGTTGGGCGATGCTGATCACGGCGACGGTGGTGTGCATGCTCGTCACCGGCTACACGTACCTGCACCTGGACAAGCACGGTCCGCTGCCGATCGAGAAGCCGAACGACGCATAAACGTTTCATCCGAGCGGCACGCGACTACAGTCGAGACATGGGCATCGAGTGCTCGAGCGTTGTCGCCGCGCCCCGGTCCGAAGTCTTCGCCTGGTACGCGCGCCCAGGCGCGTTCACCAGGCTCGCGCCGCCGTGGCAGCCGGTCTCCCCGATCGCCGAGGCCGATTCGCTGGCGGGCGGACGCGCCGTGCTCGGTCTGCCCGGCGGGTTGCGCTGGGTGGCGCGGCACGATCCCGACTGCTACCTCCCACCGCAACGGTTCGTCGACGCCGTCGCCGCGAACGGACTCGCCTCGCTGCCCGCCGCGGGGCTGCTCCGCTGGCGGCACGTGCACGAATTCGAGGAGGTCGGCGCCCGCCACACGCGCGTGATCGATCGGGTGCGGACGCCGATTCCCGAGTTCGTGCTTCGCCCGATGTTCGACTACCGGTACCGCCAGCTGGCCGACGACCTGCTCGCCCACCACCGCGCCGCCGAGCACGGCTTCGGTCCGGCGACCATCGCGGTGACGGGCGCGTCCGGCCTGGTCGGCACCGCGCTGTGCGCCTTCCTGAGTACCGGCGGCCACCGTGTGCTGCGGCTGGTGCGTCATCCGGCCCGCACGCCCGAAGAACGCCAGTGGAATCCCGCCCATCCCGACCCCGCGCTGTTCGACGGTGTCGACGCGGTGGTCCACCTGGCGGGCGCGTCGATCGCGGGACGGTTCACCGAGGGGCACAAGCGGGCGGTCGCCGACAGCCGGATCCAACCGACCCGCAAGCTGGCCGAACTCGCCGCGCGCTCCGGACTTTCGGCATTCGTCAGCGCCTCCGCCATCGGCTACTACGGCTACGACCGCGGCGACGAGACGCTCACCGAGGAGGCGGACTGGGGCGACGGTTTTCTCGCCGACGTGGTCGCGAACTGGGAGGCGGCGACCCGCCCCGCCGAGAAGGCCGGAGTACGGACGGTCCGTATCCGCACCGGCATCGTGCAGTCTCCGCGCGGCGGCACCCTGCGGCTGCTGCGCCCGCTGTTCACCGCGGGCCTCGGCGGACGGATCGGGGACGGCAGCCAATGGCTTTCCTGGATCGCGCTGGACGACCTGGTCGACGTCTACCACCGCGCGCTGTGGGACGAATCCCTAGCGGGAGCGATCAACGCCGTCGCGCCGTATCCCGTACGCAACAGCGAATACACCGAGGTGCTGGCCCGCGTGCTGCACCGTCCCGCGCTCCTTCCTGTGCCCGACTTCGGCCCGAACCTACTGCTCGGCAAGCAGGGTGCGCGCGAACTCGCGGCCGCGGGCCAGCGCGTCCTGCCGACCCGGCTTGTCGCGGCGGGACACGAATTCCGCACTCCCGGCCTCGACGCGGCGCTGCGTCATCTGCTCGGGCGGACCAGGCACTGACAAGGAAGTCAGCGCAGCCGATCGACGGCGTCCGCCAGACTCGCCACCCGCGCGGCGGCGTCCGGCAGGATCACGTCGTCCCAGCCCGGACCGCCGAGGAGTACGCGCGCACCTGCCGCGAGACACGCGCGAACAGCCGAGGTCAACGCCGTGGACTCGCGCTGCGACCAGAGCAACACCGCGGCCGGATCCCGCTGCCTGGCAAGGGCGTCCACCAACGCCGCGGTCGGAACGTCGGGCCCGAGCATCCGCGCGCCGACACCGCGTTCGGCCAGCGCGGCGCGCAGCACATCGAGTGGCAGCGAATGCGTTTCGCCGCTGGTGCAGGCGAGCACGGTGCCTGCGGGACCGACCGGCGGATTCGTTCGTTGCATGGCGGCCGTGACGCACCAGGAGAGCAGGTGTTCGACATCGACGCACCCCTCACCACTGCCCTGTCGCGCGACGATCTCGGCAAAAGCCGGGCGGCACAGGCGTTCCCAGGTGTCGACCACGCCGTGGGCGCGAACGTGCGATTCGACGAGGGCGGTGACCGTGCCCGTCTCCAGGGCGAACGCGGCGGCGAGCAGCGCGGTCCGATCGCCGAGCGCCAGCACGGGCCCGCGTGCGGCCGCGGCGGCGCCCGCCGGGCTCGCGCCGCCGCGGATCAGTTCGAGCATCCGCTCCAGCAGCGCGATGTCGGATTCGGTGTAGAGGCGGTGGCGCCCGGGGCGATCCTGGGCGGGCCCGATCTCGTAGCGGCGGTTCCAGCTGCGCAGCGTCGCCGTCGGGATGCCGAGACGCTCGGCCACCGCGCGCACCGTGTAACCGGCCGCGTCGGGAACGGAGGCGGAACCGGCGGTCATCGTCTCATTCTGCCCGGTCGGGGTCGTCCGGTTCCGCATGGACGCCCGGATTCGCGTCGAACCCGGCGGAGAACTTGCATCGTTTCTGCATCGTTGACTGATAGCATGGCCAGAGTCGCCGATCCGAGGAGGTCCCATGGACTCGCGCCGAACAGCACGATGGTGTGCGCGTCTGGCGACCGCAGTCGTCGCGGTCGCCGGTGCGGCAGCAGGAACGGCCACGGCCGAGCCGCCCGCCCCGGTGCCCAGTTTGGAACTCGACCGCTACCTCGGCCAGTGGCGACAGCTCGCCGCGATACCGCAGTACTTCAACCTGGCCTGCGCCCGCGACACCACCGCCGACTACGCGCTGGACCCGCGCGGCGATATCGCCGTGCACAATCGCTGCATCACTTGGACCGGTACGGTCAACGAGATCCGCGGCACCGCGCGGGTGAACGATCGAGCGACGAACGCGCAGCTGCACGTCAGCTTTCCCGGCGTCCTCACCCAGGATCAATTGGACGGTCCGACGAACTACATCGTGACCGCGCTCGGCCCGGACTATTCGTGGGCCCTCGTGACCGACCCGGACCGCACCTCGGGCTTCGTGCTCGCCCGCGAACCCGCGCTTGACCAGCGATCCTGGTCGGACGTGCGGGCGGCGATCGCCGCGGCGGGCCAAGACTCGTGCTTCTACCTCACCTCGCCGACGACGGGCGGGTTGTCCACGATCGAGCCGCTGTGCACGGCGTGATGTTCGACAGCGTGCGGACCCCGCGAGGGTCGCGTTCGCGCCGGTACGGAAGAGCCGCCCGTGCCCGCGCGGCGCGACCCTCGTGGGGCCCGGGAGCCGGCCGATGACCACCTCGGTGGCGCTGTTCACCCGCGACCTGCGGGTGCACGACAATCCGGTGCTCACCGCGGCGCACCGGACGGGCGACACGGTGGTTCCGCTGTTCGTCGTCGACCGCGAGCTGGTGCCGGATCGCTGCCCGCCCAACCGCGCCCGCTTCCTCGCCGCCGCCCTCGCCGAACTCGACGACGAACTCCGTGCGACCGGCGGAAGACTGGTACTGCGCCGCGGTGACGTGGTGGACGAGGTCGATCGCGTGGTCGTCGAAACCGGCGCCGCCGGCGTGCATCTCGCCGAGGATGTGAGCGGGTACAGCCGATCGCGAGCGCGGAGATTGCGAGAACGCTTGCGGGACCGCGACTGTCGCGTCGACGAGCACGCCGCCACCGTCACCGCGGTCGACCCGGAGCTGCTCGTGCCGTCCACCGGTCGCGATCACTTCTCGGTCTTCACTCCTTACTTCCGGCGGTGGACCGAAGCGCACCGGCGCAAGCCCCTCGGCAAACCACGCGCCCTCACCCTGCCGCGAATAGCGGGCGACCCGCTGCCGAAGCCCGAGGATCTGTGCACGGGTGAATCCTCGCCGCACTTGGCCGTCGGCGGCGAGACGACGGGCCGGAAACTGCTGCGCGACTGGCTGTCCGGTCCGCTGGCCGACTACGCGCGGCTCGGCGACGATCTGGCCGCCGACGCCACCTCCCACCTCTCGCCCTACCTGCACTTCGGCTGCCTGTCCCCCGCCGAGGTGGTGCACCGCGTCGACATGTCGACCGAGGGTGGTCAGGCCTTCGCGAGGCAATTGGCTTGGCGCGACTTCCACCACCAGCACCTCGCCGCCCGGCCCGACGCCGCCTGGCACGACTACCGCGCGCGCCAGATCCGATGGCGCGACGATCCGCGCGCGGTCGACGCCTGGCGGGATGGCCGCACCGGTTATCCGATCGTCGACGCGGGCATGCGCCAGCTGCGCGCCGAGGGCTGGATGCCCAATCGCGCACGACTCATCACGGCCAGCTTCCTCACCAAATCCCTTCGGGTGCATTGGCGCATCGGCGCGGACCACTTCCTGCACTTGCTCGTCGACGCCGACCTCGCCAACAACCAGCTCAACTGGCAGTGGGTGGCGGGCACCGGCACCGACACCAGGCCGAATCGCGTGCTCAACCCACTGCGCCAAGCCAAGCGCTACGACCCCGACGGCGATTACGTCCGCCGTTGGATACCCGAACTCGCGCACCTGGAGGGGCCGCGTATCCATCTGCCGTGGCGCGCGGACGCCGACTACCCCGCCCCGATCATCGACTGCGTCGGCATGTGAGCGCACCGGGCTGCGGTTGTCGGTGCGGGTGATTACGTTGGCCGAGTGGATAATTCATCAACGCCGACGCCGAGCGAGTTCGCCGCGTTGGTGCGCCGCAGGCTCGACGACCTCGGCATCGATGGCGCGAAGTACCAACCCGAGGAGTTCTGCTTCGAACTGCCCGATGGCCTGGTCGTCAACCTGCACAACATCTTTCGCGATACCGCCGACCTGACGGCCGAGGACCGGTCGGAGCGCGTCACGCGGTTCCTCTCGGCGTTGCGCGCCGACGAGGAAGTCCCCACGGATTGGGAAAGCGCGCGGCCCACGCTGTTTCCGGTGCTGCGCCCGTCCACCTACGGCGGGCAGGCCATGCGCCCGCTCTCGCGCCCGGCCTTTCCTTTCATAGACGAGCTGATCGCGATCGATATGCCCGACAAGCGCGTGCTCGTCACCACCGATCACGTGACGGGTTGGGGCGTCACCGTTTTCGAGGTGTTCGAGGCCGCGCGGGAGAACCTCGCCGCGAAACCGCCTTCGATCGACCTGTCCGATGGCGGGCTCACCCGAATCGTCGACACCGGCGACTTCTACGCGACGTCCTGGCCGCTCCTCCCCGGCTGGCTCGCCTCGCTCGGCGCCGAGGGCCGCCGCGCGGTCGCCTTCATCCCCGAAGACGACGCCCTCATCCTCACGCTGGACGAGCCAGAACTCCTCGAGCAGCTCTTCGACGCCGTGGAGGACCAGTACGTCGACGCGGTGCGCCGCCTCTCCCCGCAGGCCTACACCACCGACGAGCGCGGTGTGGTCGTCCCGTTCGACCGGGCAGGCCCGCATCCGCAACTGCCCGCCGCCAACCGGGCGCGCTGCGGCCTGGCCACCACCGAGTACCAGGCACAGCACCAGGAGCTCATGGAGGCGCTGGAAGAGGAAGACGGCTTCGCGCCGTTCGGCATCGATCCCGCGTACCCCTGCGAGCTCCTCTTCGCGCACAGCGACAATGGTTTCTACACCATCGCCCCCTGGGCCGCCGAGATCGATACCCTGCTCCCCGAAGCCGACTACATCGACCTCTGCCTGACCGACGACAACGACGAGATCATCGAAACCCTCGCGATCCCCTTCGCCACCCTCGTCGCCAACGCCGACCTCGTCCCGGTCCGCACCCTCTCCCCACCCCGCTACCTGGCCAAAACCTGGCCCGACACCCCTACCTTGGCCCGCCTGCGCGCCGCCGCCGTCGACCTCTAGCCCGGAAACGAGAATCGGCGCGTGCTCTGAACGAGCACGCGCCGGTTGAGTGGAGCCTAGGGGAATCGAACCCCTAACCCCTGCCTTGCAAAGGCAGTGCTCTGCCAATTGAGCTAAGGCCCCGAGTCCCCGAGGGTGGAATGATTTTCAGCGGGTGGTGACCTCGTGCCACAGGTCCGCTTCGTCACGCTTGCGCAGCTTGGTTATTCCGAAGAGAACCGCGACCACGACGCCGACCGTGAGGAGAATCTTCATGGTTCCCACCCTACTGTCATGTTCGGGAGTGGGCCTAGGAGGACTTGAACCTCCGACCTCTTCGTTATCAGCGAAGCGCTCTAACCGCCTGAGCTATAGGCCCGTGTGGCATCCGTTCAATGTCAAGTACCTGAACCCGCCGAGGAGAAAGGTTACCCGACGCCACCGTAATCAACCAAAACGGCTGGTAGCGGGCTCGGCGCGGCCACCTGCCGCAGCGTCGCCACCACGACGACCGTCGTGCTGACGTGGGTACCTCCCGCCCCTCGAACGACAACGGCCGGCGCCGGCCTGCCACGGTCTCCCACCACGAGACCGGCGACGGTCGGCGTCGACCTGGCGGGTGCTCCCGCGCCCCACGCCCGCGTCGACCTGGCGTGATGCCCCTACGAACGACAACGGCCGGTACCGCCCTGAATGGGAGGTACCGGCCGCTGCCGAGAAGTTTCGCGGACCGGGTAGATCCGCCTTCCCTCCGGCCGTACGCGGAGTCGACGACGCCCGAGTGGGGACTTAGTCCGGATCCGCCAGCGTCACCTGAATACCGCCGACCAGATCACAGCACTGGTTGTAGATGAACGTGCCGACCGTGCCGAGCGCGGTGAACAGCACCACGTTGATCAGCCCGATGACGCCCGCGTAGCCGAACACCGTGCCCGCGTCGATCAGGCCCACCGAGCCGCTGTCCTGGGACACCATGTCGGTGAAGGTGTTGTTCAGCCGCTCCCACACGCCCATGCCCTCGAGCACGATGTAGAGCAGACCGACGGCGAGCATCCACACGAAGAACAGCGCCACGCTGATCACCAGCGAGATCTTCAGCGTCGACCAGGGGTCGATGCGGCGGATCTGCACGGTGGCGCGCAGCGGCTCGCCGGAGGCGACGGCCGCCGCGACCGCGACCGGCGCCGCGGGCGAGACGTGCGCCTGCGGGCTCATGCCGACCGGCTCGGGGTGCGGTAGCGGGTGCCGGATCTCGGACAGGTCGGGCATGTCCTTGATCAGTTCCGGCCGCGCGATGCTGCGGGTGGGTCCGTCGATGCCGACCGACTTCACCATCGCCGCTTCCTTGCGAGCCGCCTTGGCCGCGAGGTCGGCCGTGGTGCGCGCGTTGGTGACGCCGCCGTTCAGGCCGACATTGCCCGCGCCGCCCGAACCGGCGCCGAGCCCGCCGCCACCGTCCGCGGGCGGCCTGCCCGCCACCGGCGCCTGACCTGGGCGGTACAGGTTCGACTGCGGCTCGCGCTGCGGCAGCTGCGACCAACCGTCCTTGTACTGCGACTGACCGCCGCCCGGCGCGGGTTTCGCACCGTCGGGACCGCCGGATTCACCGGGCGAACCCATCCGAACGGTCTCCTGATCGAACCCTTCCTGCCCGCCGCCGGACTCCGGCGCGCCCTTGGGCGCTCCCTGGTTGGGCGCACCCTGCTTGGGCCCGAAATCGCCCTGCTGGCCGACGTTCTGCTGCGGCTGGCCACCCTGCTGGCCCCCGCCCGGCTGTCCGGTTTCGCCCGCGCCGGGCCGGGGGATCGGCCGCGGCGGAATCGGAGACGGTGCGATCCGTTCGGTCACACCGTTCGTCTGGTGTCCGTCATTCGGCTGATTCGGAGTGGTCAATGGGAATCCTTAGATCCGTTCGTTGCCGCCGCTTGGAAGGGTTACTGCTCAGAGGAACCGGTGTCGTCGCCACCGTCGACCTGATCGGGCTCGTCGGCGTTGCGCGCGATAGCAAGCAACGTATCGCCCTCGGCGAGGTTCATCAATCGAACGCCCTTGGTCTGTCGCCCAGCCTTACGAACCTGCTTTGCCGCCGTCCTGATGACTCCGCCGACGGAGGTGATCGCGTAGAGCTCATCCTCGTCGTCGACGATGAGCGCACCGACCAGAGTGCCACGCCGAGCGTCGAACTGGATAGTCAATACACCTTTACCGCCGCGTCCCTGCGCGGTGTACTCCTCGATCGCGGTGCGCTTCGCGTAGCCACCCGAGGTCGCGACCAGCAGATACGTTTCCGGCCGAACGACGTTGAGCGACAACAGTTCGTCCTCGGCGTTGAACCGCATGCCCTGCACGCCGGAGGTGGCGCGTCCCATCGGACGCAGCGCCTCGTCGGTGGCCGAGAAGCGGATCGACTGACCCTGCGCCGAGACGAGCAGCAGATCGTCGTCGGCGGAGCAGAGCACGGCGCCGACCAGCTCGTCCTCGTCGCGCAGGTTCACCGCGACGATGCCGCCGCTGCGGTTGGAATCGAAGTCCGAGAGCCTCGACTTCTTCACCAGACCATTCTTGGTGGCCAGCACCAGATACGGGGCGTCTTCGTAGGATTTGATCTGAATGATCTGGGCGATCTTCTCGTCCGGCTGGAAGGCGAGCAGGTTGGCCACGTGCTGACCGCGCGCGGTCCGGTTCGCCTCGGGCAGCTCGTACGCCTTGGCGCGGTAGACCCGGCCCTTGTTCGTAAAGAACAGCAGCCAGTCGTGCGTCGAGGTGACGAAGAAGTGCTTGACGATGTCGTCCTGCTTGAGACCCGCGCCCTGCACGCCCTTGCCGCCGCGCTTCTGCGAGCGGTAGAGGTCGGTCTTGGTGCGCTTGGCGTAACCGGTCTCGGTGATGGTGACGACCACGTCCTCGCGGGCGATCAGGTCCTCGTCGGCCACGTCGCCGTCGGCGGCGATGATGCGGGTGCGCCGCTCGTCGCCGTACTTCTCGACGATCTCGGCCAGCTCGTCGCGCACGATCGCGCGCTGACGTTCCGGTTTGTCCAGAATGTCCTTGTAATCGGCGATTTCGCTTTCGATCTTGGCCAGATCGTCGACGATCTTCTGCCGCTCCAAGGCGGACAGACGCCGCAGCTGCATGTCGAGGATGGCGGTGGCCTGGATCTCGTCGATCTCGAGCAGCTGCATCAGGCCCGTACGCGCGGTGTCGGTGTTGGCCGAACGCCGGATCAGCGCGATGACCTCGTCGAGCGCGTCGAGCGCCTTGACCAGACCGCGCAGGATGTGAGCCCGCTCCTCGGCCTTGCGCAGCAGGTAGCGGGTGCGCCGGACGATGACTTGCAACTGGTGATCGACGTAGAGCCGGATCATCTGGTCCAGGCGCAGCGTGCGCGGCACGCCGTCGACGATGGACAGCATGTTGGCGCCGAAGCTGGTCTGCAGCTGGGTGTGCTTGTAGAGGTTGTTGAGCACCACCTTGGCGACGGCATCGCGCTTGACCGTCACCACGATTCGCATGCCCGCGCGGTCGGAGGACTCGTCGTGGATATCCGAGATACCCGCGATCTTGCCGTCCTTGACCTGCTCGGCGATCGAGTTGATGAAGTTGTCGGTGTTGACCTGGTACGGCAGCTCGGTGATGACGATCGTGGTGCGACCGCGGTTGTCCTCTTCGATCTCCACAACACCGCGCATGCGGATCGAGCCGCGACCGGTGGTGTAGGCGTCGTTGATGCCCTGGTTGCCGACGATCAGGCCGTGCGTCGGGAAGTCCGGGCCCTTGACCCGCTCCATGCACGCGGCGAGGGTGCTCTCCTCGTCGGCGTCGTAATTCTCCAGCGCCCAGTAGATCGCCTCGGCGAGCTCGTTCAGGTTGTGCGGCGGAATGTTGGTCGCCATACCGACCGCGATGCCGTTGGAGCCGTTCATCAACAGGTTCGGCACCCGGCTGGGGAGAACCACCGGCTCCTGTGAACGACCGTCGTAGTTCGGCGTGAAATCGACCGTCTCGTGGTCGATCTCGCGCAGCAGCTCCATCGCGAGCGGCGTCAGGCGGCACTCGGTGTATCGCATGGCGGCCGCGCCGTCGTTGCCGCGGGAACCGAAGTTGCCCTGGCCGTCGACCAGCGGGTAGCGCAGCGACCACGGCTGCGCCATGCGGACCAGGGTGTCGTAGATCGACGCGTCACCGTGCGGGTGGTAGTTACCCATGGTCTCCGCGACCGGGCGCGCGGACTTCACGTAGCCGCGGTCCGGGCGGTACCCGTTGTCGTACATCGCGTAGAGCACGCGCCGGTGCACCGGCTTGAGGCCGTCGCGCACGTCGGGCAGCGCGCGGCCGACGATCACGCTCATCGCGTAATCGATGTAGCTGCTCTGCATTTCGTTCTGGATGTCGACCGGCTCGATCCGGTCGCCTGCACCGCCGTTCGGTGGCAGCGTTGTCTCAGTCATGCGGTCTCCTTAGCGGGGCGTGAAAAGGCTGAATAGCAGCGGGTTCTCACGCCGGCTACACGTCGAGGAAGCGAACGTCCTTGGCATTGCGGGTGATGAAGCTGCGACGCGCCTCGACGTCCTCGCCCATCAGAACGGAGAACAGCTCGTCGGCCGCGGCCGCGTCGTCGAGCGTCACTTGACGAAGCACCCGCACCGCCGGGTCCATCGTGGTCTCCCACAGCTCCTTGGCGTTCATCTCGCCGAGACCCTTGTAGCGCTGGACGCCGTCGTCCTTGTTGATCTTCTTGCCCGCGGCGAGACCCGCCTCGAGCAGGCCGTCGCGCTCCCGGTCGGAGTAGGCGAACTCCGGATCGCTGCGCTGCCACTTGAGCTTGTACAGCGGCGGCTGCGCCAGGTAGACGTGGCCGTGCTCGACAAGCGGGCGCATGAAGCGGAACAGCAGCGTCAGCAGCAGGGTCGAGATGTGCTGGCCGTCCACGTCGGCGTCGGCCATCAGCACGATCTTGTGATAGCGCAGCTTGGCGATGTCGAACTCGTCGTGGATACCGGTGCCGAAGGCGGTGATGATCGACTGGACCTCGTTGTTCTTGAGGACCCGGTCGATGCGCGCCTTCTCGACGTTGATGATCTTGCCGCGCAGCGGGAGGATCGCCTGGTACATCGAGTCGCGGCCGGACTTGGCCGAGCCACCGGCGGAGTCGCCCTCCACGATGTAGATCTCGGACTTGCTCGGGTCCTTGGAACGGCAGTCGGCCAACTTGCCGGGCAGACCGCCCAGGTCGGTGGCGGACTTGCGGCGGACGAGCTCGCGCGCCTTGCGGGCCGCGACGCGCGCCTGGGCCGAGGAGACGGCCTTCTGCACGATGGTCTTCGCGTCGGCCGGATTGGCCTCGAACCAGTGCGCGAGGTGCTCGTTGCATGTCCGCTGCACGAACGACTTGACCTCGGTGTTGCCGAGCTTGGTCTTGGTCTGGCCCTCGAACTGCGGGTCGGAGATCTTCACGCTCACGATCGCGGCGAGACCCTCGCGGATGTCGTCGCCGGTGAGGTTGCCGTCTTTCTCCTTGAGCAGCTTCTTGTCTTTGGCGTACTTGTTCACCACCGTGGTGAGCGCGGCGCGGAAGCCCTCTTCGTGGGTACCGCCCTCGTGGGTGTTGATGGTGTTGGCAAAGGTGTGGACAGATTCCGAATAGCCGGAATTCCACTGCATCGCGACCTCGAGCTCGTGCCCGGTTCCCTTGCCGGTGAAGCCGACGACCGAGTTGTGGATCGGCTGCTTCGTGCGGTTGAGGTGCTTGACGAAGTCCTCGAGCCCGCCCGGGTAGTGGTAGGTGCGGACCTTGACCTTCGGCTCCTCGGCGACGGGCGCGTTCTCATCGAGATGCTTGGGCGCCTCCGCGGTGTCGCTGACGACCTCGTCGGTCACCTCGCTCTCGGAGACCCGCTCGTCGGTGAGGGTGATGGTGAGGCCCTTGTTCAGGAACGCCATCTCCTGCAGACGCCGCGCGACCGTCTCGAAGTTGAAGGTCGTCGTCTCGAAGATCTCCGGATCGGGCCAGAACCGGATGGTGGTTCCGGTGCGCTTGGTCGCCTCGCCCTGCACCAGTTTGCCCGGCTTGGAGTCCTTGTACTCCTGGGTCCAGTGGTATCCGTCGTTGTCGATCTCGGCCTCGAGCCGGGTCGACAGCGCGTTCACCACCGAGATGCCGACGCCGTGCAGACCGCCGGACACCGAGTACGCCTCGGAGTCGAACTTGCCGCCCGCGTGCAGCTGGGTCATGACCACCTCGATGGTGGGGATGCCCTGCGCGTGCATGCCGGTCGGGATGCCGCGGCCGTCGTCGACCACCTCGACGCCACCGTCGGCAAGCAGCTTCACATCGACGCGCGTGGCGTAGCCCGCCATCGCCTCGTCGACGGAGTTGTCGACGACTTCCCAGATCAGGTGGTGCAGGCCGCGCTCACCGGTCGAGCCGATGTACATGCCCGGGCGCTTCCGGACGGCCTCGAGTCCCTCGAGGACGGTGATGGAGGAGGCACCGTAGTCCTGCTTGCCCGATGTCGCCTTGGTCGAATCGTTGGAGTCCTTGGCAGCCACTGGTCGGTAGCTCTCCTTACTTGCTGACCCCGGCGCAACGATCGCCACAGCGCAAGCGCGGCCCGTGTCTTGACAGGTCGAGATTCACGGGCCCACGCGGGGGCTGTGCGGAACGCACCGAAGGGTTCGCCGCTAGTTACGTCACCATCCTACTGGTAGACCCGCGCCACAATGCACCTACGACACCCCTGACGGCTTCATGGCTGCGAGAAATCGACCGGCGACGAGTCCGGTCTTCCTCGCGACCGTTTCAGGGACTCTCAGATGTGCTCAGCACGCCGTGCCGAACGGTCGCCGCGATCATCAGGAGACCGCGACCCGATCGACGAATTCGGCGGTGCGGTCGGCGAGCGCATCGGGGTGCGAGATCGGCGACCAGTGCCGGGCCGCGATCTCGGTGCGGGTCAGGTTGCCGACCCACTGCTCGGCCTCGGCATGCACCACCGGACGCACCGCGCGGTCGCCGGTCGAGACGATCAGCTGCACCGGGACACCGATCGGGCGCGGGCGCGGATTACGCAGGCGCCCACGGATATTCGCGCGGTAGAGCTTGAGGTTGTTGATCATGTCGGCGCGCAGCGTCGGCGCGGTCTGCACCAGCGCGGGATCGAGGCCGTCGAAGAAGGCGAGGAAGCGCGGCCAGCGTCCGGACAGCGCGCGCAGCACCGGATTGGGCAGGCCGGGAATCTGGAAGGCGACGGTGTACGCCGAGGCGAGGCCCTGCGCTAGCGCCCCGCGCAGCCGCGCCGCCGAGAACGGGCCGCGCAGGTACGCGCCGAGGAAGTCGAGGTTCGGGCCGGAGACGGAACTGAACGACGCGATCCTGGTTTCGGCGCCGGGGTCGCTGACGAGCTCCCAGCCGATCACCGAACCCCAGTCGTGCCCGAGCACGTGCACGCGCTGCCCGGGAGCCACCGCGTCGACGACCGCGCGGACGTCGGCGGCCAGTTCCTCGATGCGATAGGCCGAGACCTGGGTGGGCACCGTGCTGTCACCCGCGCCGCGGTTGTCGAAGGCGATGACGTGATAGCGATCGGCCAGGCGGGCGGCGACGCGATTCCACAGGATGTGGGTGTCGGGCCAGCCGTGCACGAGCAGGACGGGCGTGCCCGTGGGATCGCCGCATTCGAACACCGCGAGCTCGACGTCGCCGCGGCGGACGGTGGTGGTGGCCGTGGCGGGGAACGGGCCCGCGGTGCTGATCGTCATCGATCCGTTTCTCCTGTGCATATTCGATCCGGGCCGCAGGCGCGGAATCGGACGTTCCACGGGAATCCGCAGGTCCCGAGGCTGGGGACTGTGGAGATACCTGTGGATATGTGGATAAACGTAACATCGAGTATCGGGTAGTTGCCAGAGTGGCCCCGGCGGCTCCGGCGCGACCAGCCCTCGCCGATCAGCCGTAGGTGTCGCGCGGACCGCGGCCCTTGATGTGCCGCTCGCCCTTGCGCCAACTCGGCGCGGCTGGGCCGGAGATCTTCAACTGCGTCACCACGCCATGACCGACGGCGGCGTTGATCTTCGCCAGGATCTGGCCCTGCAACATGCGCAACTGGGTCGCCCACGCGGTCGACTCGGCGGCAATGTTCAGCACACCGTCCTTCAGCGCGATCGGAGTGGCGTGCGAGGCGATGTCCTCGCCGACGACACCGGCCCAGCGCCCGAGCACCGTGCCTTCGGCGACCTTGCCGTCCCAGCCCCTGCTCTTGGCGATGCGGGTGGCGAGCTGGGACAGCAGCTGGGGATCGCGATCGTCCGGGCGCGCGCCGGACCAGCCCGTGCGCCTGCGGCCGCCGGTGCGCAGCTTCCGTACCGGCGAGGCACGACCCTGGCCTACCGACTTTCCGCTGGCCTTCGCCGCGGCGCGCGCCTCCTCCAGTGCGCGCCTTGCCAGATCGATGCCGCGCAGCTGCGGCTCGCCGCCGGGCTGCTGTGCGCCCGGTTCGGGCTGGTCGGTCATCGTCCCGCTCCGTTCGACCCTCGGGTTTGTCCCCAGATCTTGCTCTGTTGTCCCCAGCCGGTGCGCGGCCGGGTTCGGCGCCGAAACGCCCGGTCGGCACGATCGCCGGACCGGTGTCGAACGCCTGTTCGTGGCGTTTTCCGGAACCACGGCGGCGACTGTCGAACGATCACCGCAGCACCTTGGGAAAACGCCTCGGGGGCAAGGTTCTCCACAGGTACTGGGGATGAATCGGCGGCTCCGACCAGGCCCCGGTGCAGGGCAACTGTACGGGAGCCCGCCGACGAACCGTCGCAGACGGCCCTTCTGCGTCGGCATTCCCCACCTGTGCACAACCCGGGCGGCCATCTGTGGAGACCGTGCGATTCAGGCGAAGCCGGGCGCGGGCTCGTCGATGCGGGAAGTGCGGTGCGTGGCCTCGCCGCTGGTCTCCACCCGCAACGGCACCGCGGCAAGCTCGGCGGGCACGTCCTCGGGGACGGCGGCCGTGATCAACACCTGTTCGGCGCCCGCCGCCACTTCCGCGAGCGCGGTGCGTCGGCGGCGGTCCAGCTCGGCGAAGACGTCGTCCAGCAACAGCACCGGCTCAGCTCCGGTGGTCCGGAGCAGCTCGAACGCGCCGAGCCGAAGGGCGAGAGCGAAGGACCAGGACTCGCCGTGACTGGCGAAGCCCTTGGCGGGCGCGTCACCGAGCATCAACTCGAGGTCGTCGCGGTGCGGGCCGACCAGGCAAACACCGCGGTCCAGCTCCTTGGACCGCGCCGCGGCGAGCTCGCGCAACACGATCCCCTCCAGCGCGGCGACGTCGTCGGCCTGGGGCTCCCTGGCCGGATCGAGGAAGTCCGGTGGAAGATACGAGCTGCGGTATCCGATTGCGGCGGGCCGGGATTCGGGCGCGATCGACCGATAGGACTGTGCCAGATGGGGATACAGATCGTGCACCAGCCGTAACCGCTCGGCGAGCAGCACCGAGGCGTGCGCCGCCAAATGCCCGTCCCACACGTCGAGTGTCCCCAGGTCGGTCTTCGATCTGGCTTGCCGCCCAGCGGTTTTCAACAGGGCGGAGCGCTGCCGCAGCACCCGGTCGTAGTCCGAGCGCACACCAGCCAACCTGGGGAGCCGGGCTGTGCACAACTCGTCGAGAAACCTGCGGCGCTCCCCCGGGTCGCCGCGCACGAGCGCGAGATCCTCCGGCGCGAACAACACCGTTTGCAGAATGCCGAGAATCTCGCGCGTTTTGCGCACCGGCGACCGGTTGATCTGCGCGCGATTGGCCGCGCCTTGATTCAGCTCGACATCGATCCGCAGTTCGCGGCCGGTGTTGACCACCGTCGCACCGATTCGCGCCCGCTGCGCGCCCATCCGGATCAGCGGCGCGTCGGCGGCCACCCGATGGGAACCGAGCGTGGCGAGGTAGCCGATCGCCTCGAGCAGGTTGGTCTTGCCGTTGCCGTTCGATCCCAAGAAAACCGTTCGGCCTGGGGATAATTCGAGTTCCGCGTGCTCCCAGGAGCGGAAGTCGCGCAGCGACAGCGCTCGGATGAACATTCGCTACACCGTCCCGGTCACCGCGGGCGACGGCACCCGATCACGCACAGATGCTCAGCCCGGGAGCCGGACCGGCATCAGCAGGTAGATGTAGGAGCTGGCCAGCGCGGCGAAAGCGCCGGAGTCGAGCACCTCGGGCTCCTCCTCGCTCGCCGGGAGCAGCACCGCGGGACGGCTGGGGGTGGTGAATCCGAAGGTGACCCGATCGGAGTGCAGCGCGGACAGGCCGTCCACCAGGTAGCCGGGGTTGAAGGCGATGGTCAGCGCTTCGCCGCGGAAATCGGCGGGCAACCATTCCTCGGCGCGGCCCGCGTCGTCACCGCCCGCGGACAGCAGCAGGCCCTCGCTGGAGAACTCCAGGCGCACCTGCGCACCGCGCTCGGCGACAAGGGCGACGCGCTTGATGGCCTCGGTCAGCGCCGCGACCTCGAGCGTGGCGATGGAGGTGTGCTCCTTGGGGAGCAATTGGCGGAACTTGGGGAATTCCGCGTCGAGCAGCCGCGTGGTGGTGCGGCGGCCCGCGTTGACGATGCCGAGCAGGCCGTCCGAGCCTGCACCGGTGCCGAGCGACAGCTGCACGGGCGCGTCCGAGGGGCCGAGCGTCTTGGCGGCTTCGGAGAGCGTACGGGCCGGGATCAGCACGGCGGTCTCGATGTCGGTGCGGGCAGGCTGCCATTCGATGTGGCGCACGGCCAGCCGGAAGCGGTCGGTGGCCGCGAGAACGACCTGGGGGCCTTCGATCTCGACGCGAATGCCGGTGAGCATCGGCAGGGTGTCGTCGCGGCCCGCCGCAACGGCGACCTGGCCGACGGCCTCGGAGAAGACGTCCACACTCAGTTCACCGGTCTGCTGCGGCACCTCGGGCAGCTGGGGATAGTCCTCGACCGGCATGGTGGGCAGCGAGAACTTGGCACTGCCGCAGGAGATCAGCACGCGCGTGCCGTCGACGGAGACGTCCACCGGCTTGTTGGACAGCGCCTTGGTGATGTCGGCGAGCAGGCGGCCGGAGACCAGGACCTCGCCGGGACCGGCGACCTCGGCCGCGACGCGCATCTGCGCGGAGACCTCGTAGTCGAATCCCGAGACGGTCAGTCCGTCCTCGCTCGCCACCAGCAGCACGCCGCCGAGGACCGGCACCGGAGGCCGGGACGGCAGGCTGCGCGCGACCCAGGCGACGGACTCCGCGAAATCCTCTCGGGCGACCCGAAACTTCATGCTCGCAAGCTCCATCGCCCGATCTGTCCTCTCCCGGTTCCGTGATCCGTGTGTGGCGTCCGTCCGAGCACTGTTGGCTCGACAGCATGTTGGCTCGACAACGTGTGGTTCTCGTCAGGGGGTGCTGGATCGGCCGCGCCAGCAGTCTGGCACAGGCGACCGACATAAAACGTACCCGTGTGTGGCCCGGGTACCTAGTCCGACCCTCGATTCGCGCTCGCGTGTCCGAAACGGGTGTCCGTGTATCCGCGAGTGCCCATCCCCTCTTCTCCTTGCCTGGGTAGACGAGTGGCTCCCGACCGGACGCTCCCCGACCGACTTTCCACACACCCTGTTTTGAAGAGAGATCTATAAGAAGAAGAACTGAAGTAGTAGTAGGCACTGTGGAATCTGTGGACTGAGCCCGTTTTCGCTGGTCCGGGGGTGTGGTGCCGTGGGGATGGCCGTCGGGTGACTCGAGGATGAACCGGAGGCATCTGTGGAGGTTCGAAAACTGTCCCACGTTCATCCTCGAGCCGTCCTCGAGTTGTTCCACCGGATTCACCCTGTTGTTCACACGTGTGCACCGAACGGTGGACAGCTCGAGGAATCCTCGAGGACTCCACACGGACTCCTCGAGGAGTCCACAAGCCTCCGACCGAGACGTGGCTGGTCAGACCCTGTGGGCAGAAATCGATGGGGATGATGTTGATAGCAGGCTGTGAGCGACGGCCGGTCCACTCTTCCGCGAGCCTGTGCACGAATCGGTGGACAAACCGGGGGATTCCTCGAGGACTCCACAGGGAATCCTCGAGGAATCCACAACGCACAAAAAAGCACCGCCCCTGGTCAGGGGCGGTGCGGGGTTGTGGAGGACGCTCAGCGTGAGCGCTGTTTGATTCGGGCTGTGAGTTCTTGAACCTGGTCGTACACACGGCGGCGCTCGGTCATCTCCTTGCGCACCTTCTTCTCCGCGTACATGACCGTGGTGTGGTCGCGGCCGAACGCCTGACCGATCTTGGGCAGCGATAGGTCGGTGAGTTCACGGCACAGGTACATGGCGATCTGCCTGGCCTGCGCCAGCGGCCGCGCCTTGCCTGGCCCGGTCAGCTCCTCGAGCGTGGTGTTGAAGTACTCCGCGGTGACGGCCATGATCGTCGCCGCGTTGATCTCCAGCGCCGCGGTGTCCGGCATCAGATCGCGCAGCACCACCTCGGCGAGCGGCAGATCCAGCGGCTGACCGTTGAGCGAGGCGAACGCGGTGACGCGGATCAGTGCGCCCTCCAACTCGCGGATGTTGCGCTCAACCCGGCTCGCGATCAGTTCCAGCACGTCGTGCGGCACGTCGAGCCGATCCATCCGCGCCTTCTTGCGCAGGATGGCGATGCGGGTCTCCAGTTCCGGCGGCTGCACGTCGGTGATCAGGCCCCACTCGAACCGGGTCCGCAGCCGCTCCTCGAGGGTGGCCAGCTGCTTGGGCGGACGGTCGGAGGAGACCACGATCTGCTTGTTCGCGTTGTGCAGCGTGTTGAAGGTGTGGAAGAACTCCTCCTGGATGCCTTCCTTGCCCTCGATGAACTGGATGTCGTCGACCAGCAGAATGTCGGTCTCGCGGTAGCGCCGCTTGAACGCGACCTTCCTGTCGTCGCGCAGGCTGTTGATGAAGTCGTTGGTGAACTCTTCGGTCGACACGTACTTCACCCGCATGCCGGGAAACAGCCGCTGGGCGTAGTGTCCCGCCGCGTGCAGCAGGTGCGTCTTGCCGAGACCGGAGGCGCCCCAGACGAACAGCGGGTTGTAGGCGCGGGCGGGCGCCTCGGCGATGGCGACCGCCGCGGCGTGCGCGAAGCGGTTGGAGGCGCCGATGACGAAGGTCTCGAAGGTGTACTTCGCGTTCAGGCTCGCCGACGAGTTCGCCGGAGCAGGCGTCTCCTGGCTCTTGGTGAAGTAGGTCGGCCAGTTGTTGCGGACGTTGACGACCGGTTCGTCGTCGGGCTGCTCGGTGCGCAGCGCCTCACCGGACTCGCGGACCGAATCGTGCGCGGCGGCGGGCGCGGCTTCGCGCAACGGCATCCGCGCGGGTCCGCGCATCGGAGCGGGCTCGGGGTTGAACAGCGACTCCTGGCCGGGCGGGGTGGAATCCCTTCGCGAACCCATCCCCGGCCGCGGCGCCGTCGACACCTCGGGCACCGCGGCGGAATCGGGGTAGTCGCCCGCGCCCGGCGCGCGGTAGGCCGCGGTCGGATAGTCGTCGGCCGGGTAGTCGACGCCGGACTGGTAGTCGGCCGGGTAGTCCGAACTCGGCGGGTAGTCGGGCGCGGGGGTGTACTCGGTGGCGGGCGCGTAGTCGCCGGACTGGGGATAGTCGGACGGCCCCGGATACTCCGGCGCGGGCGCGAAGTCCTGCTGCGCGTAGCGCGGGGCCGGGTAGTCGGTGCGGCTCGGCGGATCGGCCGGGAAGCCGACGGGGCCGCGCGACGCCTCCCTGGTGCGCTGCGTGTCCCGGTTCCGCTGGGCGGCCTCCCTTGTTCGCTCCGGACGACTGGTCATCCTGGCGTGCCGTGGGTTGGCGGCGGACCGATCGGTGTTCGGCGTCGCGGGCGCCGCGATGCGCACACCGAGGCCCTCGACCTGGGGACCGAGCCGGCGGGCGAGGGAGCGCAGGATGGGTTCGCGCAGATCGCGCTCGATGGCCTCCTGGGCCAGCGACGAGGGCACCGACAGCAGGGCGAAGCCCTGTGCGACGGTGATCGGCTTGACGAGTTTGAGCCAGGCCTGCTGTGCTCGGGTCACCGCCGGGATCGAGCCGTCGTCGGAACCGGTGGTGAGCTCGGCAATCACCTCGGGCCACACGGTGGCCAGCACGTTCTGCTCGTCGTCCATGCAGTTTCCTCCCCGGAAGTAGGTCGATAGGAGCAGACGGCCGGGGTACGCGAGCAGGTTCGTGGATGGGCTATCCTGTGATCCCGCGTACGTCCGTAGCCGCGTGGACGCTGCTCGGATTCCCCCGTACCAAGGCAGCGGCGTTGGCGCCGTCGGCCTACGAATATGCCACTCCAGGGGTCTTTCCACACAATTATCCACAGATGTGGAAAACCCTGGGGAAATGTGAAACGGGCTCGAAGTTCGCGGGGATCACGCCTCGACCTGCGGATCTGTAGCAACCATCTGGCAACGCATCGCTCGTGGGCCCGCTCGGCACGCCTAGGGGTGTGGACGAAGTCACGAAGAAGCCCGGGCGCGTCGCCCGGCAGCGCACCGGATCTCCCCGGGGGCCGAGTTTGACCCGTCTCCAGCTGATCAGTACCCTCGTACAGTCACCCCTTGGTGCGGTGGCGGTCCCGTGCTGACCGCGTTAGGTCGTTTGACGACCGTTGTGCGCCAGGACCGACGCGCGCCGATGATGACATCGCGATTCATCGCGCACATACGTATCACCGACAAGCTTCGGGCGCCGCACGGCGCCCACCAACTCGAGGAGTGTTGACCGTGGCCAAGGGCAAGCGGACGTTCCAGCCGAACAACCGTCGTCGGGCGCGGGTTCACGGCTTCCGCCTCCGGATGCGCACCCGTGCGGGTCGCGCCATCGTTTCGGCGCGTCGCCGCAAGGGCCGCGCTTCCCTCACTGCCTGATCCTCGCTCTCGGACGCTCGGGTGTTGCCTGAGCCGTATCGGTTGCATCATCGTGCCGACTTCTCCCGGACGGTGCGCCGCGGCCAGCGAATCGGGAGGCGAGATCTGGTCGTACACGCGCTCGTGCACGGGTATGACGGAGTCGTGGGCACTGACGAACGACACGGTGCTCCGGTAGCCACCGGAGCGCTCGTTCGCGTCGGTGGGCCGAGGTTCGGATTGATTGTCAGCAAGGCGGTGGGCTCCGCGGTGGTTCGACACCGGGTGGCCCGCCGCCTGCGTCATATGTGCGCCAAGGTGGTCGGCGAACTGCCCGCCGAGGCCGACATCGTCATCCGGGCGCTGCCCGGCGCCGCGACCGCGGAATCCGACGAACTGCTGCGGCAGTTGCGCAGCGGGTTGCGCAAGCTCGGCGTCGCTGAGGCCCCCGCCCGAACCGGCGCACGGGTCCGACCCGTCGCCGTCGACGCGGACGTTTCGTCGTGAGATTCGTCGCCGTCCTCGGCAGGCTGCCCACCCGCACGCTGATCTTCCTGATCGAGCTCTACCGGACCTATGTCTCCCCCACCCGCATGCCGGTGTGCCGTTTCACCCCGACGTGCAGCGAGTACGCGGTCACCGCGTTGCGAACCCGAGGACTGTTCGTCGGCCTCGGACTGACGGTCGTGCGATTGGCCAAATGCGCGCCCTGGCACCCTGGTGGGTGGGACCCCGTTCCCGAGCGCGGACATCGCGCACGGAACGAGGCTGCGGCCGACGCCTCCACGTCGGCGCCACACGCTTGTAAAGGATCGCCGCACGCGGTGATCGGCGACACGAACGACGGGAGTGCATAGAGCCGTGCTCGACTTCATTTACTACCCGGTGTCCTGGATCTTGTGGTTCTGGCACCGTGCTTTCGCGGCCATCCCGGGCTTGGGCAAGGACAACGGCCTGGCCTGGGCGCTGGCGGTGGTGTTCCTGGTCTTCACGCTGCGCGTCGTGCTCTACAAGCCGTTCGTGAAGCAGGTGCGCACCACCAAGCAGATGCAGGAGCTGCAGCCCCAGATCAAGGAGCTGCAGAAGAAGTACAAGAACGACCGCCAGAAGATGGCGCTGGAGATGCAGAAGCTCCAGAAGGAGCACGGCTTCAACCCGCTGATGGGCTGCCTGCCGATCCTGGCGCAGGTGCCGGTCTTCCTCGGTCTGTTCCACGTCCTGCGTTCGTTCAACCGCACCGGTCACGGGTTCGGTCAGCTGGGCATGACGCCCGAGGAGAACGCGAACACCGCGAACTACGTCTTCAACGCGGCCGACGTCCAGTCCTTCCTGAGCGCCCGTATCTTCGGCGCGCCGATCTCCGCGTTCATCACCACCCCGGCCAACGAGCTGCTCGCCTTCGCCGACTACGGCGGCATCCCGAGCCGGGTGAGCATCGCCCTTGTCGCCATCCCGCTGATGGTGATCGCCGGTCTGGCGACCCACTTCAACGCCCGCGCCTCGGTCGCGCGGCAGACCCCGGAGGCCGCGGCCAACCCGCAGGCCGCGCTGATGAACAAGCTGGCGCTATGGGTCTTCCCGCTCGGCGTGCTCGTCGGTGGTCCGTTCCTGCCGATCGCCATCCTGATCTACTGGGTCTCCAACAACATCTGGACCTACGGCCAGCAGCACCTCGTCTTCGGCCGGATGGCGAAGGAAGAAGAGGCCAAGAAGCAGGCCAAGCTCGAGCAGCGCGCACAGAACGCGCCGAAGCCGGGCGCCAAGCCGGTGAGCACGAAGAAGAAGCCGGCGGCCACCGCCGTCGACGCCGAGCAGGCCGAACCGTCGGCGAACGGCACCCAGAAGACCGCGGCAAGCAAGGCCGCCGGACAGCGCAAGCCCGGTGGGCAGAAGCGTTCGGGTCAGCGCGGTCGGGCCAACCAGAAGCGTCGCCGCTGACCGCCGAGCAATCCCGTGATCGCGCAACCGCCCGGCGCCGAGCGCCCGGCGCCCGCGATGGACAGATGAAGGAATCCAAATGACTGTTGAGACCGACGGAGGGGACGCCACCGTGGCGACGACGATGGTGAACGCCGGAGCGGATGCCGGCGATGTCGTGAGCGATGCCGAGGAAGCCCTGATCGAAGAGGGCGAGATCGCGGGCGACTACTTGGAGCAGTTGCTCGACGTGCTCGACTTCGACGGCGACATCGACTTGGACGTGGAGGGCGACCGTGCCGTCGTGAGCATCGACGGCGGCCGCGACCTGTCGAAGTTGGTGGGCCGCAACGGCGAGGTGCTCGACGCGCTGCAGGAGCTGACCCGGCTCGCGGTGCAGCAGGCGACCGGCGTGCGCAGTCGCCTGATGCTGGACGTGGCGGGCTGGCGGGCCAAGCGTCGCTCCGAGCTGAGCGCGCTCGGCACCGCCGCCGCCAAGCGGGTGCTCGAATCCGGCGCCCCCGAATCGCTCGACCCGATGACGCCGTTCGAGCGCAAGATCGTGCACGACGCCGTCGCCGCGATCGAAGGGGTCAGCAGCGAGAGCGAGGGCGTGGAGCCCAACCGCTTCGTGGTGGTCGTGCCGGGCTGATCCGCCGACTGTGCCGGAGGACCGCGCGTTTCGTCACGTTGACGATTGACGCTTGGATTGGGCGTACTCCGCCTTCGCTCCGTGCGCGGTCCGAGGGCGGACGGCCGTCCGATAGTGTCGTCTAGGCCTCCGGTCTTCGGACCGGGGGCCTTCTCCATGCCGGGGGCGCCGCGGCCCGTGGCCGAGGCGGATATCCCGCTGTCTTGCAACTGGTGACCTCGAGCTCGGAAGGATGTTTCACGTGGAACGAGAACTCGGTGGGAGCGCCGCGCTGCCGACCGAGCTGGAGCCGCCCGCGGCGGCCGCCACCGTCTTCGGCGATCGGCTCGACATCGCCCGCCGCTACTGCGCCGCGCTCGCGACCTCTGGCGTCGAGCGCGGTCTCATCGGACCGCGCGAGGTGCCGCGGCTCTGGGATCGGCACATCCTCAACTGCGCGGTGGTCGCGGAGCTCATGCCCGAAGGGGCGACCGTCGTCGACATCGGTAGCGGTGCGGGTCTGCCCGGCATCCCGTTGGCCATCGCCCGCCCCGACCTACGCATCACCTTGGTCGAGCCGTTGCTGCGCCGCACCGTCTTCCTGAGCGAGTTCATCGAGTCGGCCGGACTCGACATCACCGTCGTCCGCGGCCGCGCCGAACAATCCGGCGTGATGAAGGAAGCGGGCGGCGCCGACGTCGTCACCTCCCGCGCCGTCGCCCCCCTCGCCAAACTCGCCCAGTGGTCCCTCCCCCTCCTCCGCGACCACGGTCGCATGCTCGCCCTCAAGGGCGTGAGCGCGACCGAAGAACTGGAGCGCGACGGCGAAGCACTGACCCGCGCGGGCGCAGGCAACTTCGAGGTCCTCGAATGCGGTGTGGGAGTGCTCGATACGCCCACGGTGGTGATCAGCGCCGAACGCCTCCCGCGAGCGGAACGCACACCACGCCGCCGCACGGAGAAGGTCGGAAGCCGCCGCGCGGTCGGCCGCCCCGAGGGCGGCGTCCTCCGCCGCACCACCGAACGCCGTCGCTCGAGCGGGAAGTAGGGCCGCGAGCCCTCTTCTACGCCTGCGCGCTGTTTCACATGAAACAGCGTCACGATCCGCCGCTCCAGCCAGATCCATCGACCCGTTGGCGCTACCGGACGATTCGGCCGGACTCTCGCCCCCAGCGCAGCAGACCGTCTCGGCGCCATAGGTCGGTTGGCTGTGCTCCCCCGCCGGTTGCTTCGATGTCCTGACGGTGCGGCCTGACGGCTGGCTCCCGATCCTTGGCGGATAGCTTGGCCGGAGGGTGCGCTGCACGGCGGGACCGGTGTATTCCCGCCGGGCTGGTGCCTCGTAACCGCCGAGCGTGGCTCTGAGCGCCATACAGGGCGGCAGCCGTGCGGCTAGCTTGCCCCATTGCCACCATGATGGCTCAGCCTGGTGCGCGTCCTTGATCGCTCGCCGCACGGCGCGGTCCACAGTGCGGCGGGACGGTGGACCCGGTGGCAGGGCGAGTGGCTCGGCCCACGGCTCTTGGATGGTGGGGGCTCCCGATCGGCGGCTGGCGCAGTCCGACAGCACGCCCCGATGGCGCGGTCCGGCGGCACAAGCGGATGCGCGGTCCGACGCCGCGGCGGGAGGTGCGCCCGATCTGTAGCCGGGTGGCTCCGCCCCGCGGCGCAACTGGCTGGGTGCGCTCCCTCTGGCCCAGCCAGCCAGCTTGGGTGGGATGACTTCACGGGTGGCGCGCTCTCGATCGACGGTCGGCGCAGTCCGATGGGACGCCCCCGATGGCGCGCGCGGATGGCGCGCGCGGATGGGCAGTCCGACGACGCTGCGAAACGGTCGGCCGGATGACGCGCCGGTTGGTCACCCGGATCGCGCTGCCCGAAGGCAAGCGACTGGAAGGGGCGGCCGGATGGTTCGGTCCGACGCAGCGGCCCGTGCGGATCGACAGCGCGGTGCGCCGGCTATCTCGATCACCTGCCGCCGATTGCCCGGTGCGGTGGCGCGGCCAGAGAGCGTGACGAGCCGGCGCTTCCGATGGCGCGGGGATGGGAGCACCTCCGATGCCGGCCTTCCGATGCTCGGCCGGATAGCTGGATCGGATCGTAGGCTTCCGACCCCGGTAGTGCGGCTCTGCGCGATAGCTCAGGCGATGGCGCGGTTTTGCGGATCTTCACCGTCGGGTCCGGCCGCCGTCGACTCGTGCGACCGGCTCAGTTGTGCGGTTCGCTCTGTGGGCGAGAGTGTCTCGAATCGGGTCCGATTGGAATCGCTCGGCGGATGTTTCACGTGAAGCATCGCCCGGCGCTCGAACTCGCTGATGTCGAGTCCCGCTGAACGTCGACCCTGTCCGGTTCAGCCGTGACTCACGGCAGTGCCGAACCCGCGCTCACGCCGATTACATCGCGTCCTGTTCGATCTCCGTGCCAGTGCCACCAGTGAACGGTGCAGAACGTCCGCGGAGCGATCGACCCGCGACCCACGAATGTGGTCGGCAAAGCGCGGGGTGATCAGTTGGATCGAGGCATGATGCGTGTCCGGTTCGAGTTGGCGCCCCTCGAGGAGGTCGTTCCGTGGGGGGAGCATCGCCGTCTGCATTGGTTCGGGCTCACCCAGGGGTGGTACTGCCTGGAGGTTGGTGGTGTGGAGTTGCTGAGATATGCAGAGCGGCCCAGGAACTCGCCAGGCGATGGCGGCGCCGCCGTGACGTCATGGGTGGACTATTACGTGGTGCGGCTGTGGGAGGACCTGCTCGCCGTTCTGCCCTCGGCCCTCGAGCCGGTACCGGATGATCTGGCGAAGTTCTTCGCCGCTGGCGCCGAGGGGTGGGTCGATACCGGAGATCTGGCTCTACTCGACGATCCAGCGATCGATGCCGCCTCCGAGGCGTACGGCCTGCGCTGGACCGACACTTCGTATCTGCGTTTCGGCCCCGCGTTTCGCTGGTGGCGCACTCTCGGCCCCGAGGACACGATCACCGTGGCGTGGCAATTCACATCCGATCCCGACGGTGAGATCACGTTCTCCGCGCCGCCGTCGGGTGTTCGGACGGTCGGCACAGAGGAATTCATAGCCGCGGTAGCCGATTTCGACCACCGACTGCTGCAAGCCATGCAGGAGCGTGTGGACCACCTGGCTGCGGCCGGTGGTATCCGGGAGATCGAACTCGATATCCCTGCGCTGATTCGAGAACAGGCGCAGCGCCGGACATGGTTGCCGCGGGCGTCGGCGCGGCAAGACGACACCGACTGGGCCGCCGTACGCGCAGGGGCGGCCATCCTGACTCCGCATCTGGTGTGAACGCACGGAACTGGGGATCGTGGATGTTTCACGTGAAGCATCGCCCGACGTACGAATTCGGCGGTGCCTGAGGGCCGCTCGTCCAGTTCGCCAAACCGGGGACGCTCACCGCTGTTCGCGCGGCTGGGGCGTTGCCGCATCGCGCGACCGCGCTGGGCCACCTCTTCCGTTGGCGCGCGTCGGGAATGGCCGGACCGGAGGATGCGCGCCGCCGATAACTCGACCACCGCTCGGCCCGATGGCTCGGCCTGAATATTCGGCCCGATGGCGCGGGCGGATTGCTCCCCCGGATCGCGCGGCTCGGTTGCGAGACTGGCGGGCGCGCGGCCGGGGCAGCCCGCACCCCGCTGGAGTACCGCGATGGCTCGATGTTTCACGTGAAGCATCGCCGGGGATTCGAGCTTGATTGTGGGCAGCGCTCCATTGTGAGTCGGCCGCGAGAAGCGGACGTTCCAGCCGCGCCGCGCGCCCGCCATTGGTTGTGCGGCATCCCGCAACGAGGCACGACCGACGCCGCGTCATCGAGAGTGTCAGCGTCTTGAATGCGTGAATGGAAGGCGCAGCGCCACTCTCCGCAGGAGCGCGGCATTCCGCCCGTTCACGCAATGCTTCACGTGAAACATCGCCCGCCCGCGGCAGTCCCCGCACGAGCAGCGCAACCCGATGAAGCCCCGCGATTCCTCCTCCACGCAAGAAATCTGCGAGGGCGCGCAAAGTCCAACCCGTCGAACACACCCCAACCAGGCACCTCTGAACCCCTCGTCCGCCCAGTGGAAATCACCCTCCCCGCCGGAAATCCTGCGGCACGCAATGTTCATTCGCGTGGATCTGCGTGTCGCCGCGATTCAACTTTCTTCTAGCGCTCAGTGCTGGCAAGCTAGTGTGCGTCGGGCGTGAGCGTTGATGCCACGGTGGGATGTGGGTGTGCGGGACAGCTCCGCTCGGTTGATCGGGCGCCGTCCCGACGGAGCATCATGTTCGATCCGACACAGGCTGTTGAAGACACGGCGTCGGCATGGGCCGAGGGCACGTGGTCTGTAGTTCTCGGGTTAGGAGCTGTCTATGTCGAGCGGTCCGGCGAATGTTTCACGGGAAACTACGTCGCGCGTGCCGGGGATGCTGGACTCCAGCAACTTCGACGCGGAAGCATTCGGTAGCACACCGTTCGGGCACATCTCCCCCAGCGAGACCCCGATCGCGGCCGAAGCTCAGCGCGCAAGTCAGATATTGCATCCAGGAAAGGTGACAGTGCCGAAACCTCGCGAGCAGCGCATCATCACCATCGCGAATCAGAAGGGCGGCGTCGGTAAGACGACGACGGCGGTGAATCTTGCCGCGGCCCTTGCGCATCAGGGGATGAAGGTGCTCGTGATCGATCTCGATCCGCAGGGCAACGCAAGCACCGCCCTCGGCATCGAGCATCACTCGGGTGTCCCGTCCTCCTACGAACTGCTCATCGGCGAGGTCTCCGTCAAGGACGCTATTCAGCAGAGCCCGCACAACGAGCGGCTGCTGTGCATCCCGGCGACGATCGATCTCGCGGGTGCGGAGATCGAACTAGTCTCGATGGTCGCCAGGGAGGGCCGCCTCAAGGGCGCCATCCAGGAGGCCAATATCGCGGGCTACGACATCGATTACGTGATGATCGACTGCCCCCCGTCCCTCGGACTGCTGACGGTCAACGCGCTCGTCGCGGCCAAGGAGGTGCTGATCCCGATCCAGTGCGAGTACTACGCGCTGGAGGGCGTCGGCCAGCTGCTCCGCAATATCGGTCTGGTGCAGGCGCATCTGAATCCCGAGCTGCACGTGTCCACGGTGATCCTCACGATGTACGACGGCCGCACCAAGCTCGCCGACCAGGTCGCGGAGGAGGTGCGCGGCCACTTCGGTGATGTGGTGCTGCGCTCGGTGATTCCCCGCAGCGTGAAGGTCTCCGAGGCGCCGGGTTACGGAATGACCGTGCTCGATTATGATCCAGGCTCCCGGGGTGCGATGAGCTACCTCGACGCCGGGCGTGAGATGGCTCAGCGGGCGATGGCCCGGCAGGCCGCGAACGGCGCGGAGTGATTCGGGTACTGGTGACCCGGGTCGGCGTGACCCGGTTTGGTGGCGAACGAGGGAAGGGATCGGTGGGCCGATGAGTCAGGCGAAGAAGGGTGGGCTAGGACGAGGTCTGGCCGCGCTGATCCCGACGGGGCCCGCGACAACGCAGGGACTCGGCAGCGCCGCGGCCAACGTGGTGATCGGTCTCGATCCCGTCGGTCCGCAGCCCGCTTCGGCGTACCTGCACCGCGTCCCCGACCCCGACGACACCGCCGACGAGGCCGACCTCGCCACCCCGGGCGGTGCGATCTACCGCGAGATCCCGCCGGACCAGATCGAGCCGAATCCCAAGCAGCCGCGCCAGGTCTTCGAGGAAGAAGCGCTCGCCGAACTGGTCCACTCCATCCGCGAATTCGGCCTCATGCAGCCGATCGTGGTGCGTCGCGTCGAGGCGGACCGCTATCAGCTGATCATGGGCGAGCGCCGCTGGCGGGCCGCTCAGGAGGCGGGCCTGGAAGCGATCCCGGCGATCGTCCGGGAGACCGCCGACGAGTCGATGCTGCGTGACGCCCTCCTGGAGAACATCCACCGGGTGCAGCTGAATCCGTTGGAAGAGGCGGCCGCGTACCAGCAGCTGCTCGAGGAATTCGACGTCACCCACGAAGAACTGGCCACCCGGATCGGTCGATCCCGTCCGGTCGTCACCAACATGATCCGTCTGCTGAAGCTGCCGATTCCGGTGCAGCGGCGGGTCGCGGCGGGCGTGCTGTCCGCCGGTCACGCGCGCGCCCTGCTCGGATTGGAAGCGGGCGCCGACGCGCAGGAGGTGCTGGCCGCCCGCATCGTCGCGGAGGGCCTGTCCGTGCGTGCCACCGAGGAAGCCGTCACCCTGGCCAACCGTGATCCGGACGCGGCCACTCCCCCGGCTCCCCGGCGCAAGCCGATCCACATGCCCGGTCTGCAGGACGTGGCCGAGCGGCTGTCGAATTCGTTCGACACCCGGGTGACCGTGAGTCTCGGTAAACGCAAGGGCAAGATCGTCGTCGAGTTCGGGTCCGTGGAGGATCTGGAGCGCATCGTCGGTCTGATGGCACAAGAGCAGATCGGTCAGTGACAGAAGAGGCAAAATAGCCCCGTGTTCTCGGTATATACGGGCCCGGCGTCGAAACGTCACTGTGACGGCGTCGAAAAGGGCGGCGCGACAGCGACATTGCGCGCGCGGACGACTCGGCACGAGGGCTCCAACCAACAGCACAGCGACGTGGAATGAGGCGGATTCGCTTGATCGCTTATTCTTGCTGGCGAGAAGACATTGATGCGACGTGAGCGTGGACGAATCGGACAGCTGGAGGCTGAGCAGAGCGGTGTCGACCAGCGTCACAGCACTTACCCTCGACGGACTGGACAAGCTGCCCGCGCATGCCCGGCGCTGTGTCTTCTGGGAGATCGATCCCGCCGTCGCAGAGGACTCGCGCGCGTTCAGTGATCCGGTTTTCGAAAAGGAAGCCTGGCTTTCGACGGTCATGCTCGAATGGGGTTCCTGCGGCCAGGTGGCCCGCGTGGACGGAAGCGTGGCGGGCTGCGCGCTGTACTCGCCGCCCAGCGCGGTGCCGCGTGCGACGCTGTTCCCCACTTCCCCGGTCAGCCCGGACGCCATCTTGCTGACCACCCTCCGCACCGAGTTCCCGCACCGAGACGAGGACATCGCCCACCGCCTGGTGCAGGCCGTGGTGTCGGACCTCGTGCGCCGCGGCGTTCGCGCGCTGGAGGCGTTCGGCATCCGTAACGATCCGCCGACCAAGCGGCTTTCGGACCGTTTGGTCGGTTCGATGACGCTGATGGAACGGATCGGTGCACCCGTCCGCGGTTCCGCCGCGGCCGCCCCCACCGAATGCTCACCGCAGACCTGCATGATCGAGGCGGACTTGCTGGAGGAGTTCGGCTTCGAGGTGGTCGCGCCGCACCACCGCTTCCCTCGGCTGCGTCTGGAGCTGGATTCCGATCACGGCTGGAAGGAAGACGTGGAGCGCGCGCTCGATCAGCTGCTCGCCGCCGCGTCCATGACGGCCCCCACCCGGGCCGGCGCACGCTGAGACGAGAAAGCCCCCGCCGATCACAGCTTCGGCGGGGGCTTTCTTTCGAGACGGAGACTCAGGTCCGGTCGGCGGCGGCCAGTTCCTCGGCAAGCAGCTCGGCGAACGTGTACGTGCCGGTCGGCTGATCGTCCTGACCCAGCAGGTACAGGCGCTTGACCGAGATCAAGATGGCCTCGGCGATGACGTCGCGCATCCGCGGGTTGGTGAGGACCGAGGCGTCGTATTCGTTGGTGAGGTAACCGATGTCGACCTGAACCGTCGGCATCTTGGTGAGCCGCAGCAGATCCCAGGTGCGCGAATGCGTACGGCAGTCCTGCAACGACGTGCGGGCCACCACCTCGCGCTGGATGAACCCGGCAAGCACCTGCCCGATCATCGAGACCGAGCCGTGTGAGTTGCCGAAGTGGAAGCTGGCCACACCGTTCGCCGACGGGCTCGGGTTGGTGGCACAGCGCAGCGAGATCATCAGGTCGGCGTCGAAAGCGTTGGAGGTCTCCGCGCGTTCGGCGTCGGTGGGGTTGGCTCCCCACGGCCGGGACAGGAACGTCTCCATGCCGGTGGCGGCCATCCGGCCTTCCAGCCTGCTGGCCAGATCCCACAGGATCTCCGACTCGTAGACGTCGCCGTACTCGGTCGGCACCGCGTATCCCTTGTCGGGACCGCCGAGACCCGGATCGATGACGATCCGCTTGCCGGTGAGCTGCGGCCCCGCCCGGTGCACCACCTCTTCCTCGGCGATGCGATGCGGATTGCCGCCGGTGACGCGCGCGCCGAGCAACTCCAGCGAACGCAGCGTGTCCGGACCGCAGATGCCGTCGGCGGACAGGCCGATCTCACGCTGGAACGCGGTGAGCGCTTCGTGGGTGTGCGGGCCGAAGTACCCGTCCACCCGATGAACGTAGAAGCCGAGGTCCTGCAGTTTGCGTTGCAACGTGGCGACATCGTCGCCGTACAGCGGCGCGGACAGCTGGTAGATCAGCGTGCGCGCACCGAGGCGGTAGGACGCCTCCTTCAGGGCCCGGTACGTGGCCGGACCGACCACACCGTCGACGAGCAGTCCGCGATGTTGCTGGAACGCGCGGACCGCGGAGTCGAGGTGGTGGTCGAAGGAGGCTTCGGTGTCCTTCCAGTACTCGCGCGCGTCGCCGTGATCGGCGCCGATGGCGTGTGCGTGCAGGAAGCCGAGACTTGCCAGGGTGCTCCGAACCTCTGCGACGGCTGGACCGGTATCACCGTGACGAAGTCGGTGCATGCGTGAGAGCCCTTTCCTTCCGTCAACCCGGGTACCCACTCATGCGACGGCATACACCCTCGCACGACCGGAGCGTCGGTCGATTGTCTCAGACCTGCCCCGGAATCCGACAATTACGGGGGTGGTGCAGGCATCCTACGGCGCGTCGTGGATTCGCGCCGTCAGATCTCGCCTTCCAGTTCGCGCAGGAGGGCAGCCTTGCCCTTGGCGCCGACGATCTGCTTGACCGGCTTGCCGCCGCGGAAAAGCATCATAGTGGGCAGGGAGAGCACCTGGTACTCGCGAGCCGTCTCCGGGTTGGCGTCCACGTCCAGCTTCGCGATGGTCAGCTTGTCCTTGTTCGCGGCGGCGATCTCCTCCAGCACGGGAGCGACCATCTTGCACGGACCGCACCAATCCGCCCAGAAGTCGACGAGCACGGGCTTCTCGCTGAGCAGCACCTCGTCGGCGAAGGACTTGTCGGTCACGGTGACCGTGTTCTCGGACATGGGTATCTCCTTGTGAATCTGTTCGAGAGAGATCAGTTGGCGTTCACGGCGACCGGCTGACCGGCGGCGTCCAGGGTGTTCGCGGTGATGTCACCCTGTTCGGCCAGCCAGCGCTCGGCGTCGATCGCGGCGCGGCAGCCGGTGCCCGCGGCGGTGATGGCCTGCCGGTAGGTGTGGTCGACGAGGTCGCCCGCGGCGAAGACGCCGGGGACCTTGGTGGCCGTCGTCGGATGCTCGACCTGTACGTAGCCTTCGTCGTCCAGCTCCACCTGACCGCGCACCAGCTCGCTGCGCGGGTCGTGGCCGATCGCCACGAACAGGCCGGTCGCGGCCAGCTCGGAGGTCTCGCCGGTGCGGGTGTCGCGCAGGGTGAGACTGGTCACCGCGTTCTCGCCGTGCACCTCGATCACTTCGGCGTTCAGCACGAACTTGATCTTCTCGTTGGCCTTGGCCCGCTCCAGCATGATGCGCGACGCGCGGAACTCCTCGCGGCGGTGCACGATGGTGACGCTCGACGCGAACTTGGTGAGGAAGGTCGCTTCCTCCATGGCCGAGTCGCCGCCGCCGACCACCACGATGTCCTGGCCCTTGAAGAAGAAGCCGTCGCAGGTGGCGCAGGCGCTCACGCCGCGGCCGAGCAGCCGCTGCTCACCGGGCACGTTCAGGTAGCGGGCGGCCGAGCCCATGGCCAGGATGACCGCGTACGCCTGGTAGGTCTGATCGCCGACCGTGACCGTCTTCACCGGTCCGCTCAGGTCGATGGCGTCCACGTCCTCGGTGCGGATGTCCGCGCCGAAACGCTTGGCCTGCTCGCGCATCTCGTCCATCAGGTCCGGGCCCATGATGCCGTCGCGGAAGCCGGGGAAGTTCTCGACCTCGGTGGTGGTCATCAGCGCGCCACCGAACTGGGTGCCCTCGAAGAGCAGCGGCTCGAGTTCGGCGCGTGCGGCGTAGACGGCTGCGGTATAGCCTGCGGGGCCGGAGCCGACGATGATCAGGTCGCGAACTGGCGTGCTCATAGGGCCCTTCCGAGAAGATCTGAGGGGGAACGTGACGGTCAACAACAGCCTAAACGCTGTTGTTCCCGCGCCGGTGGGGCCCGTACTCGGTCAGCCGATGTCCGTGACTTTGCGCACCTGCGGGTCGCCCGTGGTGCAGCCGGGGCCGACGACCAGCGCGGTGATCTTGCCATGGGCGGTGCCGCTCAGCAGGATGAGCACCGCGTCCTTCCCCTGATATCGCATGTTCATCGAGCCGAGGACGGCCCGGTCCATCCCCGCGGCGGCGACGCAGCGGGTGAGCGCGGGGCGGCTGCCGAGCGGCCCGGTGACGTCGTTGCGGCCGAGGGCAGCCAGCGCGGCGGTCGGAGTCAGGTCGTCGCCGAGCTGATCGTCGGTCGGCGTCGGCTTCGCGGTGGTCGTCACGTCACCGCCGCGGAAAAGCTGGACGCCGATGCCGGTGCCTGCGAGCACCGCGAGGACGGCGGCCGCGGCGGCGATCCAGCGCAAGCGTCTGCTCCGATGCTGGGCGAGCGGAATCGGCGCGGCGATGGGTTCGGTCCGGTCCTCGGAAGCCGTTGGCTCGCTGCCGTTTCCGAGGACCCGTTGATCTCGGAGTGCCGCGTCGTCGGATGACGTGGCACCGAGCCGATGGACGGTGCCGATGCGTTCGGTCGGCTCCTCCCCCAGCTCCAGTTCGGCGACGAAGGCCGCGAGCCGCTCGGAGACGTCCTCGGGCATCGGATGGACGACGCGCTCGTCGGTGCGCAGGGTGCGCAGCCGCGTGGTCACCTCGTCCAGTGAGCGCAGGTAGCGCACCGCGTCGGAGTCGGCGCGGACGGCGGGCCACAGCTGAGCGCCGAGCTCGGGGTCCACATTGTCGGCATGCAGGTCGGCGAGCAGCTCCTGCGAAAATGGAGGCTGCGGTACGGACCGGGTCGCCATCGCACCTCCAGTGTTCTCATCCGACGTAACTGTCTTGTCTGCCGCGGTCGCGCCGCGGAACTCGCGGGCGCCATCTGTACATCGCTCGGGTGTTCGTCACTATTAATGACGCATCGCCACTACTTCCGGTTCCCCGGATCGCGGAGAAATTCCAAACGCTCTTGCAGGCGTTGTCGACCCCGCGCGCAGCGGCTCTTGATCGTCCCCTCCGGAACCCCCAGCATCGCCGCCGCTTCCGACACGCTATACCCCTCCAGGTCGATCGCGACCAGCGCGGTGCGCTGATCGGGCGGCAGCGAGAACAGGGCGCGGTCGACCACGATCGACATCTCGACCTCGGCGAACTCGTCCCGCTCGTCGCGCGGTTCTGGCAGCGTATCCGGCGAAAGCGAGACCGCCCGACGAGTCTTGTTGCGGCGAATCCGATCCAGGCAGGCGTTCACCACGATCGCGTGCAGCCAGCTGCGCACCTCGGCCTCGGCGCGGAACGATCCCGCGGTGCGGTGCGCGGAGAGCAGCGCGTCCTGCAACGAGTCCGCGGCGTCTTCGCGGGTGTACGACGTGCGCAAGGCCGTCTGCCAGAGGTGATCGTTGTGCCTGCGTAGTAGTTCGGCGAAGGCGTGCCGCTCGCCGCGCGCGTGGGCGCTGAGCAATTCCCGGTCGGACAGCTCGCCGGGCACGAACGAGCGCTCACGGGACGCGACCCGCGAACTTCCCCCGCGGGAATCCTCGTTCAATTCCGACGACAAAACCAACCCCTTGGACGGCGCTCAACTCACGACAGCCCAAAAGGACCATCGCCGTAAATATTTCGCAGCATCCGGGATCGAAAACCCAGGTCCCGGGAAGCTCCCCTGCTGAGAGCGCTAGCCGATCATATCGGGACTGCCGAAGCGGCAGCAACAAGACCACTCGCGATCAGGGCGGACTTCGTAGGCAGGCAACCGATCAGGCAGGGAGCGGGAAGAATTCGACGCGGGCGATCAGGGCGCGGCGTCGAACCGCAGATCGGCGATCGTCGTCTGGAACTGGTTTCCCGAGTTGCCGAGACCGGTGATCCAGACGAGCACGTAGCGCGCGGATTGGTCTGCGCTCACGGGGATTTCGGTGACACCGTCGACCAGCTGGGCCGCGCCGATCAGCTGGGTCTGGTCCAACGTCGGCGAATTCGTCGGCGAGGTACGGATTTCCACGGACGTACCGGGGCTCGGCGAGGTGATCGAGACGTTCGTCAGCTTCGCCGGGCTCGGCAGCGTGGCCAGCAGGCCGACCCCCTTCTTGAGGGCCGGGAACTGCTGGAAGTACTGATCGGAGCGCCAGACGGTGGCCGGGTCGTCGTCCAGCACCGCGCCGACGCCGCTGACGTTGTCCGGGGTGCCCTCCGGCGAGAACACGGTCGCGTTGGTCACCGGGACAGGCACGCCGCCTGCCGCCGGGTTGCTCGGGACCGCTCCTGGCGGGGTCGTCGGCGAGACGGAACTGTTGGTGGTCAGGCCGATGTTGCGCGATTCGTCGATCGGTGCGTCGGACGCGCCGGGCGCGAAAACGCTGACCATCCACCAGATCACGATGCCGACGACGAGCGCCGCGAGGATGCCGAGGCCGACCATGATCCACATCATGCGCTGGGACCGCTCGCGTTCGGCGGCGAGCAATTCGGGATCGGCGAGCGAATCGTCGGCGTTGACCGGCTGCGCGCGCTGCCCGAGCCGCAGCACCGGGATGAAATCGGTCTTCTGGTCGACGACCGAGGCCTGCTCCAGCACGTGCTGGACGGTCGCGGCGGTCCGCACGCCCTTGTTCGACTCCAGCGAGCGCACCGCGACCGCGGAGATCTCGAAGGGCACCTCGGGCCGAATCTGTCTGGGCTCCACCGGCGTTCCGTCCGGACCGAAGTCCGCGAGGCGCAGTCCGCCGACGGTGGCCGCGGTGCCGGTCAGGCCGCCGGAGCGGATCGGCCAGCGCGCGGTGATGAGCGCGTAGAGCATCGCGCCGAGGCCGCGCACGTCGGACTGGGCGTCGGAATCGCCGAGCGTGCCGGGGAAGGCGAGCACGGCGTCACCGGTGGCGCTGATGCGCACGCGGTCGGGGTGGTCGATGGACAGCGAACCGCCACCGCGGTGGGCCAATTCGGCGGCCGAGGCGAGCGCGCGGATCGCGCGGGCCGCGCCGATCGGGGAGGGCACCGTCTCGGCCATCTCGCGCAGCGAGCGACCGGGGGTCCACTCGGCGACCACGATGCCGCCGGAGCTGCCGCGCACCACGTCCAGAACGCGGGCAAGACCGGGCGAATTGATGCGGCCGAGCCGCAGGGTGCGCGAGAGGATGGCCTGCGGACCGTCGTGGCCGGAGTTGTCGGTGGCCTTCTGATCGGCGTCGACGAAGGTCAGCGCGACCTCGCGATCGAGTTTGATGTCGAGGGCCTGCCAGAACTTGAGCCCACGCGCGCCGCCGTGGCTGGCGAGCAGACGATAGCGACCGCCCGCGACCGACGCACCCGGAATCAGCTTGGGGCCGCGCGGAGTTCGCCGCGCACCCGTCGCTTCCGCCCCGGCGGGCGGCAGCTGCGGAATGGGGATCATTCCGGTGTCGTACATCGGGTCGCGCTGTGGCGCCTGGTGATGCGTCTCGCGCGGGGCGTGCTGCCCGTCGGCGGAGGGCGGGGTGTCGGGGCCCGCGTTCGGATGCTGGGGGTCCGACGGGTTCTCCGCGGCGGGCGGGTGGTCGGTGGACAGGCCGCCGGCCTTGGTCGCAGAAGGATCGGCGGCTGGGACGCCGCCCACCGCCGCGTCGTCGCTCACCCTCATTCCTCCTTCGCCCTGGTATGTCGAAGTTCCGGCGAATTCGCCACTTGTGCTTCTCTGCCGAACAGGGTACGGGAACTCACCCCGCCCGGTGCGGTCAACAGCATCCGGTCTGATCACGGGCAAGACCATCGTGGCCTGCGAATCAAGGTAGGGGTCGAAGCCCGAGTACATGTACGGATCGGGCCTGCGGAACACCTGCGTTGCGTAGTCGTCCTCGACCGGCCCCTCGAGGTCCAGATCCGGTGCGGGCGGCGTGATGCCGAGGCGCCGGGAGATGGCCACGGTGATGGCGACGATCTCGGGAATGCCCGCGAGCCGCATGAGTCCGAACGCCGTCGCGAACATGACGATCGCCGTGATCATCACCCGGATCAGCGAACCTGGACCGCCCATGGACTCCGACAGCCGTTCCAGGCCGAGTACCTTGTCCACGATCAACATCACCGCGCCGCCCGCCACCGAGGCGAGCACGACCCTGGTGACGGTGCGGCCGACGTTGGCCATCCGCAGATCGCCGAGGCTGCGGTGCAGCAGGTAGCCGCCGATGATCGCGCCCGCCGTGAAGCCGAGTCCGTTCGCGACGCCGAGCACGATGACGACCTGATCGCTGTTGTCGGCGATGAACGGCGCGAGGGCCGAGAGGGCGATCTTGACGGCCGTGATGCCGAGGATGATCCAGGTCGGCGTCCACGCCTGCTCGCGCGCGTAGAACACCCGCAGGTGGATCAGCACGAGGGCGTAGGGAATCAGCGCGAAGGCCGACCAGCTCACCGCGTAGCCGAGCCGTTCGGCGTCGCCGGTGAAGCGCGCGTACCCGAACAGCGCCTCGCCGAGCTGCGGCCCCGCGAGCGTCAGGAAGGTGACGACCGGAAAGAGAGCGATCATGGTCAGGCGGGTCGCGACGGACAGATCGTCGACGACGGCCGGGGTGTCGCCCTCGGCCGCGTTGCGGCTCAGGCGCGGCATGATCGCGGTGAGCACCGTGACGCCGAGTACGCCGTAGGGCAGCTGGAGCAGCAGCCAGGCCAGCGAATAGATGGCAGGGCCCGCCTCGTCCGCCGTCGAGGCGACGTGGTTGGCGAAGACCAGGCCGACCTGGCTGATCAGCACGTACAGGATGATGGCCGCGCCCATCACGCCGAACTGCTTGAGTCGGGTGTCGACGCCCCAGAGCGGTCGCAGGTCGATCCCCTCGCGGCGGATCGCGGGCAGCAGCGCGGCCGCCTGGGTGAAGACACCGAGCGTGACGCCGATACCGAGGACGAGCAGCTTCGGATCGCTCATCGACACCGGATCGAGCGTGATCTCACCGGGCGTCACCGCGTAGAGGCCGAGCACCGCGAGCATGACGACGTTGTTCAGCACGGGCGCCCACGCACCGGGTTTGAACACCTGGCGGGTGTTCAATATCGCGGTGAACAGCGCCGACATGCCGTAGAAGAGGATCGCGGGCAGCAGCAAGAAGGTCAGCGCGGTGGTCAGCTGGGTGTTGACCTTGCCGTCGGCGGACACGAAGACGTGCGTCGCCAGCAGCGGCGCCGCGGCCGTCGCCAGCAAGGTGGCGCCCATCAGCACCACGAACGCGGCCGTGACCAGGCGCCGGACGAAGGCCGCCCCGCCGTCTGCGTCCTCCTTCTCCGCGCGCACCAGCGTCGGAACCACCATCGCGGTCAGTACCGCGCCGAGCACCAGCTCGGTGATCATGTTCGGGATCAGGCTCGCCGAGGTGAACGCACTGGCGATCGCGGGGCCGAGCACCGCGGCGAGCAGCAGCTGCTTGCCGAAACCGGTGATGCGGCTGATCAGCGTCGCGATCGCGATCGAACCGGAGTCCCTGAGCAGCCGGGAGCTCGCGCTCTCCTTGGTCTCGGTCGGCTCCGGCTCGGCCTCGGTGACGGCCCACTCCTGGGTGCGCGGCCGATTGGCGGGCGGCGGCGTGTCGCGTACCGCGGCCGCGGGCCTGCCACGCAGCGGCGCGGGGTTCGGCTGCTGCGGCGCGTACTTGGGCGGCGGCGCGAACCGCTGCGGCGGCGCCGGGGTTCGCGGGATCGGCTCACCTTGGTCGTACGGCACCCTTGGCGGTGCCGGCCTGCCCTCCGGAGGTGCGGGCGGACGCTGCGTCGGCGACGGCGGGACCGGTGGCACCGGCGGTAGGGGACGTCCCGGCGGTGCGGGACGCGGTCCTTGGCTCGGCTGCGGCGGATACTGGCGCTGACCGGGATGTGGCGCGGCGCCGGGCCGCTGCGGCGGCACGGGCGGGCGACCGGCCGGTCCGCGCTGGGCGGGCATGGGGCCGGACTGTCCGGGAAGCGGTCCGCGCTGGGCGGGCATCGGGCCCGACGGCGGCGCCATCCGACCGCCCTGCGGCGGTCTGGACGGGCGGCTGACCCGAGGCACCCTCGGATACTCGCCGTAGGGGTCCCGGTGCGTCATGCCGGGATCCTCCTGCGGTTCGCTCTGCGGCCGCATCCCCCGTTCCCAAGGCGCGGCGGGAGCCCGACGGGCGGGCGGCCCGTCAGGTCGTTCATCAGGTCGAGGCCGATGAGCGGATAAATCATCGTCGCTCATCATGCCTCCTGTGTCGTACCGGACCTGCGCATCCGGCATGCCCGATCGGCGTTTCGCCCATCGAGCCTCCCCCGTCGTGCTGGTACCCGCCCGCGCTCCGAAGCGGGCGCGGACGTCCACCGATTGTCCCGCACGGTGAGGGCATCGGATCGATCATCCCTCATCGTGCCCTTGTGCCTGTTCGCGTAGTACTCGCTGGCGGGCACGACGGTACCGGTTGACCCGACGCCGGATGCCGGGGTCGAAACCCTCGTCTGCGGGATCGGGCTCGCCGCGGAAGCGCCGCCACAGCCGACGCCCGGCCAACAGGAACAGCAGCAGTCCGGCACATGCCGTAATTATGGCCAAGGCCTGCCCGTAGGCATTGGAACGCACCGAGACCGATGTCGCGTTGCCCAGCGCGACGCCGTCCGGCGTGTTGAGCGAGATCGGAATCACCAGGTTGCGGCTGTCGCTGACCTCGGTCGGTATCTGGAACGACCGGGTGCCGTTCGGCGGCAGCTGCTGTTCGCCGATGTCGGTGATGTTCGTCTCGGCGGGCGCCTCGATGCGGAACCTGATGCGGATAGCGACCGGCAGATCGTTGCGCGCGACCAGCAGCAACGGGCTCTGTTCGGAGGCCAGCGTGTACACACCGCCCGGCGGAAGCACCGTCACCGACCGATACAGGTTGTTCATCGTGCGTGTCGTCTGGTCCAGCCGCCGCTGCGCGAAGGTGTCCGGCTGGGTGGCGTTGCCGGTGCGGCGATCGGAGAGCGAGAGCACTCGGATCAGGTCGTCGCGTAGCGGGGTGAGGAACTGGCGCGGCGTCGGCTCGATCTCCGGCACGTCGACGAGGGCACGCATCAGCTCGGTGATCCGGTGGCCCTGCTCGCGCGTCGGCAGGACGAACCGCGCGGGTACCGCGTCCTCGGCGGCCTGCGGCAGATAGTCGAGTTCGTAGGGCTGCGGGTCCGGTGGCAGCGCGAGCAGGTCCGCGAACTGGCGCGGCGTCGCGAGATTGCTCTGGATGAGCAGGTCGAGCTGTTTCAGCAGCGCGGCGGCCTCGTCCCGGTTGGCGCCCCACTGCTGCGGCGGGACGAGCAGCAGCGAACGCGGTTTGCCCGGCTCCGGGTGCAGCGCGCTCCACGAGACCGCGCCCAACGCGTCCTGCAGGCGGGCGGCGCGCGAGTCGTTGGTCACGTCGTAGCGCACCCGGTCCGGCGTGAACGAGGGCGTCGGTGGATTCGAGCCGACCGCCGCGAGCGCCGTCGCCGACCAGATGTCGAAGGTCGCCGCGTGCAGCGCGGGATCGGGTCGCGGAGCGGGCGGCGCGGAAGGATCGGCGGGCGCGGCGGGCGGGGGCGCCTGCTCGGGCGTCGGCGCGGTGACGCCCGGCAGCCGGACGAGCTCCGGCGCCGCCGTCTCCGTGGCGTCCGCCGTCGTGAGCGCGGAACCGCGACTGCTGCTGAAGTCCACCGAATCGGCCTGGCCGACTGGCACCGCTGCCGAGTCGGCGAGCACGGCGGTACCGAAACCGAGGCTGCGCAACAACATTGCGCCGCCCGCGTCGATGCTGCCGGAATCGGGCAGGCTGACGCCGCGCAGCGAGCGGGTGGCCAGGATCGAATCGATGATCTCCGCTGGCGCGTCCAACGCGCGGGCGGACAGTTCGGGATCGTTGACCGCCGCCAGCGCGTTCACGTCGACCTGCGCGAACGGCAACGCCACCGTGCACACCGACGAGGCGAGCGCGCGCAACCGGTCCAGCCAGGTCTGCGCGTGTTCGGCGCCGGTGCCCTCCCTGGTCGCGCCGTCCGGGTCCGACGGGCTGGCGAGCACGCGATAACCCCTTGTCATCGCCTGCACCGTGAGCAGCAGATCCGGGTCGACGGCGACACACACCGCCGAGGCGAGCCCGCGATCCCGGTTCGGCCCGGTGCCGATCGCCGACTCCAGCGCGCCGAGCAACTGTTCCAGCCGACCGCCCTTGCCGAGCGACGCCGCGAGCTCGTCGTCGGTCAGCTCGACGTTCCCGTTCACCGAACCCGGCACGCCGGCCACCAGCCGCGGCCGGTCGGCCAACGGCCACAGCAACGTGGTCGCCACCGGCGCGTCGGTCGGCGCGGGCACCGGCTCGGTCGCGTCCGGCCCCGCGGGCGGCAGACCGAGCACCGGCAGCAGGAACCTGGCGTCGTCCAGCCGCGCCTGGCTGCCGTATGCGGGCTCACCGTTGACGTTCAGCAGCAGCGGATACACGCCTGGCTCATCGATCTGCAACGACGCGTCGCCGCCGGAGCGCAGCGGAATGCTCAACGTGAACTGCTTGCGCTGGCCGGGACTGAGCCGCTCGACCACATCCTCGAACGGACCGGTCAGCTCGTAGTTGACCTGATCCAGCCGCAACGCCGAGCGCAGCCCGCTCGGCGCCGACACCGCGGGCGCCCGCTGAATGCGGACGCTGATGTCGTCGACGACCCGGTCGCCGATGTTGGTCACCGTGCCGGAGACGGTGAGCAGTGGATCACTCGTGGTGGTCACCGCCGAGGGGGTCACCGAATCCAGCGACAACTTCAAGAATTTGGGCGTCGTGGAATTGTTCGACCCGGTCGGCTGCGCGCCCGCAGGCGCCGCGAGCAGCACCGGCACGGCCGTCACCGAACCGAGCAGGGTCAGGACCGCCACGATGATCCGGAACAGGCCCGCCCGTCGCCCGGCCACCACCCTCCACGGAATCGCTGCGCGATGCCGAAAAGTCTGGGTCATCGCTTGCCGGTCTCCATCCGGTCGATCAACCGGTTCGCGACCTCGGCCAAGCGGCGCTCGTCGGCGTAGGCCAATCGAGAGTCGAGCTCGCTCAACGGAACCCACGCGACCTGGGTGACCTCCACGTCGGCGTCGGACAATTCGCCGCCGACGGAACGCAAAAGATAATGATGCACGGTCTTGTGTACCCGGCGGCCCTCGGTGACGAACCAGTAATCGATACTGCCCAACTCGGCCACCACCACGCCGTGGATGCCGGTCTCCTCGGCCACCTCACGGATCGCGGTCTGCTCCGCCGTCTCGCCTTCCTCGATATGACCCTTCGGCAACGACCACAGCAACCGCCCGCGACGATCGGTGCGACCGATCAAGGCGGCGCTGCGTTTATCGCTCGGTCCCTCGAGACCGTCCACGACCAATCCCCCCGCGGAAGTCTCCCTCACCGTGCGCATGCGCGGTTTCGCCGCGTTGGCCGCCGAACCGCGGCGCCGAGGCTGGCGGCGTCGACTGTTCGCGCGATCGGCCGGAGACACCAAGCAATCCTACTGTGTTGGATGGCCGCGCCTTCGGCGCGGCGTGTTCGCGGCCCCTTATGTCTCGCTTCCCAGCGACCGAGACTCGCGACTTCGTCGCATGCGTCTCGGCCGCTGGGAAGCGAGACGGCCGCGAACGGTCGCTCGTCGGGCTCGCTCCGTGGTGGGTGGGTGGGGATGTGATGTTCCGTTCTTTTCCGATCCCTGCGACTGACTGGCTAGCGGTCGAGCTCACGACTGCGTCGCATGCGCTTGGACCACTCGGAAGCGAGACGGGCGCGAACGGGGCTCGTAAGACTCGCCCTCGGGGTGGTCGGCAGTGCGTGAATGCTCTGTTCGTCAGCGGGATTGTCCGGAGCGGGATCACCATTGCCTGTCAGGTGGAATGTACGTCACCGGCCGTTCGATGCCCGCGTTCGGTCGCGTGCCCGAATTCCACTTTTCCCGCCTCGGTAAGCTGCTGCTTCGTGGTTTCGTCCAAGTCCGAGGATGCGCAAGTGACCGATCCAGCCCCGTTGCCTTCCGAGGATCGGCGTACCCGGTTGCTTGCCGCGGCGGCGGTCACCCTCGGCGGACTCGCCGATGTGCTGACGCCGCTCGGCGAACTGTTCGCGGCGCGCGGGCACGAGCTGTACCTGGTTGGCGGCAGCGTGCGCGACGCGGTGCTCGGGCGGCTCGGCACCGATCTGGACTTCACCACCAGCGCGCGACCGGAGCAGGTGCAGGAGCTGATGCGCGGCTGGGCCGATCACCTGTGGGACACCGGCGGCTTGGCGTTCGGCACGGTCAGCGCGGCCAAGGACGATCAGCAGCTGGAGATCACCACCTTCCGCAGCGACACCTACGACCGGGTCTCGCGCAATCCCGAGGTCACCTTCGGCGACACCCTGCAAGGCGACCTGGTGCGCCGCGATTTCACCGTCAACGCGATGGCCGTGAAGATCGCCGCGGACGGCTCGCTCGAGTTCATCGATCCGCTCGGCGGCATGGACGCGCTGCTCGAGGGTGTGCTGGATACGCCTGCGGCGCCGGAGGATTCGTTCAACGACGATCCGCTGCGCATGCTGCGGGCGGCCCGCTTCGTCTCCCAGCTCGGTTTCGAACTCGCCCCGCGGGTGCGCACGGCCATCGAGGCCATGGCGGGTGAGATCGATCGCATCACCGCCGAGCGGGTGCGCGTCGAACTGGACAAGCTGATCGGTGGCGCGCATCCGATCGACGGCATCAATGTGATGTGCGAGACCGGTCTGGCCCAGCGGGTGCTGCCGGAGGTGCCCGCCATGAAGCTGGAGATCGACGAGCATCACCAGCACAAGGACGTCTACTGGCATTCGCTGACCGTGCTCCAACAGGCGATCGACCTGGAGGACGGCGATCCGGACCTGGTGCTGCGCTGGGCCGCGCTGCTGCACGACATCGGCAAGCCGGACACCAAGCGCAACGAGCCGGGCGGCGGCGTCAGCTTCCACCACCACGAGGTGGTCGGCGCCAAGATGGTGCGCAAGCGGATGCGTGCGCTGAAGTACCCGAAGCAGTTCACCGAGGACGTGGCCCGGCTGGTCTTCCTGCACCTGCGTTTCCACGGCTACGGCAAGGGGCAGTGGACCGATTCCGCGGTGCGCCGCTACGTCACCGACGCCGCCGAGCTGCTGCCAAGGCTGCACAAGCTGGTGCGCGCGGACTGCACCACCCGCAACAAGCGCCGCGCCGCCGCCCTGCGCGCCACCTACGACGACCTCGAGACGCGCATCGAACGACTCCAGCAGGAGGAGGACCTGGCCAAGGTCCGCCCCGACCTGGACGGCAACGCGATCATGGAGCTGCTCGGCCTGCGGCCGGGTCCCGAGGTCGGCAAGGCATGGCGCTATCTCAAGGAGCTGCGCCTGGACCGCGGCCCGATGACGCGCGACGAGGCCGAGGCGGCGCTGTTGGAATGGTGGAAGACACAGAGCTGACCAGGTTTTCGGCGCTCAGAAGACGATGAGCGTGGTGCCCGCGACGATCGCGTCGCGGATCTGCGCGAGATCGAACGAGCCGGTCGTCTCGGGCAGGTCGACGCGGAACCGGACCAGGTCACCGTCCCTTGCGGCCCGCGCGATGCGCGCGTGCCGCGGCAGGTTCTCCAGCAGGATCGCGGGCGCGGTGATCATCCGCCGCGGTATCCGCAGGCCGAGCCAGTTGGCCCGGTGGATCTCGATGGTGAGCAGGTTGTTCTCGACCTCGGCGTCGACCAGCGCGGTCAGCCTGCGTCTTCGGTGCTCGGCGCGGATCAGGCCGGTCTCGTGCACGCTCAGCCGCCAGTCCAGCGGCTGGGTGTTCAGCCAGCCGACCAGGGCCGCCGTGGTGACGGTGCCCTCCAGGTCGAGCTGTGCGGCCCGCAACTTGGTGGGGACACCGGGGATCAGCCGCACGCCGTGCGCGATCACCGTGACCGCTTCGATCGGATGCTCGTCCCAGCTCAGCCGCGACAACACCGTCTTGGTCTGGAAGTGCGCACCGCGCCTGCGGACCTTCAGCACCTGCAATGTCGCGTTGACCTCGTGGCCGAGCAGTGTGGCGTGCACCTCTTGCCCGCCGAACCGGCTGAGAATGCCTTCGCTCAGCACCGTCATCAGCACGTCCGGCATCAGCGCGGTGACCGTGCCAGAGCCGAGGTCGACAACGGGATCCACCCACGAGGTGGTGGTCGCGATCCACTGCTCCAGCCAGGACTGATCGAAGAGGCGCTTGCCTAAGTCGACGGCCCGCAGCGGTGACCATGACTTCGGATCGAAATACGTGGCCATGATTGCTCCGAGAGTACTTGCCGTCGAGCGGTGCGACCATCCGCGCAGGAGGGCGCGGGTCTGCCGATTCTTTGGCCCGCGCGCCGCGCGAGGACGAGAATGTCACGGGCACGCAGGTTCGACGGCGGGAGGACACCGATGGCGCTGGATCTCAACAGCGATCTCGGCGAGGGCTTCGGCCCGTGGACGATGGGCGACGACGCGGCGATGCTCGACATCGTGACCAGCGCCAACATCGCCTGCGGCTTCCACGCGGGCGATCCGTCGATCATGCGGGCCACCTGCGCGACGGCGGTGCGCAAGGGGGTGCGGATCGGCGCGCACGTCGGGTACCGGGATCTGGCCGGTTTCGGCAGGCGCGCGATCGCGGTCGCGCCCGCCGAGCTGCGCGACGAGGTGCTGTACCAGATCGGTGCGCTCGACGCCTTCGCCAAGGCCGCGGGCGATCGGGTCCGCTATGTGAAGCCGCACGGTGCGCTGTATCACGCCGCCGCGGCGGATGGCGAGCTGGCCGAAGCGCTGCTCACCGCGATGACCGAGTACGACACCGAGCTCGCGCTGCTCGGCCCGTCCGGAACCGAGCTCGAGGCGGCCGCTACCGAGGCGAAGGTCCGGTTCGTCGGCGAGGGATTCGCCGACCGTGCGTACACCCCGACCGGATCGCTCGCGCCGCGCGGACTGCCCGGTGCGGTGTTGCACGCCGACGAAGCTGTCGCCCAGGCGATTTCGATCGCGACGACGGGTAAGGCGCGGACCGTGGACGGCGGCGACGTCGCGGTCTCCGCCGCGAGCCTGTGTGTGCACGGCGACACGCCTGCCGCGGTCGAGATGGCGCGGCGGATTCGCGCCGCGCTCGCGGAATCGGGTGTGCCGGTCGCGTCGTTCGGGTGATCGGAGCGCCAGATGAGGGAGCCGAAATCGCCCTGGCTGCGATACATTCGCGCCGCCGGAGACCGGGCGCTGCTCGTCACGCCCGACGAACCCGCGCGCGCCGCATGGTTGGCCGAGGCTCTGCGGGTCAGCGCACCGGCGGGTGTGCAAGACGTGCTGCCCGCCGCGGAAACCGTTCTGGTGACGCTGTCCTCCAGCGACCACGCCGAAGCGGTGCGCCGCGAGATCTGCGCCTTGCTGGAAAACTCGCAGCAGCAGGCTGATTCGGGCGATGTTTCCCGTGGAACATTGCCGCACAACGTCTCTCCCGAACCGCTGGTCGTCCCGGTGCGCTATGACGGCACGGATCTGGCTGATGTCGCCGAGTTGCTCGACATGACCGAGAACGAGGTGATCGCCGCGCACACCGGCACGGTGTGGCGGTGCGCGTTCGTCGGATTCGCGCCGGGTTTCGGATATCTCGAGTCCCCCGACGGGAGACTCACTGTGCCGCGCCGGGATACCGCCCGCACGTCCATACCGGCAGGCGCGGTCGCCCTCGCGGGCGGCTTCTCCGCGGTGTATCCGCGCAGTACACCCGGCGGGTGGCAGTTGATCGGCCGCACCGATCTGACGATGTGGGACGTCGACCGGGATCCGCCCGCGCTGATCAGGGCAGGCGGGCTCGTTCGTTTCGAGGTGGCCGAATGATGCTCGTCGAATGGGTCGGCCCGCTGGCCACCATCCAGGATCTCGGTCGCCCCGGCTGGTTCGATTCCGGCGTCGGGGTCTCGGGCGCGGCCGACCGCGCGTCGTTGCGGCTGGCCAATCGCCTGGTCGGCAATCCGGAGGACGCCGCGGCGATCGAGGTGCTGCTCGGCGGGCTGGTGCTGCGCGCGGAGCGGCACCACACCGTCGCGGTCGCGGGCGCGCCGGCCCAGGCGGTGCTGGACGGCATCCCGGTCGGCCACGCCAGCGTGCTGGAAATCGAAGAGGGACAGACACTTCGGCTCGGCTTCGCGGCGAACGGGTTGCGCAGCTACGTCGCCGTGCGCGGCGGCATCGACGTCGCGCCGGTGCTCGGCTCGCGCAGCCGCGACACTCTCTCCGGCATCGGACCGGAACCGCTGCGCCCGGGCGATCGGCTGCCGATCGGGCCCGTTCCGCGTGCGTTGCCCCTCGTCGACGTCGCGCCGGTCGACGCGCCACCCGCCGACGTCGTCATGGTGCGCGCGCTGCTCGGCCCGCGGGACGACTGGTTCGAGGACGCCGCAGCGCTTTTCGCGGCCGAGTGGGCGGTCTCCCCCGACACCGACCGCGTCGGCGCCCGCATCGACCACGTCGGCGGCCCGGAGCTGCGCAGGCGGATCACCGGCGAATTGCGCACCGAGGGCATGGCCCTCGGCTCGATTCAGGTGCCGCCGAGCGGCCAGCCGGTGATCTTTCTCGCCGACCACCCCATCACCGGCGGCTATCCGGTGATCGCGGTGGTGCTCGACGCCGATGTCGACGCGGTGGCGCAGGCCAGACCCGGTCAGCGACTGCGGTTTCGGCGCGCGGGCTGAATCACTTGGGCGTGCCGACGTCGGCGCGCATCAGGTACACGTTGTAGGTGTCCCAAGCCGAGATGGTGAAGTACAGGTCCCGGCCCGAGGACCACGGGTGGATGAAGCCGCCGTAGGCCTTCGGGTAGTCCGAGGTGTTCACCAGCGGCACCGTGTCGGTCCAGATGCCCTGCGGCGCGGCGGCTTCGCGCAGCACGATGGCGCCCTGCGCGGAATCCAGATACACCATCTGCCACTTCTCGGTGGCCGCGTCGTAGCGCACCGAGACCTCGCTCGCGATGCCGAGAAACAGTGGCGTCGCGTGGTTTTCGATCGCGGGAGCCCATGCGCCGTTCACCCAGTACTGGTAGGCGGTCTTGTTGAGCACCTGATCCTTCGGCACCCTCGCCAAGCCGACAATGCCGACCCGGCCGTTGGGCGTGCCGAACATGTAGACGTAGTCGCCCTGCGGGACCATGGCCGCGACCTGGAAGCGGCCCATGCCGAAGAGGTTGTCCCACCTGGCGTGCTGATCCTTGGTCCAGGTGCTTCCGTTGTCGTCGGAGTAGGCGATGCCGCCGTAGTTGGTGAACCACATGCCTGGCACGCGGCTCCACTTGTTCACCGACATATAGCTCAGGTACTGGCGATTCCCGATCGCGAACCCGGAGGTCGGGATGACGGTGGTCTCCCAGTTCTTGATCTTGCGGCTGCTCAGGATCTCCGCCGCGTGGCAGCGGCTGTCCTGCACCATGGTGTCCAGCGTCAGACCGTCGGAGAGGTCGCGGTCGGTGCTGTAGGCCAGCACGTTGCTTCGCCAGTCCGGGCCGCCCGCCCCACCGGTCACCCAGCCCTCGCCGAAAGTGTCGCCGAAGACGACGGCGACCTCGCCTGGCTTGGTCTCCCACATCAGGCCGAGGTCGGTGCCGTCGACCTGCCAGCGCATATCGGTGCGGTTGTTCGAGCCGTGACCGGTGACCTGGCCGACCAGGTCGACCTCCCCGACCCACGGCGCGACGACGGCCTCGGCGACCGGTCCCGGTTCGATCGGGTGCACGACCGGCGGCGGCGCGGGCTGCGGCTCGTCGCCGGGACCGCCAGGCACCGGAATCGGGATCGGCTCGATCTCGGGACGGAACTCGATGCGCGGCAACTGGATTCCGCCGTCGCCGGAACCGCTGCCAGAACCGGAACCGCTTCCCGAACCCGCACTGCCGGTGTCCGCGCTGCCCGAGCCGGAACCGCTGCCGCTGCCGGAGCTCGATCCGGTGCCGCCGGGAGCGGGGGCCTCGGGCGTCTCCGGGTCCGCCGCTTCGATATCCGGCTTCGGCGTGTCCCGGATGTCGGGGCACGGGTTGCGGCACGGATCCTCGGGCAGCGGCTCCGGCACGATCCTGGTCTTGTCCTGCGGCGGATCCGGCACCGGCACCGGCGTGATCTCCGGTATCGGCACGGGGATATCGATCTGCGGCGGGATCACGATCGGAGGTGGCGGCGGCAGGCTCGGATCGGGCTCGCGGGCCAGCGGATCGAAACCCGTTTCGCCGCACCTGTTCACCGGCGGCGGCGCCCACGGGTGCGGCGCGGCCTGCACGGGCGCGGGGACAGAGAGCACGCCGGCGAGCAGCACGCCGAAGAGCGCTGGGGATTCCAGCTTCCGCGGCAGCGCTCCCATACCTGTTGACTCCCTGGTCGAATCGGTCGCAGCGTGATCAACTTACCGGAACCGACGGCCCGCGGCCGGGCGCCGTGCGGAGCCGATCGGAATCGCGAGGGAACCGGATCAGGGCGGGTCGCGTCCAAGCAGATATGAACGACATCGAGTACGGCTTCGGGACGGGCGACGGCGCCGTCCACGTCTGGTCGTCACCCGCCGATCTCGACCTGGCCCGCACCGGCACGGCCGACGCCATCCAAATGGATTTCGACGGCGACGGCCTCGCCGACGACGCCCTGTGGGATTCGCACGGCACCGGCATCGCCGACGTCGCCGCGCTGGACCTGGACGACGACGGGGTGCTCGACCACTTCTATACCGACCCCACCGGCCTCGGCACCTGGAACCACCAGATCACCGGCGCGGCCGCCGACGCGAACAGCGAACCGCTCGACTGGATCGTGCGCACCGGCCCCGACCCGCTCGCCGCCCCGCAGAACGCCGCCGATCCAGCGGTCACCGAAGCGCTCGCCGACTACCCGATCGCGCCGGAGCCGACCGTCCACGGCGGCGCGGTGGATCAGCCGATTCCGCCCAATAGGTTTGAGCCGCCGTACGATTCGGCGCAGCTGGGCGAGCACCCGATCTGGTCGAACCGCCCGCCCGAAGGGGTCCCGCCGAAGACGGAGACCGCGCCGAACACCGAATTACCAGCCGCAACAACGGATCTCTAGGGTTCGCGCTTCTGATCGGTCGGCTTCTCCGCAATGCTGCGCTCGGGCGGAAACGCCAGGCCCTACCGCAGGCCACGCGCCGACGACCGGCACGGTAGCGCGTCCGGGGAAGGATCGATCGCGTGCTGTGCCACCTGCTGCCCGCCACCGGCCGCGGTCCTACGCCTTGGCTCGCCGCCTGCTGTTCCACGCGATCGCCAGAATCCCCAACCCGTATCCGACCGCGCCCGCGACCACCACGGGCAGCGATCGCCCGTCGTCCGGGACCACCAGCGCGGCCAGCGCGATGGCCAGGACGAACGCGATGTTGAAGACCGTGTCCTGGAGGGCGAACACCTGTCCGCGCCTGGCGTCGTCGATATCTATCTGCATGGTGGCGTCGCCGGTGAGCTTGATCGTCTGCCCGGCCAGCCCGAACAGGAAGGCGCCCACGAGCAGCAGATGATGCGCGCGCTCGGCCGCCGCGCCCGCCTCGGCGACGGCGATCGGCGTCACCAAGGTCAGCTGCACGATCGTCGCGGCGACGAGCCCCGCGACCACCGTGCGCGAACGACCCAACCGCGGGATCACCAGCGGCGCGACCACGGCGGCGACCAGCATGCCGCCCGCTGTCGCGGCGATCGCCACGCCGAACCCGATCAGGCCGCTGCTCAGACCCGAACCCTCGGGCGCCTGCCGCAGTACGAGCACCATGATCAGCGTGTTCGCGCCGAACACCACGCGGTGCGTGCCGATGCCGACCATCGCCGTCGTCACCGAGACCGACTGCCACACCGCCCGCGCCCCGGTGCGCAACCCCGTGAGGATCGCGTGCACGGTCCCCTCGTGGACCGCACTTCCGTCCTCCGGTCCGAGCACGCCGTGCCGGAATCCGGCCGCGAGCAACGCACCGAGCACCGAGCCGACGCCGCTGATCGCGACGGCGACGGCGGAGGCGAAATCGCCCGCCCCGATCACTCCGATGACGGCCACCGCGATCGCCGCGCCCGCACCCGCGCAGCCGGAGGCGACGGTGGCGAGCACCGAATTCATCGGCACCAGCCACTGCTGCGCGAGCACCTTCGGCAACGCCGCCGAGACACCCGCCATCACGAATCTGCTGATGCCGACCACGGCGAGCGCGAGCAACAGCAGCGGCGGTTCGGCGATCCCGGCGACCAGGCCGACGCTCGTCACGCCGATCAGCACGCCGCGCAGCACGTTGGCTACGAGCAGCACCGCGCGCCGGTCCCAGCGGTCCAGCAGCGCACCGGCGTACGGCCCGATCAGCGAATACGGCAGCAGCAGGACGGCGAAGCCCGCGGCGATGGCCAGCGGATCGGTCTCGCGCTCGGGGTTGAACAGGATCGCCCCGGAAAGCGCGGCCTGGAACATCCCGTCGCCGAACTGTCCGGCGAAGCGCACGATCGCCAACCGCAGCACGCCTGGACTCTCGCGAAGCGCCGTGCGCAACGGAACGCGCGGCGCGTCGGCGGGCGGGCTGTCTTCCTGGCGACCGATCGACACCGCCTTGATTGTGCCCTGCTTTCCTCAGCCGGAGCTGACCAGGGAACTGACCGCCGCCCGCATATCCGTCGTCATCGGAAGTTCGTCGAGCGCGCTCGCGTCGATCCAGGCGAAGGCGTCGTGTTCGCCGGGCGCGAGTGCCACGTCGCCGGGCTCAACCTCGACCAGGAAGCTGAACTTGCGCACCCGCGGCTTGGTGCGGGTGGCGTAATCGATGCCGCCGAGGAACTCGGTGATGGTGCGCACCCGCAGCCCGGTCTCCTCGAACAGCTCCCGCACCACGCACTCGGCGAAGGTCTCCCCCGATTCCACGCCGCCGCCGGGCAGTTCGTACATGCCCCCGTGATAGTCGTCGGGCACCCGCCGGACCACGAGCAGCTTGCGGTCGCGGAAGACCGCGACGCCGACCACGAAGTCGCTGATGCCGTCGCGGCGCGCCTCGGCGCGGAGCTGTCGCTCGATGCGATCGAGCGCTTCCGGTCGCATTCGGCTCTCACCTCCGGTTCCGTTGGGGCGCTTCGTGTTACGAACCCGGTGCCGTCGGGAAGGGGCTCCGTCGCCGGTAACCCTACGTGTCCCGTCCCCGCTTCACCGCACCGGTAGGTACTGCTCGCCTGCCGTTCACCCGCTGGTCGCTCGCGTAAAATGCCGAGTGCTGGACAATTTACTAGGAATCAGGAGTGCCGCGACCTCGAGTGCTCCTACCCTGAAAGGTGATCGGTGCACGGTCGGAGAGAGGAGGACCCTGATGTCCACACTCACGACGCCTCACATCGATATCCACCGTGGCGGCGACCGCATGAAAACGCGGGTGTCCTGGTTGGATTCGAAGCATTCGTTCTCGTTCGGTGAGCACTACGACCCGGAGAACACCCACCACGGCCTGCTGCTGGTGAACAACGAGGACATCGTGCTGCCCGGGCAGGGTTTCGACACCCATCCGCACCGTGACATGGAGATCGTCACCTGGGTGCTCGGCGGCAGCCTGGTGCACCAGGACTCGCTCGGTCACAGTGGCGTCATCTACCCCGGCCTCGCCCAGCGGATGAGCGCCGGCACCGGCATCCTGCATTCGGAGAAGAACGACTCCTGGCGGCTGGACGACAGCGCCGAGCACCAGGAGCCCGTGCATTTCGTGCAGATGTGGGTCGTGCCCGACGAGCCGGGCCTGACCCCCGGCTACCAGCAGCTGGAAATAGACGACGAGCTGGCGGGCGGCGGTCTCGTCACGGTGGCCTCGGGCCTGCCGCGATACCGCGAACGCGCCGCGATCGCCATCAACAGCAGCCACTCCGCACTGCACGTTGCCCGCATGCCAGGCGCGGAGCCGGGCGCCGCACCGCAGGTGATCGACCTGCCCGACGCGCCGTACCTGCACCTGTTCGTCGCCCGCGGCGAGGTGGAGATGGAGGGCGTCGGCCCGCTGTACGAGGGCGACGCCGTGCGGCTGACGCGCAGCGGCGGTCAGCGGATCACCGCGCACGGTCCTGCCGAGATCTTGGTCTGGGAGATGCACGCGCGACTCGGCGGTCAATGAGCGGTCCACCGTCCGGTTCGCCCCATTAACATCCGAGCGTAGGGAGCGCGATCAGTAGGCGACCGCCGCGCAGCGCACCCGCAGGACCCGCGAGACCCGCAGCGAGTCCCCCAGCGGCACCGACTGAGAGGAAGTCCATGTCGCAATATCCACCGCCCGGCCAATACCCGCCGCCGGGCCAGTATCCGCCGCCACCCGGCGGATACCCACCGCCGGGACAGGGTGGCTACTGGCAGGAATCGCCGAAGGGCAAGGGCCTGGCCATCACCGCGTTGGTGCTCGGCATCCTGGCGCTGCTTACCTTCTGGTCCATTCTCGGCGGCTTCCTGTTCGGGTTGTTCGGACTCATCTTCGGCATCATCGCGTTCGTCAAGGCGCGCAAGGGGACCGCGGGCGGCACCGGCATGGCGGTCACCGGTCTGATCTTGAGCGTGCTCGCGCTGATCGGCGCGGTCCTCATCGCCATCGTCGGCTGGAGCTTCTTCGTCGATTCCGGGGGCAAGGATTTCATCGACTGCCTGGACAAGGCGGGCAACGATCAGGCCAAGATCGACGAGTGCGAGCGGAAGTGGAACCAGAACATCGAGGACCGCTTCAGCGTGACGCTCACGCCGCGGCCGACGCCGTAGCCGAACTCACTTGTCTTTGGACGGGATCGCCGCGGTCCTGGTAGCGGCGATCACCTCGGGTAGCTCCGGCCGGTAGTCCATATCCGGCCGCGCGATCCAGGTGCGGTAGCCGCTGTGTTCGTCGGCGGGCGAGGGCAGCACGATCGTGCTGCCTGGCAGGGCGACCGAGGCGCAGACCCGGAACAGGTCGGCGAACAGGGCCATGTCCAGGTAGGAGTTGTCGGTCGGCCCGGTCAGGAAGGTCCAGCGTCCGGAACGCGGATGCCCGATGATCGGTCCGCCGCGTCGCCCGCCCGCGGTGAGCAGCGCGCGCACTTTCGTGCCGAGCGAGGCGGGCATGACGACCGCGCCGACGGCGCCGACCTCCAGCATGATGCGGCCGAGCGCCGGGTCGACCACCGCGTAGAGCCCGTTGTCCTTGCGGTAGTGGCGGCAGCGGACGAACGCGTCCTGGGTGGCCGAGAACTCCGGAGCGGCCGCGTGGGATGGCGAGGCGTCCGGTTGCCCGAGCGGACCGTGACTGCCTGATTCGGTGCGGAACGTGCTCATGACGAACCTCGCCTCGATGCGGAGGGAACGTGACGGGTGAATCGGCCGCTGGTGTCGACCCTAGTCCTGCGCAACTAGGTTGACAATAGTCACACGCTGGCGTGTTGCCGAGGCGTAGCATCGCGTGTCATGGCACCCGTCTCGCCTACTGTCGCGCGTTGGGAACTGGTGCTGCGCCTTCGCGAACTGCGCGAGCAGCGCGGCTTCGACTCCGCGACCTTCGCCAAGCGGGTCGGCTTCACCCCGGCCAACTGGTCGCACGTGGAGAAGGGCAGGCGCGTGCTCACCGGCAACACCATCGGTCCCGTGCTCGAGCTGCTGGAAGTCACCGCCGAGGAGCGCACCGAGTTGCTCGCCCTGCTGGACGCGAGCAAGCAGCGCGGCTGGTGGGCCAAGTCCTCCGCGCTGATCGGTCCCGAGTTGCAGCGGCTGTACGGCATGGAGCACGGCGCGCAGAGCATTCGCAGCTACGACAGCCTCATCGTTCCGGGTTTGCTGCAGACCGAGGCCTACGCTCGCGCGCTCATCAGCGCCGACGTGATGATCCGCCCGGTGCAGGTCGAACAGCTGGTGGCCATTCGCATGCGTCGGCAGGATCGGTTGCGTGGACCCGACCGCGTCGAGCTCACCGCCGTCATCGGCGAGGCGGCGTTGTTGCAGCAGACCGGCGGCCCCTCGGTGCTGCGCGGTCAGCTCGAGCACCTGGCCAAGCTGATCGAAGAGCTGGACAGCGTCGAGGTGCGCGTCATCCCGTTCGCCGCGACCGCGGGCGCCACCCTCGGCGGATGCAGCTTCCACCTGATCGATTTCGCGGGCGAGCAGTTGCCGACCTTCGGCTGGGCCGAGAGCGCGGTGTTCGGCGGCGCGGTCGACGACCCCGATCTGGTGCGCGATCTGAGCTTCGCCTACCTGCGGGCGCTCGAGCAATCGCTGACCCGTGACGAGTCATTGGCCCTGATCAGGCGGCACGCGCTCGGGTAAAATCCTGCCCATGGCCACCACCGCTAGCGACCGGCCGGAATCCTCCGGCTGGTTCACGTCGACCCGATCGAACAACGGCAACCAATGCGTCGAGGTCAGGTTCGATGGTGATGCGGTGCTCATCCGTGACAGCAAATACCGCCGCAACCCGGCCAACCGCCCCGCCGAAGAGCCCATCATCACCGTCACCGCGAGCGCATGGACCTCGTTCCTGACCTTGCTCACCAGTGGACGACCGCACACCGACCTGGTCGTTCACACCGCCGCGGACGGCACCACCACGCTCCGCCACGGCGACGTCGCCCTCACCTACACCCCCGAAGAGTGGGAAGCCTTCCTCGCAGGCGCCTACGACGGCGAATTCGACCGCATCATCCTTCCTGCCTGACCGCCCACCCCGGTCGCCCGCGCGGCCGGGGTTCACTCTGCGTGAAAGTGCCCCGGCCCCGACGACTCGCACCTCGCCGCGCCGCGCCAACTCGGCATACTGGAGATCGTGACTTCCGAACCGATCAGCCCGTCCGGCCTGGACCTGTCCCACCTCGACGACGCCGTGCGCGTGCAGGACGACTTGTTCGCGCATGTCAACGGCAAATGGCTGGACGAATATCGGATTCCGGCCGACCGCGCGGTCGACGGCGCGTTCCGCGCGCTGTACGACCAGGCCGAACTGGACGTTCAGGCCATCATCCAGAACGCCGCCGCCGCCGGCGCCGAGCCGGGCACTGACGCGCGCAAGATCGGCGACCTGTACTCCAGCTTCATGGACACCGAGACCGTCGCCGCCGCCGGGCTCGCGCCGATCTCCGCCGAACTCGCCGCCGTGCACGAGGTCGCCGACCGCGGCGCCTTCGCGGCGCTGCTCGGGCGGCTCCAGCGCACCGGTGTCGGCGGCGCGGTCGCCCTCTACGTCGACACCGACGACAAGGACTCCACCCGCTACCTGGTGCACGCCACCCAATCCGGCATCGGCCTGCCCGACGAGTCCTATTACCGCCAGGACGAATTCGCCGAGATCCGCACCAAGTACATCGCGCACATCGGCCGCAAGTTCGCGCTCGCCGCCGCCGATCCGCGCATCGCCGCGCTGCTCCCGGAGGACCTGGACTCGATCGGGCAGCGGGTGTTCGAGCTGGAGCGCAAGCTGGCCGCGGGCCACTGGGACGTGGTCCGCCGCCGCGACGCCGAACTGAGCTACAACCTGGTCACGTTCGACGCGCTGGTCGCCGAGAACCCCGAATTCGATTGGCACGCCTGGGCTTCGGCGCTCGCCGAGGGCGTCGGCAAGCCGGTCGCGGAGTTGTTCGCCGAGGTGGTCGTGCGCCAGCCCTCCTACCTGCGCACCTTCGCGCAGACCTGGGCCGAGGCGGATCTCGCCGACTGGCGGGCGTGGGCGGCGTGGCGTGTGCTGCGTTCGCGCGCACCGTATCTCACCGAAGAACTGGTCGAGGAGAACTTCGACTTCTACGGCCGCACGCTCACCGGCGCCCAGGAGAATCGGGAGCGCTGGAAGCGCGGCGTCTCCCTCGTGCAGGAACTGCTCGGCGAGGCGGTCGGCAAACTGTATGTGGCCGAGCACTTTCCGCCGGAGGCGAAGGCTCGGATGGTCGAGCTGGTCGCCAATCTCCAGGAGGCCTACCGCCGCAACATCTCCGAGTTGGAGTGGATGGGGCCGGACACCAGGAAGGCCGCGCTGGCCAAACTGGAGAAGTTCACCCCGAAGATCGGCTACCCGGAGCGCTGGCGCGACTACTCCGCCGTCGTCATCGATCCCGCGGACCTGGTCGGCAACTACCGCAGCGGCTACGCGGCCGAGCACGATCGCGACCTGAACAAGCTCGGCGGACCGGTCGACCGGGACGAGTGGTTCATGACCCCGCAGACGGTCAACGCCTACTACAACCCCGGCATGAACGAGATCGTCTTCCCCGCGGCGATTCTGCAGCCGCCGTTCTTCGACATGAACGCCGACGACGCGGCCAACTACGGCGGCATCGGCGCGGTGATCGGTCACGAGATCGGCCACGGCTTCGACGATCAGGGCGCCAAGTACGACGGCGACGGCAACATGATCGACTGGTGGACCGACGCCGATCGTGCCGAGTTCGCCAAGCGCACCAAGGCGCTGATCGATCAGTACAACGTGCTCTCCCCGAAGGACCTGTCCGACGAGCACACCGTCAACGGCGAGTTCACCATCGGCGAGAACATCGGCGATCTCGGCGGCCTGTCCATCGCCCTGGAGGCGTACAAGATCTCGCTGAACGGCGCCGAGCCCCCGGTCATCGACGGCCTCACCGGACTGCAGCGGGTGTTCTACGGCTGGGCCCAGGTCTGGCGGACCAAGGCCCGCACCGAGGAGGCCATCCGCCGCCTCGCCGTCGATCCGCACTCGCCGCCCGAATTCCGGTGCAACGCCGTCGTGCGCAATATCGACAGCTTCCACGAAGCCTTCGACGTTCGCCCCGGCGACGCCCTCTACCTGGAACCCGGCGAACGCGTGAAGATCTGGTAGCGCCGAAAAGGATTCAGCGAAGGCGGGTTTCGGTCTCGGCGTCGAAGAAGAAGACTTCGTCGGGCTTGGGCCGCAGCTGCAGCGGGGCACCGAGGGCGGCGCGGAAGTGGTGGTCGACGCGGACAACCACTCTGCCCGTGCGGCTGCGCCAGTCGTCGGAGAGCGCGTGGCCGTACAGGAACGATTCGCCGCCGACTTCGTCGACGAGCTCGGCGGCGATCGACAGGCTCGCGGCGGAATCGGTGGTGATCTCCCAGGCTTCGGGGCGGACGCCGACGATGACGCGCGCGCCCGGCCGCACGCTACGCGGCAGCGGGATACGCAGGTCGTCGAGTACCGCGGCGTCGTCGCGCACCGGGGCGTCGAGCAGGTTCATGCCCGGTGCGCCGATGAAGCCGGCGACGAACGTGTTGACCGGGTCGTCGTAGAGAACGCGCGGGGCGGCGAGCTGCTGGAGCTTGCCTTCGCGGAGCACGGCGACCCGGTCCCCCATGGTCATCGCCTCGATCTGATCCTGGGTGGCGTAGACGGTGGTGGTGCCGAGGCGCTTCTGTAGGGAGGCGATCTGGGACCATGTGTTCACCCGCAGCCCGGCGACCAGGTTGGACAGGGGTTCGTCCATGCAGAAGACCTGCGGCCTGCGCACGACCACCCGTCCAAGCGCGACGCGCCTGCGTTCCCCGTCGGAGAGTTTCGCGGGTTTGCGGTCGAGCAGATCCTCGAGCTCGAGCAGCTTCGCGGCCTCGTCGACCCGAACCTGAGCGTCGGCCTCGCGCACGCCAGCGTCGCGGAGCGCGAAGCCCATGTTCTCGGCGACGGTCATGTTCGGGTAGAGCGCGTCGTTTCCGAAAACCATCGCCACGTCGCGGTCGCGCGGCGGCAGGTCGGTGACGTCCCGCTCGTCGATCAGGACGCGCCCGCGCTCCACCGTCGCCAGTCCGGCGAGCATGCGCAGAGCGGTGGACTTACCGCAGCCCGATGGCCCGACCAGCACGACGAATTCCCCGTCGGCGATCTCGATATCCAGGTCTTCGACGGTTGGCCTCGGCGCACCGGAATATCGGTGCGTCACCCGGTCGAAATGCACCGTCGCCATGCTGTCGTCTCCTCGTGTCGGCGCTTCAGCCGTATTCGCACGTCGGAAACTTTACGACCTGAACAGCTAATGATCGGTGAACATCGCCCGGCGGCGCGTTGAACACGCGACCAGTCCGGCGGTGCGTTGTCGAATCGCGAACCCCGCGCGGCTATTTCGCGGCGAAGCGAGCCGGAGAAACGAAAACGCCGACCGCGCGGAAGTGCGCGGTCGGCGTTTCGGTGGCTATCGCCCGGATATCAGTTCCAGTCGCCAAGCCCGTCGCGCGAGTTCAGCGTCCCGCCGTCGGTGTTCTGCACGATGACCGGGTCGCCCTTCTGCGCGTTCTCGAAGAACCAGCGGGCGTTCTCGGTACTCACGTTCAGGCAGCCGTGGCTGACGTTCGACACGCCCTGCTGGCCGACCGACCACGGGGCGGCGTGCACGAAGATGCCGCTGTTGGAGATGCGGGTGGCGTACTCGACCTCGAGCTTGTAGCCCTCGGGGGCGTCGATCGGGACGCCGTAGGTCGACGAGTCCATGATCATCTTGCGCTGGCGCTCGCCGACGATGTAAATGCCGTTCGGGGTCTCGTACTTGGGCTTGCCCATCGAGACCGGCATCTCCATCACGACCTCGCCGTTGCGGGTGACGGTGACGGTCTTCGTGGTGTCGTCGGCGGTGGTGATCAGCGCGTCGCCGATGCGGAACGAGCTGGTCGTGCCGCCCGCCACCACCGTCACGTCGGTGTTGTCCGGCCAGAAGTCGTTCGGCCGCCAGCGCACCTGCTTGTCGCTGAACCAGTAGAAGTGGCCGGGCGCGTCCTTCGAAGCGGTCACCTTGATGGCCTTCTCGGCGGTGGCGTGGTCGGTCACCGGCTCCTGGAAGGTGATGATGATCGGCTGCGCGACGCCGACCGTCTCGCCGTCGGCGATATTGATGCTCGGCGGCGCGAAGTTGGCCTGGGGGGCGGGATCGGTGGCCGCGGCCGCCGATCCCGAACCGACTCCGGGGAGGCCCGGCTCGGCCTGAGCGGGAGCGACGATCATGGCACCGGCCGCCGCGATCGCCGCGGACAAGAGAACGCCCCGCCGGATCCGGCGGGCTAGCCGTCCTTCCTCGCGGAAAGTCGACAGCGTTCTGTTGTTCGAAGCGGCATGCATAGGTTATTCGTCCATTCCAGCTCTCGCGCGCGCGTACGCGGGCGAGATGGCTCATCGGTGTGGTGCTCGGCGCCCGCGCGCGGACGTCACGGGTCCCTCGGAGCTGCCACGGATACTGACGGGGGCCTGCGAAGCACCCCACGGGTATTGACGCCCGACCCCGTTCATTCCTACCGTCCGGATGCAACGGCTAGCCAGTACCAATATTCGGTTATTCGACCTACTGGTCAGATGTGTCCTGGGACACATAAGCCATTGGCAGTCACCAGCTTTGGACAAACGGCCCGGTCAGGTCGGCAAGTCCGGTTCGAGTGCGGCAACCTGCGGTCCGTCCGGTTTTGCGCAAGCCAAAACGCTTTCGTGACCGAAATCACGCCAGGACGTCGAAGGGGATCGACCGATGCGGTCCCGTCGCGATGTTGTGCGGCACCGAGAGCGGCGCCCGCCCGCGCGCGTAGCGCGGCGGCAGCGCGAGCCGCACCCGGCCGAGCAGAGTGGCGAGCACGACGCGCAGTTCGTACTCGGCCAGGCTCGCCCCGACGCAGCGCCGATGTCCGCCGCCGAAGGGTGCGAACTCGAAGGGGCCGTAGCGATGGTCCAGGAACCGTTCGGGGCGGAACCGCTCGGGATCGTCCCAAATGTCCGGATCGCTGTGCAGCAAGGGTAGCGCGAGCCCCATCGTGTCGCCCGCCGCCAGGTGGACGCCGCGCAGCTCGTACGGCTCGGTCACCCGGCGCAGCACGATCGGCACCGGGGGACGCAGGCGCAAAGTCTCCTGGCAGACGGCGTCGAGGTAGGGCAGCGCCGCGAGTTCCGCGGGCGAATCGCCTGCCTCGCGCAGCTCCGCGCGCAGCTTGCGCAGTGCCTCCGGCGCGCGGTGCAGGTGGTACAGCGCCCAGACCAGGCTCGTCGCCGTGGTCTCGTGCCCGGCGACCAACAGGGTGCGCAGCTGGTCACCGAGTTCGGCGTCGGTCGGTGCGCTTCCGTCGTCGTAGCGCGCGCTCAGCAGCAGGCCGAGGATGTCGGAGTCGTCTTGGCGCGCAGTGCTTTCGCGCTCGGCGAGGTCTTCGCGGATCAGCCGATCCAAGCGGGCGCGCGCCGCGACGAACCGGTCCCACGGCGCGCGGCCGAACGCACCGCACCGCAGGGCGGGCACGAGCAGCAGCGGGCCGGAGAAGGCGGTGAGGAACTCGGTGATCGCGGCGGTGTACGCGGCCCGTCGCCGGTGGGCGCGTACACCGAAGACCGCCTCCAGGATCACCCGCAGCGTGATCGACCGCGCCGCGGCGCGCGAATCGACGCGCGCACCCGGACGCCACGGCGCCGGGCCGCCGCCGATCTCGTCGAGCGTCGCGGTCCGGATCAGCTCGCCGTAGGCGCGGATCCGCGCGCCGTGGAACAAGGGCGCGAGCAAGGTCCGGTCCCGTCGATGCGCGGCACCCGAGGTCAGGATCAGTGAGGCCGGTCCGACCAGCGGCTCGATCGGATTCGGCCGCGGTGGTTCGAGCAGGTCGATCGGTGCGCGGAACAGGTCACGCGCGCCCGCGGGCGTTCCGGTGAACAGCACCGCGCCGAAGCCGGGAAACCTGACGTAGAACGGATCACCCTCGCGCGCCCGCCGCCACCGGAAATACCGCTCGAAGTCCAACCCCGCCGCGAGCGCGTGCAGCGCGAACAACCGCGGCTGAGCGGGTGCTGCGGTCTCGGTCGCCATGCCCTTACCTACGAGACGCCAACGGCGGCGGTTCGACCGTGGGGGCTCGCTCAATGCGACGCGGCCCAGCGGCCGAACGGCGTCGCGAGGCAGGACGCACCGGTGGCCGCGTTCCACGCGAAGGCCGCGGACCCGAGGCACACCACGGTGCGTTCCTCGCTGCTCACCTGGGCGCGCGAGCCTTCGAAGGCGATCGAGACCGCGATCGTCCTGCCGTCCGCCGCGTCGGGATCGGTGATCGAGGTCAGTGCGAGCGCGTCCGGGCCGAAGCCGAGCGCGACCGGAATCCCGCCCGCGCCCTCGGCGGCGCCGATGCCGCCCGCCGCGCCGACGCCGAGCGCCGTCGCGCCAGCGGTTGCGCGGGCGTAACCCACCCCGTCGAAACCGGCCGATCGCGCCTGCCCTTCCGGGTCGGCGGTGGCCCGGCACCCGGCACGACCATCGATGACGGTGACGTCCACGCCGTGCTCCGCACCGCAATGCACATCGGTTGCCGAAGCGAGGGCCGGAAGTGCGAAGGAGGATCCCACCGCGGCGGTCGAGCAGATGATCGCGCTGATCAGCTTCACGGTCTACCCCTTTCACACCGTAGGGCCCACCATACCCAGGTCGATTGCCTGCGAGGCCTTTCCGCAGCACGCCTCGGACTGTGTCCCTTTCGACTCGACTACCGCGTCCGTGATGGTGTATGCATGGCGTGATATTTGAAGATCAGATCGTCAACTTCGGATTCTTACGGGGGTGTGAGTTCGGAGCGTTACAGCTCGGGAGGACTGTACGTGTCTCGCCAACTGCTATCCGGTCTCGCGCTCGCGCTCGGAACCGCCGCCACCGCGCTCACCCTGATGGCGTGTAGCTCGACCATCGACGGCACCGCGCAGCCCGCGCTGGACAGCGGGACCGTCGACGCCGTCAACACCAGCACACCGAAAACCTCCGCGCCCAAATCCAGTGGCAGGCCGACCTCCGGCCGCCCGACGCCGACCGGCGGCAGCACCGATTTCGAGGCGTCCATCGGCGACTGCGTCACCCTCGGCGGCACCACGACCAACGCAACCATCGCGAAGGCGTCCTGCGGCAGCCGCGCGTCCAACTACAAGGTCATCGGAAAGACCGAGACCAGCTCGGCCTGCCCGTCTGATCGCGACAACTACTACGCCGAGACCATCAACGGCGTGCAGCAGGGCGCGCTGTGCCTGGACATCGACTGGGTGGTCGGCGGCTGCATGGACGTCGGCGGCGACGACCCGAAGCGGATCGACTGCACCGAGCGCGGCACCCAGGGCGTTCGGGTGACCAGCATCGAGCAAGGCGTCAGCGACTCGGGCGCCTGCGCCACCGGCATCGGATTCGAGTACGGGGAACGCGATTTCGTGGTCTGCGTCGAGGAACTCTGACCGATAGGTTGGACCGGTGAGCACCGTCTCGGAGCTACCCCGGCTGCGTTCGGCCACCGGACGCTGGATCCTGCTCGCCACCATCCTCGGCTCCTCGGTCGCCTCGCTGGACGCCACCGTCGTCAATATCGCGCTGCCGCGCATCGGGGAGTCGCTGGACACCGATGTGGCCGGGCTGCAATGGACGCTCAACGGCTACACCCTGACCCTGGCCTCGTTCATCCTGCTCGGCGGCTCGCTGGGCGACAAGCTCGGCAGGCGCAAGGTCTTCGTCTGGGGCGCAGTGGGTTTCGCGGTCACCTCGGTGCTGTGCGCGGCGGCGGTGAACATCGAGATGCTGGTCGCGGCGCGGGTGTTGCAGGGCGTGGCTGGGGCGATGCTCACGCCGGGCAGCCTCGCGCTGATCTCCTCGTCGCTGGACGAACGCGACCGCGGCGCGGCGATCGGGCTGTGGTCCGGCTTCGGCGGCGTGGCGGGCGCGCTCGGGCCGTTCCTCGGCGGCTGGCTGATCGACTGGGTGGGCTGGCAGTCCATCTTCCTGATCAACGTGCCGCTGGTCGCCGTGGTCGTTGTCGTCGCGCTGCGCCACGTGCCGGAGAGTTCGGACCCGAACGCCGCCGCGCGGCTCGACGTCCCCGGCGCGGTGGTGGTCGCGCTTGCCCTCGGCGCGCTGACCTTCGGCCTGATCGACGCGATGCCGCTGCTCGCCGTCTCCGGCGTGCTGCTGCTCGCGGTCTTCGTGGTGATCGAGGTACGCAGCGACCATCCGCTCGTGCCGCCCGCGCTGTTCCGTTCCCGGGTGTTCACCGCGGCCAATCTGGTGACGCTGGCCGTCTACGCCGCGCTCGGCGGCGTCTTCTTCCTGCTCGTCATGGAGCTCCAGCTGGTGGCGGGCTACTCGCCGTTGCTCTCCGGGTTGGCCACGGTGCCGATCACGCTGATCATGCTGGCGCTGTCCGCGCCCGCGGGACGGTGGGCACAGGTGCACGGGCCGCGCGTCCCGATGACGCTCGGACCCTTGCTGGCAGCGGCGGGATTGATCCTGCTACTTCGCATCGGACCGGCCGCCGGATACGTCGGCGATGTGCTGCCGGGCGTGGTGGTCTTCGGGCTCGGGCTCGCCGTGCTCGTCGCCCCGCTCACCGGCGCCGTGCTCGGCGCGGTGCCCGCGTCCGAGGCCGGGATCGCCTCCGGCGTGAACAACGCCGTGGCAAGGACCGCTCAGCTGCTCGCGGTCGCCGCGCTGCCCGGGCTCGCGGGCATCTCCGGCTCGCTCACCGACCCGGCCGCGTTCGACGACGGGTTCGAGACCGCGATGTGGATCTGCGTCGGGCTGTTGGCCGCCGGCGCACTGATCGCCGCCGTGCTGCTGCGTCCGCCGCGCCGGGCGCCGGACCCGGCGAGCGTCGAGTGCCTGCCGCAGTGCGCGGTCGCGGGTCCTGCGGTCGCGCCGAAGGCTACGAACCCCGCGTAAAAGAAAGGAGCGGGCGATGTCGCCCGCTCCTCGTCGTCTGTGCCGTGGCCGATCAGATCGGCACGTAACCAGCGCCGGGGCCGCCGCGCGCGTTCAGGTCGTTCATGATCGCGCTCATGTTGGTGCCGACCTCGGGGCCGAAGCACGCGATCGCCAGGTAGGCGTTCACCATGCCGACCAGGGTCGTGCCCGCGACCACGGGTGCGCCGGAATCGCCTTCGACGACGCACATCTGGGTCCAGGTCTCGATGTTGGTGCCGAACACGTCGCCGTAGGTGATGCCACAGGTGTTGCCGGTGGTCCGGCCTTCCTTGCAGACGATCATCGGGAACTGGGCTGGTCCGCCGATGCCGGTGATGGTGACGTTGCCGACCCGGTTGACCGGGGTGATCGCGCCCGGCTCGAACTCGATGACGGCGTAGTCGAGCTCCGAGTTGGAGTAGACGAAGCGACCGATCACGCCCGCCTCGCGATCGACCTCCGCGTACACCTCCGCGCCAGGGTCACCGCAGTGTCCGGCCGTGAGCCCGACCAGTCGGCCCGCGTTGTCGTGACCAACCGTGGTGACGGTGCACTCGAACATGTTGTCGATGACGATGCCGGATCCGCCCCCGATCACCGGCGGACCTGGCGCGGCGGCCGCGGGGCCTGCGCCCGTCCCGAGCAGCGCCGCACCGAGGGCGACGGCGAAGACGGCGTTGGCCGCCTTGGCGAGTTTGCTGAACATGTCCCTCCAGACGTCGGAAGCCCGCACGATATCAATCTGTCGCATACATCGTGTCAGTATTCGGTCTCGGGCGCGTCCCGTACGGGTGCTCCGGCGGAGGGTGCCGCCGAATCGTAATAGTGATAGCTACGATCTATAACAAAGGTCGTCGTTCGACACGCCCAATGCGTTTCCAATCGGGATCGAACACATTCGGAAGGCCTTCGAAAAGGCGTCAAATTTAGATGAATAGTTTCCGTGTAATTGATCGGTGATAGAGGACGACGCCCATATAGAGGGGCCTCAACTGTAACCTGTTCTAAAATCTGGACGCTTTATTTTGGGACGCAAGACAAAGGTTGGAGCACGTGCTCGAGGGCTTTTCCCGACAGTGACTCGCATCTATGACTGCAATCACATGACGATGGTGTGTTCCGCACTACTCCGTAGTAAGGTGCGTCAAGCAAACAAGTCGTCGGGGTGAGCAACCGGCGTCGAGAGGGGTTAGCCAGTGCAGTCGACCAAGAGTCCTCCCACGGGATCACGGATAAGTGAAGCGGTCGATTGGACGAGGTCGTACTGGGAAGACCATCCCAAGCGGTCACTGGAGACCTTCGGCCGACAGATCACGATGGGCATCGCCGCGGTGGCGGAACTCGTCCTCGCCATCTTCCGGCGACGGTTCCCCTTCGGCGAATTCGTGCGTCAGTGCGCCTTCATGGCCAATGTGGCCGCGGCGCCGACGCTGCTCGTCGCGATTCCCATCGGCGTCATCGTCTCGATCCAGGTCGGTGCGGTGGCCGGACAGGTCGGCGCGACGTCGTTCATCGGCGCGGCCAACGGCCTCGGCATCATCCAGCAGGGCGCACCGCTGGTCACCTCGATCATGATCGCGGGCGCGGTCGGCTCGGCCATTTGCGCCGATCTCGGCTCGCGCACCATCCGCGAGGAGATCGACGCCATGAAGGTGATGGGCGTGGACCCGATGCGCCGCCTGGTCGCGCCTCGGCTCGGCGCCGCGATGCTGGTCAGTGTCCTGCTCTGCGGCTTCGTCGTCTTCGTCGGCTTCCTGACCGGCTACATCTTCAACATCTTCGCCCAGGGCGGTACGCCGGGCTCGTACGTCAGCACCTTCTCGTCGTTCGCCGTGACCCGCGATCTGCTCGTCGCGCTGGTGAAGTCGCTGATCTTCGGTCTGCTCGCCGCCATCATCGCCTGCGATACCGGCCTGAACACGCGCGGTGGACCCGGTGGCGTCGCGAACTCGGTCAACTCGGCGGTGGTGAGTTCCGCGCTGATGCTCTTCGGCGTGAACCTCATCATCACCCAGGTCTACAACGCACTCTTCCCCCCACAGGTGGTCTGAGCCGGTGTCATCAACCTACGTACCGCCGCTGCTGCGGCCACTCCAGGGACTCAAGCGTTCCGCGCAGGCGCCGGTCGATCTCGTCGCTCGGCTCGGCCACCAGGTCTTCTTCTTCCTGCGTTCCGTCGGCTCCATTCCACTGGCGCTCAAGCAGTACCCCAAGGAAGTGTGGCGGCTGCTCTCCGACGTCACTTGGGGCAACGGCAACCTGGTCGTCGGTGGCGGCACCATCGGCGTCATCGTGATCCTGAGCGCGTTCGGCGGCATGACCGTCGGCATCCAGGGCTACACCTCGCTGAACCTGCTCGGCCTGAGCCCGATCACCGGCGCGATCTCGGCGTTCGCGACCACCCGCGAACTCGGTCCGCTGCTCGCCTCATTGGCCTTCGCGGCGCAGGCGGGTTGTCGATTCACCGCGCAGCTCGGCGCGATGCGCATCTCCGAGGAGATCGACGCGCTGGAGTCGGTGGCCATCCGGCCGCTGCCGTACCTGGTCAGCACCCGGATGTTCGCGGCGATCATCGCGATCGTCCCGCTGTACTGCCTCGGTCTCGCGACCGCCTACATCTCCTGCTCGCTGACCGTGCAGCTGATCGGCGGCACCGCGAGCGGCACCTACGCGCACTACTTCTATCAGTTCCTGATACCGACCGACGTGCTGTACTCGCTGCTCAAAGCGATCATTTTCGTCGCGATCACCACCTTCATCCAGTGCTACTACGGCTTCTTCGCCTCGGGTGGGCCGGAAGGCGTGGGTGTCGCGGCGGGGCGGGCGATCAAGATGTGCATCATCCTGGTCGTCTTCGCGGACCTCTTCATGACGTTGGCGATCTGGGGCGTCAACCCCGGAATCCGGATCTCGGGGTAAGGGCCAGATGATCATCGATCCCAGTGGGCGCGGGCCCACGATGCGGCAGTTGCTGATCGCGGGCGTGTGCGGACTGATCGTCTTCGCGCTGGTGCTCGGCTTCCTCATGGCGCGCTACACCGGCTACTTCGTACCGAAGGTGAACGTCGTCGCGCAGCTGACCACCACCGGTGACGGCCTGCCTTCGGAAGCCGACGTGAAGTTCCGCGGCGTCCTGGTCGGCGCGGTCGACGAGGTCGAGGTCGCGGCCAAGGGCGAACTGCAGAAGGTGCAGATCGAGCTGAAGCCGGAGTACGCGGGCGACATCCCGTCCAACGTGACCGCGCGCGTCGTGCCGAGCAACCTGTTCGCCGTCACCTCCATCGAACTGGTCTTCAACGGCCCGTCCGACACCTACCTGAAGGAAGGGTCGGTCATCGAGGAGGACCGCAGCAAGGGCACGATCGCGCTCCAGGACACGCTGACCACGGTCCGCAACATCCTGGAGAAGCTCGACCCCGTGCAGTTCGGCCGGGTGCTCGGCACCCTCTCGCAGGCGCTGGACGGCAGCGGCCGGATGCCTGGCTCGACCATCGAGCGGCTGGACCGCTGGGTGCTCGCCGTCGACGAGTCCATCCCGGATCTCGGCGTCTTCCTGAACGACTTCTCCAGCTCGTTCCGCGCGCTGAACGAGTCGGCCCCCGAACTGCTCGACGTGCTCGGCAGCTCGGTGCAGACCGCGAGCACCATCGCCGAACGCCGCGACGAGCTCGTCGCGCTGATCACCGGGACAAGCGGCACCGTCGACCGGGTGAACGACCTGTTCGCCCGCAACCCGAACGTCGGCAAGGAAGTCACCGTCGGCACCTCCGACCTGTTCGGCGCGCTCACCGCCGACCCCACCGCGATCACCAGGACGCTGCTGAACCTGAGCGAGTCGGTCCGGGCGATGAACACCACGTTCCGCTGGGGTCCGCAGCAGCAGCAGATCTGGAACGCGGGCATCACGCTCACGCCGTACAAGCCGTACACCGTCGCGGACTGCCCGCGCTACGACGAGATGGCCGGACCGAGCTGCGCCACCGCGCCCGAGGTGAATGAGCTGCCGCCGCTGCCGGAGAACCTGCGGCCGCGCGCGCTGGAATCGGCCGCCGGATTGCCTCCGGTGGTGCCGATGCCCGGCTTGCCGCTGATCCCCGGCGTCACCATGCCGGATCCGGGCCGAGTCGTCGCCGACCTGCAGGAAACCGCGCAGCAGCCGTTCGCGGGTACGCCGCTCGAGGGTCTGTTCCCGGTCCTGCCCGGCCTGCTGCCGCCCGCCCCCGCACCCGCGGCGGCCCCGGCGGACGCGCCCGCGGCCGGCAGGCCGATCTCCTACCAGGGTGACGCGGCGATCGAGAAGCTGCTCGGCCGCAAGCCGACCACCGCGGAATACTTGCTGCTGAGTCCGATTCTGAAGGGCGGAACGATGGAAGTGTCCGAAGGCGGTGCTTCGCGATGAGTATCAAGAAGCCGCTGATCGGGTTCGGTATCTTCGCGATCGTCTCCATCCTGGTGACGGTGGTCGTCTGGAACACCCTCGCGCGAGTCGTCGCGGGCGATACCAAGACCTATTCCGCGACGTTCACCGATGTGCTCGGTCTGCGCGAAGGCGACGACGTGCGCATGGCGGGCGTTCGAGTGGGCAAGGTCGAGAAGATCGAGCTGGCCCGCGACGATCGGACGAAGAAGTCGGTCGCGAACGTGACGTTCATCGTGCAGAGCGACCAGACCATCTACGACGACACCAAAGCCCTTGTCCGCTACCAGAACCTGATCGGCCAGCGGTACGTGGCGCTTGCTCCCGGCGAGGCGTCCAACCCGGCGCCGCTGAAGGACAAGGCCTCGATTCCGCTGGAGCGGACCGAGCCGTCGTTCGACGTGTCGGGTCTGCTCAACGGGTTCCAGCCGCTGTTCCAGGTGCTGCAGCCCGAACAGGTGAACCGGCTCTCGGAGACGTTCATCCAGGCGCTGCAGGGCGACGGCGTCTCGCTGAGCTCGTTCATCGTGCAGGCCGCCCAGCTGGCCACCGATTTCCAGCGTCGCGACGCGATCCTGTCCGACGTGATCGCCAACCTGTCCGGTGTGATGGCGGGCTTGGCCAAACGAGGTGATGAATTGGAGACCCTGGTGACGCAGACCCGGGCCTTGATCGGCGGACTGTACGAGCAGGGTCAGTCGCTGCTCGCCTCCACCGAGCAGATCGCGAGCGCGACCACGTCGCTGGTCGGCATGGTCGGCAACATCCAGCCGCGGCTGCAGACGGCGCAGAACTCCACCAGCGCCGCGCTGACGCTGCTGCTGGACAACGGCGCCAAGCTCGACCAGGCCGCGATCGACCTGCCGCACGTCCTCTCGGCGGCGGGCAGGCACACCTCGGAGGGCGCCTACGCCAACGCCTACCTCTGCGGCTTGGACGTCTCGCTCTACGGCGTGCTGTTCCCCCGCGGTCTGTTCTCGCAGATCGGTGGCACTGCGCACTCGGCGGTGTGCCGCCCATGATCGCGAAGATGAGGAACCGCTTCGACAGCAACCGCTACTTCTGGCTCGGCATCATCGGCGCCGTGCTGATCGTGGTGCTGCTGATGGCCTCGGGCATCATCCGGATGCTCGGTGTCGGCGATCAGACGGTCAAGGCCGAGTTCGTGCAGGCGGCCGGGATCAAGGTCGGCGACAAGGTCAACGCCGCGGGCGTTCCGGTCGGCACCGTGACCGGCGCGAAGCTCGAGGGCAGCCACGTGCTGCTCACGATGAACGTCGACAACAACGTCAAGCTCGGCCCCGACGCCCGCGCCTCGATCAAGATGGCGACGCTGCTCGGCGCCAGGTACGTCGACCTGGATCCCGGCGACGGCTCCGGCCTGAAGGACGGCCGAATCCCGGTGTCCAACACCGCGGTTCCGTACAACCTCGCCGACGTGGTGCAGATCGGCACGCCGAAGTTCGAGGCGCTCGACACCGCGAAGCTGGCCGAATCGCTGAACGTGATCAACCAGTCGATGGGTGACTCGCCCGAGCTGACCGCGCAGGCGCTGGACAGCGTCGGCGCGCTGGCGAAGGTGATCGACACCCGCCGCGAGGAGGTCGACAAGCTGCTCAAGGACCTGGACCGGGTCACCACGATCCTCGGCGAGAACCGCAACAGTGTGCTGCTGGTGATCACCCAGGGCGAGGCCATCGCCAACCGGGTGATGGAGCGCCAAGACCTGCTGCGCCAGCTGCTCGACAACATCGCGGCGCTGACCAGGCAGCTGCAGGAGATCGGCGCGCAGAACGAAGGTCAGCTCGGCCCGACCATTCAGCAGCTGAACACGATGGCCGAGGGTCTGCAGAAGAACAAGGACAATCTGGACCGGATCCTGTCGTTGCTTCCGCCGACCGTGCGCTACCTGGCCAACTCGTGGGGTGGCAGCGGCCCGTACGGCGACGTGGGTCTGCCGTGGCTGTTCCCGGACAACTGGTTGTGCTTCGCCCAAGCTATCGAGGGGTGCCAGTGATGAAATTCGCCACCGCTGCCAAGCTGAGATCCGCCGCCAAGCTGGTCGCGATCAGCGCCGCGGCCCTCACCGTCGGCAGCTGCTCGTTGCTACCGACCTCGGTCAACGACGCGCTCGGCGGCACGATGAAGATCACCGCCGACTTCGAGAACATCGCGGGCATCTACGAGGGCAACCCGATCACGGTGCTCGGGCTCCAGGTCGGCAAGGTCGACAAGATCGTGCCGAAGGGCACCCTCGTCGAGGTGCACCTGTCGGTCGATTCCGGCGTGAAGATTCCGAAGAACGCCGAGGCGGCGATCGTCTCGCCGTCGATCGTCACCGATCGGCACATCGAACTCACCCCCGTCTACACCGAGGGCGAGACGATGACCGACGGCACCCACCTGCCGAAGGCGCGCACCAGGACTCCCGTCGAACTCGACACGATGATCAAGACCATCGATCAGTTCGCGGCGGCGCTCAAGCCGCAGGAAGGCGTCGAGGGTCTCGGTCCGCTTTCCGGACGGGTGCTGTACCCGATGATGAACGGCAACGGCGAGAAGATGCGCGACACCCTCAACGCGCTGTCCGGCGCGCTGAAGGTCGGCGTCGACAACAAGGACGCGATCTCCAACATCATCATCCAGCTCAACGAGCTGACGACGATGCTGGCCGAGAACGACCAGTCCGTGCGCGATTTCAGCAACCGCGTGACCCAGATGACCGGGCTGCTCGCCGAGCAAGCCCCGGGTCTGCAGGCCACGCTCGACCAGCTCAACGACTTCCTGGCCAACACGAGTACGACGCTCGGTGACTACCAGGGCGAGCTGGCCGCCAGCCTCGCCGGTCTGACCAACGTCACCAACCAGCTGCGGGACAACGCCTACGGCCTCACCGAGGTCGCCGACGTGGCCCCGATGGCGATGCAGAACATCGACAGGATCATCAACCGCGAGGGCCGCTTCGTGCGGCTGCACGCCATCATCGGCACCGCGCTCAACGGCGAGATCGTCGCCCTGTTCTGCGAGCGGATCCAGATGAAGGCCGACGGGTGCCGCACCGGAAATATGCAGGACTTCGGACCCGACTACGGGCTCACCGCCGCACTGCTTGGACTGACGAAATGACGTACCGCATGACGATCAAGGCACGCAGGGCGCTCGTCGCCATCGCGGCGGTGGCCGGGGTGGGCATCACCTCCGGCTGCGGGTTCACCGTCGAAGACCTGCCGCTGCCCAAGCCGGGACAGGCGGGCGAGACCTACACCGTGCAGGCAGTGTTCGAGAACGCGCTGAACCTGCCCGACCAAGCCAAGGTGAAGATCGGTGGTTCGGATGTCGGTGTGGTCACCGGCATCACGACCAAGAACTTCCAGGCCGTCGTCGACCTGAGCATCCGCAGCGATATCGAGTTGCCCAAGGGCAGCACCGCCGAACTGCGCCAGGCCACCCCGCTCGGTGACGTGTTCGTCGCGCTGTCCAAGCCGAAGGTCGAGCCGGGCGCGCCGATGCTGCACGACGGCGACACACTGACGATCGAGGACACCTCGGCGGGCGCCTCCGTCGAGCAGCTGCTCATCTCGGTGTCCATGCTGTTCAACGGCGGCGGCATCGCCTCGCTCACCAAGCTGACCTCGGAGCTGGATTCCATCGTCGGCGGGCGCGGGCCGCAGGTCGCGCACCTGATCAACGAATTGACCGGTGTGGTCGGCAGTTTGAACGACAACACCGCCCGCGTCGACTCGGTGCTGAACCAGTTCAGCACGCTGGCGACCACCCTCGAGTCGCGGCGAGCGGAACTTGGTCAGGTCGCCGACACGCTGCCCCAGATGATCGGCGCCGTCGCCGAGAACAACCGGGCGATCGGCGAACTGCTGACCAAGATCTCGGAGACCAGCGCCGCGCTCGGCGACTACTCCGACACCACGGGTGACCAGCTGGCCAGCCTGCTGGACAACACCCAGGCGCTGATGGACGCGCTCGCGCGAACCGGCGACGACTTCGGCCTCCTGATGGACCGTCTGCACGAGATCCGGCCGAAGGTCGACGCCACCTTCCGCGGCCGCAGCTTCGCCGTCTACGCCACCGCGACGAACCTCGATATCAGCGCGCTGACCGACCCGCAGCACGGCAGGCTGCCGAACCTGGAAGACCTGCAGGACTTCGCGGGCAGCCTGATCCAGGTGCTGCAACTCGTGCAGCAGCGGGTGACGGGGGGCCACCGGTGAGCGCGGTCTCGAAGATCTGGTCGAACAAGCTGATCCTCTCGGGGATCGGCCTGGTGCTCGTGCTGCTCGTCGGCGCGTCGTACCTGCTGGTGAGCGTCATGCGGATCAATCCGCTGCGGTCCAGCTACACCGTGACGGTGAACCTGGACCGCTCCGGCGGTCTGCAGCCGGGCAACGACGTGACCCTGCGCGGCTACCGCGTCGGCAAGGTCACCTCGATCGAGCTGACCGACCGCGGCCAGGCCATCGCCGCCCGCGCCGAGATCGACAGCCGATACAAGATCCCGGTCGACACCGACGTGGCGGTGCAGGCGCTGTCTGCCGCCGGTGAGCAGTACATCGACTTCCGGCCCGGCACCGAGGACGGACCGTTCCTCGCCGACGGCGCCGTCGTCCAGTTCGATCCAGAGACCGTCAAGACGCCGACGCCGGTGTGGTCGGTGCTGGACAACACCAGCGCGCTGATCGCGCAGGTCGATCCGGACAAGTTCAGCGTCATCCTCGCGGAGCTGGACATCGCGCTCAGCGGCGGCCCGGATCAGCTGCGCGGTCTGGTCAACGGCATCAGTCTGGCCACGTCCGGCCTCGACTCGCTGCTGCCGCAGACCACCAGCCTGATCACCAACCTGCGCACCATCGCCGACACCACGTCGCAGGCGCAGCCGGATCTCGCCATTCTCACCGCCAACTCCGGGGAACTGTTCGCACAGTTCAACGCGGCCAACGCGGAGCTGCAGGGCGTGCTGGACTCGGGCCCGGGACAGCTGGAGAGCCTCGGCGCCGTGCTGGACAAGACCGCGGACCCGATCACCAGCCTGGTCACCAACTTCGTCGCCATCACCAAGGCCGCGCAGTTGCGCCTGCCCGCGCTGCGCGCGTTGTTCCCGTCGCTCGCGCTCGGCGCCGAGGCGCTCGGTGTCCCGGCGTGGGACAACGAGTTCCACGCGATGATCGATATCTGGCCCCGGCCGTACTGCACCTACAACACCCCGCAGATCCGCAACGAGGTCGTCCAGGACGGCAGCATCCCGAAGTGGAACTACTGCGTGAACCCGCCGCCGGGTCAGCAGATCCGTGGCGCCGCCAACGCGCCGCGACCGAACGTGCCGAACAACGGCGCCCAGATGCCTCCGGGTGTGGATCCCAACGAGCGGACCCTTCCCCCGGTGCGGTGAGTGACCCGGGCCACCGGCTGTCCGGTCGGCCCGGCATACTCGCTGGTAGAACCCGTACGGTTTGCCCATGCGGGCCGGCCAGCCGAATCGGTGCGTGCGCGCGCCGGGAAAGAGCAGGATTTATCGATGTCCACCGACGACGCCGACACCAATAAAGACGCCGAGACCACGAAGAAGACCGCCGAGGAGAGCGCCGCGACCGACGCGGCGGGGGCGAGCGACGCGGCGACGGCCAAGCTTGACCTGGGGAAGGCGGGCGAGAAGCAGACGAAGAGCGAGCCGAAGCCGAAGCCGACACCCGCGGCGAGCCAGGACCGCTCGAATCTGCTGCCGGTGATCGCGGCCTTCGTCGCGGGCATTCTGCTCGTCGCGGCCGTCACCGCGGTGGTGGTCTTCTACCTGCAGGCACAGAAGAAGTCGGACGAGCTCGCCGCCGTCAACGACGCGACGCGGGCGGCCTGCGATTTCGGCCGCGACGTCTCGGTCTACGACTACTCCAAGGACCTCGAGGGCTACTTCACCAAGGTCAAGGAGGGCTCCACCGGCGAGTTCCTGAAGGAATTCACCGACGCCACCACGGCGCTGACCGACGCGATGGTGCAGGCGCAGGTCAAGTCCTGGGCCGACGACGTGCAGTGCGGGTACCAGTCCGGTGACACCAGCGAAGCCAAGGTGCTGGTGACGCTGACCCAGTTCCGTACCAACTTCACTCAGCAGCAGCCGGATCGGCAGTTCGTGGTCATCGTCGCCGACCTGAAGAACGAGGACGGCAAGTGGAAGGTGGCCAAGCTCGACTCGCCGATGCTGAAGGGCGGCGGCACCGGCCTGCCCGGCGGTGCGCCCGCGCCCGCTCCGGCCCCGACCGAGCAGCCGCAGCCGCAGCCAGGCAACTGATCGCTCGACAGTTCTCCGAAAGCGCCTCCGGCGGTGGGCCCAGTCACCACCGCCGGAGGTCTTTCGGGCGGTCCTCCTGCGGTCGCGGAGCTGCTCAGAACAGAGTCAAAGTCTGAGGAGCCGACGCGACCGCCTTCCCCGAGGCCCGCGGCCCGGTGGTCTTCTGTTGCGGTGCGGCATTTCGCTGTTGCGGTGCAGCGCTTTTCGCCAGCGTCACCGACAGCGGCACGGTCGTCTTCGCCAGCGGCACCGTGGTTTTCGGCGTATCCACCGCGGCGAGTTCGGTGGCGTCGACCTCGGCGGCGGACGCCGAAGCCGCGGCCTTCCGCGCCGCTTCGCCCGCGAGGGTGTCAGCCATCTCGTTGAAGTAGTTGCCGACATGGCCGCGCACCCAACGGAATCGGACCGGACCCGGCCTGCTCGCGATGGCGCGGTCGATCTGCTTGATGATCTCCACGTTCTTGACGGCGCCGCCGGTAGACGTGCGCCAGCCGTTCAGCCGCCAGCTCGAGATCCATTCCGACGCGCACTTGATCGCGTAGAGCGAATCGCTTTCGATCAGAAGGGGTTCGGCGCCGGGGTGTGCCTCGATGGCCTCCAGGACCGCGCGTAGCTCGGCGATCTGATTCGTCCCCGTCGCGGCTCCCCCGCTGCGCGAGGCGCCCCCCTGATGATTGACCCAAGCCCAGCCGATAGCGCCGCCGGGATTTCGGAGGCAGGATCCGTCGGTGCTCACGATGATCATGGCTGGCACCCTACGCAATCCGACCGACAAGATCGGTACCGTGGAATTCCTCTATCTCCCTTCGCAATTGCGACTCGGTGCGACGTAACGCCGATCGCACGGCATTGTCGACCAAGCCCGCGCACATGCGGCCGAGGAAGCCGCGAGGTGCAGCGTACTCCGCTTCGGAGGTCAGCACCGACCGTCCATAGCCGAGCGGGTCGAAACGCAGCGTCAGCGTTCCCGACAACCGCCCACGCAGCGTATACCCGATCACCACGTTGCGGCGATATTCGGTGATCTCGCAGGGGATCGTCGGACGCCAGAGACCGAGTCGGACCGTTGTAGCGAAGCGGGCGCCGGGACCTTGGTCCAGTTCGCCGGTGGGCTCGAAGGAGGCGACGCCGAACATCCAGTCCGGCACGAACAGGTGGTTGTCCGTGTACGTGAACGCCACTTCGACGGGTGCCCCGACGTCACTCGCGTACTTGATGTGGCCCATAGGCCCTCCCTGATCCACGGCTGCGGACAAAAGTACTACAGCTCTCCTCTTTATTCGAGGGGTTGGGAGGATTTCGGGTAGCAGTCCTTTCCATATCGCGACCGGCCGGTTGCTTGGTTCTCTGCGTATTTCCGGTCCGGTTTCCGCGGTCGGCGTTTCGTCAGATCAGGTCGACGATGTACTCCGCGATGGGCATGGCCGAGGTCGCCGCGGGCGAGGGCGCGTTGAGCACGTGCACCGAGCGCGCGGTGCGTTCGATCATGAAGTCGTGGACCAGGGTGCCGTCGCGCAACACCGCCTGCGCGCGGATGCCTGCCGGGCGCGGTCGCAGGTCGGCGGCGGTGAGTTCCGGGCAGTACCGGCGACATTCGGCCAGGTAGCCGCGCTTGAACACCGAATTGCGCAGTTCGCGCAGACCCGTTTTGAAGTGCGCGCGGGCGACCCGGTGCACGCCGGGAAAGCCCACGACCTCTTTGGCGTCGCGCAGGTCGACGCTCCCCTTTCGATAGCCCTCGCGCGCAAGGCCGAGCACCGCGTTGGGTCCGACGGTGAGCTCGCCGTCGATGGTCGGGCTCAGGTGCACGCCGAGGAACGGCAGGTTCGGGTCGGGCACCGGATAGATCAGCGTGCGCACCAGACCGGCGCGTTCGGGCGGCAGCTGGTAGTACTCGCCGCGGAACGGGACGATGCGAAAGTCGATCGGCAGACCCGCGAGTCGCGCCATCCGATCGGCTTGCAGTCCGGCGCAGACCACCAGGGTGCGTGCGGTCCACGCGCCGGTCTTGCCGGTGATCGTCACCGCCGAGTCGGTCTCCTCGATGGCGGTGACCTCCGTGCCCAGCACGATCTCACCGCCCGCCGCGCGAACCTGTTCGGCGAGTGCCGCGGTCACCTCGCGGTAGTCGATGATGCCGGTGCCCGGCACGAAAAGCGCGCCGACGCCGGTGATCCGCGGCTCGCGCCGCACGAGCTCGGCGGCGTCGACGAGTTCGACCTCCACCCCGTTGGTGACCGAGCGCTCGTACAGCGCCAGCATCCGTTCGTATTCGGCGGCATCGGTGGCCACCAGCAGTTTTCCGCACACCTCGTACGGAATCCTCTGCGCCGCAGCAAATTCCTTCGTCCAATGAGCACCCCGCCTGCACAACTCGGCCTTCAGACTCCCGGGCTCGTAATAGATCCCGGAGTGGATCACCCCGCTGTTGTGCCCCGTCTGATGCACCCCCAACGCTCCGGCCTTCTCGACCAACACCACCCGAGCCCCCGGATACCGCTCCACCAGCCGCCGAGCCGTCGCCACCCCGACGATCCCACCCCCGATCACGCAAAAGTCGTACACGTCAGCCGACAGTACCGGGGTGGGGAGAAAGTGCGTCGAGACTCGTCGCGCCAGTTTCTTGCACTGGCGGCTCCATCCCGGTCCTCTCGATAGGGGCGGGTCTTTTCGTACCCACCCCTGGGCGGTGGCGTAAGCCTCCTGGCTGGTGAGTCGGGTCAGATGGTGGTGGCGTGGGCGTCCGGAGCGTCCGGAGCGTCCGGAGCGTCCGGAGCGTCCGGAGCGTCCGGAGCGGCCTGGGCGTCCAGAGCGGCGGGGGCGTCCAGAGCGGCGGGGGCGTCCGGAGCGGCGGGGGCGTCCGGAGCGGCGGGGGCGGCCGGGTTGGTTGGGGCCGGGTGGCGTTGGAGTTCGATGGTGTGTTCGCCGAGGTTGGCGTCCGAGAGGACGAAGGCGATTTCGCCGCTGCGGGTGTCGATTTCGGCGCGGATCTGGGTGATTCCGGTGGGGTCCAGGTCGATGCCGAGGTGGTCGCGCACAGGTTCGGAGAGCACGAGGCCGGTGAGCGTCGAGAAGGCGTTGGTGTCGACGGTGAACGCGACGGTGCCGGTGCGGACCGGGGCGACTTGCGCGCCCACGTAGGCGGTGCCGAGGCCGAGGCGCCCGCCGAGTCCAGTGGGCCGCGCCGGAGCGGCGGCCGGATCTGATTGCGGCACAACAGCTTCCGCCGGAAAAACGGAGGCTTGGTAGGTCGGCAGCACGTGCGCCTCACCGGCGAGCAAGGTTTCGACGGGTCGCGGACCCTGGTGTGGCGCGAAGGGCTCGACGATCGGCGCGGGCGGCGGCGCGGCTCGTCCGGCGCCGGAGTGGGTGTCGGCCATCTGGTTCACGACGTACGCGCCTGCGACAAAAGTGAGGCTGAGGCTGGCCGCGCCGGCCAACACGATCGCGGTATGACGCACGATCTGAGCAGGTTTGTGTGCCGTCACGATGCGTTCCTTTCCCTCCGCCCCGACTCCCCTCGCGTCGTCGGCCCGCATCGTTGAAAGCCGAACGCCTGTCCAGGTTACGACGCTTCGCGATCTTGGACGGCATCCGTGCGAGCAGGATCACAATAGACCGCGCTACGGATGTTTCCGGCATCTGACGAGGGGGTAAAAACCGGTTAGCTGGCGAGCGTCATTCTCGACTGCCACTCTTAGACACCCGGCCAACGGCGTCCGGCCGTCGACGCGAACGGCGCACCCAAGTGTGGCGCTCGCCCGCTCCCGAGTTCTCGGATCGGGTCGGGTGAAGCCCGGTCGGACGTTGTCCGGCCGGGCTGCCTGCCATTTCGGCAGCGGTCAGGCGAATTGCCCTGCGGCCCGGCCCTCCCCGGACGGTCCCGCGAAGACCTGGGCGATCGTCAACCACTCCTGCGCATCCGGGCCTTCGGCGCGCACCGCCAAGTCGTCGGGGTGGCGGCGCTGGGTGACGAGCAGGCAGAAGTCCAACGCGGGCCCGCTCACCCGCTGCGCCGCGTCCTCCGGACCCCACGTCCACACCGAGTCGTCCGGCGCGGTGAGTTCGACGCGGAACTCCTCGGCGGGCGCCGTCTTGCCCCGCACCGAATAGGCGAAGTTCCTGGTCCGCACGCCGAGGTGGGCCACGCTGCGCAACCGCGCGGTCGGCTCGCGCGTCACGCCGAGGGCGTCGGCCACGTCCTGGCCGTGTGCCCACGTCTCCATGAGCCGCGCGGTGATCATCGAGGCCGGGCTCATCGGCGGGCCGAACCACGGCAGCTTGGTCCCGGCAGGTACCGCGCGCAGCGCCTCGATCAGCGTCTTGCGTCCGGCGCGCCAGCGCTCGAGCAGTTCGGCGGGCGGGGCCGCGGCGGCTTCCTCGGCCGCCTCGTCGACGAAGGTCAGCGCCTTGGGCGCGGCGGCGGCGACCTGTTTCGCGAACTCGTCGGCATCGGAGGCGGCGATGGTCGCGACCTCGTCGGTCCAGGTCAGGTGCCCGATCTGGTGGGCGATGCGCCAGCCGGGCGCGGGCGTCGGCCGGGCCCAGTCCGCGGGCGCCAGCGGGGCGACAAGTCGTTCCAGGTCCGCGCATTCGTCGGCGAAATCGCCGAGCAGCGCCTCGAGGTCAGCCATGAGTTCCCTTGCCGATCGCGGGCACACCGCCGCGTGTGCCTGGTGTGACCCAGCATCGCAGCGGCGCGGAAAAAATGCAAGCACGCGTGCTTGTATTTCCCGCGTGGTCTACCACCCGAAAAGCACCAGGTGGGCCGCGCCGACGACCAACCCGAGCACGGCGCCGTGCAGGTACAGCAGCCAGGCGTCCTGCTCCACCGAGGCGTAGAACATCTCCATGAACTCGCCGGGGCTCAGCTGCTGCAACTTGCGCGCGGCGAACTCGTCGATCTTCTTCGCCTGCTCGCGCGCGAACTCCTCGTCCTCGATCATGCTCGGCGCCAACGCGACAGCGGCACCGGCCGCGCCGACCTTGAGATTGTCGAACTGCCGTTTGCCGAACGCCGCGCGCACCATCGAGTGCGTCGGCCCGAGCTGACGGTGGATCTCCTCGGAGATCAGCCGCTCGACGAGCTGGCGTGTCTTGTCGCCGTTCGGACCGTCCAGCAGTTCCGACGCCAGGTTCGGCAGCGTGAGCACCTGGTACGCCAGGATGCGCGCGAGGTCGGTCGCGGCCTGCGGCTGGCGCTTGGCCAGCAGGGCCTGGCGCCACAGGTACTTGTACCGCGGCTGCGGATCGCCCGGCTCGAAGACCATCTTCACCGCGATGACGTTCACGATGACGCCGATCGCCGCCGCACTGAGCAGGACGATCACCCAGGCAGGGACCCAGCCGAGCACCGGAATGCGGTCGTGCACGTGCAGATACAGCGCCATCAGCAGACCGAACGGCGCGCCGAGGAAGCCGATGCGCACCATGAACTTCAGCTCGGGGGCGGCGATGGTGGTGGTGAGGTCCTTGAGGATGTCCGGGTTCTCGCGCAGGTAGCGGATGACGAAGCTCTTGATGTCGATGAGCTGATCGATGTTGTCGCCGAGCGAATCGAAGGCCCGGCGCGTCAACTTCGGCAGCTGCCGGTCCACCCGCTGGTAGATGACCTGTCGCATCTGCCGCGGCACCGAGCGCCACAGGTCCGGGTTCTCCCGGTACATCACCTCGTCGACGAGCGGTTGCACCTGTTTACGCGCCAGCTCGGCGATGTAGTCGGCGATGCCGTACAGGTCGAGCTCGTGGATGAAGTCCCGTGGACTGCCGATTCGCATCAGCGCCTTGTCGACGCAGATGCTCGCCATCTTCTCCGCGCGCGCCGGAATGAAGCCTTGGAAGCCGAGTTGGCGGCCGTCGCCGGAGAAGGTCGGCAGCACCTGCACCCGCCGCGGCAGGTACGGGTACAGCACGTGCAGGCCCGGCACGCGGAAGCCGCGGAACTGTACCGGCCAGAAGAGCATCAGCACGCCGGTCCAGTTGGTCAGCCAGCCGGCGAGCGCGCTGAAAATCGGGAAAGTGACCAGGTCGACGACGAACTTCGTCTGGCCGGTGAGCTCTTCCCAGTCGATGAACACCCCTGAGGCGAGAGTGGTCATCCTGGGATCCCCCTAATGGCGCGAGCTGAAGAGGACCCCACATTCTCATTGCGATTGCGAGGGTGTCAACGCGGGAGCGGGAACTGTCACAGACGGCCGAGGTTCCGTTCTGTCTTCGCTCTGAGCGAACGTCCATGAGGGCGCGGAACAAAGACGGGAAGGGTGGGGTTGAGTAGGCATCGCTCAACTTTTGGAAGGGTCGAAGACGTGACTACACCTCAGAATCTGCCGGTGCTGTTCCTGACCGATCCGATCGTGCTGCCGGGCATGGTCGTGCCCATCGAACTGGACGAATCGGCGCAGGCCGCGATCGACGCCGCGCGCGCAGCCAAGTCCGAGGCGGTGCTGCTCGCGCCGCGACTGACCGAGGGCTATGCCTCTTACGGCGTCGTCGCGACCATCGAACAGGTCGGCCGGATGCGCGGTGGCGCGCCCGCGGCGGTCCTGAAGGCGGAGCGGCGCGCCAAGATCGGCCACGGGGTCACCGGGCCGGGCGCCGCGCTGTGGGTCGAGGCCGAACCGGTCGAGAATCCGGCGCCGGACGGCCGGACCAAGGAGCTGGCCGCCGAATACAAGAAGCTTGTCGTCTCGGTGCTGCAGCGTCGCGAGGCGTGGCAGATCATCGACGCGGTCAACCAGCTGACCGACCCGTCCGCGATCGCCGACACCGCGGGCTACGCGCCGTACCTGACCCCCGAGCAGAAGCGCGAACTGCTCGAGACTCCCGAGGTCGCCAAGCGCCTGACCACGCTCATCGAGTGGACCAAGACGCACATCGCCGAGGCCGAGGTCACCGAGAAGATCAGTGACGAGGTCCGCGAGAACGTGGAGAAGAGCCAGCGCGAGTTCCTGCTTCGCCAGCAGCTCAACGCCATTCGCAAGGAGCTCGGCGAGGACGAGCCGGATGGCGCCGAGGACTACCGCACGCGTGTGGAGCAGGCCGACCTGCCCGAGTCCGTCCGCGAGGCGGCGCTGCGCGAGGTCGGCAGGCTGGAGCGGTCCAGCGACCAGAGCCCGGAATCCGGCTGGATCCGGACCTGGCTGGACACCGTGCTCGAGCTGCCGTGGAACGAGAAGACCACCGATTCCACCGACGTCTCCGCCGCCCGCGCGGTGCTCGACGCCGATCACCACGGCCTGGACGAGGTCAAGGACCGCATGGTCGAGTACCTGGCGGTGCGGGCCAGGCGCGCGCAGCGCGGGCTGGAGGTCGTCGGTGGACGCGGCTCCGGCGCGGTGCTCGTGCTGGTCGGTCCGCCCGGTGTCGGCAAGACCTCGCTGGGTGAGTCCGTCGCACGGGCCTTGGGGCGCAAGTTCGTTCGCGTCGCCCTGGGTGGCGTGCGCGACGAGGCGGAGATCCGCGGCCACCGCCGCACCTACGTCGGCGCCCTCCCCGGCCGCATCGTGCGCGCCATGAAGGAGGCGGGCTCGATGAACCCGGTCGTGCTGCTCGACGAGATCGACAAGGTCGGTTCCGATTTCCGCGGCGACCCGGCGGCGGCCCTGCTCGAGGTGCTCGATCCGGCGCAGAACCACACCTTCCGCGATCACTACCTGGACCTGGATCTCGACCTGTCCGACGTGCTGTTCATCGCGACGGCCAACGTCATGGAGACCATCCCCGGTCCGCTGCTCGACCGCATGGAGCTGATCACGGTCGACGGTTACACCGAGGCCGACAAGGTCGCGATCGCCCGCGACTTCCTGATTCCGCGCCAGCTCGAGCGTAATGCGCTGACCGCCGAGGAGGTTTCGATCACCCAGGAGGCGTTGCGCGAGATCGCGGCGAACTACACCAGGGAAGCGGGCGTGCGGCAGATGGAGCGCCTGATCGCGAAGGCGTTGCGGAAGGCCGCGACTCGGCTCGCGGAGGACGAAGTCGGTTCCGGCGCAACGGTGTCCGACATCGGTCTGGGTTACGACCCCGAACTCGGCTACGACACGATCTCTTCCGGCCACCTGACCATCGGTCTCGGCGATCTGAAGGACTACCTCGGCCGTCCCCGGTTCACCCCGGATTCGGTGGAGCGGACCGCGGTCCCCGGCGTGGCGACCGGCCTCGCGGTGACCGGCGCGGGCGGTGACGTCCTCTACATCGAGGCCAACGCCGCCGAGGGCGAGCGCTCGCTGACCCTGACCGGCCAGCTCGGCGACGTCATGAAGGAATCGGCGCAGATCGCGCTGACCTACGTGCGCTCGCACCTGGAGGAGATCGGCATCGAACCGTCGGTGCTCGACCGCAACATCCACATCCACTTCCCGGCGGGCGCGGTGCCCAAGGACGGTCCGTCCGCGGGCGTCACCATGGTCACCGCCTTGGTGTCGCTGGCCCTCGGCCGCCAAGTGCGCTCGGACGTCGGCATGACCGGCGAGGTCACGCTGAACGGTCGGGTCCTGCCGATCGGCGGCGTGAAGCAGAAGCTGCTCGCCGCGCAGCGCGCCGGGTTGAAGACTGTGTTCATTCCGGCCCGCAACGAGCCGGATCTGGACGAGGTGCCCGCCGAAGTGCTTGCGGCGCTGGATGTTCGACCGGTCGCCGACGTGGCGGACATCCTGGCCTACGCCATCGAGCCGGTGGTGGAACCCGCGGTGAATCGGCCCGCGTTCGCCGCCACCGCGTGAGTTCAGGGCCGGGCGCGGGAAACCGACCCCGGCCCTTCCGGGTTCGGGAAGCCGCTTTCGCTGCCCCTGACTAGCGCCACACATGCTTTGCACGCCTCACATAGGCACCGCCTATGTGAGGCGTGCGAACGCTATGTGCCACCACCCGCGAATCCGATCAGCGCCGTGAGTTCTCTTTCGACGCCGCGGGTGCTGAAGGGGTGTTCCTGCCGCGGTTCGTTTGGAGCTGGGCTCGGTTTGGTGTGGGTGTTGCGTTGGGGTGACGGTTTTCGGTGTTGGGGTACCCAAGGGGGTGCGCCTACCAGTGCTTCCGCCCATTGTTGCGGGTGCTCGGTCGGTGTGCCTACCAGTGCTTTCGCCCATTGTTGCGGGTGCTCGGGTGGGTGTGCCTACCCAGGTTTTCCTCCGAGCAGTGCTGGGCACGTCGTGTGCCGTACCCGGCTTACCTCCCGCAGTTGGTGGGCGCGGGGTTCGGCTTCCGGCGTGGTCATCCGGCTGTGGTTGCGTCTAGGGAGGGGCTAGTGAAAGGAAGTCCTGGCGAAATGCTCTGCCTGTCAAGGCCCCAACCG